>NZ_BAABGX010000002.1:0-1903532 GCF_039541795.1 Nibribacter koreensis | reverse complement strand
TTCTCACCCCGGCATCGCTGCCGGTGTGCTCTTCCTATCTTATCCCATCTACTCAAAGAACTTCCCACGGGGCTTTCCCCCGTGACTGCGAAACAAGCTTTTCGTTTCGTGTCTTTCTGCTGTATGTGTCTAATGGCCAGTTACTTTTGCGTGTTGCAAAGGTAGCGAAGACCTTTCAGACGACCAAAATTTTTCTGTCTTTTTTTTCTTCCGAACCTGCGTTCCAGATCCGGAGGGCCTGTTTCCAGACCGGGTTGCAAAGGTAAGAAGAAGCTCTCAACTTCCAAGCACCAGTGCGATTTTTTCTCTCTTTTTTTCCCTCCGCCCTTTCGGCGAAGACCTCCTTTTCAGAAGGGAGTGCAAAGGTAGGAAACTCGTTTTACTTTCCAAGCACCGTGCGGGTTTTTTTTTCCTCTCCCCCATCCGCCCTTCCGGCGGAGGCCCTTCTTGGAAGGGAGTGCAAAGGTAGGAAACTTTCCTAAGCTTGCAACACCCGGCGCGAGGTTTTTTTTTGGCTTTTCCCTCCGCCCTTTCGGCGGAGCCCCCTTGTTGTTGGGAGTGCAAAGGTAGCCAGACGGGCCGGGTTTCCAAGCGGGAAGGCGGAAGAAAACGGGGCGCGCCGCATAACCGCCTGGCACGGAGCGGGAAAGATTTCAAAGTGATTTATTAAGCCTCGGTTCTTTCCTTTGGCTTCTTGTAAATAGGCACTGTTGAGCATGGTTCTCCATACATGATACTACTTGCCACCGGAAGCAGTTTCTGCATAATCTCTACGTAGGCATAAGTAGGAACAGGAATATGACCACATCCTTTAATGACCAATTTGGCGTCTTGGTACTGCTCAATATCTATAGAGGCAATGGCATCTTGGAATAAGGCTTGCTCCAAGGCATCTAAATCTCCAAACACATATCTATTCACAAACGGCTGAAGCTTGCTTGCTAACAGCATATAAGCCCAAGTAGGAACAATGGCGTCTGTTGAACAAATGATGGCTACATTCTTTCCAGCGTATTGAGACCAGTCATGCTCTTTCACAAAAGCCCTGAAATCCTTCTCGCGCAGCATCAAGCCATGGAATAGATTATCCTTTATATCATAGACCACTCTTTCACCTGGATGCAGTAACTCCTCCAGGTTAATAGTAACAAGTCCGCTGTTGGCTACTCGGTTAACAAACTCTTCCATGTTCTTATTTGATTGAAGGCTTGGTGATATATACTTCTTTTAAATAGAAGGGCTCATAATAGGCCACATCTTCAAACTGCTGTGCTTGTAATTTTGCGAAAGCCAGTTCTCCTATGGCTTTTGCTGAAGGTTTAACATTCTCCAGATAAAATGCGTTCTCATGCGGGGCCAACAATTCTTTGGCCTTGGTGACCCCGTTCCCAAAGAACACCACCGGTTGAGTTTCTAAGTACGGGGCAAAACTGCTGGACTCTAATATTAAAGGCTCCACTGGCAGAGCAGTATTTAAATCATGCGTCACTATACAGGTATACACCTCAGACCGACGGGCATCTAGCATGGGGCAATAGAGAAACCCCTCTTTGTTAGGAGTAGTCCCTATCACTTGTTGCGCCATGGACATAAGCGTATCAACGGCTATCAATGGAATGTCTAGAGAATAGCAAAGGCCTTTGGCTGTTCCTGAACCTATCCGTAGACCGGTATAAGAGCCCGGGCCACCCGAAACTGCTACGGCATCAACTTCTTTTAATGAAACGCTTGCATACTCCAGCACCTGGTTGACCATGACCGTAATGTGCGACGAATGCGATTTCTCTAATCTAAGTTCTGCATAGGTCAGCAGTTGCTGGTCTTGGTGCAGAGCCACCGAGCAGACCGATGAAGAGGTTTCTAAGGAAAGGATGTAGGCCATTCTATATTATATGCATTGAGCACTTTCTATTGCAAAGCTACAGGTTTTGAAACTAAGAAGGGCGATGCATGCATCGCCCTTCTTAGTTTACTTTACTACACTATATATAATAGAGTGGTTTTACTTTTTAGCCGAAGCGGTCAACAAGCTTTGGTACTTGGTGGGGTTGTTCAAAACATCCAGCGCGGCCAAGATATCCTGGTCATCATCAAAGGTAGATTCCACTATCCCCTTCTGCAGGTAATAACGTGCCGCAATCTCTTGCTCTAACATCTCTGTAATCTCAGGCTTGAAACGCACCAAGTCATTACTCTTGTTGGTAGCCACTTTCTTTCTGATCTGCTCAATGTCTGTGCGCACGTCTTCATAGTGCTTGTCTTCCTTGGACTTCTTGATCATGTTGTCTAAGGCTTTCTCCACGTCTGTAGAATAAGAGATGTCTTTGCCGTTTAGGTAAGAGACAAACTTCTGATACTCGGCATCAGACAATCTAAAGTCTTTGGCTGAGGCTATAGATGGATTAGCCGCCTTGAACCGGTTGGCATAATCAAACAAGTAGCTCTTGGTAATGAGTACTCTTATAATATCTGGCAGAGGCTTGTCCTTTACCTCAATGTCTGGAGAGATACCACCACC
Source organism: Nibribacter koreensis (assembly GCF_039541795.1). NCBI lineage: Bacteria > Pseudomonadati > Bacteroidota > Cytophagia > Cytophagales > Hymenobacteraceae > Nibribacter > Nibribacter koreensis. The sequence goes on along the minus strand of NZ_BAABGX010000002.1, from coordinate 1,901,014 downwards.
GTCATATACCGTTCTGCCATTGGCAGTCTTAAAAGCCGCGCGCAAAGAATCTGGCGTTTTATTTAACGTGCCGTCTGCATTCCTGTGCGCATAGTCAATGGCCTGTATACAACGACCGCTTGGGATGTAATACTTAGCCGTAGTCACTTTCAACTGGGAGTTGTAAGACAATGGACGTGTCATTTGCACCAGGCCTTTGCCATACGTACGCTCCCCTACCAACACGGCACGGTCATAATCCTGCAAAGCACCGGCCACAATCTCTGCCGCCGAGGCACTGTTAGAACTAGCCAAGACCACCAACGGCATCTGCACATCCAAAGGCTCGTCCAGGGCTTTGTACATTTTGTTGTACTCGGTCACTTTTCCTTTGGTGCTCACAATGTCTTTCCCGCGCGGCAAGAAGAGGTTAGAGATGTTCACTGCCTCGTTCAGCAGACCGCCCGGGTTGTCACGCAAGTCCAGGATAATCTTCTTAGCGCCTTGCTCTTTTAGTTTAGTAACAGCTTTGCGCACCTCTACCCCAGCATCAACGGTAAATCCTGACAGTTGCAGATAGCCTACTTCAGAATTAATCATGCCATAATACGGCACATTGTTGATTTGTATGTTGGCGCGGGTCACGTCCACCAGCATGGGTTTGTCCACGCCAAAGCGCTTAATCTCTAGCTTAACAGGCGTACCGGCCTGCCCTTTCAAGAGCTTGCTTACTTCATTGTCATTCTTCTTGGACAGGTCAACGCCATCAATCTTTAAAATCTCATCGCCAATGAGCAGACCGGCCTTTTGAGCGGGAGAGCCTTCATGTGGAAGAGAGATGATGGTGCGCCCTTCGCGTTTGCCTACCAAAGCCCCAATACCGCCGTACTGCCCGGTAGTCATGGTCCTGAAATCTTCTATATCATCTTCAGGAATGAAGTTGGTGTAAGGGTCCAGGGACTTGAGCATCGCATCAATCCCCACGCGCACCAGCTTGGTAGGCGGCACGTCATCTACATAGTAGGTGTTCACCTCCTTGAAGAGCGTAGCAAAAATGTCCAGGTTCTTGGCTATGTCAAAGTACCGCTCAGAGGTGTCTGAGTTGGTAAAAGAGAAAAGGCCCCATGCCGCACCGGCTACAAGAAGGCCAGCGAAAGATTTCTTCAGCATATTACACAGGTGGAATAGGGAAAAATGAGAAGCTATTCTAAAATCAAACGCTCCAGCCCTGAATTTAGTTTTTTACAGATGGTATTGAAAGAAGATTTTTCCTTCCCTGTAAATAAAAAGGCGATAAGCAGGGTAGTGTCCGGGGAAATGGACGCAGTAATGGCATGTTTTTGGAGACGGTAAGCCTCGCGTATTTGGCGTTTGAGCCGGTTTCGGTCCACCGCTTTCTTGAAATGGCGCTTAGACACAGAGACTAAGACCTGCACCGAGGAGCCTGGGCTGGGCTGCGGCAACCTGAGGACCACAAACCGCAAAGGGTAAGAATTGAAAGAAGAACCTTCACGGAACAGCTGGTCTATCAGCTTTTTGCTCCGTAAACGTTCTTCTCTCTGAAATCTATAAGAAATCGGTTGCTCTTCTGCAGAATGTTCAGTGAAGGTACCCATTCGCGAGGCGCCTTGCAGCGAGCTACTCAGAAAAATTAGGCTTTGTGTCTTCTTTCGTCAGAAACGGTCAGTTTGTGACGGCCTTTAGCTCTTCTGCTAGCTAATACTCTTCTACCATTGGCAGTTTCCATTCTTGAGCGGAAACCATGCTTATTTCTTCTTTTGCGTTGCGAAGGTTGGAATGTTCTTTTCATCTTACACTAAACATTATATTAAGGGTTGCAAAATTAAGAAATCAAATCTGATAAATCAACCCTGCTCCCATATTTTAATTTGATTATTTGCACGTTACCCGTCTCAGCTAAAAGCTATGCTTCCATATAGGGCTCAGCGTCAAACCGTTTTTGGCCTAATTCTTCTAAAACAAGCCAAAAACGACGTACTACCCAACAAAGAAAGGCCTATGCACTGGTAAAAGCAAATCCTGTTTTTAGCGTCATTCCCAGAAAACAGGCCAAAAACGACAGCACAAGACCTAGTTTGCCTTGTCACAAACTTCAGTAATACAAGAGAATTGGGCTGTAAGAGCAGTATGCGCAACCAAGAAGAAACAGTCTACCTATGAATGAAAATGACCACAAAAAACGCCAGCACCGTAAGCACAAATCCTACCATCAAGACATTGTAGCTTAGCCGGAGGTAATGGTACTTGCGGGCCACAGAAACCCCCAGACCGTGTAAATCGCGCATGAGAGCGTGCCGGGAGCGGGTTCCGTTCTCCAGGAGTTTGTCCATGGCCATCTCATATTCCCGGATGGACATCTTATGGAAGTTCTCAAAATGGAGCAGGTTTACTTCTTTATCGGCTACCTCGTCTAAAGTATAATACCCGCGCGTATGGTCTGGCCTGGTAGAGATGATGGCCAAAACCATGGTGCCGGTACAGGTACAAATTAAGATGATGGTAGGGATGAGGTAAATGCTGATTTCTTCAAACTTGCGCAAGTACACCGTAAACATCACTGAGATGGCCAGCGTGCAGATACCTATCAAAATGTTGGCGCGCCGGTCCCCTATGGCTATGTAGGACACGTGATTTCTAGCCGCGGTGCGGTACATGTTGGTAAGACCGCTAATCCGTTCCTTTGCAATGAGTGCCGCCTGCTTCTCTTGAGCCTTCTCTTCTTCCTTTCTTTTTTCCTTGGCCTTCTTCTTTTGCTTTTTAAGGGCGGCTTCTTGTTCTTCTATTTCATCCATATCTTTTCCCTGAAACAACAGACAATCAAAAACTTAAAGCCCATATACTTGATTTAACGGCCCTGGGCAGGCTTAGTTTAAAAGTATGGCCTAAACCTGCGCTATGCTAAACGTTGCTGGATGTTTATTGCCTCTCATCCTAAAATCTTGCAACTTCCGGCCGTTATCCATTCAAGAAGTTCGTTAGCACGCTATATGATACAGTACCGCCTTTCCAGCCGAAACCCGCTGAGCTCTTACATACAAGTCAGCACCCATATCACTCAGATTACAGAGCCTACCCTCTTCCTGCAACTGCCCACCTGGCGACCCGGCCGGTACGAACTCCAGAACTTCGCGCAAAAACTACAAGCGGTTGAGGTGCTGACCCTGACCGGAGAAGCCCTGCCGTTTAAGAAAGTAAACAAAGACCGCTGGCAGGTAGACACCCAAGGAAATAATGAACTAGAAGTGCGCTACAATTTCTACGCCCGCCAGATGGACGCCGGTGGGTCTTGGGTAGATGAACAAGTCCTGTATGTAAACCCGGTCAACTGCCTGCTCACCGCGCAGGGCCAGGAGCATCTCCCCTGCTCTTTGGCGATGGAGATTCCCGCGGACTGGCAGATTGCCTGCGGCTTGCCAGTTTCAGGAGGAAACACCTTAGAGGCGCGTGATTTTGACCATCTGGTAGATTCTCCGTTCATTGCCAGCGCCAGTTTGCAACGCCAGACCTATGAGGAGCAGGGCATTCCGTTTCATGTCTGGTTTTATGGGGATTGCACGCCAGACTGGGAGCAGATTCTTCCGCACTTCAAGGCGTTCACCCAGGAGCAGTTGGCCTTGTTCAAGACGTTCCCGGTGCAGGACTACCATTTCATCAACATCATTCTGCCCTATCAGCATTACCACGGCGTAGAGCACTTGAACTCCACGGTCATCACGCTGGGACCTTCAGAGGCTTTGATGAGCCCGGCGCTGTACAAGGAGCTGTTGGGCGTGAGCTGTCACGAGCTCTTCCACACGTGGAACATCAAGCAAATCCGCCCCCAGGAGATGTCGCCATATGACTTCACCCAGGAGAATTACTTTAGGACCGGTTATGTGGCCGAAGGCGTCACCACCTACTACGGCGACTACCTGCTAGCCAGAAGCGGTGTATTTACCCCCGACCAATACTTTGCAGAACTAGGTACCGTCATCAAACGCCACACCGCCGACCAAGGCGAAAAAAGCCTTTCTGTGGCAGATTCTTCTTTTGACACCTGGCTGGACGGCTACAAGCCCGGCATCCCAGACCGCAAGGTGAGCATCTACCACAAAGGCTGTATTGCCGCGCTGATCTTAGACATAGAAATAAGCAAAGCCACCAACAACGCCCAGTCCTTGGACCAGGTCATGCGCCGCCTATGGGAAGAGTTCGGTCAGAAAGGCATTGGGTATACAGAAGAAGATTACCAGACCCTGGCTGAACAGGTGGCAGGAGTGTCGCTACAGACTTATTTTCAAGAGATGATCTTTGGGACGGTGCCTTTTGAGAAGTGGCTGGCGCCCGCTCTAGAGTATGTGGGCTGTCAATTGCAGAAATTGCCCTCGGCCTTGCTCCATGAATCCCGCTATGGCTTTAGATTGGCGCCTACCCCAACGCTCACCGTGGGCTACGTTGCGCCAGACTCGCCTGCGGCCAAGGTTTTCTCTGTAGACGATGAGCTTATCGCTTTGAACAGCAGAAAACTGGAGAATCTGAACCTACAGGCTTTACTTGCCCAAGAAGAGAAAGTAGAGTTCACCTTGTTCAGGCAGAAGAAACTGATGACCGTGACCCTCCAACCAGACGGCGAAATTCATTTGCCCCAGTACAAAGTGACCCGCAACCCAGAAGCCTCGCCGCCTCAAAAGGAAAACTTCAAAGCCTGGCTGAAGCAAGAGTTTTAGACAACTACCAACAGTCCATATGCCGTTTTTAGGCTGATTTCTGGAAAACAGCCCAAAAACGAAAAGGCCACCCATAACAGGTGGCCTTTTCTATTGCTTAACAAGTGTACGGCTTATTTGCCTCTGTCTTGTTGGTTGTCACTTGGGTTGCTACGCGGACGGTTACCGTCATTGCCATATCCCTTAGGAATGTCTTCGCGGCTGGGGTTGCCTCCTTTGGCCAGGTTGCGGTTAGGATTCTGCACTTTGGTGTCATCTTCCTGCAAGCCTTTGTCTACCGGATCGTTTTGCGTTTTGCCGGTTGGGTCAAATTTCTTGCTGTCATGTTGGTTGGACTGATCTTCCTTCCCTTTGGCAATGGCGTCATGTTCGCCGTGCATATTGCTATCGTTCTTTTTATTGCTGCTCATAAAACCTCCTTTTAGTTAAATGTACCCTACTATACGCAGGGTTAGCAGAAAAGTATGCCTCGCCTTAGTTGAAAGCTACAAATAACATCACCAGCATGGTGGGCAGAGAAAGATAGAACCAGAACATGACATGGCGCCTGAAAGGACGCGGCACCATAGAACTGGCCACCAGCAAGACAGTAATCAAGATCCCCATATAGGCCAGAATAAAGTACATCACCTTGTTCCAGTTGCGTACCACGGCCCCGCCGGCCGCCTCCACTTCTGGATCTGTAGGAATCAGCCAGGTCACCAGCCCGTAATATACCAGCACCTCTAGCGCCAGGAAGATAATGGCCCCCATCACAATGGCAAAAGCCTCATCATTCTTCTTACTCATGACCTTTGGTTTTCATGTTTGTAGACGCTTTGCCCTCCGGCGAAATCCTTAAAAACAAAGATGGACTTTTATCTTGAATCTAAGCTAAACCAACGCTTCTGGTTTTCACATAAAGAGGGAGGCCACCGAAAAATCATCAGTGGCCTCTCTCTTTATCCTTCATCTCATTTTCAGGCTATTTTCTGGAAAACAGACCAAAAACGGTGCTTACTCTTCTTAGAAGTTCACCAACTTGGCAAACTGCGCCACGCGCTCTGCTAGCTCTTTTTCCTTCAAATCTACCAGGCGCTCAGTGCCAAACTGCTCCACGCAGAAAGACGCCATAGCCGAACCATGAATTACGGCGCGCTTCATGTTGTCAAAGCTGATGTCATCTGTGCTAGCCAGATAGCCAATGAAACCACCGGCAAACGTGTCACCAGCGCCGGTTGGGTCAAACACTTCTTCTAACGGCAAGGCTGGCGCGTAGAAAATCTCATCCTGGTGGAACAGCAAGGCCCCGTGCTCGCCTTTCTTGATGATCAAATACTTTGGTCCCATGGCCATGATCTTCTTGGCCGCTTTCACCAGAGAATATTCTTTACTCAACTGGCGGGCTTCTTCATCATTGATGCTCAACACATCCACCATACCAATGGTCTGGATCAAGTCATCATAGGCAATGTCCATCCAGAAGTTCATGGTGTCCATCACCACCAGCTTAGGGCGGTTGGTCAGGCGCTCAATCACCTGGCGCTGTACCTGCGGAGCCAGATTGCCCAGCATCAAGTACTTACAGTCTTGGTAGCTCTCCGGGATGATCGGGTCAAAATCGCCTAGCACGTTCAGCTCAGTGGCCAGTGTCTCGCGGCTGTTCATATCATTGAAGTAACGGCCCGACCAGAAGAACGACTTCTCATTCTCTTTGATCTGCAGACCGTCTGTGTTGATGCCTTTGCCCTGCATCATGGCAATGTCTGACTTTAAGAAGTCACCACCCACCACAGACACCAGGTTCACTGGTTTCACAAAGTTAGCCGCCGACAGAGAAATGAACGTTCCGGCACCGCCAATGATTTTGTCACGCTTTCCGAAGGGGGTTTCCAGGGCATCAAACGCCACGGATCCAATCACCAATAGACTCATATTTTTTTATTTATGTGAAACCTGTATCAAGTAGCAGGTATCACGTAGCACGAATTACTCAACAACCTCTCCTTTCTGTCATCCTGAAAGGATCTTGTGGGACAGTTAGAAAAGCGCAAACTTACCTTTAATACAGTTTGTCGTCAAGGTGCTTTCAACTGTCCAAGCTTCGTTTTTAGGCTAATTTCTGGAAAACAGGCCAAAAACAAAAAAAGCCCCTGATTTCTCAGGGGCTTTTTGGGTGATCGATGGGGTTCGAACCCACGACTTCCAGAATCACAATCTGGTGCTCTAACCAGCTGAACTACGACCACCGTGTAATTGGAGAGCAAAAGTAGCGCCTTTGGCTATTCAACGCAAGTATTTTACTTAAATTTTTCCTAAAAGTTGTGATAAGCGCCTTTACAAGCTCCTTCAAAAGTCTCTGACTCAAGCGGATATTACTCAATTACAGCCTGATGCTATTTTCCTTTAATAGCGTATTCATTTGCATGAGAAAATACAGTATCACCGTTCGGTCTAGGAATTATTATAGAAAAATATAACGTCTCAATCTTAATTTGCTCTTTTTTTAATTTATCATCCTTAACGGTGAATTTTAAATATGCGGTATCATCTATAACCTTGGCAGAGATGCCGTTTTCACGTACATCACTCCAAGTTGTGAAATCCTTTAATTTATATTTGATAATAGGCTCTGTGACTTTCCCATCATATACTTTGTCACGGTTCGCCAAGAATACCTTGATTCTATAGGTGCCTCCATTTTCCACCATGCGGGATTCTGAGAAAGAAGTCAAATGTCCTCCGTCATTATTAATCCCTTCCTTATGGGGAAAGTAGAACTCACTCAGTTCATCATTCTGTTTGGAGGCACTTGTGCAAGAAGTAACAAATCCTATGAGTGCCATACTAAGTAAATTCCTCATATTTATTAATTCAGCCTACCTACTAAACAACACCCGCTCCCCTTTTTTACTCTCATCAAAAGCCCCATCCTTGTAAGCCAGGTGCCCAGAGACAATGGTATGCGTCACCACGCCTGGCAGGGTCTGGCCTTCTAAAGGAGACCAACCGCATTTGTACAGGACATTGTCTTTGGCTACCGTAAAGTTCTGCTCTAAGTCTACCAAGATCAAGTCGGCCCAGTAGCCTTCGCGCACGAAACCGCGTTTCTCTACCTGGAAGCAGATGGCCGGGGCATGGCACATTTTCTCCACTATGCGCTCCAGAGAAATCTTGCCCTGTTGGTAAAAGGCCAGCATCACTTGCAAGGAATGCTGTACCAACGGCAATCCCGAGGGCGCTCCTTTATAGGTACCGGCCTGCTTCTCTTCCCAGGTGTGCGGGGCATGGTCGGTGGCAATGATGTCTAGTCTGTTGTCTAGCAAGCCTTGGAACAGCGCCTGTTTGTGACGGGCTTCTTTGATGGCGGGATTACATTTAATCTGCGAACCCAGCGTGTCATATTGGCTAGCGTCAAACCAGAGATGATGCACGCAGACCTCGGCGGTGATGCGCTTCTGCTCCAGAGGCACGTCATTCGCGAACAAGGCCAGCTCCTCTTCTGTACTGATGTGCAGGATGTGCAGACGCGTGTTGTGCTTTTTGGCCAGCTCCACCGCCATGCTGGAGGATTTGTAACAGGCCTCCACGCTTCTAATTAAAGGGTGCGCACTCATGGGAATGTTTTCTTCGCCGTACTGCTCTACAAAGCGCTGGGTGTTGGCTCTGATGGTGGCCTCATCCTCGCAGTGGGTGGCAATGAGCATGGGGCTCTGCTTGAAAATCTCTTCTAGCGTGTGCACATTGTCTACCAGCATGTTGCCGGTGCTAGAGCCCATGAACAGCTTAATTCCGCAGACAGAGCGCGTATCGGTTTTCAGGATTTCCTCCAGGTTGTCATTGGTGCCGCCCATAAAGAAGGAGTAGTTGGCCAAGGACTTCTGCGCCGCGGTGTCATACTTGTCCTGCAACAGCTGTTGCGTGGTGGCATTGGGCACGGTATTCGGCATCTCCATGAACGTAGTCACGCCGCCCGCCACCGCCGCTCTAGGCTCTGAGTACAAATCACCCTTGTGCGTAAGGCCCGGATCCCGGAAATGCACCTGGTCATCAATACTACCGGGCATGAGGTATTGTCCACGGGCGTCAATGACCGTATCTGCCACCTCATTCAGGTTTTGGCCAATGCGCGAGATAAGACCGTTTTTGACGAAGACATCTGTTTCCTGGATTTGGCCTTCATTGACCAGGCGGGCGTTTTTGATGAGGATGCTGTTCATGTTGCTAAGATAGCAGACGCCCTCTTTTATTCAGATAGATTTTCCAAATCATTCAAGTCTCTGGTCCTGCCGGAGCTTTTCTTGTTTTTCAATAAATCTGGCAGGCTAATAAAATTAACTGACAGTCCTTCAATGTCCAGAACTACTTTCTGAGGATAGCATTCTGCAAACGTAACGCCATCAATATAAGTGAGAATGTCTATTCTAACAGGAGGATACCCCAGTTGCACCACGGCTTCAGGCTCTAAAAAATCTTGCTTCTGTAGACCTAACGCCCCGAAGCCAAATTCCTCCAGCACTTGCATCACTTTGGTAGCCGTGTCTTCTTCTGAGTTAATCCAGACATCCAAGTCACCAGTATATCTTGGGTAACCGTGCACTGTAACTGCATAACCGCCTACAATCAGATACTCAACCTTATGCTGATTTAATAACGCGACAAACTCGCTGAAGTCTTGGCTGAGCATCTTTTCTGAATTGAATGTACTGTTGCCTCAGTTGCTCTAAGGCCGCAAGCCGTTCCAAAGGAGATTTGTCCTTCCAATAATGAAAGTCAGACGCTTGCTCCCGTAGCGTACCTATTTTTACAACCTTCTCCATTTAGAAACTTGATTAGCCATTAAATATACGCAATTCTCACAAAGGAGTAGTCAAAGTCATTTTTAGCCTATTTTCTGGAAATCAGGCCAAAAACGGAGTATAATAAATTATAAGACCTCTAGACGCTACGTGGTATGGTAGAAACTCCATTCGCCATTCTCTCAATCATCCAATCAGTCCATCATTCACTAAGTCAGAGACATCAAAATTCAAATCCGTACCTTTGCATTGATGATAGAAGAAGAGAACAAGAATTCTGCCCCTGAGCAGGACGAGAATATAAACGCCCAGCAGGAGAATGTGCCGTCAGAAGGACTTTCCCTGGAGGGAGAAGAAACCGAGGAAACCCCAGCGCAAGAGGAAGAGGAGGAAGTGCCTAGCTTCGAGGATTTCAAGCTGAACAAGCAATTACTGAACGCCGTGGCCGAGCAGGGTTTTAACAAGCCTACGCCGGTGCAGGTACAGACCATCCCCTTGGCCTTGGCAGGTCATGACGTGATGGGCATTGCGCAAACCGGTACCGGTAAAACCGCCGCCTACACGTTGCCATTGCTCATGAAAGTGAAATACGCGCAGGGCAAACACCCACGTGCGTTGATTCTAGCGCCTACCCGCGAGCTGGTCATCCAGATAGAAGAGCACATCAAAAACCTGAGCGTGTACACAGACATCAGGACGGTGGGCATTTACGGCGGCGTAGGACCAAAGCAACAGATAGAGCGCATTCAGGCTGGGGTAGATTTATTGGTCGCCACCCCAGGCCGACTCATGGACATCTACCGCAAAGGCGAGTTGGTGCTCAAAGAACTCAAGACGCTGGTACTGGACGAGGCCGACAAGATGATGGACATGGGCTTTATGCCGCAGATACGCCAGATTCTGGAAATTATTCCGCGCAAGCGCCAGAACCTGCTGTTCTCGGCTACCATGCATGAGCGCGTGCACATTCTCTCTGAGGAGTTCCTTGAATTCCCGATGATAGTGGCTGTGACCCCGCAGGCCACGCCGGTAGAAACAGTGACGCAGGTCTTGTACCAGGTTCCCAACCTACGCACCAAGATTGCTTTGCTGGAGCATCTGTTCCAAGACCGCGAAACGTTTAACCGCGTCATGATTTTCACGCGTAGTAAAGCCAACGCAGACAACATCACCTCCTTCCTGGACCGCAAAGGCGATGGCGGCGTACGCGTAGTGCACGGCAACAAAGGCCAGAACACGCGCATTAATGCTGTTGAAACCTTCAGAGCTGGCGAGGTCCGTTACCTGGTTGCCACAGACGTGGCCGCCCGCGGTATTGACATCAATGACGTGAGCCACGTGATTAATTTTGACGTGCCTATTATCTATGAAGACTACGTGCACCGCATCGGGCGTACGGGTAGAGCCGAGCAGAAAGGCGCGTCTATCACGTTTGCCAATGAGGCCGAGATGCACCACATCCAGCGCATTGAGAAGCTGATTAAGATGCAGATTCCTATGGCGTCTATGCCCGAGGAAGTACACATCTATGAAACGCCGTTTGAGGAGAAACAGGAAATTGACCGCGAGCTAGACCATCACAAACGCCAAGCCGACCCAGACTTTAAAGGCGCGTTCCATGAGAAAAAAGCCTTCACCCACGGCGAGAACATTGGCAAAGGCGCCAAAGTGAGAGACCAAAAGAAAGCCGGCTGGAAGAAAACCAAGTCAGGTGGGGCCAGCAAGCGCAAAAGCAGTAAGAGACGATAGTTAATTGTTGATTGTTGAAGCAATCGTTTTTGGCCTCTTTTGGTGAAAACAGCCTAAAAACGAAAAAGCCGCCTAGATTTCTCTAGGCGGCTTTTTCGTTTTTATAAACCATTATCTTGCAAACAGTATTTACTTATTTATTCTTATTCAAATACGTCTTCAGAAACCAGACCATTCATAAAATCTTCAAATGAGTGGGCTACATGAATATCTTCCCCACATTCCACATCAATCCACCTTACAGAAGGAATACTGCTTTTTCTATAGTCAAGGGTAATCCACCAATGTCCGTCTCCTGTTAAAAGAACTTGCTTTTCAGGCAAACCCCATTCTTCAGTCATATAATGAGAAGAAAGAATATTTTGAGCCGTTTCTATGGATTCATCTGTCACTATCCCAAAAAGTTCTGATAATGGCACATGATTCTCTGCCCAAGTTGTTTTTTCTATCATCGGAAAGGCAAATCCCTTAGTGTATCCGCCATTCTGTATGTTCAGTAGTTCAATTAGAAGATTGGGCAACTTTACATTCAACATTTTCTCCGCAGTAGAAATCATGTCATGTGTCAAGGGAGGATGGTTATAGTAATTTTCATCCCAGAATTCATCTTTATTGATTGCCATTAGCTATTTAAAATTTGGCCTACCATTTACTTATGCAGAAACTGCAGGAACGGCAGATGGCTTAGCTCAAACATGGTGAGGGTAATCGCGAATCCCCAGAAAACGGCGCTCCAAAGCATGTGAAAAAGGATTCGGCCTTGCGAGACGCCTAGCACGGTAGCTAAGACGGTGCCTACAATTGGGCTGAGTAAGATGGGGGTTAAAAAGGCGATGCCCCACATGCCGGTACGTTTCCAGACGGTGACAATGCGGCGGTTCTTTTTGCTGAACATAGGCTTGTTCTTGAGGCGCTGGCGGGCCACGTAGCGGTTATGCACGGCGTTGCCAATCACAGAGAACAGAAACACGCTGGTCATCATGCCGGCCACGGTCAAAGCAAGAGTAGCTCCAAAAGAGAGGCCCATGGTGACCCCGGCCACCGGTCCGCCCAAGAATTTGACGGAGCTCAACAAGAAGACAGAGATATATTTTACAAATGCCGCAATCATAAATCAACTACCCCCCAGTAGTACTAAAGAAACAACTCATTCAGGTATACGAACACCACATGAGAAGATTAAGTGCATTGCTAGTTCAAAGCGTTCAAATATAAATTAAACCCTTCTAAACTAGCAAATTACCCACTAAAATATTTCTGTATTGGATTATTCTACTTTTTAGCACCAAAAGCCAAATCGCCGGCATCGCCTAGGCCCGGCACTATGTAAGAATGTTCGTCCAGTTTCTCATCCAAGGCACCTACCCAGATTTCTACGTTGGGTAGCTCTTGGTGCAGGAACTCTACGCCTTCGGGGCTGGCAATGGCGGCGGCAATGATAAAGCGCTTAGGCGTACCGAAACGCAACAAAGCGTTGTAAGTTTGCACCAGAGATTTGCCGGTGGCCAGCATCGGGTCAACTAGAACTAAGACTTGGTCCTGCAAGTCTGGCGCGGCCAGATAATCTACGTGCACGGTTAACTCTCTACCACCCTCTACCCGGTATGCGGCCACAAACGCACAGTTAGAACGGTCAAAATAGTTGAGAAAACCCTGATGGAACGGCAAGCCTGCGCGCAAGACAGTGGCCAGCACCGGAAACTCCTGCAACAAGGTTTGCTGTGTCTGCGCCAAAGGCGTTTGAATGGTCTGCGGCGCAAATTGCAACGTTTCAGAAATGCGGTAAGCCATCACCTCGGCTAGGCGCTCCAGATTCTTTCTAAACCGCATGGTGTCCGTCTGAATGGTCACGTCCCGCAACTCAGAGATGAAATGGTTGGCTATGGAAGGCGTTTGGCTAAGGATGTGAAGACGGTTCTGGTCCATGACGGGCTTGTGTTTGAACGTTGGAAGCTTAAAGATAGGTAAGAGACTGGCTCTGCACCAAAACCCGCGTAGAAATTAGCCACCCCTGGCACTTCACTTCCCTCAAAATCAAAAATGATGTGTTGGTTGGATGCCTGCTCAATTAAGTAGTTTAATAAAAAGCCCATCGCTCCCAGCTTTCTCCCCTGCGCAGAACTAGCCCCAAACAAAAACGTGATTCTGTGAGCGTCCCTTAAGATAATAGCCCCTGTCACCAATTCACCCGACTTTCGTATTTCCCAGACTTCGCCTACTCCATGCTTTTGAGTTTCTGCCGTAAGTTTCTGCAGGATGGCGTAATGCCGAGATTGCAGACTGGGCAATTCCTTGCCCTTGGTCTGGGTGAATAAGCGAATGACGGCCTCTGGTGACGACACTAATACAGGTACTAATCCAGCTTGCGCCGCTTTCTTCAGGCTTCTCTTCAGGTTTTGAGAATAACCCTTGTAAAGAACTTCATAAGGAGCGGCCAAAGGCAATTCATAGTTAGGCCTAGGCCGCATCTGCCAACTGGCTTGATTTGGTAGTGAAAAGCTTTCTGAGGCTGGCAGTTGGTACTGCAGTTGTTGGAAGTGTTGCGCCAACGCCTCCAGATATTCCACAACTGTTGTATGGCTACTTTCTTCAGTAGTAAATAATCCTAGTTGCTGCGTGAACAGTGGTTGGTACACCTGCTTCTGCCCTATCCATTTTTTAATGGCCACCGGCAAGACAGACACATACTTACCATCTTTGATTTCTACCAGCGCCTGCCAGGAATTTTTGGTCACCATGTTCAGGTACCAAGCGTGCGCGTACACCAAGGGCTGCGGACAGGAAGCTAGGCAGGCCTCCCATTGGGCAACGTCAATTTCTTGGTGTGACAGCAGTTGAATCATGCAGGAGCAAGATACGGTTTTTGGCCTGTTTTCCGGAAAAGAGGCCAAAAACGACTATCCCTGCTATTGCCTCTTACAAGTACACAACCTATGGGACGGTTTAAGAGTACACGCACAAAATTTAGTACCTTCGCCTGTCCATATATTCAATAAATGAGATATTTATACTTCCTCCTACTTTTCGCGGTAACAGCCACAGTATCCAGCCCCGCTTGGGCGCAGGACGCCGAGGTGCCTTTGAACCCTGACGTTTACCGCCTCATTGATCGGTACCACATCAAGTACAACACCGAGGGCCTGCACACGTCTTTTAAACCGTACGGCCGCATGCGCGTGGCTAAGCTCGCCGAAACCGCCGACCAGGACATGAACCAGCAGTCGCCGGCAGATGAGTACAACGTCAACTACCTGCTCAACGACAACTGGAACTACACGCGCTACGACCGTGACAACGCCAGCCGCAGGAGCATTCTCAACCACTTCTTCGAGAACAAAACCGATTTCTACCACTACGAGAGCCCTGAGTTCACACTGAGAGTAAACCCAGTAATTGGCTTACAGGCCGGTACCGACAATGAGACGGATGGCCTGCGCTACGTGAACACCCGCGGTATTCAGGTAGAAGGTGCGCTAGATGAAAAATTGGGCTTTTACACCTTCCTGACGGATAATCAGGTCAAGTTTCCGGGCTACGTGAACAACCGCATTGTGCGCGACACCATTGTGCCGCATGAAGGCTACTGGAAGGATTTTAAAGGCGATGGCTATGACTTCTTCACCGCCCGTGGCTACATCCGGTACGCCGCTACCAAGCACATCACCGCCATGCTGGGCCATGACCGTAACTTCATCGGGAACGGGCATCGCTCCTTAATACTGTCTGACTACTCGGCACCTTATTTCTTTCTTAAGTTGCAGACCCAGGTCTGGAAACTACAGTACACCAACCTCTACGCAGAACTCAACGCCGATCATGAGCGCTCTGATCAACTGTACCCTAAAAAGTACATGACCCTGCACCATTTAAGCGTAAACCTGCTGCCCAACCTAAACATTGGCGTGTTTGAGTCTACCATCTTCGGGCGGGACAAAGGCCGGTTTGAGCTGCAGTACCTAAACCCGCTCATCTTCTACCGCGCCGTAGAACAAGGCCTAGGTTCATCAGACAACGCCTTGCTGGGCATGGACGCCAAATGGAACATCCTCAACCGCGTGCAACTATACGGCCAATTGGTCTTGGATGAGTTCCTGCTAAGCGAAATCAAAGCGGGTAACGGCTGGTGGGCCAACAAATATGCCTTGCAAGGCGGCGCCAAGTACATTGACGCCTTCGGGATTTCTAATTTGGATCTGCAGGGCGAGCTGAACTACGTGCGCCCATTTACTTATCAGCACGAGGCGGCTTACACTAACTACCAACATTACCAACAACCATTGGCCCACCCAATGGGCGCCAACCTGGCAGAGGCTATTGGCATTATCCGGTACCAGCCCATTCCAAGATTGACCATGGTGGCCAAAGCCATTGCCACGCAATACGGTCAAGACCCGCCTACTACCAGAGATGAATTTGGCAACAGAGTAGAGCCCAACTACGGCGGCAACGTGTTAAAACCCTACAACACGCGTCCCGGAGACTACGGCTTTGAAGTGGGCAGCGGCATAAAAACCAACCAGTTTTACGGCGAGTTTAACCTGTCCTACCAGATTCTCTACAACATGTTTGTGGACGTGACGCAGGTAGTGAGACGCGCCAATGCAGAAGATTCTGCCTATGATCAGAAAACTTCTTTCTCCTCAATATCGTTTAGATGGAATATTCCACAACGCACACATGAGTTTTAAATAATTAGCTTTCAATTTTCACGCCGAGGCCTTCTGTACCTAGTATGGAAGGCCTTTTCGTTTTTAGCCTGTTTTGGAGGAAACAGGCCAAAAATGAAAAATCATTTACAATATTCACGCGTTTTGTCCCGCTTTGAAAGGGGTAGGGGGATGACTCTCGAGTGTTGAGTTCTGAGTCTGGAGTTATAAGCGTTGGGTCTACCTCCCTTTTTTTTGTCATCCTAAAAGGATCTTGGTTGCAAACTAGACAGGCATTAGCAATGAAACGGGGCACTTCTTTTTATAGCTTAGCTCACGTAATCCCTTTTAGTAAACGCTACTACAGCTTGCCCACAAGATCCTTTCAGGATGACAAAGAGGAGAAGAGAAGTAGATAGGAGACAATAGAGAAGGGAATATCATCAGCCTGAGTAAATCATCCCCCTACCCCCTTCAAAGGGGGACGAAACCCTGTTCTAATAAGTATAACTTCAAGAAAGTACCTCAATCGTTTTCAGCCTGTTTTGGTCAAAATACACCAAAAACGGTAGGTTTTGGGTATGCGCTATCTTTCAAGGCTATAGCGTACCTTTGCGGCAATGAAAACGTATTTCCGCATCCTCAATTTTGCGAGGCCCTTTAATCAATATGTTCCCTGGTACGCACTTGCCACTTTGCTGGCCACGGTGTTCGGGATTATGAACTTCAGCTTGTTGATGCCGCTTTTGTCGGTGCTGTTTGACCAGGTGACGCCCGCTGAGGCCGCGCAAATGACCCGCAAGCCTGAGTTTTCCTTCACACTGGGGTTCATCAAACAATTCTTCTACTACAACTTCGGGAGTATCATTCAGGAGCAGGGCAAATTAGGAGCCTTGAAGTTCATCTGCTTGATTTTGATCGGGTCTGTCTTTCTGGCCAACGTGTTCAGGTATCTGGGGCTTAGGATTGAAGGCGTGGTGCGGGCCAAAGTGATTAAGCGCCTGCGCATGGCCGTATATGAGCGACTGACGCAGTTGCAACTGGGTTTCTTCTCTAACCAGCGCAAAGGCCACGTCATGTCCATTTTAACCAATGACGTGCAGGAAGTTGAGAATTCCGTGGTAAGTACCTTGAATGTGTTGTTCAGGGAGCCGTTTCTGCTCATTGGATACTTTGTGGTGCTGTTCTACCTGTCACCTAGCATGACGTTTTTCAGTTTGCTGGTCTTGCCTATTTCGGGGGGCATCATCGCCTTGATTTCTAAGAAACTACGCAAGCAGTCTAGTAGCGGGCAAGACGCCTTGGGCTCCATCTTGAGCATCATCGACGAAACCTTGGGCGGCATGCGGGTCATCAAAGGATTCAATGCCCAGCCGTACGTGATTCATAAATTTGAGCAGAGCAATAATTGGTACGCGCGCGTAGCCACGGCCATCTTTAACAGACGCGGCATGGCCTCGCCGGTATCTGAATTTCTAGGAGTCACAGTAGTGGCAGGCATTTTATATTATGGCGGCTCTTTGGTGTTAGGCGGAAACTCAGACTTAGAGGCCTCTGAATTGATTGGCTACCTCATCATCTTCTCACAGGTATTGTCGCCGGTGAAGGCCATGTCTAATGCGTTCAGCAACATTCAGCGCGGATTGGTGGCCGGGGAGCGCGTGTTGGAATTGATAGATACTGAGCCGCTCATCAGAGACAAGTCAGATTCTAAGACATTACCGGCTTTCACGCAGTCCATAGAATTCAAAAACGTAGGCTTTAAATACGGTGCCGAGCCCATCTTGCAGGACATCAACTTGACCATTGAGAAAGGAAAGACCATTGCCTTGGTAGGTCCGTCGGGCGGCGGAAAATCTACGCTAGCTGACTTGCTACCGCGCTTTTATGACCCCACCGAAGGCACCATCTCTATTGACGGCGTAGACCTGCGCGACTGTAGTCTGCATTCTATCAGAGAGCAGATGGGCATTGTGACACAAGAGTCTATCCTGTTCAATGACACCATCTTCAACAACATCGCCTTTAACAAGACAGACGCCACTGAGGCCGAAGTGATAGCCGCTGCCAAGATTGCCAACGCCCATGAGTTTATCATGCAATCTCCAGACGGTTACCAGACCATTATTGGAGATCGCGGCGGAAAACTTTCGGGTGGTCAGCGCCAGCGCTTGAGCATTGCCCGCGCCATCTTAAAGAACCCGCCCATCTTGATCATGGATGAAGCCACCTCGGCCTTGGACACTGAGTCTGAGAAACTAGTGCAGGAAGCCTTGACCAACCTCATGAAAAACCGCACCTCTCTGGTCATTGCCCACCGTCTAAGCACCATTCAGCACGCAGACGAGATCATTGTCTTGCAAGCTGGCCGTATTGTAGAGCGCGGCAACCACGCGGCATTGGTACAGCAAGGTGGCTTGTATTTCAAACTCACACAGATGCAACATGCTTAATAAGTTGTCAACCAGTATGACTTTGAAAACAGCTCAGTTAAATGCCTTATTACTACTTATACTATTCTCTTGCTCCACTAATAAAAAGGAGAGCCAGACTGAAGAGTTCGCATTTGAAGTTATTCCTGCCAAGGAGGTAGTAGATGGGAAAACCAGATTTTTAGCGGAGATTAAAATCAAGAATTGGGATAATCTAAAAACAAGGAACTACTCGGATGTCAAATTCTATGTGGACAACCGGCAAATTCCCCAATCCAATGACTTCACAGGACACTTGGAGTTTACCGCGCCCAATTGCAACAACAGTTACCCTATAAAAGACGGCATCCAAACGAACTCCATGGATGGAAGCATTAAGTTCATCCTTGCCAATAGTGAAGATTCTGTAGTGTATTTCCCTATTGAGTACAAGGTTAGATGTAAGTAGAATTTTAACAGCCAGCAACCAACAAAGAACCGTTTTTAGCCTACTTTCCAGAAAAGAGGTCAAAAACGGTTCTTTGTTTTTACAGGTTTTGCGTACAGGAGAATATTCAATGATTCTAATGTTTGTAAAGACTATATAGTATGGAACCTGTTAAAAAAGTCCTCAACGTGTTGGTGATGGTGTATCTGCTCATCACATTCCTGTTTCTATTGCGCATTTTAAGCGTGTCTAAGTTTGTGATGCTCTTTGACATGGCAGACAACGCCTCCTTCTATTACAGTTTGCTGTGGGTGGGTGCGCTGTTGCTCTTTACCCTACTCTTGGTAGAAAACGCGTATATTGCCACCTTAAAAAAAGGCTTGGAGCGGGAGCGCCGGCAATTGACAGAAGCCAAGGCCCAGTTGTTTGACCAACGGCTAAAAGCGGCCTCTTCTGAGCCCATCACGCCCAGAAACCCAAGAACCGAGACTGGCACGACCACCGCTTCGGGCAGAGAAATAGAGATAGAACAGAACATGCGCTCCGGTAGCAGCCAGCCCCATCAGCCAACCATTCACCCGAATGATCCGGCAGATGACACGTGGCGTCCGTTGCCTGACCATGAGAGACCCTTACCCTAAATGAGTACACACGCATCAACCATCATAGCTGAACTTCAGGAAGCCCAACAGGTCTTAACCAATTTTCTGGCCCAGCCAGAAACCATCACGTCTATTGAGGCAGCAGCGCAAGTAATGGCCCAAAGTCTGAAGAGTGGCGGCAAAATCCTGTCCTGCGGCAACGGTGGTTCCATGTGTGATGCCATGCACTTCGCCGAGGAGCTGACCGGACGCTACCGCGAGAACCGGCCGCCCATGGCCGCCATTTCCATCTCAGACCCCAGCCATTTGAGCTGCGTGTCCAATGACTACGGCTATGAGTACGTCTTCTCCCGCTACGTAGAGGCCCTGGCAAATTCTAATGACGTGGTCTTGGCCATTAGCACCAGCGGTAACTCGGGCAACGCCCTTAAAGCCGCTCAGGCCGCTAAGCAGAAAGGCGCCAAAGTGGTGAGTCTTACCGGCAAGGACGGCGGGCAATTGGCGGCGGTAAGTGATGTTGAGATAAGAGTCCCCCACTTCGGCTACGCCGATAGAATTCAGGAAATCCACATCAAGGTGATTCATATTTTGATTCTGCTCTTGGAGAAGGAGATGGAGTAAAGTCGTTTTTGGTTTGTTTTCTGGGAAGTAGATGGAAAACGAAGTTTTGATTGCGGGCCATATTCCCTCGTTGTCGGTATTCTCACCAATGACCGTCGTCTGCCTTTCTGACTAGATTTGTGCCCCTTCTATGGCGCGGAAGTGAATTCTCTGCGCCGTGCGCTTCCGTTGGCCTTTCCCTCCTCACCGTTGTTAGTGTTATCACCAACGGCCCAGACTGCCTCGGCGCCTCGTTTCGTGCACTTCCGTTGGCTGACCCTGAGAAAGACTGCTTGATCCGGTGCCCTTATGCTGCCTTGTTTCATATTCTCCGCCAAGCGCTCGCGGCCGCGGGGCCCCGTCTTCCCGCCTCGCGCTGTACCAGCTTGCCTTCTTTGCATAGAAGCTTCCTTGGGTAAATGATGGTTCATGCTGTGGCATGACCGCTGACCGGTTAAGATATGGCAACCTGCTTAGGCGACTCGTCGGAAAGACTGGATTTGGGTGTGGGTAGTAGAAGCTTTTGCTTAACGCAGACTCCCCCCTTGAGGGGGGGCGAAGGGGGGAGTTTACACCAACGGATAAATCAATTGACGATCAGCCATCAGCAACTGCCTCTGCTTAAAAGACTTCGTAGCATCCGGCAGGACCTGTGAGCGTCTGCGCTAGGACTTTAGCCGTATCCAGACTTTTTCTCAACCAAGAGTTTTAGGCATAGAGCTAATTCTAATGGGAGAGCTTTCTACTAACCGGGTTAAAAACCTATCTTCACGGGCAAGGCACTATCCATTTTTGGCTTCTTTTCCAGAAAATACGCCAAAAACAGAATTGCCTGGGTAGCTTCGGAATTTATTGAGCTTTCCGTATGTTGGGCCTCTCAATATAAAATCACTGAAAAATCATCTGTTGCTCTTATGCTAGTCAAAACCTTTGGCAGTGCGGTGCAGGGCGTCCATGCCTTCACCATTACCATTGAAGTAAACGTAACGCCCGGCACCAAGTACTTTCTGGTAGGCCTGCCAGACAATGCCATCAAAGAAAGTGAGCAACGCATAGAATCGGCCCTCAAGCACCACGGGTATCGCATGCCGCGCCAGAAAGTGGTCATCAACATGGCCCCGGCAGACGTGCGCAAAGAAGGATCTGCGTATGACCTTCCCATTGCCTTGGGCATCTTAGCGGCCTCTGACCAGTTAGCCATTGAACGCCTGAGTGAGTATGTCATTATGGGCGAGCTGGCTTTGGGTGGTGAGTTGCGCCCTATCAAAGGCGTCTTGCCTATTGCCATCCAAGCTAGAAAGGAAGGGTTTAAGGGTATCATTCTTCCCATCCAAAATGCACAAGAAGCCGCCATTGTCAATAATTTAGACGTCATTGGCGTCTCTACGCTCAAAGAAGCCATTGATTTCTTGAATGATAATCTGGAGATTAAACCAGTAAAGATTGACACTAGAGACATCTTCCAAGCCACCGTCCATCAATACACGGCAGACTTTGCCGATGTGCAGGGCCAGGAAAACATCAAACGCGCCTTGGAGATTGCCGCCGCTGGTGGCCATAACGTGATTATGATCGGCCCGCCGGGTGCTGGTAAGACCATGTTGGCCAAACGCTTGCCCTCTATCTTACCACCGCTCACCTTGCATGAAGCCTTAGAGACGACTAAGATACATTCGGTAGTAGGCAAATTGGGCAAACAAGCGTCACTATTGGCGCAACGTCCGTTCAGAGCGCCGCACCATACCATCTCAGATGTGGCCCTAGTGGGTGGTGGCGGCAATCCCCAGCCCGGCGAAATTTCTTTGGCCCACAACGGCGTCTTGTTTCTGGATGAGTTGCCTGAGTTCAAACGCACTGTGTTGGAGGTGATGCGCCAACCTTTAGAGGAACGCAGGGTTACCATCTCCCGCGCCAAGGTGAGCATTGATTTCCCGGCGAACTTCATGTTGGTGGCCAGCATGAACCCATGCCCTTGCGGATACTACAATCACCCCGAGAAAGAATGCGTCTGCGGGCCGGGTATTGTGCAGCGGTATTTAAACAAAGTGAGTGGGCCTTTGCTAGACCGCATTGACCTGCACGTAGAAGTGACACCCGTCTCTTTTGACCAGATGACCGAGGTACGCAAAACCGAAAGCAGTGGCGACATTAGAGAGCGCGTAGAGAGGGCCAGACAATGGCAAGCCGTGCGCTTCGCTGATTTTCCTGAGATCCATTCCAACTCCATGATGCCGCCCCAGATGGTGAAAGACCTCTGCCCCATTAATGAGGCCGGCCGTCTGCTCCTGAAAGCGGCCATGGAGAAACTAGGACTATCTGCCCGGGCTTATGACCGCATCCTGAAAGTGAGCCGCACCATTGCCGACCTTTCTGGGTCAGAGAACATCAAGATTGAGCATTTGGCAGAAGCCATTCAATACCGCAGCCTGGACCGCGAAGGCTGGGCAGGATAAACTTCTGTTTTTAAGCTACTTTCAAGAAAACAAGCCAAAAACGGCTGGTTCCTTCTATTGCAGAAGGCGCCAGCCGTTTTTTTGTCCGCTTAAAAATATAGGATTTGTATATAGGGGTAAACCTATGTTTCTTTGTCTTTTAGAAAGTAGTCGCTTGAGCAGTAACATACCTGTCTAAGCTTTTACCTTTTTATCATTGCTTAAAAAGCATTCTAAATTCCATCTTAAACCCTTTTAACAATTAAGCTTACCCAATTATTATGAAAAAATTATTGCTTTTAGTTGTTGCTGTGTGCACAGTATCCATGGCTCAGGCTCAAACTGGTGGCCTTCAATTAGGATTGAAAGCTGGTGTGAACTATGCCACCCTCACCGGAGATGATGTTTCTGGTATTGATCCAAAGTTTGGTTTCCACATTGGCGGTTATGCAGATTACGGCGTCAATGATATGTTCTCCATCCGTCCTGAGGTTCTTTTCTCTGGCAAAGGCTTTAAGATGGAAGAGTCTGAGTCTAACGTGTTTGAGTCTGGAGACAAATACACCATAGAAATGACGCAACAGTTAAACTACATTGATGTTCCGGTATTGGCTCACATCAAGCAAGGTAACTTCTTTTTCCAGGCTGGTCCTCAAATCTCCTTCTTGTTAAGCTCTAAAGGCACTGCCAAAGTAACGTACAAAGCAGCAGATGGCACTTCTGAAAGCGAAGAGGAAAGCGATTCTTCTACTGACGGATTAAGATCTGTTGGCTTTGGATATGCATTAGGCGCTGGCTATGAGTTGTCTAACGGCTTGGCCTTAGGCCTGCGTTACAACGGTGATTTCACGAGCATTGCAGAAGATGATGATGATGGCAAGGTTAAAAACTCTGTTGTTCAGTTTTCTGTAAGCTACCGCTTTTCTAAGTAAGCAAATAGAGGTGATATGACTAGCTATCAACAAGTTATACCACCTCCATTTGCTTAAATTATATTCACTTTCTGCTAATTATCTATATTATTTTAATACCTTTAGCGAAAGCTTTACAAGAGTCTCACACTTTAAAAATTTCTACTATGAAAAAATTAGTATTCATTTTCGCAGCAATGCTGTCTTTCTCATTTGCCGCTCAGGCGCAGGAAGGCATCAAATTGGGCTTGAAGGCCGGCGTTAACTACAGCTCCCTTAGCGGTGATGGAACAGATGAGCTAGACTCTCAGTTTGGTTTCCACGTGGGCGGCTTCCTGGACTATGGCATTTCAGAGATGGTGTCTATCCGTCCAGAGCTTTTGTTCTCTACCAAAGGCTTTGCCGTGAGCGGTGCGGGTGATGATGACTTCAACCAAAGCCTGCGCTACATTGACTTACCTATCATGGTAAGAGTAAACGCTGGTGGCTTGTATTTTGAAGGTGGTCCTACTTTGGGTTACCTGGTATCTGTAAGCGAAGGCGAAACAGACGACTACAAGAAATTTGAGTTTGGCTACGCGGCTGGCTTGGGTTACCAATTGGCAAGCGGCTTGGGCATTGGCCTACGCTACCAAGGTGGCTTGACCAGCATCATTGACAATGATGACGCTGACAAGATCACTAACTCAGTTTTCCAATTGGGTTTGAGCTATACCTTAGGTACCAGATAATATCTGCTTACTATAATACACCAAAAGGCCTGTCTTAGACAGGCCTTTTTTTATGCCCTCCCCCAGAGGCACCTTAAGGGATTCTGAGGCTCAATCACTTACCGCAACCATACATCCAGACAACTTTTAGGCTACTCAGATTATGTTAAGTATTAGATTTTTTCCAGAGGGCTAAATTTAAAAGCACACCGCTTATTTAGACAATTTGCACAACCTTTTACGTTGTAGTCGTATAACACCCACAATTACGGGTAGGCAGACATGTCTATTCACTTTTACAAACCAAACATGATTATGAAAAAGATTGTATTATTTGTAGCCGCCGCACTTTCCTTTTCTTTCGCGAACGCACAGTCTGGACCACGTATTGGCTTAAAAGCCGGGGTAACCTACTCCAACCTTTCAGGAGATTTAGAGAACGAAGACCTGTATAAAAACAAATTTGGCTTTGTAGGGGGCTTAACCGCCAACTTTGACCTTTCTGGCGACGGTTTCCTGTCCTTGCAACCAGAATTATTGTATTCACAAAAAGGCTACCAGTATAGTGATGAGAAATTCACGGTAGGCGGTACAGATTACAAAATCAAAGGCGACGTGAACTACAGCTATCTGGATCTGCCAGTGCTGTTAAGAGTGAACGCTGGTGGCTTGTTCTTTGAAGCCGGTCCTCAATTGTCTTACTTGCTTTCTGTAAAAGACAACAGCGAGTTTAAAGTAAACGATGAGAGCTATGAGTCAACTGAGCGTTATAACAAAGATGACTTCTCTGAGTTAGAGATTGGCTATGCCGCAGGCGTTGGCTACCAGTTAAACAATGGTCTTAGCCTAGGTGTACGGTACAACGGTGGTATAAGCTCATTGGCCAAAGAAGACGAAGACGAGTTGACCAATGCACGTCACTCTGTAGTTATGGCAACTATTGGCTTTACCTTTCCACGCAAATAAGAAGCCCTAAAAGTTTATTTTCACACAGAAAGCCTTGCTATGCAGGGCTTTCTGTGTGTCATACCCCTGCCAATCCTGCATATTCTCTAAAACTGGCATAAGATTTGGAAAAGGCTTTGTCAGAATTACAACTAAACAACCCCAACGTAAAACCCATGAAAAAAGCACTTATTCTTATAGTTGCAGTAGTAGGATCTTTTGCAGCTCAAGCCCAGACCACCATTGGCATTAAAGCAGGCGCCAACTATTCTAACCTGTCTGGCGACCTAAAAGACGAAAGCCGTTTCAACAACAAGCTGGGCTTCCATGGCGGTTTATATGCCAACATTCCGGTAATCAGTGAATTGTTTTCCATTCAGCCGGAGTTCCTGTACTCTAACAAAGGCTTTAAGTATGATGACCAGGTAACCACATCTCTGTTTGGCACAGAAACGCGCCAAGAGGGTTCTGCTAACTTCAATTACCTAGACGTGCCAGTGATGGCCAGAGTAAAAGCCGGAGGATTTTTCTTTGAGGCGGGTCCGCAGTTGTCTTACCTCATCAACGTGAATGACAAGACTAAAACCTATGTAAACGGCCAGCTAGAAGAGCGGTCTACCAGCGAGAAAAGCAAAGAAGGCTACTCAGACTTTGAGGTAGGTTACGCGGCTGGTTTAGGTTTTGCCACTTCGGGTGGGGTGAGCCTAGGCTTACGCTACAATGGCGCCTTCACAGACTTATCTGATGATTCTCCCGCCCGCGGCGATTTCAAAGATGCTCGCCATTCTGTCTTCCAATTGTCTGTAGGTTTTCCGCTGAGCAAATAAGCTTTTAGCAGACACAAGATATAAGACGCAAGACACAGGACTTGTGCATGTATAAAAAATCCCCGCCTTCTTCTGGAGGGCGGGGATTTTTGTTTTTGGCCCGTTTTGGTCAAAACAGGCTAAAAATGGTATTCATCTAGATGCAAGGCTAAAGCAGCCTTCAAGAAAAGTCTTTAATCTTGCGTCTTATGTCTTGCGTCTATTTTTGTAGTTCCGCAAAGTGCTTGTAAAA
Organism: Nibribacter koreensis; assembly: GCF_039541795.1. NCBI lineage: Bacteria > Pseudomonadati > Bacteroidota > Cytophagia > Cytophagales > Hymenobacteraceae > Nibribacter > Nibribacter koreensis. The sequence continues at coordinate 1,875,017 of NZ_BAABGX010000002.1, read as the reverse complement.
CACGGGAATGGTCTCAATACCTTTCATGAAATTGAAAATACCGTAGTGTTCATTAGGGGAGTGAATAGCATCTGAGTCCAACCCGAAGCCCATCAATACAGTATCCACGCCCAGCACAGACTTGAACATAGCCACAATAGGAATGCTTCCGCCGCTGCGTACAGGCACCGGTTTCTTCCCGAAGGTTTCTTCCATGGCCTTTGCGGCCGCTTGGTAGCCGGCACTGGTAGTAGGCGTCACTACTGGCTCACCGCCGTGGTGAGGTTTTACCACCACTTTCACGCTAGGCGGTGCAATGGACTCAAAATGTTTCTGGAACAGTTCAGTGATTTCATCTGCGGTTTGGTGCGGCACCAAGCGCATAGAGATTTTGGCATAGGCCTTGGAAGGAATCACGGTTTTAGCGCCTTCGCCGGTGTAGCCGCCCCAGATGCCGTTCACGTCTAGCGTAGGTCTAATAGAGTTGCGTTCCATAGTGCTGTAACCGGCTTCGCCGTGCACGTCAGAAAGATCTAGTGCTTTTTTGTAGTTGTCTAAGCTGAAGGGTGCTCGGGCCATTTCGGCGCGTTCTTCTTGGCTCAACTCTTCTACGTTGTCATAGAAGCCTGGAATGGTAATGTGGTTGTTCTCATCATGCAGAGACGCAATCATCTTGCACAGCACGTTGATGGGATTGGCCACGGCACCGCCATACAGACCTGAATGCAGGTCGCGGTTAGGGCCGGTCACCTCTACCTCATGATAGCTCAAGCCGCGTAAGCCGGTGGTTACAGAAGGCACGTCATTGGCCAGCATACCGGTATCAGAAATCACAATCACATCAGACTTGAGCAATTCAGTGTTGGCTTTCACGAAGGTGGCCAGGTTCACTGAGCCTACTTCTTCTTCGCCTTCAATCATGAACTTGACGTTGCACGGCATCTGGTTGTGGTGCATCATGGTCTCAAAGGCCTTCACGTGCATGTAGGTCTGGCCTTTGTCATCACAGGCGCCGCGGGCGTAAATCTTCTCGTCTTTGATGACCGGCTCAAACGGTGGCGAGTCCCAAAGCTCATACGGGTCGGCGGGCTGCACGTCATAGTGGCCATACACCAGCACCGTGGGCAGGCTGGGATCAATGATTTTCTCAGCGTAGACAATGGGGTTGCCTGCGGTCTCAAACAATTGGGCGTTGTCGGCGCCGGCTTCCTGCAGTTTCTGCTTTAAAAACTCAGCGGCTTTGAGCACATCGCCTTTAAAGGCCGGGTCTGCGCTCACAGACGGAATGCGCAACAAGTCAAGCAACTCATTAATGAACCGGTCTTTATTCTCCTGGATATAGTCTTTCATAGTAGGTAGTTAACAAAGGTTTAAATTAAAAAGAAAAGCCATTCTCTCCTAAAGAATGGCTTTTGGTCTTATCTATATATGGACATGCATCAGGATTTCTTCCCGCTAAAACTAATCTTACTCTCTACCCCTTGTAGCAGTCGGGTAATGTTCTTGCGGTGGGTAAAGATGACCAAAAGGGCAATCAACACGCCAAAGATCATTAACAGCGGCTCTTCTGGTTTAAACTGGGGTAACAGTAACAGCAAGGGGAACGCGATGGCCGCCAGCATAGAACCCAAAGACACATATTTAAAGGCAATGAGCACGATGATGAAAATACCCAGGCAGATGAGCGCCACGTCTGTCTGCACAGCCAGCACCATGCCCATAAGCGTGGCTACGCCTTTGCCGCCCTTAAAGCCCACATATACCGGAAACACGTGCCCAATCACGGCCAGCGTGCCTAAGAGTATTTTATAGAGCACCACTTGTTCTGGTGATATGGCCCCAAAAATAAGCAGGAAACCCGCCAGCGAGGTGGCCGTCCAGCCTTTGAAAATATCTACCAGCATCACCACCGCGCCCGGCTTTTTGCCCAGTACCCTAAAGGTGTTGGTAGCGCCTGCGTTGCCGCTGCCATGTTCGCGCACGTCTATGCCATAGTACGCCTGCCCTACCCAAACGGCGGTAGGCAAAGCCCCAATGAGATACGCGGCCAAAAACATCCCTCCTATAATCAGTCCTTCCATGCTTCTTCTTGTCAACACAGACCCAACGGTCTCTATCTTCTACGTGTGTGGTTCTATAATTCTCCAAATATAGAGAAAGCACATTGTACTACCCAAGCCCTTGCATGGCTTAGACCCGAAATACAGCATCCCGTTTTTAGGCTATTTCTGAGAAATCAGGCCAAAAACGGGATGCTGTATAGTACTACCTGAGCGGCAGAAAGTTGTACAAGGTAAAAACGGGGACTCAGTTTCCCGCCTAGTTGATGTCTGGTGGCGGAGTGCCTTCGTCCTTCTTCTTTTTCTTCTTGTCTTTCTTAGTATCCTCAGTTACAGGGTCTGCCAACGGAATGTCTGGAGCAGGTTCTGCCTCAGCGTCCTTCTTCTTTTTCTCCTTCTTAGATTTAGCTGGAGTTTCTTCCTGGGTTTTAGCAGGCTCAAATCCTGAGGGAACCGCATCTGTGGTCTCATCAGACTTGCCTTTCTTCTTCTTAGACTTTTTAGTCTCTTCTTCTGGCGCGGTGTCAAAGGTATTGTACACCGGCTGCGCTGGCGCGGCCTTTAATGGCTCTTTGCCCAGGTAGTTCTTTCTGAAGTAGTTCACAAACTCCATCTTCTCAATCTGCTCTACCGGATAAAAGTTGTAAGACCCAGCGCCTGGCCCGCCGCCCTTGGCTTTGTCTGAGATGATGCCATTAAAGCCTTCATCTGAGGAGGCCAATCCCAATGCGCCTTCATAGAAGTTCAGGAAGTACCACGCATATGGCGTAGGCTCCAGGAAGATGGCCACCGCGTCACCAGAGGCTCCGCGCTTAATTTCTATGTAGCCATTAATCTTAGCGTTGATGTCTTTCTTGCCCACGCCCGCCAAACTCAACGGACCCACGCTATACCAGGCATTGGTCTTAGGCGACCATTTAAACTGCACTTGGTTCAAGACCAGGCTATGCAACAACTTAGGCGAAATCTTTGAGAAAGGTACGTATCCAGCAGCGGTCTGCTTCTTAAACTCCTCTACGCCCTTGTCTCCTAAGAATGCAGCTAACTTATAAGGCAGCGTGGCATCATTGAGGTCAATGGCTTCTGGTGCACCGTCTACATTCTTAGCCAAGGTATTGCCCATGCTCTCAAGGGCCTGCGCCGGAATGTCATAGTCAAAGGCCAGGAAGGTGTTTAAGTTATAAGAGCTACTATCCGTGCGGGCATTTCCTGTTCCTGCGGCCTTCAACGCAAACCCTTTGGTGGGCTCAATCAACTTGAAGGTACCGTCATAGGTTAGCTTTTTGGTAGCGTCATTGTATTGCAGCATGTTACCGGTATACGACTTGCCGTAGGCTCTACCTTCATCGCCTAGTTTAAAGCTCTTGGTCTCTTTGTCAAAGGACAGGAAGCCTTCTACTTCAAACACGTCCAAATCGGTTTGATCCTGTTTCTGAGACACAAAGGTGTTGTAGATTTTACCCGTACCGTTGTTGATGTGGAAACCCGTTTTAAGCGGAGTACCGTCTGCCAAGGCTGGCTTGGAAATCTCCAGGCGCACGTCTTCTGGGTTCAGGCCTTCACGCTTGTAGGGAAACCAGTCAGATTTCTCCATGCCGGTAAAGCTGAGCTTAGCGTGGCCGTCAAAGTCCATGTGCTTCTTATTGGAATGGAGCTTGACGTCTCCATAGTACCGCACTTTAGGTAGAATGTACAAGGTGTCCTTCTCATTCACCGTGGCAGATGCCAGGAAGAATGGTTTGGCGCCCTCTTCTTTCTTGCGGTCCTTCTTGTCACCACTGGTCTCGTTCCAGGCAAAGTTGTTGAACTTGATGTTGTACTTGTCTGTGGCGGCGTTAGCGAACTGATAGATGGCATTACCCGTCAAGGCTTGGTTGTTGTCAATATGGATTTCGCCACGCACCAGTTGGTGGTGTTTCTGCAAGGAGTCCATGGCCAAGCCTGCGTTCTTAAAGGTTTTGAGCTTGGCGTTTTCCAGGATGTTCACCCGGTTACTGTCCGGAATCACGTAGCTGTCACCTACCGGAATGTACGGCACGCCCGTAGCCAACAAGGTAGATTTGCTTAGATCATATACGGCGCCGGTGGCCTTAAATCTTAGCGAGTCTACACCCGGCTTCATGGAATAGAAGTAAGAGGTGTTGTCATCCTGCCCTGAGGTCAGCGTCAGTTTCTTTTCTTTGAAATCCCAACGTCCGCCACCCAGTGAGGACTTGTACTGCGCAAACGGGAACACGGTACTGGCAAAGCCTTTGCGTTCTGGCGCGTATTTGGCGTAGCCTTCGTCTAAATAAAAGTCCAGGAAGATGTCATAGGTAGAAAGGGCCGGGCGTTTGGCATCTGCCGAGCTGATTTCCATGGACGCTCTATTACCATGAATCAAGCCTTTCTTGAACACAAACAACGGCGACTTGATGGCCACGTCCTTGCTTTCTGCTACGCCATCGCCAAACAAGGCAGACGGCGTAAAGCCCAGCATGCCTTTGTAAGTGAAGCGGTCATTAAACAACTTCATGACGTCCTTGCCCTTGGTTCTTACCTCTAAGGTGTCTTTGTAAGGCCACCATTGCATGGTAAACGCATTAAAGCTGCCACTTGGGTAAGATCCCTGGGCCACAGACCCGGCCACAAAGCTTCCTTTTACGCCTTTGTCTGTATGGGCAGAATCTACAAAGAAGGTAAAGTTAGTCGAGTACATGGTAGCCGTCTGGTAAGACAAGGTACCGCGTCCGCGCAGGCCTTTGCCATCCATGGTCAAGGTGTCTGTGAACTTGCCTTTGTTGCCGTAGGCGTTAAAACCACCCTTCGGGATGATGTACCTAAAGCCCAAGGTACCATCTGGCTGCACACTCAGTTTGGTAGGAAAATCTGGGAAAATCCCGCCCGAGGTGAACGTACCGTTAAAACTGATGGCGCTGGCCTTGGAACTGGTCATGCTGTCAATCTTGAACGGAGGCACCGTAAAGTACACGGTGGTGTCATACACGCCACCCAAAATCTCAGGCTTGTTAAAGTATACCGTAGCCCCAGAAACGGCATCCAGTGACGGGTACCCAGGCACCTTTTTTCTCCCAGATTTATTGTCTGGACGGTTCAAGTACAACTTGGCCGTTCCTTTGTCACCACGGCTAACCATGGCAAAGTTAGACTGCTTGGGCTTGCCGTCTTTGTCGGTGGCTTTGGTAGTGACAATGGTAGAGTCAATCTTGGCCATGTTGATAAAGAAGCCATCATAGTCAAAAAAGAACTCCTTGCCCTTAAAGCTGAAGTTGGGAGACACTACCTTGCCATTGAACGCAATGTTGCGGTTCTTCTGGATGCGCACTATCTGGCTGTCTGGAATGGCATAGACCGTAGAGTCGCCGTTGAACGGAAACTTCTTAACGCCGCGCAAGATCAAATCACCGGTGGTTAAATCTAGAGAGGCATTTTTGCCCGCCGGAGACAAAGCTTGTAATTGCAAATAGTCAAAGTCCTTCTTGTTGCGGGAGGCTTCTACGTAGTGGAACGCCTTGTCCAGCACCTGCACGTTACCAGAGGCCACGTCATAGTCCACAAAATTGCCCTGCATCAAGGTATTAAGCGTGGCATGGGCGGTGGCCGGCTTCATCTTAAACTCCTCAATCATCTCAGAGATATGGAACCCCTTGGCTCCCTTCTTTTGAGCAAAACCCGCCACCAAATACAGCGGATGAAAGTTAGAGATGTTCTGGATCTGCTGAAAAACGGTTTCTGTAAAGTATTCTTTAGACGCTATTTGGGCTGGCACCTGGTTTTTGGCCGTCACAATCCCGAAGTCTATCTGCGGCTTCTGCAAATCCCAGACCGCCATCTCAGAGGTAAGCTCTATCTGGTGGTAAGAGTTAGAATACGGCGTGGTTTTGTACAGACCGTCTGGGTTCATGAGCAACAGGCGCTTAGAGTTCTTGTTGTACTTGAACTGAACCCCCGGGTGAGCAATAGAGTCTTTGCCCTGGTACATGGCAATGCCCGCCTCAGGCGCAGAGATTAAACTGTCTGTGATGGTATAGTTGCGGGCCCAGGACCTGAATTTCTTCTCGCGGCCCTGAGACACCCAGATGGTAGAAGGACTTTCATCTAGAGAGGCACTCATGAGTTTATTGCCCAGCAGGGACATACCACCCACGTATTGCACATCTGCGCCAAACCGCTTGATCTTGGCGTCATTGGTATGCGAGATAAACCTTGGATAGGCTTTCTGTCCGTTGGCCGGCGTGCGCACCAGTTTGTATTCTAAGTTACCCTGGATGTTGTTGTCCAATACCGCCGGGAAGTTCAAGGTCACATCCTCTGCCTTAAAGCCGGCTTTGGCTACCTCAATGGCTATTCCTTTGAACGTGGCCGTAGCGTCACCGCCCAGACTGTTCCACGTGAACGTACCGCCGTTGCCCACAAACATGCCGCCGCCCAAAGACACCGCGCCTGAGGTTTTCTTGATAGTCACAGAGTCAAACGGCGCCGTCAGTAAAAGATCCACGTCTTTTAAAACCACCACCGGCCCTTTGATTTCTGGTAGCGGTGCAGCAGTGTAGGCAAAACGCATAGGCTCTGGCTGCGTCACCTCCTTAAGGGGCTCAGGCTCTTCTTTCTTGGTGGTGGTAGTAGTCTTAGGCTTGCTGGCTGTCTTCTTGGCCGGAGCCTTTTTCTTAGGCTTGTCCCAGCTGGCCCAAGGGTCATCCTCGGCGGGTTTGGCCGCTTTAGGCGGATCCCAACTGGCCCAAGGGTCATCTTCTACTTTCTTAACCGGTGCTGGCTTCTTGGCTGCGGGGGTGGGGGTTTTAGGTTTGGCCGCCGCCACGGGTGCTGGCGTGGCTGGCTTGGCCACAGGTTTCTCTGCTACAGGTTCTTCTCCCCAACCGGCATCTGACCCTGCGTCTGCGGTACCTTCGCGGTACTCAAAACTGAAGCTCCCGTTTAATACTCTTAGACCGTTGGTAGGGCCTTTGTACAGCGTTTTGGTACCTAAGAAGGCGTACGCAGTGTTCAGGTATTTCTCATACACTTTAAAGTCTTGCTTTTGCAGGGTCTGCTCGGTCACGGTCAGGAACTGGTCCATGTTGGCACCGCTGTACTGGTGCACGTTCACGGCACTGCCCACCGCCCCCCAGAAACTTTCAAAGTGCGGGCGCGACTTCATCTTCTTCTTGAGCATCTGCTGAGACAGCTCCATGACCTTGGTTTTCTGGCCGGCGCTCAGCTTACCGCTGTTCCAGGCAGTCTCCAAACCCGTGGCCACCTCCAGGGCGGCAGCGTTCTTGGTACCAGCCATCACGGCGCGCGCGTCTATCAAAAACTGTTGCGGGTCTTCTACAGACAGCTTATAACTCTGCCCATATCCCACAAACCCAACCAGAAACAGAAATAAAAAGAGAATAAAGTGCTTCATAAGAAGAGGGGAAAATATTCAAATATTAATTGTTCTTCCGGAAAATGGCGGAAACCCAATTGTTCTTAGTGCGCGAGGTCTCAAACGTGAGGTTGCACTCATGTGCCTTTTCTTGCAACATAGGCAAATCCTCTGTGTAGAAGCCACTTAACACCAACGGTCCTTGCGCTTTTAATAGTTCACTGTAGACAGGCATGTCCTCCAGCAAGACGTTGCGGTTGATGTTGGCCAGGATGATGTCAAAGGGAGCCTCACCTGCCAGAACAGAGGCATCTCCTAGGCGCACGTCCAGGGTTTTACAGGCATTGCGCTCGGCGTTCTCTTTGGCATTTTCTACGGTCCAGTCCTCAATGTCCACAGCCAGCACTTCGCGGGCGCCTAGCTGCTCGGCCATGATGGCCAGGATGCCGGTGCCGCAACCCATGTCCAATACGCGCGTTCCTACGTGATTGATGGTCAATTGGTTCTCAATCATGAGCGTGGTAGTTTCATGGTGGCCCGTCCCGAAAGACATCTTAGGCGTGATCACAATGTCATACTTTACGCCTTCTGGCTTGGGATGAAAATCTGCCCGAACAGATACTTGGTTGCTGATGAGCAAGGCTTCAAAGTTCTTTTCCCACTCCTCGTTCCAGTTCTGCTTGGCAATGCGCTTTACCTCATAAGGAAAGCTGCCGGCAAAGCTGTAGCGCTCCACCACTTCCTGCAGGGCTTCTTCAGAGAATTGGTCCTCTGGGGCGTAGGCCTGAAAACCGGTCTCTGTTTCCTGAAAGGTGTCATATCCCAGCTCGCCTAGTTCTGCGATGAGGATGTCTGTGTAGTCTGGGGAGCTGGTAAACGTTACTTCAATATAATCCATGAATTGTGCTGTGAAAATTGACCTGTAAGGGCCAGATTATTAGAATAAACGAAGATACGGCTTATCCTCGTCTGTTTTTGGCTTATTTTCTGGAAAATAGGGTAAAACCGGGTTTTGAGATTTGTAGATTGATGATTGTTGATTGACTTTCTTGAATGGTATCGTACCCAGCTCCGCCCGCCGTCATTGGTGATATTCCCAATGACCACAACTGCGTCTCCGCCCATAAGATTGTGTAATTTCGCCGTTGTTGGTGTTATCACCAACGACTGCAACAGCCTTCCCAGCCGCTGTTTACCTCCTGCAAGAGCTTTTGTGCACGCATTTGGCTACCCCTGAGAAAGACTGCTTCTTCCGGTGCCCTTATGCCGCCTTGTTTCATCCTCACCGCTAAGCGCTCGCGGCCGCGGGGCCCCGTCTTCCCGCCTCGCGCTGTACCAACTTGCCTCCTCTGCGTGGCACCTTTGATAGTTGGCGGATGGTTTCTGCTTTGTCGTGACCGCTGTCTGGTTCAGAGGAGGCAACCTGCTTAGGCGACTCGACGGAAAGACTGGATCAGGTGCCAGTAGCAAAGGCCTTTGCCAAAAGCAGATTTCCCTTTTGAGTGTTGCACTAGCGAGGTTCTACACCAATGCCGTCCCAAGTGGTAGATTCTCCCCTTGAGGGGGGCGGATGGGGGTGTTTACATTAGTAGATGTATCAACCAGCAATTGACAATTAACAACCAACAATAGAAGCGTTTTTAGCCTATTTCCCAGAAAATAGCCCAAAAACGATGTACCGCAGTTCCTTCTCCCTTAGGGAGAAGGTTAGGATGAGGGGGGTGGCATTGTAGATGTAGAGACAAGGGCATTGCCTTGTCTCCCACGCATTTCCTTCTTCAGCAACTTCAACAACCATCTTCCCCAATCCTGAAAAATCAAATCCAATCCCATTCATTCTGCTCCTAAAAGAAAGAGCCCGCCCCTTTTGCAGGGGGCGGGCTCTTTCTTGCTTAAAACAGGTGCTTACTCAGCGGCGGCAACTGGGGCTTTAGGCTCTTTCTTGCCGCCTAGCTTGGCTTCTTTGGTCAATTCGTTCTTCGCTTTCTTAGGACGGCTGTTGCCAAATGAGCCATTGCTGATCTTTCCTTTTTTGCTTTTGATATCTCCTCTTCCCATGATGGTAGTGTTTATTTATAAGTGAAACATGATGTGACAAGTACTCTCTTATGAGAAACTGGTCTAGAAAGTTACAAAGTACACAGAATTAGCGCAAGTTTCTGATTTCGTTTTTGGCTTGGTTTCTAGAAAACAGACCAAAAACGCAGGCTAGCGCGACTCTTCTAAATGCCAATGCGTATGTCTACCTTTGCGGTTTAGTCTCAGGCTGTTTAATTGCCGGTAAACAGAATTATTCTGCCGCGGTTCATGTTCTAGAGAGGCTATAAATTCTTATGACAGAAGATCTCATCCAAGACTCAGAAATAGACGCATTAGATGCCCGCGAGAACATCATCATCAAGCGGGCCCGCGTTCATAATTTAAAGAACCTGAGCGTGGCCCTGCCGCGCAACCAGTTCATTGTGGTGACCGGCCTTTCGGGCTCCGGTAAATCCTCCCTGGCGTTTGACACCCTCTACGCCGAAGGCCAGCGCATGTACGTGGAGAGCCTTAGCTCCTATGCCCGCCAGTTCCTGGGCCGCATGGACAAGCCTGACGTGGATTACATCCGGGGCATCAGTCCGGCCATTGCCATTGAACAGAAGGTGAGTATCAGGAACAACCGTTCCACCGTGGGCACCAGCACCGAGATTTACGATTACCTCAAGCTCCTGTACGCCCGCATTGGCAAGACCATTTCGCCGGTATCTGGCAATGAAGTGAAGAAAGATACCGTGTCTAGCGTGGTGGACAATCTTATGACTCTGCCCAATGATACGCGCATCATGATTCTGGCGCCTCTTCAGCAGACTAAAGACCGGAAGCTCAGCAAAGAACTGGACCTGCTCCTGCAGAAAGGCTATTCTAGGGTGTTGCTGAACGGCGAGGCCTTCTTTATTGAAGAACTCATTGGGGATGACAAGCCAGAGCCCAAGGGTGATGTATTTGTGCTCATTGACCGCACCGTCATCAAGCAGGACGAGGAAGACGAAAGCCTACAGATGCGTTTGGCGGACTCGGTGCAGACCGCGTTCTATGAAGGCCACGACGAATGTCACGTCCGCATTGGCGACGAGACGCGCGTCTTCTCCAACCGCTTTGAGCTGGACGGAATGGTGTTTGAAGAGCCCAACGTCAACTTCTTCTCCTTCAACAACCCCTACGGCGCCTGCCAGACCTGCGAAGGCTGGGGAAGCGTCCTCGGCATTGACCCAGACTTGGTCATCCCAGACAAAAGCCTCACGGTCTTTGAAGGAGCCATCGCGCCCTGGCGCACCGAAAAGCAGAACGAGTGGTTGCAGCCTTTAGTCAAAAACGGCATCCGGTTTGATTTCCCTATCCACCGTCCTTACAACGAGCTCACCGAGGAACAACAGGAACTCCTCTGGAAAGGCAACAAGTACTTTGGCGGCCTAACAGAATTCTTCAAGCACATTTCAGGGCAGACGCATAAGATTCAATACCGCGTGCTGTTGTCCCGTTACCGCGGCCGTACCGTGTGCCCAGATTGCAAAGGCTCACGTCTGCGCAAAGACGCCGGTTATGTGAAGGTAGACGGCAAAAGCATCACAGACTTGGTGTTGATGCCCGTGACCAAAACGCTGGAGTTCTTTGAAGGCTTACAATTAAGCGAGCACGACCAAGCCATCGCCGATAGACTGGTCACTGAAGTAACCAACCGCTTAAGCTATTTGACGCGCGTAGGTTTGGGTTATCTGACTTTGAATAGACTATCTAATACTTTATCTGGTGGCGAGAGCCAGCGCATCAACCTGGCTACCTCTTTGGGAAGCGCCTTGGTGGGTTCCATGTACATTCTGGATGAGCCCAGCATTGGCCTGCACCCCAAGGACGCCGACCAACTCATTGGCGTGTTGCGCTCCCTGCAAGAAATGGGCAACACTGTGATTGTGGTAGAGCACGAAGAAGGCATGATGGAAGTAGCCGACCAGGTTTTGGACATTGGCCCGGAGGCCGGTTCTGGCGGCGGAAATCTCATATTCCAGGGTACGTTCCAGGAACTGCTCAAGAGCGATACCTACACCGGTCGTTACCTGAGCGGCCGCATGGAAGTGCCGGTTCCGGCGCAACGCCGTCCTTGGCGCAACAGCGTGGAGGTGCACGGTGCTCGGGAGAACAACCTCAAGAACGTGAGCGCGAAGTTCCCGCTGAATGTGATGACAGTAGTGACGGGCGTGAGCGGCTCGGGTAAGTCTACTTTAATAAAGAAGATTCTGGCGCCGGCGCTAATCAAATCTTTGGGCGGGCACGCAGATGCCACGGGTAAGTTTGACAAGCTTTCCGGTGATATGAACCGCGTAGCCCACGTAGAGTTTGTGGACCAGAACCCCATCGGGAAGTCGTCGCGTTCCAACCCGGTGACCTACGTGAAGGCCTATGATGCCATCAGGACCATGTACGCTGACCAGCCTTTGGCCAAAGCGCGCGGGTTCAAGCCTTCGCACTTCTCCTTTAACATTGAGGGCGGTCGGTGCGAAGTCTGCCAAGGCGAAGGCCAGGTGAAGATTGAGATGCAGTTCATGGCCGATATCTACCTGACCTGTGAGGCCTGCGAAGGGCAGAAATTCAAGCAAGACATTCTGGACATCACCTACCGCGAGCGTAACATCTCGCAGGTACTGGACATGACCATTGATGACAGCTTGATTTTCTTTGAAGACCAGCCTAAGATTCTGGAGAAACTGAAGCCCCTGCAAGACGTGGGCTTGGGCTATATCCGGTTGGGTCAGTCCAGCAATACTTTATCAGGAGGTGAAGCCCAGCGCGTGAAGCTGGCGTCTTTCCTGACCAAAGGCGCCACGCCACATAACGGCAACATCCTGTTCATCTTTGATGAGCCCAGCACCGGTCTTCACTTCCATGACATCAGCAAGCTCTTAACCGCCCTGAACGCGTTGGTAGAAAACGGCAACACCGTCCTCATCATTGAGCACAACATGGACATCATCAAATGCGCGGATTGGATTATTGACCTGGGCCCCGAAGGTGGTACCAACGGCGGTCACTTGCTCTTTGAAGGTACGCCGGAGGATTTGGCCAAACTGTCTGAGGAAAACCACACGGCCAAATATTTGAAGCCGAAGTTGATTTCTTAATTCGTTTTCGGGCTGTTTTCCAGAAAGTAGGCTAAAAATAAAACCAACATTATTCAAAAGCCTCTTGTACTATAAGCGTGCAAGAGGCTTTTCATTTGTATTAAGGCCAGCAGTTTTATACAAATCACTAACTTAGCACTTGAAGAGAGCAGGCCGTTTTTGGCCTGATTTCCAGAAAAGAACCTAAAAACGCCTTTGTGCAAGAAGGGCGTTTCCATTTACACATAAGAAACTATGAGAAAGAACATTGTTGCCGGCAACTGGAAGATGAACAAGACTTACCAAGACGCCTTGGCGCTGGTAAGCGAGATTGAGAACATGGTAAAGGATGAAGTCACTGCAGACAACGTAGAAGTGATCATCACGCCTCCGTTCCCGTTTTTACAGTCCATTGGCAAGTTGATTCAAGGCAACGACCGCATTCATTTGGCCGCGCAGGATGTGAGCGCGCATGAGAGCGGTGCCTATACCGGCGAAGTTTCTGCTTCTATGCTCCAGTCTGTGGGTGTAGAATATGTATTGGTAGGTCACTCTGAGCGCCGTCAGTACCACCATGAAGATGCAGATTTGCTATTGAAGAAAATGAAAGCCGCCTTGGGCCAAGGCATCAAGCCTATTTTCTGCTGCGGCGAGCCATTAGAAGTACGCGAGTCTGAAAAGCATTTTGAGTACGTAGGCCAGCAATTACGCGACACCGTTGCGCACTTGAGCAACGAAGAGTTTGATCAGATTGTAGTTGCCTATGAGCCTATCTGGGCGATTGGCACTGGACGCACGGCTAGCAGCCAGCAAGCGCAGGACATGCACGCCTATATCAGAGAAGAACTGTCTAGACTGTTTGATTCTGAAGCTGCCTTCAACAAAACCATCTTGTACGGCGGCAGTGCCAACCCAGGGAACGCCAAAGAACTGTTCGCGCAACCAGACGTGGACGGCGGCTTGATTGGCGGCGCTTCCTTGAAATCAAGAGACTTCACAGACATCATCAAATCCTTCTAGATGAGTCGCGAGTTCTGAGTCTCGAGTCAACTAGTAATAAAACAGCCGCTTTTCTTTTGGAGAAGCGGCTGTTTTCGTTTTCGGGCTGTTTTCTGGAAAATAGGCTAAAACGCCAGAAGGCACTCGTAGGAGCTCCACACACTACGAGGTCTGGAAAATTCCTGAGTAGCGAGTCAATCTTTTATCCCGCCCAAAGGGCGATGAAGGCATTGCAACTTCTCCAACCGCAGTCCGCCGGCCCTTGACCGAGGGAAAAGAGACTGGTCAATTTAAGTCTCTTTTCACGAGGGAGAAATCAATGACGCTTAAAGTGGCAGCGGCGTAAGCTCACTATGAAACAAATCTCGCCAGCCAGGTGCAGAATCCGAAGAAAAGACTGTCCGAGCGTTCAGCGAGTTTCTTTTCTTCTTGATTCTTTTGGTTACTTTTCTCATCAAGGAGAAAAGTGACAAACCCGGGCAGAAAGTAAGAATGAAGGAAGATGGGAAGACAAGTTTGGGAGGTAGAGGCGGATAGTTCTTACACCAGATTGCAAAGGGAAAGACGACTCAGACGGCATTATTGGTCGTTGGTGATAACACCAACAACGGCGGGCTGTATTGTCAAGGTGTTATAACAACCAGCAATTAACAATTAGAAAACCATTTTCACCTAATTCCCAGAAAATAAGCCAAAAACGGTCTGTCATAAAAGACCTTTACCTCCCCATAACTGCTATCAGAAACTAAGCTTCCTCAACTGATCCGCTTTCCAAGCGGTGAAGCTTACAATGAGAATAGTCATGGTCCCGCCGAACACTACAGACGGCACCACGCCCATCAGCTTAGCGGCCAGACCAGATTCAAAAGAGCCAATCTCATTGCTTGAGCCCACAAAGATGTTGTTCACGGATGAGACGCGTCCTTTCATGTACTCAGGCGTGAACGTATGAATAAGCGTAGACCGGATGATCATAGAGACGCTGTCTAACAAACCACTTAATAGCAAGAGAACAAAAGACAGCCAGAACCAGCTAGACAAGCCAAACCCAATGATGCATGCCCCAAACCCAGCCACACACCAAAGCATTTTCTTGCCCGCTCCTTTGGTGATGGGATGATGGGCCAGATACAAGGCCATCCCCACCGAGCCAATGGCCGGCGCCGAGCGCAAGGCACCCAACCCCTGCGGCCCGATTTCCAGAATGTCTGAGGCAAACACTGGCAACAGAATCACGGCTCCGCCAAACAGCACTGCAAACATATCCAGCGCCAGTGCACTTAAAATGATCTGGTTGCCAAACACGAACTTGAGCCCCGTCTGCAGACTCTCCTTGATGTTAAGCTTGGGGCCTTGGCTTTCAGGCAAAGGCCTGCCGGCAATGAGACCATAAAAGACCAGAGCCAATAGTACCAGCGCCGCGTCTACAGAAAAAGCCATGGTCACCCCGCCAAACGCATAGAGCAAGCCGCCCAATGCCGGACCCGCCACTGAAGCCGCCTGCCAGGTAGTACTACTCCAGGAAATGGCATTAGAGTACAAATTCTTATCCTTGACCAACTGGGGCATAAAAGAGAACACCGCCGGCCCCATGAAACCCCGGGCAATGCCACTCAGGAAAATAATGCTGTAAATGGGCATGGTGCCCCATATCCGCAGAAATTCGCCGATGCCCATGGTGTACACTAGCAAGGCCAGCGAGCAGAAAAGCAACACGCTCAATACGGTAATGATGATGCGCTTGCGGGGCATAATATCGGCTACGTGCCCGGCATACAAAGCCACGGTGATGGAAGGAACGGCCTCGGCTAGGCCAATCAAGCCCAGGGAGAAAGGGTCTTTGGTGATGTCATAGATCTGCCAGCCTACCACCACAGCCTGTATTTGCATGGCCAGCGTGATGCAGAAACGGGCAGAGACAAAAAGCCTGAACTCGGGTAGGCGCAACACCGCGTAGGGGTCATGGCGTTCAGGCCCGGGAGAAAAAGAAGGTGTAGACACAGTCAAAAGTATTAGAAAGCAAAGCTACTGGTTTTTAAGGCGATTGGCCTATACTGCCCATACACTGAACTATTATTTAATATAGATGTTGGCTATATACCACTGCTCAATATTTTTTAAATAGGTAAAAGAAGAGGTTGTGGGTTTTGTTAGTAGATTTGTTTCCGTTTTACCAAAAGCTTATGTCTCCAGCATTTTTAGACGCTATTGCCTTAGCCCATCGACCAGACATGGACGTGCTGTTTCTGCGCTGGCCCCAGCCTGTGTATGCGTTAAAACCGCGCGAAGTCTATACCCAGGTGCTGGACCTGGCCCAGGAGACCAATGCCCGCTATTGGCTGTTTGACATCAGGAGCAGGGGCCCTTTGTCAGAGAAAGACATGAAATGGGTGAAACAGGTCTTCTACCCCACCCTGCACAACCAAATAGACCGCCTGATTTACGTGGCGTACCTGCTTACCCCTGGCCACGCCGAAGATGAAGTGACCATGGCGCATGCAGACGAACTCCGCCAGAAAGAATGGTACGGCCAGGCTGTAGAGTTTGAAGGCTTCACCTCTGAGGTGGATGCCCTGCAATGGCTGAAAAGATGCCAGCTGGTAGAAGTAGTCAAATAACTTCCTACCAGATTTTCCATAAAAAAGAAGAGGCGCTCTATTGGTTAGAGCGCCTCTTCTTTTTTATAAGTGTTTAAGAATCCGTTTTGGGCTGTTTTCATCAAAACAACCCAAAAACGGATTTCTTGGTTAAGCTTTGTTGCCAGACGGGTTTTCCATGATTTCTCTCAGCCACTTGAGCATGAGCACCAACACCGCCGCGGCGGCTACAGTCACGGCAAAGTTCACCCAGAAGAAATACTGCTTGTCATCATAGGTGTCCCAGAGGCTGGCCAGAATCCCAGACAGTTTGTTACCAATAGACGTGGCCATAAACCAACCGCCCATCAACAAGGCCGTCAGACGCGGCGGGCTCACTTTAGAAACCAGAGACAAGCCCATAGGACTCAGGCAGAGTTCGCCAATGGTCACTACAAAATAGGTTCCTACCAGCCACATGCTGGACACCTTGTCCTGACCGTTGTCACCAGCCCAAACGGCACCCACCATCACCAGCGTAGACAAACCAGTAATAAAAAGACCCCAAGCCATCTTGGCGGGCGTGCTCGGCTCCTTTCCTTTTCTTCGCATAAAACCCCAGAAAGACACCACTATGGGCGTCAATATCACCACAAAGAACGGATTGATGGACTGGAAAAGCTCAGTAGAAATCAATGACAAAGAACGCTCTTCCGTAGGCCACTCTTCTCTAGGCAGGTTGTTCACGTAAGGGTCCAGTCCTTCTTTTGTGACTACTTTCCCATCTGCGTCAGTGCGGGTCCTGAAGGCGTTGTCAAAGTCTGGAACTGTTTTGGTAGAAGCGTCAATGCTTTGCACCATGCCCAAAGAAGCGGCTGGCTTCTCTAATGGCGCCGGCATGCTTCTATCGGTGTAATGCTCGGCCCAGATGGTGAGCGCCGTACCGTTCTGCTTAAAGACGGCCCAGAACACAATCACCACCGCAAAGATGGACAGCAAAGCCGCAATAGGACGCTTGTCTTCCTTAGAGGCTCTTGCCCAAAGGCTCACATAAAACAATACAATAGGAATAGACCCGAAGATGAACGCATCCGTTGAGTCTGACCCAAACACACTGCCCGGAATTAATACCCAGCTCAAGATACCCACAATGGCCGCCGGGAAGATAACCGTACCCACAATCTTGAGCAGGGACATGTCATGCGGTTGCGCTGGCTTTCTAATGTCTGCGTGCTGGTGCGTTTTGTTGCCCACCCAGAAGATGATCAAGCCAATGAACATACCAATACCAGCCGCCACAAAGGCCCAGCCCCAGCCATAGGTATTGCGTAGGTAAGCCGCCACAAAGTTGCAGATGAACGCCCCCACGTTAATGCCCATGTAGAAGATGTTGTAACCCGCATCCTTCTGCGGAAGGTATTTTTCCTCGGTGTACAAATTCCCCAGCAAGGTGGAGATATTGGCCTTGAAGAAACCGTTTCCAATGATGATAAAGGCAAGGGACAGGTAGAAGAAAGAATCGCCGGGAATGCCCAGCCCGCAGTAGCCCAAGCCCATGAGCAAGCCGCCCAGGGTGATGGACAAGCGGTAGCCCAGCAATCTGTCTGCCAGCAACCCGCCAATGAAAGGCGTTAAGAATACTAGTGCAATGAAGGTTCCATAGATGTCTGAGGCCTGGTCTTTGGGTAGTCCCATACCGCCGCTCTGGGCGTCTGTCATGTACAGGAAGAAGATACCAATCATGAGGTAATAGCCGAAGCGTTCCCACATTTCTGCCAGGAAAAGGTAGTAAAGCCCCTTAGGGTGTTTGCCGGTTGCTTGAGACATTGTTTGTTGTTTGCAGTGGAATAAGCTTTGAAAATAGGTATTTCTACTGAACCGGCCAATAGTTTAACCTTCCCTGCCCCGTTTTTGACCTGTTTTCCAGAAAAGAAGCCAAAAACGACCAAGAGTGATGAATGTCATTGGACGGCGGGGCACCAATCTGTAACCTTGCATTGTTTTACAGGCAGAACAGACATTTGAAGACCATGACCGCGCCCAGCAAACCAGACATCACCTCAGAAGAAGACATCAAACTTTTGGTGGACACCTTCTATGACCACGTCAACCAGGATGACTTGCTAGGACCGGTGTTCAATGACTTCGCGCAGGTAGACTGGGACCACCACTTGCCTACCATGTACAAATTCTGGAGCACGGTCTTGTTCGGGTCTATGGCGTACAAGGGTCAGCCGTTTCCTAAGCACATGGGTCTGCCCGTGGAGCGTAAGCATTTTACCCGCTGGATTCACTTGTTCACCCAAACCATAGACGAGCTGTTCTCTGGTGACATGGCCGACCAGGCCAAGCAGAAAGCCGCCAGCATTGCCAACATCTTCCAGATGAAGATGGGTCTCTGGGCCACGCCGCTGGTCAAGCCTTGATTTGATTTGATTTGATTGCTGGTTGTTGATTGTTAATTGCTAATGGAACACCACGCAACGACTACCCTATTAAGAATACACTGAGCTAGTGTTATTAACTGTTTACTGCTCACCATTATCAGCTTAATTTTCATGGAGGCGCCTGATGTAGCGTAATGCTTAAGTCAGGCGTTTCTGTTTACAAGGCTTTGGGACTTTTTAATTCATAGAGATAGGAAAGTCGATGCTTTTCCAGAGTTCTTTAGTTTTCGGCCTGTTTTTCAGAAATCAGCCTAAAAACGGAAGTGCCTCGTCGTAGGTCTCAGTAAGAAACAATCCCGGTTGCGAGGGCGTCTCTCTTATACATTATCTATGCGTGCGGACAAAAGCGGACGCTTGCGCCATGGAAGGATTTGAGACTGTGTTGGATTGGCGTTTTTGGGTTAATTTTCAGAATACAGGCCAAAAACGGCACCTGCATCAAAATGGCATAAAGCAAAAAGCGGAGGCCTGTTGGGGCCTCCGCTTTCTGTGAATATATCTGTTTGGTCATTTGGGAAGAAAGTGCCTGAAGCTACTTTTCACGGGGCAATCAAAAAAAAGAGAAATGGGCGGCTTGTCTTTTCAACATCACAATCTCCACAACACCGCACCATTTCCTACTATCTGGAATACGTTTACGAGAGCAATATGTCTTCTAAATTCTTTGGTTTCTTTCTTCGGCCTTGGCTTGGGCTTTCTCTGCCTTTAAAAGGGCCAGCATCTGCTTGGCCGGAACGTACGCGGCGCGCTTGCGTTTAATCATGGCGCGCTTCTTCACAAACTTGAGGTAGCCTTTGTAGCCAATGTACACCCCCGCCGGAATGAGGATGCAGGCCAGCCACATGGAGATGTCTGACTTGAAGAACTGGTGCAGGGAAAACCCCGCCACAATGAGCGATAGCGCGGTGCGCATGTAGGCTAAGAAGGTGCGCTCATTGGCGAAAGAGGTCCGCTCAATGGCCAGAGTATCCTTGATCTCCCCATTGGCTTTCTCTTGTAGTTTGAGGTCCCTCTTCACCTCGTCTTTTAAGTCAGGGCTCATGTAAACGTTGTATTCCATAGTATTCAATATATACGCCCTATTTAGCGCTTAGATTCGATGCAATATATAAACTTTTTAATATTTTTTTTAACTTTATCCTATAAATAGGAGATTAATTAAAATATCTTGTGAATTGTCCAAACTTTTTAACCAAAATGCAGGAAAAATATGCCTGTACCTACAGCTTAATTTCATCTTACATGAAAACACTTTTCACGCTTTCTCTGCTAGCTGTCCTGGCTTTTTCTGGGTTCTCTAATGGCGCCATGGCCCAAACAACCACCTCTGGCACAGACAGTTTGGTAACGCGCTCTACGCTCAAAGACAACACCATCTTCTGGAACCAGAACAGGCTGGTGCGCCATAACCAAGGCAATCTGGAGCCCATAGACGCTACCGTCCAATATCCTAACGGCACGTCCATCTCGCCAGAAGGGAAAGTACGCCTGTCTAACGGCCGCACGTCTACCTTGTCATTGAAACAGGCTATAAACCCGCAGGGCAAGATTGTGCTGGTGGCAGATGACTTGTTTACCTACAGTACCATACAGGAGCAGGAGCGCCAGGTGGCCGGTGACACAGAAACCAAGATTGTGGTCATCAACGGCCAGATCTCCTCCATTAAAGAGTCTGGCAAAGTCACTACCACCTCCGTTGGTCTGCAACGCCAGGTAGAGCTTACCCAGCAACTGGTAGACTTGTTGGAGCAGCGCACCAAACTGCTGGAGGCCAGACTAGCCGCCTCTGAGAAGGAGAAGACCGCCGCCCAGATAAAAGGCATGAACGCCCGCATTGCCACCGTAGAGAGAGACCTGCAAAGACTGGGCACCCAGAAATAAAATCCTAACCCCTGTCTTGCAATAACTTACACCGCCCACCTCCTCTTATCTAAAGAGATTTTGGCGGAAAGTTTTAAACCTTCAGGAAGAATTACCATCTTACTTCTGTTTTCCGGCTATTTTTGAGGAATTAGCCGGAAAACAGATTTTTTTTTGAAAAAAGAAAAGGACCCGTTGCTTTATCATAGCAGACTGTTTATATTTGATATATAAGTTATTCCCATCAATTCACGCTAACCTCACAATATGGCTTAAACCTCTACGTTACCTTACATGTAGATTTAGATGAATACAGTACAGCTCAACGATTCGGCGTTAGTAACGTCGTATATCGGTGGTAACGAGAGTGCGTTTGAGGAATTGGTGAACCGTCATAAAAGCAAGGTTTTCACCACCATTCTACTTATTGTAAAAGACACCTACACGGCAGAAGACCTCTTGCAGGAAACGTTTGTGAAGGCCATCAACACCATGAAGAGTGGTCGTTACAATGAGGAAGGCAAATTTTCATCCTGGATCTGCCGTATCGCCCATAACATGGCCATTGACTATTTCCGGAAGGAGAAGCGAAGCCCTATGATCACCTTGGAAGACGGCAGCAACGTGTTTAACACCTTGAGCTTCTCTGAGGAGTCTGTAGAGACGGTTCGCATCAAAGAGGAAACCCATGCCCGCCTAAGAGAGCTTATCCAGCTCTTGCCGCCGGCCCAGAAAGAGGTGCTCATCATGCGCCACTACGCTGACATGAGTTTCCAGGAGATTGCAGAGGCTACCGGAGTTAGCATTAACACGGCATTGGGCAGAATGAGATACGCTTTAATCAACTTGCGTAAAAAAATGTCCCTTGATAAAACAGCCTATGATCAAAACCTTTACTCAAAATGATCTAGTACAGTATCTTTACAACGAATTGCCCCCGCGGCAGCGCCTTTTACTGGAGGACGCCTTCATGGCAGACCAGGACTTGGCCGAAGACTGTGCAGATTTGCTTCTGGCCCACGCACGCCTACAAGAAGCCTACGCCCAGCCAAGTGACCGGGTCACCAACGCCATCCTGCAGTACTCCAAAAACCTGAGTTTGCATCCCTAATTGTACACCATTTTAACAGCGAGGCCCTGTCTAGCAAAATAGACAGGGCCTCGCTGTTTTTAGTCTTTTCTGGTGATGGTCTTTCCGTTGGAGAATTGGAGCTGGATAAGCCCATACTCCCGGTTCCAGAGAACGATAGCCGAGTCTTGTATCACATTAGGGACTTTTAAGCTATATGCTTTTAAGGAGTATACGCGGTTATAAGGTCGGCCCATTATCTCTAGGGGTACTACAGAGGGAGTCAACTTATTTGGGCTAGCATACACTTCAAATTCATTTATCTGTATCCTTAAGTCGTAGGCTGAATGGCCTTCTCCTATATAACTTTCCAAATTAACAGAAAGATCGATAGGGCTTGGGCCATCAGAACCGTATGAAACCTGGTAGACTTCCTGAAACTCATTAGAACTCCCAAAGAAACCTATCCATTCAAAAAAGTACCTGTCATATAAGCTCTGGCTCATTTGATGGATTGCCTTGGTAGAGTCTATTAACTTGAAGGTTTCTTTCTCTTCATAGCTCACAAAGTCTAATTCCTTTTCTGAAAAACTATAATACTTCTCCTTGGGCTCACATGCCGTACAACAGCTTCCTGCAAGAAGAAAGAACCACAGATAGCAATATTTAAATCTCATATAATCAACCTCCTGTCATAAATGTAGGCGTTTCTTCACGTCATCACAACAGTTAAAAGAAGCTTAACTAGCCACGTAACTAAGGGTATATCACCACTCATTTACGTAAATTTGTGCACAAGATATTTCTCTAGCCATGCGCAAGCCAGAACGGTACCGTCACCTTATCTCTTATTTCACAGAGCATTTTCCAGAGCCTGAGACCGAGCTGGCTTACCGTACGCCCTATGAGCTGCTCATTGCCGTGGTGTTGAGTGCCCAGTGCACAGACAAGCGCGTGAACCTAGTGACGCCCGCCCTCTTTGAGGCCTACCCGTCTGCCGAAGTGTTGGCCACTGCCAGCTCAGAGGACATTTTTCCGTTCATCAAAAGCATCTCCTACCCCAACAACAAGGCCAAGCACCTGGCAGGATTGGGCAAAATGCTGGTAGAACGCTTTAACAGCGAGGTGCCCAGCACCATAGAAGAGCTGCAGCAACTGCCGGGCGTAGGCAGAAAAACGGCCAATGTCATCTCATCCGTGATCTTTAACATGCCGGCCATGGCCGTAGACACCCACGTGTTTAGGGTTTCTAAACGCATGGGCTTGGTAAGTGCTACTGCCAAAACACCTTTAGAGGTAGAAAGAGAACTGCTCCAGTACATACCTGAGGACTTGGTGCCCAAGGCCCACCATTGGTTGATTCTGCACGGCCGCTACATCTGTCTGGCTAGAACGCCGCAGTGTGAGCGCTGTCCGCTTACGCACTTTTGCGCCTACTACCAGAAGAACTGGCCCAACAAACCAGATGATCCACAGAATAAGCTAGGGTAACTGCATGGCGTTTTTGGCTTGTTTTGCGCAAAAGAGGCAAAAATCAAAACTCCCGGCAAACCACATAGTAGCAAGAAAGCTTTACATATAGGTGGTGAAGGCCAAACAACTAAAGCCCAGCGGTTCATAGTATTTACCCATTTTTGAACATCTTTAAAAAATCAGTATTAATACCCGTCAAATCGCTTTTTATACGTAGCAAGCACCAATTTTATATTTTGTAAACTAGCAGTCACAAAACAAGACCTCCTTTTCTTTTTCTAATTACCTGCCTTTCTCCCCCAAAAAGCATGATTAGACGCTAGAAATGCAGGTAAGGCATGCTATACCATATTTAATATAAAGGCAGTGATAAGAGGGGAAGAGAAGATTCTGAGCAGGCTTAGGTCTGGTGACGAAACCTGTTTGCGGGACCTGTACCAACAGCACCGTGATGATTTTGTGCACTGGGCGTGCCGGCAGTACCAGTTAGAGCAGGATGAGGCCAAGGATATTTTCCAGGTGACCATGCTTGCCTTTTATGAAAATGCCGCCTCTGGCAAACTCACCCACCTTTCTTGTGAGCTAAAGACCTACCTTTTTGCCATCGCAAAAAACCACATCCATAATTTTTTAAGAAATAAAGCGTCTGCCGCTAACTTTGTTGATGTTTCTGACATTAAGGAATATGACAACACGCTAGAAGAAGCAGAGACCCAGGACCACCAGAAAACGCTGGTGCACCAGGCCATTGCCCTTTTACCGCCAGACAGCAGAAAAGTACTGGAGCTCTATTACTTCCATGACTATGACATGGCTTCTATTGCCCGTGAGATGGGGTATAAGAATGACAACGTGGCCAAAGTGAAAAAACTGCAATGCCTGCGCAAGTTGTCCGTTATCTTAAAAGAGAAAGTAGAACTTTTAAACATCTAGGCGTTGTGTGTTAAGCGCCTTTGCAGACATTGATAGACGAAGAGGCCCACTACATCACCTTTGAGGCATACCGCAGAGAACAGATGCCAGCCCAGGACAGGCTTGCCTTTGAGCAGGAACTGGCCCAAGACCCTGCCCTCATGCTTTTGTACCAAGAGTACCTGAGCTGGGTAGAAGGCATAAAGGAAGCCAAACGCCAGGACCTCAAGCAAAAGCTCCAATCCTGGGACGCTCAGATGCCACCAGTGGCACAACCAAGAAATTCTATCTGGAAGATAGCCGCCAGTATTGCCTTGCTCTTGGTTTTGTCTGGCACGCTCTTTTTATACAGAACCATGCAGACTCCTGCTTTCACAGCCCAGAACTACGTAGAGGAGCCAGGTTTACCGGTCTTGATGGGATCTACGCAAGCCTGGAGCCCAGCCATGAACGCGTATAGAGTGGGCAAGTACGCGGTGGCCTTGCAAGAACTCCCAGCGCACGCGGGCACAGATACTACTGCTTTCTTTAAAGGCTTATTTTCTCTAAAACTAAACCAACCCACTGCGGCTCTTGCCCACTTCAGTGATGCTTCTTTAGAAACCAGTAGCTATGCAGAAAAGGCAAGTTATTACAAAGCATACGCGTTGTGGCAGGTAAAAAAGGGGTCAGAAGCGAAGCAGGTATTTAAAGAAATTGCCAAGAACCCAAGACACGCCTTCCAAAAAGAAGCCCAGCAGATTTTAGCGTCTGGTGCATTGTAGATAGACTCTCTGCACCCCATACCCCAGTAACACTAAAAAATAGGCCAGGACAGACAGCTTCAGCCAAAAGGCCAGCGAGACAGACGTCTCAAACCCCTGCTCCTGCCCATTGAGCACCAGACCCGCCCAGTAGAAAGGATGCGCCTCCTCAGAGGTACGGGCTTGGGCAAGGTAGCGGCGCTTGGCCATGGACAAGGCCACAGATTTATCCTCACCCGCCATAATACCGGCATAAAAGTCCTGGAGCACCGCGGCGGTACTACGGTCGTCTACTTTCCAGAGGGTGGCCACCGTACTTTGAGCGCCTATAAACTTAAAGCTCCAGCTCAGGCTCTGCACCTCGGCGCGGTTGCGGTGGGTAGACACGCCAATCGCGGTTTCACAGGCACTTAAAATGGCCAAAGCCGGGCGCAGGTTCAACTCAAGCAATTCCTCAAGGTGCAACTCCCCGTCTTCTCCTCCGCCGGTAGCTAGTCTAAACTTTGACAGACCGGGTTCTTCTGTATTGGCTTCTGCGTGGGTGGCCAGGTGCAGGATGGAGTAGCGGCTGGCATTTTGCTTAAAGTAGGCTTCAGTGGCTTTCTCATCTACCAGATACGTGCCTGGCAACTTCCCTTTCAAGTATTGAAGCAAGGAGGCTGTAAACGGCAGCTGCAGGCTGGCGTCTTGAGAAAACTTAGCGGGCAAGGCAAAGGGAGCCATGGCCAACACCCTGGATTCTTGGTTCATGCCTCTATTTCCATTGCCTTGGCGCAGAACATACCAGTACGCCGATGAATGCGCATAGCTTACATGGTATTTTTGTAACAGGTACGGGTATGTCTTAAAGTTGGCATGCTGGGCGGGCTTGGTCAGAAGCGCGCCAAACGGTATGCGCCAATACTCACTGTCTGGCAAGAAAATAAGCTTCTTGACGTGGGCCGGCATATGGCGCATTAGCGGCTTGGCCACCTCTTGGTAGACATGATAGGCGTTGGTTCTATAGGCGGCATCTTCGCGCTGCGCCAAAGCTTGGTGCAGGGCCGGGATCTTGGTTAACAGCGTGGTGTCCATGTCTTCCAGTTTTAAGAAGGTGATGTCTTCTTTGCTGATGACAAAGGCAAACAACTTGTTGCGCTGGGGCGTAATGCCCTGATCAAAATGTACCATCTCCAGCAAGGCCTCGTCGGGTGCCAGTTCTTTCTGCAACTGCTGTATGGTAGGCAACGTCTGCACCGACGGAACAAGCGCCCGCCTGTTACTGGCTTTTTCCAGTGCCTGAAGTTGGTCTCTGACCTGTTGCCATTCTACCGGTACGTTTTTAAAGTACTGGGTCTGTTGCAACGCAGGGTACAGCAAAAGCAGGGATTTTCTTTCTTCTAGCCGTTTCCACCGTTTTTCAAGTTGTTGTTGGGCTAGGCTTTCGGGCGTTGGCTTTTCACGGTTGCCAGCCTGGTGGTTTACTTCATTGTGCAACAGACTATAGCTCTTAAACCGATTGGCAATGTCCAGGGCCTGTTGTTTGTAGTGCTCCTGCCGCGTGGTCTGGTAGAGGAGGTAACTAGCATTAATGCCCCAGCCGTAGCCTTCAGAGGCGCCTTCATAATCAATCCTGTCTTTACTGCCCGCCAGAGAGGTTGCCTCCCGCTTGGCGGCCTCCAGAAACGAAATATACTGCACCACATGCTGGTGATACGCCTGTAGATACGCTACGTCTTTCTTGGCTTCATATAGTTTTAGCAGAGACTTGATCTTGCCCGTCAACAGCAACAGATACTCACGCTGCGGTACGCCAGCCGGAAAAGGAGGTAAGTGCAGAGGATCAGTGATTTTCTCATGGGGCATGAGCCGTTGCAGGCCCTGGGTATACAGGAGCAAACTAGTTTCCCAATCGTCTTTCAATTGCAACAGAATGGCTTTGGTAACCAAGGTGAGCGTAACACTGCCCGGATGTACCTTGGTTTGCTCAAACAGTCCAATGGCTTTGTCATAATATTGATTAGCCGATGTAAAGTATTGGTCTGCGTTCTTCTGCAGGATTGGTGCCAAGTCCTGCCTAAACCCGTACAGGTTGTTGTAAGAGTTGCCCATGTTGTGGTACACCATGGCACTGGTGGCTTTTTGACTGCCCCGGCTGCTTTTATCGGCTAGCAGGGCGCTGTCATAATAGGCAAGCGCGGCGTGCAAATTACTGGCAAAGCGTCTTCCTTCCTGGGTGTAGCCTTGTGGGTCATACTGCTCTTCATGGATGGCGTACCCCAGCACGTTGTAATAGAGCACGGCCTCTTTGTATTGCAGATACCTGGGCTGCCGCCTAAGAATCTTTACGGCCGTAAGGGCATAGTCTACCGCAACGTCTGCCTCGCCAATAAAAAACCTGCCCAACTGCCTATAGGTTCTGGCCGTGTGTATGTGGTTTGGCCCGTACAAGTCCAATGCCAGCCGGTTCGCTTTTTTCCAGTAGGCCAGGGCCGGATCTATGACCAACCGCTTGTAATACAGCTCCCCCATCAAGTCATACCACTCCAGCATCTGGCCGCTCTTTTTGCCAAACCTCCTTGCAATCACCTTATGGCTGGCAGACAAGAGTTTCTGGGCCGACTCTGGAGCATTAAGCCTGATAAGGCAGGCGGCCATACCATGCTGAATAGTCACCCATTGGGCCGAATCCAGTACTCCTGACGTAGTTAAGGCTTGGTTGTATTTAAGGTAAGCGGGCA
Source organism: Nibribacter koreensis (assembly GCF_039541795.1). NCBI lineage: Bacteria > Pseudomonadati > Bacteroidota > Cytophagia > Cytophagales > Hymenobacteraceae > Nibribacter > Nibribacter koreensis. The sequence continues at coordinate 1,847,676 of NZ_BAABGX010000002.1, read as the reverse complement.
CAAACTGGAACACTAACCGGTCTTCTTCAGCGGATGTGATGAGTTTTTGTACCTGCGGGTTGGGAACTGACTGAGAAGCCTGCGCGCCATATGAGAATAGACAACTCACCATGTAAAACCAGAGGCCGAAGCCAAGCCTTTTAGCAAGCATCATACAGGTACGGGCTGGGAGAATCAAGCGCTAGGATTAGTTCTATACCCTAAACTAGACAATTTTCATTAGAATTTGAGCGACTACTTTTTACGGGCAGAAACCACGCGCTCAAAGATAGATTCTAAAATAGGCACCATGTGCCGCCTATCAAATTGAGTCACCGCTACTTGTCTGGCATTTTGACCCATTTGCTGCAAGGTGTCATGGGCACCCAACCTGGTTTCTAAAGTAGATGCCAACTGTGCGCTGTCGTGGGCAGGTACATACCACCCACAAAGGTGGGCTTCTACCAACTCCTTCGTCCAGCCGGGATTGGTAATAATAACCGGGGTGCCTGCCGCCAGGCTGTCAAACAACTTGCCCGGCGAATTAGCGTTTAGCACCGGCAAGTCTATAAAGGAAACCACTGACACGTCTGCCAGCGCAAACAAGGTAAACACCTGGTGCCTGGGCAGCGGCGGAAGCAAAAGCATATTAGGCAACGCACGGCTGGCGTTTTGCAGCAGCGGCTCATCAAAGCCTTGCCCGGTAAAGACAAACGCAATATCTGATCTGTGCTGCAACCGGCGGGCGGCTTCTATCAGCAAGGGCATGTCATTGGCCCGACCATACGTACCCGCGTACAGAACTACCTGTTTGCCTTCTAGCCCCAGTTCTTTGCGCAGGCGTTCCTGGTCATTTTCCGGGACCCGTCCCAAAGACACTTCGGTTCCATTGACTAGGGTAGTCACCTTCTCCTGCGGTATGCCCTGCTGCTGCACATATTCTTCCATGCCCTTAGACAGTGGTATGATGTGGTCAGCGGAGCGGTACAGGTTCTTTTCTAGCTGGTACAACTGTTTTTGCAGGAACCTGGATGGCACCGCGCCCATCTCTATGGGGAAGGAAGGCCATAAATCCTGCACTTCAAACACCCAGGGCACCTTTCTAAGACTGGCTACTTTGCTGGCGGCCCAGGCGGTGGTCAAGGGGGTAGACACGCCCCAGATGACATCTGGCTTAGGCATTCTAAGGCCTTTCACTAACGCATGCATGGCAAAACTCCCGAAGGCCTGCAGGCGCTGCACCTTGCCCATTCTATTGTGGTAAGGCACGGGCACCGACACCAGCTCCACGCCCTTAGGCACCCAAGGATGCAAATGCGTCAAGCGCTTGCTTTCCCAGGCATTTGACGTAATCAAGGTCACCTTATGCCGCTTCACCAACTCTGCCATGAACGTGTAGTGCCGGCACGTGGCCGGGCAGTCTGGGTTATGATGGTACTGATGAAACAGCGCTATGTGCATAAGCGTTAGAAAATCGTTTTTGGCCTGTTTTCTGAAAATCAGGCCAAAAACGAGAGTTGCGGAAACTTTGGTTACTTAGGCGGCCTAGCTCAGCCCGGCCATAAGGTATGCGAATGTGCTTTAAACACTATTCAAATACAAATGCCATGGCGCAGGCGTCCGCTTGTATCCGCACGCATTTTGTATTTGGAATACCTGAGAAAGCCAGCGCCATGTAGAATATCCACATAAAGGTGCCCCCTATATCATGTTTCATAACGCCTTGAGACCTGTCCTTAGATTGTTGGTGATAACACCAACAATGGCAAGGGATGCAACATTATATAGCTGAATCGGCAGCATAGGTTAGCGCCGGTTGTAAGCATAGAATATAGAGACAAACATAAGAACCGCTTAAAAACAGACAAACCAATCAAAGCTTGGTTTGAGCTCTAAGTCGTTTTTGGCCTATTTCTCAGAAAACAGGCCAAAAACAACGAATTCCCTACTCAACTAGTCTGTCTTGAATCTTTTGTCTTGCGTCTTATGTCTAAGAAAACTTACTTCTTCTGAGGCTTGTACTTAGACTGGTCCAGAATCTTGCGGGCATCTTTCTCATTCATCAACTGGGGTACCGTAACGTTTGGGTTGTTGGCCATGTACTTGCGCACAATCTGCCAGCCTACCCAAGCGCCCACGCGGCCCGGGCACCGCTGACTAATCTCGGGTACGTTAGGGCGCTCGCCAATGTATTTCCTGATGGTGAACTGGCTGGACTCATACAGCAGGGACTTTTCTATAAAGTGTGCCCATACCTTGCCCTCGTTGTGTTGCACATCGGCAATGGCCTGGCTGGTGTAGCCAATAATCAAGGAGTCTGGCGTGCAGGGCATCATGCGCTCTACAAAGTAATAAGACTTGCCGTAGTCAATCATCTCCTCTAGCATGGTGCTGTTCACAAAGTCTGTCTTGTTGAATTTATTGGACACTAACAGCATGACAGACGGGGCCAGGTTCTCCTTTTCATAGCGCTCCAGAATGTACTGCGGCGCCTGGGGGCGGTAGGTGGCCTTTCTGCCTATGAAAAAGTCCAGTCCCAGCACAATGAGGCTGTCAGAGACCAGTAAATCACGGTTCAAGCCAGAGATGAAGGATTTAACCGGCGGCACATAAAACGTTGGATAATAATGTTTCACGTGCTTGAAGCCTTTTTCCAACTCCTTCTCTACGGCAGACAAATCCCCAAACGCCGCATCTGACTGCTTCACCAGCTTGGTGAGGCTGGTGTCTGTGGCTAGCTTCAACAGGCCCTGGGCCAACATCTCTTCTGAAGGATACCCTTTGCGTTGCAGGAACCGGTCAGCAAACAAAGGCTCTTCCTGCAGAAAGGCCTGCATCTGCGGCAGGGTCTTTATAGAGAAAAAGCGCTTCTCCAATTGCTCCACCTCTACCTTTACCGGCAGCTTGGCAATCTCCTGGGGTATGTCACAGCCTTTCTTCTGGCAGCCAAACCACAGCACTGCACTAAAAAACAACAGCAAACGTCCTTTCATGGTATTCCTTCTTTATCTTTAAGCCAAATTTACTTAACATTCACCAATACCTTCTTATTCTTATACCATGAAGATGATTCGTTGCATCACGGCCACTGCCTTTGCCTTGGCTCTGTTTTTCAGTTCTAATAACGCCAACGCTCAGGTAGAAATTGGCGTCAAGGTATCTCCGTCTTTGGCCTTTAGCCGAACCACTGCACAAGACAAATACAAATTTGAGGGCGAAGGCGCTAAACCAGGCTTCGGCATTGGCGTGGTGGCTGACTATTTCTTTGGCACCAATTACGCCGTCTCTGGCGGTTTGACCTACAACATCAAAGGCGGAAACGTGTCTTATGACTATTCCTACCCAGATCCTGCCTCTAATGGCACAGTGACAATCAAGGGAAAGGATGAATTGAGCCTACAGTATCTGGAGATTCCGGTGGCCTTAAAACTGTTTACCAATGAGATCACCACAGACACGCGCTTCTATTTTCAGGCGGGTACTTCTTTGAACACCATGCTCAACGCCAAGGTGAATGAGAAGAAAGTAGATGAAGACGGTGACAAGTACACCAAGCGCTTTAACACCTTTGAGATTGATGTACTAATTGGCATTGGCGCCGAGAAGAAGATTGGCGAAAGCACCAAGTTGTTTGCCGGCATTACCTACCACCGTGGCCTAACCGATGCAGATGACGCCTACTACGCAGACCTGTTTGGTGACAGCAAAGTAGAGTTAAAGAACAACTCCTTCTCCCTGGATTTAGGCATTAAGTTCTAAGCATCGTTTTTGGTCTGTTTTCCAGAAAACAGACCAAAAACGGATATGATCATAAAAGAAGAAGCCCCTGTCTCTGTTGAGGCAGGGGCTTCTTCTTTTATAAGAGGAATGGTGGGTAAGACTAGTCTTCTACTACCACGTCTCTGTCTTGTAAGCTGTTCACTTCTGAGTAAGCCGACTTTAGCTCAATCTCATCGCCGTGCTCATCCATCACTTTAAAATCTGTGAGGGCAAGCGCTGTATCCTTCATTACGGTCACCCACTTCATGTGCTTCAAGAACCATTTCATCTGCTTAGAGACAAGGCCCTTGGTGTAGTAGGCGTGTATAAACGGATGCACGTACAGCGTAATGTTTTTCTGATTCTGGCGGGTCAACAGATCTTCAATGGTCTGATCTATGTCATCCGTCACTAGAATGCTGGCCGAGATCTTGCCGCTTCCTTGACAGGTTGGGCAGACTTCACCGGTTACAATGTTTTGCTCAGGCCGTACGCGCTGGCGGGTAATCTGCATGAGTCCGAATTTGGAGATGGGCAGCACCGTGTATTTGGAGCGGTCCTTTTTCATCTCTTCTTTCACTACATCCTGCACTTTTTGCCGGTTCTCGGCAGACTTCATGTCAATAAAGTCTACTACAATGATTCCGCCCAGGTCCCGGAGGCGCAACTGACGCGCTACCTCTTTTGCCGCGGTAAGATTCACGTTGAGCGCAGTGGCTTCCTGGTCTGTCTCAGAGTTGGATTTGTTGCCGCTGTTCACATCTACCACGTGCAGGGCCTCTGTGTGTTCAATCACAAGGTAGCCGCCGCCTGGTATGCTCACTGTCTTCCCAAAAAGGGATTTCAGCTGCTTTTCAATGTTAAAGTGTTCAAAGGTTTTCACCTTGCCCGAATAGTGCTTCAGTATCTTGAGCTTATCCGGGGCGATGGTCTCAATGTAAGTTTTGATCTCGTCATACAACTTGGCGTCATCCACCACGATGTTGTCAAAACTTTCATTCAAAATGTCTCTCAACATGGAGGAGGAGCGCCCTAGCTCCCCAATCACTTTGTCACGCTCTTTGGCGGTCTTCAAAGTGTTAATCCCTTCTTCCCAGGTGGCAACCATGCCACGCAGGTCCTTGTCCAGTTCCGCTACTTCCCGGCCTTCGGCCACGGTCCTGATGATGACGCCAAAGTTCTCCGGCTTAATGGAGGTGATGAGGCGTTTCAGGCGGGTGCGTTCCTCTTTGCTGACAATCTTCTTAGACACGCTTACCGTGTTAGAGAAGGGTACCAGCACCAGGTAACGCCCGGCAAGGGAAATCTCACAAGAGAGACGCGGTCCTTTGGTGGAGATTGGCTCTTTGACAATCTGTACCAAGATCTGCTGTCCTTTTTTTAGGACGTCAGCCATCTTGCCCAGCTTTTCAATTTCAGGCTCAAACTTAACTTGGTTCAGTTTGGCGCTGGCGTTTCTCTGGTTCTGCACCACTTTCACAAATTTGTTGAGAGTCTTGATGTTCTCTCCCAAATCATGGTAGTGCAGGAAGGCGTCTTTGGCGTACCCAATGTCTACGAACGCAGCGTTCAGACCGGGCATTACCTTTTTGACGGTTCCCAGAAAAATATCTCCAACAGAGTAGTTGGTATCATTCCTGTCGAAGTGATACTCTACCAGTCGCTTATCCTGAAGAAGGGCTATTCGTTCTCCATCTTGAGTAGAATTAATAATTAATTCGTTACTCAATGTGTCAGATGCTTAGATGAAAGAATATACCAAAAGCCCATCATTGCCTAATGGTAGACAATGTGGGCTTTTAAGATCAAAGGACTATGCCTTATTTCTTCTTATGTCTGTTTTTGCGCAGACGCTTCTTTCTCTTGTGAGTAGCAATCTTATGTCTTTTTCTTTTTTTACCGCAAGGCATAGTCTTGATCTTTTTATAAGTGAAAAATATTTTAACTCTAGTGTTACTGGGCGCTGTTCATCTTCTGCAGATAACTGTCTACAGAAGCCAGCACCTCTGGGTCTTTGCTTAACTCCTTTACCCTGGCAAACGCCTTCTGGGCTTCTGCCTTCTGCTTGGTCTCTGCTAAAGACACGCCCAGGTAGAAGTTGCCGTCAATGTGGCTAGGGTTTACCATGGTCAGCTCTCTAAAACGCTCTACCGCCTTGTCATACTGATTAGACTGCATAGACAGCACACCCAGGTTAAAGAGTGCCTTTTCGTTTTTAGGGTCTGTGGCAATGACTTCTCTTAACAATGTCACCCCTTTCATGGGGTTGTCACTGGCAATGTAGGTCATGGCCGTGTTGGTCTTGGCATCCAGGTTAGACGGGTTGTTTTTCAACACCTTCTCATAGAGCTCGCGCGCTTTAAGACCCAGAGCCTGGGATCTTTCTTGCGTAGCTGCAAAGCTGAATGCCTCAAAATACTGATCTGCCGCTTTCTGGTAGCTTTTCTCACCAGGTCTGGCTAGAGCCGCCTGCTCATAAAAGTAGCCGGCGCTGTCATACTTGCTGATCTTGGCAAACTTCTCGCCTAACTGAGTGGCCAGCTGGGCTTTTGCCAGGTTGTTGCTCTCCCCGTTGTACTTGGTGCGCAACTCTGCCAGCTCTTTTAACTGAGCGGGCGTAGCAGCGGCATGAGCCTCTTGGGGATTGCCGGGCATAGCCGCTGGTGCCTCTTCTGCGTGGTCTTCATGACCCTCATGGTTGGGGTCATGATCCTGTTGCGCAACAGGGGCGGCGGTGCCGTCAGCGGCAAAGGTACCTTTCTTATCTTTGTTAATAATCACCTTAGGCAAAAGCGCCAGCACTACCACCAGCACTACGGCAGAAAGAATAAGCGCTAAACGGCCTTTTGACATGATTCTTTAAAAGAAAAGATTAAAACACGGACAAATAAGGGTGCAAAGATACTAAAACCTTAGGAAACAACCGCTTCCTTGATCTTTTTGCTGTTTTTGATCTTAGCTACAAAGGTCTTAGACGGTTTGAAGCTAGGGATAAAGTGCTCATCAATGATGATAGACGTGTTCTTGGAGATGTTACGGGCTACCTTCTTGGCGCGCTTCTTATTCACAAAGCTTCCAAAGCCACGCACATAAATATTATTGCCATCGGCCATAGAGTCCTTAACCACTTTGAAGAACGCCTCTACGGTTGCCGTAACATCAGATTTTTCAATCCCTGTCTTGTCCGCAATTTCTGATATAACTTCTGCTTTAGTCACTTGTTTAATCGGTTAATATTGAGTGAAGATGAATATGTTTGTTGCAACTTGTCTGCATCGCTGCAGCACTCCGAAATCGGGGGTGCAAAGGTAGTCGGGCTTTTTGGAAAGTAAAACATTTAATTAAAAAATAAACTGCGTTTTTATTTGTATAACCCCAGCAAACCAACACGTTAAAGACCAAACATGCCCGCTCCCACCCCCTCTTTCTTTAGTTCTGCGCTCATACAATGGTACCACCGGCACCAACGCCCGCTGCCTTGGCGCGAAACCCGTGACCCTTACGCTATCTGGCTGTCAGAGATTATCTTACAGCAAACGCGGGTAAAACAGGGCCTGCCGTACTACCTTAAGTTCATAGAAAGATTCCCCACGGTCTCTGACTTAGCAAACGCCCCGCAGGACGAAGTATTGCGCCTTTGGCAGGGACTGGGCTATTATTCCAGGGCCAGAAACCTGCACTTTACCGCCAAGCAGGTAGTAGAGGAATTTGGAGGTCATTTTCCGGGCACCTACCAAGAGTTGCTGAAGCTCAAGGGCGTAGGAAGTTACACCGCCGCGGCCATTGCGTCCTTTGCCTACAAAGAGCCGGTGGCGGTCCTGGACGGCAACGTGTACCGCGTGCTGTCACGGGTCTTTGGCAAGCATGAGAACATTGCCGCGCCCGCCAGCAAAAAAGTCTTTGAGGCACTGGCCAATTCTTTGATTCCGGCAGACGAGCCTGACACGTTCAACCAGTCCATCATGGAGTTTGGGGCCATCCAGTGCACTCCTGTTGCGCCAGACTGCCTCTTCTGCCCCTTGCAACAAACCTGCTTTGCGTTCTTAAACGGTTTGGTGAGCGCCCTGCCCGTCAAAGAGAAAGCCAAGAGCAGCCGGCAACGCTTCTTTCATTATGCGGCCTTACAGGTAGGCAACCAGGTTTACATGAAAAAGCGCACCCAGAATGACATCTGGATGGGCCTGTATGACTTCTTTCTGGTAGAGTCTGAGGCGCCTGGCCTGCCTCCTGAACAGGTGCATGCTTTGCTTGAACAAGATTTAAATACGCCACTGCCTGCCTTTACTCCTATTGACAAGACTTACAAGCACGTTTTGAGCCATCAAAAAATTATGGCGCAATTTTATCTGGTTTCTTTGCCCAGCCGTTTAAGGAAAGAGGTTGAAGAATCTATTGGCCTGAGTCTATATAGCTTAGAAGAGATAGAAGAATTACCCAAAGCAGTCTTGATAAATTCGTTTTTGAAAGATCACTTATTTTGATTATTTTTAAAGTTACAGTTATATATTTTTGCACTTTTTGAACCAAGATATGGCAAGCATTAACAAAGTAATTTTAATAGGAAACCTGGGCAAAGACCCAGAGGTGCGTCACTTAGAAGGCGGCGTGGCTGTGGCCCGTTTCCCGTTGGCTACCTCTGAGACGTTCAAAGATAAAAACGGCGACAAGCAGGAACGCACAGAATGGCATAACATTGTGGTTTGGCGCGGCCTGGCCGAGGTCACGGAGAAATACCTCAAAAAGGGTCAGTCTGTGTACATTGAAGGCAAGATTAGAACCAACAGCTACCAGGACAAAGAAGGCATACAGCGCTACAGCACAGAGATTGTGGCCGACAACATGACCATGCTGGGTGGCCGCACCGATGGCGGCTCTGGCAACAGCAATGGCAACGGTAGTAGCTATGAGCAAAGCAACAGCGCAGCTAACGCCACTGCCAGCTCGTCATCGTCTTCTTCTAAAGGAAATTCATCTTCATCCTTCTCTGCTGAGCAGGAGCCCGACGACCTTCCTTTCTAAACCTTATTGTTGAACCAATACCTTCATTTTGGAAAGTATACCATCTCTAGGAGAGCCCTCCAGTTGGGGCTCTCTACTTCTCATCCTTCCCTCCACAGAGTCCTGGGCCTTTTGGGCTGCGCCTGTGAGCCTGATCTTGGCCTGTCTGGCGGGCATCCTTCTTATAACGGTCGCCTTGGCCGGTTTTTTAAGACACCTTCACTCATTTTCATCAGTAGATAGAACGCCAGCGGGTCTTAGCCTTACAGCCGAAAGATTCTTACGCCACCCTCAGCCCCTTTTGGCGGCGGGCACGTTTGTGTCTACCACCCTGTACCTCATCTTAGCCATTGCGGTGTTCAGAGCCTTGGTGCGTGCCAGTCACTTGGTGACCCAGCCGCAAATTCTTCTCTGGGGAGGTTTGCTGGCCACTGCATGTCTTGTGCTACTGGCAAGGGTAGCAGCCGTGGGTTGGGGTAGACGCATGGCATCTAAAGAGGAGGACGTTCCCTTACTTTGGGTCTTACGTTCTGCTGCGGTGCTAGGCGCTCCGTTTACCAGGCTTCTGGAGCCATTACAGCAGTTTACGGGGCATACCAGACACGTCTTGGGCGCACCGTCTGCCACTGAAGAAGCGCATATCTCCTTAGATAACAATCCTTCAGAACCGCAGTCTCCGCAAGAGAAGGGCTTACTAAGAGCCATCATCAATTTCAGCTCTATCACGGTTAGGCAGATTATGCGGGCCCGGGTAGACGTGGTGGGCGTTCAACGCAAAACCCCGTTTGCTGCTTTGATTAGGCAACTTCCGCAATGGGGATACTCCCGTATGCCCGTCTACACTGACGGCTTAGACAAGATAGACGGCGTGCTTTACGTAAAAGATTTACTACCTTATTTAAACGCCCCTGCAGACTTTGTCTGGCAAAACCTCATTAGAACCCCTTACTTTGTACCAGAGACCAAGAAGATAGATGAGCTCTTACGCGAGTTTCAGGAACGACACGTGCACATGGCCATTGTGGTAGACGAGTACGGTGACACGACAGGTCTTTTGACCTTAGAAGACGTGATTGAGGAGATTGTAGGCGAAATCCATGATGAATTGGATGACGAAGAAGACCGCTACTATACGCAACTGGATGAGCACACGTTCCTGTTTGAGGGCCGAGCCTCTTTGCATGATTTCTGCAAGATCATGGACCCGCCCACAGACTTGTTTAAAGACGTGCGCAATGAGGTAGAATCTGTGGCTGGTCTCATGCTCAGGCTGTTTACCAGAATACCGCATACCGGTGAGGAGATCATCTTAGGCCCATACCAGTTCACTATAGAGTCGGCAGACAGTAAAAAAATTAAGAAAGTACGCGTGCACGAAGTAGTAGCACACCCAGAGAATGAAGAAAAATAACCTCTTTTTATTGGTAGTTGTAGTGGTGGCTGTGCTAGGTTTTTCTGCCTGTGAGCAAGAATATACGCCCAAGCCCAAAGGCTACAACCGCATAGACCTACCGGCTGCCAAGTACACGGTCTTGTCCCAGCCGCATCCCTACGTGTTTGAGCATTCTGTGCACGCCAGGATATTGAAAGACTCATCACGCATTGCAGAGCCGCACTGGATAGACATCTACTACCCCACCCTAGGAGCCAACATTCAGCTTACTTACAAGGACTTTAACCAGGACCCTAAGAAGTTTAATGAGTTGGTAGAAGACGCCAGAAGACTCACCAGCCGGCACCAGATCAAGGCCTACGCCATTGAGGAAAGCCAGATCAAAACGCCCACCGGCATCACCGCCAGCGTCTTTGAGCTAGAGGGTGAAGTACCCAGCCAGTTCCAGTTCTACCTCACAGACAGTACCAAGCACTTCTTCAGAGGCGCCCTTTACTTCAGGACCGCCACCGCCAATGACTCTCTGGCCCCGGTGATTGAGTACATCAAAAAAGACGTGGTGCATCTGTTGAACACTCTGCATTGGTCTGACCAAGTAAAGAGATAGTTTGTCGTTTTTGGCCTGTTTTCTGGAAAACAGGCCAAAAATGAAGTTATCCTACCAGGATTCATCTTATTTGCTCAGCATGGCTAGCCGTGTTATTACCCGGGTAATAACACGGCTATTTCTGTTTTACACTTCTATTACCATATGTAAAAGCCACCTCTACACATCCTTTGAGCTGATTACCTGTTTTTTGCAAGCACGAATGAAAGTATTATCTTCCTTGGATATTGTAAACCACTGCATCACTTTCGCACATAGTGCAGATAAGCCGAATAACTCCGATTAGCTGATAGTTGTAGGTCACTAAAACTATGAATCTGACTCAATACGAATACCTAAATAAAATATTGGCGGTTGTGGACGCTTGTCAGGTGGATTGCAAGATTAGTTTTTCATTTAATCTACCGGCAGAATTTTATGACCTTTCTAATCCTGAGAATAAGAAGGGACATGCAATAAAGAAGTATGTTGACCAGAACTTCAATTTCTCTTTGACTCAAGAAAATAAGGAAAACCTTATAGAAGATTTAGCCTCAAGCTTTGTGGATGGAGAAATTTGCCACTATCTCTTTATAAAGGACTCAGTTAAAATTGGAGAAGGATTCGACAATTGTGAAATAAACTACCTGAACCCCAAATACTTTCATTTAACGGCTGAACATCATAAAATTTTAGGAGATGTATACCTTCATTTAACTGAAGAAATAAATTAAAAATAGCATCCTACAACAAGGTTTATACCTTATGCTTCGGCTGAATGCCTTGCACACGGTATACACGAGACGTTAGGGAAAATAAAAATTGATGAATATGCTTTTGAAACTGCTCTTTGGTAAATCAACAAAAATTCAGGACGAGAAAATAGGTGAACTAAAGACAAGGATAAAACGAGATAACCCTTCAATCAACTATACATGGACAAGTGTAAAGGTAGTTGCTAACCAAAAGAAAGAAACCTGTTTCATCATTGAAGGAAATTCAGTTGGACCTCATAAGCAGCAGTTAAATGCAGTTTATTCTATAGTCGACAATTTAGAAAACCTGGTTCGTGATGTAATGAGTAAACTTCCAGATAAGTCAGTTTACAAAAATGTACTTCGAGGAGAATGGAAAGAGGAATTATATCTTTCAGCCATCTACCCGACCGATATATGGCACCCTCGGTTTGAGATAACATTTGAGCAACTCGATGAGAAGGCTTCAAGTTATATCTCCGTTACGTGGGAGAACGGGAACATTACAGAAGTTGAAGAAGATTAGAATTACTATTCCCTAACCACACCCATAAGCCAGCTACGCCGCCTTTTGGCCAAGTCCGTTGTGTACTATTTAATTTGTATTAATCTTACTTTGACCGATGAAGAGGCTATTCATAATCTTATTTTTTTTCTCATTTAACGCGCTCGCTCAAGCTGACGAAGCTCGAATTAGTAAAATACGCGGCAACACTAAAATAGACAGTCAAGACAAAGCTGTGTTTAATTTAATGGAAGAGTTTTATTTCCAGGTGATGCAATCAGATGCGGGAAAGCTAGGCCAAGACACGCCAAGAAAGCTAGACAACTTATTTAGAAATGGAAGAACCAGAAATAGACATTTATTATTAATGTTCATGGTCTACCAAAATCACATAAGTCAATCTGCGGCTGCAGGTAAAAGACCTGACACAAGAATTCAAGTAGAGTTGATGGCTGACTTAGCCTTTGAGTTTAAAAATATTTACAATAGAGTACCTGCGATAATTTACGTCTATCAATCTGAGGCTTTAAACGCAAGCGGGCAAAAAGATGCAGCCACAAAAGTTATAGAAGATGGGCTAATAGAGTATCCAGATTCTGTCTCTCTTAAAATTTACAAGTATTTAGGCTCAAAAGATGAGGCTATAAAAACTGATTTGGTTGGCAATCACTCTAATCATTGGATGGTAAAGCAGTTTGAAATAAAATAAACGGTATACAACACTGTATAAACGTCAGCCTCCGGCAGACGGCCTAGCCGCCACTTACTCGAGTCCATTGGCAGTAATTTTAAAACCTAACAAGATGCTTAGATACTTTCTTTTATGGTTTCCAATGCTAGTAATAGCAATTGCAAATGGTGCAGGGCGCGAATGGTATAAGCAACACACTGGAGAAATAACTGGACGACAAATTTCTACCATAACGCTACTTATATTCTTCGGGCTTTACATTTACTGGGTAGTCCATAAGTTTCCCCTAAAAAGTGATGCCAGCGCTATGCTGGTTGGGGCTCTGTGGTTAATTCTAACCTTAGCCTTTGAGTTTGGATTCGGGTTGTATAGTGGGCATTCATTGAAGGAGTTACTGGCAGAATACAATATCATGGAAGGAAAACTGTGGATTCTAGTTCCGGTTTGGGTTGCGATAGCGCCTTATCTTTTAAAAAGAGTATAAGATCAATTGCCAATAGTCTATCAGGTATGACGTCCTGTTTCTTTGCTTTCAGACGCAATTCGGGCAACAGAAACTCCCTCTAATTATTTAGTAGCTTGTCGGCTTATCGCTAATGCACAAATACCCATACGAAAGCGGAAACCAACCCGCAGTGTCGCGGACATCCTCAACCCTTAATATTCAAAGCATTAAGCCAGCACTTTCTGCGAATATCAGTTTAGCCAAAGCATTTCTACATGACACGTTTAAAGCTGTATAGCGCCTTCCTTTTCTTCATAATGTCATCCGTCTGCTTTGCCGCTCCGCAAGCAGACACTACCCGCATAAAACACCACCTCACCACCATCACTAAAACCCCCAAGCCCCGAAACTACCAGAACCTAGACCAACTCAACCAAACGGCAGAGTATATTAAAAACGTCTTTACAGCATACGCAGACAGTGTTTCTGTGCAAGAATACACGGTAGACGGGCAGGTATACAAAAATGTGATCGCCTCCTTCGGGACAGAGAACAAGAAGCGCGTGATAGTGGGCGCTCATTATGACGTCTGCGGAAACCAACAGGGCGCAGATGACAATGCCAGCGGCGTGGTTGGCTTGCTAGAACTAGCCCGCCTCTTGAAAGGCCAAAAGCTAAACCATCGGGTAGACTTGGTAGCGTACACGCTGGAAGAACCGCCTTACTTCAGGACAGAGCACATGGGCAGTTACGTGCACGCCAAGTCCTTAGCAGACAACAAAGCAGAGGTCTATGGCATGGTTTCTCTGGAGATGATCGGGTACTTTAAAGAAGAGAAGAAATCGCAGACCTATCCGGTGGGAATTCTATCCTTGTTTTATGGCAGCAGGGGCAATTACATCACGCTGGTGAACAAGTTTGGGGCAGGCGCCTTTGCCAAGAACTTCAGCAGAAGGTTTAGCTCTGGCAGTCTTATTAAGTCCAAGAAGTTCACGGGCCCGCCAGCCTTGCCTGGCATAGACTTTTCAGACCACCTCAACTACTGGAAGCTTGGCTACAGCGCCTTGATGCTCACTGACACCTCTTTCTACCGGAACAAGAATTACCATGAGCCCACAGACACCTTAGAGACCCTAGACCTGACCAAAATGGCGAAGGTCATTGACGGAGTCTACGGCACCTTGCTTCAATTATAAACCATTCCTTCAATATTCACCCTCACCTTCAATGCCTTCCCCATCCTTTACCATCAGACCCGCCCATCCTTCAGAATTTACCGCATTGGGCCAGCTCATGGTGCAAGTGTATTCCCAGCTAGACGGTTTCCCGAAGCCTGAAGAACAGCCCGCCTACTACCAACTGCTGGCCAACATCGGGGATTTTACGCAGAAGCCCGGCGCAGAGCTTTTGGTGGCCGTTTCTGAGCAAAATGAATTGGCGGGCGGAGTGGTTTTCTTTCATGACATGCAACACTACGGCTCTGGCGGAACGGCGACCCAAGAGAAAGACGCAGCAGGCTTCAGGTTACTGGCGGTGGCCCCAGACGCCAGAGGCAAAGGCGTGGGCAAATTGTTGACGCTGGCCTGCATCCAGAAAGCCAATGACGTTGGGCGGGCGCAGGTCATCATCCACAGCACCAAAGCCATGCAAACAGCGTGGGCAATGTATGAGAAGCTAGGTTTTGAGCGGGCACAAGAACTGGACTTTATGCAGGGGGCTTTGCCGGTGTTCGGGTTTAGGTTGTCTTTGAAGCACGCGTAAACCGTCTTTGAGCAATTCACCAGAAGGTGCTGTATCATCAACCGCCAACCTACGTTTTTAGCCTGTTTTCTGGAAAATAGGCCAAAAACGAATAGGCATCATTTCTTAATTAATGCTGAATAATAGACGCTGTTCGGCTTTTTTGCGGACATTCGCTTTAGAAAAGCGTATTCCATGTATGTCACCTAAAGAAACGCGACGCACGTCTGCCAACCTCTTCAAAACATTCTTAAAATGGTCAGCCATCGCTATTTTAGGCTATTGGCCGGTCACTACCCTGGTGTTTGGGCACAGTAGCATTGACGAGGCCAAAGGCGTGTACACCTTCCACTGGTCGGGGCTGGATGCGTTGGCCAATGACGAGGACTTCGGTTTTGCGAATGGCGAGGTGGTGGCCACCAAATTAGATGGTTCAGACGGGCCGTATATTTTCGGGGATCAACAGTTCACGGTCACGGCAGACAACAAGCTGGTCAAGTCACGGGTAGACTCCAGAAAGCCCATCAAAGTGACGGTGGCCAACCAGGACCAGGATTCGTTTTACGTCACGTTAAAAACCGAGTACCAGCCCCCGCAAGACCAATACCCGCTACCCGCCAAGCTCATCGCCATCTCAGACATAGAAGGCAATTTTGACGCCTTCTCCAGCTTCCTGATCAAACACGGCGTCATGGACAGGCAGTACAACTGGACCTATGGCCAAGGGCATTTGGTCTTGAATGGTGACTTTGTAGACCGGGGAGCAAACGAACCTCAGGTGCTCTGGCTTATTTACATGCTGGAAGACAAAGCCGCGGCGCAAGGCGGAAAGGTGCATTACATCCTAGGCAACCATGAGGTTATGAAGCTTTACGGCGATTATTCCCACACCGAGTATAAGTACCGCGAAGTGGCCAAGCAAATAAGCGGTCATTCTGACTGGACCACCTCGGCCAAATTCCTGTACGGCCCCAACTCTGAGCTGGGCAACTGGCTGAAGACCAAAAACGTGGCCGCCAAGATTGGCCCTTACCTGTTTGTGCACGCTGGCATCAACTCCAACCTATTGCAGCATCAACTGAGCCTTGCCCAAATCAATCAGATTGCCAGAAAATACTACGGCCAGGACGCCCGCAAAACGGTCACAGACCCCAAGGAGAAAACCGTCTTAAGCAAATATGACAGCCCGTATTGGGACAGGAGCCTTTCCATGAACCTGGTGTACAGAATCATGTACTTGACCAGAGACCCCTTTGAGGCCAACTACCACAAAACCACGCAAGAAGAGCTGGACCAGATACTTGCCTTTTACAAGGCTTCAACCCTGGTCATTGGGCATTCTGTGTACCCAGACGTGACAACAGATTACCAAGGCAAGGTGATAAAAATTGACGTACGGCACGGCCAGGAAAAGAACAGCCCTAAAACCGAAGGCATTCTCATAGAGAACAACACTGTCTATAGAATTGACGGGCTAGGAAAGAAGCATAAGCTATAAGCGAAGCGTACAAAACGACTCAATTGACAAGCTGGATAAGAACCAATTTACAATTAAGGCCTCCTGGCCGTTTTTGGCCTGTTTTCCAGAAAAGAGGCCAAAAACGGCGTTAAAAGGTTCTCCTAAAAACAACCTTTGCGCGAAACAGTTATTAGCAGATAACCCTCCATCCCTTATTCCAGCATGTACCAACGGTTAAAAGATTTCATCACCGCCAGAGTACCCACTGATGATGCCTCGCTGAACTTTATCTGTTCCCATTTCACGCCTCTCAAGACCAAGCGCAACCAGCTTTTGCTCCAGTACGGCGAGGTTTGTCAGCACTACTACTTTGTCAACCAAGGATGCATCAGGCTTTTCACGCTGAACAAAGAAGGACTGGAGACGTCAAGGTTCTTCGCGTTTGAGGGCGGGTTTGGCACTGCCCTGCCCAGTTTCATTGAACACACGCCGGCGTTTGAGTACATGCAGACCATTGAGAAATCTGACTTACTACAAATCTCCAGAACGGACTTTTACAAGCTAGTGGACACGGTACCGGCCTTTGGGTTCATTTACCGGCAGATTCTGGAGTTGGGCTTTATCACGGCGCAGAAAAGGATTTACGGATTCCAGGGGTTTGACGCCTTGGAGAAGGTGCAGTGGGTCATCCAGCACCAACCCGACTTTCTGTTGCGCGTCTCCAACAAGATGGCGGCTTCTTACTTGGGCCTCTCGCCAAGCACTTTGAGCAGAGTAAAAGCTCGGCTCTGAAAACGTTGCCCCAGGGCAATGTTTAGGGAAGTGGGCTCGGGTACCTTTGTAGAAAGCGCCACCCATATGAGAAACATCCTCCTTCTATATCTTCTGTTAGCGCCCGGCCTGCTGCTGGCACAGCCCCCTGCTGCAAAGACAAAGGTCCCACAAGCAAGGCAAATCCAATCTTCTGCTTTTGATACCTCAGACCTAATTGTCAGTTCTCATCAACTAACCCAAGAGGCGGCCTTGCAGATGCACCGTAGGGTTATGGCCAAAGCAACCAGCCTGCAAAAGGAGATTACGTTTGCCGTGGTAGACGCCTCGGGACAGACCATTTTGCTCATCAAAGGAGACGGCGTGGGACCGCATAATACAGAAGCCGCCCGCAGAAAAGCCTTTACCGCTCTTTCTACCAAAACTTCCACTTTAACCTTAGGCAGAAATGCCAGAGCCAACCCAGACACTCAGAACCTGGCCCATCTGCCAGAACTTTTGCTGCTAGGCGGCGGCGTTCCAGTGTGGTACCAAGGAAAGGTTATTGGTGCGGTGGGCGTAGCCGGCGGCGGCGGACCAGAACAAGACGATCTCCTAGCCAAAGCCGCCGCTCTCCCAGAAGCTGGCCTCATACTTCAGTAATTCACCTTAAGATAAAATCATGAAAAAGATTCTTTTTAGTTTCCTGTTCAGCGTGCTCACCACGCTCGCGTTTGCCCAGACGCACACGCACCAACTCTCCAGCCACATCTTAGACATCTCCACCGGCAAGCCTGCCGTGGGCGTTACTGTTAAACTGGAGAAGCTACATGACAAAACCAAGGCTTGGTCCCAGGTAGACGTCAAAACCACTGATGAGAACGGCCGCATCAAAGACTTTCTGGACTACAAGAAAACAGAGAAAGGCATTTACCGGCTTACGTTCCTGGTGGATGACTATTTCAAAACCCAGAAAGTAGACAGCTTCTATCCATTTATTGAAGTGGTATTTCAAATCAAGGATCAGGATCACTACCACGTGCCCATCACCCTTTCGCCGTATGGCTATAGCACGTACCGGGGCAATTAAGCACAAAGGAACGATCAGGTAATCGCAAGGAAGCCTCTTCTGTTTTCGGCCTGTTTTACAGAAAACAGGCCGAAAACAGAAGAGGCTTTGCTAAAAGAGGTATCTTATGGTTTCTAAAGCAAGATGCCTTCTCCCTTCACACCAGTAGTTGAAACCTTCAAAGAAGCAGTAAACCAGCTTCAGCTGGTATCGTCTACATTGCACCATCCAGAAATCACTGCACTAACCTTAGATGCTAACAATGTGCAGGAGCAGCTTCTCACGGTATGTCAACAACATATTCTAGACGCAGCGCTGCTTAAGGAGATATTGGGCCAAACCAATCTACTGGCGCTGAACCTTGCCATAGAAGCCGCCAGACTTGGAGGTGAGTCAGGCCGAAGCATTGCCCTTGTTGCCGAAAAATTCAGGAAGATAACAGAGGAATTAAAGCAGATGGCCTCTAATAACGAGCATGCAAACTCAAAAACATCAGGCCAGGAAAGCTCTGTGACTCCTAGAAAAAGCTGGATGAAGAAGCTTTTCAGATTTTGACCCTGTTAGCTTTATGAGCCTGATTTCTGCTTATCCTGCATTCACTTTTCCTGGCCTTTGGTTAGCAATCATTTGAGGCTGGAGTATAGTAGAAGTGCGCCCTCGCTTACCAGTCGGTTCAAAAAAGAAAAGCCCCGGCTAAACCGAGGCTTCCCAATTGCCACTCAATGGCTTAACGCTCGCCCAGCGTGAAAGGTGCTTACCGTTAACCCGTAACAGTCTAGCACAGATAGTATCTCCTTTCTTTAGTGAGTAGATGTTGTTATATACGAACCGCCAAATATTTTGGTAGGCTATATTCCATCTATTTACAAAAATTTAACACCCACATTCCATTGTTGAGGGAAGAAAGAATGTAGTCCGGCAAACCAGCTTATCTCATTAGCCCGCCTCATCTCTTTTCTGTAATTTTACAGAGCGGCTGAGCGGGCGTTTTTTGGGTGTTTTCCAGAAAACAGGCTAAAAACGCAAAGACGCAAGCACGCCATAAACCATTACTACCATGTCTGAAGAATTGAAACCTTGTCCCTCTTGCAGTTCACCGTACGGCTACGCCACCGGCCCTGACAGCTACGCCTGCCCAGAATGCGCCCATGAGTGGACTTTAGCCGAAGGAAGCGAGGAAGCAGGCTTACAAATAAAAGACGCCAACGGAAACGTGTTGCAAAACGGCGACTCGGTGGTGGTCATCAAAGACTTACCCGTGAAAGGCGCCCCCAAACCGGTAAAGGCCGGCACCAAAGTGAAAAACATACGGCTCACAGACGGTGACCACAACATTGACTGCAAGATTGAAGGCTTCGGGTCTATGGCGCTCAAGTCTGAGTTTGTTAGAAAAGCGTAAGTCTTTGGCCGTGGGGCCGCGTTATTCTTAATCATCTGCGGTAGCCCTAGCTCACCACTTTTTAGTAACTTTACAGAGCGGCTTGGCTGGCGTTTTTGGGCTATTTTCCAGAAAACAGGCTTAAAACGGAGTTGCGTTTCTCTATAAGTGTCTTCCGGCTTTTTCCATACCAAAATTGAGTTCTTGAAGGGCGTGGGCCCGCAACGCGCGAATCTGCTCCAGCTGGAGCTGGGCATTTTCACGTACGGCGACCTCATCCAACACTACCCTTTCCGGTACATGGACCGTACGCAGTTCCATGCCATTGCAGACCTTAATGAGGACATGCAGTACGTGCAGATAAAAGGACGCGTGCTGGAGAAGAACCTTTTAGGTGAAGGCCGCAAACAACGCCTGTCTGCCATCATCCGGGACGCGTCTGGGGAGATTGAATTGGTCTGGTTCAAGGGCGTGAAATGGATGAACGTGCAACTGAAGGTGAACCAGGAATACATCGCCTTCGGGAAGCCCAGCCTGTTCAACGGCAAGTTCAACATGGCGCACCCAGACTTGGAAGAGGCCGCCGAGATGAAGCAGGAACAGACCTACCTGCAACCTGTTTACAACACCACCGACAAGCTCAAGAACCACCGCGTAGACAGCAAGGTCATCTCTAAGATGATGATGGAACTGCTCAAGCTCGCACCCACGCATCTGCCTGAGACGCTCACGCCTGAGCTGGTGGACAACTACCGCATGGTCTCCAAGCGCGAGGCCATGATTCAAATCCACTTCCCCAAGAACTGGGACACCCTGCAGGCCGCGCGTTTCCGGCTCAAGTTTGAGGAACTGTTCTACACCCAGCTCAAGCTCCTGCGCACGCGCACCAAACGCAAAGCAGACTTAGCCGGGCAGATTTTCAGCAAGACCCCCACGCTCACCGAGTTCTACAAAAACCACCTGCCCTTTGACCTCACCGGTGCCCAGAAACGCGTAGTGCGTGAAATTTACCAAGACGTGATTGCCGGCAAGCAGATGAACCGACTACTCCAAGGCGATGTGGGCAGTGGCAAGACCATCGTGGCCTTCGTGACCATGCTCTTGGCCACCGACAACGGCGCTCAGGCCTGTATCATGGCGCCTACAGAAATCTTAGCCGACCAGCATTACCAGGGACTAAAGCACTTCGCAGATAAATTGGGGATTGTGTTGGGCAAGCTCACCGGCTCCACCAAAAAGGCAGACCGCAGAGTCTTGCATGAACAGTTGCGCTCTGGGGAGATGAAAATGATTGTGGGTACCCACGCGCTATTAGAGGACGAAGTGCAGTTCCAGAACCTGGGCTTATGTATAGTGGACGAACAGCACCGTTTTGGCGTAGCTCAGCGCTCTAAGCTCTGGCAGAAGAACCCTAGGGTCATTCCGCATGTACTGGTCATGACGGCCACCCCTATCCCCCGCACGCTGGCCATGACCTTGTACGGCGACCTAGACGTCTCTGTCATTGACGAGATGCCCGCCGGCCGGAAAGAGATTATCACCGTGCACCGCTATGACAGCAACCGCTTAAAGGTATTCGGGTTTATACGGGAGCAGATTAAGCTGGGTCGGCAGGTCTACATTGTCTACCCGCTTATTGAAGAGTCTGAAGGTCTGGAATACAAAGACCTGATGGACGGTTATGAAAGCATTACCCGCGCATTCCCAGAATACCAAGTGAGCATGGTGCACGGCCGGTTGAAACCCGCCGACAAAGACTATGAGATGCAACGCTTTGTCAAGCATGAGACGCAGATCATGGTAGCCACCACCGTGATTGAGGTAGGCGTGAACGTGCCCAATGCCAGTGTGATGGTGATTGAGAATGCAGAACGGTTTGGCTTGGCCCAACTGCACCAGTTGAGAGGCCGCGTGGGCCGGGGCGCCGACCAGAGTTATTGCATCCTGATGACTGGCTATAAGCTCAGCAAGGAAGGCAAGACGCGTATTGAGACCATGGTACGCACCAACAACGGCTTTGAGATAGCAGACATTGACTTGAAACTGCGCGGACCAGGAGATTTGATGGGTACCCAGCAGAGCGGGGTCCTGGATCTATTGATCGCTGATCTGTCCAAAGACGCCACCATCTTGAAAGAGAGCCGGGCGGCGGCACTGGAGATCATAGAAAAAGACCCTGACTTAAGTCTTCCGGAGCATGCCAACCTGTTGCGGCATATTCGGTCACTGAGTGCCAACGCTGTTAATTGGAGTCGGATCAGTTAGACTAAAGTCAAGGTCTCTTTTGGGGGAGAGTGGGGGAAAAATGGGTTCTTTTTAAAAGTAAAGTTTTCTATCAGTCTCGTCCTTTTCTAGTTACTTGGGTTAAACATGTAATTGGTCTGCTGTGCATTCACTGTTTGAGGAGAAGGCTCCTGCATTGAGTATACATCTGCAGACTTGGGGGATTTTTCAGTCACTACGGCATTACTTGTATCTTCCTTCAAAAACTTGCCAATGATTATAATCCCTACCAGCACAAAAATCTTAAAAATAAATTTCATAGGCGAAAAGTTAACGTTGATCATTCACTCCAATAATACGGCTCTAGAAGGGGCTCAGAGGTTATTTTAGGTTATCCTTTTGTTAAGGTTGATCCTGCAACATCTCAGACTTAGCCTTCCCGCTTGTCCCGCAGAGAAGCCTAACTAGTTACGGTTTGGTTCCATTTGGGTTTTTGGTTTTTGGGAAAATTTTCCTAAAAAAACACGATTATTGAATTAATGCTTTGAACGCTTTGTTTAATGCAACCTCCTTTTGAATTGCTCTAAACCTCTGCAAAGGTACACAATAGAAATCATAATTATTTAGTTACTAAATAATTAGCCTGCAAAAAGCATTCCATCCTTAACTTTTCTACCAGCTATTAAGTAAGGTACACGGTCATAATCCTGCTATATTTGCAGTCAAACCCTTCTTGCCATGCTTAAAAAAATTACAATTGTTTTTTTTGCCGCGCTTTCTTTCATTTCTGGCAATGCCCAGGGCCAGCGTATAAAATCAGCTAATTTTTCATTTTTCACAGAGTCCCAGCAAGAGCAGTACAATCCGCAGCTTCCGCAGAAGACGTTTGCCCTTAACAGCACAGATTTTGTCATCCTCAGTAGAAAGACAAAAGACGCTTACGCGCTGGAGCGCTACGGCAAAAGCATGAAGCCCCAGTGGGCTACCCCTATTGACCTGCTGTCACAAGAAACGGTAGAGGCCTTTGCCCAACAGGCGCAAACCGCCCTGGTCATCACGCACCGCATCTCCATTGAAACCAGTACGCAGGCGCTCTATGCCAGAACCATTGACCTGGCCACCGGAAAGGAACTGCAAAAGAAGAAACTGCTGGAAGCCCCGGCCAACAGCAGAAAACTAGTGGTCTCTCTTTCTAAGGACGGCTCCAAATTAGTAACCCAGCACTACCTGCAAAAAGGCGACCAACTACAGGGCATCCAGGCCATTGTCTATGACGGGGCCTTGAACGTGCTCAAAGAAAGGCGCTATGATTTTCCGGTGCACACAGGCGGTTTAACGGCGCAGGTGCAGATAGACAACCACGGCAGCCAGTACCTGACCTTACTCACAGAAAACTCCATGCGCCTGAGCGTGCGCCGTTACAACAACCAGAACAATGAGATCAAGGTGATGGAGGTGATGCTGGGCGGCGCTTTTAATCAGGAGAAAGTGTATGTGCTGGATACTAAGTTCCAACTGGAGCAGGACAGCACCCTGTATGCCGCCGCCCTGGTAGCCGAAGAGAAAACCGGCGAGTACCGCAGCCTTAAACTGGTGCGGTTTGACTACCGCACCAACAACATGCGCTTCGCAGAGGAGTTCTTGTTCACGCCCGCCTTTCTGGAGCGCATTGCTAAAGCCAACAACCTGTCTACTACTGCCCACCTGGAAGACATCTACCTGTCAGACATTCTGGTAAGCAAAGACGGGCAGCTGGCGGTGATCACAGAGAAGAAGTTTCTGGAGGCCGGACCTGACGGCAAGTACCGCGCCCAGGACCTGCTGCTTTTTGGGTATGATGAGTACCTGAAACCCACCTGGAACTCCATGATCAAGAAAGACCAGCAGGCACCCGCCGCCGAAGGCTTCTCTGGTATCTCCTATAGGACTCAGCTTTTTGGCAACCGCCTGCAGATGCTCACCCTAGAAACCCTCAACGGCAAAACCGATCTCTATACCCGCTCCATCCATCTCTTGACTGGCGCTTCTGAGGCTCCCAAGGCCACCGGCCTTAAACTTGCCAACAACCAGCAGGCGGCCTTTGCCAAGGACTTTACCACCTGGTTAGATGAGCGCACCATCACGGCCGTGTACAAGCCTGCCAAGTCTTCAAAGGGACTGCGCCTAAGCAGAATCACCTACAAGCTGTAAGCTTTCGTTTTTGGCCTGTTTTGGGTAAAACAGGCCAAAAACGAAATTTCTTAGTGCGTTTGATTGCTCTCTGCCAGGCAAGAAAACGCTCCTCAGTCAACCTTGCCTACTTTTCTATCTGTCCATGCAGGAACTCAACTTCCCTTTAGAATTCACCTTTAAGGCTCCTGCGCTGGCCAATCACGTCACAGTGAAAGATGTACATGGGCAGGTGGTCTTTTTTGTGAAACAGGTGCATTCAGACGTTTTCTCAGAATCCTCTTTGCTCAGCATAGATCCTTTTCTGGATGAAGCTCTTGTGTACAAAGACCCCTCTGAAAAAGAAAAGCTTTATGCCATCAGAGCCAGTCCGTCTAAGGAATTCTATGCGTCCTTTATGTTCACAGACAATGACAATCTGCTCTTCGGGCACATTGGCAGGGTGAATTGGGACTATTTGCTAAGGGCGCATTACAACGTATATGACCAGTACTTACGGCCGGTGTTTACCATCAAAGAAGCCGAAATGATGGTAAGAATGCAGGACACCATGCTCAGCAAGATTCCGTTCATTGGTCTTTTGACGGGCTATTTCTTCAACCCGAGCTACTATATCACCAAAGCAGATGGCACCCATCTGGCTACGGTTACCAAGGAGAAGTCTTTCTGGAGCAGCAAGTTTACCTTAACCAAAAAAGCGCCTTGCACCCCTCATGAGCAGGAACGCCTTTTGTTAAGCGTCATGCTCCTGCTACTCCAGGAAAGACGCCGCGGCTAATTGATTTCTATTCAAGGCTATCCTCTTAACGAAGGGTGGTTTTCGTTTTTGGCCTGTTTTGGCCAAAACAAGCCAAAAACGGCCTTCTCCCTGAAAGGCAACTGGCTAAATTTTAATGCCCAGAATATATTCGCCATCTTACCTCCTTACGCACACGCTACGCGCCCATTAAACGCATTTCACCAAACCAACTACATGCAGGAACTCAACTTCCCCCTGGACTTTCAATTCAAGATTTCAACCCTTGCCAATGACTTCACGGTAAAAGATGCCACCGGCCAGACGGTCAGCTACGTCAAGCAGAAGCTTTTCAAGTTTGTAGAAGAGGTCACTGTTTTTAAAGACGAATCACAGGCAGAAACGCTTTACAACATCAAGGCCAACCAATGGATTGACTTTTCGGCGGCATATATTTTCACGGACAGTTACGGCCAGGAGATTGGCCGCGTGGCCCGCAAAGGCTGGGCGTCCATGTGGAAGGCACATTACGAGGTCTATGACCAATACCAGCGCCAGGATTTTACCATTAGAGAAGGGAACGTCTGGATACGCGTAGGCGATGCTTTGCTGGGAGAGATTCCGCTGTTGGGCATTTTCACGGGTTACTTCTTCAATCCTAGCTACACGGTCACCCGTCCTGATGGCACGCTCATAGCCACGCTCAAAAAGCAGAAGAGTTTCTTTGGCCGAAGATTCACTGTCACTAAAGAAGCTGAGTTGGAAGCCGGCGAACAAGAGCGCATTATCTTAAGCTTGATGATGATGATTCTCTTGGAAAGACGCCGCGGATAATTACTCTTTACCTATCACTAGTAAAAACAGAAAGCCCCGCATTGTGCGGGGCTTTCTGTTTTTAGGCTATTTTGGCCAAAACAGGCCAAAAACGCTTTATGTAAATTCAAGAGAAGTCTTGCGTCTTATGTCTTGAATCTTGTGTCTCAACTAGTACACGTAGTCGTTGGCTTTAATCATCTCCGCGGCAATTCTACGGCGGGCTTCTTTGGTGTTGTACGGGTCCAACTTAGTGAAGCGCTTCAAGCCAATCAACAACAGTTTCTGCTCATCACCCGGCTCAGTCATGGCGGCCAAGGCTTCTTTACCAGCCTTGTTGATGCGGTCGGCGGCGTCATTGATGACCACGCGGGCCATGTCTAATTGGCGCGAAGTCGCTTCTTCGCCGTTCAGGCTTACCAGTTTCTCCACGCGCAGCAAAGTAGACTCGGCTATGTAAGTCTGAATAGCCATGTCCGCGATGTACATCAAGACTTCCTGCTCTTTGTCCAGGGTCATCATGAACTTCTGCACGGCGGTACCAGCGGTTAATAGAACAGCCTTTTTGAATTTCTCCACGGCTTTCTTCTCAGCGGCAAACAGCGTAGTGTCCTCTTCCCCGAAGTCTGGAATCTCCATCAACTCTTGCTGCACGGCGGCAGCAGGTCCCATCAGGTCCAGTTCGCCTTTCATGGCCTTTTTCAAGACCATGTCCACAATGAGCATGCGGTTGATTTCATTGGTACCTTCAAAGATGCGGTTGATGCGGGCATCGCGGTACGCGCGGTCCATTGGATAATCTGCTGAGAAGCCGTAACCACCGTAAATCTGTACGCCTTCGTCCACCACGTAATCCAAGACCTCAGAACCGTCTACTTTCAAGATGGCGGCTTCTACGGCAAACTCGCGGGCAGCTTCAAGCACGGCCTCATTGTAGTTTTTACCGGCAGCCAGCAGCTCTTGCTCTTTGTTGTAGATGTCGTTTCCGCAACGGTATATGGCAGACTCTACGGCAAAGATTCTAATGGCCTGCTCGGCCAGTTTATGACGGATGGCGCCAAACTTAGAAATCGGAATCTTGAACTGGATGCGCTCGTTGGCATACTTCACAGATTGTTCAGCTACGCTCTTACACGCGCCCAGACAGGCCGCAGCTAGTTTAATACGCCCGATGTTCAAGATGTTGAACGCAATCAAGTGGCCCTTACCAATTTCGCCCAGCACGTTGCTCATAGGTACTTTGCAGTCTGTCAGGAACACCTGGCGGGTAGAAGACCCCTTGATGCCCATCTTGTGCTCCTCGGGCCCCAGGCTCAGGCCTTCATAGCCTTTCTCCACAATAAAGCCCGTGAACTTGTCGCCGTCCACTTGCGCGAATACAATGAACACATCGGCAAAACCGGCGTTGGTGATCCACATCTTCTGACCGTTCAGGATGAAGTTGTCACCTTCCACGTCCAGAATGGCTTTAGTCTTGGCGGCCAACGCATCTGACCCAGAACCTGGCTCGGTTAAGCAGTAAGAGGCCGTCCACTCGCCAGACGTTAATTTAGGGATGTATTTGGCCTTCTGCTCTTCGGTCCCGAAGTATAGGATAGGCAGCGTTCCAATACCCGTGTGCGCCGCAAAGGCCACCGGGAACGAGTGCCCAGAACCCACTGATTCTGTTACCAGCAAAGACGAGTTGAAGTCCATGTCCAGCCCGCCGTACTGCTCCGGAATGGCCACCCCGAACAAGCCCAGCTCGCCGGCCTTCTTCATGAGGCCTTCCAGCAGACCTTCCTCGTGGTTGTCCATGCGCTCTACCAGCGGCATCACCTCTGTCTGCACAAACTGCTGCGCGGTCTCGGCCATCATGCGCTGTTCCTCAGAGAATTCTTCTGGGATGAAAATATCCTGGGCGCTGGTCTGCTTGATGATGAACTCACCGCCTTTAAGCGTTCTAGAAGCTGATTCTGTATTTGCCATTTTCTTACTATTTATGGGGTTAGATGCTAGACGCTAGTATCTAGACGCTAGACTTTTTAATCTTTCTTATGATGGACTGCTGAAAACCATATAACATGCGTTGCACTTCATTGAGTTTTATTGTCAGGCTCTTGTAATACGTTTCACTCAAAAACTGAAACTCATTGGCTAACACCAACTGAGTGTCTACTTCAAAAGCCGAGCCTAAGGCAATACTCAAAAACTGCACAAACTCTTTGTCTGAATTTCTGCCAGCCCCTTCGGCAATGTTAGATGCTATAGATACTACCGCTCTATTCATTTGTGACGTTAGACCATACTTCTCATTAGCAGGGAATTTGGCGGTCATCTCGTATACCTGTTTTGCAAGTGAGATGGCTTCTTGCCATACCTTCAATTCCCTAAAGTTGTGCATGAGAAAAGTCTAGTGTCTAATATCTAGCGTCTAGCATCTATTTAAGCAATTCATAAATACCCGCTACGCCTTGGCCACCACCTACGCAAGCAGTTACCATCCCATATTTCTTGTTCTGACGACGAAGCTCATTAAACAACTGCACGCTGAGCTTGGCGCCGGAGCAACCCAGTGGGTGACCTAAGGCAATGGCCCCGCCGTTCGGGTTAACTCTTTCTGGGTCAATGCCTAATTCTCTGATCACGGCAATGGACTGTGACGCGAAGGCCTCATTCAGTTCAAACAGGTCAATGTCCTGTAAACTCATGCCGGCGTTTTTCAAGGCCTTCGGAATGGCTTTCACGGGTCCCATTCCCATAATGCGCGGATCCACGCCTTCGGCGGCGTACGACACCAGGCGGGCGATAGGCTCCAGGTTCAGTTCTTTGACCATGCGCTCGCTCATCACAATAGTAAAGGCGGCACCGTCTGAGGTCTGCGACGAGTTACCGGCCGTCACAGAACCATTGGTGGCAAACACGGGACGCAACTTGGCTAGTTTCTCTACAGACGTATCGGCGCGCGGCCCTTCATCTGTGTCTACTATGTAAGAGCGAGTCTTCTTTTTGCTGTTCTCATCTAAGTAGGTTTCTTCTACCGTGATAGGCACAATCTGGTCCTTGAACCGACCTTCTTCAATGGCTCTGATGGCTTTCTGGTGCGAGGCGTAGGCAAAAGCATCCTGATCCTCGCGGCTAACCTTAAAGTCATTGGCCACAGCCTCAGCGGTCAAGCCCATGCTCAGGTAATACTCTGGGTGCTCTTTGGCAATCTTGTAGTTAGGAACGGTTTTCCAACCCACTACCGGCACCATGCTCATGGACTCGGCGCCGCCGGCAATGATACAGTCAGCCATGCCGGCTTGAATCTTGAAGGCCGCCGTGGCGATGGTCTCAATCCCCGAGCCGCAGTAGCGGTTCATGATGGCACCAGGCACGTTGATGGGCAGAGACAAGAGGGAAATCATCCGTCCCATCTGCAGACCTTGCTCGGCCTCGGGCACTGCATTCCCAACCAAAAGGTCATCTACACGGGCGGGGTCTAACTGAGGCACCGATGCCAGCAAATGCTTGATTACATCGGCGGCCAAATCATCTGGCCGGGTGAAACGGAACACGCCGCGGGGCGCTTTCCCCACTGCACTTCTGAATCCGGCAACTATATAGGCAGTTTGCATTTTCTTTTCTGTTTGTGTTTAGGTGCTAGTGATAAAGGTTAATTAGGCTTCCGTTTTGGGCTATTTTCTAGAAAACAAGCCAAAAACGACTTCCTCCATCACTGGCTAATCTTTCATTATTAATTGCGCAATGGCTTACCGGTGGTCAAGATGCTCTTGATACGCTCTAAGGTCTTGCGCTCGCCGCAGAGGCTTAGGAAGGCTTCGCGCTCCAGGTCCAGAAGGTATTGCTCAGAGACTTCAGACGGCATAGACAAGTCACCACCGCACATCACGTAAGCTAGTTTCTCAGAGATTTTGCGGTCATGGTCTGAGATGAAACCAGCCACCTGCATGGCGTACGCACCAGTCGTGAACATTCCCAGTCCGCCTCTGCCCTGTACCTTGATGTTGGTCTTAGGTGTAGGTTTGGTATAACCGGCCTCGGCTAGCGCAATAGCGGCGGCTTTGGCCTCAGCTATCTGGCGGTTGTTGTTGAGCGTAATGCCATCACCGCGGCGCAGGAATTTCAAGTCATAAGCTTCTGCCGCTGAGGTAGAAACTTTAGCCGTCCCAATGGTCATGAAGGCATTGCGAAGCGCGTTGTACTCGGTATCACCTTCTTCATACTCAGCCGAGGTGCGCAAGGTCATTTCTTTGGTTCCGCCTCCGCCTGGGATTAAGCCTACGCCAAACTCTACCAAGCCGATGTAGGTCTCAGCAGCAGCCTGCACATGGTCTGCGTGCAAGCAAAGCTCACAGCCCCCGCCCAAGGTCAGACCGTGCGGCGCGGCCACTACAGGTATAGCCGAGTAGCGCAAACGCATCATCGCATTCTGGAACTGCCTAATCATTAGGTTCAGTTCATCATACTCCTGGTCCAGGGCGTACATGAACACCAGACCCAGGTTAGCACCCGCTGAGAAGTTAGCGGCTTCATTGCCCACTACTAAGCCTCTGAAGTCCTGCTCAGCCAAGTCAACGCCTTTCATCAGACCTTGAATTACCTCAGAGCCCAAGGCATTCATCTTGGTGTGGAATTCTACGTTCAGGATGCCGTCGCCTAAGTCAATGATAGATGCTCCGGCGTTTTTCCAAACCACGTTGGTTCCGCGCAATACATCCAACAGCACGAAGCTCTCGGTACCCGGAATTACTTTATAAGTCTTAGACGGAATGTCATAGTACTGACGCTGGTTGTTCTGGCTACGATAGAATGTTTCATGGCCGCCTTCCAGCATTTCATATATCCAGTCGGCAGGCTTATAACCGGCGGCTTCCATGGCGCTCACGGTTTCGCGCACGCCAAAAATGTCCCAGGTCTCAAACGGTCCCAGTTCCCATCCAAAGCCCGCGCGCATGGCATCGTCAATGCGGTAAAGTTCGTCCGAAATTTCAGGGATGCGGTTGGTCACGTATTGGAACAAGCCATAGGAGGTCTCTCTGAAGAAATCACCGGCTTTGTCCTGCGCCTGGCTGAAGGCCTTAAGACGCTTGCGCAAATCTTCAATCGGCTTTAGGATTTCCATGCTTTGGAATTTGACCTTCTGCTTAGGGCCATATTCCATGGTCTTGAGGTCCAGCGTCAGAATCTCGGTGCCGCCTTGCTCGTTCTTGGTTTTCTTGTAGAAGCCCTGCTTGGTCTTGTCGCCTAGCCAGTTCTTCTCCAGCATCTGCTGAATGTAGGCGGGCAGTTGGAATAGGTCACGCTTCTCATCAGTCTCGCCGGTCTGGTACAAGCCCTGCGCCACTTTGGCCAAGGTGTCCAAACCTACCAAGTCAGAGGTTCTAAACGTAGCCGACTTTGGACGACCTACCACCGGGCCGGTGAGGCGGTCAACCTCGTCCACGTTCAAGCCCAGCTTCTCCATCACGTGCAACACCTGCATGATGCCGTAGATACCCACGCGGTTGGCAATGAACGCCGGCGTGTCTTTGGCCAAAACCGTGGTCTTACCCAGGAACAGGTCACCGTATTTCAATAAGAAAGCCGTGATTTCCGGGTCGGTTTTATCGGTTGGAATAATTTCCAACAACTTGAGGTACCGCGGCGGATTGAAAAAGTGCGTTCCGCAGAAATGCTTCTGGAAATCCTCGGAGCGACCTTCCAGCATCAAATGAATAGGAATACCCGACGTGTTAGAAGTAATAAGCGTGCCCGGCTTTCTAAACTGCTCTACCTTCTCAAAGATAGACTGCTTGATTTTGAGGTTCTCCACCACCACCTCAATGGTCCAGTCACAGCTTGCGATGTCTTTCAGGTCATCATCAAAGTTACCGGTCTGGATAAGGCGCACGTCCTCTTTCTTGTAAAGGGGAGACGGGTTGGAGGTAACCGCCGTTTGCAGGGCCGTGTTGACAATTCTGTTGCGAACGGGCTTGTTGTCCAGAGTCAGGCCTTTGGCCTGTTCCTCGGGGAGCAGTTCGCGGGGCACCATGTCCAGAAGCAGAACCTGCACCCCAATGTTGGCGAAGTGGCAGGCAATGCGGGAACCCATGATTCCGGAGCCCAAGACTGCCACTTTCTTAATAATTCTTTTCATGTTTTATGATTAGGCTTACTACTTATTTACAAAACGATTCTATCCGTTTTCGGCCTCATTTCTGGAAAACAGGCCAAAAACGAAAACGGTATTTTATATGATAACAGCTAAAAGACTTTCTTGCTTTCAATGAGCTCGTTGATTTGGCCTATGACTTGAAAGAAGACCTGCAACTGGCTTTCCGGTATTAATTCACGCACTTTTTTGTTGAACTGGCGCACGGTGACTCTACTTACTTCGCGCTTCTCCAGACCTAGCTCCGTCAAGAGAATGCGCACCGAGCGTTTGTCTACCGTGTCTCCTTGCTTGTAGATGAGGCCTTTCTCCTCCATGCTCTTGAGGATGCGGGTAAGGCTACGCGCCTCCAAGCCCAGCAAAGGGGCAATTTTGGTGGCGGGCGTACCCTTCTCAGGATCTATGTTCAACAGCACAAACCCGATGGACGTGGTAATGTCATTCTTGGCCGCCTCTGTATTGTACATACGGGCAATGGCGTGCCAGCATACCTTTATATTATAGTCTACGGTTTCAGATGCTTTCATGGGGCTCATTCAGTATACATACCAAATATAGAAAAATATGTTATGCTTGCATACTATAATTAAATAATTTTTCTCCTTTGTTCAGGCGTTTTCTACCTCTTTTACGGAAACTAAGCCAAAAACGAAGGCATAAAAAAAGCCCCGCGGTAAGGCGGGGCTTTCAAGTATTAGGCAGTCCGGTAAAGGCCTTCAATTAATGGACGATAGTTGTTGGTGATTACCTTGCGCTTGATGCTCAGCTTAGGCGTCATCTCGCCGGTTTCTACGCTCCAGAGCTTAGGCAGCAGCACAAACTTTTTGATTTTCTCCCACTGGGCCAACTGCTCATTGAGGCGGTCAATCTCCTTCTGGTATTTCTCCAGAATTTCTGGCTTGGTGATCATCTCCTCATCCTTGGTATAAGGGATGTTGTGGATTTTGCACCAGTCACGGAGGCCTTCAAAAGCTGGCACGATGAGCGCACCCGGGAACTTCTCCCCTTCACCCACTACCATCACCTGCTCAATCACCAGAGATTCTTTGAGTTTGTTCTCAATGAGCTGCGGCGCAATGTACTTACCACCAGAGGTCTTGAACATCTCCTTCTTGCGGTCGGTGATTTTGAGGAACTTGCCTTCTACCAGCTCACCAATGTCACCGGTATGGAACCAGCCGTCTGGGTCTATGACTTCGGCGGTGAGGTCTGGTCGTTTGTAATAACCAACCATCACGCTCTCAGAACGAGTCAGGATTTCGCCGTCCTCGGCAATTTTCACTTCAACGTTGTTGATGACCGGACCTACGGTGCCAATCACGTTGTTCTCGGGCTCGTAGCGGTTCACAGCAATCACCGGCGAGGTCTCCGTTAAACCATAGCCTTCCATGATACGGATATTGGCTCCCCAGAACACTCTGGCCAGGCGCGGTTGCAAAGCGGCGCCCCCAGACACGATCACTTTCACGTTGCCGCCCAAGGCCTCTTGCCATTTAGAGAAGATAAGCTTGCGGGCCAGTTTCAATTGCAGGTCATACAATACGCCCGGCGAGGTGCGGGTGTCATACTTCTGCCCCAAGGCCAATGCCCAGAAGAACAGTCCTTTTTTAACGCCCGTCAGCTCAGAGCCTTTGGCTACAATCTTGTCATAGACTTTCTCCAACAGACGCGGCACGGTCACAAAGATGTCTGGCTTTACTTCTTTCAGGTTATCGCCTACCTTCTCAATACTTTCGGCGAAGTAGATAGAAACGCCCACTGAGAAGTAGATGCAGGACACCATGCGCTCATAGATGTGGCACAAAGGCAAGAAGCTCAAGGCACGGTGCTCTTTGTTGACCGGCACAAAGGGCTTCACGTTGGTGAAGTTGCTCACCAAGTTGTTATGGCTCAGCATTACACCCTTTGGCGCGCCCGTGGTACCAGAGGTATAGATGATGGAAAGTAAGTCTTGCGGCGTAACAGCGGCTTTGTACGGCTCTAGCGTAGCTACGTCTTCTCCCTCGGCCATCTTTAAAAGCTCGGTCCAGTGTTTGGCGCCGGGCACGTGGTCAAAGGTGTAGATTTCCTGCACGCCGGGTATGTCACTGGCAGCTTCTTTTACTTTGTTGTATAAGTCTTCTGTAGATACAAAGATGAATTTGGTCTCAGAGTCTTTTAAGATATAGCGGTAGTCTTCTACCGTGATGGTAGGATACATGGGCACGCTTACCGCACCCGTCTGCTGGATGCCGTAGTCTGCGAACATCCATTCTGGACGGTTCATGGAGATAAGCGCTACCTTGTCATCCTTCTTGATGCCAGACTTGATCAAGGCCAGACTGAGTTTGTTAGCGGTGTCTACCAGGTCTTGCGTGCTGTACTTCACCCACTCTCCGTTGATCTTGGCGGCCAGGCAGTCCGGTTGCGGAAACTCCTGTACCTGTTGCGTTAGAAGGTCAAAAACGCGGGTCACATTCATAGGTCGTTTGTCTAGTTGGTTCAGTAATTTATACTAAATTCTTATTAAAAAAAACTACTTCATAATTCTCTCCTACAATACCAGATCTGCAAAAAGGCTTCCTTCGGCGTACAATAATTCTCTAAATTTGGTTTTTGGCCCACACTCTGCATGAACCTCTCCATCTTTTTTGAGCCCTTACCAGAAGATACCTTCGGCTACCCCACAGACGCCAAATCAGTGGGTGGTTACATAGCGCCCTTTTTGCATACGTTCCCTGACTGGCGGCAAGCCGAAGTGGTCTTGATTGGATTGCCCGAATACCGGGGCGCCCATTCTCCGGAGGACGTGAGCTACCAAGGACCTAACTTAATACGGGAGCAACTATATAAGTTAAAGAAAGGCACCGGCTCCTGGCTCTTGATGGACCTGGGTAATCTGTTACCGGGCATCTCTTTAGAAGACACCTACCTGCGCCTGAAGGAAGTGATTGAGATGGTTGTGGACGCAGGCAAATTCCCTATTCTATTGGGAGGCTCCCATGACCTTACCTACGGGCAGTTTCTGGGCTATGAGCACCTGCACAAAAAGATTGGCGTGGCGCTGGTGGACAGCCAACTGGACATTGAAGAAAATCCAGATCTACCCAAGGAAGAAAGCCACTTGCACCGGTTGTTGCTTCATGAACCTAACTACCTGTTTACGTTCAGTCATTTGGGCTATCAATCTTACCTGACAGACAATGATACCTTGGCGGCCTTAGAAAAACTCCACTTTGAGCTATTTAGAGTGGGCCAGGTACGCCAGCAAATGAAAGAGATGGAACCAGTCATCCGGCAGGCCGATATGCTAAGTTTTGACATTGCCGCGATAAGACACCAAGACGCACCTGGTCAGCGCCAGGCTAACCCGTTTGGCCTCACCGGCGAAGAAGCTTGCCAACTC
The DNA here is from genome assembly GCF_039541795.1 of Nibribacter koreensis. NCBI lineage: Bacteria > Pseudomonadati > Bacteroidota > Cytophagia > Cytophagales > Hymenobacteraceae > Nibribacter > Nibribacter koreensis. Next base: position 1,812,707 of record NZ_BAABGX010000002.1, on the reverse strand, counting down.
TGCTGGTACGCTGGCCAAAACGACCAACTCAGTTCTCTGGGCTTGTATGGCTACCGCCCTGAGTTTGACCAGCGCTCTCTTACAGCCATGACTGTGGCCACCATGGCCTGGTACGCCATTGAAGGCTTCTACCACCGTCAGCGCACCTTAGACTTCCAGAGCAACCACTTCTTGCGCTTTGCCGTGGGCTTCCATGACAACCCCAACAAGATGCTCTTCTATAAAAACCGCCATACAGAAAAATGGTGGATGCAGGTAGACGACCTCTCGGGCCAATATCCACCTATGATTGTACCCTGCAGTTACCAAGATTACCTAACCGCCGCAGACGGCGAAGTCCCCAACAGATGGATACAGGCGCAGGCGCGTTTGTAATGTGCTAATTGTTTAATGTGCTGATGTGCTAATTAATTTGAAAATTTGGAGATGTGAAGATGTGGAAATGAAAATAATATGCCTCTCTTCAGATTTCTAGACTTGGCGTATTGAGAAGAACCCGTTTTTTGCTTCTTTTCTGGAAAACAGGCCAAAAACGCAAATATTTGGCAGTAAGATTCATTGCCATCTAGCTCTTCTACATAGTGCATAAGAATATACATAAAACAATAGCCCTCTCTGTCTACTTAGCTTCTCCCTCCTATGTCATCCTGAAAGGATCTTGGTGGCAAGCAAGAGAAGCAGAATCTATGAAACCGATTAACATCATTCATTTCATTCAGATTAAATAGGGCGAAATGATTGGGAGCTGTTTTTTAAGAAAGAGGATAAAAACGAATTTCGGGATTAGTCACCACTTACTGAGCTTGCCCACAAGATCCTTTCAGGATGACAATTGGAGGAAGGGAAAGAAGAAAGCAAATATTATTGAAAGCTAAGGCATGAATGAAACCGTTTTTGGCCTGTTTTCTGTAAAACAAGCTAAAAACCAAATAAAACTAATTAGCACCTCAGCACATTCCATTAGCACATTAGAAATCAATTTCTCAATGCAAAAAGAATACACCAAGTCACAACTAGCGCTTAGAAACGGACAAGACCGGGACGAGATCTGGGTGGCGTATCTGGGCGTGATTTATGACGTGACTAAGTCCAGGTTGTGGCGCAGGGGCAATCATTATGAACACTGGGCAGGGCAGGACTTGACGGATGAACTCAAGGACGCGCCGCACACGGAGTATGTATTTGACAAGTTCGACGCAATTGGCGTATTGAAAAAGTAATTGAGGCGGCTTAGGCTCTTTCACCCATTAAAAACCCCCACAAAAAATATACATGATCATCATAGCAGACAGTGGCTCAACCAAAACCGCCTGGCGACAGATCTCCAATGAGGGCGTCATTGCGGAGGCCAATACCATGGGCATTAATCCGTACTACCAAAACACGCAAGAGATAGCCCAGATGCTGGAGCAAAGCTTGCTGGTGCAGTGGCCGGGCGTAGAACCCAAAGAGATTTACTTTTACGGTGCGGGCTGCAGTGCGCCAGACAAACAGGCCATGGTAGAGGCGGCCATCAAAGAGGTCTATCCTAACAGCAAGATAGAAGTGCACCATGACCTGGAGGCGGCGGCCAGAGCCCTCTGCGGAGACGAGCCCGGTATTGCCTGCATCTTGGGCACCGGGTCCAACTCCTGCCTGTATGACGGCCAGGAGATTGTAGAGGCACTTCCTAACCTGGGCTTTATTCTAGGCGATGAGGGCAGCGGCGGCTACATGGGCAAACGCATTGTGCAAGCCTTTTTGAACAATGAGCTCCCAGCAGACATCCATGAGGCGTTCCAGAAACGGTACAACCTCACCCGTGACGAAGTGGTAGACCATGTGTACAGAAAACCGTATCCTAACCGGTACATGGCCACGTTTGCTAAGTTCTTGTTTGACCACCGGCAGCACCCGTTTGTGTATCAGATGATTTACCAGAGCTTCAGTGATTTCTTTGAGAAGACCATCATCAAGTACCCAGACTACCAGCAGTACAATGTCCATTTTGTGGGCTCCATTGCGTTTTACTTCGGGGATATTCTGCGCAAGGTAGCCCAACAGTATAATGTGCGGGTACATCATATTTTAGAAAGCCCTATGGCAGGCTTGAGCCTGTATCACCAACAAAAGATTGTTCTATGAGCACTACAGAAACCGCCTCTCACTACGACCATCTGGAGCAGATGAGCGTGCATGAGTTGCTAACCAATATCAACAAAGAAGACAAGACCGTACCGCTGGCGGTAGAGAAAGCCATACCGCAACTGGAGAAACTGGTGGAGGCAACGGTAGCTAAAATGAAAGAAGGCGGCCGCCTGTTTTACATTGGCGCAGGTACCAGCGGCAGATTGGGCGTAGTAGACGCGTCTGAGTGTCCGCCTACTTATGGCGTGCCGTTTGACATGGTCATTGGCATCATGGCCGGCGGCGACAAAGCCATCCGCAAAGCCGTGGAGTTTGCCGAGGACGATTTTGAACAAGCCATCAAGGACATGGACGCATATGGCCTCAATGAGAAAGACGTGGTGGTAGGCATTGCGGCTTCGGGACGGACGCCGTATGTGATTGGTGGCCTGGAAGCCTGCAACGCGCGCGGCATCACCACGGGTTGCATTGTCTGCAACGCCAACAGCAAGGTAGCCGCCGTGGCCAAGTTCCCGGTAGAAGTAGTGACCGGCCCGGAGTTCCTGACAGGCAGCACCCGCATGAAAGCCGGTACCGCCCAAAAACTGGCCCTGAACATGCTCACCACCTCTACCATGATCCAGCTGGGTAAGGTGAAGGGCAACAAGATGGTAGACATGCAGCTCACCAACCACAAGCTGGTGGACCGTGGCACCCGCATGATCATGGAGGAACTAAACATCTCAGAAGAGAAAGCCCGCGAACTGCTGGACCTGCACGGCAGCGTGCGCGCCGCCATTGTAGCCGCTCAAAATAGTTAAGCTTCCGTTTTTGGCTTATTTCTCAGAAAAGAGGCCAAAAACGGACTAACAAGAAAGATTCGTCCTACATCCATGGGGCGAATCTTTTTTTATGCATTTCCTTCACCTTGCAAAAGGTTTCTGCGTTAGCTTTCATTGCATCTTTTTCTTATTTGCCATGCACACCATTGAGCCTTTTTATAACTGGATAGAAGCTTACTCAGCCTCAGAGGACCCTAAGTCACCATTGTACGGGGCAGAGAACAGTGAGCTGGAATACATAGACACCATCTACGGCTATTACATCCATCCGCAGTGGGACAACATAGAGTCAGAGACGCTGTTCTTGAAGATTCTGTATGTAGACTATCTAGAGGAGTATGCTATCATTGAGTTCATTGGCGAATGGAACGACGCCATCAACAATGACATCATGACCCTTAAGCGCAACATCATTGACCTGATGGTAGGCGAAGGCATCAGTCACTTTATTCTGGTAGGCGAGAACGTCTTCAACTTCCATGGCTCAGATGACGCCTATTATGAAGAATGGTTTGAGGACGTGGAGGACGGCTGGATTGCGGGCATTGGCTTCCAGGATTTTATTCAGCAGGAGATGCAGCAGTTTAACGTAGACTACTACATCAATTTTGGCGGTCCGCTAGACACCCTTCCCTGGCGCACTTTGACACCGCCGCAATTGTTCAAGGTGGTTAACAGCCTTATTCAAAAACGGCTGGGCATGTAAGGCAACCTGCGCATATTGTTGGAAGGAGCTACACCATAAAAAGGCTACAAAAAAAAGAGAGGCCACCTTGCAGGGTAGCCTCTCTTTTTAGTTTATAACAAATGTTGACTGCTTATTGCGGGTCAACAGTATCAGCGCTGTCAGATAGGTCTTCAGCAGCTTCTTCGGCAGCAGGATTGTCTGCGTCATCAGCAGCATCTTCCATATTCTCAGCGTTTTCTTCGATTTGGTTTTCTTTCTTAGAATCACAAGAAGAAGCGAAAGCAGTCATCCCAACTGCCAAGGCCATCATTAAAAATGTCTTTTTCATAGTTTTATTTTGTTGGTTTAGTATTTCTTATCTCCATTCCCTGCCGCTACTATTCAATAGCGCAAAGATGATTTTACGATTTACTAAGTGCTTGTACGCAAGTATGCACAAATGGATATATTTTTTTCTCAACATATAGAAATAACTTCAATCTGCGGTAGCCTGGGCACAAAAAAAGGCTTGACCCATAAGCGCCAAGCCTCTCATTATATAGACCTAACAACCTACTTGCCAGTAGTGTTGCTTTGGGCTGTGGTGTCTGAGGTAGAAGAAGTAGTATCTGCAAAAGCAGCCGCGGTATCAATAGAAGAAGCCGTTGTCTCAGAAATATCTGTGGCCTCTGTGCTCTCCACAGTCTCTGTGGTAGTGGCCTCTTCTGTTTCCTTGGCGCCGCAAGAGGCTGCAGAAAACAAACCGGCCACTAGTAAAAAGGATAATACTTTCTTCATGTTAATAAAGGGGGTTGGTAAGGTTAGGAGTACTCACAAAAATAGAACAATCTCCTTGTTCCCTACCAACCCCTTCTAATTATTTTTTACGGTACAGGATATTCACCGGTACGCCCTCAAACCCGAAGTTCTCTCTAATTCTTTTCTCTAACCAGCGCGAGTATTGCTCTTTGATGTACTGCGGCAGGTTACAGAAGAACGCAAACGTGGGCGTGTTGGTAGGCAACTGCGTCACGTACTTGATCTTGATGAACTTGCCTTTGATGGCCGGCGGCGGATAGCGCTCAATCTCGGCTAGCAATACTTCATTCAGCTTAGAGGTAGGAATCTTGGTCTTCTTGTTTTCATAGACCTCAATGGCTTTCTCCATGGCTTTGTGTACGCGCTGTTTGGTGAGCACAGAGATGAAGAGGATAGGCGGATACGCAATAGGCGCAATACGCTCCCTGATGGCGTCTTCCAGCATCTTCATGGTGTTGGTTTCCTTCTCCACCAAGTCCCATTTGTTTACCAGGATGATCAACCCTTTGCGGTTTTTATCGGCCAGGCCAATGATGTTCAAGTCCTGTGACTCAATACCACGGGTGGCATCCAGCATCACCACCACTACGTCACTTTCCTCTAAGGCTCTTATGGAGCGCAACACGGAGTAGAACTCAATGTCCTCGTGTACTTTGGCCTTACGTCTAAGTCCGGCAGTATCTACCAGGATAAACTCTTTGCCATACGCGTTGTAGTGCGAGTGGATGGAGTCACGGGTGGTACCGGCTATGTCTGTTACTATGTTTCTATCTTCGCCTAAGAGCAGGTTCACAAAAGAGGATTTACCCACGTTTGGTCTACCCACCACGGCAATGCGCGGAATGCCCTGGTCTGGGTTTTCAATGCCTTCTTCTTTGAAGTGCTTTACTACTTCATCCAGCAACTCACCCGTGCCCGAACCGTTCTGGCTGGAGATAGGGAAAATCTCTGACTCAAAGCCCAAGGCATAGAACTCACCGGCCATGTGGCCTCTGGCGTGCGTGTCTGCTTTGTTGGCTACAATGTAAATGGGCTTGTCTGTGCGGCGCAGTACGTCTGCAAACTCTTGGTCCAGACCGGTCAAGCCAGCGTCTACGTCTACCATGAACAGAATCACGTCTGCTTCTTTGATAGCCAGTTCTACCTGCTTGCGTATTTCGCCTTCAAAAATATCTTCAGAGCCGTGCACGTACCCACCGGTGTCAATCACGGTGAAGAATTTTTCGCACCAGTCTCCGTAGCCATAATGACGGTCACGGGTTACGCCGCTCTCGTTGTCCATGATGGCTTTGCGTTCTCCCACCAAGCGGTTGAACAAGGTTGATTTGCCCACATTAGGGCGTCCTACAATGGCGATAGTATTTGCCATATTCAAAATATAAATGTGCGTTTTTAGCCTCCTTTAGCAGAATCTAGCCAAAAACGCGTGTGATGCTCCCGCGGTATCGCCGTCGTGGCGCCACTAGGAGTACTATTTTGTTAGATGCTAGTATATAGACGTTAGATTTTAGACTTCTTTAAAGAGGGTCTAGTGTCTAGCTACTAATATCTAGCGTCTTACTATAAGCTGTTATACCCAAACCGGTCCAGCAAGCGCTTGTCGGCGCGCCAGTTTTCGTTGACGCGTACGTACAGGTCCAGGAACACTTTCTTCCCGAAGAACTCTTCCATGTCTAGGCGGGCTTGGGTGCCTACTTTCTTCAAAGCGGCGCCTTTGTCGCCTATCACAATGCCCTTCTGGCTTTTGCGTTCCACGGAGATTTCGGCACGCATTCTTATGATGGTGTCGTCTTCCTTGAACTCCTCAATCACCACTTCGCAGCTGTAAGGAATCTCCTTTTTGTAGTTGAGGAAGATTTTCTCCCGTATCATCTCAGCCGCAAAGAAACGCTCGGGCTTGTCGGTTAGTTCATCTTTGGGGTAATAGGCGGGGTGCTCAGGCAACAGGTCCAGAATCTTCTGGAAAACGCCGGGCGTGCCCTGGCTGTGCAGCGCCGAGATGGCCAGATATTCCTGGGCGGGCAACTGCTCTTTCCAGTATTCAATCTTGGCTACCACCTCTTCTTGCGTGGCTTGGTCAATTTTGTTGATGAGCAACAGAATAGGCGCTTTGGCTTTGCGCAGACGCTCTACCACTTCGCTTTCATCATGCTTCTCATAAATGTCAGTGACAAACAGAATCACGTCTGCATCTTCCAGGGACGCGTGCACAAACCGCATCATGGACTCATGCAGTTCATACTGGGGCTGAATGATGCCGGGCGTATCTGAGTAGACAATCTGGAAATCGTCACTGTTCAAGATACCCATGATGCGGTGACGGGTGGTCTGGGCTTTGGAGGTGATAATGGAAAGCTTCTCCCCTACCATCACGTTCATCAACGTTGACTTGCCCACGTTGGGCTTGCCTATGATGCTTACAAAACCTGCTTTGTGCGGCTGCTCTGCCATTTTTACCTTGCTTTTTAAATAATCTGCAAAGGTAACGTTTTTTGGCCAGACCTCTAGAAGTAATTGAATTAGAGGCAACTGTCGTTTTTAGCCTCTTTTCTGGAAAACAGGCCAAAAACGGCTTAAGTCAATACTAGTAAATACTCCTTTAATTATCTTGGAAAAACATGGGCTTAACAAACAAAAACAAGCCTTGTCTGTTGCCTGCTTACGTTCTAAGATTACACCAAACACACACTCACCTCTACTCATGACGTATATCATCTTTTACATCTGAAGGATGTGCAGTTCTATCCGTATCTTTGCATTTCAATTGGACACCTATGAAAAGTGGAGCCACCTCTGGTAAGACAGGGGTTTTATTAGTCAATCTGGGCACTCCAGACACGCCTAGCGTACCGGACGTGCGCAAATACTTGCGCGAGTTTTTGCTGGACAAGCGGGTGCTGGACATTCCTGCCCCTAATAGATATTTGTTAGTGAACGGCATCATTGCGCCGTTTAGAGCCCCAAAGTCTGCCAAGATTTACAAAGAGCTTTGGACCGAGCGTGGATCGCCGTTGTTGTTTCATGGCCTTGATTTGCAGAAGCTGGTGCAGGAGAAACTGGGTAAGAACTACCACGTGGCCTTTGGCATGCGCTACCAGAGCCCTAGCATTGAAGCCGCGTTGCAAGAGCTTAAAGACAAAGTGGTAGACCGCATTGTGGTGTTGCCTTTGTTTCCGCAGTACGCCTCTGCCAGCACGGGCTCTGTGCAGGAGAAAGTGATGGAGCTGGTGAGCAAGTGGGAGATTATTCCAGACATCAAGTTCATCAGTACGTTCTGCAACCACCCGGGCTTTATAAAAACGTTCACAGAGATTGCCAGCGCTCACATGGCCAAGCGTGATTATGACCACGTGGTCTTCAGTTACCATGGTTTGCCGGAGCGCCAAATCTTAAAAGGAAGTACCAAGGGCTATTGTAAGCTGGGTAGTTGCTGCAACACCTACCACAGCCACAACCGCTACTGCTACCGCGCGCAGTGTTTTGAGACCTCCAGACAACTGGCAGCGGCTTTGAACATTCCAGAGGACAAGTACACGGTATCCTTTCAGTCACGCCTGGGCAAAGACCCGTGGCTACAGCCCTACACCGACTTCATTTTGAAAGACCTGGCCGCGGCCGGCGTAAAAAACGTCCTGGCTTTCAGCCCAGCCTTTGTGGCTGACTGTCTGGAAACCACCATTGAAGTGGGTCAAGAATTCAAGGAAGAGTTTGAAGCCGCCGGCGGTGAGCACTGGCAACTGGTAGAAAGCTGCAACACACACCCTACCTGGGTGCAGGCCGTGGTAGACATGGTCACTGAGGCGTAACCAAGACGCTAGATTTTAGACGTTAGATTCTAGATTTAAAAAAAGCAGAAGCCCCGGCATAGTTGCGCCGGGGCTTCTGCTTTTAAATAAGACCAAATCTGCTTTATACGCTTTTCTTTCTGGCAGATTTCTTCAACCATTTCAGGGCTGCCAATACTTTTTGGTCTTTCTTCCAGTCTGTGAAATTATCGCCTCCTTCAATTTTTACCTGAGGGGCGATATGGTCCTTGTAAAGGATACCCTTTCTGTCTGCTTCATACAACACCGCCAGGTTAATGCCCGAGTCCTTGTTTAATGGGAAACCTAAGTTGGCGGTGGTTAAGCCATACGTCGTCTCCCCGATAAACTGGGTATTGGGCCGCCCCTGCAAGGCAATGGCCACCGCTTCACCGGCGCTGGCGGTCATGTTGCTTAACAGCACGGCCACTGGCACGTTTGGTTTGACGGAGGTACTAGCAGTGGCCTTGGTGGCTTGGGCATTGTTTACATAGAAGTTGCCGCCTTGTACGCTCCACTGTTCGTCTGGCTGACCTTCAGCTGTGACAAAACCACCAGCTGGACCGTCCCCAATGATGTCTGCCAGGCCGCCTAGCATGGGATACATATTGCCGCCGGTATTTAGCCTTAGGTCGATGATCCAGCCTTTCACTTTGTCTGGATGTATTTTACTGATGGAGTCCTTGATGGCCTGCGCGTTTCGGTTCACGTTCTTCATCCCAAAGTCGCTGTTACCCGGAATCAGGATGTAGCCAATGCCATTCTTAAGAAGCCGCACTTGCACACCTGGCTTTTTTTTAAGCTCTACCTGTACTGCTGGGTTTTTAGCCTGATCGCGCTTTTTGTTCCAGGCATAGGTTTTCCCTTTGTAGGTTAACCAGCCGTGGTAGTCGTTTAGCTGTTCAAACAAGAAAGGATAGACGGGGAGCACGTCTTCATACGTCTTAGCACCCTTGGCCTTAGCATACGCGGCCTGCCGAAGTTCCAGCCAGTTGACTTGTCCACGGTTGAGGGCATTTTCCTCCATCACCTCCAAGCCCTTGTCAAAGTACGTTTTTACGCTGTCTACTATGTTATAAGGATTGTTCTGACCAAAGCCAGCCGTGCTCAGCATTAAGGCCAGCGTGAGAAGAAAAGGATACTTTTTCATAAGAGCAATAAGTAGTACTTGAATCTAAGATGCTACCTGTCTCTTATCAGTTGCCTGGGCTTCAAAACATTTCGGCCGTTTTTGGCCTACTTTCTGGAAAACAGGCTAAAAACGAATGCAAGTCTTTACCTTACTGCATGGCGATGCATGGTATTAAGCAGCGCTTTAACTGATATTGCTCCCGTAAACCCTGCTTTTAAATACGTTTAAAGTCTACCCACTTCTGGGTCATGACCGGTGCGTGGTGCAGAAGTTGGTCTAGCAGGACTTCGGGTTGGTCTGCTATGATGAGGTTGTCTCTGTGGACGGCTTTCAGGAAGCCTTCTTCCACAGCGTGGTTTAGCATCTGGAGAAATGGGTTAAAGTAACCGTTCACGTTGAAGAGCGCCGCTGGTTTCTGGATGATGCCCAACTGGTTCCAGGTCACAATCTCGCAAAACTCGTCAAACGTCCCGAAGCCCCCGGGCATGGCCACAAACGCGTCTGACTCAGCGGCCATCAAGGCTTTGCGCTCGTGCATGGTCTGCACCACGTGCAACTCCGTGAGGCCCATGTGCGCCACTTCCATGTCTACCAGACTCTGCGGAATCACACCTACCACCTGACCGCCGCTGGCTAGCACTGCGTCTGCAATCACGCCCATCAAACCTACTTTGCCACCGCCGTACACCAGTTTGATTTCCTTTTGCGCGAACAGTGTGCCCAAGGCTTGGGCGGCTTGCTGATACACGGGATTATGGCCAGAGCTGGCGCCGCAAAAAATAGCTATGCTTTTCATGACGAAGAGTACTTTAAACGTGTCTGCAAAAATAGGAAAGGTTCTCTAATCTGGACGTACGGCTTGCTGCGTCTTTGTAGTCCACCTTTCCTCTTAAACAGCATTGCTCAAGTACGCCCAACTAGCGCCACGCAGTTTGTATTCTTCACTGGCATTCTCATTTTTAGGGTATTTTCTGGAAAACAGGCCAAAAACGGAGCAATTTATTACAGAAGATAGCCTGCCTGCTTGACAAGAGGACATGATTCTGTTTATTGCGTATGTAAAAAAGCCCCTCCACTTAGCGACGTATTTTGAAATAGTTATTCGCCTCACTACCTAGATATAGATGGCAGACGTTACGGCAATCCACCTTCCGGCGCTTATCACAGACCTGGCCTTTATATTGGGCACGGCCGGTCTTACTACGCTCATATTCAAAAAACTGAAACAGCCCTTGGTGCTGGGCTACATTATTGCCGGCCTTTTGGTAGGCCCAAATTATAAGTTATTGCCCACTGTTACAGACGGTAAAACAATTCACGTCTGGGGCGAGATTGGGGTTATTTTCTTGTTGTTCAGCCTAGGTCTGGAGTTCAGTTTTAAAAAGCTGGCAAAAGTGGGCGGTACTGCATCCATCACCGCCATGACGGAAGTGGTGGGCATGATTCTTCTGGGCTACATCACGGGGCAGATACTGGGTTGGAATTTTATGGACAGCCTTTTTCTGGGCGGTATTCTTTCAATTTCATCAACCACTATTATCATAAGAGCTTTTGATGAACTGGGCGTAAAGACCCAGAAGTTTGCGGGCTTTGTCTTTGGCATTCTGGTGGTAGAAGACCTTGTGGCCATTTTGCTGTTGGTGCTACTGTCTACCGTAGCGGTGAGCCAGCAGTTTGGCGGCCAGGCCCTGCTCATGGCTATGCTTAAGTTGGCTTTCTTCTTGTCCATCTGGTTCTTGGGCGGCATTTACCTGATACCTACTTTTCTTAGGAAGGCGAGCAAGATCATGAACGCTGAGACTTTGCTCATTATCTCGGTGGCCTTGTGTCTATTGATGGTGGTATTGGCCTCAGAGGCGGGTTTCTCACCGGCTTTGGGCGCATTCATCATGGGTTCTATTCTGGCAGAGACGGTGTTTAGTGAGAAGATTGAGCACCTTACCAAATCCGTGAAAGATCTCTTTGGGGCAGTGTTTTTTGTGTCTGTGGGCATGCTCATAGACCTCTCGCATCTGGTGGACTACATAGGCCCGGTCTTAGTTATCACCCTCATCACTATTTCAGGAAAATTCTTCTTTAGCGCAATAGGCGCCCTGGCTTCTGGCCAGCCCCTTAAGCAATCCATACAGGCGGGCATGAGCTTGGCTCAGATTGGAGAGTTTTCCTTTATCATTGCCACCTTGGGCGTCACGTTAAAGGTTACCAGCAGTTACATCTATCCCATTGCTGTGGCGGTATCTGCCCTTACCACCTTTACCACGCCTTTTCTTATAAAGCTGTCTGAGCCGTTAGCTGACCGTTTAGACAAAAACCTGCCTACCCACTGGAAGAATAGGCTCAACAACTACACTACCAGCACGCAGTCTATCAGCAATGCCAGTGACTGGCAGTTGGTGTTGCGGTCCTTCGCGCAGATCATTATCAGCAACTCTGTGATCTTGATAGGGATGATCCTGATTAACACCCAATACCTGGGGCCATTGCTGACCGTCACCATTCAAAACCCCTTGTGGAGCAATCTGCTTACAGTTTTTGTGGCCATTGTGCTCATGTCGCCGTTTATCTACGCCCTCTCCATCAGAAGAATCAGGACCCGAGCCTACTCCCGGCTTTGGCGCGAGAAAAAGTATGCCCGCGGCCCTTTGCTGGGTCTGGAGATTGCCCGCATCTTGTTGGCACTTGTGTTTGTGGGGTTGTTGCTGGATCAACTATTTTCCATACAGGTGGCGCTCATTATTGCGGCTATTCTCATTGGCATCATCTTCCCGTTAATGACCCAGCGTTTGCGCAAGACCTATGACCGCATTGAGCGCCGCTTTTTGACCAATCTCAACGCCCGCGAACTGGAGAATGAATCACCCGTCAAGAAAATCCTGCCTTGGGACGCTCACTTGGCAGAGTTCAGGGTGAGCCCCGAGTCATATTTTGCTGGCAAATCTTTGATTGACCTGGCCTTGCGCGAACGCTTTGGCATTAACATAGCCCGCATAGAGCGGGGCAGAAACATCATTCCCGTTCCGCGCGGCACAGAGTTCCTGTACCCCATGGACCGCATCACGGTGATAGGCACAGATGACCAGCTGGCTGCGTTCAAACCCTATGTAGAGATTGAGGCGCCAGACATTGAAATGACCGTAGACCAGCCCGACATCTCCCTAAGGCAGTTGATAGCAGACACCAAGTTCCCCTTCCTGCACCAAAGTATCCGGGACTCTGGCATCCGGGAGAAAACCAATGGCCTTGTAGTGGGCATTGAACGCCACGGCGAACGCATCTTAAACCCAGAACCCAGCACCGTGTTTCAGTTAGAGGACATTGTCTGGCTAGCCGGTGACACGCGTTTGATTAAGTCTATTGATGGCGTAAGCTGAAAGCGCCTAGGGAATAATCTGCCAATATTTTATTCAACGAGATGTTAGCTAAGGTTGTATTGTTTAGGCTAAGTATAGTAATTTCGGTAGTTCCTGTTGACTACTAGTCACCCGCAAGAATTTAAATTTTCCTCCATCCATAACGCAGATAAGCCGAATAGTTCGGTTTATATAGTAGTTACCTGCAATACAAAATACATGAATAAATTTTTCTTGATTATTCTGCTGATAACTTTAGGAAGTTGCAGAACAGTGATAAATCAAACAGAGGTTAGAGTTGACTTAAGTGGGAAACACTTAAAAGCCATTCCAAAAAGTGTATTGGACAATAAAAATATTGAGTTTTTAGACTTAGGAAGTAGCGAGATTACTTTTTATCCGCCACTTTCTGCTTTAAAAGACCCGAACTCAAATCACTTAACGGAACTTCCAGAAAGAATAGGAGAGCTTTCCAAGCTAAAAACCTTAATCCTAAACACTAACAACCTTAAAAGTCTCCCGATTTCCATTACTAAACTAGAAAGGTTGGAAGTTTTAGACCTCTCAATAAATCATGAGTTAGTAATTGTTAATGAACTGGAAAAATCAAAGAAGCTCCCTAGCCTAAAAACACTTAAAATCATCGATGTAAAAATGGACAGGGATGCTTACAATACATTGAAGCAGGCATTAAATCCTGACATAAAAATAATAGTAAGTATTGAAGAGTACTTCGAAAGCATGGAATAGAAGTACAGCAGGTAACAAGGTATGGGTAAAAACCTTGCTTCGCTATGGCCTTCACCCATACTAAACGTTACCTATAATTTAAAGAATGAAAATGTGCCAATTCAACTTCTTACTTACGAATGAACCTTCTGAAGATTTCTTGGTAAAAAGTATTGCATCTGAAATCGGGCTAAATTATTCAAAGCGAGAATTGAATATTATAGGCTTTCATGCTATAAATGCCTTCTTGACGACACGTACAAGTTGTGATTGTGGTTCAGTCTTAGGCAAGAACTATCGAGAGAATTCTTCTGAACCTGACTGGCAAAAGGAAAAGAAAAAGCTTGAGAGGAAAAAGTTTTCAAATAAAAGAACAGAATTACTTTTAGAACAGAGGAGAAACGAATTTGCAGAGAGGAATTCAGAGGCTGTTGAAAAGGAATTAAGAGAATCCAGAAAATGGATTGAATTTATACATGACCCTCGATTGAAAAAACAGCTTAGTAAAATAGGCATTTTATACCACCAATTCTCTGGAAGACTGGAAGATGAAAAAATCAAAATTGGAGTAGAAAGTCAAATTTCATCTAACAAGGTCAATGTTGAATTCTTAAGAAACATACAAGAAGATGAAATTGTATGGGTGCAATTAAAATAACACCTATAGGTAACAACGTGTAGGCAAGGCCTTCAGCTTCAGACTTCGCCCGCAATAAGAGTTAGGTCTTGAAACCAATATTGCTGTAATCTCTAATAACTAAAACACAATACCTTATCTAAACAGACCTCGCTGCAAGTCTCCAATTTTGGCGAAGGCTCAAAACCCATTTTCAGCCTGTTTTCCAGAAAACAGCCTAAAAACGAAAAGCGGAAGCTGTTTGCACAACCTCCGCTTTTCTATCAAACAGAGAAGACATTTTCACATCTCCTCATTTCCAAATCTTCACATCACTTAGTACGCTCTGGCAAAATACACACGGCGCTTAGAAGGCTGACCGGTGACCATGTCTACGCCCTCTTCTTCTGGCGTGTCCAAGGCGATGCAACGGATAGTCGCTTTGGTTTCTTCCTTGATGCGCTCTTCGGTTTCGGGCGTGCCGTCCCAGTGCGCCAGGATGAAGCCCGGCTTCTCGTCTAGCAGGCGCTTGAACTCATCATAAGAGTCTACCTTGGTGGTATTGGCTTCTCTAAAGTCAAAGGCACGTTGATAGATGTTGGCTTGTATCTCATCCAACAAAGCAGGCACTAGGTTCACCAAGTCATCAAACTGTTGCGAGGTTTTCTCTTTGGTGTCACGGCGGGCTACTTCGGCGGTGCCGTTCTCTAAGTCACGTCCACCAATAGCAATACGCACCGGTACGCCTTTCAATTCCCATTCGGCAAACTTGAAGCCCGGGCGCTCAGTGTCGCGGTCGTCAAACTTCACAGAGATGCCTTTGGCTTCTAACTGTTTCTTAAGCGCCAAGACTTTCTCAGAGATTTGCGCCAATTGTTCTTCGCCTTTGTAGATAGGTACAATCACCACTTGGATAGGCGCCAACTTTGGAGGAAGCACCAAACCTTCGTCATCTGAGTGGGCCATCACCAAGGCACCCATCAAACGGGTACTCACGCCCCAAGACGTTCCCCACACATATTCCAAACCGCCTTCTTTGGTGGCGTACTTCACGTCAAATGCCTGCGCGAAGTTCTGGCCCAAGAAGTGAGACGTACCAGCCTGCAAGGCTTTGCCGTCTTGCATCAAGCCTTCAATGCAGTAGGTGTCCAATGCTCCGGCAAAACGCTCATTTGGGGTTTTCTTGCCGCGTACCACTGGTAGCGCCAGGAAGTTCTCTGCAAAATCTGCGTACACGTGCAACATGCGCTCGGTTTCCTCTACGGCTTCCTTAGCGGTGGCATGGGCGGTGTGGCCTTCTTGCCACAGAAACTCAGCGGTACGCAGGAACAAGCGCGTGCGCATTTCCCAGCGCACTACGTTGGCCCATTGGTTGATGAGCAACGGCAAGTCGCGGTAGCTTTGAATCCAGCCCTTGTAGGTGCTCCAGATGATGGCCTCTGAGGTTGGCCGAACAATTAGTTCTTCTTCAAGTTTAGCATTAGGGTCTACGCGTAGTTTGCCGGGCTTGTCAGGGTCGTTTTGCAGGCGGTAGTGGGTGACCACGGCGCATTCCTTGGCAAAACCTTCGGCGTTCTGCTCTTCGGCCTCAAACAAACTTTTGGGTACAAATAGGGGAAAGTAGGCGTTGGAGTGTCCTGTAGCTTTAAACATGTCATCCAGGACGCGTTGCATTTTCTCCCAGATGGCGTACCCATACGGTTTTATGACCATACAGCCGCGCACGGCAGAATTTTCTGCCAGACCGGCTTTTTTTACCAACTCATTGTACCAGAGGGAATAATCCTCACTGCGCTTAGGCAACCCTTTGCTCATTTTATGTATCTTTACTAGAGTGAATTATATAGCGAATGTCTAATTTTCGGCATGGAATTTGCTTATTTTTTCTTGATCGCATTCCATACCTTTTCGGGTCAAAAATACGTTAATATATCATAATAGAATTCGGGTCAAAAATACGTTAATATATCATAATAGAAACGTTGGCGAACCGGATACTAGTGATACTTGGCTTCGTGTTTGAATAAAGCGTCCTAACCCAACTACTCTTTTTACCTGTACTATAATGAACCACTATACAAATAAAGTCCTGTTGCTACCTCTGCTGGGTTTCTTGATGGCGGGTTGTAGCACCTCATCAAACTTGCAGACCAGCGAGACAGATGATGTTTATTTCTCTTCTTCAGACAAAGTCACCTACGTGGAACCCACGTATGAGCAGCGCTCAGAGACGACCCGGGAGGACAGAGGCGAGTACCAAAGCTCTTCTGAGGACATCACGGAGCGCGTAAGCGACCCAGAGACCTACCAGGATGACCGCCGTACGCGCCGCAACAACAATGACCCGTACCAGTACTCGTACTATGATGCGCCGTTTGGCAATCCGTATTACGCTTACTCGCCATATTATTCCCCATCCAGGTATTACTCACGAGCCATGATGTATGACCCGTGGTATGATCCATTCTACGACCCGTTCTACAGACCTATGGTGGTGTATGATCCGTTCTGGCCACGCCCTATGTACAGCGGGGTAATGATATCCATTGGCTTGGGCTGGGGTAATCCTTGGGGCTACGGCTACAACCCGTACAGATACGGCTATGGTTATAACCCGTACCGTTACGGTGGCGGTTTCTATGACGGGTTCTACAGAGGTGACGTGTATGCCCGCAAGGTTGCCTATGGCCGTCGTAATGACCGCTCTACCAATGTGGGAGTGGGCGCGGCCTCCAGAACAGGGGCCCGCGACAGCAGAAACAACGTTTCTACACAAAGCACCAGAAACTCAAGAACGGCGCCAGACGGAGTGATCAGGTCTTCCCGTAGTTCAGACGGAACGGCTTATCCTACTCGCAGACGTACAGATTCTTCGCCAGCCCGGGTAGAGGGCACGCAGCAGAACTCTAACTCGCGGTCAAGTGAGGGACAAAGCGCACCGCCGGTAAGACGCCGTAGAGATGCGCCAGAGGCTTCTACCCAAAGTGAAAGCCGTCCAAGAGTACAGCCGCGCACGTCGTATGAGCCGTCGCGTACTTCTGAGCCGTCACGTTCTTCTTATGAGCCATCGCGCTCTAGCTCTTCTTCCTCATCATCTGGGAGCAGTGGCAGCAGCAGTTCTGGTTCTTCAAGCTCAGGTTCTTCTAGAAGGGGCCGAAACTAATCCACTTCCCAATCTAAAACATGAAAAAATACAGCATCCTTTTAGCCTGCCTGGCCTTGCTAGGCAGTGCTAGAGAGGGCTTTGCCCAGAATGAGGCAGACGTCCTTAGATATTCCCGCACAGACTTTGGCGGCACCGCCCGCACCCTGGGACTTAGCGGCGCCAGCGTGGCCCTGGGCGGCGATGCCGGAACGTTAACGTCAAACCCCGCGGGACTTGGCTTGTTCAGACGCTCAGAGGTGACGGTTTCTGCCGGCTTGAACTTTAATAATACCACCGGAAACGTCTATGGCTCTTCGGCCTCAGATAACCGCAACAACATGAACATCCCGCAGCTGGGCATTGTCATCTCCAGACGCAAGGCAGATGACGAAGAAGGCGACTGGCGCTCTGGCGCTTTTGGCATTGGCTTTACGCGCGTAAACAACTTTAACCAGCGCCAGGCTTACCAAGGTACGCACCCAGAGGGCGGTTTAAAGTTTGCTGAATACGCTGACCAGTTGGCCAACCTGTACGGGGTAAGCAACACGTCAGACTACTTTTACATTGAAGACCTGGCTTTTGCCACGGGCTTGATTGACTATGACGCGGCCGGCCAGTTCTACTACGCACCAGACTATTCTTTCACGCCAGATAATAATGATGACCCTATCTCTAGAGTACGCGTGGCTACGCCTTTTTCTGAAAGAATTGTCACCAGCGGCTCACAGAATCAATGGGACTTTTCTTACGGCGCCAGTTTCAGGGACAAGTTTTTCATTGGCGGTTCATTGGGCTTGACCAACGTGCGTTTTAAGAGGACCAGAACCTACAGTGAAGTGGGGCCTACCACGGCTCAGAACAGCCAGTCAGCCTTAGAAGATTTGACACTGCGCGATGATCTGTTAACCGAAGGTTCTGGGGTAATGCTGAAGGTGGGCGCCATCTTCCGCCCTTCTGATGTCTTACGTTTAGGGGTTTCTGTGCAGACGCCTACCTGGTATACGCTTACAGACCGCTACAGCTCTAGCTTAACGGTCAACTTCAAGCCTGGCACTTTTGATGACGCCTACGCAACTACCCTGCCCGGCGAGTATGAATACAGCATGACCACCCCGTTTAGAGCCAGCGGCGGTGCCGCCGTCTTTCTGGGCAAGAATGGCTTCATCACGGCAGACGTGGAGTACGTAGACTACAGCAACGGCCGCCTGAGTGCAGACGATGAGTCTTTTAACACCGCCAACAACGCCGCCAAAAACACATACCAAAGCGCTTTAAACTATAGATTAGGTGCCGAAGGCAGATTTAACATCTTTAGAGTACGCGGTGGATTTGGCTATTACGGTGACCCGTTCAAAGACAGTGACGTGGACCAGTCTAAGACCTTCTTGACGGGTGGCTTGGGGATTAAGCAGACCAACTACTTCATTGATGCGGCTCTGGTGTATAGCAAATACAAGAGTCTGTACAGCCCATATACCAACTTAGAGGCCGGTCAGACTAATTCTATCTACACAGACGCTGTCACCCCACTAGTAGAAAGCGATCACAAGAACACCAATTTTGTAGTAACGGTTGGTTGGAATTTCTAAGCTTCGTTTTTGGCCTGATTTCCAGAAAACAGGCCAAAAACGAAGTTAAAAAGAGAAGGCCTCTCCTGATGATTCAGGAGAGGCCTTCTCTTTTCTAAGCTATCTAGTATGAATTAGATGTGTAGCGCTCTGTTCTCCGTAGCGGCTAAGCAGGCTTCTTTCATGGCTTCTGTGTAGGTTGGGTGGGCATGACTCATCCGCGCGATGTCCTCGGCAGACGCTCTGAATTCCATGGCTACTACGGCTTCTGCAATCATGTCTGCGGCGCGTGGTCCGATCATGTGCACACCCAGAATCTCATCTGTCTGCGCATCTGCCAGTACCTTCACAAAACCGTCTGTATCCATGGACGCCTTTGCGCGACCCGAGGCTTTGAACGGGAAAGAACCAGATTTGTAGGCACGGCCCTGTTCTTTCAACTGCTCCTCATTTAGACCCACACCGGCTACTTCTGGCCAGGTGTAAACCACGCCTGGGATCAGGTTATAGTTGATATGCGGTTTCTGACCTACTATCTGCTCGGCAACTAGTACACCTTCTTCTTCGGCTTTATGCGCTAGCATAGCACCGCGTACTACATCGCCTATGGCGTAGATGCCCGGTACGTTGGTTTGCAAGTGGTCATCTACGGCAATCATACCGCGCTCTGCCAATTGCACACCTGCGTTTTCTAAACCTAGGCCTTCGGTATATGGTTTACGGCCCACCGATACAAGGCAATAGTCGCCTTCCATGGTGATGGTTTCGCCTTTAGGCGTTTCTGCGGTCACTTTCACCACGTCTCCTTCTACCTGCGCTCCCGTCACTTTATGCCCGAAGAAGAATTGGAAGCCCAAAGTCTTCTTCAAAACGCGCTGTAGTTCTTTGCCTAAGGCACGGTCCATAGTCGGGATGAGGGCATCTGTGTATTCTACCACAGATACTTTCGCGCCCAAGCGCGCATAAACAGAACCTAGCTCTAAGCCAATTACGCCACCGCCAATCACAATCATGTGCTTAGGCACCTCTTTCAAAGTCAAGGCCTCGGTAGAAGTGATGATGCGGTTTTTATCAATAGGCAAGAATGGCAAATTCACCGGCTTAGAACCCGTGGCAATAATGGTCTTGTCGGTTTCAATCTGCTGTTCGGCGCCGTCCTGACCGGTAATTTTGATGGTGTTCTTGTTCACGAAAGAGCCAAGACCGTTGTAGACGTCAATCTTGTTCTTCTTCATGAGGTAGGCAATACCGTCGTTGTTCGACTTAATCACGCCACTCTTGCGGTTAATCATCTGCTCCAAGTTCACCTGCAAGTTTTCCAAATCAATGCCGTGCTCTTTGAAAGTGTGCGCCGCGTTGTGATAGTGCTCAGATGAATCCAACAAAGCCTTAGACGGAATACAGCCTACGTTTAAGCACGTACCGCCCAAAACTGAATACTTTTCAATGATGGCTGTTTTCAGACCCAACTGCGCACAGCGAATGGCTGCTACATAGCCTCCCGGACCTGACCCAATGACCGTTACATCGTATTTCATGCTCTTTCTTTTTATGTGAAGAAAAGGCCCCGTTCCTACTTTTCCCAAGCAGTACGGAGCCTTTCGTTTTTAACTTATTTTCTGGAAAACATGCCTAAAACGGAAATTAAACTCCGAGTAATAAACGCATTGGATCTTCCAGCAATTCTTTTACTCTCACCAAGAAGCTAACTGACTCACGACCGTCAATGATGCGGTGGTCATACGAAAGTGCCAAGTACATCATTGGACGAATCTCCACTTGGTTGTTGATGGCCACAGGGCGATTCACGATGTTGTGCATACCCAATATAGCCGACTGCGGTGCGTTGATGATTGGCGTAGACATCATAGACCCAAACACGCCACCGTTAGTGATGGTGAAGGTACCACCAGTCATCTCGTCAATGCCCAGTTTGTTCTCACGCGCACGCTTAGCTAGACGCACTACTTCTTTCTCAATACCGTCCAAGCTGAGGCCTTCAGCGTTACGGATAACCGGAACTACCAAGCCTTTAGGCGCAGACACGGCAATGGAGATATCGCAGAAGTCGTTGAAGATCATCTCGCCGCCGTCAATCTGAGCATTTACCGCTGGCCACTCTTTTAGCGCAACAGTACATGCCTTGATAAAGAAGGACATGAATCCTAAACCAACTTCGTGCTTCTCTTTGAACTTATCTTTGAACTTGGCTCTGATGTCCATGATGGGTTTCATGTCTACCTCATTGAAGGTAGTCAACATGGCCGTCTCGTTTTTCACCGACACCAATCTGCGGGCGACCGTCTTGCGCAACGAGCTCATCTTCTCACGGCGTGAGTTTCTTGAACCTGCTACTGCTGGAGCTGATGCCTGAGCTGAAGAAGTTGGAGCAGATGCCGCTGGTTGAGCAACAGGAGCCGCCGGACGAGCCTGAGCGTTCTGTGCGTCTTCTTTGGTGATGCGTCCGTCACGGCCAGAGCCGCTTACGTCTGAGGCAGAGATGCCTTTCTCAGAAAGAATCTTGCCGGCCGCTGGTGACGGCGTTCCGCTGGCATAGGTAGAAGCACCACCCGCTGGAGCAGAAGCCGCTTGCGCTGGCTGTGCGGCAGGAGCGCTTGACTTAGGCGCACCAGAACTGACACCTACCTCAATACGGCAGATGGTCGCACCAATCTCTACGGTTTCACCTTCTTGCGCTACAATGCGCAATACGCCGGCAGCCTCGGCTGGTAACTCAAACGTAGCTTTGTCAGATTCCAGTTCGCATAGCACTTCATCCATGTTCACTTGGTCGCCGTCGGCTTTCAACCATTTGGCAATAGTCACCTCGGTGATAGACTCACCTACCGTTGGGATTTTGATATCTAGGGTTTGACCTGTACCAGCGCTAGCTTGTCCGGCGCCGCCGCCTTCTGTTGGTTGGTTCTGGGCATCGCGGCTTGGCACTTGCTCGGCTACCGTAGTACTCTGTGGGTCAGAAACGGTTTTAGATTCTACCATACCTTCCTGCGAAGTGGCGGCGGCTGGTTTAGGCGCAGAAGCACCGTCTCCAGAACCTTCAATCACGCAGATAACCGCACCTATCGGAATGGTATCGCCTTCTTGCGCTTGAATACGAAGTACTCCAGCGGCTTCGGCGGGTAGTTCAAAGGTGGCCTTGTCAGACTCCAGCTCACAGATGATTTCATCCATGGCAACCTGGTCACCGTCTTGCTTTAACCATTTGGCAACGGTTACCTCGGTGATGGATTCGCCGACTACCGGCACTTTCACTTCTAATGACATATCTTTTTGATTAAGATTAACTTAACACGCTTCCGTTTTTGGGCTAATTCCTGAAAAGTAGCACAAAAACGGAAGCTTTCTTTCTTAATTATATTGCAAATGCTTTTTCTACAATGGCGCGTTGCTCTTTCTGATGCACTTTGTTGTAACCAGTAGCCGG
This sequence comes from Nibribacter koreensis, assembly GCF_039541795.1. Classification (NCBI taxonomy): domain Bacteria; kingdom Pseudomonadati; phylum Bacteroidota; class Cytophagia; order Cytophagales; family Hymenobacteraceae; genus Nibribacter; species Nibribacter koreensis. The sequence continues at coordinate 1,790,485 of NZ_BAABGX010000002.1, read as the reverse complement.
CGATGAGCTAGACTTACGGGAAACCACGTCTACCACTTCATTGCGCATTACGCTTAAAATGTAGGTCCAGGCACCCATGTTGTAAGGCTCTTCCTGTACCCAGTATACTTGGGCGTTCGGGTATTTAGCCAGCTCAGCCTGCAACTGCACTTTAGGGAACGGATGCAACTGCTCCAGACGAATGATGGCTACATCGGTGCGGCCTGTCTTCTGCTGTTCTTCCAATAGATCATAATATACCTTGCCAGCACACAGCAACACCTTGCTCACCGCGGCAGCGTCTACAAAACCGTCGCCAATCACTTCCTGGAACGAGCCTTGCGTGAAGTCTTCAATAGGTGACATCACCGCTTGATGACGCAACATAGACTTAGGTGACATGTGGATACACGGCTTTCTATACGGTGTAGCCAACTGACGACGCAGCATGTGGAAGAAGTTAGCCGGGGTGGTACAGGCGGTTACGTACATGTTGTATTCGGCGGCCAACTGCAAGAAGCGCTCTGGGCGGGCGTTGGAGTGCTCCGGACCCTGGCCCTCATAGCCGTGCGGCAACAGCATCACCACGCCATTCATGCGCTGCCACTTAGACTCTGTAGAAGAGATGAACTGGTCAATCATGACCTGCGCGCCGTTGGCGAAATCCCCGAACTGGGCTTCCCAAATTACCAAGGCATTCGGGTTGGCCATCGCGTAGCCAAATTCATACCCTAGCACGCCATACTCAGAAAGCAGGGAGTTGTAGATATGCAGTTGCTGCTGGCCTTCGGCGATGTGGTTCAAGTTGGTATAGGCGGCGCTGGTGTTGGCGTCATGTAAGACTGCATGACGGTGAGAGAATGTACCGCGTTGCACGTCCTGACCGCTCATGCGCACAATCTTACCTTCTAACAAAATAGACCCATAGGCCAATAGTTCAGCTGAAGCCCAGTTCAAAGAGCGGGCATTGAAGAACATATCCTGGCGCTCTTTGGTCAGTTTCTCAATCTGCTTGAGCGGCTTGAAGTTCTCTGGAAGCGTAGTCAAGGCTTTTCCTACCTGCTCAATTGCCTCTATAGAAATACCGGTCTGAGGCGACTGGTCAAAATCTTCTGGGGTTGAACGGCGTAGTTCTTGCCATTCTTTCTCCAGGTTTTGGTAATTGTAAGGCAAGGGCTTCTGCTTGACCATGTCCAGGCGGTCCTGCAACATGTTTCTGAACTGCTTGTCCATCTCCTCAGCCACCTGCGCGTCTACATCACCGCGGCTCACCAGGGTTTTGTTGTAGATCTCGCGTGGGTTCTGGTGCTTGGAGATTAAGTTATATAGCTGAGGTTGCGTGAACTTAGGTTCATCTGCCTCGTTGTGGCCATGGCGGCGGTAACACACCATGTCAATGAAGATGTCATTCTTGAATTTCTGACGATACTCGGTGGCCAGACGCACGGCAAATACCACTGCTTCTGGGTCGTCTCCGTTCACGTGCAGGACTGGCGCGTCTACTACCTTGGCCAAGTCTGTGCTGTAGATAGAAGAACGGGCATCTTCAAAGTCAGTCGTGAAACCAACCTGATTATTAATGACAAAATGAACCGTACCACCGGTGCCGTAGCCTTCCAGCTTGGCCATTTGGATAAGCTCATACCCAATGCCCTGACCCGCTACGGCAGCATCGCCGTGAATTAAAATAGGCAAGATCTTGCTGGAGTCTTTGCCATACATGGTATCAATCTTGGCGCGCACAAAGCCTTCTACTACCGGGTTCACCGCCTCTAAGTGAGAAGGGTTAGGCGCCAGTTTCAAGTTCACTTTGTGGCCAGATGGCGTCTCTACCTCACTGGAGTAACCCATGTGGTATTTCACGTCTCCATCACCCATAGTCAAATCTGGCACGGCCGTTCCCTCAAACTCAGAGAAGATCTGCTCATAGGTTTTGCCCATGATGTTGGCCAGCACGTTTAATCTGCCACGGTGGGCCATGCCAATCACCACTTCCTGCACGCCTAATTCGGCGCCCTTGTCAATGATGGCATCCAAGGCTGGAATGGTAGTCTCGCCGCCCTCTAGCGAGAAGCGCTTCTGCCCTAAGAACTTAGTATGTAAGAAGTTCTCAAACACCACCGCCTCGTTCAGCTTAGAAAGGATGCGCTTTTTGTATTCTATGGATGGGTTGAATGCCAGAGACTCTTTCTCCACCTTGGTTTTGAACCACTCCAGAACTTCTGGGTCCCGGATGTACATGAACTCAAACCCGATGGTGCGTTCATAGATGGTTTGCAGGGCGTTGATGATGTCACGCAGCTTGGCATTGCCTAAGCCAAGCTCGGCCCCAGACTGGAATGACGTATCTAAGTCAGCCTCAGACAGGCCAAATTCCTGGATGTCTAAGCGCGCTTTTCTGTCTTTTCTTGGGCGCACCGGGTTGGTTTTGGCTCTTAGGTGAGCGCGGGAGCGGTACGCGTGTATTAAATTGCGCACCTGTATTTCTTTGTCTACTGCCGTGGCAGAAGCACCAGCAGGTTGGCCTTGCGTTGCTGTGGCAGCACCGGCACCATTCTCTCCGGGATAATTATCAGAGAACTCGTAGCCTTCAAAAAATTTTCGCCATCCAAACTCCACTGATTCTGGATCCTGCTGGAACTGCTTATAGAGCTCGTCTATATAAGTCCCGTGGGCATTAGCGATATAAGAGTATTTATCCATAAGTATGTATGCTTCTTTACTAGACAATGCCAATGTAAAGAAAGGTTTTTAAAGTGATGTCTCTTTTATTCGCATAAGCAAATATAAGTGATTATCAATTGATAGGCTATAGGAGGCAGCACTTGGCCTACAAATGGAAGAAGTGCAACAATTCCTTACGGAATTACCCTAAAAAAGATAAGAGGATAAAACCAGACGTTCTTACCGATTAGAACTGATTCTACAAGAGAATATTATTTGTCTCTGAACCGGACAAGGGAGGTCACCTGGTTTTTTTGGAGCTGGACGTCGGTCTCGGCGCTCTTCTGGATTTTAACACCTCCTTTGGCATCTATTACCACAGATTTCTTGCGCCAGCCTTGTACAGATGATTTGTCAATTACCTGGTCATTGCCCTTGCCGCCGTACATGTAGATAGTAGAGCCAACCAGTACGTCTCCCTTAATATCAAAGAAGTCATCACCGTCTAATCCGTGCAAGTGAATTTTGTTGGTCTCATTGGCAAAGAAGGTTCTACTATAGTTGCGGCTCACATTGGCCCCGTTTTCATTGACTCTAAATACCTCCACCACCGTTCTACCCTGTGATAGGCGCTGCACCAAAAACCGTTCTGGCTCATCAGAACCTGCTACTATGACTTCTTTGGCCAGAATGTGATAATACTCGTCAGCGGCTCTAGGCAATTGCTGTCTTCTGCTTCTTAAAATGTCCAACGTTTGTTGGCCTACCAACTCATAAATAGCCGGCGGAAACTGCTTTACGGCCTGCTGCAGCACAGAATCAGATAAATCTGCCTGAATCTCGCGGGCAATGCGCCTGAAATCTGCCAGAGAAACCTCAGACAAGGCGCGGGCATCTAAGAAAGAGGCATTGATGGTAAGGCCATATACGTCTCTAAAAGTGGGGTGAAAAGACTCAAACTTGCGCGCCGCAAACTTACGGGTGGCTATCCAGGGCAAGACGCCGTCATCATACCAGCAAAGTGCCTGGTCACGGTCTTTGGGGATGGGCTTGTACCAGGTCTCAGTGCCTTGCTTGTATTCGGCCCAGTCCCATTGGCCTTCATGCCGGTCCCAGTCGCTCAGCAGTAAATCTAAGAGCCGGGCCCGCACAAAAGCCCATTGATCTATCTTATGGTGAGTGGATTGGAATCTGCGCTGCAACACCACTTCAGTACCAACCAGGTCTTTGGCGGCTCCAAATTTCTTGGTAAGAGATGCCTTAGAAGTAAACTTTTCTTCAATCAGAAAAAGCCGGTTACTGAAGAGATGAGAATGTTGCCTAAAGTCCTTGTCTGAGGGCAAGACAAAGACCAGTTTTGGTGATGGATGAAACACGCCAATAGCCTCGGCGAGCGGCGCCACCACTAAAGCGGCGTACGGATTGGTGGCAGAGACCTGGTCGCGCACAAAACTGCCCACAAAGGTCTTCCGCCAGAAAGGGGAAAGGACGCTGATGGGGTCCTTGTCTAAGGAGCGAAGGGCCCATTTGTGGCCCGCAGTGTCTGTGAGCGTGAGGCTGGTGGTTTGCATGCCGCCGCCTAGCTTCTCCATGCGCAGGCCGCCGGCAATCTTGTCCATATGAAAGACCTCGGCCTTGACGGGCGTGGCCCAGACCGCGCGGTAATGCTTGCCCAAGAAGAACTCCCCTATCTTACTTATCTGGTAATGGGCACCGGCGCTGGCCGTGACACTGTCTGGCGGATTGAGCAAATGGCGGTTCTCTCCAAAGAAGTCGCCGGATTGTAACGTACTGGAGGCAGGATGATTAGGAAAGAAGTACCTGGCCACCCCAAACAGGAAGATGAATAGTACTAGGGCCAGAAAAAGCTTCTTCATGGTAAACACGCAATCTTAGTTGAACCGCTTTACCTTAAAACCCGTCTAAAGGTTAGCAGAAGTGCCTACCGTTTTTGGCTTCTTTTTCTGAAAACAGACTAAAAACGCTACCTTTAACCAAGAGACGCAGAGGCTAACCTTGAGGCTGGCGCCTGCGTTTACATTGTTCCAACCATCCTAAAAAACTGAGACTATGGCAAATAGCGCTACTTACACCGGCATCACCCCAGAGTTATACAACAACCTGCGCAGCAAATTAGGTGCGGCCGGCATTGAACTAGAAGGTACCAGCGGCAGAGTATCTAAACAAGGCGTGACAGCAGACTACGCCTACCAAGAGGGCGACCAGACCCTGCAAATCAACAACGTAGCGGTGAGCTTCCCGGCCAGCATGATGTTCAGCCCAGACAAAATCATTGAGAAAATCAACGAAGCCGTGCGTTCTGCCGGCGGCCAAGTGGCATAATCTAATTTTTGCTTGACCTAAGGCGCAGCGATTGCGTATAAACATCCCGGCCCGTGTCCTTTACCAGGACCACAGGCCGGGATTCCTTTTTTAAAGCTAATTCAGAAACTACCACTATGGAACAATCAACTAACACCTCTACCTCTCTGGTGCAACCCAAAGACTTGGCCCGCACCGTTGAGTCTATCTTAAATGTATACCAGGGGAAACATGACGTTTTGCCCGAACTGCTGTCAGACGCCGGGAAACTGCTCTTGAGAACCAGACAGAAAATGACCCCGGTACAGATGATTCTTGCCGTAGCCGCCGTGGCCATTGGCGCCATAGTCTTGGTGAACTACGGTGGTCACCAGTTTGCAGACGCCGAAGAAGTGAACGACTAACGGTTTATTTACTTATATCAAAGAAAGGCCCCGCACTCACCTGCGGGGCCTTTCCGTTTTGGCCTGTTTTCTAGAAAACAGGCCAAAACGACCAATTCGCTTAAAATTCAAGGCGAAGAAAGGCACTCTCTGCGCCTCTTTTGGGTTTAGTATGGAAGTAAAACGCTATGCAAAAGCCCCGCAGAAAGAATAAGAAATACAGCCTTCCTTCGGCTCCTCCGCTAACGGCCCAGGAGCGCGTAAGCAAGAACATGCGGGCCAACAAAAGCAAGAACACCCTACCCGAGGTTACCTTGCGCAGAGCCCTCTGGCAGCACGGTCTGCGCGGCTATAGGCTGCATTGGAAACACGCCCCGGGCAAGCCAGACATCTGCTACCCCGGTCGCCGTCTGGCCATTTACGTGCACGGCTGTTTCTGGCACCGCTGCCCGCACTGCCAGCCCACCCTGCCTAAATCCAACACCGCTTTCTGGCAGGAAAAATTTGACAAGAACCAGGCTAGGGACCAGAAGTACCGCGCCCAGCTAAAAGCCGCCAACTGGCAGGTACTGGTTATCTGGGAATGCCAACTGCAGCAAGATGTAGCTGGTTGCCTGTTTGCCATCAAGGCCTTGCATGCGGGTGCGCCAGACAGTTACTCCTGGGCGGCGTAAGACAGGAAATTATTCTATAATACTTTCTTAGTTCGCAGAGTCATGCCTTCTGGTATGCCTACCTTTTTCCATGCAGGATTACAGGAAGACGAAGCGGTGGCTTTTAAGACAACCTCCTCTTCTTCGGGCATGCCAATCCTGATTTCTGTAGAGCAATCCTTGCGCGTAACTACATACTCACTGGCACCATACGCATCTCCTGTCTGGTCATCATTGTCTACTTCAGAGGCCAAAAAAAACGAAGCCCTTAGATGCGCCTGCCCACTGTCTGCCAACACTAGCTGATCACCTTTATGTACTTGCCATTGGTAGTCAATGGAAGATAAATTCACTCGCTTGACCGTCAAGGTTTGGGTAAACAGCTTTGACTGGCCCGTATAGACATATTCTTTGTTCAACTTTAAGTCTTCTGGAAAATCAACGGGCTGCCCATCAACAATAACTTGCTTGCCAATCACTTGAATGGGAGAAGGGTATGCAAATTCCTTCATGTCTTTTACAAAGGCTTTGAGTAAAGAGATTCATCTTTGATTGTGTGGAGCTCAACTTTCGGTTTCGCTACAGAGTCTGCCACAACCTCTGTTCTGGAACTGTCAGGCTTAACGGCGGGGGCCGCTACAATTTCAGTAACTACCGTTTCTGTGGGCTTTTCCTGGTTAGTACAACTAGCCAAAAAAAGAAGAAAAAAGGCGTATGACTTTCTCAAGACGAAGTGTTTAGGTGAGAACCTAAATCTACATTATCTTATCTATTATATATTTAAAGAGACCAACCTTTGTTCTGGCGCTCATTCCCATTTTTGCGGCAAGCCCAACTTCCTGGCCGCATACCCAGCGGCGGATGCATGTAGCAGAGGCAATACGGCACTCACCTCGTCCTCATACTCTACATGCAGGTCTTCATGCAGTTTGGCCAGTTTCTGCAAAACCTCCTCAGCACGTTTAGCCAAAAACTGACCCAAGGCTTCATTAGCACCGCTCAACGTATGCAGATGTTCCTGTTGATGAGTCAAGGTCTTTTGCAGCAACTGGAGCAACAACCGTATCTCTCCCTCAACATCATTCGTGATTTTAACATGGTGCGCCAGCAAGGGGCAGACTTGCCTGAGACAAATCAAGAGCTCAGAAGCATTGTAGTAAAAGCCCTGCGTATGGGTTTGGAGCTGCGCCTGGATAAGTTGGCGTCGGGTCTCCAACGCATCTTCTCCCTCCAGCAGCTCAAAGGCCAGTTGCTCCTGCAGAATGGGGTTGGCGGTGAGCAGTTGCAGGAGTAGTTTGTCTTTTCTGGAAGCGGGCAGTTCTACCACGGCTTTCTTAAGGGTTTTCTCTAATGCGGGCATAGATAGTTATTACGGGTGTACAACACCAGAAAGCCTTAAATTATTCCCTGAGACAGGTTTCTTCTCTTATTTCTGACCTAGTTTTCAAGAGTAGCTGCATCCAGGCAAGATTAATTCAACCCTAAGACGGCCAACCTGCGTAAACACCGCAAATATGGGCTATGTGCCTTTGAGAAACCGTGCCCTTTTATTTCCGTTTTCGGCCTCTTTTCCAGAAAATAAGCCAAAAACGACCCATACCAAAAGGACGCTGAACCAACCAGAATATGAGAATACACTTACCCCGCTGGGTAATCCGCTTATCGTTATGTACCGGCATTGTGTTGCCTACCAGCAGTTATGCGCAGATGCCTGCCCTGCCTTCTGCCCAAGTAACCCACACCGTACTACTAGCCGGACGCTGGTCTCCTAACCAGTCCACCGCCGCACCTCTGCCCTTGTTACAAACCCAACTGAAACAAGCCGGCAAGAAAAGCACCTTGGTGTTTATGGGCAACCCGTTTCAGCCAGCCAGCTTACCAGGAGTTTCTTCGCCAGACAGGCGCGCTTTAGAAGACAAACTGCGCACCCAGCTACAATACCTGCAAGGCTATGAAGGCAAGATCATTGTCATGCCCGGCGAGCACAACGCCAAAGGCAAGGTAGTGCAGGAGGTACGCAACCAGGAGCGTTACCTGTCTCAGGTCTTAGGCAATGAGAAGCTGATCCTGCCAGAGAACGCCTGCCCCGGTCCTACAGAGGTTTCCCTCACAGATGACGCTCATTTGCTCATTCTGGACACCCAGTGGCTCATGCCCAACCGCCGCATGGATGACAAAGAAGAAATGCGCGGCTGTGAAATTGTAGGCGGTACCGCTACCATGGCCGCCGTAGATGACGCCCTGCGCAGCAATGAGGAGAAAAACCTATTGGTGGTCATGAGCATCTCACCCGAGATGAAAGGCCTGGAGTACAAGCTCATGCACCGGCAGCTGGCCCAGATGTATGCGCCGCACGCCGGTTTGGTGCACGTAGAGGGCAACTCCAATGCCTTGCAACACCGCACCAAAGACAGCCTGCACTATGTAAGCACAGGCTTAGGCGCTTCTAAACTGCACCCCATCAAAGACACCAGCCCTGCGCATTCTACCAATGCGCCCGGCTTTGCCAAAATTGTGTACTTCGCCAACGGCGAGACGTGGCTGGAAATCTGGACTGCGGCTGATGTCACTAGTGCGCAAGGCCAGGTAGCGTATAGAGCCAAACTCTCTCAGAAACCCACCACCAAGCAGCTAGAAGAGAAAATAAAGAACATGAACCTGAGCTTTGTGGGCAAGACCGCTACTTTAAAGGCCAGCGAAGTCTACCAGGCCAGCAAGTTCAGGCATTGGCTGTTGGGCAAGAACTACCGCCCAGAATGGAATGAACCGGTGGCGTTGCCGGTGTTTGACATAGGCACCCAGAACGGCGGCTTAAAAGTAGTGCAGCGCGGTGGCGGCTTCCAGACGGTGTCTTTGCGTCTAGCAGACAGCACCGGCCGCGAGTACGTCCTGCGCTCTGTAGAAAAATACCCAGACGCGGCCCTGCCGGCAGTGTTCAGAAAGACCATTGCCGCCGATGTGGTGAAGGACCAGATCTCGGCCTCGCACCCGTACGGCGCCTTGGTAGTAACACCCCTGGCTTCTGCGGCCGGCGTGTATCATACCAACCCTCAGTACTTTGCCATTCCCAATGACCCGCGGTTTGGCAAGTACTTGAAAGGCTTCGCCAACACCATTGGCTTGTTTGAGGAGCGCCCAGATGAGGACATGTCGCACCTGGCCAGCATGGGCAACGCCAAAAACGTGGTGGGCAGTGAAAAGGTGCTGGAGAACATACGCGAAGACCAGAACGACCAGATTGATCAGATGAGTTTGTTGCGCTCACGGCTGTTTGACTTCTTCATAGCTGACTGGGACCGCCACGATGACCAATGGCGCTGGGCCGAGTTCAAGAAAGACGGCAAAGGCAAAGTTTACAAGGCCATCCCCAGGGACCGTGACCAGGCGTTCTTCGTGAACCAGGGCGTGATTCCTAACATAGCCAGCCGCAAATGGATTCTGCCCAAGGTGCAGGGTTTTGACGAGAGTCTGAGAGACATTGAGGGCTTCAACTTCAACAACCGCTACTTTGACAGAAGCTTCTTGACCGGTCTGGAGCGCAAAGACTGGATTGCCATGGCAGATAGCTTGACGGCTTCGCTCACAGATGAGGCCATTGACAACGCCGTGCGCCAACTGCCCGCCAGCATCTACAACATCTCTGGTCAGCAACTAGCCAGCACCTTGAAAGACCGCCGGGCTCACATCAGGAAAGACGCCGAGGACTACTATGAGTTCCTGGCCAAAGAAGTAGACGTGGTAGGCACAGACCAGGCCGAATTCTTTGAGGTACAGCGCCAGCAAGACGGCACTACGCTAGTGTCTGTATTCAAAAAAGACTCGGCCTCTACCCAATACAATCCTAAGGACAGAATCTACCAGCGCCGGTTCCTGGCCAATGAAACAGATGAGGTGCGCTTGTACGGCCTGGGCGGCAATGATCATTTTGTGGTGAGAGGCCGCGCCGAAGAAGCCGTAAAAGTTAGAATCATTGGCGGCGAGGGAAACGATCGGGCCGTTGACAGCTCTAACGTAGAAGGCCTGCGCCGACTCACCTACATTTATGACACGCCAGACGGCATTTCTATTGACGCCGGCTCTGAGGCGCGTAACTTTACCAACCGCAGACCCACCGCCGAGTATGACCGCAAAGCCTTTAAATACGATTACCTGGGCCCGTTGGCATCCTTGCAGTTTAACCGAGATGACGGTTTCTTGCTGGGGGCAGGCGTTCTATTAGAGAAACAAGGCTTTCAGAAATACCCGTTTGCCATGCGCCATAGGTTGGTGGGGAGCTATGCTTTTGCCACGCAGTCTTTCCTGGCAGACTACGCCGGGCATTTTACGCGCGTGCGCCTGGGCCTGGACGTAAAGCTGAACGTCAACTTCAAGTCGCCGGGTTTCTCAGACAACTTCTTCGGGTTTAGCAATGAGAGTGAGTACAACCCAGACATTGACATTGAATACTACCGCTACCGCTCTTCACAATTGTATGTAAACGCCTTGATGGGCAAGAGAATTGGCGAGCATGCCAGCTTCTTTGCCGGTCCGGCGTTCCAGACGGTGAACGTGGAACGCTCCCCAGAACGGTTCCTGTCTACGGTGTCTACCACAGACAAACTGTACGCCGGTTACAATGAGCCTAAGTCTTACGCCGGTGCCCGCATAGAATACGTGCTGGACTCCAGAGACGTGGCGGCCTTGCCGGCCAAAGGGATGCACTGGATCATTGGCGCTGATCTCATGAAAGGCACCAAGACAACGTCTCAGGACTTCGGTCGCATCAACTCAGAGCTGTCACTATACCAGACCATCCGGATTCCGTTTAAATTGACCTTGGCCACGCGCTTTGGCGGCGGGCATACCTTTGGGGATGATTTTGAGTTCTTCCAGGGCCAGCACTTGGATGGCTTGAACACCTTGCGCGGCTACAGAAGAAGCAGGTTCACGGGTCAGACGGCATTCTATAACAACACAGAGGCCAGACTGAGACTATTTAGCTTTACCACGTACCTGTTCCCGGCTACGGTGGGCGTGTTTGGGTTTCATGACATGGGCCGTGTGTGGGTAGACGGCGAAAAATCCAAAGAATGGCACACGGGCTACGGCGGCGGCGTTTGGTTTGCCCCGGTCAACCAGGTGGTCATCTCCTTGGGCTACACCGTCTCTCAAGAAGACAAGCTTCCTTTAATAAAGGCAGGCTTCTTCTTCTAAGAAGCACCACCATAAAAAAACGAAAGGGGCTGACCAATGTGGTCAGCCCCTTTCGTTTTTGGGCTATTTCCTGGAAAACAGGCTAAAAACGCCTAGTTCAAGAACACAGAGAACAGTTCAAAGCGGTTAGAGGAGAAGCTCCAGTGCGACGGGCTTGGGTGAATCTCGTCGCCAGACTCATCAATAATGGTCACGGCCATTCCCTCTTCTTGGTTCAAAGGCTCTGTAAAGTGCTTAACGGTGTAAATGTGCCCTTCCTCAATCCATTCCTCTGGATCAAAGGCAGGCGGTGTAGCATCTATGCATTTAGCATAAACGGCCATATAGCTGGGTGGATAGATCAAATTTACCATGACGTATAAACGGTGAACAGGTGTAAAAAATTCCGGCAGGTCACTCGCCCCCTACCCTTTCTCTTGCAAAATCCTCGCCAAGTTTTGGGGCTGCCTTTTGGTTATAACAAGTCCATAATACGAACTGTTTTCCAACTTCCAAAACGAAGCCGGGTAAATTATCTTATTCCGGGGCACCCACTTTTTTTTGCGCACGTACATTTAAATCTGGTTTAGCCAGTTATGACTCCATTACTCACCTTATCCATAAAACTATGGCAGAAGAAGAAAACAAGGATCAAAACCTGAATCTGGACGACAAACTGCCCAGAGGCAACTCCTCACAGGAGGACATGAAGCAGAACAAAAACCAGGAGCCGGGCGCCGGGGCCAATGGCAACGCCAGCGCGCAGCAGGGCGGCCAGCAACCGGGCAACAGCCAAGGCGGCCAGGGCGGAAAGTCTACGGACAAGGACGCCAACTCGCGGCATGACACAGAAGATGAGCAAAGTGTATTTGGTCGGCTAGACAGCTGAGTACTCACCTAATCCAGAAATCTATGCAAGATCAGATTCAGCAAATACTACAGCAGAAACAGCAGTCTACGTTTACCGTGGCCCCGGGCATCATGGGCATGGAGATTGTCTTTGTGAACCTATACTTTGTGGAGAACCCAGACGGCTCCTGGGTGTTGGTAGACGCCGGCTTGTATGCCTCTGCAGACCGCATCAGAAAAGCCGCCGAGGAGAAGTTTGGCAAGTCTAACCCGCCCAAGGCCATTCTGCTCACGCACGGCCACTTTGACCACGTGGGCGCCTTGCAGACCTTGGCAGACTACTGGAACGTGCCGGTATTTACGCACCCCTTGGAGTTACCTTACTTGACCGGCAAGTCCAGCTATCCACCGCCAGACTCCAGCGTGGGCGGCGGCGGCATGGCCTATATGTCATTCATGTATCCTAAGAAACCCATTACATTCCATGGCAGACTAGAGACGCTTCCGCCAGACGGTTCTGTACCATTCATGCCAGAATGGAAATGGCTGGAGACTCCGGGCCATACGCCTGGGCACGTGTCTTTCTTTAGAGAGCATGACCGTGTGCTGTTGGTAGGCGATGCCTTTGTCACGCGCAAACCAGAGTCTGCTTTGGCGGTGCTCACTCAGAAGAAAGAAGTATGCGGTCCGCCGGCCTATTTCACGCCAGACTGGAACGCCGCCAAGGCGTCTGTGCAGAAACTGGCAGGCATACGGCCATTAATAGCGGCCAGCGGGCATGGACTGCCCATGCAAGGCCAAGAACTGGAACAGCAACTAAGTGAACTGGCTAGGTTGTTTGACCAATTGGCCGTTCCTAGCAAAGGCCGCTACGTGAACCATCCGGCCATTACAGATGAAAGTGGCGTGGTAGAATTGCCGCCTACTGTCAAGAATACGGTGCCTAAAGTGTTGGCTACCGCGGGATTGGTGGCATTGGCAGGCATGGCGGCGTACTCCGTGGCCAAAAGAAGCCAGCACAATGGCAGGTCACGCCAGCGCAAGCGGTGGCCGGCCCAGCCCCATTTCCAGCATCAGCCTGGCACCAACGCCACGGTAGGCAACCTGTACCATCCGTCTGGGGACTTCCTGGACATGCCAGACGCCACCAACAATTATCCGTGATAAATATCAATTACCTTATAAAAGAAGAAGGCGAGCCAAATGGCTCGCCTTCTTCTTTTCGTTTTTGGGCTGTTTTTCCCAAATCAGAGCAAAACTAGTACAAGCCCAGTGCTTTTCTTTTAAGAGCGGTAAACTCGTCATGGTTGATGGTGCCCTCATCTAGCATACGCTTAAGACGCTCAATGGTGGCAATGTCTCCTTCAATGGCGCTGTTGCCCGTCATGCCTGTACCCGTAGTAGAACCCATGCCAGACGTAGAGCCTACATTAGTGTTCATGTTACGGCTCATGTCTGCATTTACAGCTGAGCTTCTTTGGTCTATGTAGTCATCCTGGTGGCGGCGCGTCTGGTAGAAACGGCTGTCATCAAAAGACTCTTGCTCATAGAACTGGTCATCTGGGGGCGTGGTATGTGAGGACGTAGTCATGAAAGACGTGGTAGGACTGGTAACGGCGTGCAAGACGCGGTATTCATAGTCCGGGGTCACTTCGCCGCCGCGGTAGAACGGGTAGCGGGACAAGCCTGCCAGTTCCAAACCCGTCACGCGCACTTCATCCGCAGACTCGTCTAAGTGGGCCGCACCAATGGGCACAAGAATGTGGCGGTCATCCGTGTCTGGCAGCAATAGGTTAGGGTCAACGTCTACGTCCAGGTAGCGCACTTTCATGAGCGTCTGGTCCACGATGAGGTCATCTACCTTGCCAATGCGGCGTCCGTCAGAGCCTACCACCTCCCAGCCGCGCACGTCCAGGTTATTGTCAGATACTTTAAAATTGCTCAGTTTATGCAAAGGGCGCAGTCGCACTCCCTTTGTATAGTCATTATTGTTTGCCATGTTTCTTCTAGGTTAAGGTGTCAAGAAACTTAAACGCTCCCCAAATAATGAGGAGTGGCAGGCATTACATAAGACGTAGGGGCACCATTATACTCGGCGGTGTTGTTGTCTTCATTCAGGTATCTGTATAGGGCGTAGCCTACAATAGCCAGCACCAATAGTACAATAATCCACAACCAGCCAGAGCGCTTTTTGCGTTCAACATTAATTTCAGCCATAGTTTTATCAGTTTAGGTTAGTTGGCCAAGAAGGCCGTACCTCTGAGTACGCAGGCGGGTGTGAGAGGTTTATGCTCTGCTTTTTATAGAGCGCTGTTCCTCATCAGTTTTGATTTACGGCGAGACAAAAAACCTTCATTTTTGGCCTGTTTTACAGAAAACAGGCCAAAAATGAAGGTTCATGAATAAATAGGCAGAATCCTATATTTTATGCCTGGCCCGGCACCTCCGGGAACTCAACAAACTCGCCGGCGGGCGTGAAGAGCATGCTAATGGGGGCCTCAGGGTCTTTGAGGATGTCTGCTTGCGTCACGCCCCAGCGCGCCCATGACAAAGCCAGCATCTTGGCATAGGCGCTGTTCTCCCAAGGGTTAAAAATCACGTCTGTCACATCATCAATCAGCGAGTCCATCACTAGGACTTCATCCTGTGGTTTGGCCTGCCGCGGAAGGTAGTCTGGAATGACGTTGAGCAGGTAGGCACCATAAAACACGCGGGCACTGAACTCGGCGGCCTGGATGGGTTGCAGCTTTCTGGGCTCTACTTCAGCCCAGACGCGGCGCATGGCCCGCTTGAGCAGTTCATTGTCCAAGAGGCAGCATACAATCATGGCGTTGTCCAGGCGCAGACTAATCATCATGGTGGTGAGGTCATCCCTAAACTCAAAGCGGCTGGGCTCTGCAGCGGCGTCAACGTCTACCACAAAGATGGAGCCGGGCAGAAAATCTGCGAAGGTCATGGGCACCCGCAGCGACTGCAACACCTTAAAGAACGACTGAAACTTCATGAGCATCTTGGGCTGCTCGCTCACGGCGTACTCTGGCTTGATGAGCGGGTCCTGCTCTTTGATGAGTTCATTGATGAGCGTGCCGTAGAACATCTTGCCCAGCCACTGGAACAATAGCTTAGGCTCCAGGGCGCGCAGACCGGCCACGCCTTGCTGGGCGGCTGCCTGCACCTGCTCCTCTAGGGGCTGTATGTATTGTGTCTGGCAGCGGCGGCAGCAAGGCACCTGCAGGTCTTTAAACTGCACCACGCTCTGGTCCAGCATCTGCAAGGGACGCTCCGTGATGTCATACTCCTGCATCAGCCACTCCGGGAACACCTGTGTCACCTGGTCCTGCGTGATGGTGTTGCCGCACAAAAAGCAGGTACGGTACCCAAACTGCATTTTTTCAAAAGGATCAAAGAGGGCCAGGTGCTGTTGCATACAAGACAAGTTTAAAAGGTGCAGGGTGCAAAGATACAAACCAAACCCGCGCAAATACACCAAGCCTTGGTTACTTACGTTGTACTTACTGACAAAGGCATTTCGGCATGGTCATTGCGCTAGCCTAAAAAAACACAAGATAAAACTATGAAAAAGCTTCTTCCCCTTTTAAGCATCGCCTTGCTTTCTGTACTCTCCCTGCAAAGCCAGGCCCAAAACGTACTCCCCCCTTTGGTGACCGTCAACGGCACCGGCGAGGTAAAAGTAAAACCAGACCAGATCACTTTTAACGTGGGCGTGGAAGTGCGCGAGAAAACCCTGGAGGAGGCCCGCAAAGTAGCCGACCAACGCACTGCCGCCCTCATTGCCTACCTTAAAAAGAGCGGCATTGATGAAAAGCAGATCCAGACGGCCTACCTCTCTTTGCAACCCATGTACACCGGCGAGTACGGACAGAGCACCCCGCAGTTCTACATGGCTACCCGCACCTTGTCTGTGACCCTCAAAAAGCTGGACAAGTTTGACGAAGTCATGGCCGGTACGTACAAAGCAGGCGCCAACCGCGTGGACGGCATCTACTACACCAGCAGCCAACTGTTGAAACACCAGGAGGAAGCCCGTAGCAAGGCCGTGCAGCAAGCCAAGCAAAAAGCCACGCAACTGGCCGGCGACCTGGGCGCCAAAGTAGGCCGCGTCTACAACATCAATGAAGGCGGCGGACAAGGCCCCATGCCCATCTATGCGAAGATGGGCAACCAGCGCATGATGGCCGAGTCCATGGCTGGTGACGCCAGCGGAACCACGTTGGCCGCCGGTGAAATCATCATCAACGCCTCTGTAGAAGTGAGTTTCTTACTAGAGTAGCCTCCTCTTTCATTATAACTTAAGCGCCGGTTTTGCCTCTTCTTTTAGGCAAGGCCGGCGTTTTTAGCTTATTTTCTGGAAAATAGGTAAAAAACGACAACGTTGTCCTTGGGTTCAACGTCAAGCAAATGCCAAATCTTTGGTACATTTGAGCGTTATGAATCAACCTGCATTTGTCTTAGAGGGCAGACCAGTCTATTTGGTGGAAACGGAAGAGGCGTTGGCTGAGGCGGCATCTTATCTAAGCCAGCAAGCAGAACTGGCCCTGGACCTTGAGTTTGACCAACACCATTACACCTACGGCTTCACGCTCTGCCTCATTCAGATCTCTGACGGGCAGGCCTGTTTCTTGATAGACCCCTTCGGGATTGAGAACCTGCAACCGCTCTGGCAGGTGCTGGAAGACCCGGCCATCATCAAGATCTTCCACCACGCCAACAATGACCTCATGCTATTGAGCATGCTGGGCTGTCAGGTGCGCAACCTCATTGACACCGCCGTGGCGGCCAAGATACTCAACTACGCCAAAGCCGCACTGGGCACCCTGCTGGAAGAAGAACTGGGCCTTAACCTGGACAAGTCACAGCAGATGAGCAACTGGACCCTGCGCCCTTTGACCAAGCGCCAGTTGGAGTATGCTACCCTGGACGTGTTGCACCTGCATCCGCTCAAAGACAAGATGCTAGGCAAGGTGTCTGAGCTGGGGCGCATGCACTGGCTAGCCGAAGAAGACAAGCTTCTGGAATCCATTGTCTTCTCAATGCCGGAAGATCCGCACCTTAAGATCAAGTTTCCGCAGCGCCTAACGTATTTGCAGCAGTTCATTCTTAAGCCCATCTATGATTTCAGGGATGAGCTGGCCCAGAAATGGAACCTGCCCGCCGGCCAGGTCATCAACACGGCAGCGCTCATGGCCTTGCTCAGCAACCCAGAAGGCAACTTGAACGAGTGGCTCCACCATACGCGCGGCATTCATGGGCGCCTGCAGCAAGACCGCTATGAGGCGCAGTTGCAACGCATCCTCAACGGCGCCTTGCAAGAGGCCCGTAAACGCCAGATCTCTAACCGGTTGCCGTCTAACCCATATCCGCCCAGGTTCAAAACGCCGGAGACCGAGGCCCGCCGCGACCAGCTCTGTCTGGTGCAGAAGGCCCTCATAGACACCTATGGCGCCTATGCCACGCCCTTGCTGCTGGACCAGAGCACCATCACGCACTACAGCCAGACGGGTGACTTGATCATCCAGAAAAACTACGCCCGCGAGATTGTCTTGCAAACCGCCGCAGACATGGGCGTTGTGCTGTAAATGGAAAAGTAACCATGAGGACGTTCTTCAATACACTGTTAGCCATTCTATTTGTGTTGATGATCCTGAACATCATGTTCTGGGTGCTTGCGTATGCCTCTGGCCATCAGGTTCCAGCCTCTACTAACATTCAAACCGGAATCACGCTTCTGGCTTTAGCCGTTAGCACCATCTTGGTCTTCTTTTTGAGAAGGCGATATGGATACCGTAAATATTAAGGAACAATGCCTAAGAAGTCTCAGGAGTTTGGAGTCTATCCATGGTTTCCGGGGTATGGTTACGCCGCCATTCATCCGGCCAACCGCCGCGAGTTTGAAATACTAGAGCCCCACAACAAAGTGTTTGAGAAAGTGAGCGAGCTCAACGGCTGGTACCTGCTGCGCTACGCAGATGAGGAGTTTAAAGTACGGCCAGACTTTTACGCCCCCATTGCGCCGCTGCCGTTCACGTTTGGTGAGTTTGTGCGCTCCGCCCAACAACCCAGGGGCACCATGGCCCAAATCACAGACATTATCTGGAACGTCTCAGAAGACGCCGCCTACTATGGCCTGCGCGTAGGTAAGCAGCCCCTGGACGGCCTCTACAAACAAAGCCAGTTGATGCCCGCTTAAGGCCTCTCTTTCTACCACGTTGTGCTATGGTGGGGTGGATGCCATGCCCCCTTCTCCCGGGCTTTTAAACAAAAAGACAGCTAGGGATTTTGTCGTTTTTGGCCTGTTTTCTGGAAAACGTCCCAAAAACGACTTCAAATAAATTCCTTGGTTTTCAAAGCGATAGCGCTTTTGTGATCTTTATTTAGTTAATTCACGTATACATTTTCCAAAATCAATAAACAGAAACTATGAAAAAAGTAACCAGAGTAGCGGCAGCGGCTTTATTAGCGCTATCGTTTGGATTTGCTTCTTGTGAGTCTAAAACCGCTGAAAAAGCAGAAGAAACCGTAGAAACCGCCGGTGATGAAATGGGCGATGCAGCCAATGAAGCTGGTAATGACATAGACAACACCCTTGAAAGCAAAGACACCATCACCGTACAAGACACTACTGTGAATGACGGCGTAGCTGACAAGAAAGACCAATAGTTCTCTTTAGAGAATCCATCCATAAAAAAGCCCCGGAGAAACTTCTTCGGGGCTTTTTTATGGGCGGTCATTTTTGTTATTGCCTAGAACCCCAAGCAGTAACGCATGCATGGATTGAGGTAGCCGTCTTTAGGAGCGTCATCAACATGAAAACTCTATTTGGGGAGCTGCTCTGCCTATTGGTGCTAAGGCCAAAGAGGGCCACCTGCTGGTTATCACCTTTACTTAACAGGTCCCTCATAAAGCAGCCACCAAGACCACTGCGCGTTTTCTGGGTGTTTTCACTAAAGTAAGCCAAAAACGCAGTCTCTTCAGTAGCTGGTCTAGCCTGCCGCTGTTATGCTCTCTTTCTAATACTCCTACTGGCAAGGACTTTTATAGTTGCTAGATTATCTTGTTTAAAGCCTAATAATGAAGCACTTACAATTCTTCTAAAAGATTGTTAAATTATATTTTATGAAAGAATAGTTCCAAATTAAATGTTTAAACATACCTTTGTGGCGTCCCCTTAGTGTTAGCATACTCTAGTTGTACCTATCCAGTGACTGTTACCTTCCATTCTCCTTCTGCCACCATTTACCAGGACTTTGACCAAAAGATATTGCATTTGCAATGGACAGGGGTAGTGGCGAGTGCCGTTTTCAGGGAGACATTAGAACATACTCTGGAGCTGATCAACTCCTCGCAGACCTGGTTCTGTATTTATGACATCAAGGCTTTGCGCCCTATGCCCTTGCAGGATTATGACTGGGTGGCGTATGAGTTTCTGCCGCAGGTGCTTCAGTCACCCATCAAGAAGGTGGCCGTGTTAGAGTCTGTCCAGAACATGGAACAACTGAGCCTGCAGCACATGGTGTACGCGTCTTATGCATCACTTAGCTTCAAACTGAAGTACGTAGATGACATTGCAGACGCCTTGAAGTGGTTTGCCAAAAAGAAACACGGCCCCAAAGAGGCTAAGGCCGAAGCCATGGCGGCCGCTTATTCTGCTACTCTTCTCTAACCTTTAGTTTACCGCCTCGCGCCCCATGGCGTAGTCCTGCAGGTACTGGTATTTTTCTGTCAACACGCCGTCTTTGGCAATGGTAGCTCTTGCCAGCACTCCCTTTGGGTCACCATTCATCAAGGCAGGCATGACATGGGCCAGCAACTGCCGGCCAAAATCAACTGATGCGTTTCTGGGCAGTTCACAGGGCAGGTTGTCTACCGCCATTACGGTAATGTTCTTGGTAGAGGTATAGGCGGGCTCTTCTTCCTTACTCCAGGGATTGTAGTCAAAGGCGGGTTCTGGAATGGTAGTCACCCGCTTGGTGCAAGGCACGGCGCCATTCACGTCACAACTAATGTCGGCAATGGTATTGATCTTGAAGTCTGGCTCACGCATGTCTTCCTCCGTGAAGAGGACGGGCGCGGCGGGGTTCCAGTAGGCACACACCATAAGCAGATCCGTTACCTTCGCAAATTTAGAGAAGGTAGACTGGTACAGGTGCGGGTTTTGGTAAAAGTCCTGTGAGTCCCAGGCGTCTGCCCCTGGCTTGGCGTGGTAGTCTGAGGAGCGCAGCTGCACAAACACGGGCTCGGCAAACTCTTCATGCAGGTACTCTTTTACGGTCACTTCGCGCAAGCCCATGCGTTGCAATACCTCAATGGCTCCCTGGGCTACCCTTCCGCCGCCGGTCACGGCAATCTTGATGTTGGGTAGAAACTTCACCTTAAAGAACTCCTCTTCCATGTCCATCATGTCAATGCACTGGTGCGCGGGCTTCAGGTCAAACAGGTTCCATTTCTTGCCATAGGTAAGCAGGCCGTTGTAGGCGCCCACAATGCCGGCCCAGCGCCCAAAGGCCACTTCGCGCTCACCCTTGTCATTGGTGATGAGCTCATAGTCAATGAGCGTAATGCCTTTTTCTAAAACCGCATGCAGTAGTTTCTGGTTATGAGGTTGTTTCTTGATGGTATGCGAAAAAAAGAAGTAGGTCTTATTGGGGATGAGCTGGTCTACGGGCACTTCTTTGACGCCAAACAGCACGTCACAGTTGCTTAGGTCTTCGCGCAGCGGGATGCCCAGGTCTGTGTACTCCTGGTCTTTGAAGCACCGGAACGGACTAGGCTGAACGACTAGTTGCGCATCTGGAAACTCCGCCAGCACGGCCAGGCACTTTTTGGGAGACAGGGGAACGCGTTTGTCATAAGGTATTTTGCCTTCTCTTAAAATGCCAAGCTTTACTCTATCCATATGCTTTAAAAGGAAATTACTCCCGGGTTTGAGGTGCAAATCAAAAAAGAACGTCACAAACAGGCCAAAGACGCCGCGCTGCCTCTGCAATTTAAGAGGTCTGGCTGTAATTACTGAATTTTAAACTTTACTTTTGTGTAATGAATTGAGCCTGACGGCTGTTTTTCAGATTATAAGATTCCATTTCTACTCTTAATATACCTCACATGATATTTAAGACCAAACCGGCAGACATTTTCAAAGAACGCCACAACGGCCCTGTTAAAGACCAGATACAGGAAATGCTGCAAGCCATTGGCGCAGATTCTTTGGACCAGCTCATTGATGAGACCGTACCCGCGGCCATCAGATTAAAACAACCTTTAAACCTGCCTTCTGCCTTAACGGAGCGTGACTTCTTGCGCAAGTTCTCCAAGATTGCCAAGCAGAACAAGCTCTACAAGTCCTACATTGGCCTGGGCTACAATGACACCATCCTGCCACCGGTCATCCAACGTAACATTCTGGAGAACCCAGGCTGGTATACCGCTTATACCCCGTATCAGGCTGAGATTGCCCAAGGTCGTTTAGAAGCCTTGATCAATTACCAGACGCTGGTAATTGAACTGACCGGCGTAGAGATAGCCAACGCGTCTTTGCTGGATGAGGCCACCGCCGCCGCTGAGGCTATGAATATGCTTTATGCGTTGCGCAAAGGCTCCAGAAAGAACGCCACTCGTTTCTTCGTTTCTGAGCAGGTATTGCCGCAGACCTTAGACGTGTTGATTACGCGTGCTACCCCATTAAACATTGAACTGATTGTAGGCGATCACCAAGACGTGAACCTGGAGGATGATACCATCTTCGGGGCGCTGGTGCAGTACCCAGCCGCCAACGGTGAGGTGTTTGACTACACAGACTTCATTGCGGCTGCACATGCGCAAGACATGTTAGTAGCTGTGGCTGCTGACTTGATGAGCTTGACCTTGTTGAAAGCCCCAGGTGAAATGGGTGCCGATGTGGTGGTAGGTTCTTCGCAGCGTTTTGGCGTACCTATGGGCTACGGCGGACCGCACGCTGGCTTCTTCGCTACCAAAGAAGAGTACAAGCGCTCCATCCCGGGCCGCATCATTGGGGTTTCTGTAGACGCGCACGGCAACAAAGCCTACCGCATGGCCTTGCAAACCCGTGAGCAGCACATTAGAAGAGAGAAAGCTACGTCTAACATCTGTACCGCGCAGGTTCTATTAGCTGTTATGGCCGGTATGTACGCTGTGTACCATGGACCGCGCCGCTTAAAATACATTGGTCTCAACATCCATAGCCTGGCGCAGATCTTAGAGAAAGGTTTGGAGCGTTTAGGCTTTGAGCAGTTGAACCAGAACTACTTTGACACCTTACAGATTAGAGTAGAGAGCGCTGAATTACAGTCTGCCATCAAACAAGAGTCTGAGGCCGCTGAGATCAACTTCCGCTACTTCGCAGATTCTCACAACGTGGGTATCTCTTTAAATCAGAACACAGACTTAGAAGACGTGAGAGCGATTTTGGCTGTTTTCTCAAAAGTAGCCGGAAAACCAACCGCTGAACTGGAGATGACTGAGTTGCCTGAGCAAGTGGATATCCAATGGCCAGAGTCATTGATCAGAACGTCTTCTTACCTACAGCATGAGGTGTTCAACAAGTACCACTCAGAAAGCGAAATCCTGCGCTACATGAAGTACTTAGAGAACAAAGACTTCTCTTTGACGCACGGTATGATTCCGTTGGGCTCTTGCACCATGAAGTTGAATGCCACCGCCGAAATGATTCCGGTGACCTGGCCAGAGATTGGTTCGTTGCACCCGTTCGCGCCAGCAGACCAAGCCAAAGGCTACGCCCAGATCTTCAAAGACCTGGAAGCATGGTTATGTGAGGTGACTGGTTTTGCCGCCGTTTCCTTGCAGCCTAACTCAGGTGCCCAAGGCGAATACGCCGGTCTGATGGTGATTAGAGCATATCATGAGGCTAGAGGTGATCATCACCGTAACATCTCTTTGATTCCATCATCAGCGCACGGCACTAACCCTGCTTCTGCGGTAATGGCCGGCATGAAAGTGGTGATTGTGAAATGCGATGAGCGCGGCAACATTGACGTAGCCGACCTGAAAGCGAAAGCCGAGCAGCACAAAGACGATCTATCTTGCTTAATGGTGACCTATCCTTCTACCCACGGTGTGTATGAGGAGAGCATCCTGGAAATCTGCGAAACCATCCATAATTACGGTGGCCGTGTCTACATGGACGGGGCCAACATGAACGCCCAGGTAGGCTTGACCTCGCCGGGTAACATTGGCGCAGATGTGTGCCACCTGAACCTGCACAAGACCTTCTGTATTCCTCACGGTGGTGGTGGACCAGGCGTAGGCCCAATTGGTGTAGTCGCTGACTTGGCTCCTTACCTGCCAGGCCATGCTGTGGTGGACCTGGGTAGACCAGAGGCCATCAATGCGGTGTCTGCCGCGCCATGGGGTAGCGCCAGCATCTTGCCAATCTCTTATGCCTACATCGCCATGATGGGCGGCGAAGGCTTAACAGAGGCCACCAAGATTGCCATATTGAATGCCAACTACATCAAAGCCCGTCTAGAGCCGCACTACCCTGTGTTGTACGTTGGGACCAATGGCCGTTGCGCCCACGAAATGATCTTAGACTGCCGTGCCTTCAAGAAAGTAGGCGTGGAGGTAGAGGACATTGCCAAGCGTTTGATGGACTACGGTTTTCATGCGCCTACGGTATCCTTCCCAGTGGCCGGCACCTTGATGGTAGAGCCAACCGAAAGTGAAAGCAAAGCAGAGCTGGATCGTTTCTGCGAAGCCATGATTTCCATTAGAGCAGAGATTGCAGAGGTAGAAGAAGGCAAAGCCGACCAGAAGGTGAACGTGTTGAAAAACGCGCCTCACCCTGCCCACATCGCCCTGGCAGAGAACTGGACCATGCCTTACTCTAGAGAGAAGGCGGTGTACCCAGTGCCTTATACCAGAGTTGCTAAGTTCTGGCCAACCGTTAGCCGAGTAGACAGCGCCTACGGTGACCGCAACTTGATCTGTAGCTGCGCCCCGGTAGAAGCCTACAATGAGCAGGACCAGCCCATGACGGCAGTATAACCACTAGTTACTTAATTTATTGAAAGCGCCCGTTGCCTCACCGCAGCGGGCGCTTTCGTTTTTGGCCTATTTCCTGAAAATCAAGCCAAAAACGAAATCCCTCCCCCTGTTCTCTTTCTAACGCATCTGATGACGGCGTACCCCTCCTGCTACTCCTGTAGGCAACCACAAGTAGAGAGGCACTGTTTTTGCTGATTTTCTTAGTAAGTCATTGGTTATCAAGAGGCTAACATATTGCCAAAAACGTATACCTAAGTAATTGACACCTTTTGCTTAATAGAGACAGAGACTTTATTTATTCTGAACTACAAATCTAACAGAAGATGAACGCATCAAACAGCATCCTAAAGACGGTGGTGAGGTTGGCGATGAGCTTGTTGGTTTTAGGCTTTACGGGCTGTGCTCCTTCCATCCATGTTTCCTCAGATTATGAGAAGACCACCAATTTTGCCCAGTACCGCACCTGGCGCTGGTACCAAGACCAACCTGTGGCCAAGAGTGACTCTACCCGCAGGTACAGTACTTTTCTGGACAAGCGCATTAAGAACGCCGTAGAGGCAGAAATGACCCGCCGGGGCTTCCAGTTGGTAGCTGGAAGTCAGCAGCCAGACATGCTGCTGGCCTATGACGTGACCATTGAGAATGTACAACGCGTACGACCAGATTTTGTGAGCATTCCTACCATTGGCTACGGATACTGGTACGGTTACCGCTATGCCTACACCTACAACAGGCTCTACAACACTACCACGGTGCAAGAGTATCAGGCCGGCACCATCATCCTGGATATTGTGGACACTGAGAGCAATGAGCTGGTATGGCGCGGCACCGGGCAAACCACAGGCGGCGAGAAATCCTTAACGGATGAAAAAGTAAAAGCCATCGTCACCCAGATTCTAGCCAAGTACCCGCCCGGCAGATCATCTAACGATGGTGCCACTGCAAATCGTTAATATTTAACATGACATAAATAAAGCCTCAGCATGAACGCTGAGGCTTTATTTATGAATTCCGTTTTTGACTTATTTTCTGGAAAACAGGCCAAAAACGCACCAGCCCTGTCCCTTCTCCCTCGAGGGAGAAGGTTAGGATGAGGGGGTTAGCGATGAGGATTATAAAAAATCACTGGCGCGAGTCTCCGGACTCGTGACTAAGGATGCCGGGTAGTCTTAAGACTACCCTCGCGGACACCGCGAAATAAGTGCGCATTGCTTTTAGTGTAGTTCTCTTGTATGTACAGTTATGTACATACAAGAGAACTACACTCTTCAAAGGGGGACGGAATGCGTGCTGTATGGATTAGGCACCGCATTGTCTGCTGTGTGTTGCTGACATACCAGACCCTACTAAATTAGGAAGGGGAGTTTTCGACCTGCTGATGTAAACACCCCCCTTCGCCCCCCTCAAGGGGGGAATCCGTTTTGGGTTGAGGTGATTGCCTTAGGCGGCGGTATTGGCGCAGACGCTCGCAGGTCCTCAGGACGCTACAAGGCTCTTTGAGTAATGGTCTTAGGCTTGTGTAATTTTAAAAGCCACCTAAGTTTCTTCGTTTTTGGGCTGTTTTCCTGAAAACAGCCCAAAAACGGAAGCAAAACAAAAAGCCACCCCAGAAGGGTGGCTTTTGTAAATTTGGATCAACAAGAAGAATTTACTTGATTTTGAATTCGGTGCGGCGGTTCATCTGGTGTTGGTCTTCGGTACATTCCACCCCATCGGCGCAGCCGTTGCGTAGACGTGTCTCGCCGTAGCCTTTCCAGCTTAAACGGTTTCTAGGAATGCCTTTGCTTACCAGGTACTCCACGGCAGACTGCGCTCTACGCTCAGATAGCAACTGGTTGTAGCCTAGGCCTTCGCGGGCATCTGTGTGTGAGCCTAATTCAATCTTAATGCTTGGGTTATCCTGCAACACACGCACCAGTTTGTCTAGCTCCAACGCCGCGTCTGGTCTTATGTTCCACTTGTCCAGGTCATAGTAGATGTTCTCCAGGGCAATGGCCACGTTGGCTTTGCTCTTGTCAAAGATCAAGGTCACGCGGGTGGTGTCTGCTAAGCTGGTAGTGTCAATAGAAACCGTGGCAGACTGCTTTAAGTAGCCGAATTTCTCACCGGCCAACTCATACACGTTGCCTTTCATGACGCCGTAAGCGTATTCGCCGTTAGGGTTGGTGAATGCAGAGGTTGTGTCTGTAGAGCCTTTGATGGCTAGTTTCAAGCGTACGTCTGCCAAGGGCTGAGTGGTGTTGCGCTTGCTTGGCAAGGACACACGCTCCAGCGTAGTCACCAATAGAACCGCGTTACTCAACAACTTAAAGCTGTAGATGTCATCTGTGCCGTTGTTGCTGTCACGGTTAGAAGACAGGTACCCTACAGTCTCGCTCTTCTGCACGTTGCGCATGAACGTCATGCCAAAATCATCCTTTGGCGAGTTGATAGGCGTTCTCAGGTTTTGCGGCTTGGTCCAGCTACTGCGGCTTCCCTGGGCTCTGAACACGTCCAGACCACCAAAGCCCGGGTGCGTGTCTGAGGAGAAGTAGAAATAGCCAGATCTGTCAAAAGACGGGAACATCTCTTTACCCACGGTATTGATGGTGTTACCTGCGTTTACTGGTTGTCCCCATTCTCCGTTAGCCTGAAGCTCTGAGTAGTAGATGTCAGTCTCACCGTATCCGCCGGGTTTGTCAGAAACAAAGTACATGATTTTGCCATCTGGTGACAGGGCCGGGTGGCCCACGCTGTACTCAGTCACTTTGTTATAAGGGAACGCCTTAGGCACTGACCAGGTGCCAGCGGCACCACTGTCACTACGCGTAGCCGAGAAAATCTCCAGGCGGTTCACGTGGTCATTGGTCATGGGCTTTTTCACCCAGCTGGTAGGATCCACGTTCACGTTCTTGTTCTTCACCTCTACCATGTGGGTGCGGGTGAAATAGATGGTGGAGTTAGAGCTATCCAACACGGCCGGGCCGTCATGGTACAAAGAGTTCAGAGACTCGCTGGCCATAGTAGGCAACTGCCAGGTACTGTCCTGGTTGCGCTCTGCGTAGAACATCTGCAAGTAAGGTCTTCCGGTCCAGCCGTAAGTACCAGCATCTATGTCTTTGTCATTGCTTTTAGCAGCACCACGGTCAGAGGCGAAGATGATGCCGTTCTCATACACCGTCGGGCTGAAATCAGCGTTACCGGAGTTGATGGCGGTTTCATTCACCACAACGGCAGATACTGGCTCTTCCAACAGCTTTAACGCGGCATCAGAGGCTTGCGCCTTGGCGTTGGCTTTGGCGGCTTCGGCGGGTACTTTCATGCCATAGTTCTGGTACTGGGTCTTGGCCTCAAAATACTTGCCGTTGCTACGCAGGGCTTCTGCATAATAATAGATGTTGATAGGGTCTGCCTCTGGCATGGCCACCACTTTGGCGTACCATTCCTCGGCCTCTTTGGTGCGGCCCGTCAGGCGGTATGAGTCTGCCAGACGCTGGGCACCTACTAAGCTTGGTTCTTTAGAGGCAAAGGCTTCTTTGTACTCTTCAATAGCCAGCGTGTAATCAAAGTTCTCATAATGCAAGTCAGCTTTGCGGGTAGAGTTACAGCCACCCACTACCAAGCCGCCCGCCAGAAGAAGAGCCAGTGATAATGATTTGTATTTATTGCGCATAGTCAATTCAGATTTTAGATTAGAAATAACGTGGAGTTACCATCTTGGTAGGCTGCATGCGCAGGAACGTGTATCCAACAGATATTTCATGGGTAGAGAGGTCATTCAGGTTGTCGTGCAGGGTGTAGTCATAGGCATACCCCAGGCGCAGACGCTGGGTGAGGTAGATGTCTGTCATGGCTACAATGGCATCTCTGTGGTTTAGGCCTTTTCCTTCAAAATCACTCTTGAAGATGTTGATGCCCGTGCGGTAAGAGGCGCCCAACCAGATGCGCTCCTTGAACAAGAAGAAGAAGTTGAAGTCCACGTTAGACGGGCCGTCAAAGTTGTCCTTGAGCATGAAGCTTGGCTTGAACTTGACGTTGTCTCCTATGTCTGCCACGTAACCTGCCGTAAAGAAGTAGTGACGCTCTGGGTCATAGTTGATGTCTTTGTCAATTCCCAACAAGTCTGTGATGGACACCCCGGCGTAGAAACGCTCTGTGTGGTAGAAAACCCCTATGTTCAAATCTGGGCTGAAGGTGGTCTCCTTCTGATTGATCAAGGTAGGGTCACCGTCTACGTTGTATTTGTTGGCGTCTACCGCATAATGCGATACGCCCGCGCCCAAACCTACGCTAATGACTCCGTCTGCGCTCACCGGCAGTTTGACAGAAGCATCTACAATAAAGTTCTTGCGGTTCTGGGCAAAGATCTCATCACGGGTGGCATGGAATCCCAAACCAATCCGCTTGTTTTTAGTCAAGCCATCAATGCTGAACGACTGGGTGTTGGGAGCTCCTTCCAGACCTGCCCACTGCTGCCGGTGGAAGGCGTTTAAGGTCAGGTTCTCTTTGGCACCCGCGTACGCCGGGTTGATGACCAGCTGGTTAAAAATGTATTGTGAGTACTGGGGACGATGCTGGGCCCACAGGTTTCCTGTGGCCAGCATCGTCATGATCAGTATTAGAATTCTTTTCATCTTTCTTTTGAAATTAGGATTATGTCTGGTGCTAAGCTTAGCGAACTACCTGTACTGGTCCTCTGTACACTTGCTCCTGACCGTTACAGCCTCTCACGCGCAGTACATAGAAGTAAGTAGCTTCCTCTAGACCTTGTGCTTGCCAGGTGTTGTTATAACCACGGGTCTTGAACACCTCATTGCCCCAACGGTTGTAGATGGCCAGGTCATTGTCTGGGAACTTCTCAAGGTTGTTAATCACCCAGAAGTCATTCACGCCGTCTCCGTTTGGAGTAAATACATTAGGGATGAATAAGCTGCCAGCAGAGCTAGCATCTACCGTCACAGAAGCTACGGCATTGCCACAGGCTCCTCCATTAGAGGCAGTTACCGTAAGCGTCCCTGATTTTGCATCAGCACTGGTGCCTTCAAGCGTTACGGTGGTACCTGTCACAGATGGGTCATTGGTACCCTTGAATTTGATGTCACCGGTTACAGTCCAGGTATAGATTACGCCTGTAACGGCCTCTACTCTGTAGATCAAATCAGTACATGGGCCGCTTTCGTTTACAATCACTGGCGTGGCTGGCATGGCACCTGGTTCTACCGTTAGGATAGAGGCTTCACTAGTTCCGCAGCTGTTAGACGCTTTCACGGTAATTTCTCCTTTAGTAGTGCTTGGGATCAATTCAATCTCAGGCGCTGTGGTAGTGAAAGGACCGTTTCCGGTGGTGGTTCCGGCCAATCTCCAGCCGGCTGGCACCGTCCAGATGTAGCTGGTGGCCCCATTAACTGGCGTCACGCTGTATCTGATGGTTACATTTGCGCAAAGCGTAGGGCTAGAAGCGGTGATCTGACCAGGCTTACCAGGAGTGGTACTTACCGTCAACGTAGCGGAAGATGGCAGACTGTTAGAGCACGTGTTGTTCGGGTTCAAGGCTACAAACGAGATGTTGTAAACACCCGCTGGCACGTTGGCTCCCACTTGCAGGGTAATGGTGTTTCCACCGCCTGCTACTCTGGTGACACCAGTTGGCAAACCAGCTACCTCAAAGTTGACAACCCCGGCAATTGGCGTGATAGCGAACGTGGCATTGTTACCGCCTGCGCAAACCGAAGCGTTTGGCACGATTGGCGCCGTTGGACGCACACATACTTCGGCGTCATCTTCGTCATCATCGTCATCTGGGTCAATCTGGTCTCCTCCGCCTTTAATCACGGCTACGTTTCTCAATCTGCCCACTTGTGTAGTAGTGGCAGTAATTCTCAAC
Source organism: Nibribacter koreensis (assembly GCF_039541795.1). NCBI lineage: Bacteria > Pseudomonadati > Bacteroidota > Cytophagia > Cytophagales > Hymenobacteraceae > Nibribacter > Nibribacter koreensis. Next base: position 1,760,561 of record NZ_BAABGX010000002.1, on the reverse strand, counting down.
TCTCTACCCGTGGCTCCAACGGCTAAGTTGCCAATGGTCCAAACGCCGGTAGTGGCATCGTATTCAGCGGCCGGGCTAGCGCTTACAAACGTGAAGCCGGCTGGCAACACATCTTTCACGGTAACGCCAGTGGCAGCACTTGGACCAGCGTTGGTGGCACGCAGGGTAAACACTACTTGCTCACCTAGGGTCACTTCGGCTCTGTCCACTGACTTAGAGATGGCCAGGTTGGCTACTCCGGCACCTGTGGTAGGTACCACCGTAATCACGGTAGAGCTGTTGTTGCCTGGTACCTGGTCTGCTTCATTGCCTCTGATGGTGGCCGTGTTTACAATAGTACCAGCTGTGGTAATGGTAGAGTTTACCGTGAAGGTGGCCGTCTCGCCGCTGGCTAGGTTGCCTACCGTCCATACACCGTTGGCTACATTGTAAGTACCCTTGCTCACGGTTGGCGTACCTACTAAGCTTAATTGACCCAATGGCAGCACATCTACTACTAGCACGCCAGTCGCATTGCTTGGTCCGTTGTTTTTGATGGTCACGTCATAGCGTAGTGCATCACCTACGTTGGCGCGGGTCTTGTCAACGGCTTTCACCACTTCCAGATCAGTGGCCTCAGAAGGGTTTCCTGTGCCGCCGCCTACAATGGTAATCACGGTAGAAGTATTGCTCTCAGGACGCTCATCTACCTGGTCACCTGTGATGATGGCCGTGTTAACGATAGTACCGGTGGTTTTAATGGTAGCGTTTACCGTCATGGTTTCGGTCTGACCTACTCCCAAATTCCCGATGGTCCAGATACCGGTGGTGGCGTTGTATGTTCCGGTTGAAACCGTTACCGCACCCACTAAGTCTATCTGCGCAACTGGCAACACATCTGTGATTCTCACCCCAGTGGCAGTGTTTGGTCCCAGGTTACGGGCCGTGATAGTGTAGCGCAAAGCATCACCCACGTTGGCACGCGTCTTGTCAACGGCTTTCACCACTTGCAAGTCGGCAGAGGTTGTTGGGGTGGTACCGTCCCCTACTACTGTTACCACGGTGGCGGTGTTGTTGGCCGGTTGCAAGTCTGGCTCATTGCCAGAGATGATGGCGGTGTTGACAATAGTACCGGTGGCTTTGATTGTGGCGTTCACCGTCATGGTCACTGACTGTCCTGCGGCCAGGTTGCCAATGGTCCAGATGCCGGTGGCGGCATTGTACGTTCCAGCCGAAGGTGTGATGGTACCCACCACAGTGATCTGTGACAATGGCAACACATCTCTAATGATGACACCTGTAGCGGCGGCAGGTCCGTTGTTGCGGGCCGTTACCGTATAGGTCAAAGCATCACCTACGTTGGCGCGGGTTCTGTTTACCGTTTTAATAGCCTCTAAGTCAGTAGACGCTCCTGGACCAGGTGTCTCACCCACAATGGTAATCACGGTAGAGGTGTTGTTAACTGGTTGCTGATCGGCCTCATTGCCTCTCACAATGGCAGTGTTGACAATAGTACCGGCAGTCTTAATAGTAGCATTTACACGCAAAGTAGCCGTCTGCCCGTTGGCTAGAGCGCCAATGGTCCAAACACCCGTGGTGGCGTTGTAAGTACCCACAGACACCGTTACTTGTCCTACAATATCTATTTGACTGGTTGGCAGCACGTCTACCACAAATACCCCAGTAGCGTTGTTAGGGCCGCTGTTTCTTACCGTCACATTGTACACCAAGGCGTCTCCAATGTTAGCGCGGGTCTTGTCTACTGTTTTTACAACCTGTAGATCTGTGAAGACCGTTGGCACTTCTGGGCCGGCGCCTACTACAGTAATGACAGTAGAGGTGTTGCTTTCTGGACGCTCATCTACCTGGTCACCGCTAATAGTAGCCGTGTTCACAATAGTACCGTTGGTTTTGATGGTACTGTTAACCGTTAGCGTGGCCGTCTGACCAACTGCTAAGTTGCCAATGGTCCAGATGCCGGTAGTGGCGTTGTATGTTCCGGTAGATACCGTCACGTTGCCAACCAGATCAATCTGAGAAAGCGGCAATACGTCTCTTACAGTAACACCCGTTGCGGCATTAGGGCCAGCGTTGCGGGCAGTAACGGTATAAACAAGAGCGTCGCCTACGTTTGCGCGGGTTTTGTTTACTGTTTTCTGAACCTGCAAATCAGCGGTGTTGGAAGGGGTTGTCCCAGGCGTTACCACCGTCACTACAGTAGAAATGTTATTAGAAGGCTGTTGGTCTGCCTGGTTTCCTCTAATGATGGCGGTGTTGACAATGGTACCCGTGCCGGTGATGGTGGCATTGATGGTCAGGGTTACCGACTGGCCGCTGGCTAGATTGCCGATGGTCCAAATGCCGGTGTTAATGTCAAGGTTGGTTCCGTTGGTAGACGTCTGACCCGTGATGTTAATCTGGCCGGTTGGCAACACGTCTCTAATGATCACACCCGTGGCGGCGTTAGGGCCGTTGTTGCGGGCAACAATAGTATAAGTCAAGGCATCGCCTACGTTGGCGCGGGTCTTGTCTACTGTCTTAATGGTCTGAAGGTCGGTTACTACGCCAGGTACAACTACCGGCTCCTCGTCTTCATCATCGTCTTTGTCTGGATCTGGCTCATTGCCAATCACGCGTACGCGGTTCACCAAGTTACCAGAGGATAACACGCGCACTCTTAATTTAATAGTGGCCGTCTCTCCGAAGGCAAGATTGCCAATGGTGAAAGTGCTGGTAGTAGGATTGTAAGCGAAGTTGGCCGGAACGTTGTCCCGGAACGAAGTAAAGTCAATAAATGCTAGTGAAGAAGGCAAGGTCTCTACTACCTGAACTCCGGTAGCGTCATCTGGGCCTTGGTTTCTTACGGTAATGGTATAGGTAATGGTATCGCCCACGGCTACCTCAGATCTGTCTGCGGTTTTAGTGATGGCAAGGTCTGTCTCTACAATAAGAGGCAAGAAGATGGTGTTGTTGTTTAAGACCACGTTGCCACCCAAAGACAAAAGACGTCCTTCATGGGTGGTACCGTTGCTGAGCGTGATGTTGTTTTGCACCAACACGTTGCCTTTCAACGCTGATGAGGTACCAATTAATCCTTGGTTACCTACAACCACGTTGCCGGTTACTCTAAAGAAGATGTTCTTAGGTTGTGCACCGTTCTGCACAGAGATCACAGAGCCTTCATCTACAATCAAGTCTCCGTTGACCTGTATTACAAACACAGCGTTAGGATCTCCCTTACCGTCCAAGCGCAGCTGGCCTTTTAGGCGGGCGTTGCCGTCAAAACGGTAAACGCCGGGTCCTAGTACGGTACCGGCTACTGCCTCTGGCGTTCTGTCAAACCCTTTGCCCAGTTGCTGGCCCGTCATGTTGCTGGTAGGCGTGAGCGTGGCCAGGAAGTCATAGGCGCGGCGGGCGTCTGCCTGCGCGGCGGTGGGCTCTATGCCACCCGGTCTAATCTCTCCTAAGACAATTCCTGGAGGAAAGCCTAGAATCACGTTACCGGGGGAGGTACCCAAATCTGCATAGACCAGCGTAGGCCCTGTGTTTACCACAGAGGTACTGGCCAACACGGCAAACTCCTGAGCCGCCCCTAGACCTGGGGCGTTCTGAGTTTGTGCGTTTGTTGAAATTGAAATAGCAAACAGTGCTGCTATTAGGTGTAAAATTTTCTTCATGCGACCAACTAAACTATTATCAAAATAAACTTAACCGTATATAGTCATATTAATATATGAGTCCTTACGTGTACTCTCTGCCAAACCAAAGGTTTCGGGGTATAAAAAAGATGCAAATACCCTAGAGCACCTCAAAGGTGACTATTTAAAACCACATCCTACCACTTATCTTCCCATGACCCTCTTTCTGCTGCTTAAGTGAAACAAATAATTTAATTATCAATATGTTATATACTAATTCTTCAATATTCCAGGCATCTCCTCCAGCCTTCGTAGCATGTCTCTCCTTTTCAGGTTCAGGCATGCAGAACCAGGCCTAAAACCACTATATGAGTTTTATGCAAAAACTAAAATTCACATCAACTTAAAGGATTTTAGGGGAGTAGACACAGCAGCTTGGAAAAGCACCAGAGCCCTAAACGAAAAAAGCCCCGCAAGGTTGCGGGGCTTTCAAAAGAATTATGATTTTTAAAACGACTAAACGTGCACGTGGCGCTCTGCATGGTAAGAAGACCTCACCAACGGGCCAGACTCTACATACTTTATGCCGCGGCGCAAGCCTTCTTCTTTGTAGTGAGCAAACAGGTCTGGGTGAATGAACTCAGCTACCTCTAGGTGCATCTTGGTAGGCTGCAGGTATTGTCCCAGCGTCAAGATGTCCAGGCCAACGGCGGCCAGGTCGTCCATGGCCTGGTAGACTTCTTCCTGGGTTTCGCCTAAGCCTAGCATGATACCGGTCTTGGAACGCTTGCCGTATTCCTTGATGCGGCGCAGTTGCTCCAGGCTTCGCTCATACTTTGCCTGCGGACGCACGCGGCGGTACAGGCTCTGCACGGTTTCTACGTTATGTGACACCACTTCCTGCCCCGCAGAGATCATCATCTCCAAGGCTTCCCAGTTGGCTTTCACGTCTGGGATAAGGGTCTCAATGGTAGTCTCCGGCGAAAGCTTCTTGATCTGCACAATGGTCTCATGCCACACGCTGGCCCCGCGGTCTTTCAACTCGTCACGGTTCACAGAGGTGATCACGGCATGTTTTACGCCCATCAGTTGGATGGCTTCGGCTACGCGGCGCGGCTCATCCAGGTCATACTCATTGGGGCGGCCCGTGGCTACGGCGCAGAAAGAGCAGGAACGCGTGCACACATTGCCCAAGATCATGAACGTGGCCGTGCCGGCTCCCCAGCACTCGCCCATGTTGGGGCAGTTGCCGCTCTCACAGATGGTATGCAGTTTATAGGTATCTACCAGTTGACGTACCTTCGCGTATTCTTTGCCCACGGGCAGTTTTACACGAAGCCAGTCTGGCTTGCGGTTTTTTGTCTGAGCTTCTGCCGGTTGTATAACGGGCAATGCAATCAATTGATCCATGAGGCAAAGGTACTAAGCGTGGAGCGGATAGACAAAAAACAGCCTAGTCACCTAATTTGTTCAACGGCGGCGGCCGTAATACAGGGTCAGGTACACAGACGTGAAATGGTTGCTGTTTTCTGCTGTTGGAATGATGGGAATCTTCTCAGTAAACGCCTCATACAACACGCCTACCTCCACGCCCGTCACGCTCTCCATGTACCGGCCGTACTCAAAACTCACGCCTGCCTTTGCATGCGCGCCCACCTTAAAGCTTGGATCACCCAAGCCCTTGAAGGGTCCAGAACCGCCCAGAATCAGGGCCTCGTTATGGATGTCTGGATCATAGGGTTCTGAGGAGATGATCACCTCGCCGGTACGGTAATAGGTTCTGGTCTGTGGGTTGTAGACATAGCGGCTACGGTCATAGTCAATGTAATACGGGGCAAGAATCCCCAGGGAAGGACCTACGGCCACCACGCCGTTCACCTGCACGCCAGACTCGGCGGCTTTTTTGAAGAAGGTGTACTCCCGGCCGTACTCTGGCCTAAGCACAAACATATAATTGCTTTTGCCCCGCACGTACGTGGCTCCCGTGTTGGTGTTGATGTACGGATATTCCTTTGGGTGCTTTACCTCTACCCCCTCCAATGACCAGAACTGGTACCAGTTGCCCTTTAAGTGGTAGGCTGATTTGATGGCCAGGCCACCAATAAGACCACCGTTGGAATTAAAGTTAATGCCGTAAGTAAACTCACGGGTATAGGTCTCTTCCTCCTCCACATTCTGGGCAAGCGCCCAGCTACATGGCAGACAGAGACATACAATCAAAAGGAGTAGGTGTTTGCGCACGGGCAAAAAGGCTAATTTTGTTAAAACTACTAAAATATAAGCACCTCTAAAACAGAGCCTGTCAAACTCTTACACCAAAGAAGCCCAAAGCGCGCTCTCCATGCGACGGCAAGCTCTACGTCTACCCCTTACAGCAAGCGTCACACTCTGTTTTTGGCCTGTTTTCTGTAAAACGGGCCAAAAACGACGCGTATTGTCTACGCTGAACGCTTCTTCACTTCCTGCAGGTTAATGCCCAGGTGCGATCCATGGTACTGCACCTGTCCGTCTTTAATCAACAGCAACTGCGGAGACTCATGACGTACGCTAAACTCTTCTGCTATCTGGTTAGAGATAGGCCGGTAGCTCAACAAGTCCAGATAGTATGGTTTCACCTGGTCTAGTCCGCTGTCATTCCACTGGCGCTCTAGCCGGCTCTTGGCAGTTGCACTAATGGAGCACGTGGTACTGTGCTTGAAAATGACCACTGGTTGACTCTTAGATTCTTCTTTTATGTGCGCCAGTTGCTCTGCACTGGTCAATGAATTCCATTCCATACGCTCTACTCTACTAAGTGGGGGTTCAATCTTTACCTTCTGGAGGCCTTCTTTCTCTTTTTAACGGGCAGGTCTGGCTTGGCGGCGGTGCCGTCTTCCTTGATTTCCATTCTATCACGGGCCTCTTTCTTCTTAGATCGCTTGCGCGAGCTTTCGCCGTCTTTAAAGCTGTGGTTGGCTATGTTCAAATGAGACTCGCGGTACTCAGACTCTACTTTTTGGGCCTCGCGTAAACTCTTACGCAGTTCCTGGCGCTGTTGGTTGCGGGACTTGTGTTCTACCTGAGCACTGGCAGGCGCAGAAAACAGCAAAAGCACACCCAACATCCCTGTAAAAAGAAATACGTGTAAAGATTGTTTCATAAATCTGGGGGTTAATTCTTCTTTCCGGGACCTTTGCCAAACTTGACCACCACCTTCTGCTTCTTTTTGGCGCCTGGCATCTTCACTTTCTTCTTCTTGAGCAAACCATCCTTGGCCCCAAACTCCATGTTGCGGCCGCCAATGTCAGTGCCTTCTTTGGCCTGATCCTCTGGGGTAGGTTCTTTAGGCTTGAACATGGCCAACGGGTTCAGACTTTTCTTACCTGTCACGTCTGGGCAGGGAATCCGTCCAGAGCTACAACCACTCAGCACAATGCCCGCCACCAGCAGGAACATCCACATTCTGTTATTTAGATTCATAACGGCACAATCAAAGAGTATACGTAATACAGCCCGGCCACGGATATTGTGAACCGTTTTTGGCCTGTTTTCATGAAAACAGGCCAAAAACGGAAAGGTTAGAAAGACAGCAGTTGCTCTACCTTCTCTCTTAGACGCTTGACCGGCAAGAACTCCTGCTCCAACGGCGGCGCAAACGGAATTGCGGTATCCAGACCACCCACGCGCACTACCGGACCGTCCAGTTGCTCAAAGCAATGCTCAGAAATCCAGGCGGCAATCTCGGCGCCAATACCACCCGTGATGGTATCTTCATGCAAGACCAATACGCGGCCGGTTTTGGCTACGGTCTGGCGCACGGCTTCTTTGTCCCATGGCAACAGAGTGCGCAGGTCCAGCACGTCTACGCTGGCGTCTGGCATGGTGGCTAGCAACTGCTTTGCCCAGTGTACGCCCATCCCGTAGGTGATGATAGACAAGTCGGTTCCTTCCTGGGCCAAACGCGCGCGACCAATCTCTACCGTATAATAATCGTCTGGAATAGATTCTGTAAGCGAGCGGTACAGCAGTTTGTGCTCAAAGTACATGACCGGATTCGGGTCTTCAATGGCCGCGTTGAGCAGGCCTTTGGCGTCATACGGCGTACTTGGGTAGACAATCTTCAAGCCCGGCGTATGGAAGAACCAGGCCTCATTACTCTGTGAGTGGAACGGACCCGCGGCGGCCCCGGCACCCGTAGGCATGCGCACCACTACATCGGCGTTCTGGCCCCAGCGGTAATGCGTCTTGGCCAGGTTGTTCACCACTTGGTTAAAGCCCGAAGTCACAAAGTCAGCGAACTGCATCTCTACCACCGACTTCTTCTTCTTAATAGACATCCCCAGACCTACGCCCAGAATGGCACTCTCGCACAAAGGCGTGTTACGGATGCGCTCCTTCCCGAACTTCTCCACGAAGCCCTCCGTCACTTTAAAGACCCCACCGTACTCGGCGATGTCCTGGCCCATCACCACCAGCTCTGGATAACGCTCTAAGCTTTGTTTCAAACCATCTGAGATAGCATCTACAAAGCGTTTCTCGGTGCGGGCGCTGTCTTTGGGTGTCATCACCGTCTGGATGAAAGGCGCGTACATGTCGGCTAGCTCCTCTTTAGGGTCAGCCACCGGCATTGGGGTATTGAAGGCGGTTTCTAGGCCTTGCTCAATCTCGGCTCTAATCTCTTCACGCACCGCGGCCAGCGACTTAGGCGTGAGCACTTTCTCATCCAACAGGTATTTCTCGAAGTTTTCTACTGGGTCCTTCTTCGCCCAGCGCTCAAACAGTTCCTGCGGTACATATTTGGTCCCCGATGCCTCTTCATGCCCGCGCATCCTGAAGGTCATTGCCTCAATCAACATTGGGCGCGGGTTCTTTCTGATGCTATAAGCGGCTTGGCGCACAGTGTCATAGACTTCCAGCACGTTATTGCCGTCTATCTGTAAGGCGTCCATGCCGTAGGCCGGGCCTTTGTCTATAAAGTACTGGCACTTGAACTGCTCGTTGCTGGGCGTAGACAGTCCGTAGCCGTTGTTCTCAATGATGAAGATGACCGGCAAGCCCCACACAGCGGCCACGTTGAGCGCCTCATGGAAATCTCCTTCGCTGGCGCCGCCGTCCCCGCTGTACACCACGGTTACTTTCTCGCGCTTGTCCAGCAAGTCTGCCAGGGCAATGCCATCCGCTACGGCCAACTGCGGACCTAGGTGCGAAATCATACCTACAATATGGTGCTCGTTGGTCCCGAAGTGGAAAGAACGGTCGCGGCCTTTGGTGAAACCGGTACGCTTGCCCTGGAACTGCGCGAACAATCTGTCCAACGGAATCTGACGACAGGTGAACACGCCCAGGTTGCGGTGCAAGGGCAGAATGTACTCGTCTGGCTCCAGGGCCAAGGTAGAGCCCACCGAGATGGCCTCTTGCCCGATTCCTGAGAACCACTTGCTCACTTTTCCCTGACGCAGTAGAATCAGCATTTTCTCCTCAATCATTCTTGGTTTGAGGATGCCGCGGTACAACATCAGTAAATCATCGTCGGTATAGTCTTTTCTATTGAAATTCATGGCGGATTACAACATTCTGAACGTGTAAATTTAAGGCAATCCCTGTCACACGGAAATATTCCTGATCTTATTTTTACTTTTACTGTTTCTGGGCTCGTTTCCAGAAACCAGGCCAAAAACGAAACCAGCCCATCGGCAACACCCGCGGCACGTGCCCGTTACTACGTAGTGGCCTTCGCCTAAAAAGAGCATCCCTATGATTCAATTCAAAGAATTTACCTTAGATAACGGCCTTCAGTGCCTGGTGCATGAAGACCCTACCACGCCGCTGGCGGTATTAAACGTGTTGTACAACGTGGGTTCCCGGGACGAAGTGGAAACCCACACGGGCTTCGCTCACTTGTTTGAGCACCTCATGTTCAGCGGCTCTGTGAACATTCCCAGCTATGACGAGCCCCTGCAGCAGGCCGGTGGCGAGAACAACGCCTTCACCAGCCCAGACATCACCAATTATTACCTCACCGTACCCGCCCAGAACATAGAGACCGGCTTCTGGCTGGAGTCTGACCGCATGCTGGACCTGGCCTTCAGTGAGAACGGTCTGGAGGTACAGCGCAAAGTAGTGGTAGAGGAATTCAAGCAGAACTATCTCAACCAACCTTACGGCGACATCTGGTTGAAGCTTCGTCCCTTGGCCTACCAGCACCACCCGTACAAATGGGCGACCATTGGCAAAGAAATCAGCCACATTGAGAACGCCGTGATGGATGACGTGCGCGCCTTCTTCCAAAAACACTACTCGCCGGCCAACGCCATTCTGGTAGTGGCGGGCAACATCACGTTTGAACGCGCGAAGGAGCTGACGGAAAAATGGTTCGGACCGATACCGGGCGGTGTGAGATATGAGCGCAACCTACCCCTGGAGCCACGCCAAACCGAAGCCCGCTTGCTAGAAATGGAAGCCGATGTGCCCTTGACCGCGCTTTACAAAGCCTACCACATGCCCGGCCGCACCAGCCCCCACTACCACGCCGCCGATTTACTCAGCGACATTCTAGGCAACGGCAACTCGTCCAGACTCTATAATGAATTGGTGAAAGAACAGAAGCTGTTCAACTCCATTGGCGCGTTTGTGACGGGCTCTCTGGAACCAGGCTTGCTCATCATTCAAGGCAAATTGAACGTGGGCGTAGACCCGTACCAGGCCAATGCGGCCGTAGAGGAAATTGTAGCGCAGGTACGCGCCCAGCACGTAGCCGAGGACGAGTTGCAGAAGGTTAAAAACAAAGCCGAGACCTCTATTGTCTTCTCTGAGATTGAGCTCCTGAACCGCGCCATGAACCTAGCCTACGGCAAACTGATGGGTAACCCCAACTACGTCAACGAAGAGGCCAGCCGCGTCCAGTCCGTCACCGCCGAAGACCTCTTTCAACAGGCCCAAGAAGTCCTCAGACCCGAGAACTGCTCTACCCTCATTTACAAAGCCGCCCCCAGCACCGCCACCTTGTCTGAGTTGGAAGAAGCACTGGCAGAAGAGTAGTACATTTTCCATTTTCGGGCTGTTTTGGTGAAAACAGCCCGAAAATGGAAAATTTATAGGCCCTTAACCTAAACAAAACTACCTACTTATTTAAGTCGAATGAGAATTCTGCTAATAGGTGCGCTTTTACTTCTCAACATTTCTTGCCGAGAAAAAGACAAGAAGAATAGAGCATCAACCATCAAGGACGAAATCAGAAAGGTAGCAGGTTTAGCACCCATTAGTGACAACCTAAAATTAGACTCCTCCTTCCGGTTTTTACCGTACTCCCCTGACTATATCGTAGTGATGAAAAAGTTGACCGATGGTGAAAACCTAACTAACTTCTACATTGCAGATTATTATTCTGATATGGATGAAAGCTTTATTAAAACGATTTTTTACAAAAGTCAGGATGGCGAAATTGAGGTGGTCAAGGAAGTAGACACTTACATAGGAGTAAGTAACAAAACAGTTAAACCCTCTTTAAATTTTTCCTATGATTTTAAGGAAGGCAAAAAGTCTTTTCGCATTGATTCTTTACCTTCAAACTACCTAATAAGAGAAAATCAGCTAAAGCTTTCTATGTTAATAAAGAAAGCAAATGCTTCAAGCATGTGGGTTTGCGGAACAGCAGCAAATGAAATATTAGAGAAGGGTTTCCCTAAAAAGTATACGTTTATTAAAGAACAAGACTTTAAGAAGCTACAGAAGAAATTCTCAAAACAAGCTCCTAAACCTAGCAAGTCTTAACTCTCCCTCTTTTGTCATCCTGAAAGGACCTTGTGGGCAAGCTGTAATGGCGTTTACTAAGTGACACCTCCCGCAAGTTTGAGCGAAGCGGTAACTTGTGGGTAGCTTATGAGCAAGTTTGCAACTTGCCTGGTTCTGCCGCTGATGCACGCAAGTTGAAAACTTGCGCCATGCGTAGCTCCAAGTTGAAAACTTGAAGCAGGAACGGGAATTCATTTTCAGGCTGATTCCTGAAAAACAGGCCAAAAACGGCTCGTTGCGCGTAGCCAGCGTCCTTGCAGTTCGCCCACAAGATCCTTTCAGGATGACAAAAGTGAGGAGCTTTCAGGATACCAAACCGAAGTATGATTGACGGACACGGCACGGCTTTTACATCATCCATCACAAACCTTTGACGCATCTCTGTCTTCTATCTTCTATCTTGCGGCTTGTGTCTAACATCTAGTGTCTAAAACTAACATCTACTCCATGAGTTTTAATATAAGAACCGGCTTCGGCTATGACGTGCATCAATTACAGGAAGGACTGGACTTTTGGCTAGGCGGCATCAAAATCCCGCACACGCACGGCGCTTTGGGTCATTCAGACGCAGACGTGCTCATCCATGTAATTTGTGATGCCTTGCTGGGTGCGGCTAACCTGCGCGACATTGGCTATCACTTCTCAGACAAAGACCCCAAATACAAAGGCATTGACAGCAAGATTCTCCTCCGCGAGGTCATGGTCTTGCTGAGAGAGAAAGGCTATAAAGTAGGCAACATTGACTCTACCGTCTGCCTGCAAGAGCCTAAAGTCAACCCGCACATCCCCGGCATGAAAACCTGTTTAGCCGAGGTAATGGGTATTCCAGAAGACGATATTTCCATCAAAGCCACCACTACGGAGCAACTAGGGTTTGTAGGCAAAAAGGAAGGCGTAGCCGCCTTTGCCACGGTGTTGATTCATAAGGAGAAACAGCAATAATTATTCGTGAAAAAGCTCCTTAGTCTTTTTTTAGTATTCTGCTTTTTTCTGCCCAGTTGCAATAAAGATGACTATAAAGAGAAGTGCTTTTTAGACTTTAAACTAGGAATGAAAGAATTTGAGTTTGGTAAAATATCCAAACAACTAACACTCCAAGGCCTATTGCAAGAAAAAGCAGTTAAAAAGCCTTATGAAGCAGATAAGTACATAGCCCTTTACCAATTTCAAAACATCAATAGGAATGGGTTTCTTGATCCTATCTTTTTGACGGACCGTCTAGATGTACTCCGCATTTTCATAGGTAAACATCCTGACATAGGCGAAACTCAAAAGGCGACCATCAAAGAATATCAGGGAGTAGTAGAATATTTCAGCGAAATATACGGCGCACCTTCTAAAAGCACGAAGGACTCTAAAACAGAACACCGTTCCACTATTTGGAATGCTGGCGATTTTGATGTGATTGTGGCTTTCATTCCTATGTACGACCTAACAGGCGACCAAATTGGAATCTACTTTGAGCCTATTGGCGAACTGAAAGTGAAGTTGGAAGAATATAATAGGCAGAAAAAGGAAGAATGGAAAAAAATGAGGTTCATAAACTATCGTTTACAGCATTAAACCTTCTGCCCAGTTTTCTGTCTAAACCCAGAAAACAGGCCAAAAACGGTTTAAACTTGGTTTTAGCCTGCAAATTGCCTATCATTAGACACCAAAACAACAAACAAACTCCAGTACATGAAAAAGCATTTGTATACCCTGGGCATGGCCGCCGCGTTTCTTTCGGCGTGTTCTACGTCCCAGACTCCGGCTACATCTGGTTCAGACGCGGTGAGCACGGCCGCTAAGGCGGTAGGCGCCATCGCTGCAGACCCAACCAAGTATGCCAACACCATCACCGCGGCAGACCTTGAGAAACACCTGCGCATCTTGGCGTCAGACTCTCTGGAAGGCCGTGAAACTGGTCGTCGTGGGCAGAAGATGGCTGCCGATTATATTTCCAAGCACTTCAGAGCCAACGGCCTTATGGGTCCAGTAAAAACAGGCTCTAACCCATATTACCAAACTTTTGACCTAGAAGAAAGCTCTTGGGGCGAAGGCTACATGACCGTGGCTGGCAAGAAATACACCATGGGTAAAGACTTCTTCGTGTTGGGCGCATCTCCGTTCCAGGCAGAAGAAACGGCACAGGTGGTGTTTGCCGGCTATGGCATTGAAGACCCTGCTTACTCAGACTATACCAATCTGGACGTAACCGGCAAAGTAGTAGTGGTACTAGCTGGTGAGCCAAAGAAAGCAGATGGCACCTATTTGCTCAGTGGCACTGACAAAATGGGCACCTGGAGCCAAGACCCACGCACCAAAGCTGCCGCGGCCACCAAGAAAGGCGCCAAAGCCGTGTTACTGGTGACTGGTAGCACCGATGAGGAATTCCAGAAAATGACCGGTCGTTACGCCAACGCCTTGACGCGCCCGTCCATCGGGTTTGGCGCTACGGCTACCCAGCCACGTGCCGCCTTGATGATGGTGTCGCCTACCATGGCTTCAGCGTTGTTGAACACCAAAGCCGCTAATTTGACGGCCTATGGTGCCAGCGTAGCCAAAGCAGGCAAGCCGGTGGCCTCTACGTTTAAACCAGCCACTGGCGTGAAAGTAAAGACAGAGCGCAAGCGTCAGCCGTTGCCAACTGAGAACGTGTTGGGCTATCTGGAAGGCTCTGACCTGAAAGACGAACTGATTGTGATCAGCTCGCACTATGACCATGAAGGCATCAAAGACGGCGTGGTATACAATGGTGCCAATGATGATGGTTCTGGAACCGTAGCCGTGATGGAACTGGCCCAGGCCTTCGCTGAGGCCAAGAAAGCTGGAGCCGGCCCACGCCGCAGCATCTTGTTCTTGACCGTTACCGCCGAGGAAAAAGGCTTGCTAGGTTCTGAGTACTACACCATGAACCCAGTATTCCCTTTGGCCAACACCGTAGCCAACCTAAACATAGACATGATTGGCCGCAATGATAAACAGCACGAAGGCAAGCCTGACTATATCTATGTGATTGGTTCTGACAAGCTTTCTTCTGAGCTGCACGCCATCTCTGAGAACGCCAACAAGACCTACTCCAACCTAGAGCTGGACTACACCTTTAATGATCCCAACGATCCGAACCGTTTCTACTACCGTTCAGACCATTACAACTTCGCGAAGAACGGTATTCCCATCGCGTTCTACTTCAACGGTGTACATGACGATTACCACCAGCCCACCGACGACGTAGACAAAATCAACTTCCCGTCTGCTGAGAAAGTAAGCCGCCTGGTATTCCACACCGCCTGGGACTTAGCTAACCGCACTGAGCGCATCAAAGTAGACAGCAATAAGAAATAAGCAGAGCTTATTTTAGTCCTGAGTTCTGAGTTTTGAGTCGATTACTTAGAATGGGATAAAATCATAAAAGGAGAGGCCAACGCCTCTCCTTTTTCTTTGTAACAGTTCTACGCCCTGTCAACTCTATGAACTTCCTTAAAGGAGAAATAAATAGAACTGAAATTCCTACCTTAAACCATGTTTATGGTTCCCTCAAAATCACATATAGCTGTTGTTCTCTTATTTGTTCTAACAGCCTTGGCTACCCAAGCCCAAACTGCCAACACTATTACGTTTAAAGAATCATCATGGGAAAAGGCCTTGCAAACTGCCCAGAAAGAGAAGAAGCCTATTTTCTTATATGCATCTACACCCGCTTGCCGGTACTGCAAACAAATGGAGAGGGAGGTTTTCCCTGTGCAGGAAGTTGCCAGCTTTTACAATTCCACTTTTATCAATTTTAAGATAAATATTGCTGATGGTGCTGAAGGAGAAGCCCTAGCACGCAAATATGATATAACAGGTTTCCCTACTTATATATACTTAAACACAGAAGGGCAACTGCTCCATCAAAGTGGTTCAGGTAAAAGTGCCGAAGAGTTTATCCAAGATGGCCAAAACGCGTTCAACCCAGACAAAGCATTATTTTCGCTTAAGAGGCGGTATGACCAGGGTGAAAAGTCGCCCTCGTTTCTTTTCCAGTATAGCAACGCCTTAGCAAATTTCAGCGGGGCTAATAGTCCAAGGGAAAAAGTGGTGAGCGAGTATTTACAAACGCAAACCGCACAGCAACTTCAATCAGAAGAAAACATAAGATTTATATTCTCAACGTATCTAGACTTCCGAACGCCTACCACTCAATACTTCCTCAAAAATCAGGATAAGTTTCTGCCGTTTTATAAAGAGGAAGAAGTAAAAAGCAGAGCCGAAAAAATCATCACCAGAACATCTCATTTGGCAGGCAACCAAGGTGATTCAATGTTATTCAAAGAAGTGATGCACGTTATAAGCACCAGCTTCAAAGAGATTGAGAAAACCACGTCTTTAGCCAACATTTACTATTATAGAGGGCAGCAAGACTGGCTAAAATGCGCACAGGCAACGTTAGCTTACGGCAAATCCTATGGCAGTTCTGATTGGAGAACTTTATACGAAACTTCTGTCTACCTAAACGCCTATGCCGAAAAAAAGGGACCCTTGAAACTAGGCACTCAGCTTATGCAACAGGTCATCAAGCTTAGCCCAAGTTATGAGAACCTTCACCTATATGCCCAACTGCAACACAAAGCAGGTGAAAATAGACAGGCCGTAAAAACCGCTAAGGAAGCCGTGAAAGTAGCCAAACGGACTGGTGAAGACTATCAAGAATCAGAGGACCTAATAGCTCTAATAAGCTCAAGGAAATGATTTTTCTTCCATTACCAAAAGGAAGAAAGGAAGAAAAAGGAGAGGCCAACGCCTCTCCTTTTTCTTTTAAACTATATCTTCTTGCTGGTTTGGTCGTTAGTTTTGTGGGGATGTTTGTTTTCTTGAAGAAAAGTAGAACTTGCACCGCCGTTTTTGGCCTGTTTCAGAGAAAATAGCCTAAAAACGAAGACCCATAGACAAAACACAGGCAATCAAGCTTACAAAGCGAGTAGCCTACACAACATAGAGGAGTTACCTTGAGCACTAAACTAAAACAGTTTCTGCTGGACTCAGAGGCCAAGGCCTTTGACCTGGACCACCGGCAGAAGATACGTTTCAATATTGGCAAGTACAACGCGGCCGTGCATAACGGTATGCAGGCTTATGAGCACCATGAGCTGGCCCGGGAGCGCGCGTCCTTCATCAAAACCCAGACCATCAACAACCTGGACAAGTACCTGGTGGAGTTTGAGAATAACTTTACCAAGCGCGGCGGCAAGGTCATCTGGGCCCAGAACGCCGAGGAGGCCCTGCGCGAGATTGGCGCCATCATGAAACGCAAGCGTGCCAAGTCGGTGGTGAAGTCAAAGTCCATGATTACCGAGGAGATTCACATGAATGAGTTTCTGGAGAAGAATGGCATTGAGACCGTTGAGACCGACCTGGGCGAGTACATTGTGCAACTGGCCGAGCAGCGCCCCTACCACATTGTGACGCCCGCCATGCACATGTCCAAGAAAGACATCTCTGAGCTGTTCACCAAAAAACTAGGGATTCCTTTGACAGATGATGCCCAGGAATTAGTAGCCACCGCCCGAAAGCTGTTGCGTGATAAATACACCAGTGCAGAAGTGGGCGTGACCGGCGCTAACTTCATTTTGGCAGACATTGGCGGCATTGCGCTCACAGAGAATGAAGGCAACGCTCGCCTCTCCACTACCTTCCCGAAGACGCACATCGCCATTGTGGGCATTGAGAAGATGTTGCCGTCTGTGCACGACTTGGACTTGTTCTGGCCTTTGCTCAGCACTAGCGGTACCGGCCAGAACGTGACCATCTACAACACCATCCTCACCGGACCGCGCCAACCCACTGAGAAAGACGGCCCCGAGGAGATGTACGTCATCCTGCTGGACAACGGCCGCACCAACCTATTAGCCCAGCCTGAACAGCGCGAAGCCTTGAATTGCATCCGGTGCGGTGCCTGTTTGAACGTATGCCCCGTGTACAAGAACATCGGTGGCCATACCTATGAAACCACCTACAGCGGCCCCATTGGGTCGGTGATTACGCCGCACCTGGCGGGCATGGAAGAAAACAAGCACCTAAGTTTTGCCAGTTCTCTCTGCGGCGCCTGCACCAGCGTGTGTCCAGTCAAGATCAACCTGCACAACTTGCTCTTATTAAACCGCAAGCAAAGCGTGGACGAAGGTTTGGTGGACAAGAATGAAAAGCTGGCCTTTAAGTTCTGGGTACGCGCCATGAAAAGCCGCACTATGCTTAATCTGGCCCCCGCCTCGGTCAAGAACTTTGTGTTACGCCATGTCCAAAAAGAAACCTGGAGCAAACGCCGTGAGCCCCTGCTCGCTGCGCCAAAGTCGTTTAACGAGATGTGGCGAAAGCAACGAGGATAAGAAAAAAGACCCGCTTTATTAGCAGGCCTTTTTATTTTGGGGGAGGAGAAACACAGTCTCCAAATGGCATAAGGGGAAATGCGTTTGAGTTAAAACGGCTACCAGTTACGCTTCGGTTTGCTGGTGCCCTTCTTAGCTCTTTTCACCACCGGGTTATACTTTTTAGCCGTGGCGGCGCGGCTTAGCTTGGCGGTTTTCTTCTTTTTGAAGATAGGCAGTTTCCAGGTGGTGGTGGAAGTGGAGACTGTCCCAGCGGCAAACACCTCAGGCGTCAGGCCCACCAAAATGGAGGCGAGTACTAAAGCAAGTAGACTTTTTTTCATAGGGTAGATATGGAATTAGTGACACATGACCTATCCTACGAACTTGTCTTATCTGGGATTCACCGGAAGAGATGAGACAGCGCCAATCCGTTTTTGGCTTATTTCCCAGAAAACAGGCCAAAAACGGGTTTCTTATAATAACTTCAACGCCTTTATCAACCGCTCCATCTCGGCCTCAGAGACCGCCGGAAAATTAGCGATGCGTATATGCTGGTCTTTGTACTTGCCATACCCCGATCCCAACACCAAGCCCTGTTCTTTCAACTTAGAAATCACCGAAGAGGCGGGCTTCCCATGCACTTCGGCTACCAAAACGGTGGGCGACCTATGCGCCGGTTCCTGCACAAATGGACTGAACAACTCACTCTCTTCCAAAAAACCATATACCATGTCGGCTTTGGCTTCTGTCTCCTTTCTGATGGTGTCTAGGCCTTTTACCAGCATGTCTTCCACCACGTGCGTGAGCAGGTAAATGGCCAGGACGTTGGGCGTGCACGGCGTCTGGAACTGCTGGTAAAACTCATGCAACATGGCCATGCTGTAATGCCCACCCGTGTACTGCTGGCCCTGCAAAGAAGCAGCCTTTGCCAGACATCTTTCGTTCACCAGCCAGACACCCAATCCCGCCGGCAAGCCAAACCCTTTCTGTACCGAGAAGAACGCCGTGTCTACTAAATTGAAGTCCAGTTGGGCATACGGCGCCCCTGAGACCATGTCCACAGACAGCAGAGAAGTTGGGTAACGGGCTTTCAAGGCATGAATGTCTGTGACCGGCGTACAGACGCCGGAACTGGTCTCATTCTGCGCGATGCCTATCAGTTCTGCCTGCATTGGCACGTGCACCTGCGCCATGTCAAACCCCTCTCCGAACGGCACTTGATGCGCGTCTGCCTCTCTCCCCAGCCACTGCGCGTGCTCCAGGTATTTACCAGAGAAGGAACCATTCACCAGATGGAAAGAATGGCGAGCCGTCAGGTTTTGCAGGCTTCGCTCCCATATTTCCGTAGCAGATCCCGTAAAGTAAATTTCATAACCCGCATGCAGGTTGAAGAGCTCTTTTAGCGCCGCATCGGCCCGCTTGTACAAGTCCTTAAACCCTTGGCTCCTATGCGACTGCGACAAGACTTGACTGTTCAATGCCTGTTGCAGATGTCTCTCAACGGTTGGGTATAACTGCGCCGGGCCGGGTGTAAAGTAAACAGAAGCCATTTTGTTTAATGTGCTAATTGGTTAATGTGCTGATGTGCTATTCTTTGATTTGAAAATTTGCAGATGTGGAGATTTGGAAATGAGCAGGAGTTAGAATACAAGTTCCATTGCACACTTCTACTCTCGTTTTTAGCCTAGTTTCCAGAAAATACGCCAAAAACGCTTCTCAATCTACTCGTCCTTAAATCGCTTAATGAAATAAACTTGTGTCTTACATCTTGCGTCTTGTGTCTCAAAACTTAATACAGCGTTCTGGACTTGATGGTGTCAGGGATCTGCTTCAGTTCCCGCGTCATGGTTCGGTCATAGCTGGTGTCCACGTCTGTGATGACATACCCGATGGTCTCATTGGTCTTCAGGTACTGGCCCAGAATGTTGATGTTGTGCGCCGCCAGCACATTGTTGATTTTGGCCAGAATACCCGGCACGTTTCGGTGCACGTGAATGAGGCGGTGCGCGTTTCTAAGTTCGGGCAGTTGCAGGTTAGGGAAGTTGACGCTGTTGTAAGAGCCGCCCGTGTTGATGTAGTCTATCATCTTGGAAGGCACGTACTGGGCAATGTTCTCCTGCGCCTCTTCGGTGCTGCCGCCAATGTGCGGGGTAAGCAGGGTGTTGGGCAGGCCTCTCAGTTCAGACTGAAACACCTCATCATTGTTCTTGGGCTCATAGGGGAACACGTCTACGGCACAGCCTTTAATCTTTCCGGTTTTGATGTTGGCCGTCAACGCCTCTAAATCCACCACGTGCCCGCGCGACAAATTCAAGAAAATAACACCCGGCTTCATCTTCTCAAACTCCTGCGCGCCTATCAAATGCTTGTTCTCTTGGCGGCCGTCTACGTGCAAGGTCACAATATCTGAGATGGCCAGCAACTCTGCCAATGAATAGCAGACCTTGGCGTTGCCCAGCGCCAGTTTGTCCACGATGTCATAGAAGTAGACTTCCATACCCAGAGATTCAGATAGAACAGATAGTTGAGAACCGATGCTTCCGTAGCCCACAATGCCCAGCTTTTTGCCGCGTATCTCCCGCGCTCCCGCCGCTGATTTGTCCCAAACACCCTGGTGCAGCTTGTTGCTCTTCTCCACAATGCCGCGTGACAGCAAAAGAATCTCGCCCAAGGCCAACTCTACCACGCTGCGAGTGTTGCTGTAAGGCGCGTTGAAGACAACGATGCCGCGTTCTGTGCAGGTAGTCAAGTCAATCTGGTTAGTGCCAATACAAAACGCGCCAATGGCCATGAGCCGAGTAGCATTCTCCAGCACCTTGGCGGTGACCTGCGTCTTGGACCTGATGCAGAGAATGGACACGTTGTGGATGCGCTCGCAGAGTTCGTCTTCCTCTAAAGCACCAGAAATCACCTCTACCTGGTAGCCTTCGTTTTTAAAAAGTTGGATAGCCTTGTCATGGATTCCTTCCAGCACTAGGACCTTAATGCGGTTTTTGGGATAGGAGAGTGCGCTGGGTAGGTTGTTCACATACAGAAACTCGTCCAGGGTGGGCGTCACGTGGTCAGCTTTGTCCATGACGCTCTCACGCTCCACGTTCTCCGTGAAGGCGTAGAACTTGTCAGCGATGCCGGCGCCTTTGATTTCATAATCCGTGTAGCCGTCGCCAATCACGTAGATTTCGCCGGGCAGTTTCAAGGCCAGGATCTGCTTGCCCTTGCCCTGGTTCTGCGCCAGCACATTCTCGCGGTCAAAGCCTGTGATGTTTCCGTCTGCGTCATACTCAAAACTGTTCGCGAAGACGTTCTCGGGCTTCACGCCCAACTCCTGCACAATGGGCACAATGAACTCCCTGAACCCATTGGAGATAATATAAATATCATCCCGGAACATGTCAAAAAACGCCTTATTGTGCTTGAAGGACTCTGACACCTGCCCATGGAGCTGTCTTATCAATTCAGCCAGATGCGTGCGGTTGGCCTTCAGGAGGGCCAGACGGCGTTCCAGGGACTCGGTCAAGGGTATTTCGCCTTCCATGCCCAGGTCAGTGAGGCGCTGGATTTCGCGGAGGGTCTGTTGGCGTTGCTCGGGGTCTGGAATGCAGATGGTGCACAGCAGGTCCAGGGCTTCTACCTTGGTGAAGGTGCTGTCAAAATCTATGATAAAGTGCTTCTGGGTGGGCATGAGGGAATGCGTTTTACTCTAGGTTTCCTGTACTACGTTTCTGTCGCGTTGGTCAGCTAACCACGGTGAGACTTTCAGCAGAAAAAGTAAAAGGCGTTTTTGGCCTGATTCCTGAAAAACAAGCCAAAAACGCCTTCACCTCTGCACAAAGCAAAGCTTAGAAAAGGGCGGGCTGGCCTGGCCTTCTGGAGAAAGGCGTCACGTCATTGATGTCCGGTACGCGGCAGATGTAGCGGGCCATGCGCTCTACGCCAAAGCCAGCGCCGGCCGTCACGGGCAGACCTTCCTTGGCTACCTCCAGATAGTTTTTGAACACCTCTTGGTCCGTGCCGGTCTCTTCCATGCGCTTTAGAATCTGGTGGTACTCATGCTCGCGCTCGGCGCCAGACAAGCCTTCGCCAAAACCTTCTGGCCAGATGAGGTCATAGTTGAGGAACGTGCCCGGGCGGCTAAGGTCTTCCTTGTCATAGAACTCGCGGCGGTGGTTCAAGAGCCAGAACGGCGCACTTGCTTCCTTGGATTTTATCAGCTCAAAATCTGGGCCGTGTTGGGCTTCCAACTCTTCGGTTCTGTACACTTTTAATTTGTCAAAAACAGGCAGTAAACCGGGTCTGTATTTAGCCACAATTTGCGGCAATTGCGCGTTGACGGCGCAGAAAATATATTCCACCAAATCTTCCATAAACTGCCGCACATAAGCGCCATCCTGGTTCTTAAACTCAAAGTCAATTTGGGTAAACTCAAACATATGGCGGCCGGTAAAGGCACGGTCAGCAAACTCCAGACGCACGTTAGGGGATACGATGTAAATGGCGTCCAGCTCCTCGTTCAACAAGGCCAGCTGCTTGTGAAAGATCATGGACTTGGTCAGGCTCCAGCGGCTACCGGCGTAGGAGATGGCCGCGTCTACTACCCCGTGGTTTAAAGGATCTGTGATGGGCGACAGCATGAGGGGCATGAGTTGCACCAGCCCGCGGTTGAACATAAACGTGTGCGTTGCCCGTATGATAGCCTGTTGTACTTTGAGCACGTCTACCATGGCGGCGTTCTTTACCTGCGCCAGGGTAGCCTCTAGCGTTACTTCAGCGTCTGTGATAAGGTCAGTTTGCATGCCTTCTATTTTTTGTAAATGTGTTAACAAAATCAATTTTTACTTAACACAAACATACCAAACAAGGCTTTTATTTGATAATATTGTAAGGATAAAATTTATATATTAGTACATACATAAAATATGTTTATTTTTGTTGTTGATTTGATAAAAAGAGCTCTACACAATGCCTCAAGTTTCAGAAATTGATAATCTTGACCGGAGGATTTTATCCATGCTGATGCAGGATGCCACCCGGGCGTATACAGATATAGCAAAAGAGTTACAGGTTTCTGGCGGTACGGTGCACGTGCGCATGAAGAAGTTAGAGGAACTGGGCGTCATTAAGGGCTCGCACCTAGTCATCAATCCCAATGCGGTGGGTTTTGACATCTGCGCGTTCATTGGCATTTACCTGGAGAAGGGTTCTGTGTACCAGCAGGCCGTGGAGCAAATGCGCGAAGTACCCGAAATTGTGGAGATGCATTACACTACCGGCCAGTGGAGCATGTTTGCCAAGATTGTCTGCCGTGACACCCTGCACCTGCGCGAAGTCCTGAATGAGAAGATCCAAATCATACCGGGCGTAGAGCGCACAGAGACCATCATCTCCCTTGAGGAAAGCATCACCCGCCAGGTAGACATCTTGTAAAAGCTGGTACCCCACCAAACTACCTTGGCCTACCCAAAAAACGTTTATCTTTCTAAGCGATAGCCACCCCAGCCGGGACTTGTCTTTATGATGGATAGATTTACCTGTTCTCCCAACTACATCTGTTGGCTTCTTCTGCCCGTACTACTCTTGGTAGTCGTTTCCTGCACTCCTTCAGATCCCAACGCCAAGGTAAACCTCATGCACAACAAAGGCCGGAAAGTCTCTGTCATTGCCCACCGCGGCGCCTCTCAACTAGCCCCTGAGAACACCTTAGCGGCTATCAAAAAAGCCTTGGAGACCGAGGCAGATTTCATTGAGATTGACGTGCACCTGAGCAAAGACGGTGAAGTGGTGGTCATTCATGACGCCACCGTGGACCGCACCACCAACGGCACCGGCCAAATAGCCGACCTTACCCTAAAAGAGTTGAAAGAGCTTGATGCCGGCCAAAAGCTGGACTCTGCCTTTGCAGGCGAACGCATCCCCACGCTGGCCCAAGTACTCAAAGCCGTACGCGGCCAGAAGAAACTCCTCATTGAACTCAAGAAAGGCGAAAAAGACTACTACGAAGGCCTGGAACAGAAAACGCTGGACCTGCTGCGCGAGCATAACGCCACCAATTGGTGCGTGCTGCAGTCTTTCTATGATCCCATTCTGGAAAAGATCTGGCAGTCAGATTTCATGATTCCCACGCACAAGCTCATGATGGGTAAGGTGCCGTTTCTGCCCATTTTCTTTGACCACGAGTTTAAGTTTGGAGGATTTGACCGCTACCACAAAGCCGCCGCCATCAACATTCACCGCCACTTCGCGTCCAAGTCCTTTATCTCTTCTCTACACAACCAGGGCTTCAAGACGTTTATCTGGACCGAGGATGACCCCGAGAACATCAAGCAGCTTTTCAAAAACGGCGCCGACGGCGTCATCACCAACAGACCTGAGCTGATAGAAAGACCAAATTAGTCCTGAGTCCTGAGTCGAGAGTTTAGAATCCGTTTTTAGGCTATTTTCTGAGAAATAGCCCAAAAACGGATTCCATTAAAACGAAGAAGCCGCTCCTTAATGGGAGCGGCTTCTTCGTTTTAATGGAGTTTATCTTTATAGAAAGGCCTTACACCAAATCCATGTACGCGTCGGTCTCGCGGCGTATTTTCTCTTTGCCGGTTTTTAAGCGGGCTTGGGTGTTGGTACGAGCCAGTTCTAAGTCCACATCGGCGTCTGCTTTGACGGTCTCGCGGCGGTTGTAGCTGTAGTGCTCAATGCGGGCGTCTTTGCCTACGTCTTCAATGGCTTTGCGGGTGTCATACTCGCGGCGACGGCCTTCTAGTTTTTCCAGGCTGTCCAGTTCCACGGTAGATTCTACATCGCGGAGCAAATCATCATACGGGCCGCGCTTGGAGATGAGTTTGGAGAAGATAGGCGCGGTCTCCAGACAGATGAAGAGTAGCGTGATGAAGAGGCTGGGCAGCAGCGGAAGCTTCTCCATGGCCTCAATGCGCGCCATCAAACCACCGTAATTATCAAACCGTTCCTTGCCCTGCGCAATGCTTTTGTCGCGCTGGGCGGTGAGGGTGTCTATGCGTTTCTGGCGCTCGGCAATGAGCTGGTTGGTTTGCTCCTGTAGTTGCTTCAGCTCCAGGTCAATCTTGTCGTGCTGGGCTTTCTTCTCGGTGTAAATAGGGCCGCGGCCAATTTTTTTGGTACCGCCGGTGCCGTCGCTTTCGGCAGACATCTGGGTGTAGAGCGTGTCACGCTGGGCAGACTTGGTGGCTATCTCGGCTTTGAGGCGGTCAATGTCCTTGCGCACCGAGTCGGTCTCGGTGAACTGCTTGTTTACCAGCTTCTGGTGCTCCAAGGCTAGCTCGGCCTTCTTCTCCATGAGCACACTGTCAATCTCCTTCTCAAATATGCGTAGCTCCAGGGGTTTGGAAATGACAATGGCCAGCACCAGCGCCAGCAAGATACGCGGCAGCACCTGCAGGAACTCGCGGCCAAAGCGGCCTTCTTTGCGCAGGGTAGAAACAATGAAACGGTCCAGGTTGAAAATCACGGCGCCCCACAGCAGGCCAAAGGCCACGGCGAAGGGAACGGAGTCAAACACGGTGTAGAGGGCGTAGCCACCAGAAAGGGAGGCCAGGATGCCGGTAAAGAGGACGGTAGCGCCAATACCGCCAAACTTGATGTGTTCAGATTTTGGGCACTGTGCCAGAATGTGGTCATCGGCGCCGGCACACCACCAAAAGAAGTTTCTCATAACATGCAGGGATGCAGGAACATCCGTCTTAAAATTAGTTTCTGGGTAACGCTAAAAATGCGGGAATTGTATAGTAGATGATAAAAAGTTGGCAAACATACAGAAACCGCCCCGGCTTTTCTCTATGTTGAGAAGGCCGAGGCGGTAACTAACAGAAAATGAGATAGGTTCCAGCTAAACAGTTTACTCTCCTTCGCCTAGTTTGTCATACAGCAGAAGCGAGCCGCAGGCACTGGCCAGCACCATCTGCATATCTGGGCTCAGGCCTTGCTTGAGCCAGACCTTGCCGGTGTTCATGGTCTGCACCGTGGCTAGAATCTCTCCGTTCACAGAGAACTCATAGCCCAGGTTCTTGTCTGAGGGAAAAGACTTTCGCTGCCACTTGTAGATGGGTTGTATTTCTATTTCTTCTTTGCCGTTGCTAAGGCTTCCTTTAAAGTTAAGGCGCTGCATGTAGTTTCCAGGATCTGCCAGGGCCAGTTGCCAAACGCCGCTTGTAGGGGACTGGAACTGGGCTTGCAGGAACTCGCGCTGCTTGTCCAGAGAAGCCGAAAGTCCTCCTCCCACTTCTACAGCCGACGAACTGTGCAAAGCTGCCGCCAGCACGTACCAGGTTTTCTGCTGGGCGGTATCCTGTACCGCAAAGGTGTACCGCTGGTAGGCCTCAGACACCTTGCGCCAGAAGGCGTCCTGCTCATCTGTCCTTCTGGTCCAGCCGCGTTTTATGTCTTGCAACTGGTACGGCCCAAACCGGAAGCCTTTCTCCTTGCCCAGTAAGCTCATGCGCATGACCGGACGGCCCTCTACGGGTAGTTCTGTGGCTTTTTCTTTAAAACTCTGGCTTATCTGCATGTCTGGCACAGAGCAACCCGCGGCCATGAGCAGAAAAAATGAGAAGGCAATTAATACCGAAGCACGATGGGCAGTCATAGAGTTGCTGGTTTTTAATAGTTTCTGTAAAAACAGGCCAAAAACGACCTGAAGGTTATGGGTTTACACGAAGGGTAGTATGCGGGATTTTTTAGAATGAAACTGGCTTGCCTCCGTAGTAAAGAGTAGACCGTTGGGGCGGTGGTTTCCCCTATGCCAGCGCAGGTTTTCAGTTAAACTGGAAAGGATTTCGTACCTTATCTATTCTTTTAGGGCGCCAGAGCGCGTCTTCACCTAATTTGATTGCATGGTTTTAGACGTCTATACCTTCCTGATTATCCTGAGCGGCCTGGTGGTGGTCTCCTATCTGTTTGATGTTTTGTCTAAACGCACCAAGGTGCCGTCTGTGATCATGCTCCTTACCGCGGGCATTCTGTTACAGCTGGCCAGCACGTATTTTGGCGTGCGTACGCCGCCTTTGCGCAACATCCTGGAACTGTTTGGCATCATTGGCCTTATCTTGATTGTCTTAGAAGGGGCTCTGGACTTAGAACTCTCCAAAGAGAAACTGCCGGTCATCCGGAAGTCGCTCATCACCGCCACTTTAACGCTGCTCATCACCACGGCACTCATTGCCCTCTTTGTGCAGTTTTGGCTGGAGGTGGATTACAAGGTGGCGTTTATCAATGCCATTCCGTTGGGCGTGATCAGTAGCGCCATCGCCATTCCCAGCGTCTCTAACCTTACCCCAGAAAAGCGCGAATTCATTGTCTATGAGGCTACCTTCTCAGACATCATTGGCATTATGCTGTTCAACTTCGCCATCCAGAACGAGCAGATTGGGTTTGGGTCTTTTGTAGGGCTGGGCGTGGACATCTTCACCATCCTGGCCATCTCTGTGGTGTGCTGCCTGGTGCTGCTGTTCTTTCTGGACAAGATTAAAAGCCACATCAAGTTTTTCCTGATCATTGCCCTGCTCATCTTGCTGTACTCTATTGGCAAGAAGATGCACCTGTCCTCTTTGCTCATGGTCCTGGTCTTTGGTCTGATGCTCAACAACGCCGCGCTGTTTGTGAAAGGCAAGATGGCCAACTACCTGCACGTGGGCAACCTAGGCTCAGAACTAAAGCAACTGAAGCAGATCAACGGCGAGTCGGCGTTTGTGATCAGGACCTTTTTCTTTCTGCTGTTCGGGTTTTCTATTCAGCTGGAGGACTTGTACAGCCTGGATGTCTGGGTGTTGGGCTTCACCATTTTCTCCATTACGCTGCTGGTGCGTTTTCTGTATTTGCAGTACGTGGCCCGCACGCCGCTCATTCCAGAACTGTTCATTGCCCCCAGAGGCCTCATCACCATCCTTTTGTTTTACAGCATCCCTGCGCAATACCGCATTGAGGGCTTAGGCGAAGGCGTCTTGTTCTTTGTGGTGATTTTAACGAGTCTTTTGATGATGCTGGGTTTGCTTTTGACCAAGCAGGATGTGGAGGATATTCCTAATTATTGAGTCCTGAGTAAGTAGCTTCTTCGTCCCTCTTTGAAGGGGGGTAGGGGGATGACTTGCTCAATGTGATTCATTCTTCCCGCCTCTGCCTTCCAACTCTTACTTCTTAACTTTCAACTCTTAACTCTCCGTTGAGGCGTTTGTCACTTTTCTCCTTGATGTTCAACCTAACCAAAAGAATCAAGAAGAAAAGAAACTCGCTGCCGCTCAGACAGCTTTTCTTCGGATTGTGCACCTGGCTAGAGCTATCTGTTCCTTAGCCCGCTTAGGCCATTGCCAAATGAAAGGCCATTACTCGGTCCCTGCCCATGCTCCGGGCGCACAGCCAAGGCTGCCCTGCGCAAGGTCGGTCGGCTGGTTTATTGGTGAGCGAGCCGTTGCAATGCGTTTACCACCCTGCGGGCGTGAGAATATAAAAAGCCCGTTTTTGGTCTGTTTTCAAGAAAACAGACCAAAAACGGGCTTTGCCAATAAGACTTGACTCAGGACCCGCGACTCAAAACTCTACTTAGTCCTCGTCAGGAAGGATTTCTACGTCTTGCACTAGGACCATATTCTCTATTTCGCGGCCGCGGGGCGTGTTGGCGAGGCCGCCTAAGGCAGTTTCTTTGTACTTGGTTTCCATGCTCTGGCCTACTTCTCCTAGGGCCATCACGCACTGATCTACTGGTATCACTGGGTTGACGCCGGCAATGGCAATCTGGGCGCTGGAAAAAGCAATGGCGGCGGCGCTGGCGTTGCGCACCACGCAGGGCACTTCTACCAGCCCGGCCACCGGGTCGCAGATTAAGCCTAGCATGCATTGAATGGTCACGGCCACGGCCGCAAAAACCTGGTCCACGTTCCCGCCCAGACAGTAAACGATGGCACCCGCACCCATGGCAGCGGCACTGCCGGTCTCAGCTTGGCAACCGCCCACGGCGCCGGCCAGAGAGGCGTTGGTTTCAATGATGAGCGCAATGCCCGCGGCAATCAAAAGGCCTTCGTGGATTTTACGGTCGTCTAGTTTGTGCAGGTCCTGAATGGTGGTTAAGATACCCGGCAAAATGCCCGAGGCGCCCGCGGTAGGCGCAGCCACCACGCGGCCCATGCAGGAATTCACTTCTTTGGCTCCCAAGGCCCGGCTTATCAGCATCTGGAACTCTGGCGACAGCACGGTCACAGGCGCTTTTGCCACCATCTTGGCACCGTTGTTTATCATGCCCGAGCGGGAGGTCATGTCTTCGGTGAGGCCGGTGTGCACGGCGTCGCGCATGACGTCATAGGCGCGGGCCAGACCGTCCCAGATCACGTCTTCGGTGCGGCCCTTCTGCTCTATCTCATAGTTGAGGACGGCTTTCCAGAGAGGTTCACCTGTCTCGGCACAATGTTTTCCCCAGCTCGCGAAATCGTTAAATAGTAATGCCATATGGTTAGGACTCAAGAATCAAGATATAAACACACCAGACGCACAGGTTTACAACCCTGAGAGGGCTTGCGCATATGCGTTCAGCCTTTAAATTTACGGAAAGAAACACAGATTCTACTGCTCTCCCCGTTCTGTAGAAGCGAAATCCAGCCTGGGTTAGTTCCGGCATCGTTTTTTGCCTGTTTTCTGGATTTCAGCCCAAAAACGACCTTGCTCATGCTGGCCACGCTCTTACGCCAAGTTCCGTATTTCACTGAAGAAGACGTAGCCGCCTTTGTGCCGCTCTGGAACAAGCAGGTGCAGGTAAAACGCAACGACTTTCTCATACGTGAAGGCCAGGTGGAACAGCATCTGTACTTTGTATTGAGCGGCGCGTTCAGGCTGTATTACCCCACGCCCCAGGAGGACATCTGCGTGGGCTTCGCGTACCCGAACACCTTGATTACGGCGTTTCCGTCTTTGGTCACGCAGACGCCCTCTACTTATTGCATACAGGCTTTGAAGAAGAGTGAGTTGCTGGCTATTTCCAGGGCAGATTTTTACGCTTTGCAAGAGGAGCGCCCGGTGTTTGGCAGGTTCTGGCGGCACGAGCTGGAGAAAGCCCTCATTGGCAAGATGGAACGGGAGATTGACCTGCAACTCCTGGACCCGCAGCAGCGCCTGGACCGGCTCTTGGCCCGAAGCCCGCATATCTTCCAGCTGGTGCCCTTAAAATACATAGCCTCTTACCTGCGCATGACGCCAGAAACTCTAAGCCGCATTCGTAAATATTGATTTGCATCAAGGATTTGAAATACGCGGCCCTCTACCTTTGGTAAAAAAAGATAACGCTATGGAAACCAACACCTTTCTCGCCCAATTACAAGACCGCGTTCAGCAAATAAAAGCCACCGCGCAGGCAGAATTTCTATCTCTAGAACCAGCCGCGCTCAACTTCAAGCCCCAACCCAACAGCTGGAGCATTCTGGAATGCCTGGAGCACTTGAACCGTTACAGCCGCTTCTACCTTCCTGCCTTTGAAAAAGCCATCGCCCCGGCACTGGCCTCCGGCTCTGCCCAGCTAGTGAAGTACTCTTGGTTTGGCAAGAAATCTTTGGAAATGGTGAACCCCGCCGGCGCTAAAAAGCACAAAACCCTGGCCCGCATGAACCCGCAGAACAGCCAGCTCACCAAAGCCGTGTTAGACGAGTTTCTGCAACACCAGGACACGCTACTGCATTTGCTAAGCAAAGCCACCACGGCAGACTTGAACAAGAAAACCGTGCCGGTAGAGTTCTTTCAGTTGTTGAAGTTACGTTTAGGCGAGGCGCTGGAGTTTGTGGTGCTGCATGAGCAACGCCATCTGCAACAGGCCCTGCGCGTGAAGGCAAGCGCCGGTCAGCCGCTGAGCTTGGTAGTGTAAAGAGAGAAGCGTTTTTGGCTTGTTTTCTGGAAAAGAGGCTAAAAGCTTTTACCCTTCTGCTTGTTTCTTTCTGGGTTTCATCGCTTTCCTCAGCGTCCTCACCCACCAATTCCAGTTGCTGTGCTTTTTGTCTTCTGTGAAATGGTTTTCCACTTTATCAAAGGCATCCTCCATGAAAGCGTCATGCATCCAGCGTATAGCCACCGCCCATTTAATGGTTGCCGCGCCTGAGGTGGTCATGTCAATCACATGGGAAAGCTCCGTTTTATCAGGGGTAATCTCAGTTAAGGCAAATGTATGGCAACCGTCAAAGCCTTTTAAATCGAACCGAAAAGTAATGGAGTCGCCTTCCTGGTAATTAGTGACTGAATACTTGATGGGTCCATGCCCCCCCTTTGAGCCCACCTGTAGACCCTTGTCCAGTATCAAGGGAGACCATTTGTCAGTGGCCAGCATCATGTCATTCTCTGAGGCCAAGGTGTTAAATAATTTGGCTACCTCGTGCTTTGGCTGGTTGATTTCCCTTTTGTGAATATTGAGCACTTTCATAGGACGTTGAGTTCAGTGGAAAACTGCCGCTTACACGACAGATGAAGAAAGGTACTACTCAGCCAGAGCCGTTACGCCTTGGTGTAAAAGCAAGGATATAGGGTGCTTACTTCTTCTTTTTGTTGGCATTGTAGCGGTTGATGACCTCAAACATGTCAATGTCAAGCAGCGGGGTTTCCTGGATGTAGTTCACTACGGCGGGGTCATCTTGAAGGTAGGCCGACACTCTTTTTTTAAAGCCCAGACCGTTGTAGGTGGTGGCTTCTTCTTCATTGTCGCGCTTGACCAGGTAGTAGTTAACGGCGCCTACTTGTCCGCCCGCGATCTGCACCACGTACAGGTTCACGGGGCCTTCTATCATCTTCTGCATCAAGAGGCTTTTCTTAGAACCTTTGGGCTTGATGTTCTCCAGCTTCAACGTCTCTTTGCCCGAGGTAAAGGTAATGCGGGCCACCTGGTCTGTTTTATATTCTGTGACGGTACCGGTCTCGGTTGGCTTAAATTTAACGGTCTTGGCGTCTGGCTTGGGGTTGTCTACCAACCCCTTCTTTACTTCGCCGTTCTTGAGGTGCAGCGTAGAAGCCACAAACTGCGCTTGTACGGTTGAGACTGTCAATAGCAGGCTTAGGGAGAGGAGAAAAGCTTTCATGCACGTAGAGGGAATTGTGTTAAGTTACAGCGTGCAAGTTTAAGCGTATTTCCGGAATTGGTATATATATTAAATTGAATATTACTATTGGGGGACAAATCTCTGATATCTGGGCTAAATTCAGGGAAGCGTTTTTGGCTTGTTTTCTGGAAAAGAGGCTAAAAACGGCTAGGCTATCCTTTCACCTAGTGAGAGTTACCCTTGTGCCTCACCTGTTTATTCTGTCTTTCCTTTTGAGGCTAAGATTGCGATGGCAGATATGACAACAGGCAAAAACAGGATTAATAGATTTCTTATAGCTACAAAAGAGTCTTCAAAACCAGCACCGGCCATAAAAAGGAGGGGCATAAATATGATGAATAAGACTCCAAAAACCAGTGAGACTACAGCTGAAAGCTTAGAAAATTCTTGCGCTTTAAATTCTGGCAGTCCATATTTTCTTGCATGCCCTCCTGTAACAGCCATCAGGAAACACATACCAATAGCAATAGTCCCTGCCCAACTAATCCCCTCTGTGAACATCATTAGCAAGCCCGCTAAAGAGGTGAGAGAAAAAATAATCAGTGCAAACCACGCACATGCTCTAACAATTTTTCCTTTCATGTATTGCAGTGTTTAAAAGCTGTTAACGGTTGGTGTAAGTGTAGTGCAGGGGTTTGATTAATCTAGGAATTTAGCTGTTTTACCCGCACTAAGTTTACATAACGTTATCATTTGTTTTCTTTCTGCTTATTGATTTAACCCCGAAGGATAGTAGCAGCCCTATCAAGGCTATAAAAAACAGACTTGTGGAGATACTTTTAATAACTGAAAACACATTTGTAAAAGATACCAAGTCCTGAGTCAGGTTAGGATAGCGGTTCAGCATTACTATTATCCCAACATTCTCAACATAGTCTGCTACTGCACTTATTATTGGCAGAACACCTATATACAGATAATGTGTATTTAGCTTCTGGAGTTTTTTTAGAAAATATCCTGTGAGCAAACAGTAGGAAAGCCCAAATAGAATTGGATATACCATGTCTGGGGGAATTTGAGTAGTTAGATACGCCTGACGTCCCTCTTCTCCCAATGAGCTAAATAATGTATTCACATAGTTCAAGTCATACCCAGTTGGCATCATGTCTAACAATTTCATTCCGTTAGAGAATTTCATTGTTCCAGGAATTGTAAAGGCCAGCATGTAGACATACACAGCATTGGTCAGAAGAAAGAGTGCTAAGACCTTTTTCCCTGCAATGTTTCGTTCTATTAGTGTAAGTAATCGTTTCACGTTTCTTCAAATAAGTACTAACGAACTGGTATATGAGGCGTGCGAGGCCGCCGACAGGAGTATGATTTTTACTCCTTATTATCATCTGTACTCTTTATTTTTCTTTAAGAAAGTATTCTCGGTTAGCCAATAGATTTTCAAGTTCATAAAACCAGAAATTACCTTCACCCACAGCTTTCTCATCTATTGACTTTAATTGAAGGGTAAGTCTTTCATATTGTTCATCTGTGAAATTGGAGTCAAGGAAAGCGTCCTCTCCATTCAAGCTTATCACTTCTTTGCCGAATTCCTTGAAGGCAGATAGAAACTGAAATAGCTCATTCACTGAAGTATTGACAAAGGTACTTTCTAATTCCTGCTCATGGTCTAGGACGACTACTTGACCATTATTCATCAAGTCAATGCAAAATGGATTGCCAGCACCTTCTGAACCAATGATTAGGAGAAACTCATGAGCAAATTCATCAGTTTCATAAACATGATGAATCGATTGTAGATTTAAAGTCGCTTCCTCATGCCCAAATGTGAGAAATGGAGCAGCGGATTTTGGGAGCCCAACTATAGACAGAAATTGAGTTGTCTCATCATTGGCTCCCTTTTTTGAAAGTAAGCCAGCATCAAATTTTGACAGCTCTTCACTAGTCCAACATTTAAGCAATACTTTGTAATTCATACTTATAGGTGCTAACCATCGTGTAAGTGTAAACATACACTTATCTGCACTATGGGCGCAACCGTTTTCAACCTACTTTCTAGAAAACAGGCCAAAAACGAATGTATAGAAAGACAGCTATGCCGTCACCTCTACCACTTCCTTTTCCCCGGTCTCTAAATTCACTTTTAATAATTGATGGGCGTTGGTGTTGGTGATCCACAGGTAGCCTTGATGCACCAGCACGTCATTGGGTTCTTGCAGGGCTTCTACCACCGTTTGGATTTGCTCTTTCTCCAAGTCCAGCACTTTGACTTTGCCGTTATAGGTGTCTGCCAAATACAAGAGGCCGTTGTGGTAGGTGAGGCCCATGCAGTGCTGGAGGTAGGCCTCGTCAAAATAGCCGTCTTCATCGCCAAACTCAAAGAGGCCGCGGCCAATCAAGGTAGTGACGCTGGCCTGGTCCAGGTGCAGGGCGCGCACGGCGCTGGCCTCGGGGTCTGCAATGTAGAGGGTGCGGCCATGCAAGGCCAGGCCGCTGGGCTGGTTGAAGGCGGCTTCGCGCAGGGATCCGTCTGCCAGGGCTTCGCGGCCGGTGCCGGCAAAACGTAGCACTTGGTTGGTTTGCAAATCCAGGCGCAGAATCTGGTGGTTGCCGGCGCTGGCAATGTAGAGTTGGTGATGGTCTACTCCCAAATCCCAGGGGCTATTGGGGTTCACGGGCGCGCCTAGTTGGTCGTCAAAAAAGTAATAGCTCAGCTCGCCGGTGCCGGCTATAGTACGCACTTGCCGGGTCTCTAAGTCAATGGCTCTAACGGCGTTGTTCTTGGCGTCGGCCACGTACAGGGTTTGCCCGTTCAAGGCCAGGCCGTGCGGCTCATTGAAGGTGGCTTGGGTGTAAGCACCGTCCTTGAATCCGGCTTGGCCAGCGCCAATGGTTTCCAGTACCTGGCCGGTGGTAGAGAGCTTGAGAATACGGTTATGGCCGCTGTCTGACAGATACAAATTGCCTTCTGCGTCTGTGATGAGCTTAGAAGGAAACTTAAGCATCTGGGCCTCGGCTTGCTCCTGGGTAAAGGGGAACGGCTCACGGTTAATGCGGTCCCCGAAGGCTTCTATGAGTTGGTCCAGGTGCGGCTTGATGGTGTCATAAATTCCCTCGCCGGGTTTCTGGCCAATCACCTTTCCGTTGGGGTCAATGAGCACCACCGTGGGCCAGGCGTTGACGGCGTAATGTTTCCAGACTTCAAAATCGGCATCGTTTACGACCGGGTGCGTAATGCCAAACTTCAAGATGGCCTGCCGAATGGCTTCGTGGCTTTTCTCGGCGTCAAACTTAGCCGAGTGCACGCCAATGATGACCAACTCATGAGGGTACTCCTTTTCCAGACGGTGCAAATCTGGTAGAAGGTGCTGGCAGTTGATGCACCCGTAGGTCCAGAAGTCCAGCAAGACAATCTTCCCCCTGAAGTCTTTTAAGGTATAGGAGCGGTCTGTGTTGAGCCAGCCGTGCTTGGTGTTAATTTCGGGGGCGTTGACCACTCCTGTTAGCATAGAAAATACGTTATTGAATAGATAGACATAGGGCAATATTTTCTTAACCCGCGCTTCTAAAAAAGGTTACACCTGGCTTGGTGCTGGTTTTGATGCGTCACTTTTAAAGAAATGGGTTAGATTTGTATAAGCCCTGTAGCCCATGACACAAAGCGCTTATTTTTCAGACTTCGGAGTGATTCTGCTTTTCTTGATTGGCGGAGTGGTCTTTGTAGCGCTCGGGCTTTTTGCCAGCAGATTATTGCGGCCCAACAATCCCAACTCAGAAAAGCTGGCCACCTATGAATCTGGCGAAGAAGCCCTGGGCAACGCCTGGGGTGCTTTTAACCCGCGCTTCTACGTCATTGCCTTGGTGTTTCTTTTGTTTGAGGTGGAGCTGGTCTTCCTGTTCCCTTGGGCAGTGGTGTTTGGGGATAAAGAATTGATAGAGGCTTCTAATGGAACCTGGGGCTGGTTTGCCTTAGCCGAGATGTTCTTCTTTGTGCTGGTGCTGGCTCTGAGCCTGGCCTACGCCTGGGTGAAAGGCCACCTGGACTGGATTAAACCCAAGCCAGTGGTGCCTAAAAGCCGGTCTAAGATTCCGGGCAATTTGTACCAGCAGGTGAATGATAAGTATAAGAAGTAACCCAAGATTCTATTCAAAATCATTACCCGTATGGCATTCTTGACTGCTCTTTTTGTAAAACTGTTTCTCCTAAAATCCTCTGTTCTGCCAGACCAGCCAGCCCAAGTTTATTTAGATATCCAAGATATAAAACAGACCTTCAAGACGCTTGGCAGGGACAGTGCCGAGTTCTACTATGACAACAAATGGAACCTGGTGAAACCAGAATGCGCAGAGTACATACGGTATACAAAAATCTCTGAAGACGGTGCTTTTACTGGGCCTTTTCATGACGTCTCAAAAGCTGGCGCCTTGATCACAAGAGGCAGTTATGAAAACAAGTTAAAATCTGGGCCTTTTAAAGAGATGTATGAAAATGGGAACGTCAAATCCGCAGGCATCTATAAGAACAACGTACGGGACGGGGAATGGAAGCTATATTTTGAGGATGGCTCTCCTAACCTGGTCCTCTACTATAAAACAGGCGTGCCTATGATTGTAGCGGCCTGGAACAAGGAGGGCAAGCAAATGATTACAGGCGGCAATGGCACTATAGACCAAACAACCGGATTTAACGGCGCCTTACAGGGTATGGTAAAAGACAGCCTCATGGTTGGGAGTTGGGTCTTCATCACAAGTGGCTTTGCTATATGCAAAGAAGAATACGCTAAGGGTGTTTTTATGGAAGGTACTTTCATGTCTGGTCTTTCATCCACCTCCAAGGCGATAGGAGATAAGTACCAAGGCTCAAAAATTGATTTCCTGCAAGAACCACCTTTTGTAGCCGCTGAGAAATTTGGCTTCCGTAAGTCCTGTCCCTATTTCATCAGCACAGCTAAGTAAAAATATTTCATTTTTAGCCTATTTTCACCAAAACAACCCAAAAACGCAACCATGACACCCACAGACAAAACCGGCGAAGGCGGCGTATTCATCGCCAAACTGGACGACCTGCTCAACTGGGCCCGGCTGTCGGCGTTGTGGCCCATGGGGTTTGGGTTGGCTTGCTGTGCCATCGAGATGATGGGGGCCTATGGGTCTAACTATGACATGGATAGGTTCGGGATTCTGCCCCGGCCCTCGCCGCGCCAGAGCGACGTGATGATTGTGGCCGGCACCGTCACCTTCAAAATGGCCGACCGCATACGCCGTCTTTACGAACAGATGCCCGAACCCCGCTACGTCATTTCCATGGGATCCTGCTCTAACTGCGGCGGCCCCTATTGGGAACACGGCTACCACGTAGTCAAAGGCGTGGACCGCATCATTCCGGTAGACGTCTACGTGCCCGGCTGTCCGCCCCGCCCCGAAGCCTTGATTGGCGGCTTTATGAAACTGCAGGAACTCATTAGAAAGGAAAGTATTACGGCGCCTAGGGCCGTGTTGCGGTTGTTAGACCAGGAGAAAGCAGAAAGTTAAGAACTCTTCCGTATGGCAAACCGCCAGGTCATCCAGCAATTGTTAGAATCAGTGGAGCATCGGCCTTGGGCCTTGTGCACCAGCCCGTGGACGTATTACCAGGAATGGAATGAGGCGCTGTTCTTTCACTGGAGCGTTCCGCCAGAAGAACTGGAGCCTTTACTTCCTAAAAACTTAGAACTGAATTTACTGGACGGCAAGGCCTGGGTGTCTGTAGTGGCGTTTACCATGCAGAAGATTCACCCGAAGAAGCTGTTCCCGCTGAGTCTGGTGTCAGATTTTCTGGAGGTGAATGTGAGGACCTATGTGAGCCATCAAGACAAAGACGGCGTCTATTTCTTGAACATTGAAGCAGGCAAATCTCTTTCTGCCTGGGTGTCTAAGAAGCTATCCGGCTTGCCCTATGAAAAGGCGGCTATGACCCGTACTGTTACAGGAAATTTCAAGCGCTATCAATCGCAAAGTCTGGCCAAAGGGTTTTCATTGGACATCACTTACAGCGTAGGCCCAGAACTTACTAATAGAACGCCGCTTGACGCTTTTCTCACCGAACGCTACAGCCTGTACCTTGAAAGAGGTGGCCAACTGCACCGCTATGAAATCCATCACCTCATGTGGCCTTTGCATAAGCTCCAGATCCAGGCTGGGTCTCTTTCCTACAAGGTTGGGCAGACACAGCTTATGCTAGACAACGTAGAACAAATGCATTACTCTGAGGGCGTGAAAGTAGTGGCTTGGCCGCGCGAGACCTTGCCTGGGTAAGGCTATTTTTGCGTACCTTCCCTTATCCAACGCCTAGCCAGATGACCTTCGCAGAAATCAAAGACTTGTTGCTTACCCGGTTCGGGGAAACCGTGATTTTGGGCGAAGAGGTGCATCCTCTGCAGTCTTATGTGCTGGTGGCCGATTGGGCTTTGCCCGAGGTGGCCGAATTTCTGCATGACCAGGAGCAGACCTATTTTGACTTTCTTTCTTGCCTGACGGGCGTAGACAATGGACCAGAAGCTGGCACCCTAGAAGTAATTTATCACCTCTATTCTATCCCGTACAACCATCATTTTGCGTTAAAGGTACAGGTACCCCGCAATCTGGCAGACCAGCACCTGCCCGCCGTACCCACGGTGAGCCATGTGTGGCGGTCAGCAGATTGGCATGAGCGCGAAGTCTATGATTTGGTAGGCATCTCGTTCCCAGACCACCCAGATTTGCGGCGCATTCTGTGCGCGGCCGACTGGGAAGGACATCCGCTCAGGAAAGATTATACGTGGCCGGCAGAATACCACGGCATCAAGGTGCCCTATGACCAGCACAATGAAGAGAACGGTGTTAAAAACGATTGGAATCTACCCTCATGAGAAAGATTAGAAATATGTTCGATTTTCTGGCCCTGCTGTTTGGCGTGAGGACCAGAAACAACTTTGAAGGCCGAGTAGGCTTTTGGAACAGCTTCACGGGCACCCTGTTTTCTGTGGTGCGCTTAGCGGTGCTAGTGTGGGTAGGCGGGTTTGTGTTGATGCTACTCGTCTATGCGCTTACTTACAACCTGGTGAAAGAACGCAATACGGCCCTCAAGCTCAACCGCCTGAGCGGACAAATCGCGCAGTACTATCAAACCAGGGCAATGCTTCCGGCGCATTTGAATGAGGTGGTGGCCAATGACCCGATGATCAGGAACAACACCCTTGACAGCTGGGGCAATCGTGTGGTATATCAACCCATGCTACCCAACCAAGGCTTTAACCTGACTTCGGCGGGCAAGGACAGGAAAATAAACACGGATGATGACATTGAACGGCTAGTCACCAAAGCACCCGCGGTGAACTAGCTGTTTCCGTTTTTGCCCTGTTTTCCAGAAATTAGCTCAAAATTGATTCTCTCCTTTGGCCACCACCACGCGCTACACAGAATACCTGCTCCAGTCTGAACCCAACAAGTTTGACGTAGACAGCCTGCAACACGGCGAACTGCTCTTGAACATGGGCCCCCAGCACCCGGCCACGCACGGCGTCCTGCGGCTGGAGGTGGTCACGGACGGTGAGCTGGTGGTAGACGTGGTGCCGCACATTGGCTACCTGCACCGGTGCTTTGAGAAGCACGCCGAGGCCCTGGCCTATCACCAGACCATTCCCTACGTGGATCGCATGGACTATCTGGCCGCCATGAACTCAGAGCACGTCTGGTGCATGGCCGTGGAGAAGATGCTGGGCCTGGACGGGCAACTACCCAAGCGCGTGGAATACATACGCGTGCTGATGGCAGAGCTCAACCGCATCGCCTCGCATTTTCTGGCCATCGGGACGTACGCCATAGACATTGGCGCCTTCACCCCGTTCCTGTGGCTTTTGCGGGACCGGGAGCACATTCAGCGCCTGCTAGAGTGGGTGACGGGCGCGCGCATGCTCTACAATTACATCTGGATTGGCGGCTTGTACTATGACCTGCCTGTGGGCTTTGAGCAGCGTTGCCGCGAATTCATCCACTACCTCCTGCCCAAACTCACAGAACTGGATACGCTCCTGCTTCAGAATAAAATTTTCATTGACCGCACCGCCAACGTGGGCACGCTACCGCTAGACGTGGCCATCAATTACGGCTGTTCAGGGCCCATGCTACGTGGATCTGGATTGCGGTTTGATTTGCGCCGGGTGGACGGTTATTCTGTGTACCCAGAATTGGAGTTTGAAATCCCAATCGGGCAGGGCTTGGCCGGGGCCGTGGGCGATTGCTGGGACCGGAACTACGTGCGCGCGCAGGAGTGCCAGGAGAGCATCAAAATCATTTCGCAGTGCCTGGACCAACTGGAAGGAGACCACAAACGCACCCCAGACTTTGACCCGCAGGCTATGTGCCCTAAGAAGATACGCCCGGCGGCGCAGGACTTCTATTTTAGGGCAGAGACGCCGCGCGGTGAGTTAGGTTACTTTTTTAGGACTACCGGCCGCACCGACGTGCCGTTCCGGTGCAAAGGCCGCTCCCCCTGCTTCTCTAACCTGTCTGTGTTGCATGAAATCAGCAAAGGCTGCATGGTCTCTGACCTCATCGCCATTGTAGGTTCAGTGGACATTGTGTTGGGTGAGTTAGATAGGTGATTAGCAATGTGCCCTCCTTAAATCAGTTTATCAATTATTTAGATGGCCAAAAAACGATGAAAGAACAGCTTGTACTCTTGTTTCAATTGTTATTCCTTGGGTTCCTTTGTCTCGGCCAAGACAAGAGCATACCCCGGTATTGGGTAAACAAGGACATAGAGTGGAAGAAGACTAACACGGGAGACCCAGAACTTGACTCAATAGTCGAAGCCACAACTATTAATGCTATCATTTTCCATCCAGTTGGTAAATTTATTATGCTTTCTAGTAATGGAGGGCAATGGGGGGACTCTACTCACCAGTACGCTGATATTTTTAGGATATATAAAGGGACTTGGAAAAACAAAACAAGTAATGTGCTAGAGTTAAGCTACACCTTAATCCGCGAAAATTTGAATAATGAAAGTCCGACTACGACTGTAATCCTAGACCTTGATAAAAATGAGTTTGAGTTTGAAGGCCTTAATTATATCAAAGGTGATAAACTTACAAGCAAGACTAAGCAAAGGCTGGATAACTTTGCTCTGCACGTAAAAAGTAAGAAAAAATAAAATTTCGCCGACTAATATGGTGCATAAGCCATGCTTTAACTGACGGCTTACCTGCCAACTGATATAAGTCCATTCGAAAGCTATCAATCTATTATGACGATGCAAAGAATGCTTTCTGTTTTCCTTCTATTTTCTGAGAAACAGGCCAAAAACGATTCTATTCCTTTCTAATTCAGTAGCTTGCGCACCGCTTACACGAATTTGATATTACTTTTGTGAATTCTCTTGGCGGCTTGTGCGTTATGTCTCTGTTTCACCAAAAAATCAAGAAGCGTTTGAACCTCAGAAAATATGTAGCGGTCCCGCTCCTATCCTTGACCCTTTTAGGCAATGTGCAGGCGCAGCAGGTGACCCCGCCCGTTGAACTTTCCAGGTCCTCTGTTTCTATCCTCACCAGGACAGACTCTCTCCATAAACTGGAGAACAAGCGGAACAACAGACAATTTTTAAAGAAGGCGGTCTTGCCATCGGCGGTCTTATTAGCCGCTGGTATTTATACCATCAAAGACAATGGCTTTTACAGCAGCTATGACGCCAAAGAGGATGCCCGCGCCGAGTTCCCCAAGTTCAGTACCAAGGTAGATGACTATCTCTTCTTCGTGCCTATTGTGGGACTGTACGGGTTTAACCTGTTCTCCTCGCAGAACAAGCATGACATTAGGCGACAGACGGGATTGGTGCTGGCTTCTGGCGCCTTGACTACGGCCATAGTCTATCCCACCAAAATCTTATCTGGCCAGACGCGGCCCAACGGCTTACCGCGGGCGTTCCCATCGGGACATACGGCCTACGCGTTTACCATTGCCACCATTGCAGATAAAGAGTTCAGGGACAAGAGCCCTTGGATAAGCGTGGGCAGTTACACCATTGCCAGTGCCACGGGTGTGATGCGCGTCTTGAACAATGAGCACTGGATGTCTGACGTGCTGGCCGGCGCCGGAATTGGCATCTTATCCGTGAACACGGTCTATTGGCTGCATGACAAGCTTGCCATAAACAAAGGACTCAACGCCACGCTGGCACCCACCGTCCTGCCAAACGGCGAAATGGGCATGGGCTTGGCGGTCAAATTCTGATTATTGATTGTTTATTGTTTATTGCTGAGATAGACTAGTGGCAACATATATGATTCCGT
Source organism: Nibribacter koreensis (assembly GCF_039541795.1). NCBI lineage: Bacteria > Pseudomonadati > Bacteroidota > Cytophagia > Cytophagales > Hymenobacteraceae > Nibribacter > Nibribacter koreensis. The sequence continues at coordinate 1,718,505 of NZ_BAABGX010000002.1, read as the reverse complement.
TTTCGGGCTGTTTTAGTGAAAACAGCCCGAAAACGGAATTTTTGTTTTACTGGAGTTGGGTAAGCATTTGGTTTGAGAGACCACAGATGAGGTTGTTGGTGATAACACCAACAACGGCGGCGGGGTAGTGGCTGGAGATTAATTAGTAGTAGCTGGAAAATGACTACCACTAGTTGAATGCTATCTACAATTAGAGCGTATTGTGGTTGTGACACAGAGGTTGAATATAATGGCTACCGCTCCTTTCCTAAGAGCCTAAAAAAAGTGATGCTAGGCGATTGATTACTACATCACGCATCTTGAACACCCTGCCGCTCTCTGCACGTAGAAAGAATTACAGCACTTGTGCTTTCTTGCCAGCAATTAACAATTGACAATCAGCGATCAGCAATCAATAACATGAAAATCCTTTCCGCCGCCCAAACCCGAAAGGCCGATGCCTACACCATCCAGCATGAGCCCATCTCCTCCCTGGATTTGATGGAAAGAGCGGCTTCGGCGTTGGTAGATTGGCTTACCCAAAGGTTCTCCCCAGAGGTACCCTTTGCCATCTTCTGCGGACCCGGCAACAACGGCGGAGACGGATTGGCCGCGGCCAGGCTTCTGCACAACAGGGGCTATAATGTGCAGGTGTTTCTGGTAGAGGAACCAGACCAGACCAAATCTGACGACTTCACACAGAACCTGCACCGCCTTCCGCAGGAGCTTCCGGCGCAGTCCATTCAATCTATAGAGGATTTTTCAGAATTGTCACCAGGGACCGTGGTGCTGGATGCGCTCTTCGGGTCTGGCTTGTCCAGGCCTTTGCGCGGAGTTTATGCGCAGGTGGTGGAGAAGATGAATCAGTTGGGCGGCACCATTATTTCCGTGGATGTTCCTTCGGGTCTTTTTGCTGATGAGGCTTTGCTGCAAGACAGTACGGTGGTGCAGGCTACGCACACGGTGACTTTTGAACAGCCCAAGTTGTCGTTCCTATTGCCTTCGTCAGGCGCGTATGTGGGCGAGTGGCATGCGGTGTCTATTGCCTTGCATCCAGAATATTTACAGAATGTGGCCTCGCCTTATCAGCTCCTTACGCCCGCTTTCATAAAGTCTATTCTAAAGCCCCGGAAGAAATATGCGCACAAAGGCACCTACGGGCATGCCCTGCTCATTGGCGGGAGCTACGGCAAACTAGGCGCGCTCATCTTGTCTGCGCAAGCAGCGTTACGGGCTGGAGTGGGATTGTTGACCGTGCAAGTGCCGCAGATTGGCTACAGCATTGTACAAACCGCAGTGCCCGAAGCCATGGCTTTAACCGATCTTCATGACCTGCATTTCACGCGGTTCACTGGCCAGCCAGACGCCTATGATTGCTTGGGTATAGGACCGGGCTTGGGCCAAGCCGAAGACACCAGGTTGGCCTTGGAAGCCTTATTTAGGTTACATCTTCCGCCGCTGGTGTTAGACGCCGATGCCCTGAACCTGGTGGCCGCGGACCGGACTTTGCTCAGAACCCTACCCGAAGGAAGCATTCTGACGCCGCACCTCAAAGAGTTTGAGCGCCTGACCGGCCCCGCCACCGATGATTTTCACAGACTGCAACTGCTTCAGAGTTTCTGCCAGGAACATAAATGCTATGTGGTCTTGAAAGGAGCGCATAGTTGCGTGGGCACGCCTACGGGCGAGTATTACTTTAACAGCACCGGCAACCCAGGCATGGCCACCGGAGGCTCTGGCGACGTGCTCACGGGCATTCTCACTTCTTTGCGGGCGCAGGGCTACAGTGCCTTAGAGACGTGTTTGCTGGGCATCTATGTGCATGGTTTGGCCGGTGACTTGGCCGCGCAGGAAATGGGACAGGCTTCTCTGATTGCCTCAGACTTGTCTGCGTTTTTAGGAAAGGCGTTTCTAGCGGTAGAGAAAGGCTGATTAATCTCCAAAGAATATAGTCGTTTTTGGGCTCTTTTCCGGAAATAAAGGCAAAAACGGCTCTCTCTGTAAAAGCTTACATCAATAGCCAGACCAGCAGAAACTGCAGGAGCATCATGCCGTCGGCCAGCACCAGAAAGTAATAATGGGACCGGTTCTCATGGGCGTTCCAGACTACCCAGGCAGAACCTAGGGCAGACAGTCCCAATGCCAGACGCACTTGCCAGTTGATGGTGGCGGGTAACAAGACGGCAAACAGGAGCAATGCCATTAGTGCCAAGCGCTTGGTCTTAGCCACACCCCACTTGCCAGGGAACGTAACGGTACCCGTCATCCTGTCTTTGTTAAGGTCTCGTATGTCAAAGACCAGCGTCAAGGCAAAGATGAACAGAAACCGTCTCACAAACAGGATGAGGCTGTCAGCGGCAAACAAATCGCGGCCGGCTTCCATCTGTGGCAGTTGCACCGTAATGGCTGACCAGACATAGGCAATCAAGAAGACTTTTAGAAAAGGAATATCACGGAGCGGGATGTAGCCTTCGCGGTCTGGGAGCACGGGAATGGAATACAAGCCAGCCACCACCATCAGGTGTAGCATAAACCAGAAGCTCAACTCAAAGGCGGCCATCCAGTACAAGGCAAACACGCACAGGACGCTGGTAGCGGCAATGGCCATCAAAACCAACCGGTTCTTCTGCACCCAGGCCATGCGTTTGGTGAGGGGCACGTCCTGATTGAATTTGTAAGGAAGCAGACTGTCTGCATTATAGACAAACAGCGTGGCGAAGAACGCCATCACCCCCAGCCGGGTGGACATGGGCATGCCGCTCAGCAAATAGGTTTCCCATACCAGTGCCGTTGCGCAGGCGGCAATGAATATATTGCTGAACAAAATGAAATCCAGAATTTTTAAAAGATAGCGCATCTGTGTGAGGGCCCAACGGTTGGTTGGTAAGGCAAGATACGTTGCAGACGAGAATCCTGACAACTTGTTCTGCTTTCTCTCCTGTTTTTGGCTTATTTTTCAGAAAACAGCCCAAAAACGAAAGCGCCACTCTCTTTGTAGAAAATGGCGCTTTATGTTATTTGCTTCAGGAATACTATCCTTCGGTCCGGAAGGTGTCATTATACAACTTGATGCTGTCTTCAATGATACGGTAGGCGTCTTCGCGGCCCAGGAAGTTCTCTACTACCACTTGCTTGTTCTCCAGCTTCTTGTAGTCTTCAAAGAAGCGCTGAATCTCTAGCAAGGTATGCGGCGGCAACTCAGAGATGTCATTGATGTGCTTCACAGACATGTCATTGGCAGCCACGGCGATGATCTTGTCATCTTCCTCGTTGTTGTCAATCATCTGCATCACGCCAATCACCTTGGCATCAATAAGACACATAGGAGCCACGTCAATAGAGCAAAGCACCAGAATGTCCAAAGGATCTTTGTCATCACAGTAGGTCTGCGGAATGAAGCCATAGTTGGCAGGATAATGCACCGCTGAGAACAACACGCGGTCCAGCTTCAAAAGGCCGCTCTCTTTGTCTAACTCGTATTTTGCTTTGGATCCCTTCGGGATTTCAATGATACCGGTTACTACTGCTGGCGCCTGATCGCCGTATTCTACATCATGCCAAGGGTTGCTGGCGGTTTTTGAAATTTCTAACATACGTACTTTTAATTCTAAGCTATTATTATCGTCTTGCGCAGAAACAGATTATTTCTGCATGTATTGCTGTAAGGCTTTGCCGGTGGTACCGTTGGGCTCTTGAATGTTCAGCCAGTTGGCTAGGCTGGGGGCAATGTCTGTGATGTTGCTTCTCTGGGAGCTCTCGCCGGCCGGAATCTGCCAGCCGTACCACAACAGCGGCACGTGGGTGTCATAAGACCAGGGACTGCCGTGCGTGGTGCCTTTGGGTTCGCCGCGACCGTAGCCCTCATACCAGCCGGGCTGTAGCATCACCACCACGTCTCCGGAGCGGTACGGCATGTAGCCGTTCTCTACCAGCATCCCTAAACCGCTCTCCCAATGAGACTTCATGAGGGCGTCAGAGGTGATACAACGTAAAACACCCGGAAAACGCTGCATAAAACGGGCAGTTTCTTCCTGGATGGCCACCAAGTCTGCTTTCTTACTTTCAATGATGGCGTGGTTTAAGTACACCTGCTGGTTAAAAAAGCTGGATATCCACTCTGCCGTGCCAAATTTCTGGTTCAAATGCTTTTTGAGAGAGTCTGTCATGGCACTTCCCGTGATGACACCAGCTGGGATGCGAAGGCTCTTCATGTAATTGGGGTTATGCGCCGCACCGTGGTCTGCCGTCAAGAAAATCAACACGTTCTCCTTGCCTAGGTGGCTGTCCAAGAATTTGAGCAGGTCGGCCATGTCCTTGTCCAGGCGAAGGTAGTTGTCCTGCACTTCAATGGAATTAGGCCCGTATTGGTGACCTATGTAATCTGGCGTAGAGAAGCTCACTGCCAAAAAATCCGTCACTTGCCCTTTGCCCAGGTTCTCAGCCTTGATAGCCTCAATGGCGAAGTCCTTGGTATAGGTATTTCCGGCAGGCACAGCCCGCAATAGATCAAACGTCTTGCCGCGGTACTCTGGCAGGTTGTGCGGGAACACCGGTTTCTTCTCACCAGAGAACAGGCCTTCAAATGGCTGGTCATCGGCGGTGCTCTCGGTGTATTGTTCTATGGGCAACAGCGTCGTCCAAGGCTGGCTTAAGTACTGGTCGGCTAGTTTGCGGTTGTTGAAGGCTTGTACCCATGCCGGGAGCTCCTGCATGTAATACGTGCTGGTGATCATGTTGCCGTTGGTACCGTCAAACCAGTAAGCGGCATTGGCGGCATGCCCGGCCGGAAGAATAGAACCGCGGTCTTTCAAGCTTAGGCCAATCACTTTACTCTTCTGGTTGGTGGCCAGTTTGAGCTCATCTGTGATGGTGGTAGAGATCATGTTGACTGGTGACATCTGACCAGCGTTTGAGGTAGAGCCTACGGATTGAACCGACTTATCCTCGGTACAATAGATGTTTCTATTGGTGGTTCTGTTGTACCAGTCATTGCCTACAATGCCGTGCATGGCCGGCGTGGTGCCCGTGTAGATGGACGCGTGGCCAGGACCTGTGTAGGTGGGAACGTAGTTATAATGGTTGTTCTTGAAGTTGAAGCCTTCGCGTAGTAGGCGTTTGAACCCGTCATTAGAATACTTGCTCCAGTAGCGGTACAGGTAATCATAGCGCATCTGGTCCACTACAATGCCCACCACTAGTTTAGGCTGGGCCGGTAGGCTTTTGCGGTTTCTTTTCTGCGCTTCTGTTGTGAAGGACAACAGCAAGAGGAGAAGAACCAGGGGGAAGTTGAAAAATCTTCTTTCCATATAAGTGGAGGATGGTTAATCCGTTTTTGGGCTATTTCCCAGAAAACAGGTGAAAAACATAGCAAAGATACTAGAGCTTATAATTTGCCCTGCCCATTCTGCTAACGTTTTACAAATGATAACCTTACGATAACACGCACCGCTCTAAAATGCGAAACGCCCATCTTTTTGGATGGGCGCCGCAAATATGGGTGAAGATGGATTATCTACTGGCCGCGAGCGCCTCTGCACCACCCACAATCTCCAGGATCTCGGTGGTAATGGCCGCTTGACGCGTTCGGTTGTAGGTCAGTTTCAATTGTTTCAAGAGCTCCCCAGCGTTCTCAGTGGCTTTGTCCATGGCAGTCATACGGGCACCGTGCTCAGAAGCATTAGATTCCAATACCGCCTTGTAGATTTGAATCTTCAAAGACTTAGGAATCAACTGCTCTACAATCTCTTCTTTAGAAGGTTCAAAGATATAGTCAGAGTTGGCGTTGTTGGCCGTCTCTTCTTCAGTCTTTTCAGGGATTGGCAAGAACTGCTCTGTACGCACAATCTGGGTAGCCACGTTCTTGAACTCGTTGTACACAAGATCAATGCGATCATACTGACCCAAGATGAAGCCTTCCATGGCCTGTTCTGCGGCTACGCGTACGCGCTCAAAAGACAGGTTGTTGAAGACCGTGGTATAGTCACCGGCTAGTGTATAGTTACGCTTGGTAAAGAACTCATGTCCTTTTTTACCAATAGCCATAATCTCTACGTTACCGGCGGCCTCTTGTGCGCTGTATCTCTCTTTAATCAAAAGGTTGGCCGCTTTCATCACGTTAGAGTTGAAAGCCCCGCACAAACCGCGGTCAGAGGTTACCACAATGATCAATACCCGCTGCACGTCACGCTTCTGCGAATAGATATTAGTGTCTGACTCTGCGTTTACCGTAGAGACGTTAGACAGAATACTGTTCAAGCGTTGTGCATAGGGACGCATACGGATAATGTTGTCCTGTGCTCTTCTCAACTTGGCCGCCGCCACCATTTTCATGGCTTTGGTGATCTGTTGCGTAGACCCAATGGAAACAATTCTATTGCGTACTTCTTTTAAACTAGCCATTAATAGTTAGTCAAATATGAACAGAGAAAGAAGAGCCTGCCGGGTGGGCAAAGCTCTTCTTCTGTTGAGTTAATTAGTTACGATATCTGGCGGTGATGTCACGAGCCACTTGCTTCAGCTCGTTGGTCACGTTGTCATCAATCTTGCCTGCTTTCAAGGCATCCAATACCGGACGGTGCTGTGCGTTCATGGTCATCAAGAACTCTTTCTCAAAGGCACGAACTTCGTTCACCGGCACGTCATCAATCAGACCGTTGGTACAGCAGTAGATCATAGCCACCTGGTCTTCTACAGATACTGGAGAGAACTGTGGTTGCTTCAATACTTCTAAGTTTCTACGGCCACGCTCAATGGTCAACTTAGTAGCGGCATCTAGGTCAGAACCAAACTTAGCGAAGGCTTCCAATTCACGGAACTGCGCCTGGTCTAGCTTCAAGGTACCAGCCACTTTCTTCATGGACTTGATCTGGGCGTTACCACCTACACGTGATACCGAGATACCTACGTTGATAGCTGGACGGATACCAGAGTTGAACAAGTTAGTCTCCAAGAAGATCTGACCGTCTGTGATAGAGATCACGTTGGTTGGGATATAGGCAGAAACGTCACCAGCCTGGGTCTCAATGATTGGAAGGGCCGTTAAAGATCCACCACCTTTCACTAAGTGTTTGATAGACTCTGGCAAGTCGTTCATGTCTTGCGCAATAGAGTCAGAGGCGTTGATCTTAGCCGCACGCTCTAACAAACGAGAGTGAAGGTAGAATACGTCACCTGGATAGGCCTCACGTCCTGGAGGACGACGAAGCAACAAAGACACCTCGCGGTACGCAACTGCTTGCTTAGACAAGTCATCATAAACTACTAGTGCAGGACGACCGGTATCACGGAAGAACTCACCAATAGCAGCGCCTGTAAACGGCGCGTAGAATTGCATTGGAGCAGGGTCAGCGGCAGGGGCGGCAACTACTACTGTGTAACGCATAGCGCCACCAGCTTGTAGAGCGTTCACAATCTGTGCAACCGTAGAAGCCTTCTGGCCAACCGCTACATAGATACAGAATACAGGCTCACCTCTGTCAAAGAACTCACCCTGGTTGATGATAGTATCAATAGCCACGGCAGTCTTACCTGTCTGACGGTCACCAATGATCAACTCACGCTGGCCACGGCCAATCGGAATCATGGAGTCAATGGCTTTGATACCAGTCTGCATCGGCTCATTTACCGGCTGGCGGTAGATAACACCTGGTGCTTTTCTTTCAATTGGCATCTCATATAGCTCACCAACCAAAGGACCTTTACCATCAATTGGCTGACCCAAGGTGTTCACTACACGACCTACCATGCCATCACCTACGCGAACGGAGGCAATTTTATTTGTTTTCTTTACAGTATCGCCTTCTTTAACGTTGCTGTAGTCACCCAACAATACCGCACCCACATTGTCTTCCTCTAAGTTAAGAACAAGGGCCTGCAGACCGTTTTCGAATTCTAACAACTCACCAGACTGTGCCTTGGATAAGCCGTAGATACGAGCAACACCGTCACCAACTTGCAAAACAGTACCAACTTCTTCTAGTTCAGCCTCTGTTCTGAAGTTTGACAGTTGTTCTCTTAATATCGCTGATACTTCATCAGGTCTAACTTCTGCCATGATTATAGTTTAGTAATGTATGGATTTTCTTTAAACTTATTTTTCAACTTCTGCACCTTGGCGCGGACTGTGTTATCAATCTGCTCATCTCCAACGCGCAATACGTACCCGCCTACTACGGCTGGGTTCACCACTTCTTTCAGGTCTACTGTTTTACCAGAGCGCTCTCTCACCATGTTCTGGAAAGTGGCACGCAGGTCTTCAGTCAATGGAACGGCAGTGGTCACCGTTGCTATTTGAATGCCTTTTACCTCGTTGTACTGGGTCACAAACTCTGTGGCCACCGTCTCAAGGATTTTCTCGCGGTTCTTTTGAGTAAGAATCTTGAAGAAGGCAAGGGTCAACTCGGTTACCTTCCCTGAGAAAATAGAGGTAAGGATGGCGAGTTTCTTATCGTGTTTTACAATTGGGTTTTGCAACACCAGGTGCAAGTCGCGGGTCTCGGCAACGGCCTTTGTAAACAAAAGCATGTCTGCGTACACCTGCTCTAGCTGGCCTCTTTCATTGGCTAGCTCCAACAGCGACTTGGCGTATCTGGAGGCAACTCTAACGTCTGACATCTCTCTAGCGTGGTTTAAGGTTCAGGCTTCCTTTTCAATGGGCGGGAAGCGGCTCGCCTTTACCGGTCTTAGCTTAAGTTGGCGTCCTGTAGGTAGCTTTGCACCAGAGCACGTTGCGCCTGCTCGTCTTGCAACTCGCGGTTCAACAGTTTCTCAGCAATGTTGATAGACAAGGTAGCTGCCAGGTTCTTCACCTCGGTCAAGGCTGCCTGCTTCTCATGGCCAATGGCCTCACGGGCGTTCTCAATCATGCGCTGTCCTTCTTCATTGGCTTTGGCACGAGCTCCTTCTACCAGCGCGTTAGCTGTTTCAGAAGCCTCTTTCAAGATGCGCTCACGCTCAACACGGGCTTCGTTCAAAAGGCGCTCGTTGTCAGCTTTTAAAGACTGCATCTCTAGCTTGGCTTTCTCAGCCATCTGCAAGGCGCTGTCAATAGATTGCTCACGTTCGCGCAAGGCTGCCATGATAGGCTTCCAGGCAAACTTAGACAATAAGAACATCACAATCAGGAAAGTGACTGCTTGCCAGATAAGTAGCCCTATGTTTGGAGTTACTAATGGATTCATTTCTTTCTATTTAAAGTCTTGGAGGGCAATCCCTCTAATAACGCATATACTCTACTTGTTCTCCCTTTATCACTTCATCCCGTCCAGACCAATCGTCAGGACGGGAGAAGGATAGAATCATCTTACTTGATGAAAGAGATCAGAAGGCAAACAACCACCCCGAAAAGGGCAACACCTTCAATAAGAGCAGAAGCAATAATCATTGCAGTCTGGATCTTACCACCGGCCTCAGGTTGTCTTGCAATAGACTCCATGGCAGAGCCACCGATTCTACCGATACCAAGACCAGCGCCAAGAGCAACTAAACCAGCACCGATACCGGCACCCATAATCGCGAAACCTGCGCCTTCTGACAAAGCTTGAAGCAATAATGCTAACATAATTGTAGGTATATATAGTTAAAAAAGAAATTCAGATTAATGATGCGGGTCTACCGCGTAAGGAGCGTCGCCGTGGCCTAAGTCACCGTGACCGTCATGCTCTTCTACCGCGCCGCCAAAGTACATGGCAGACAGCAGGGTAAAAATGTACGCTTGCAGTAAAGCCACAAACAGCTCCAAAAAGTTCATGAACACAGCAAAAGCTACACTCACCGGACCAATGGCAATAGACTTGAAGATAAAGATCAAGCTAAACAAGGAAAGAATGATGATGTGACCTGCCGTGATGTTGGCAAAAAGTCGAACCATCAAAGAGAATGGCTTGGTAAAGATACCAATTACCTCTACCAGTGGCATGATAGGAATACCCCACTTCAACCACCACGGAACGCCCGGCGTGTTGAAGATGTGACCCCAGTACGATTTGTTACCACTGAATACCGTGATCAACAAGGTGAATACTGCTAAGATCAACGTCACCGTGATGTTACCGGTCAAGTTGGCACCACCTGGCAATAAGCCTAACAGGTTATTGAACCAGATAAAAAAGAACACGGTCAACAAATACGGCATGTAGCGCTCATACTTAGGCCCGATGTTGGTTTTGGCAATCTCGTCTCGTACAAAGATGATGATGGGCTCAAAGAAAGACTGAATACCTCTTGGGCCTCTGCCTCTGTTCTTTTTGTACGCGCCGGCAATAGACATGAACACCAAGAACAACAGCAACACACTAACCAGCATGGAGGCCACGTTCTTAGTAATAGAAAGATCCAAAGGACCCACTGCTTTGGCTTCGCCGTCAGCGGTGGTTACGGCTCTTGGCTTGCCATTGGCATCTGCATAGTAAATATGCCCATGCTCCATCACGTAGCCCTTGTAAGGCTGTAATTGATGGTCTGCATTGTAGAAGTTAGACGAGGAGAAGACATCCCACCCGTTTTCACCATTTACAATCACTGGAAGGGGAAGCACCAGACCGTCAGCGAAATGCCATGTGTAATCATCACCAATGTGGTGCATGATCATGTCGCCGGGCTTGAATTCTCCACCCTCAGTAGATTCTGCCGCCTGGGCTGAAAAAGTAAGAATAGAAAGCAGAAAAACGAATATCTTCTTCATTAAGAGCGGTTTAAAAGTAACGTGCCTTAGTTGACACATTCCCCTAGATTTGCTTTTTTGAATTTTGGCGCAAGTTACTCAACAATGAGTAGATTTCAAATGCGGTATAAATAAAATAAAGCACGAAAAAGTTGAACACGAATTGTATTACCCGCTCCTCGTTATAAAATCTATATATAAAAATTGCTATAATCACGAACACCATCCGCACACCCATGGACGCATAATAATAGGCATGCAAGTGCTCCTGATCATGCTTTAAGCCCATGTGCGCCACATAATGGGCAAAGGCCGTCACAAAAACAAAGAATCCAATCATCCACCAGATGAGCGGGTGCACCACTTGGTTTCCATTAAACGCTATGAAACCACTAGCTACCAGCACCACCAAACCGGTGATCAAAACCAGTCCTCTAATAAAATTCACGCTAATCTTTTTTGGTAAGGGAGACAATGACCAGGTACATAGAAGCGGCAATAGCCACCAACAACAGACCCAAAGTCCACCACGGTGTGTCATTGCCAAAATAGGCATCCAGCTTGCGTCCGCCCAACGCGGCCAGCACCATGATGCCTATCATCTGAAACGCCAGGCCAGAATATTTAAGGTAGGGCTTGGCCTGTGACTCTTGACGCTTATTCTCTAATGGTTTCTTTTCTGGCTCCATAGGTCATTTCTTTGGCAAAGGTACAAAAGCATCTTAAATGGTAAGGCCTTGTAAATCTTGCGTTTTTGGGCTATTTTCTAGAAATCAGGCAAAAAACGGCTTAAGCATATCCATCTGCAACGGCCCTGCGTTATCTATCTCACGGGCATTTGCGTACTAGGGTAGCATGAACCCAAAAAAGCGTAAGTTTGCTATATAGTAATGCGCCTTCCGGATAGGCTCATGCATACGTCCTTCTGCTGACAGAAAGACGGGTTACCGGTAAAATAAATCTAACCCTGCACAGTTCTACTGTTGTCCCAATATCCTATACGTTGAAGCTGACGCGTTTCTTTGTCTATTTTCTCCTGTTTGGCCTGCTGGCTGGTTGCTCTTCTGAGAAGAACGGGCCCATAAGCCGCGCCTACCGCAATTTGAACGCCCGGTTCAACGGCTACTTTCTGGCCAAGGAGAAGATGCTGGAAATTGAGAACAAACTGGCCGCCGCCAACATCAATGACTACAACCGCATCTTGGATGTCTTACCACCCATAGACACCACCGTACTCAAAACGCTTCAGCCAGACCTGGACGAAGTCATCAAGCGCGCCTCCTTCCCCATTGCACGTCATCCCAAGTCCAAATGGATAGATGATAGCTATGTATTAATTGGCAAAGCCCGTTATTACCAAGGAGAGGAAGCCGAGGCCATCAAGACCTTTAGGTACGTGCAGTCCACCAGCAAAGACCCCAATGCCAAGCATGCCGCGCTGGTCTGGCTAATGCGTACGTATTTGAGAGCCAAGGACTATGATAATGCCTCCTCTATCTCAGAGCTGTTCAGAAATGAGCGCATGAACGAGGACAACGGCCGCGAGTTGCTCTTGACCCGAGCGCAATTGGCTAGTGAGCAGAACAACCTGCCCGGCATGATCGCCAACCTGGAGAATGCCCTGCCTTTTGTGGAGAAGCGAGATGAAGAGTCCAGAGTACGCTTTATCCTGGGCCAAGCCTACCAAGCCACCAACCAGGATGCCAAAGCCTATGAGCAATTCTCAAAGATTCTCAAAAACAGGCCGCCGTATGAGCTAGGATTCTATTCCAAACTGAGCCAGGCCCAAGTAACTGAGCTGAAGGATGCCACTGATCAGGACAAAGTAGAAGGCTTCTTAAACAACCTGGCTAAGGACGAAAAGAACCGGGAGTACCTGGACAAAATTTACTATGACCTGGCGCGCCTGGAGTTGAAGCAAAAGCAGTACCCGGCCTCTTTAGACTACCTGGGCAAATCTACCAGAGCCTCTACTACTAACCGCACCCAGAAAGCCTATTCCTATTTATTGGCCGGTCAGATTCATTACGAGCACCTGCAACAGTACAAACTGGCTCAAGCCTATTATGACAGCACGCTGCAACTGTTGCCCCAAAACACGCTGGGCTATGAAGAACTAGCCGACCGGCGAACGGTCCTCACCGCCTTTACCCAGCAATTAGAAATCATCAGGACAGAGGACAGCTTACAGGCCTTGGCCCAACTGCCCGTGGCAGAACGCACCCAGCGCATAGCCCAGCAGATTGAAATGGAGCAACAAGCCCAGGCCACAGCCGCTACGGCACAAGCTAACAATAGAACTAACACTGGCACGTCTGGCCCTCCGCCGGCCGGAGGCTTTGGCGCCGCGGGCGGCACCTGGTACTTTGACAACCCCGTGGCCATGGCGGGCGCTAGAAACGACTTCTTACGCGTATGGGGAGAACGCCCTCTTCAGGACAACTGGCGCAGGGCTACTGCGCTGTCTATGGGCGGCGGGCAAACAGCAGATGCTACCACCAGACCAGCCATAGACAGTGTAGCTCTAGCCGCCGCCAACGCTCAGAAACAGGAAGCTTATTTACAAGCCATTCCAGTAACGGCAGAGCAACGCCAAGCCTCTGACAAGAAAATTGAGGAAGCCTTGTTTACCCTAGCCAATATCTACCAACAGCGCTTGCGGGAGCCAGAGCAGGCTTCTAAAACCTTCCAACAATTGTTGCAACGGTTCCCTAACACGGTGCATGCCTCAGAAGCCTATTATAGCCTCTTTGTGATTGCGCAGTCCCAAAGCCAACCTGACCAAGCCGCGCAATACGCCAAGGTGTTGAAAGACCGCTTCCCCAACTCTAAGTACAGCCGACTGATTGACCAACCAGACTTCTTGAGTCAGTTTACAGCAGAGAATGCCGCTGCGCATGCCCTCTATGACACTGCCTACCAACAGTATGAGCAAGAGAAATATGCCTTGGCCTCTGCTACCTTAGGCGAGATCAAGGACAAGTACCCGGGCAACGACATTCCAGACCAGATTGCCTTCTTACAGACCTTGATCACGGGCCGCACCCAATCACCAGCCGCCTTTAAAACTGCTTTGGAGAATTTCCAGACCCAATACCCAGACAGCCCTTTGCAAGACAGAGCCAAATCCTTGCTTGGTCTACACCAGCGTCTGGAGAGCGGCGAACTAAACAAAGTGGCAGAGCCTGCCCCAGCACCTCCGCCAGCGGCTGAAATACCAACATACAAACTGAATCTGGACGCTCCGCACGCTTTCATCATCGCTTATCCTAATGACAGCCTGGCGGCCCAGAAGATGATGACATCTTTCCAACAGTATAACACCCGTTATCATGCTAAGAAGAACCTGACTACCCAGGTCATTGCCTTAACAGATAGCGCCAGGCTTATTGTAGTACAGCCGTTTGCAGACTACAAAGCCACTGATCAGTTTTCCAGATTGCAACAGGCCCGTAACTCTCCCTTGGTTACCGTAAAAGGCCCGAAATTTGCTACCTTTGTGATATCCGCAGAGAACCTGCTGTTGTTACAACAGCTCAAGGACTTGCCTGCGTATTTAGCCTTCTTTGAAAAAAATTACCAATAGTATGTTCTCGTCGCCTAATAGCACGTTCCGGAAAATCATTTCGGGGCTGTGGCTTTGCTTTGCCGGAGGATTCATCTTCTTCGTTCTATACGTTTTTGCCGTCAGCATCAACTTTCTCAACCTCTTTGGAGATCTGCCAGATTTAAAGGCCCTGGAGAACCCTAAGAGCGAACTGGCGTCTGAGGTCTATTCAGAGGACGGCGTCTTGCTGGGTAAATACTTTAGAGAGAACAGAAGCCCAGTAACCTATGAGCAACTCCCCAAGCATTTGGTAGATGCCCTCATCGCTACAGAAGACATTCGGTTTGAAGAGCACTCCGGTATTGACTTTAAAGGAACCCTGGCGGTACCCTACTACCAATTGACCGGCAAGCAGGATCGTGGTTCCAGTACGCTTACCCAGCAGTTGGCGCGTAACCTGTTCAGGACCCGCAGTGACTTGAACGACGGTTTGTTGAGCAGTGTGCCCGGCTTGCGCATGCTCATCATCAAGACCAAAGAATGGATCATGGCCATTAAACTGGAGCGCTCTTACACCAAAAAGGAGATTCTCTTGATGTACCTGAACACCGTGGACTTTGGGAGCAATGCCTATGGGGTGAAAGTAGCCGCTAAGACGTTCTTTAACAAAGCCCCTGAGCAGTTAACCCTGGAAGAATCAGCTACCTTGGTGGGCGTCTTGAAAGGGCCTTCGTTCTACAGTCCGGTAAGCCAGCCAGAGCGTTCTAAAGCCAGACGCAACACGGTGCTGGACCAGATGCTCAAATACAACTTCATTGATCAGCCGGCCTATCAAGCCAGCGTGGACAAGCCCATGAAACTGGATTTCAATGTAGAGAACCAGAACAAAGGCCTGGCACCTTATTTCCGGACGGAAATGGGTAAATTCCTGACCAAGTGGGCGAAGGAAAACGGCTATGACCTGTACTCAGATGGTTTGCGCATCTATACCACCATCAACTCACGCATGCAGAAGCATGCCGAGGATGCCGTGGAAGATCACATGAAGGCCATGCAGAAAATCTTCTTTCAGCAGTGGAAGGGTAAAAACCCCTGGATAGATGAAAACGGCAAAGAGATCAAGAACTTCCTGGCCACTCAAATCAAGCGCACGGCCCGTTATCAAAGCTTGGATGAACAGTATGACGGCAATGAGGACTCCATCAAGTACCACTTAACCAAAAAGATACCCATGCGGGTGTTCTCCTGGAAGGGTGAGATTGATACGCTTATGAGCCCAATGGACTCCCTGCGGTATTACAAGCACTTCTTGCACGCTGGTTTTATGGCTATGAACCCCTTGAACGGACATGTGAAAGCGTGGGTAGGCGGTACCAACTACAAGTACTTCAAGTATGACCACGTGCAGCAAGGTGCCCGTCAGCCGGGCTCTACCTTTAAGCCGTTTGTGTACACTGCCGCTATTGAGGCAGGCTACTCGCCTTGCTATGAAGTGGTAGACGCGCCCGTGACCATCATCAATGAAGACGGCGTGCCCTGGACGCCTAAAAACTCTGACGGTGTATACACAGGCCGCAGACACACCTTGCGCGAGGCCCTGGCGCTTTCGGTTAATACCATTACTACCTTCTTGATGAAGAAGCTAGGCGCCGAGGCGGTTGTCAACACGGCCCGCAGACTAGGCATTACTACTCCGCTGGAGCCGGTTCCGTCTTTGGCCTTAGGCTCTAGTGATGTGACCCTTTTTGACATGGTGGGTGCGTATGGCACCTTCGTGAACAAAGGCGTTTGGACGCAGCCGCAGTACATTTTGCGCATAGAAGACAAAGCAGGCACCGTGGTGCAGGAGTTTGCTCCTAAGACCGTTGAAGCCTTAAGCGAAGAAACCGCCTACCTGATGGTGCATATGCTACAAGGTTCGGCAGATACGCGCGGTGGCACGGCATATTATGGCCTTCGGTTCAGAAATAACTTAAAGAATGAGATTGGCGCCAAGACCGGTACCACCTCTAACTATTCAGACGCGTGGTTCATGGGTATCACCCCAGACCTGGCCGCTGGCGTTTGGGTAGGCGGAGAGGACCGTAGCATTCACTTTAGAAGTGCGGCCTACGGACAAGGGAATAAGTTGGCCATGCCCATCTACGGTGCCTTTATGCGGAAGGTGTACGCAGACAAGTCATTGAACGTGTCTAAGGCTCCTTTCCCTAAACCAGCTGCGCCTTTGTCTACTAATATCAATTGTGGCGCTTATAATACAACACCTGCGCTCCCAGATTCCGTACAACAAGACCAGGTTTTAACCATTCCTGCTAAAGTAACGGAAGAAGAGTTTTAACAGA
Organism: Nibribacter koreensis; assembly: GCF_039541795.1. Lineage (NCBI taxonomy): Bacteria > Pseudomonadati > Bacteroidota > Cytophagia > Cytophagales > Hymenobacteraceae > Nibribacter > Nibribacter koreensis. The sequence goes on along the minus strand of NZ_BAABGX010000002.1, from coordinate 1,701,977 downwards.
GCGCGCATGGCTGTTGAGGAACAGATAAGGGAACAGATTAAGCACTTGCCTCACCGGCCGGGTATCTATAAGTTTTATGATGATAAGGGCATTATCTATGTTGGTAAAGCCATAGACATCAGGAAGCGGGTGAGCAGTTACTTTAATCGTTCCACCCAGCACAATAAAAAGACCAAGAAGCTCATTTCGCAGATTCTGCGCATTGAGTTTACCATTGTGGACAATGAGGCTGATGCTTTCTTGCTAGAGAATAACCTCATCAAGCAGCATCAGCCCAAATACAACATCCTGCTCAAAGACGGCAAGACGTATCCTTATCTGGTCATTACCAATGAGCGGTTCCCCCGTATTTTCAGCACGCGCAATAAGATCAATGACGGTTCAAGGTACTTCGGGCCGTACCCCACGGGCACCAGCATGTATGTGTTGTTGGAACTGATTAGGTCCTTGTACCCATTGAGAACGTGTAGTTACAATCTTTCTCAGGCCAATATAGACGCTGGCAAGTTTAAAGTTTGCCTAGAGTACCACATAGGCAACTGCAAAGGCCCTTGTGAGAACCTTTACTCAGAGGAAGAATACAACCAGCACATTCAGCAGATCAGGAACATCCTCTCGGGGAACCTCACCATCGCCAAGACTTACTTTAAGGAGCGCATGTCTGAGGCGGCGGCAGACTACCAATATGAGCTGGCGCATCAATACAAGCAGAAGCTAGATAGGCTTGAAGATTTCCATGCCAAATCTACGGTGGTGAGTCACACGCTTACCAACATTGACGTCTTCACCATCACCTCTAATGAGAAATGTGCCTTTGTCAATTACCTGAAGGTGATGAACGGGTCCATCATTGCCACCCAGTCCCTGGAATTGCAGAAGAAGTTGGAAGAGACCGACCAAGAGATTCTGGCGTCTATCATCATGCAACTGCGCCAAGAGTTTGAAAGCATGTCCAGGGAAATCATTGTCAACATTCCTGACTTGGTACTGCCTCTGGACACGGTTTCTATCACGGTTCCGCAGATTGGGGATAAGAAGAAACTGTTGAACCTCTCCATGAAGAATGCGCTCTACCTGCGCAAAGAGAAAGAGAGCATGCAGGACAAGTCCAAAGACAGCAACGAGGTACGCATCATGGAGACCATGAAGAAGGACCTAAGACTGACCGAGCTCCCTAAGCACATAGAATGCTTTGACAACTCCAACTTTCAAGGAGACAATCCGGTGGCGTCTATGGTGTGCTTCAAGAATGCGCGGCCTTCTAAGAAAGACTACCGCCATTTCCACATAAAGACGGTGGTGGGCCCAGATGACTTTGCGTCCATGTATGAAGTGGTGACGCGGCGGTACAGAAGACTGCTAGATGAAGGAACGCCTTTACCGCAGTTAATTATTGTAGATGGGGGCAAAGGCCAATTGGGCATGGGTGTGAAGGCCCTCAAGGACTTGGGCATTTACAGTCAGGTGGCCATTGTGGGCATTGCCAAACGATTAGAGGAGATTTTCTATCCTGGAGACACGCTCCCCTTGTACATTGACAAAAAGTCTGAGTCCTTGCGTTTGATTCAGCGCATTAGAAATGAGGCTCACCGCTTTGCCATTACCTTCCACCGTTCATTGCGTGACGCGGGTACGCTACAGACAGAACTCACGCAAATTAAAGGACTGGGACCCGCTACCGCAGAGAAGTTGTTGACCAAGTTTAAGTCAGTCAAGAAGATTGCCGAACTCTCACAGCAGGAGCTTGAAGCCGAGGTAGGAAAGAGCAAAACCAAGTTGCTGCTAGCTCATTTCGGGAAAGCGTAGGTGCCGTTTTTGGCTTATTTTCTGGAAAAGAAGCCAAAAACGACGATTCTGCCATTTCAATAATTCACAGCACTTTCTACTAATCCTCAAGCCAAAGGTGAATTTTGATAGGCTGTAAAATGACCAAACAGACAAACTTACCGTTTTCAGCCTACTTTTCAGAAAACAGCCAAAAAACGTACTTCGCCTCTGCATTTGCGCAGTTCTACCTTCACTCGGCATAGACTACAGAGAACTCTTAAATCCTACCGACATAGCAAAGTTGTGTCACTTAATCTTTCAGATGAGAAACCAATTCCTAATCAATCTGTCTTTGGTTAAAATAAGAGGTATTCAAAAATACTTACTTACACCATTGTGATGGACATTATCCATCCTGTAAATCAGCGATGAAATAAAATTTAGGGCATAAAAAAAGGAGACCAAATGGTCTCCTTTTTTACTTAATACTGTATTTTTATTAGTAACTCCAAAGGCTATATTCAAACTCAATAAGTTCTTCCATGGCTTGTTGAGCAGCCAAAAGGCCTTTCTTGCCAGAACCGTAAACCTCGTCTAAGCGCTCATTGCCTACGTTAGACACCTTGGTGATGTAAGAGCTAAACAACCATAAGTCAAAGGCATCTGCTAGGTTCTTGTGTTGCGCATCATTCATCTGGTTAAACCAAAGCGCCTCGTCTGGATGAGCTTTGAACACTTTATGCAGGTCACTGAATTTGAAAGAAGCAGCCGTCTTCTCAATCCCTAGTGGATCAAACTTAGAAGGAACGGTAATAGTGATGGCCTGGATGTCATGATACAAACGTGAACGTTTTTTATCAAAGATCACATCCTCTTTCAATTCCAATTGATACAATTGGTTGGCAAAAAGCTCATTAGAAGCAGTCATAGGCGCAGGAGTCGCCGCCGCTTTACCACCTTTAGTTGCTGGTTTAGCAGGAGCACCCCAACCATCATCTGCTACGGCTGCATCAGCAGTAAAACCAGCCTTCTTCTCTTCTTCGGTTAGTACCGTAGCACCACCTTGGGCAGGAGAAATAGCGGTCAAGAACTCTTGAGCCGTAATAGGTCTGTTTAAGCTGTCAGTAGCATATGGTTGTAGTTCACCACGCTTCACGGCTTCTACAATTAGCTTCGTGATTTCTTTCCCTGGTGAGAACATTGGCTTGTTCTGCTTCTCACGCAAATCAATCAAACGCCAAACCGTTTTCTTGAACATCACGTCAGATGGCGGAATTGGTCTAGCAGATGGATTAGCAGAATCAGACTTAGCCAGTAATTGTTGGGATCTCTGGGATGCAGCTGCCTCTTGTTGTTGTCTTGCCAACTCCTCTTGACGGGCTTTCTCTTGAGCCGCCGTAGCTGCCGCAGATTTAGCCTGGGTTGTTGTGCTCTTTTTAGTAGTAGTGGTTCTTTTTTGAGCCACAGATACCATTGGTAAGCTCAACAAACCCGCTACACCCAAAACAATTAACTTTTTCATGGTACTAGGGAATTAACTTAATTAATTAAGTGCAAAAGTCGTGCTCATTCCGTTTGACGGAACAGTTTCCTGCTGATCACGGTAGTTCATTCTACGAACCTCTTTGATCTCAATGGCAATACGGTCACCCGGACGTGCTTTTGATGCAAGGTTAGTAATGTTTACCTGAGGTCCGTTACCAGGCACTTGGTCTACTGGGCGGTTACCACGTACCAAATACACTGTATAGCTGGTAACTCTATAACGAGCTTCTTTTGGAAGCAAGTTTTTAAAGCTTTCATCTGGCACGGCATTCACCTGTAGGATTCTTGGACCTGGAGCAGGCATTCCTCTTACTGGGTCAATCTGACGGCCATTTGCCAATACAGCGATCTGTGGCCTTGGAACCGTCTTCACAGTGAATTCTTGTGAACCAATCAGGTTGCCCCCGCTGCTCACGTTCAATTTCACGGTTCTTCCGTTAGGAATGATGGTCACAAAACCTTTCTTAGCTCCTTTTACAACAGTAGCGCCAGAAGCAGAGAAAGAAGGATCATATGTAGCACCTAACGCTGGAACCTGAATGTTTAGTTCGTTACCGCAGTTAAAATACAATGAGTTAATTGCAGCAGACTGAATTTGCATCACTGGTTTAGCTACTACGTAGTCTTGTTTTACTGTAAAGACAGTATCACGACCGCTTGGCTGACGGAAACGTACTTGGCCCGTCCATTGCTTTTTAGCATTGCCCTCAGCATCATAGTTCCCAGCGCTAGCTGTGAATTCAATCTGTCCTTTACCAGCTTGCACTTTGATGGGTCTACCGTCTACAGACATTGTAGGCGTTACGGCATCAGATGAAGCAGCTAAGAACATCTCAGCTTTGTATTTGGTACCGGCAGCTACAGTTTTTGACTCTGCGCTGGCCATGGCAAATATTTTCTCAAACTTGATGATATCTGCACCTACCTTTTGAGCTAATTTAGAAAGGGTCTCTGACTCATATTTCAACACTTCAGATTCCATTTGCGCTAGGGTAGCCAAAGCAGCCACAATAGGGGTTTCTTCAAAGTTGATTTCAGCAAAGTCCTTTTTCTTTTGCTCTTTGTTATTCTGTACTCTTGGGTCTTCATTACCGCTCATCGCCAATTTAGCTGGAGCGTTCTCATTATACTGACGCAGGAAAGTAGCATATTCATTTAGCTTTTTCTCAAGCTCATATCCTTTGCCACCTTTTCCTGGACCGCCAATCATGAGCATGTTGACACTTTCATTCTTAGATGGGTTCTTATAACCACCAGTTTCAAGGTCTTCTCCGCCAGCTTCTTTAATTAACTGCTCGCGTAAACCATCCATATAAGCAATTAGCTCACCTGTCTTAGTTCTTACGGCAGTAGCGCTTTCTACTACTCTAACGTCTGCAGGTCTGTTGCCAGACTCCCCAACCGTAGATTTTATTCCGTTTACAATTCCTCCGTTTTCACCTTTTGTTTTAGTGTTTACAGCTGTTAAGCTGTCATCTATAAACTGAAATTTTAGAAGAATTGCAGAGCTTACGTTCAAAGCCAACATTGCAGTAAGAACGAGATACATCATCCCGATCATTTTCTGCCGTGGCGTTTCTTTTCCTCCAGCCATATAATCCTTGTGTCTAGCTTTTTGTTAAACTATTGGTTTAAAAATAGGATTGGCAGAGATTAACCTCTCATTGCGTTAAGCATGTTGCCGTACACATTGTTCAATGAGTGAAGGTTCTTAGTTAAGTTAGTAACCTCTGTCTTGAACTGCTCTGTATCGCGGCTTGCTTCTGTCAAATTCTCCATAGCCATAGTCAAGCTACCGTAGAATTTGTTCATTGATTTTAAGTGGTTGTTGGCGTCTTGCAACTCCATTTCATACACAGCGTTCAAAGCACCCAAATTCTTGGTGATGTTCTGCACTTGCGTATGGTATTCTTGTGTGTCTGTAGTTGATTTGGCCATATGAGAAACAGCCTCAACAGTTCTGCCATACGCCTCATTGATTTTGTCTAATGAACCGGCAGCCATTTTAACACGGGTAGTGTACTCATTGGTAGCAACAGTAGCATCTGACAAGTCAGACATATGGGCAGCAGTCTCGCTCAATCTGTTTAAGCCTTGACCCAAAGTATTGATAGTAGCTGGCGTTACGTTAGCGTCACGTAACATTTTGTCTAAGTCACCAGTCAATGAACCTTCATTAGACTTAGTAGCTACTGTAGGAAGTGGACCATCATAGTCATCACGCAACTGTGGATATACGCGCTCCCAGGCTGGATCATGTGGTACTGGTTGGAAGGCACTTAAGAAGAAGATAACTGCTTCAGTACCCAAACCAATCATTAGCATGATGTCTGCAGGGCCAATGTGCAAGATTTTAAACAATGCACCCAAGATTACGATTGCGGCACCAATACCATAAATTTTGGGCATTAAACCATCCCAGAACCAGTGACCTTTTGATTTGCTCATTTTTTTGACAGATTAAAGTTATTAAGATTTGCGTTGTTTGATATTCGTCTATTAGAAAGGGTCTAGATTAGTTACCGAAGCCAAACTCACGGCCTGATGAACGACCAATGTAGATCATGGCACTGCGGAAACCGATAAAGGATCTGGTTGAATCTTCGTGCTCAAAGTTACGAACACCTGTCTCCAAGAAGTGAGCAATGTCTTTCCAAGAACCACCGCGTACAACTTTCTCTTTGATAGTGTCATTGCTAAAGGTTGGGTTCAAGTCCCATACCAATGGAACAGAAGCTACTGAGTAAGCATCTTCGCACCACTCAGCCACGTTTCCAGACATATCATACAAACCGAAGTCGTTTGGATAGTACTGGCCTACTGGAGCCGTGTAGGTAAAGCCGTCGCTGTAGTAGTCACCACGGCCTGGCTTAAAGTTAGCCAGCATACAGCCTTTAGAGTTACGCAAATAAGGACCACCCCAAGGATAGGTTGCCAAATCACGACCACCACGGGCTGCATATTCCCACTCAGCCTCAGAAGGCAGACGGAAGTTAGGCATTGGGGCCTGGCCGTTTTCTAAGTTATAATTGTTCTTGTGCTTGGTGCGCCACTCATTGAAACGCTTAGCTCCATGCCAGCTCACACCTACCACCGGATAGTCATCAAAGGCTGGGTGCGTATAATAGTACTCCATCAATGGATCACCCATGTGATTGCTAAAGTCTTTCACCCAAACAGTGGTGTCTGGATAAAGCTTAGTCATGATGTAATCCTCATCATAGCCTGGTGCGCCAGCAGAGTCTGTCTTGATGGCGTCCACAAACTGACGATACTCATTGTTGGTAATCTCAGTCTCGTCCATGTAAAAGCCACCAATAGTCACCTGCTTGTTCAGGTTGGACATACTTGCGGCAATATCCTGGTCTGTCTGACCCATGTGAAACGTTCCGCCTGGGCAGGCAATCATTCCATAGGGCACCTCTTGCGGATTAAAGTCCGGACGGTCCTCTGCACCAATCAGATCACCTTCGGAGCTTCTTCCCATACCGCAACCCACCGTCAAAATGGCGCTCAAAGCAATGGCAGAAAACTGTAAAACCTTATTCATATAACTTGAAAATTGAAAAGAAAACGCGCTAATAAAGGGTATTCTGATTTTAAGAAAGCAAATATAGATAAGTGGTTTCAAAAATAAAACTATTAATTTTTCTTGAACATATTTTTTTTAACGTTCCCGCAAAAAAAATAGTATTAGAAACCAGTAATATAATAGAGTCAAGTATTTGACCATCCTCCCACACTTACTCCCTAAAAATTATATCTAGGGGTTCTGATAGGCGGTTTTGCAGTATTCTTAGATTTTGGCAATCTATACCCTAACATAACTTCATGTGAGGTAGCACTTTTAGCAGATGCATCTACCAAGGTATAATCAAACGCATACCCAAAGCTTAAAGCATTGTCTTTCAGAAAGTAAACCCCCAACAAGCCGGTGGCTGCTTCTCCAAACCTGTAACCGGCACCCGCCCAGAACTTATCATAGAGCGTAGTCCTTCCTCCCACTTCCACAGACGATACGCCCGCGCTCAAATCATGTTTCAAAATGGCTGTTGGTGTGACAGAAACGCTTCCAGATAGCTCGGCAGTATACCCGCCCGTCACCATCACATGCTTTTCTCCGGTCACTGTACTTCTCTCTACCCCGCGGTCCCTGTTCTCAAACTCATAAGTGGAGCCTAATAAATTAGTGACACCCACGCCTGCATACCACTTTTCATGTTGGTACCACAACCCGGCCCCCATGTCTAGTTTTCTATCTGAGCTCTGGAAGGGCACCCTAGGATCTGACTCCGTATTGGGCCTATAACTCCCTTTGCTCATGTTAGTTATGTTACCCTGAACACCTATTCCTAAATTACCGTTCCCTAAAGAGACATGGTAGGCATAAGAAAGTTGGGCCTGAAAAACATCTACCGCGCCAATCTCATCTTTCATCACCACCAGCCCTACACCACTCTTTAATGAAGGAAGGGGGGTAGAGATGGAGAAAAGGCCTGTTTTGGGAGAGCCCCCATTGTCAAAGGAGCCATCATAGCCTAGCCATTGATAGCGATAGAACAAATTGAGCTCGGTCTGCCCTTTAATACCAGCGTACCCTGGACTAATGAACTGACCATTGAACGCGTAATGGCTAAACTGGGGAAGTTGTTGCGCCGCCACAGGCATAGAAACCAACAAACAGGCACTGGCAAACAGATTGCGTAAAGTTTTGGTCATCATACCAAGAGATAGAAAACGTTGGGCACAAGTACCTTTGAGCAAAAGCTATGAAAATGATGGATAAAGACCAAAAAATGTATTCATTTTCTAAGCTATTGCTTTGCTACGTAGATTCCACCCTAAGGTAGCGCAAAACAATTTATTTTTTACCAGAGTTCTGCTGAATGTACACTTCAATGGCACCGGTCATAGAAGGAGCATTGGGCATGGGCGCCACAATATCCAATTCCAAACCTGCATCTCTTACTGCCTGCGCCGTAGTTGGGCCAAAGGCAGCAATACGCGTACCTTCCTGCACAAAATCAGGGAAGTTGGTAAACAGAGAGTGAATCCCTGACGGACTAAAGAAGGCGATGCAGTCATATTTTACCTCAGCTAGGTCAGATAGGTCAGACGCTACGGTCTTGTACATGGTGGCCTCAGAGAAGTCAAAGCCATTGGCCCGCATAAACTCTGGGATGTCTTCTTTTCTGATGTTAGAGCAAGGATATAGGAACTTCTCCGTCTTGTGCTTCTTTAACACTTCAAACAGATCAGACGCCATTTTACCGCCCACAAACAACTTGCGCTTGCGCAGCACAATGTATTTCTGTAGGTAGTAAGCCGTCTGATCAGATATACAGAAGTACTTCATCTCTGCCGGCACGTCTATCTTGCCTTCGGCACAGATTCTAAAGAAGTGGTCAACGGCATTGCGACTGGTGAAAATAACCGCCGTATGCTCCAGTATGTTCACCTTGTCTTTTCTGAATTCTTTGAAAGGAACCGGCTCAATGTCTATAAAAGCCCTAAAGTCTACTTTAATCCCATACTTCTCAGCAATGCTTAAGTAGGGTGAGTTGTCATTTGCCGGCTTTGGTTGCGTAACCAGAATACTGGAGATTTTCTTCGAATGTCTGTCCGCACCCAACTTTTCTTTACCGTCAGCCATGTTGTAGAAAGTAGTTAAAACGACTTTTAAATTGAGGATTCAAGTGACAAAGCGCTTATTATCCGCCTGTTACTACACAAAAACGATCAATTTGAGCAAAATCATCAAAGGGATCACTTCCGTGGCGCAAATGTACGAAAATAAATGCAGATTTTGAAGTGAATACTTTTTACTGATTGTAAGAAAAGTCCTGATTACTGTGAAAATAAGCAAAACAGCCACACTTAGATTGGCTATCCAATAGATAGTCAAAGGCGCTGATTTAGAAAGCCCTAAATGCAGGAGCATGATTAGCGGCAAAAATACGCCCAAGGCCAGCAGGGTACGCAGAAACTCGCGGTATTGCGTAAGTACCACTTCGCTCACCCCAAAGATAAACCCCATCAGTTGCAAAAACAGGTATTTAAACACCACAAAAGAGAGCACCAACAACGCATACAGGATAATCTTGAGGATTAAGTCTGCCTGCGTCACCGTAAACAACTGGTTTAGCAAAGCCAGCTCCTCAATGTCTCTGTGAATGGCCACTATCAAAAGCGCAAAGGATAAGGAGAAGGCCAGCACAAAAAGAATACTTGACCAGTTGCCAATGGGCTTTGCCAACAACCCTTCTTCCAGGGTTTTCTCCTTGGCAAAGTTAGAGAGCTTAAATATGCTGTTAAAGTCTGTAGGAAAGGTCATACGCAAGCTTCCGTAGATTAGGCCCACTATCACCATAAACAGAATAAGGACGCTACGTGGCGAACCAGAAGGCTTTGCAACTATCTTCTGTGTGGCTGACTGTGACATAAAATTACTTTGCGTCACCTCCTGCACCTCAGGCATTTTAAAAGACTGGTAGTTGGGCTGTTGCTGCGGATTCCAGACAGACAGCAGGTACTTCTGACCAGGCTTCATCCATTTGCTTAAATCCAGAGTGTACTTAGCAGTAGAGTCTGCCACAAACACCAGCTTGTTGTCCAGAAAAACGCACAAGTGCTGCCGGGCGGCAAACTCCACCTTGGGACTTGTAAAGGCATCTAGCTGTACCCACTGGTACAAGGCTTGCCGCTCATCATGAAACTCTGGCAGGTAAGGCACCAAGTGATTGGACTTGGGCTGGTAGATAAGCCAGTCAGAAGATAGCAAAGGCTTGAGCGGGACAGGTTGCGCCGCCGCCATCCCCCACATCAACCAGAAGCCCAGGAGCCATCCCCACACTCGCATAGGTTACGCCGTAGGGGTGGTGGTAGCTTTGGTGGTACTCTGCCCCAAGACAAAACTCAAGGCCAAAGAGAAGCCCAACAGGCAAAGCAACAGATTGAGGTTACCCCAGTGAGAGAAGTAGAACACAAACGCCGTCACCAGAATATTGAGCAGGGCCAGAATCATCACGGTAGTCACCTGGCTAAAACCCATGGCCAGCACCCGGTGGTGAATATGGTTCTTGTCTGGGGCAAAAGGAGATAGGCCTTTCAGTACGCGTATGATAGAAACCCTGATGGTGTCAAACAGTGGCACAAACAAAACCCCCAGGGCCACAGACGGCGAAGAAGGCACGTAGCGCATCTCAATAAACTGGATGGCCAGCACGGATACAATGAAGCCACAGACCAGAGAGCCCGTGTCACCCATAAAGATCCTGGCTTTGTAGAAGTTGTACCGCAAAAAACCAAGCAAACCACCTATCAAACAAACGGCTACGCCTGCATAATTAGAGAAACCGCTGTAATGCGAATCCCAGAAGAAGAAGCCAAACGTAGCCACAATGATGGTGACCATGGTGCCAGCCAGACCGTCCAGGCCGTCAATCAGGTTAATGGCGTTGGTGATTCCCACAATGGCAAAGAAGGTAAAGGCATAGCTCAAGCCAATGGGCAACTCATGAATGCCAAAAATGCCCTGAAAGCTGGAGATTCTGATGTCTGCCATGAACATAACCACGCCTGTAGCCAGCACTTGCATAAAGAACTTCTTGAACGCCGAAATGGACACCAAGTCATCCTTCAATCCACCAAAGAACAGAATGATACAGCCGGCCAGCAGTTGCTGCACGCCGTTGTTCAAGTCACCAAAGATGGTGAGCGCCGACATGAAACCGGCAAATACCCCAAGCCCTCCTAGTCTGGGAGTAAGCGACACGTGCACCGTGCGCTGATTGGGCTGGTCCAGAATGTTTTTCAAGTGCGCTACATACACAATAGACGGTATGGCAAACAGGGCAATGAAAAACGACCAACTAAAGGAAAGCAGGTAGGTAACAAATTTCATGAGGTGTCACAAAGGTATAAAAAGCTGTGAGAAACTACCATTACGCAAGCTACCGCTTGCAGATGCATATTCCCTTAGGAATGCAACACCCCGCGCTTGTTCAATATAGAGATATCTATCAGGTTTTCTTCTATCACAGACCCCGGCACAAACAAAAACTTCTTGTCATAGATAGTCTGGCCTATGTAATAGCTCACCCAGTATTCATTGGTGATGCCAAACAGGGCGGGGTCAATGGGCTCAATCTGCACAGAGCTCTTGGGGCCTACCTGTTCAAACATATGCCGTAGCACAGACGTCTTCACCTCCTGGCCCTCATGCTCCCCGTAGCCTTTAGAGGCTACCATCACATTGTCCAGGTACAGGTCATTGTTATTGATAAAGAAGACGTTCCATTCTTCCTGGCCCAGTTCATTCACTTCTTTGGCAATGGCCACAGACACGCCTTCTACTGCATGGAACTCAATATCTTTCTTCATGTGCTTTCTCTACTATGCTTGCTTCAAACAGCTCTTGAAAATGGAGTAAGAGCTTTTCTTCTACTTCCTGCATGTCTACCGGCCGGCCCAGCTCCTGTTGCAGAGAGGTAACGGCCTTGTCAGAAATACCGCAGGGCACAATATTCCCGAAATAGCTCAAATCTGTGTTCACGTTCAGGGCCAGGCCGTGCATGGTCACCCAACGGCTGCACTTTACGCCCATGGCACAGATCTTACGCGGGTTCTTCTGTTCTTCAAAATCCAGCCAGACACCGGTTAAGCCCGCTATCCTGCCCGTTTTCAACCCAAAGTCTGCCAAGGTCATGATCACGGCCTCTTCTAATAAGCGCAGGTACTTATGAATGTCTGTGAAAAAATTATCCAAGTCCAGCAAGGGATAAGCCACCAACTGGCCCGGGCCATGATAAGTGATGTCACCACCCCGGTTGATCTTGTAAAAGGTAGCCTCTTTCTGGGCCAGGCCCTGCTCATCTAGCAACAAGTGGTCCAGATGGCCGCTCTTACCCAGCGTGTACACATGGGGGTGCTGGCAGAACAACAGGTAGTTGGGCGTGATTTGTTGCTCACCCTCTTGTATTGCACGGTTCTGCGCCTTTATGTCCAGTATGCCTTTAAATAACTGCTCCTGATAATCCCACGCCTGTTGGTAGTCTATCAAGCCCAGCTTTTGCAGAAGCACTTCTTTGTTTTGAATCACAGCGTTTGCTTGAAATGGATAAAACCTTTTGTTCACGCAACGGGCTGGGCAAACGGCAAGAATGTACGTATAAACCAGTCCAATGGAAATTTCTGCAAATTACTCATTTAACCAGGAGCAACCAAAAATGAGCACCAACACCTCCTTAGGCCAGCAGGGCGAAAAAGCAGCCGAACACCATTTGGTCGCCCAAGGCTACGAGCTCCTGCACAGAAACTACCGCTTTAAACGCGCCGAAGTGGATTTAGTCTTCCGGAAAGGTCATTTCTTGGTACTAGTGGAAGTGAAAACAAGAACCAGTCGTCAGTTTGGCTACCCAGAAGAAGCGGTGTCTGGCAGAAAGCAGGAAATGTTGTTTCTAGCCGCCGAGGCCCTGGTAGAAGAGCTGGACTGGCAGCAGGAAGTGCGCTTTGACATAGTCTCCATCTTCTGGCACCACCAGACCCCAGAGATTCTGCACATAGAAGATGCCTTCCATTAAGTCGTTTTTGGCGTCTTTTCCAGAAAACTGGCCAAAAACGAGGCTTAGGTATTAATTCTTCTTCTCATACACCAGCACGCCGTACGCGTCATAATGCTTGGTCAGGACGGGCTCAGCGGGCTTGTCATAAGCTGACTCTGGGTACTGGAACTCATGCTGAAGGCGGCCTCTGTAATCATAGAAGTGTGACCAGGTGCCCACTTTCCGTCCTTTGTCATAGGTGCCGCGCCATTCCAGCTGTCCGTCCTCATAAAACTTAAGGTACTGGCCCTGCACCTCGCCGTACTGGTACGGGATTACTTCTTTGATCTTGGTCTTGGCGGCGTCATAGTAAGAAATGACGGCGTCCCTAGGGAAGCCTTTCTCATAATGCAGCTTGCTGGCTAAGGTACTGTCTGTTCTAAAGGTCTCCCAGCGCAGGTGCTTGGTGCCTTTGTAAAAATAGCCCTGCTCTATGACCACATCGCCCCGCATGCGGGTATAAGGCCCGTGCAGAATGTAGGCTTGGTTGGGCTTGAGCGTAAAATTGAAGGTGCGCAACACGTCACGCTTCTTTATATCAAAGTAATACTTCTCAGGGGCATAGGAGTTAGGCTGCTGGAACTCACGCAGGTAGTGAAAGGTCTCCACAATCTGGTTCTTGCCTTTGCCCTGCCGCGCGAAGCCCTTCTTCACTCTATAGCCAAAATAAGCCTTCTTCTTTTTAGACTTCTTGTTGTTTTTCTCTTCTTCGGCTAGGCTGTCTTTGGTGGCCACGGCCAGAGAAGGCATACCCAGAGAGTCCAGAACCGCCATGGTGTCTGCCGCCGGCGTCAAATCCACCAGGTCCTTGTCCCGCTGCCAGAAAAAGATTTTCTTCTTGTCTTTGGTTATGATTTGCGCCTCACCAGTCACTGGAAAGGCCAGGGACAATACCAAGCCCACCAGCAACAGTCTGCCCCAGTCTATAAAAGATGAATTCATGCTATGCCTTTGTATCAAAATAAACCTTCTCTGTAACGCGCTTTTCCACGCCTTGGTATGGAACAAGCCTTGTACGCCAATTGCCCGCGCAGGTGACGTCCATGTGTAAAGAACAAAAATTTCCTGATAAGATTCAGCGCCCGTCGTTTTTGCCTTGTTTTCTGGAAATCAAGCCAAAAGCGGCAGACACAAAAAAGCCAAGCCTGCAAGAGCAAACTTGGCGGTACTCATAAACACAAATGGAGGCTTAGATAGAACTCACCACCAGGGCGGGTTCCTTCATTTCTTTTACCAGTCCCGGGAAGCCTTTCTTCACCAAATCCTGACGGGCTTGCTCTGCGGTGGTTTTGTCCTGGAACTTACCTGCCACTATGCGGTGCACCTTTTTACCGTTTACCGTCTCTTCCATTAAGGAAACCGGCAATTGCTGGTAGATTTTCTTGAGTTTCTCTAGTTGAGCCTGCGCATTGGCTATGTTGCCAAAAGCGCCCGCCTGTATCACGTAAGAAGACACGGTATTGGCCGCCAGCGCGGTTTCTTCGGTTACTTCTTTAGGAGCCGTTATGGGCGTAGAGCGCTTGGCCATGTATGACTGGGGCAGCTCTACCACTTCTACAGATACTTCAGTAAGACCCGCGTTGCGGTAATGGATTTTCTTGGCGGCGGCTTCTGACAGGTCAATGATGCGGCGGCCTTTGAACGGGCCACGGTCATTGATCTTGACCGTTACGCTTTCTCCGTTGGAGAGATTGGTCACCTTAACCACAGTTCCCAGTGGTAGGCCGTTGTGGGCGGCGGTGAGTTTGTGGCGGTTGTAGACTTCGCCGCTGCTGGTCTTGCGGCCGTGGTATTTAGCGCCGTACCAAGAGGCCAAGCCTTTTTGGGTTTCGCCTACCTCCTGCGCAGAAGCAGTTGGGGCAAAGGTGATGATTGATATGAAAAGAACGACAATTGCATGGTAAATTTTCTGTATCCCCATTGTAGGTTTTGTTGGTGGAACATCAATTCTAAGGCGACAAAATTAGGAATTATTTTTTTCAAAGCTACTCTTAGCTCCAAAGTGACCTCCTTTGCCCACCCGCACAACTAACTAAAATTATATATATTTATTATAATGTTCAAAATAAAATTTTATAAATATGACTTTATTCATAAAACATGGTATGCCAGATTTTCTCTCCATTAAGAGGCCAGAATGTAGGCATACAGAACGTATAGCTAAATTTTAATACTGCTGGAGGGCTGTCGGTACCAGGTGCAAGTCCTTAGAAAAATAGAAAGCGAGAAAAAAAAGTGGGCTTTCGCTAAAAAAAATAGTCAAGCCCAGAAAATAACATCAAAAAAGGCCTCCTTTTTTAGCCGAATATCGTTTAAGGCATATATTTATCCCATGGATTTCGGACGGCTCCCAGACATTAGCAACACCCGCTTTGAACTTCCGGCAGACCACCCTGCCACGGCGCAGGTCTTGGCGCGGTCTGAACGTCCTACCAAACCGTCTTTTTACCTGGGGTGCCCCACGTGGGTGAATAAAAACTGGCTGGGTTCTTACTATCCAGCCGGTGCGCCAGACAACCAACTGCTGTATTGGTACGGCCGCCAGTTCAACACCCTGGAGATGAACACCACGCACTACCGCATTCCAGACCTACCCACGGTGCACAAATGGAAACAGGCCGTACCAGATGGTTTCACTTTCTGCCCCAAGCTTCCGCAGATCATCAGCCATGACCAACTTTTGCAGAACGTCGGTGAGCCCACTCAGCGCTTCTGTGAGGCTATTTTAGAGCTAGGCAACAAACTAGGGATGGCCTTTCTGCAACTGCCCCCGTTCTTCGGGCCAGAGGACTTTGACATTCTGCGGAGGTTCTTGGAGCAGTTTCCCAAAGAGGTGCCGCTGGCCGTGGAGTTCAGGCACCCAGACTGGTTTAAGCCTGGCACAACGCAAGAAGAAGCCTTTGCTTTATTAGAAGAGTTAGGCATGACCACGGTCCTCACAGACGTGGCCGGCCGACGGGACGTGTTGCACATGCACCTCACTTCTCCGGTGGCCATGGTGCGCTTTAACGGACATGGGCTGCATGCCACAGACACTGTCAGACTGCAAGACTGGGCTCACCGTCTGCACCAATGGTTGGAACAGGGTCTGCACACGGTGTACTTCTTTATGCACCAGCAAGAAATACTAGACGCTCCACCGGCCTTAGAAATTCTCATGGACCAATTAGAGCAACGCACGGGTATTTCTTTCAATCGCCCCAAGAAGTTACCCCAGATGATTCAAGGCCAGCTATTCTAAAAAGAGCACATACTCTATATATAGAGGGAAAGCTTCGTTTTTAGCTTCTTTTCCAGAAAACACCCAAAAAACGACAAGCCTCCAGAATTCCTCTTCCCTACGTTTGCCGCCTGCCCCCATCTGGCAGAAAACTAAGCCGATAGGCAACCCTTGCCAACCTACTTGCATCTATGGTTAAAACAAGCGTGTCCTAGTCATGAAACTCTCTACCCATCTTATAAAACTCCTCCTGAAAGCCATTATTACCACCGCGGTGCTCCCCATTCAGTCTCTGGCCCAAACAACTCCCGCCTTGTTGTCAGTGCCTCAAGACAGCGTGACGCTCTTAATGCCGGCCACCAAGTACAAGCATACTTTTAAAGTAAGCGAGGCTGGGAGGGAGAAGCTGGTGCGCATTGGGCCTACCTCCAGACCCAACACCATGTGGCTGAACCTGGGTAAAGACAGCCTGGCCGTCACGTACAAGGTAAGCCCAGAGAGCAATTTAAACTGACCAACGGCAAAGACACTACCCGTCTGGTGTTCTCCTTCTATACCCCGCCGGCGCATGAGGCCTTCAATAAGAAAGGCACCGAAGAGTACAACAAGAAGAATTACACCCAGGCCATTGACCAGTACCAACAGGCTATAAAAGCCACGCCGCAGGGCGCGCACGTGCGCAGCACCTATTACAACATTGCCTGCTGCTATGCGCTCCTAGGCCAGAAGGAACCGGCACTCAAGGCTTTACAACAGGCGGTGAAAGCGGGCTACAAAAACGTAAGCCACCTTAAAACCGACACCGATTTGGACCTGCTCAGAAAAGAGAAGACGTACCTGCAAGTGGTGGGCCAACTGGAAAAACAGCAGGCGCAGCTGGGTGACCCTCTCAAAGCCCAACTGGTGACCACAGACGTGCACAACTTCTGGAAAGCCTATGACCTGGCGGCCAAGAACCCCACTAAGCAACAAGAGATTTTTGAGCAGCAGTACTTCGGTAAGGCCTCTGTGGGTTTGCAGGACTACTTCCAGAACAAGATTAGCTCTGTAGAACTGTTTCTGAACAACCTCAACAACAAGCAGGCCTTCTTCCCGGCCATCCGGAAGAACACCTTGCAGGTAGACGCCATGAAGCCGGCCATTTACCAGAGCTTCCAGAAGATGAAGGAGCTGTACCCGGCGGCTACCTTCCCCAACGTGTATTTTGTGATTGGGCGCTATAACTCAGCGGGCACGGCCTCAGACAATGGCCTGTTGATTGGCATTGACCAGTTCTCGCGCACAGAAGACGTGCCCCTGCACGAGCTCAACCTCTGGGAGCGCAACAACTACAACTATGTCCACAACGTGCCGCCCCTTATTGCCCATGAATTGATCCACTTCATTCAGTCCAACCAAAACGACACCACGCTCCTGGCAAATGCTTTAACAGAAGGCATGGCCGATTTCATTGGCGAGCTGATTTCGGGGGTGAACACCAACAAGCGCATCCATGACTTTGCCAACCCGCGGGAGAGGCAGATTTGGAAAGAGTTTAAGCAGGAAATGTACCTGCAACGCGCCTATAACTGGATTGGCAACGGCAACCAGGAACGCCCAGACCGCCCCGCTGACTTAGGCTATTATATGGGCTACAAAATCTGCGAAGCCTATTACAACAAAGCCCAGGACAAGAAGCAGGCCATCAAAGACATTCTGGAGATGAAGGACGCCAAAGCCTTCTTTGAGCAAAGCGGCTACGCCCAGAAGTTTAACTAAGAATAGACCAACCAAGAACCGCCCGTCGTTTTTAGCCTCTTTCCTGGAAAACAGCCCAAAAACGACGGGCGGCTCTTTATGCTTCCGTGAAGTCTATGGCAAAGGTGGTAAACCCGTCCTGGCCAGTCTGCAAAGAGAACCGGAAGCCGTGCTGCAATAAGATTTCGCGCACCATGGTCAAGCCAATGCCCTGACCGTTCACTTTGGTACTGAAGAACGGCGAGAACAGCTTTTCCTGCACCTCGGGAGTGATGGGCTTGCCGTTGTCCTGGATGAACAGCTGCGCTGGCTTGGCACTGGTTCTCACCTTCACCCAACCGCCCGGCTCTGTGGCTTCCAAGGCATTCTTCACCACGTTAATCAAGACCTGCTCCAGCTGCTGCACATCTACGGCCACCATAGGAGATTCTTGGTCCAGCTCCCAGTGCCAGCTTACCTGCTTCTGTTCAAAGCTAGGCCCCATGAGGGTATGAATGTCCTGCAACAACTCATGCAAAGAGACAGGCCGCTTTACCGGCACGGGTATGCGCACCACGTTGGCGAAGTTTGCCATGAAGCCCGCCAGGTTCTGGTTGCGGGTAATGCAGACTTGTAGCGCCTCGTCAAAGTCTGGCTTGGTGTCTGCGTTGAGCTGCGGCGAAAAATAGGAGAAGGAATGCAGGATGGAGTTGACCGCGCCAATGGAGTTGTTAATCTCATGCGACATCATCCGGATGAGTTTTTCATAGGCGTTGCGCTCTTTCTCCAAGAGTTCCTGGGTGAGCTCTTCTATTAAGATAAAGTACCGATGGTAGCCCCGATCCAGGAACCTGATTTTGCGGCAGCGGTAGGTTTGGATGCCGTTGGGCCTGATTACGCGTTGTTCGTCTTTGGGAATGCTTTCTAAAGAGTTACCCCAGTGGCCGGGCAGCTCGCCAAGCGCTTTGCCCACCACGTTCCGGCCCGAAGTCTGTAACAGTTGCGCCGCCGCTGGGTTCAAGCCCGCCACGCGGTCATAGGTATCTAATAGGATGATGCCTGACGGCGAGGCTTCAATGAGGCGTTCCAGTAAGAAATGCTTTTCGGTTTGGGTCACGCGCTGTTGCCGCAGTTCATCCATCATCTGGTTATAGACAGAAATGAGTTGGTCCACTTCCTTCTGGCCCGTCTCCATGAACTTGATGGAGAAGTCGCGGTCTTTGATGGATTCTACGCCGGCGGCAATCAAGTTCATGGGCCGTACAAAGGACATGTACAACCGGTAGGTAAACACCAGACTGATGACAATCAAGGCCTCCGCCACAACAAAGAGCACCTTGTCAAAGCGCAACAGCTGCCAGGCCAGCACGCCCATGGCCAGGTACAGCAGCACAACGGTGAGGATGAACTTACTCCGCAGCGTCATACGGAATGTTAAACTTCTCCAGCCTTCTGTATAAAGAACCTCGGCTCACGCCCAGGGCTTTGGCCACCTTGCTCACGTTGTTATTATAATGGGCCATGGACTTTTTGATCATGCTGGCCTCCAGTTCATCTAAGGTCATGGCACCCACAGACGGCAAGGCTTTGTCTTCCTGCTTGCGCAAGCCGCCTTGCATCTGGTTCATGAAATCTTCCTCGGTGAGCAGGCTCTTGCCAGACACCAGCACCGTGCGCTCTACCAGATTCTTTAGCTCGCGGATGTTGCCGGGCAAAGGCTGCTCCTTTAGCCAGGCCAAGGCTTTGGCGCTTACCTCCAGCTCTTGCTTGTGGTAGGTTTTCTTGAGGTTGTTCACGAAGTGCTGCACCAGCAGGGGAATATCCTGGGGACGTTCGCGCAGGGCGGGCAGGCGTACCGTGATTAAGTTGATTCTATAATAAAGGTCTTCCCGGAACTTGCCTTCCAAGACCATCTCGCGTAGGTCGCGGTTGGTGGCACAGATGACGCGAATGTCCAAGTTGCGCGAGCGGCTGTCTCCCAACACCTCATAGGTGCGGTCCTGGAGCACGCGCAGTAGCTTCACTTGGCTCGACAGGTCCAGTTCGCCAATCTCATCCAGGAAAATGGTACCCTTGTTAGCCATCTCAAACCGGCCCACACGGTCGGCTTTGGCGTCTGTGAACGCGCCGCGGCGGTGCCCGAACATCTCACTCTCAAACAGACTTGCCGAGATTCCGCCCAGGTTCACCTTCACAAAAGGCGCCTTGGCGCGGTGGCTGTTTTTATGGATGGCCTCGGCGATGAGTTCCTTGCCCGTTCCGCTTTCGCCCTCAATCAAGATAGAGGCGTCGGTGGCGCTAATCTGGCCCACGTTGCGGAGTACTTGTAACAGACCCGCGTCTTCGCCTACAATCATGGAGAAGTCATAGAGCTCATCCAGCTTTTTGCGAGTAAGTTTATCGGTGGCGGCTTCGCGGGCAGGCAGGGACAGGTCAATGGCCGTTCTTATGGCCTGCAGCAGGTAGTCGTTGTTCCAAGGCTTGGTGATGAAATCAGAGGCGCCGGCTTTGATGCCCTCTACCGCCAGGTTGATGGAACCCCAACCGGTAATCAAGATCACCGGAATAGCCGGGTAGAGTTTTTTCAGTTGGCCTAACAGTTGCAAGCCGTCCTCGCCGGTGGTCTCCATGGAGAAGTTCATGTCCATGAGCATGAGTTGGGGCCGGTGTTTGGCCGCCGCCTGCAGCGCCTCGGGCTGGTTGGCTGCCTGCACCGTGGCATAGCCTGCCTGCTTTAACAGCAAACTCAAGGAGGCCCGTACGGCAACGTCATCGTCTATGATAAGAATCATGGCACTAGAAAGATAAGACGGTGGTCAATTGATAGTATGAAGGTAACGTTTTTGGCCTGTTTTCTGAAAAACAGGCCAAAAACGCATCAATGAATCATAATAGCGCTAAGCTTTACTCTTCATGCAAGGCCACGGCCGGCTGTATGCCTGAGGCTTGTCGGCTGGGATATAGGGCGCAGAGCGTGGTCAGCAGGAAGATGAACAGTCCCGCCAAGGCCATGCCCTGCCAGTAGATGCCAGAGGCAACCTGAAACACGTCCAGCAAGGGGAACTGCACGGCCAGCAACAAGCCCAGCACTACGCCAAAGAACGCCAGTACCACCACTTCGCCCACAAACTGAGCCCTGATCTGACGCGTGGTGGCCCCCATGGCGCGGCGCAGGCCAATCTCACCTGTGCGCTTGTTAATGTTATACCACAGTACGCCAAACAAACCCAGAGCCACGTTGAACACCAGAAACCCGCAGACTACAGCTAATGCTATCAAAGGCACCAGGGTAAGCCTTGATTTGGTTTGGCGCATTTTCTCCAAGGTAGAGACGTCCATGGTCCAGCCTTTGGCAATCAATCCCAGCTCCCGCATCATCTTCTCTTCAAAGGCTACTCCCGTGCCCGGCTTGACTTTTATCAAAAGGCTTCCCCAGGTGCTTTGGTCTTTCTGTCTGTTGATGCGAGTGAAGAAAGCACCTTCTTCTGGGCTATACTCACTAGAGGCTCTAAAGTAGTCTGTCACCCCAATCACGCGGTACTGCACCGAGTCATTGATAGGAGTAAGCAACTTGCCAATGGGGTCTTCGCCGTGAAACAAGTCCTTTTGCAATTGGCGGTTGATCACAATGGGCTCATGTAGAGTGGTGCCGTCTTGCGGCCCGAACCAACGCCCTTGTACTATCTTTAACCCCAACACGTCTTTATACGCGTCTTCTACGTCATATTGGTTGGCGTCCAGGTCTTTGACGTTGCCGTAAGAAAGCCGGTTCATCATGGAAGAAAAGGCGAATGGGGCATTGCCACTGGTGAACGCCACCTGTTCCACCTCTGGGAAACTGCGCATGCGTTGAATCACTTGTTCCTCCACGGCTAGTTTTTCTGCGGTAGAATCTGACTGGGTTTGTAACGTCAACAACCAGACGTCGTCATGGGTAAAGCCCAGTGGTTTTTGGTAGTTGTGGTAATTGTAGAGCCCAAAGCTAAGGACCCCAAACAGCACCAGAAAGGAAAAGAATATTTCAGAGATCAGCAGGAAGTTACTTTTCTTCCGGTTCCAGATCAATTTAAACAGATGGCGTATCATTTTGTACCTCCTCTTAGTGCCTCGACGGCGTTTAAGCGTGACATTTTATAAGCAGGGTAAACCCCAGAAATCAACCCGAACACCAGACAGAGCAAGATGCCCCAGGCAAACACCCTCACATTAAGCCCCAGGTCTGCATAGGCAATGACGCCACTGTTGTTGATTAACTGCATAACCCCTAAAGAAAGGACGAGGCCCAGCATTCCGCCCAAGAAGGTCAAAAACACATTCTCCACCACAAGCTGGCCGATAATCACTTTAGAGGATGCCCCAAATGCTTTTCTCACGCCAATCTCTGAGGACCGCTCCAGAATACGACTGATGTTGATGTTCACCAGGTTCATGGTAGGCAATAGCATGAACAGAAAGGCCGCAATGGCTAGCAGGGTATAAAACAAACCTACGCTGGACTCTCTGCCACCGCCCAATGACGTTCGGGCAAAGGCTTCTAAGAGCGTGTCTGGGAAAGAATAGAGCGTAGTCCCTTGCTTGGGATCCTTGATTTTCACCTGGGTCATCATGCGGGCGTATTCGTCTTTGATCGCAGAAAGGTCCCCAGTACTCTTTGCTTGAATAATCCCGAAGAACATACCACGCAAATCATCGTTCTTGAACTCGCTTTGGCGCAAAGTAATAGGCACCCACACGTCTGCGTAAGAATGGACTCTGAGCACGGGCACGTCTTTCACCACACCAATGACTTTGTATTTGACCTGGTTCACCTCAATGGTCTTTCCCAAAGCAGACTCGCCCCCAAAATATTGCTTGCGCGTGTTTTCATTGATGACCGCCACGTGGCTGGCATTGTCCAGTTCTGTCTTGCCGAAGGCCCGGCCTTCTACAAAATCAAAGTCCAGAATCTCCCAGAAAGCCTGGTCTGTATGCTTAAGGTCCAAAGCCAGTTTTTTATTCTGCACGTAGCTGTTCAAAGGCGTGAAGACTGAGCTGATGGAGACCTTCTCTGGCGTCTGCAGTTTCTTCACGTAATGGTCCAGAAAGTAATAACTGGGCGGACCGCTCATGCTATTTCCTTCTTCTCCTTCCTGCCGGATCATGTTCACAAAAAGCAGTTTGTCAGAATTACGCTCGGGCATCTGCGGACCAAACACATGGTCAAACAATGAGGTCACCACCATCAAAACCATCAAGGTAAAACTGATCCCGAAGAGGCTGATGAAGGTGAAGAACTTGCGCCGTTGCAAGACCTTCCAGGCAATTATTATGTAGTTCTTTAACATGGCCGTGGTCTTAAATCTGCGCTTCTAGAACCAAAGAATCTGCCACCTGCTGTCCGTCAAAGAACCTGATGAGGCGGCTGGTCTTGTGGGCCATGTGCTCATCATGCGTCACCATCACAATAGTGGTACCTTCCTCCTTGTTCAATCTTAACAGGATGTCCATGATCTCCTCACCCATTACGCTGTCCAGGTTACCGGTAGGCTCATCTGCCAGAATGATCTCTGGATTGCCAGCCAAGGCCCGCGCAATAGCCACGCGCTGACGCTGACCACCCGACAACTGACTTGGGAAGTGACGGGTGCGGGTGCTCAAGCCTACTTTCTCCAAGGCCTCCAACGCCCGTTTGCGGCGCTCTGAACCTGAGATGT
Organism: Nibribacter koreensis; assembly: GCF_039541795.1. NCBI lineage: Bacteria > Pseudomonadati > Bacteroidota > Cytophagia > Cytophagales > Hymenobacteraceae > Nibribacter > Nibribacter koreensis. Next base: position 1,678,434 of record NZ_BAABGX010000002.1, on the reverse strand, counting down.
TGCGGTACAGCAAGGGCAGTTCCACGTTGTCCACCACAGATAGGTCATGGATTAAGTGATAACTCTGAAACACGAAGCCGATCTTCTCATTGCGCAGTTTGGCCAGTTGCTTGTCAGAATGCGTTTTCACGGGAAGTCCGTCAATCACCACCTGTCCGGCAGAAGGCTCGTCCAGCAGGCCCATGATGTTGAGCAGGGTGGACTTGCCGCAGCCCGAGGGCCCCATGATGGACACAAACTCGCCGCGTTCCACGTGCAGGTTCACGCAGTTGAGGGCTACCGTCTCTATTGTCTTGGTGCGGTAGACTTTTTCAATGTTAGATAACTGTATCATAGTTTTAATGTGCTAATGATTTAATGTGCTGATGTGCTATTTTTTCTTTCCAATCAGGTACTTCTTCGTCCCCCTTTGAAGGGGGACGATATGCGTGCTGTCATTTTTGGCCTGATTTCCGGAAAAGAGGCCAAAAACAGTTACTCTTTGGCTAGTAATGGCTGGCCGCGTTCAAAGTCATATAAAGTAAGGGCCCGCAGGCGGTAATAAGCCACCCAGAAATCCTGCAACGCGGAGATGAAGGCACGACGGGCCTGGTCTTTTTCTTGCAGGGCGATGTTCAAGTCGGTGATGCTGATGCGGCCTACCAGAAACGTGGCCTTGGTGATGTCATAGCGTTCCTGGCCAATGGAGTCTGCGGCGGCGGTGATGCGAAGGCGCTCTTTCAACAATTCTATCTGGTTCACCTGGGTTAAAACGCTTTGCTCAAAGGCAGTCTGCTCTTGCTCCACAGTGTATTGGGTGAGTTGCAGTTGCGCTTGCGCCGTTTTCACTCTTCCTTTTTGTTGCCCCCAGTCTACCAGCGGCACGCTAAAGCCCAAGGTCACCTGCTGTTGGTTTTCGGGCTGGGCAAAACTCTCTCCAAAGTTATTCGCGCTTTTGGTCAACCCGAAGGTGGCGTACAAGTTGGCGTTGAAACCGCCTTTGCCTCGCGCCTCGGCTACGTCTTCCTGAGCCTGCAAGACCTTGCGCTGGTTTTGGAAGCGTTCTTTGCGGTTTTGTTTGGCTTGGTCTAAGGCGGCCTGCTCGTCTACCAGTAAAGTAGGGGCTTCCTCTGGCGCAAGCACCGTAATTCTTTCGCCCTGCGGTAAACCCACATAAGCAGCAAATTGCATGGTAGCGGTTTTCAACTCGGTGGAGGCCTCGGCTTGCGCCAATTGCGCGTTCATCAAGCTCAGTTTCAATTGCAACAATTCATTGCGGGATAGGCGGCCTAGGCGGTACTTCTCTTCGGCTACCTTGAACAGGGCTTGGTTGTTGGCCACATTCTTAGACGCGATGTCATAATTCACCTGCTGCAAAAGCACTTCAAAGAAACGCTGGGTGGCGGTTGTGGCCAAGGTCTCTCTATCTTCCAGGTATTGGCGCTCGGCCTCTTCATAGCGTAGCGGTTCAATCTTCTTGGCCCAAGCCAGTTGGTTGTAGCCAAACAACGGCTGACTGAACCCAATGATGGCCGGAAACGAATTGTAACGGCGTTGGTCCTGGTTAAAATCATCAAAACGCTGGCTCTGCGTAGTCACAAAAAACTGTCCGCCCGTAACGCCTACTGCCTGCGAGGCCGTCAAAGCCAGTTCTGAGTTACTGATGGATACCGCCCTGAAATCTGTGGTTCCGTCTGGCTGCACTACTGGCACAATGCTTCTGGACATATTAGGCACCGTACCCGTCAAAGAAAGTTGCGGCAGGTAATTGGCTTTGAAGGTGCGGTACTGCCAGTAACTGCTGGTTTTGTTGGTAGCAATCTGCTTGGCACCAATAGAAGATTTAAGTGCCAGGTCAATGGTCTCCTGCAAGGTCAGTTGTCGGCCCGGCTGTTGTGCCTGCGTAGTTTGGACCAGTAGCACTAGCGCAACTAAAGAAAGGAATGTCTTTTTCATGACGCGACCTAGTTGTTGGTGATATGAAGCTCCTTGAGATGCGCGTACTCCTTGGTATTGGAGAAGATAATCTGCTCACCAGCGGCGATGTCTCCCTGCAGTTCCACGAAGTCAAAGTTGCTGGCTCCGGTCTTCAGCGTCCGGCGGATGGCTTTGTCTCCTTGCACCACAAACACGGCTTGCTCCTTGGCCCCTGTATAGAAAGGTCCATTTTTCACGCGCAATACATTTGGCCGGAAGTCTGTGAGCACAAACACCTCTACCCGTAGGTTAGACCGCAAAGCCTGGTGATTTTTCTCTTGCAAACGTACATAGAAGGTGATGATGCCATTCTCCACCTTAGGCTGAATGTTGGCAATCTCCCCGCGCAAATCCGTATTGTTGATGCGCACGGTCACGGGGCCGCCTACTTTCAATTGCTCGGCGTACGTATCTGAGATGGTGGCTTTGATTTTGAAGCTGCTCAGGTCGGCTACGCGGGCCAGTGGCTCACCGGCGTTGACGGTGGCGCCAATCTCTTCGTTCACCCAGGTTACCACGCCTTTGCGCGAAGCTTTCACGTCTGCCTGGTCTAGTTGGCGCTGTAACTGTCCGATGTCGCGACGCTTCATCTCCAGCTCAAAGCCCACGTCTTTCATGCCTATGCGGGCGGCTTCTTGCTCGTCTTTGATCTGGCGCTGCAGTTGGTTCAGCTCCAGGTTGGCTACTTTCAAATCCAGCTCGGCTTTCTTCACGTTTTCCTTAGTGCCACCACCAATAGAGAGCAAATATTGTTCGTCTGCCAGAGCGGCTTGTAAGCTTTTCACGCGCACTTCTTGCACGGCGTAGCGGGAGCGGAGTTGGTTCACATTCTTTCTCAGGTCGTTTTCTACCGCCGCGGTCTTGTTCTGCTTGAGTTGCTGCTCGTCTCTCAGTTTTTCAAAAGAGGTTTGGGCCAGTTGTTTGTCTAGTTGAAGCAAAGATTCGCCAGCGGTTACTTGGTCGCCGGGGGTATGGAGCACGCGTTCTATCTTGGCTTGGATGGGGCTGGTGATGACCTCTTCGTTCTCAGGGACCACGGTACCGGTGGCGGTGAGCGAGGCTTCCACCGCGCCTACCTCTACCGTGGCAAACCGTAATTCAGATTTCGCCACTCTGGTCTCTAGCAAAAGCCGGAAGCCCAACACTCCCAGCAACACAGTTGCCACCACGGCACCTATCACCCAAAGGCGGCGGCGCTTGGCTTGCTGAACAACGGTTTGTGGTAATTCTCTATCCATTTTAATACAGGTTTGGTACCATTTTGTATCCAAGCGCCGTGCCAACTTATAAATATTTGTTTTTCAGTGATTTACAAACTATTTCATCGCAACCTACTGTCCAGAAGTGGACAATCCAGTCCAGATGTGGTCAAGTAGGTAGTGCTATATCAAGGTAGTTTTCAGGCAGGGAATAGGGTTTTCGTTTTTGGCTTGTTTCTGAGAAAACGAGCTAAAAACGAGGAGAGGTGCACAAGTAAAAGCTACCAAAAGATGAAGTAAAAAATGGTGCTCATTGTGTAATCTGGATTTGGCAACTCATACTATCTATGGGTTGGCAATCCTTTTCTTCTGTCACCCTGAAAGGACCTTGTGGGCAAGTTGTAATGACGGTTGCTAAGTGACAACTCCCGCAAGTTTGAGCGAAGCGGCAACTTGTGGGTAGCTTATGAGCAAGTTTACAAACTTGCTGTTTCTGCCGCTGATGCACGCAAGTTGAAAACTTGCGCCATATTTAGCTCCAAGCTATAAGCTTGAAGCAGGTAAATGCATTTTCAGGCTGTTTTTCAGAAAAGAGGCTGAAAACGCAAGCAGTGCGTATAGCCACTGCCCGTCTAGCTTTCCCACAAGGTCCTTTCAGGATGACAAAAGAGGAAAGCAGTGAGAGTTCAAGAATTGCTGGTCTGAGCATTTTCCTCAAGTTTAGACTAGACACAAAAAAACCGCTCTCGTTTTTGGCCTGTTTTCATGAAAACAGGCCAAAAACGAGAGCGGAAATTAACTTAGAAAGAATGGCTTACTTCACTTTGAACAAATCGTCTTTCAGGTTCTTGTTTACTTCAATGCTGGTCACAGTTGAAGTGAGTACCTGGCCGCCAATGTGCAGGTCAATCTGGTGCGGGTACTTGATGCCGTTCACTTCGCGGTAGTCTTTCAGGTCGGTGGTTTGGTTGGCGGTGCCTACAGAGGTTTGCTCAGTGGCTACCTCGCGTACTTTCAGGCTGGTTTCTGCGTCAAAGTAATGGAAGGATTTTTTACCGCTGGGCAGGGTCAGCTCCAGCTTGTAGGCATCGCGGCCTTCTACCTTTTCCATGGTATTGAGGGCCAGTTGTACGCCCAGGTTGCCATAGTTAAGCACGCTGAATAGAATACCTTCCAGCTTTTGGTCCTGTATCTCTACGCCACTTAGCTCCTTCACTTGCCCTTGCGAGGTGATAGCACCCTGGTTGCCATTCACCGTCACGCGGTTCAGCTCATCGGTCATGTATTTAGTGGTCAGCAACAGTTTGTCAAAGCCTTTCTGCTGCTGGGTTACGGCTAATTCACCGCCCGGCACTTTCATGGTGCGCTTTAAGGTAAGGTCCTTTACTTTCTCAAGGTTGGCCTGGCCGCCAATGGCCTTTATGTAAGACGCCAGCACGCTTTGCACCGTCACGCCCGCCGGAAGCGAGTTGATGGGCGCCTCTGTCTTCTCACCAAACGCGTTGTAATAGGCAATGGGCTGACTAGTGTTAAAGCGTTTTAAGGAACCGGCTACCTCACGGGCATTGCCCACCACCAATAAATGCGCATTCTCTGGCTGCAGGTACTTCTGGGCCACGCGCTGAATGTCTGCCGGGGTCACGGTCGCTACGCTCTTCAGGTAATTGGCGTAATAGTCCTTAGATAAGCCGTGACGGGCGGTGTTGATGGCAAACATGGCCACCGTCAAAGGGTTCTCCAAAGAACGCGCGAAGGAACCCGTCATCATGCTCTGTACTTTCTGCAACTCTTGCGCAGGTACCGGTTCTTTGCGCAGGCGGTCCATCTCAAATAGAATCTGGGTGAAAGCGCTATCTGTTACTGGGTTGCGTACGCTGGCATAGGCGGTAAAGTAGCCTGTCAGTTTATCTGCCGAAAGGGACGAGTTGGAGCCGTAGGTATAAGCATGCTTCTCGCGCAGGTTGGCATCCAGGCGCGCAAAAGAACCACCCAGGATGTTGTTCAATAAGGTAGCTGCAATGACGTCTGGGTTGTTGGGCTTCAGGTCTACCGCATAAGTCACCGAGATTTGGGACTGCACTGCGTTAGGACGGTCAATAAAGGCTACTCGGTTTCCTTGCAATGCCGTAGGTGCCGGATAGTTGGCATTGGGCACATCCCCTTTCTTCCATTTACCAAAATACTGCTTGGCTAAGTTCTTGGCATCCTTCACCGTCACATCGCCCACAATGGCCAGATAGCCAATGTTTGGTCTGAAGTAGGTAGCGTGGTACTTCTGCACATCTGCCAGGGTGATGTTTTCCACCGTCTTCTCGGTCATGACGCCGCCATACGGATGGCTCTTCCCGAACAACAGTGCCTGTTGCAGGTTCTGCTGCATGGTGACAGGATCGTTCTTGCCCGCGGCCAGGTTAGAGAGCATCTGTCTCTTGAACTTGTCTAGTTCTGCCTGGTTAAACTGCGGATTCAAGGTCACGTCTGCGGCCAGCTCCATCAATTTGGGCAAGTGCTTTTTAAGGGCAGACGCCGAGAAACCGGCGGCGCTGGTGTTCAAGGTTGCACCAATGAAATCTACTTCTTCGTCTAGTTTGTCTTTAGGGCGGGAGGCGGTGCCACTGCGCATGAGATAACCGGCCGCCGAGGTCAAGCCTACTTTGTCGCCTTCCAGCAGAGGGTCGCGGTCTAGTACCAGGCTCATGGCCACTTTGGGCAGTTGGTGGTTTTCTACCACGTACACTTTTAAGCCATTGGACAACTCAAACGACTCATACTTACCTAACTGAATGGTAGGAGCGGGACCGGCCGCCGGTGGTGTTTGCTGTGCCTGCGCCACGCCTACTACCGCGGCAGAAAGGGCTAAACAGAAAATGGAAATATATCTTTTCATCGAAATCTAAACTAAAAACTAAAACTATTGAAGGCTTGAAACAGCACTCTTATTCGGCTCATTTTCAAATCTTCAAATCTGCACATCTTCAAATTATCTACCCTTTGGCAGGTAATGCAACACCACACGGTTCTCTTTGGTGAGGTACTGGTTAGCCACCCGCTGAATGTCCTCTTTGGTCACGGCCAGCAGTTTGCCCAGCTCGGTGTTGATGAGGTTGGTGTCTTTGTAAAGCATGTGATAGGTAGCCAACTTCTCGGTGCGGCCCTCTAGGGTAGAAATGCCGTTGATGTACTCGGTTTCAATCTTGTTGCGCAGTTTCTGGAACTCCTGCTCCGTGATGGGCTCGGTTTTCACGCGTTCAATTTCTGTATCTAGAGCACGCTCCAATTCCTGCGCATCTACGCCCATGTTGGCAATGGCTAGGTTGATGAACAAGCCCGGGTGCTCCAAGGGCATGGGGATAGAGGCTACTTGCACCGCTTTCTGCTGGTTGTCTACCAATGCCTTGTTCAGGCGTGAGCTCTGTCCACCTGATAATAGGGTCGTCAACAAGTTAATGGCGTAAGAATCTGGGGTGCCCTGCGCCGGAATGTGATAGGCCTGGATGACGGCTGGCAACTGGATGTTATCAAAAATCACGCGGCGGCCTTCTTCCATCTGGGCAGGCTCGGTGACGCTGGGTCTAATGATGGGAATGTTGCTTTTAGGAATGCTGCCAAAATACTGCTCCACCCACGCCTTGGTCTGGTTCACGTCCAAATCTCCGGCAATGGTGAGGGTAGCGTTGTTGGGCACATAGTAGGTCTTGTAGAAGTTCATGAACTCCGGTAGAGACGCTTTATCAATGTACTGTGCAGAGCCAATGGGCGTCCAACGGTACGGAAACACCGAATACGCCGTAGAGAACGTGTTTTCCAGCAAGGTGCCGTAGGGCTGGTTGTCAATGCGCTGCTTCTTCTCTTCTTTGACTACCTGACGCTGGGTTTCTACGCCCTGCTGGTCAATCTTGGCAGACTTGAGGCGGTCAGCTTCCATCCAAAGACCCAGGGCCAGTTGGTTGGACGGCAGAATCTGGTAGTAGTAGGTGCGGTCAAAGGAAGTGTTGGCGTTCACGGCCCCGCCCGCGCTCTGAATCATGTTGATGTATTTGCCCCGCTCCACGTTCTCAGAGCCTTCAAACATCAAGTGCTCAAAGAAATGCGCGAAACCGGTGCGGCGCGGGTCTTCGTTCTTGGAGCCCACATGGTACATCATGGTAACGGCAACGGTAGGGGTGGTTTTGTCTTGGTGCAGAATCACGTGCAGACCGTTGGGCAGGTCGTATTCTGTGAAGGCAATCTTGTTGCTCTGCGCGGCGGCGGTAAGGCCGGCACCCAGCAACAGGGTACTCAACAATAAGCGTTTCATTCAAAAAGCGTTAAAAAAAGTAAGGGTCCGTTTGGTTGGTTTGGCGTACTCAAAAAGTGAATCGTCCTTAAAATTAACTCAAAAAAATGGAAATCAATTCTATTGACCTGATTGCCTTGCCTCTAGAAATAAATTTTTGGGTGTATATTAACCTTTGGTCGGTTTCGCGTTCTAAGCTGTAAACCCTTTAATCCCCTTATCTAGTATGATGACATTTAAGAAAGTAACCCGGTTGGCCTTTGCGTTTGTACTTTTCTTGATGGGCACCACCGCCTTCGCGCAACAAACTAACTCCAGCAACCCCAGAGCCACCCTCACCGCCGAGCAACGCGCCCAGGCCCAGGTACAGCGCTACCAGAAGCAACTGGACCTTACCCCAGAGCAGACGGTTAAAATCACCGCCATTGTGACGGCCTCTGTGCAGGAAATGGATAAACTGCGCACACCTGGTACCCGTCCAGACCGCCAGGCCATGCAAGCCCAAGCCCAGAAACGCGCCCTCGAAATCAACGCCATCCTGACGCCCGCCCAACAGGAGAAGTTTGCTGCCATGCTCGCCAAGCAGATGGAGCAAGGCCAAGGCAGAGGAGGACGCCAACCCATCAAAGGCACTACCAAAACCAAAGGAGACATTTAATCCTTCTCATTTAGATAACAGAAAAGCCGAAGCCCACCGCTTCGGCTTTTTCTTTGAATGGCGTTTTTGGCCTGTTTTCTGGGGAATAGGCCAAAAACGGATAAACGAAGTCCCTTCTCCCTGAGGGGGAAGGTTAGGATGAGGGGACGTTGGAGACGATGTAGAGACCAGGCACCGCCTTGTCTCTCACGCATTGCATAATTTATCTGCTGGTGTAAACACCCCCTTCGCCCCCCTCAAGGGGAGAATCTGCGTTTAGTAACAGTTCTTTGCTATGCAACCGTCCTTATCATCACCTTACCCCCTTCAAAGGGGGACGGAATGCGTCATCCAATTTCTAATTCTTAATTTCTAATTTTTAATTGTCCGCTGAAGGCGGAACGGCTATCTTTCAGGACGCATCCTTTTGTTTTCTGCTTCTATGAAATGGTTGAAAGCGGCTCTGGCCACCTTCCTTGCAGTACTGGTAATCTATGGTCTCAACAGAACCTATGGCGTGGTGCCGGCCATGGGCTCGTTTCTGAGTCCGTATGAAGGTTTCTGGGTGAACAGTGAACGGGACGGGGACTTTACGTCTGAGGAACTGACCATTGAGGGACTGCGGGCGCCGGTGCAGATTCGGTTTGACTCCTTGCGGGTGCCGCACATCTTCGCGCAGAACGACCATGACCTGTACCTAGCCCAAGGGTACGTCACGGCCAAAGACCGGCTCTGGCAGATGGAGTTCATGACGCACGCCGCGGCTGGTAGGCTTTCTGAGATTATCGGGGACCAAACCCTGGCTATGGACCAGTACCAGCGCCGTATGGGCATGATGAAATCTGCCAGGGAGTCTCTGCAAAAATTCGGCTCTGACCCTGCTTCTAAAGCCTTGCTAGACGCCTACGCCGCCGGGGTGAACGCTTACATTCAACAGCTTTCACCAAGGGGCTACCCACTGGAATACAAACTCCTGAAATACGCGCCAGAGGCTTGGACGCCTTTGAAGACGGCGCTCTTGCTGAAGATGTTGGCCTATGATATGACCGGTTTCTCTGATGATTTGCGCATGACCAACAACCTGCGCAAATATGGGACTTCCGTCATGCAAGACCTTTTTCCGGAGTATCCTTTTAGGGAAGAACCCATTATTCCGGTAGGCACGCCGCAAAGCTTTAAGCCTTTGCCCATTCCAACTACGCCGGCAGAGTTTGTGGCCGGTTTGGCATCTCATACCTTAGAACGGCAGAAGCCCGAAAACCTGGGCAGTAACAATTGGGCCGTAACCGGCGCGCGTACTGCCAACGGCTATCCTTTGCTGGCTTCAGACCCGCACTTGAACTTGAGTTTGCCGTCTATCTGGCACGCGGTGCAGTTGCATGCGCCAGGCGTGAACGTGTATGGCGTGATTATTCCGGGTGCGCCGGGCGTGGGCATAGGCTTTAATGAGCACATAGCCTGGGGCATGACCAACGTAGGCTCAGATGTGCTAGACTGGTACGAAGTCAGATTCAAGGACGCCACGCGTCGGGAATACTGGCACGACAACCAATGGAAGCCCATCACCCGTGTGCTGGAGGAAATCAAAATCAAAGGCAAGGACTCCAAAATAGACACAGTGCTGTACACGCACCACGGGCCAGTGGCTTATCTACCCAATGAGGAACCGTACCGCAAAGGCACGACGCCCATTGGCCACGCCCTGCGCTGGACGGCTCATGACACCCAGAACGAACTGATGGCCTTACACGGCGTGAACCGCGCCACCAACTACCCGGCCTTCAAGAAAGCGCTGACCACCTGGGCGGCCCCGGCCTTCAACTTCGTCTACGCTGACAGCCAGAACATTGCCATCATCTCTAACGGGCTCTTCCCCAACAAATGGAAAGGCCAGGGCCAATATCTACTGGACGGCACCAACCCCACCCACGACTGGCAAGGCTGGATTCCCATGGACCAAGTACCGCAGGTCTTGAACCCGGCAAGAGGGTTTGTAAGTTCAGCCAACCAATCGCCGGTGTCTCCCAAAGACTATCCTTATTATTTGGGGGCATCGTTTGCCGGGTATGAGCGCAGTGCCCGCATTAACCAACGGCTAGCCGCCATGACCAAGGCCGTACCCGACAGCTTCCAGCGTTTGCAACTAGATAATTTTAATGTGCATGCGCAAAACGTACTGCCTACGTTGTTGAACAACCTAGATTCTACAGCTTTTACGCCAGCTCAGCAGAAAGCCTATCAAGCACTCCGTTCCTGGAAGTACCAGTATGTGGCAGAATCCGTTGCGCCTTCATTATTTGAGGAATGGTGGCAAGCGCTTAGCAGAAACACTTGGCGAGACGAGTTCCCCGTGGAGAATTTCAAGGTACCGGCCCGTGACAGGACCGTGCAGATGCTGTTACAGGAACCCACCGCCAAATGGTTTGACAACATTTCTACGCCGCAAAAGGAGACCATGCAGGACGTCATTTGGCTGTCCTTTACCCAAGCAGTGGACAGCCTGACCAAAGACTACGGCGCCGTGAATGACCAATGGCAGTGGGGACATCACAAGAACTCCAGCATTGGGCACATGGCACGGTTACCGGGCTTCGGGCAGAAGCTGTTTGCGGGCGGGAGCGCCAACTCCATTAACGCCCTCAACGGAAGTCACGGCCCGTCTTGGCGCATGGTGGTAGAAATGGGTCCGCAGGTGAAAGCCTACGGCGTGTACCCCGGCGGCCAAAGCGGCAATCCTGGAAGTAAATTCTATGACAACCTGATAGAAGACTGGCGTTTAGGCAAACTGCATGAACTGTTATTCTTGAAGTCTGCTGAGGATAGGAAAGAGAAGACAGGTGTGGTTTGGGTGATGAAGGGGAAGAAGTAATTATATTCAAATGATGGACAGACTACTCTTCATTCTCTTATTCTGTTTTGTAATTGCTTCTTGCCGGCAATCTGAGAAAGCGCCCCTTACACAAGAACAACCTATTTCTGTATCAGAATCCACTTATAAAGAATATGAAGTTCTTCTTAAAGAAGAAGCACAAACAACCAATACAGACTGCCAGGATGAAAATGAAACCCCTACACTAGGCATCGGGCTGGTTAGTGCTCCTGCCATTTTTGAATTGTTCCATGACAGCTTGCTAACCAAAAGATATGTTAGGTGGAACACAGATTCTAGTGAGACACCATCCAATGTTGTTTGCTCCAAGTTCTATTTTCCAGATTACAGTATTTTTCATTTTGTATGTCTCCAAGAAACTAGCAGATATTACAAGGTTCTGGCGAACGCTGATCAAGTAAAATACTTTCCTAAAACAAAAGACTATCGCTTTGAAACCTGGGAAGAATACATACTAAATTCTTTTGGGATAAGAAGGAAAACAGGTGACCTGGCTAGTACCAACACGTATAAACAAGAGGTTAAACAAGCACCTAATAAGTCGTCAAAGTCAATAGAAATTCCGAAAGGGCATGAGATGTTCTGCCCCCAAGAAGTAACAGGAGACTGGGTGAAAGTAACATATGATTGCTTTTACAATAAAGAGCGAAACCCATATGAAGGCGAGCCCTGCCATACCTTTATACAGAAGTGCAAAGAACCTGTAACAGGTTGGCTCAAATGGCGAGAAGGCAACCAGGTTCTCATTGACATTCTCTTAATGCCGTAACCCTATTCCGTTTTCAGCCTCTTTCCCCTAAAACAGCCCAAAAACGACCACTCAAATTTTCACGCATATGCTCTTCCTCCTCGTTCTTATTCTCAGCCTGATTGCCCAGTTGTTTCTGCCTTGGTGGAGCGTGCCGGTGGTGTGTTTTGCGTTGGCTTTCTGGAAAGCGCATAGAGGCGGACAGGCCTTTACGGCGGGCTTCTTGGGAGTGGGTCTCACGTGGCTAGGCGCGGCGCTGTTCTGGCAGATAATGAGTGATGGGATTTTGAGTACGCGCGTGGCAGAGATGTTCACCGTTGGGTCGCCGTGGGTGTTGCTGGTGGTGACGGTGATGCTGGGTGGTTTGGTAGGCGGCGTGAGCGCCGTGTCGGGGTTCTTTGTGCGACGCGCCTTGGTGTAGCGTTTTTGGCCTACTTCCTGGAAAACAGCCCGAAAACGACTGACTCAGATTTTCTATTTTTAATCCATGGAGATCCAGCCCACTCCTTTTACGCCCCGACACCCGCTGTTGCAGAAACACCTGCAATACTACTATTTCCTGAAGACTGATTCCAGCCAGTTTGAGACGCAGTATTACGCCTTCCCGAGCACCAACACGGTTCTAAACATTCACCAGAAGGCCAAGTGCCAGATACAAGACTACCACACCCGCGTCTTTGAAGACCCCAGCCAACCGAACCTGGCCATTGTGCAGGGCATGCGCGAACTCCCCTTGCGCGCGCACTTGCAAGGCCGGTTAGACAAAGTCACCATTATCTTTCATCCCTTAGGGCTTAATCATTTCCTGTCGGTGCCTTTTCTGGAAGTGGCGCCCAAAGACTCACAGCTGTTCACCGCCTGGGATGCCCTCCCTGAATATCACCAGTTTTTAAACGCTTTCTACGCTACCCAAGACAACACGGAGCGCGCGCAAACCTTGGAAGACTTTCTACTGAGCGTGTACCGGCCTTTCCCGGAGTATGAGGTATTGCAGGAGGCAATCACTCTGCTCACGCAGTTTGACGAGGAACTGCCCGTGGAGGAAATAGCCCAACATTTAAAACTACACCCCAGAACCTTCCATAGATTGTTCAAGAAGCATGTGGGCATCTCGCCGGTGGGTTACCGCAAGGTGGCGCGGTTCAGGCATTCGCTCAACAACAAGTTGGTAGATGCGCAGTTCCAAAAACTTACCCAACTGGGCTACGCCAGCAACTTCTATGACCAAGCTTATTTTAACAAGGTCTACAAGCAGTTCACCGGCTCCAATCCCAGCACCTTTTTCAGCTCCATTGACACGATGGCAAATGATAAGCTCATCTTCCAGTTTGTGCAAGAAAAGTAGCCGCTGTCTGAAAAATACAAGCGCAGGACTGGTAGATGGTTTTCCTTTGTGCTTTCCTTAGCCGTTTCCTATGAAAGCACATCTCCTACTTCCGTTGTTTTTAGTTTTGGGCACGCTCTCCGCGTCAGCGCAAACTAAGCCCGATACCTACCGCTTATCTGGCCAGATTGACCAGCAGATAAAAACGGACACCGTGCCTTGGAAACACCAGAAAGGCGCTTGGGAATATTCGTTTGCCGGGCATTATGCACAGGCTTTGCAGGTGTGGGATGCACAATATCCTACCATGCGGCGAAAAGTCTCGGGCCAGGACAGCGCCTTGTTCAAAACCTACACGCCCAGCCCAGCCAAGACCTATTTACTAGAGCAGGCCAAAAAACACCAGTTGTTCATCATCAATGAGTCGCATCATAATCCTTTACACCGGGCCTTCACGCAAAGTCTACTGGCAGATTTGTACCAGCAGGGCTACCGCTACCTGGCGCTGGAAGCGCTGGACCAAAACGACGGCCTCCTCAACCAACGAAAATACCCCGTGCAGACAAGCGGTTACTATACCAAAGAACCACAAATGGGCAACCTAATAAGAGAGGCACTGCGGTTAGGCTACACCGTGTTTGGCTATGACAGCGAAGGCAACGGCAGGGAGCGCGAGATTGGGCAGGCCCGCAACATCCAGCAGATGCTTCAGAAAGACCCCAAGGCCAAGATGCTTATCCACTGCGGGTTTGACCACGCCAATGAAGGTCCGTCACCAGCCTGGGAGAAAGCCATGGCCGGTAGGCTGAAGGAGTTCACCGGCCTGGACCCGTTCACCGTGGACCAGGAAAGCTTAACACCTACCAGCGCGCCTCGGTTTGATGAGCCTTTCCTGCAACTGTCCAAGGTGCCGTACCCGGCAGTGTACTTCAACAAAACCACCAAAGCACCTTTCACGGGAACGGGCTCTGAGCGCACCGTTGATGTAGTGGTGGTGCACCCTAAAACCAAGCGTATCAACGGCCGTCCCCACTGGGTGTGGCTGGAAGGTAGAAAGCCTTACAAATTGACTAAAAAACAAATCACGTTGGGGTATCCAGTTCTAGCCTTGGCTTATAAAGCAGGTGAGCCTGCCAATGCCGTACCGGTAGATGTAGTGGAGATTGAAAATGCCTTAGACGCTCCGGCGTTGGCCTTGCCTAGAGGAACCTATAAAGTGGTCTTGTGTTCTGCATCGGGTAAAGAACAATCCATGACTATTCAGGTAAGGTAGATCTAAACAAAAAACTCCGTTTTTGGCTTGTTTTATGAGAAACAGGCTAAAAACGGAATCTTGTATTGAAATGGCGGTAGTGTGCTGAGTTATTCCCAAATTATAGGATCTTCCTCTTCCCAGCCTTCGTCATCTGAGCTGGCCATGTCTTGGTAGGCGCCTCTTTTGTCTTTGAGGACGGCTTTCACGTGGCTTCTATACAAGTAGGCAACAGTTAAATCTTCATTGATGTCCAGGGCCTGGTCCAGGTCTTGCAACGCCTCTTTGTATTCTTCCCGTTTATAATGCACATACCCACGGTAGGCATAGGCAAACTCCAGGTTGTTGTTTAAGGCAATGGCTTTTTCTAGGTCTTGTAAGGCGCCGTCAAAATCTTGCAAATAGGCTTTGGTATGCCCGCGTTGGGCTAGCGCGTCATAATAGGTGGGGTCCAGGGCCAGGGCGTAATCCAAATCTGCGATGGCGGCGTTGTACTGGCCCAGCTCATGGTTCACCAGCCCGCGCATGTAGTAGCACGTCACGTTATCTTTCTGGTAGATGAGAGTCTCGTCAAACTTCTCTTTTGCCTGCGGGTAAAAACCACCCTTAAACGCAATCACGCCCAGGTTAAAATAAGCCGAGCCGATGTTGGGATTGAGCTGGATGGCTTTCCTGTAATCTGCCTTGGCGGCGTTGAAGGCTTCTTTGTCAAACTTGGCGTTACCGCGGTGATAGTACGCTAAGGCGTTAAGAGAGTCCAGGGCGATGGCTTTATCCAGCTCTACAATGGCATCGTCAAAGAGACCTTTCTCCAGCTTAGCCGCTCCTCTGCCCAAATACTCCTGCGCCGTCTGGCCAAAGCCTGGTAAAAGCGTAAAAAAGAAAAGCAGGGTAAGTAAAAAGCGGGGACTCATAGGGGGATTCCAAAAGTAAGACCATAAAGATAAGAGATTTACGGTGGAGTTTCCAGCGCAATCCTCGCAAATAAGTAGCTAGTGGCCTTAGGCACGCAAAAGCCGTTTTTAGCCTGTTTTCTGGAAATCGGGCCAAAAACGGAGTCTTTCTTTCCGGCTAAATTATCTGCATCTTCCCAGACAGAAACCTCTTTTAGATACCCTAAAAGGGTATTTCGCTTCCATCTTCCAGAAAAAAATAAAAAAATTTCAAAAAGGCTGTAATGACCTGCCGCCTGCGTCGTCTTTGTTATTGAATGGATTTACAAGAGTTTAAAACCAAGGTACTCCCGGCCAAACAGAAGCTTTATAGGCTGGCGCTCTTCCTGTTGCAGAACAAGGAAGAGGCGGAGGACATCTTGCAGGACGTGTTCCTGAAACTCTGGACCCACAAGCACAAGCTCCACGCCTACGCCAGCATTGAGGCGTTTGCCATGACCGTCACCAAGAACCTGTGCCTAGACAGAATCAAGTCCAGAAAAAAAAGGCACATGGTAGACGTGGTGGACTTGGAGCTGGGCGCTCAGGAAGCCAACCCATACCAACGTTATGAGTTGGCAGACCAAGTAAGCAAAGTGCAGGAACTGCTCCAGTTATTGCCAGAGCAACAGCGCCTGATCCTGCACCTGCGCGATGTAGAGGGCTACGACTACCCAGAGATTGAACAAATCACGGGCGCCAACGTCAACGCCATCCGGGTGACCTTGAGCAGAGCCAGAAAAAGCGTACGCGACGGACTTTTAAAGTTAGAAGACTATGCCATTTGAACCGATAGAACGCCTGCTAGAGAAATACTATGACGGAGAGAGCACCCTGGCAGAGGAAGCGCACCTGAAGACCTTCTTCCAGGAAACCAAGTTGTTGCCAGACCATCTTAAGCCGCATGCTCTCCAGTTCAACCATTATGCGCAGGAGCAGCACGTCAAAATAGATAAGTTTCTGTCTGATGACTGGTTGTTTGAGAAGATTGAAAACCCAAGAGCGGGGGCTGCACCGGCACCAGAGAAAAAACCAAACTTCTTTGTGGCCTACGGTTGGCAGATGGCCGCCAGCATCAGTCTGTTGTTAGTAGCGTTCTGGGCCGGTTATTATTTCATGAGCCCTTCTAACAACGGCCTAGCTACCCATCAAAGCCAGCTAGTGGTTCAACAGGAGAAAGAAGAACCTCAACCAATAATAGAAGAAAGCACGCCTGCAGAAAAAGCCACTCAGGTGACAACAAGCCCAGAATACAGCCCAGCCCCAAAGAATCCAGCTAGAGACTCTTCGCCCAGGCAGAAAACAAGGCCGCTGTTAACTGCCCGCATACCCGTGGTTGCCTCTGCCAGCGCCCGCCTGCAACTGGTGAGCCAGGACCTACCCACAGAAGGGCTTACTCCCGCAGAAAGCAAAAAAGTGATGGACCTGCTCATCAAGACCATGAGCAAGGATGACAACGTGAACGTGCGCCTGGCCGCCTGTGAGGCGCTCTATCGGTTTAAAGACCAGAAGGAAGCCCGGCAGGCCTTTATACAGGCATTGGCTACGCAGACAGACCCCATGATGCAGATCACCCTCATTGACATCGTCATTAGCCTTAAGGAGAAGCGGGCCCTGCCCCACTTGGAGCAGTTGGCCAACCAGGAAAATGTATTGCCCATAGTCAAACATAAAGCACAAGAGGGACTGGGCACCCTTATCTAAAGCCCAAGAGCGGTCATCCATGGTACGCGCTGCTCTTCTAACTACTTATTTACTTATCTCAACAGACATGAAAAAGTTATTCATCATAGCAGGAGCCAGCCTCCTCCTCTCAGGAAACGTCTTTGCGCAAAGCAAGCCTGCCCAGAGCACAACAAAGCCCGCCAACACCATGACCTACAAAGTAAAACTAGGCGATGGCAAGGACAGACAGGTGCAGTTTACCATGTACGGTAGCAGCGTAGAAATCATTGGCCACAACAGCGACGAGGTACTTATTGAAACCAATGACTACAGCGCCCCGCCAGAGCGGGCGAAAGGCCTCAAACCGCTATACAACCAGGTAGAGGACAATACCAAACTAGGCTTGGCGGTAGAAAAGAAGAACAACGTCCTCTCCATCACCAAGGCATCGCGCAACCAGGCCAGTTACACCATTAGAGTGCCTAAGAATGCCGCTATCGTGTACAAAGAAGTCAACTGGACCGGCGGCGAACTAACCATCAAAGACATGAACGGTGAGATTGAGGCCCATTTAAACAATACAGATGCCGCCTTCACCAACGTATCCGGACCCGTGGTGGCCAACTCTACCGCCGGCAGCCTCAAGGTGGTCTTCTCTGCCCTGGCGCAAGACAAACCCAGCGCTCTCTCTGCCGTGGCCGCAGACATTGACATCACCCTGCCCGCCAACACCAAAGCCAACTACAAACTGGAAGCTATGCAAGGCGAAATCTACACAGACTTTGACATGGAGGTGAAGAAAACAGGAAAATCAGACTTACCCAGCATTGGCGGGGGCGGAAACATTAGTGGCAAGACCAACGGCGGCGGCGTAGAAATGACCGTCAAAAGCATCTCCAGCGACATCTACATCCGCAAGAAAAAATAATCCTACCAGGCACCTAACACCTTACCTACCATGAAAAAGTTATTGTTGATCGCCCTGCTATTGTGGGGCGCCGGGAACCTCTATGCCCAGAAGAAAACCGTGGAGAAGACCCTTACCCTGCCCGCCAGCAAGAAAGTAAACCTCAACCTCAAGTTTGGCAACGCCGTCAAGGTGACCGCCTGGGACAAGAAAGAAGCCTACGTAAAGGTGACTTATGAAATCAACGGCGGCCAAGGCAATGACGCCATGAAGATTACCTTCACGCCCAGCGCAGAACAGCTTTCTGTCCTCACAGATCTGGACCACGAGTACCTTAAAAACAGCAACTATGAAGGCGTCTGCCCAGAGGGTTCATCCACAACTTTCAGCGATTATAAAAAAGGCGAAAGGAAGCGGGGCGCCTGCGTAAGAATTGACTATGAGGTGTTCCTGCCCCGTGACGCCAACCTCACCCTAGAAACCATCAACGGCGATGTAGAGCTAAGAGGCTTCACCGGCCCGGTCAACGCCAAGTCCATCTCTGGCTTTGTAGACATGGACTGGCCCACCCAGAAAGGCGCTACCGTGGCCCTCAAAACCATCACCGGCGAAGTCTTCACAGATTTATCCATTGCTTTCGCAGGCAAGCAAAAAGAGATGCCCATAGTAGGCTATGAACTCAAAGGCGATGTCAACAAGGGCGGTTCTGCCATCCAACTGGAATCCATCAGCAACAACATCTACCTGCGCAAGAAAAAGTAGCCTTTGGTTTTCGGGCTGTTTTGGCCAAAACAGCCCGAAAACCAAAGGAATTAAAAATTAGAAATTATGAATTAGAAATGGCCTGCGCATTCCGTCTTCCTTTAAAGTTGAAGCTCCCGGACTTGCTCCGGGAGGAGATAGTGGAATGACAAAGACGCATTCATCCAGACCTGCTGGTAGTTAATGCAGGCTCTCCGTTTTTAGCTCGTTTTCCGGAAAATAAGCTAAAACCGCCAATGCCGCTAACTCAAAAACCTCATTACGCCCGGCAGAACCTGCCAGCGTCTGTGCCAAGAATCATTGCCAAACGCAGATTCCCCCTTTGAGTGGGGCTAGGGGGGTGTTATTACATTAATAGATAATGAGCAATGCGTGAGAGACAAGGCAGTGCTGTTGTCTCTACAGAATCAACAACCGCCCTCATCCTCACCTCCCGTTTTTGGCCTGATTTTCAGAAAACAGCCTAAAAACGCTTCTAGCCTTCATAGGGCTTTTCAACCACATCTTTTACCGCCTCAATTCTATCTTACCTATGAAAAAAAGTCTTCACTTTTTACTGGGATTGCTGTGCCTTTTCCTGAGCAATAGTTCTGCTTCGTTTGCGCAGGCCTTAAGCGCTTCCCTATCTAGTTCAGCGTCCCATAAAACCTTGGGTACCATCACCGGATCGGTTACAGATTCTACCAGCGGTCAACCCGTAGAATTTGCCACGGTGGCCCTCATGCTCTCCAATTCTACTCAAACAGTAGAAGGTGCACTTTCTAATGAAAAGGGGCAGTTCACGTTCAGCAAGGTGCCAGTGGGCCAGTACCAAATAACCGTCTCGTATGTGGGCTACAAACCATACAAGACCAACCCCATTCTAGTAACGGAAACTCAGTTGCACATGACGGTGCCTACCATCAAATTAAGCCCTGAAGAAAACAAATTGAAGGAGGTGATGGTGCTAGGGCAAAAGCCCTTGATAGAAGACAAAGCAGACCGCCTGGTCTACAACGCCGACCAGGACATCACCAACGCGGGCGGCACCGCCGAGGACGTGCTTAAGAAAGTACCTTCCCTCACGGTAGACGTAGATGGCAACGTGCAGCTGCGGGGCTCTGGCAACGTGCGGGTGCTGGTGAACAACAAAGCCTCCAGCCTCCTAGCTACCAGCGTGGCAGATGCGCTCAAGCAGATTCCGGCAGACATGATCAAGAGCGTGGAGGTGATTACCAGCCCCTCGGCTAAATATGACGCTGAAGGTTCTGCCGGCATCATCAACATCATCACCAAGAAAAGCCTGTTGCCGGGCGTGCATGGCAACGTGGCAGGCATGGTGGGCACGCAAAGCACCAACCTCAATAGCACGCTCAACGCCCGGCGTACTAAGTTAGGCATGAACCTGAACATAGGCGCCTTTACCTATGACGTGCCCAAAGGCTTTGGCATGTACCGGCAGGAGTTTGCAGAGGGCCCAGACATCATCACCGTGCAGGACGGGGACGGGAAAGTATTTGGGGGCGGGAGCAACGCGCAACTGGGCCTGGACTATGACCTGGACTCTGTCAATCTGTTTTCGGCGGGCGTCAAAATCAACCAGGGTAAGTACCGCGGCGAGAACCAGCAAATCACCACCTCTACCATGGCCCGGCCCTACGCCTACATCAGGAACACCAACCAGTACCAGTACACCCCGCTGGGCACCGACGTCAACCTGGATTACACCCACATCTTCAACCCGCAGCAGGAGTTTACCTTGTTGGGGCAGTACAGTCGGTCAGAGCATGGTAATTTAATAGACCAGGACCATTTCACGCAGCAAGAGGAGTTGTTTTATGTACAGCGCAACACCAACCAGAACGTGAACCGGGAGCTTACCTTGCAGACAGACTACACGCACCCGTTCCTGAACAAAGCCACCCTAGAGGTGGGCGTGAAAGCTATTCTGCGCCGCGCCGAAAGCGATGCCCAGTATGACATCCGGTTTCCGCTAGAGAACAAGTCCCTGTCTGAGGAGAACAACTTTCACTACCGCCAAGACGTGGCCGCCGGGTACCTGTCCTATGGATTCACGCTGGCCAAGCAGTACGCCGTAAAAGTGGGAAGCCGGTATGAGCACACCTGGCTCAGCGGGGATTTCACCAGCACCCAAACCTCGCTCAACCAAGAGTACCACACGCTCATCCCCAGCTTTTCGGTGTCCAGAACGGTCAAGGAAATTCACACGGTCAAGGCCAACTACACCCAGCGCATCCAGCGGCCGCACATCTTTTTACTCAACCCGTACCGCGACAGCCGGGACCCCAAAAGCGTCTTCTTTGGCAATCCGGCGCTGGACCCCGAGCTCACGCATTTATATGAACTGGGCTATAGCACCTTCTTCAAGACCAGCTCTATCATGGCCACTTTGTACTTGAGAAAGATTGACAACGCCATCCAGCAGGTGACCTTGGGCATTGACGAAGGCGTGGCACAGAACACCTTTGTGAACGCCGGCAAGTTGCTCAGCTACGGGCTTAACCTCTCGGGCTCTACCAAACCAGTTCCTTCACTCAGCCTCAACGGAAACCTGAACGCCTATTACAACCGCCTGCAGGGCCTGGGCGGACTGGCTACCGGCTGGCAGTACAACCTCAACCTCACCACGGGCTATGAGTTTGGCAAAGGCTTCTCGGGTCAATTTACGGGTATGTTCAACTCGCCCAGAGTCACCTTGCAAGGGCGTGCCTTAGCCTGGCAACAATACAGCCTGGCCGTGAAAAAGGAGTTCTGGGAGAAGAAAGCCAGCCTGACCCTGGGCGTCAACAACCCGTTTACCAAATCCGTGAACTTCGGGCAGGAGACCGTCACTGAAGCCTTTGTGCAGACCAACGAGAATAGAAACTTTAACCGGGCCGTGCGCCTTAGCTTTGACTATAAATTTGGACGGCAGAAGGCGTCTGCCAGCCCAGCGCGCAAAAAGAAAGTGATTAGAAACGATGACGTGAAACAGGGGGAATGAGAACTGGTTTAGGAGAATTTAAAAATCGTCGCGTTCATCTTTTGCCCAAGGCTCGTCTGCCTCTTTGAGGTCTTCTACAATGGCAAGGTCTTTTGCGGCTCCTTTCTTGTCACCTAAGGCCAGCTTTATTTTACTACGCAAGCGGTAGGCCTTTTGCCAGTCTGGCGAGAGGGCTATCGTTTTGTCCAGGCACGTGAGGGCCTCTGGATATTTCTGCCATTGGTAATACGCAAGCCCCAGGTCATACTGGATGCTGTTAAACTCAGGATCCAGCACCGCCACTTGCAGTAAATCTGCCACGGCTTCTGGGTACTTCTGCTGCTCTTTGTAGGTGAGGCCTCGGTAGTAAAAAGATTCTGCTTTCTTGGGGTTCAGCTGAATGGCCTTCTCCAGATCTGGCAACGCCTCATGGTAGATGCCAAGCCTATGGTTGAGGATGGCTTGCATTAAGTACCCATCTGCATTGGACGGGTCTAGTTTTATGAGCTTTCTAAAATCAGCGCTGGCGTTGTCAAACTCCTCAAACATCAGGTGTAATTCGCCGCGTTTTAGATAGGCCTGTACATGGTTTGGATTCAGGCCGATGGCTTTGGTGTAGTCTGGAATGGCATGGTCTATCATGCCGCCGCTTGTTTGGGCAAGTCCGCGGTAAAAATAGCCGTCTGCGCTGGTAGGGTTTAGTTTAAGATAGGCATTGAAAGCCGCTAGGGCCGCCTGGAATTCCTTTTTCTCTAAGTGGGCCTTGCCACTTGCCAGGAGGTCTTCTTTTGATTGACCATAGCCCGTAAAAAGCGTAGAGAAGAAGAAGACAAGGCACAGGCAAACGTTTCTCATGACGGCTGGAGGATGAAGAGGATAAAGATAAGGTTTTTGGGATTGTTTCTAACACGAAGCCAAAGGCCTGCCTGCCTCTCTCTCTCTATCTCTCCTAGCGTTTTTGGCCTGTTTTCCAGAAATTAGCCCAAAAACGGATTCCCCCATGCGCAAGGCCCTCACCAACGGTACCATTTACTCAGGTCATTCAGTCTATGAACAGCACGCCCTCCTTTTTGAAAAGGACCGGGTGCTGGAGATTCTCCCCCAAGCAGACCTACCGGCAGACGTAATGCAGGTAGACGCCCAAGGCGGCAGCATCTGCCCGGGCTTTGTAGACCTGCAGGTGAACGGCGGAAACGGCATTTACTTCACCCAGCACCCTACCTTGGAGAGCCTGACCACCATCCGGGACGCGCACCTGCAGTTTGGGACCACCAGCTTCCTGCCCACGGTCATCTCAGCGTTTCAGGAGGTTATTCTGGAGACCATTGAGGCCGTTCGGCAAGCCATGCACCAGCACCCCAGCACGTTTCTGGGCATGCACCTGGAGGGTCCCTACTTTAGTCTGGAGAAAGCCGGGGCGCATGATGTGGCCTGCATCAGGACGGCCACCCACCAAGAGCTGGACATTCTGCTGGAAGCAGGCCAAGACGTGATCAAGTACCTGACCCTGGCTCCTGAGTGCGTGGAAGACTCCGTTTTGCAACGGCTGCTAGAAAGCGGCATTGTCTTGTCTGCCGGGCACAGCTTGGCCACGTATGACCAGGCCATGGACTTCTTCCGGAAAGGCGTGACCGCAGTGACGCATCTCTACAACGCCATGAGCGGCATGGACACCAAAAACCCCGGATTGGCCGCGGCTACGCTAGACTTTGGACAGGCTTGGACGGGCATCATTGTAGACGGTGAACATTGCCACCCGGCGGCGGTGAGGCTGGCCAAGAAAGCCTTGGGCCAAAAGCTGCTTTTAATCTCTGACTGCGCCGCTTGCGTCAACTCAGACATTCCCTACACCCAGTTCGGAAACTTCAGGTCCTACTACCGCAACGGCCGCTGTGAGACCGAGGACGGTCGGCTGGCCGGTTCTGCCCTTACCATGCTTAAAGCCGTGCAGAACACCGTACAACTAGTGGGCCTTGACTTGGAAGAAGCCCTGAGAATGGCCACCCTATACCCCGCGCAGGTCTTGCAAATGGAAAACAAGGTGGGCCAGTTCACTCCAGGTTCTTACGCCAACATCACGGTGCTTAACCAAGATCTGTCCTTGCAACAAGTGTGGGTAGACGGCCAACCGGTGCATTTAGAAGGGTAGCGTTTTTGGCCTGTTTTCTGGAAAACAAGCCAAAAACGCCTGTATTCAACCTACCTCTACAACCTCTGCATTCTCAACAGGCAGGGCAAAATCAGATGCTTGGATATGGCTTTCTTGATTATTTGTAATACTTTCCCTTTATCATCTACTAACTACCATGGCTTAGAAACAAGTCTTGCAGTACACCCTGCCGTAAAGGCAAAGTACCCGTTAGATGCTATCAAGAACATACCCGTCACATTTCTTCTCAACCAGAAAACATCATGCTAAAACGAACTAGAACACTTTCAGAGATTGCCTTGCTGGCCACCGGCGCGCTGCTGACCGTAAGTTGCGGCAAATCTATGACCACCGAGCAAAAGCCCGCTGCTGAGGTAGCCGTAGCCACCGTTCCGCAGGAAGAGCCGCAATTACGCTCGGGCATCATCAAAGCCAACATGGACCCATCTGTCAACCCCGGCGACAACTTTACCGCCTACGTGAACGGCACCTGGGTTAAGAACACCCAGATTCCGGCAGACAAGGCTTCTTATGGCGCTGGCTCTATTTTGAATGACAAGGCGCAAGAGGACGTCAAGGCCATCATTGAGGCATCGGCGGCGGGTAAGTTTGCCAACGGCTCTGATGAGCAGAAGATTGGCGACCTGTATGAATCGTATCTGGACATGCGCGTGCGGGACTCTATTGGCCTAAAGCCCCTGCAAGCCGAGTTCCAGAAGATAGAGGCCATCAACACCCACAAGGACCTGGCTCGCTACTTTGCCTACGCCAACCAGTACGGCGTTAGCATACCGTTTAGCGTGGGTGTGATTACAGACTTTAAAAACCCAACGCAGCACATGCTCCTCACCTGGCAGGGCGGCCTGGGCTTGCCAGAGCGCGAGTATTACCTGCAACAGGATGCCAAGTCCAAAGAGATACGTGCCAAATACCTGGACCATGTAAGCAAGATGTTCACCTTGGCGGGCATCAGCAAAGGCCAGGAAAAAGCCAGCCAGGTTCTAGCCCTGGAAACCAAGCTGGCCACCAAGCACATGAAAAAGGAGGACACCCGCAACATAGTGGCCCTGTACAACAAGTATTCCATGCCCAAGGCCAAAGCCTTGATGCCTGACTTTGACTTGACCGGCTTCTTGCAGGAAGCGGGCATTACCGGGCAAGACAGCATTGTCATTACACAGGTGGCGTACATGAAAGCCGCCAATGACATCATCAAAAGCACACCTGTTGCCACCTGGAAGAATTACCTGCAATGGGGTCTTATCAACTCCTCGGCCGCCTCACTCACGTCTGCCCTGGACAAGCAGAACTTTGAGTTCTACAACAAGACTCTGTATGGCATGCAACAGCAACAGCCGCAGTGGCGCCGCGCGGTAGGCGTAGTTAACGGTAGCTTGGGTGAGATTGTGGGCAAAGTGTACGTGAAAAAGCACTTCCCGCCGCAGGCCAAGGAACGCATGGAAGCCTTGGTGAGCAACCTCATCAAAGCCTATGAGTCCAGCATCAAAGAACTGGATTGGATGGGGGAGGAAACCAAAAAACAGGCGCTGGACAAACTCAGCAAATTCACGCCCAAGATTGGCTACCCAGACAACTGGCGCGACTATTCTGCCTTGCAAATTGCTAAGAACGACCTGTACGGTAACATGAAACGCGCCACCGCTTTTGAGTACAAGCGCAACCTGGACAAACTGGGTAAACCCGTAGACCGCAGTGAGTGGCAGATGACGCCGCAAACCGTGAACGCCTACTACAACCCACCGCTCAATGAGATTGTGTTCCCGGCCGCCATTCTGCAACCGCCTTACTTTGACCTCAACGCCGAAGACGCCGTGAACTACGGCGGCATTGGCGCCGTGATTGGCCATGAGATTGGGCACGGCTTTGATGACCAGGGCAGCACCTTTGACGGCAACGGCGTGCTCCGCAACTGGTGGACAGACAAAGACCGCGAGGAATTCAAGAAACGCACCAACGCGTTGGTAGCCCAGTACAATGACTTTAAAGTGTTCCCAGACCTGAATGTGAACGGAGCCTTCACGCTGGGCGAGAACATTGGTGACTTGGGTGGTCTGAGCATTGCGCTCAAGGCTTACAACAACAGCCTCAACGGCAAGCCAGCCCCGGTGCTGGACGGTTTCACCGGCACCCAGCGCGTGTTCTTGGGTTGGGGACAGGCCTGGCTGAGCAAAGCCCGCGAAGAAGCCCTGCGCAACCAGGTGTCCACAGACCCGCACTCGCCGGCTAAGTTTAGAGTGAACGGCGTGGTGCGCAACATCCCAGAGTTTTACACCGCCTTCAACGTGAAGCCCACAGACTCCCTGTATCTGGCCCCAGAGAAACGCGTGAAGATCTGGTAGTTTTAGCTGATCAGGCATGCGTAAAAACGGCCCGTCTACAGGTAGACGGGCCGTTTCTGTTATAGCCGTTTTTGCCCTCTTTTCTGATAATTAGCCTAAAAACGCCACTGCCATTTTCTGTACTTGAAAAGGTCTGTCTCCAACTCAGCTTTCAAAGGCACGTTAGTTAAGGTTCAACCTGACGCCTGCCATGAAAATCATCACCATCACCGTTAACCCCGCCCTAGACAAAAGCACCCGCCTGGACAAAGTAGTCCCAGAAAAGAAACTGCGCTGTGAACAGCCCACCTATGAGCCCGGCGGCGGCGGCATCAACGTGTCCCGGGCCATCAAGAAACTGGGCGGTGAATCCTGTGCCTGGTACCTGTCTGGCGGTGGATCTGGTGAGTTGCTAGGGACTTTGCTGAAAGAGGAAGGCGTGGCCTTCAGGGCGTTCCCCTGTGCGCACTGGACCCGCGAAAACCTGATGGTCTATGAAACCGCCACTGGTCAGCAGTTCAGGTTTGGCATGCCCGGCCCGCCCATAGCCGACGCCGAATGGCAACAACTCTTGCAAGCCCTGGAAGACCTGGAAGAGACACCCGAGTTTGTAGTGGCCTCTGGGAGCCTTTCGCCGGGCGTGCCCGATGATTTCTATGCCCAGATTGCCCAGATAGCCGTCAAAAAAGGTTTCAAGCTGGTGGTGGACACCTCAGGAGAGGCGCTGTTGCAATCTGCCGGCCAAGGCATCTACCTGCTCAAGCCCAACCTAAACGAACTGGCCGCCCTGGCCGGAAAGGAGAAAATCAACGCCCGTGAACAAGAAGAGCTAGCCAAGCAGGTGATTGAAGAGGGCAAGAGCGAGATACTAGTGGTCTCCCTGGGCCCGCGCGGCGCCATGTTGGCCACCAAAGACGGCTTTGAATACATAGTGCCGCCCACCGTCAAAACCGAAAGCGCCGTGGGCGCCGGCGACAGCATGGTGGGCGGCATGGTCTTAAAACTCACCCAGGGATGGCCTTGGTCTGATGTGGTAAAATACGGCGTGGCCACCGGTACCGCCACCTCTATGACGCCCGGCTCTGAGCTCTGCCGCATGGAAGACGTAGAGGAAATTTACGCTTGGTTAAAGACAAGAAGCTAGTTCCCCTGCATAAGGTTTAGGAGAAGTTTGCCAGCCTTCGTTTTCTGCCTGTTTTACATAATTCAGGCCGAAAACGAAGGCTTTTCTATTAATTCACGAGAAAGAACCGCCCAAAATTAAAAAGGCTATTCCTTTAAAAAATCCTACCATTATACTCTCAATTACTTCCTATCACCCAGCCGGTTAGCATTACTCCACTTCCTAAAAAAATATTAATAGTTCTATATAGAACCTTGATATCGTCTAATTCTTCTGAATATCTCCTTTCGTAAATAGTCTTCATTGCAGGACGGCAGGAATAGATCTGGCGGAGGTTGTTTTGAGGGAAATCTCCTTTATCCTTTAAGATGCTTTGCTGGTTTCAACGCCTTTTGTCCTGTGAGTACCAATCCTTTCAAACACCACAACAAACACAACTCTATGTCAAACCTTTACCCCCTAACTAGATGAAGAAAATTTTATCTATTGTCCTCTTCTGCTTTTTAGCAGTGAGCCAGGCTTTCTCACAAGCCTATGTAGACCCCAAACTGAAAGCCGCGCTTTCTAACAGATTAACTCCGGTGCAAGTGGTAGTGACCTTTAAAGGAGAAGGCGCCCCTACCTTACTAGACGTTTCTGCCCTTTCGCAGGTAGGCATTTTGCAAGGCTTAACCTTGAGAGCGCTCCCCATTGCCGGGATAGTGGCTACCGCGGCACAGGTAGAGAGACTGGCTACCAACCCAAGAATTCTTTCTCTGTATTTGAATGAGTCCATGAAGCATGAAAACGACAACGCCACCTCGGTGAGCGGCGTGGTTAAAGTGCGGAATGAGATGGCGTTCACCACCAAAAACGGCGGCTTACCGGTGACTGGTAACGGCATTGGCGTTTTGGTGAATGACAGCGGCGTGGATGGTACGCACCCAGACTTGCAGCTGGGCAAGAACCTAAAGCAGAACGTGACGGCTCTTGCCAACCTAAATTCAGTGAATGGCATTCTGCCTTACATTCCCATTGAAAACGTTCCAAACACAGATGCTACCGGTGGCCATGGCACCCACGTGGCAGGTATAGTGGGCGGTACAGGTCAGGCTTCTTCTGGCAAGTACACGGGCGTTGCCCCGGGTGCCCATCTGGTAGGCTATGGTTCTGGCGCCGCGTTGCTGATGCTAGATGTTCTTTCTGGTTTTGACTACGCCCTCATCAACCAGTCTATCTACAACATTAGAGTTATCACCAACTCCTGGGGGGCTACCGGTGACACGGGCACAGACGTCAACCCAGCTGACCCGGTTACCCTGGCGGCCAAGCGTTGCGTGGACAGAAACATTGTAGTGGTGTTCTCTGCCGGTAACTCTGGCCCTAGCTCCAGCACCATCACGGGCAATTACAAAAAAGCACCATGGGTGATATGCGTGGCCAACGGCGAAAAGTCTGGCCGTTTAACCCCTTCTTCGTCTAGAGGCGTGCAAGGAAAAGGTGGTTCTTTCACGTTTGAAGGCAAGTCTTATACTTGGGAAGACCGTCCAACGGTGACTGCCCCGGGCGTTGACATTGTTTCTACGCGTGTTGTTGCACCGGTTTCTTCGCTTTCAGCTGACAAAGACGCCACAACCTTAGAGCCTGCGCACGTTCCTTTCTACACCCACATGACGGGTACGTCTATGGCGGCACCGCATGTGGCGGGTATTGTAGCCCTGCTATTGGATGCCAACCCGGCATTGACGGCAGCGCAGGTAAAAGAGATTTTGCAACAGACCGCTACTAACATACCAAACAGACAGCCTTGGGAGGTTGGTGCCGGTTATGTGAACGCGTATGCCGCCGTAGACAAAACCTTCAGACCTGCTGCTCCTTATGGTTCTTCTCTTAACCTTACCAGAGTGTTCAACAGCAATGTGAATGCCAGCAATGAGGCCGAGAACTTCACCATCAACTACAACCCAGCCACTGCCGCCACCAACGTGTACAGATTCAATGTTGCGTCTGGCACCACGGGCATGGAAGCCAAAATTAAAGCCACTGGTTTGGCCGGTGAAACAGGTAACCCAGTGCGTTTGACGCTTATCTCGCCGAGCGGCGTGAGAACCAGCGCGGGCATTCCAGTAACCTTCTCTTTGAGCTATGACCGCGGCGTGTCTGTGGCCAACCCTGAAGCCGGCACCTGGACGGCAGAAGTTTCTGGTTTGAACGGAGCGGGCTTCCCGGAGACCATTAACGGGGTAGTGAACAAAATGACGGCTGCCGGCATTTCGGGCCTTTCTGACATTGCCGGTCACCCCGCAGAGTCTTCCATCAAGATGGCAGTGAGTGCCCGTTTGGCAGATGGTTTAGCTGGCGGCGTGTACAGACCAGATGAGTTATTGAAGCGCATTGACCTGGCAGATTACCTGATGATGGGCGAAGGCGTTCGTCAGTTCTTGCCTGTGGACGGTTCTTTCACCTTGACAGATGTAAAAGAAAGAAACCTACTGGCGGAGTCTATCGTGGCCAAAGCCGGTGCCCTGCGTGACCGTGACCAACTATACAGCGGCATCATGCTACCAGTGGCCCCAGGTAAGTTCTCACCTAGCGGCAAAGTGAGCAGAGCAGACATTGCTTATTCTTTGGTTCAGGCTCTGGGCTTGCAGAAGTTTGCCTTGGAGCGCAACGGCCAAACCCCTACGGTCATTGTAGACGGCAAGGTGTATCCTATTGAAGATGCGGCTAGTATTCCGGCTGGGCTGGAAGGATACGTAAGCGTGGCCTTGGAGATGAACCTCATCAATGCCTACTATGCCGTGACGCAAGGGCCTTATGATTTGCAGCCAACCTTACACGCTACGTTTAAACCGTTGCAAGATGTAACCCGCGGCGATTTTGCGGTGATTATTACCCGCACGCATGCGCTATGGAACTCTGCTGCGCAACCAGTCTCTACTACCAGCACTTCTTCTGCCGTCGCCAAGAATGAGCGCGTGTACAGCTACCCTAACCCGTTCTCTGACAAGACAACGCTTACCTACAGTGTGTCACAAGACGGACCAGTAAGCGTGGCGGTGTTTGACGCCATGGGTAACAAGGTGAAAACCTTGGTAGCCGAGACTAAGAAGTCTGGCAACTACACTATCAACTTTGATGGAAGTTCGCTGCCGGCGGGTACGTATATCTACCGCGTAGAAGCAGGTAACAAAGTAACTACTAGCCGCGTGGTGTTGGCTAAGTAGTCTTTAAAAACCTCTTTCAAACAACCTTTAAAAGGGAGCTACTTTTTGGTAGCTCCCTTTTTGCTTTAGGCTTGGTTTTTCTTTGGTATAAGGAAACAAAAACAAGCAGTCCGTTTTTAGCCTCTTTTCCAGAAAACAAGCCAAAAACGTCCTATTCCTTCTTTTTCAAATACCGGGTGCTTTAATTCTAAAAGCACTTTCTTGCTTTCCTGCCAAACAAGAGGTAAACTTAATGGGGCAAATGTAGCCGCCCTCTGAACCTACTCGCTTACCTAAAAACAAACAAATTGAAAAGACGTGATTTTATAGGACTGACCGCCATGGGCGTAGGTGGACTGATGTTCGCCAACTTCCCAACGTTTGGTCATGAGATTGACCCGGCCCGCGCCCTTGAGCCCGCGGACGTGGCCTTGCACAAACGCCTGGCAGACGTGGCCCTCAACGCCGCCAAAGCCAAAGGCGCCACTTACACAGACGTACGCATTGGCCGCTACCTGGCGCAGAACCTGTTCACCCGTGAGAAGCAGGTGCAGGGCATCAGCACCACCGAAAGCTACGGCGTGGGCGTGCGCGTGATTGCCAATGGTACCTGGGGCTTTGCCGCCACTTCAGACGTGAGCGACAAGGGCATTGCCAAAGCCGCCGAGCAGGCCGTGGCCATTGCCAAAGCCAACTCCAAACTGCAGAAAGAGCCGGTAAAACTGGCTCCGCAGCAAGGCTTTGGCGAGGTAAGCTGGAAGACGCCTATCAAGAAAAATGCGTTTGAAGTACCTGTCTCTGAGAAGGCAGACTTGCTGTTGGCCGCCAACGCCGCCGCCTTGGCTGCTGGCGCCAACTTCGTGAATTCGGCGCTGTTCCAGGTGAATGAGCAGAAGTATTTTGCCTCTACAGACGGTTCTTACATTGACCAGGACATTCACCGCATCTGGCCAAACTTTACCGTGACCGCCGTTGACAAAGCCTCTGGCAAGTTCAAAACAAGAGATGCCTTGAGCGCGCCCATGGGCATGGGCTTTGAGTACCTGACGGTGAAAGCACCTACCATGAAAGGCCCTGAAGGCACCGGCCTTATTGGCTATGACAAATATTATGACATTGTCGCAGACGCAGGCCTGGCCGCTAAGCAAGCCCGCGAAAAACTGACGGCTAAGTCTGTTTTAGCTGGTAAATATGACCTAGTACTGGACCCGAATCACCTAGGCTTAACCATTCACGAATCTGTGGGTCACCCATTGGAGCTAGACCGTGTACTAGGCTATGAGGCCAACTACGCCGGTACTTCTTTTGCGACGCTGGACAAATGGAAAACCAAGAACTTCCCATACGGCAGTAAGCTGGTGAACATCTTCGCGGACAAAGTACAGGAAGGCTCTTTAGGCGCCGTGGGCTTTGACGACGAAGGCGTGAAAACCAAGCGCTGGGACCTCATCAAAGACGGTACCCTGGTGAATTATCAGGCCACCCGCGACCAGGCGCACATCATCGGCGAGAAGGAATCGCACGGCTGTTCTTATGCTGACAACTGGAGCTCGGTGCAGTTCCAGCGCATGCCGAACGTGTCGCTAGCCCCAGGCAAGGACAAGCTGAGCGTAGACGAGATGATTAAGGACGTGAAACGCGGTATCTACATTGCAGGTCGCGGTTCTTACTCCATTGACCAGCAGCGCTACAACTTCCAGTTCGGCGGTCAGCTGTTCTATGAAATCAAGGACGGTAAAATTGTAGGCCCATTAGAAGACGTGGCGTATCAGTCGAACACCCAGGAATTCTGGAACTCCTGCTCGGCTATCTGTGACCAAAGCGACTACCGTCTGTTCGGGTCGTTCTTTGACGGCAAGGGCCAGCCTAGCCAGGTAAGCGCCGTGTCGCATGGTTCTGCGCACACGCGTTTCAACGGTGTGAACGTGATTAATACTGGACGTAAAATCTAGGTTTAGTTAAGAGTTAAAAGTTATGAGTTTAGAGTTGATAAAGAATCAACCTCTTCGCTCCCAGGAATCCTGCAAAGCGTTTTTAGCCTCTTTTTCAGAAAGGAGCTTAAAAACAGATCGTAAATCCATCTCAACTTTTAACTCTTAACTCTCAACTTTTAACTATCAAAAACGTGGCAATACTAAGTAAAGACCAAGCCGAGGCGCTTCTCAAAAAAGCCCTTAGCTATTCAAAAGCCGATGAGTGCGAGGTAAACCTCAGCGGTTATAAAGGCGGCAACATCCGCTATGCCCGCAGTACGGTGAGTACCAGCGGCGAAGAAGAAAACATGTCCCTGGCCGTAGAAGCACGCTTCGGCAAGCGCTCGGGCGTGGCCACCATCAATGAGTTTGACGACGCCTCTCTGGAGAAAGTAGTGCGCCGCGCCGAAGAGGTGGCCCGCATTGCCCCCGAAAGCCCGGAGTACGTGCCCATGCTGGGACCACAGACCTACCTGCCCAGCAACGCGTGGTTCAAAAGCACCGCAGACATCAACCCAGAGTACCGTGCCGAAGCTGCCCGCAAAAGCATGGCCCTGGCCGACAGCAAGAAATTGACATCGGCCGGTTTCTGGGAAGACCGCAGTGGCTTCAACGCCAAGATGAACTCCAAAGGCCTGTTCGCCTACAACCAAAGCTCAGACGTGGACTTCTCGGTGACCATGCGTACCGAGGACGGCACCGGCTCTGGCTACGTGACCCGTGACGTGAGCGACGTGAGCAAGCTGGACACCGCCGCCGCCTCTGCCATTGCCGCGCAGAAAGCCATCGGGTCTATGAACGCCAAGGCCATTGAGCCCGGCAAGTACACGGTTATTCTGGAGCCAACCGCCGCTGTGGATTTGTTGCAGAATATGTTTGGGAGCATGGACGCCCGCTCTGCCGAGGAAGGTCGTTCTTTCCTGAGCAAAACCGGCGGGGCTACCAAGTTAGGCGAGAAGATGTTTGACGCCCGCGTGACCATCACCTCAGACCCAACCCACCCAGAAATTCCTACATCTACCTGGGCCGGCGACGGCCGTCCGCATGAGAAGGTGACCTGGATTGACAAAGGTGTGATTAAGCAAATGCCGTACTCGCGCTTTTGGGCGCAGAAGAAAGGCGTGAAAGGATTGCCTATGCCAGGCGGTTTCATCATGCAAGGCGGGACCCAAAGCCTGGAAGACCTCATCAAAGGCACCCAGAAGGGCATACTGGTAACGCGCTTGTGGTACATTAGAGCCGTAGATCAGCAGACCTTGCTCTACACCGGCCTCACCCGCGACGGAACCTTCTACATTGAGAACGGCAAGATTAAGCACCCGGTAAAGAACTTCAGGTTCAACGAAAGCCCCGTGATCATGCTCAACAACCTAGAGGCCTTGGGCAAACCGCAACGCATTGGCGGTAACTTGGTGCCTCCTATGAAGATTAGAGACTTTACCTTCACCAGCCTGTCAGACGCGGTGTAAACGCCTCATCCCAAACCCCTCTCCAATGGAGAGGGGCTTTTTTGTTTTCGGGCTGTTTTCTGGAAAATAGGCTGAAAACGAGTACAAATTAATATACTCTCGATTTTCCTTATCTGTCATCCTGAAAGGACCTTGTGGTCGAACTAGAATAGCGCTTACTTAATCGCTACTACAGCTGGCTCACAAAATATTTTCAAGATGACAAATTAGTAATGTAGGGACCTCACCAAATGCCTACTCCCTTCACCTTCGTACGCCTCCAATACCGCTCCGGCAACTGGGACACTGACCAGCGCATGCCCTCCAATCTGCTACACTCTTTGGTAGAATACACCACCGTGCCCGTGGTGGAGCAGGAGAAGGTCATCTCTCTGGAAAGCGCTGAATTATTTAGATATCCTTTCTGCTATTTGAGCGGGCACAAACTGGTGCAGTTCAACGCCAAGGAGAAGGCCAACTTTGTGAAGTATGTGCAGAACGGCGGTTTTGTGTTTGTGGACGATTGCAACCATGACATTGACGGCTTGTTTGCGCGGTCGTTTGAGGAGCAGATGCGCGTCTGCTTCGGCCCGAAGGCTTTGAAGAAACTCCCCAATACCCATGCGCTGTACAAGTCCTTTTTCAAGTTTGAAGAAGGCCCGCCCACCACGTCGTTTGAACTCAACGGCTGGGGCGATGACCTGGTGCACGACTACCTCAAAGCCTATGAAGTGAATGGCCGCATAGGAGTACTCTACAGCAACAAAGACTACGGCTGTGAGTGGGATTATGACTTTAGAAACAAGCGCTGGCTAGCCGAGGACAACACCAAATTTGGGGTGAATATTCTGATGTACGCGCTGACCAGTTAGTGCTTAGTTCAATTAGAAATTATGAATTAGAAATCGTCTGCTCTGTTTTTAGCCTGTTTTCGGGAAACTAAAACAAAAATGGAAAAAGATGGTCTCTCTCAATCTTTCACAAACTCTTTTTTTGGATCAGGTAGCTGAGCATGCAAGGCTTTTATAAAATCCTGGTCTAGCCCCACTTCTCCCTTTTCCTTGGCTTTGTACAGATACTCCCAAGTGCTGGCATAATCTTTCTTCATGTACTGCACCAAGGCGTGGGAATAGAGCGCAAAGGCATGATCTGGACTCTGGCGTAGCGCTTTTTGACTGGCCACCGACGCATTCTCTATATAGAGCGCTTGGTTCGTTTCTTGGTACTTGCAAAAGTTGGTAAACACAATGTCACATAGAAGCTGGACATCAGAAGAATCCAGCGCATAGGCTTTGTGCAAGTAGGTAAAAGCATCATCATAATTCTCTAACATGCCACAGATAATTCCGAAGCCCCAATAAGGCTTGGCATTGGTAGAGTCTAATAGCCAGGCTTGGTTGAACCTGAACATAGCGGTCTCAAAATCGCCTTGCTGAAAGTGCTGCCATCCGCGGTCAGAAAAATACTTACTATTCTCGGCGCGGGTACCGCCTTTGTTGTCTATCGAGGCTAAAAACTTTTTATCCAAAGCCAACAGATTCTTAGACTTGGGCTGGCCGCCGTACATGGGCAACAGATTGATTTGCTTCTCGCCACGCTTCTGCCACTCTGCCCACCGCTTGGACTGGGCTTGCATCTGGGTAATTGAAACAATGAATAATAAAAGCCAAAGAAGCTTTTTCATAAGAGCGGCATTAGGGAATATGTCTACTCTAAGGTACACAAATATTTCAGGCGGAAGATGACAGGAACCAGCCTTTCCGTTTTTGGCCTGTTTTCTGGAAACTAGGCTAAAAACAACGCGCAAATTCCATAACAATCCCTTACTTTGGTTACCACGTATCCATTAGCTTCTATCTCCCTTGACTGCACAAGAAGTAACTCAGCTTTTAGACAAACTCCCTGTCCTGCGGCAGGAAATAGGTAAAATTATTGTAGGCCAGCAAGAGGTCTTGGATGAGGTGCTCATCACACTTCTGGCCGGCGGCCACGGACTGCTGGAAGGCGTACCTGGCTTGGCCAAAACCTTGCTGGTGCGCACCCTGGCCAGCGCAGTGGATTTGCCTTTCCGGCGTATTCAGTTCACACCAGACCTCATGCCTACAGATATTCTGGGCACTGAGGTCCTGGAAGAAGACCACACCACCGGCAAGCGTTTCTTTCAGTTCAATGAAGGCCCCATCTTCGCGAGCATTGTGCTGGCAGATGAGATTAACCGGACTCCGCCTAAAACCCAGGCAGCGCTTCTTGAGGCGATGCAGGAATTTGAAGTGACCTACGCCGGCAAAACCTATCCATTGCCTAGACCATTCTTCTTATTGGCCACGCAGAACCCCATTGAGCAAAGCGGTACTTATCCGCTCCCCGAGGCCCAGTTGGACCGTTTTCTGTTGTACATCAAAATCAAATACCCCACTGAACTGGAGGAAATCTCCGTTCTGAAAAGCACCACCGGCGGTGCGCGTGCGCAAGTACAACCTATCTTGACGGGGCCTGAGATTATGGCGCTGCAAAGCCTGGTGCGCGAAGTCACTATCTCAGATGAACTGGTGGGCTACGTTGCCCGCTTGGTTCGTGCCACCCGCCCAGAAGAAACACAGGTTTCCTATGTACAAGAGTTTGTGCGCTGGGGCGCTGGTCCTAGAGCCGGTCAGGCGCTCATTCTCACCGCCAAAGCCCGCGCTCTGTTGCAAGGCAGATTCGCGGTGACTTTGCCAGATTTGCATACCATGGCGTATCCGGTACTTCGGCATAGAATCTTGGTCAATTTCTCAGCAGAGGCGGATAATATTACCACGGATAAGGTGGTGGAAGAGTTGGTGAAAGGCGTGGAGTTGCCAAGGGAGGTATTGCGGTAAAGAGAATTGTTTTTGGTTATGCCAGACAATCTTGACTATAACAAGAACCTAAAGCCCCTTGCAAAATCTCTACGGGCAGATTCTACCAAAGCAGAAATCAGGTTATGGTGTGAGTTGCTGAGTAAACGAAAGTTGGGTTATTCGTTTCTTCGCCAGCGGCCCATTGCTAACTATATAGCAGATTTCTTGTGCAAGGAGTTGATGCTGGTTATTGAGGTAGATGGCTATTCCCATAAGTTTAAAACAGAGGAAGATGCGGCAAGAGATAAGGTTTTGTCTGAATTAGGATTCACCGTTTTGCGTTTTACTGACGATGAAGTGATGAATGATTTACCTAACGTGCAACGAACATTAGAAACCTGGATAGCTGAAAAAACTGAGAAACAGCCCTGAGTTTTCAGCACGCATTCCGTCCCCCTTTGAAGGGGGTAGGGGGATGACAAAGCCGCTTGCAGAACCATCAGCCAAAGCAATGAAACAACGAAAATGCATCTCGGGAATGTGAATACTCACCAAAAGTAAATCATCCCCCTACCCCCTTCAAAGGGGGACGAAAAAGCTCTTGAATAAAACACTTATAATCTATGCCGCACCGCCTTCTAAACCCGCAAACCTTTACTGCCATCAAAGACCTGCGCTTGATTGCCAAGTCGGTGGTGGATGGCTTTTTGCTGGGGCAGAACCAGAGTATCCGGCGAGGGGCGGGGATTGAGTTCAGTCAGTACAGGAGCTACCAGCCCGGCGATGATTTGCGGGCTTTGGACTGGAAGTTGTTCGCGCGGGCAGACCGGTATTACATTCGGGAGTCTGAGGTAGACAGCAGTGTGGCCGTAAGGTTTGTGGTGGATGCCAGTGGTTCTATGGCGCACCAAGATGGCAACCTGACCAAGCTGGATTATGCGCGGTATCTGGTGGCGGCGTTAGCGTATCTGGCGGTGCAGCAAGGCGATGCCGTGGGGCTGTTTGTTCTACAGGAAAATCAGGTGCTGCCCTTGGCGCCCGGACAATCCAGCCAACATCTGCAACGGCTCTTCCATCAGTTAGACCAATTGCAACCCACCGGCAACTTCCCCAGCCTGGACCGCTTAACGCCTGTTTTTGCGAAAAAGCGACAAAAGGAGATTACCGTGCTGGTCACCGATATGTACGAGCAGACTTCTGAGATTTCAGAGACCTTGCGCAAGATTGGCACCCGCGAAAAAGACACGCTTCTGTTTCATCTCATGGGCAAGAACGAGCTGGAATTCAGCTATCAGGGGCAGGTGGCTTTTCAGGATTTAGAGACGGGACAAACCTTGCAGGTCAATTCAGAGGCCCAACGCAGAGACTACCTGGATAACCTCAACGCCTGGTTGCAAACCCTGGAAACAGACACCCGGAAACGCCAAATTCACTATGAGCGCTTCCACTTGCATGAGCCATTGGACAAAGCTTTGCGGGCATTTTTGTTGAACCGAGCCAAGCAGTAAATGAATTCTAAGCCTTGAGTTTGGTTTTAATTGCATTGAGTTGGCTTAGCTTATTTAAATAGGTACTCCTTCGTCCCCCTTTGAAGGGGGTAGGGGGATGACAAAGACGTATCAAGTTTAAGAGGCTTCAACTATTAGCAACTGCGCTATTAAAAAAGCCAATATTTACATCAGCAAGAATAATCATCCCCCTCCCCCCTTCAAAGGGGGACGGCACGCGTGCATTGGGAGTAATTCTTATTTCCATTTTAAGCCTCTTTCCCAGGAAACAGCCCAAAAACGAAAAACCTCGTCCTATCTTTGCCCATTCTCTCATTCATTCAATCTCTCAATCATTCACTCATTCAATGACAACCGGCTACTTTGGGATAGGCATTTTTGAGCCGAAGCATGAGACCAACATGGGCACGCTGTGGCGGTCGGCGAGTTTGCTGGGGGCTAGCTTCATTTTCACCATTGGCAAGCGGTATAAAAGGCAATCTACAGACACCAATAAGAGTTGGAAGGAGATTCCGCTG
The DNA here is from genome assembly GCF_039541795.1 of Nibribacter koreensis. Taxonomy (NCBI): domain Bacteria; kingdom Pseudomonadati; phylum Bacteroidota; class Cytophagia; order Cytophagales; family Hymenobacteraceae; genus Nibribacter; species Nibribacter koreensis. The sequence continues at coordinate 1,639,862 of NZ_BAABGX010000002.1, read as the reverse complement.
TACCATTACCAGGACTTGGAGGATTTCTACCAGCACCTGCCCTACAGTTGCCAACTGGTGGGGATTGAAATGGATACAAAGTCGGTGCCGGTGGAGCAGTTTGTGCACCCAGAGCGGTGCGTGTACCTGCTGGGCGCCGAAGACCACGGCCTTACCAAGACCGTCCTTGCCAAATGCCACCACCTGGTGCAACTGCCCGGCGAAACGTCTTTGAATGTGGCTTCGGCGGGGTCCATTATCCTGTATGACCGCCATCTCAAAAGCACGCTGGTGCCGTCCACTTAATTCTATCTTCTAAGCATTATGCAACGGCGCACATTAACGGCCCACGGTATAGGAAATGCCGCGCCCTGCCAGTATCTTGGTTCCTGAGACCGACACCCTTTGGTCTTGCGTCTTATGTGGTACACCTCGCTTCTATCTAAGTAGTTTTGCTTCAGTTTCTGCATCCGGTTTGGTTATGGGCGGCGGCCGGCATGTTGGTGCCTATTGCCATCCATTTATGGAACAAAAAGCCACCCAAGACAGTGCAGGTGGGTAGTATCAGGTGGCTACAGCCGTCGCAGAGCCAGAAGCTGAGCAGTATCCATCTGTCGCAGGTGTGGTTGCTGTTGCTCAGGTGCCTGATGGTGCTGTTGCTGGCCTTGCTCTTGGCCCAACCGCAATGGACGCGGCCCGTCACCGCCAAGCCCGAAAACCATGTATATCTGCATCCAGCCCTTTTCCAGAAGCAATACCTTTCCCAGATTACGACTACGGTAGATTCGCTGGCTCGCAAAGGATGGCAGGTGCATACGCTGGCCTCGGGTTTCCCGAAGCTATCCTTAGACCAAGAGACGTCCATCGCCAGTTTTAAGTCCGACAGCACCGCTGCAGATACCACCAATGCCTGGGTGCGCCTGCGGGTACTGACCAGAAGCCTACCAGCCCACGCGAAGGCCTGGATTTTCACCACCAACCTGATCCGCCATCACCGCGGCCCACAGCCTGCCTTGCGCGCTGGGTTTGCCTGGGTGCCGGTAAGTGCGCCGCAAACGGAAGTCTGGCTACAGGAAGCCTATTACACCCAGAAAAATCAACTTCGCCTTAAAGTGGGCAAAAGCGATGAACAGGCTGTGACCTTTACCGAATATACAGTAGCCAAACCAACATCAGGACTAACCATTTCCCTGCCCCAACTGCCTGCCATCAAATTCACCGCTCACGCTCAAACTGATTCACTCACCTTACAAGGGGGCGCACAAAACACCATTCCGCTTCAAAAACTGCCTTTGCAGGTGTTGGTGCGGGTAGACAAAGCCCGGCAAGCCGATGTGCGCTACTTGAAAGCCGCCCTGCAAACGGCCCTAGACTACCGCGAGCAGGCCTATTCCCTCTCCGTTTCCTCCAGCCCTCAGCCCTTGACTAGCACCGCGCCTGACTGGGTTTTCTGGCTGACGGATGAACCGCTTCCTCCGTTTTTGGCCCGTTTCCCGGAAAAGAGGCTAAAAACGGTGCAAGATGCACCCAGTTCTGCCCGCGTCCAGAAACGAGAAAGCTGGCTTCAGATTCCTGGCATCCCGCAACAAGTACCATTACACCAGCGCACTTCGGCAGAGAAGAACCCTCAGGCGCTGGTACTGTGGCTGGACGGTTACGGCGACCCCTTGCTCACCCAAACACACAAAGCCAACCAGGCCCATTACCAGTTCTACAGCCGCTTCCATCCCACGTGGAACGCGCTGGTGGATAGCGGCCACTTCCCCGAAGCGCTCCTCCGTCTGCTCTTCCCGGAGAACACCGCCTGGAAAACCCAGTATGACACCCGCGCCCTGCCCCCAGAAGTAGAACGCCCTAAACCGTTTTCGGGCTCTTTTCAGGAAATCAGGCCAAAAACAGAAGAGGTGCTTGATTTGAAGCTGTGGTTGGTAGGTGTTTTGGCTTTGTTGCTGGCACTGGAACGGTGGTTAGCTGGGAGAAGAAAAAGAATAGCTAGCTAGGATGAAGCGCTACTTATATCTTATTGGGCTTTTATTCCTTTTCTTACACTTGGAGGCACATGCCTGCACCTGCACTAAATACTATTGGTCCCCGGAGCAGGTAAAGCACGACCTTCACTTCTCTGAATTAGTTTTCATTGCTGAGCCAATTTTTAAAAATTCAAAAGAACAGATAATCAATTCTTACTATCTAAAAGTTATAGAAGTAATCAAAGGAACAGTTAATAACGATACCCTAATAGGTAATTACTGGTCTAGTTGTTCCGGAGTGCCGAACCACAAAGGGAGGTGGATAATCTATTCAGAGCATATCCAAAATGACTCTATTTCCTACTCTGAATGTGGATTGACGAGAAATATATCCACTTTTGACAAACACCCATTCGATATAGACGAAACTGACATTGAGACCAGAAGAAGCGAATGGCAAAAAGAATATGTGATTCTAAAGCAGGAAATTGAAAACAGCAAAAAAGAAGTACAAGCCAACCGCCGCGCAGTCAATATGCTAACTTATACAGCCATTGCGTTGGTATTCCTTCTAATTTGTGTCTTTTTACTATACAATAGTTGGCCGTCATTTAAATCATGAAAGTTCAGAATGAATTAAAGAATAGAACAATTGAAGTCATAGTAGCTGAATCAATAAAAGAGGATTACCCAAGCTACCGGCTTGAAGTTGGACTCGACACCGAAAACATTAAAGGAAGTTTTAGAAAGCACATTTGGATAAGCCTTGGAGACCTAGAAAACTTTATCTCAAGTTTAAATGAGCTCGACAAAACCAGAAAAGGACAAGCAGAAATTCAAGGAATGAGCCCTGGAGAATTTACATTATACTTTAGAGCGATAGATAATCTAGGGCATCTTGCAGTCGGCATCAATCTATTGGAAGAGGATAGGATTGCAAACGACTACTCCTATAACATTAAAGTTGAATTTCAGGTTGACCCAACAATACTGCCATCAGTTATTTCTGATTTGATGAAAATAATAGAATAAAAGCGTTTTGTTTAACACAGTCAAACACTCACCTTGACCCAACTCACCTCCCATACCATCACAGTGACCGCTACTTTGGAGCGAGTGCGTACGCACTACTTCCGGAGGAAAGCGGCGGTGATGGCCTTGCAGGCGCTGGGCATGGCCTTGCCGTTGGGGATGTGGGCGTACAAAGGCTGGGGCAGGGAAGGAGGCGTCATGGCCGCGCTCTTGTTGCTGTTGCTCATGGGTGCCTTACAGGTCTGGCGCTGGTGGGACGTGTACCGGAAGACCACCCTGGCCGCCGTGGCGCAACACCTCAACCGAAAGTACCCGCAACTAGAAGAAAGCACCCAACTGCTCCTGCAACCCGAAGAGCCCCTGACCTTGCTTCCGCAACTGCAACGGCAGCGGGTGGCGGTCGCCCTGGCCCAGATTCCGGTAAGGGAAGCATCACAGGTGAACTACAAAAACGGCTTCTTGCCGCTGTTAATAGGCTTAGCTTTGGCGACTGGCCTATGGTTTGTGCCCCGGCTTCTGCAACAACCTGCACAAGCGGGCACTATGCGTACCGGCACCTCCACCAACGTACAAGAACCCGTAGCCCAGCCGAAGGCGATTCTGCCAGCCGTGGAGCAGATGAACATCCGCATTTCGCCGCCCGCCTACACCCGCAAGGCCCCGTATGCCGTCACCACGCCTTCGTTCAAGGCCGAGGTTGGGGCGCAGGTCACGTGGACGGTGCAGACCAACCAAGCCATTCCATCCCCTAAACTAGTGTTGAGCAACCAGAAGCCAATCCTGTTGCGTCCCGTGGCCAATCAAAAGAACACTTATACGGCCTCGGTGACGCTCACCCAGTCCACCCTCTACCATTTGCAATTGAACGGCCAGGTCTCTGATTTCTACTCCGTAGAAGTGATACCAGATGAGGCACCTAGCATCACCGTGAAGAAACCGGCGCAGTACCTGGAGATTCTCTTCGGGGAGCCCCAGCGCGTGACAGTACAGGCCACCTTGCAGGATGATTATGGTCTCAGAACGGCAGACTTGGTGGCTACCGTGGCACAGGGCGAGGGTGAGGCCGTCAAGTTCAGGGAACAGCGCATCCCCTTGAACTTCTCCTTCGCGGGCCAACCCCGACAATTGCAATTGAACCAGACCCTGGACCTGAAGAAGCTGGGCATGACCTACGGCGATGAGCTGTACTTCTACCTGCAGGCCTATGACAACCACCGCGGCTACACCCGCACCGAGTCTTTCCTGATAGAGATTGAAGACACCACGGTGGTAGAAACCATGGATGACCTGTCGCTGGGCGTAAACCCCAACCCCGAGTATTTCAGGAGCCAGCGCCAGATTATCATTGACACCGAGAAACTGATTCAGGAACAGAAAGGCCTCACGCAGGCGGTCTTCGCAGACAGGTCTAACAACATTGGCGTAGACCAGAAACTGTTGCGCCTGCGCTACGGCAAGTTCCTGGGCGAAGAGTTTGAATCTACCATCGGCAATGCCGCCTTGCCCGAGGGCTTAGCCGAAGGCCACACCGCAGACGACGGCCACGACCATTCCCCGCCCAAAGGCGCCTCTGAGCATGAAGCCAAGATGGGCGAACTGCTGGACCCCTACCTGCACAAGCACGACCAGGAAGAAGCCGCCACCTTCTTTGAGCCCGCCATCAAAGCCCAACTCAAAGGCGCCCTGGCCCAGATGTGGGAAGCCGAGTTGAGGTTGCGTACCAATCGGCCGAAAGAAGCCTTGCCGTTTGAATACAAAGCCCTGCGCATGCTCAAAGACGTTCAGCAGAAATCTAGGGTGTACGTGAAGAAAAGCGGTTTTGAACCGCCGCCCATCAAAGAACCCGAGAAACGCCTCACCGGCGACTTAAGCAAAGTGCAGACCGTCCAGCAACGCCGCGAAGAAAAGCCATCTGCCTCTTACCCTGTGGTGCGCCAGGCCCTGCAACGCGTAGAGAACCTGAAAGCTGGTAGCAAAGCCAAGCCAGAGGATGCAAGCCTGCTGGAACAAGCCGGGCAGGAACTAGGCAAAGCCGCCGTGCGGGAGCCGGGGCAATATTTACGCGCACTCCAAGACGTACGGCAGGTAGTACAAGACCTGAGAGCCAACCGCAAGCTGTGCCAAGAATGCTTGGTGCGCATGGAGAGTGCCTTGCACCGTTTTTTGCCTGTTTCTGAGAAATCAGCCCAAAAACGCCTGACGCCCGCGCTCGAGAAAAAACTAGCCCAAGACTATTTTAACCGCCTCAACTAACCGTGACTGTACCTCTGCCGCTTCTTCTGGTGTTTGCCGTTTTGCTAGGTGCCTGGCTCACTTGGCTGGCCGTGCGCCGCGCAGACCGCAGAAGACTGGCTGGACGGGTAGTTGTATCTTGGGTGGCAGTGGCGTGTCTGGCTTTGCTAGTGTCTCCGCCTTCCATGACCCGCACTTACAGCGCCACAGAGGCAATCTTGTTAACCGAAGGCTACCGCCCAGACACCCTTACCTCGCTTCTCAATCGCTTAAGCCCCAAACCGAAGGTATTCAGCTATGACGTCAAAGCAGACCGCGCCACCTTGGTGACTGACATGGCTCAATTCAAAGCCTTCAATCCAGCCGTCCAGACCATGCATGTTGTGGGCCATGGCTTGGAAGAAGAAACACTCGCTGAGTTAGGCAATTTGCAGGTAATTCCGCATTTATCTCCCTTGCCAACCGGGGTACTCTCCGCTTCCTGGCCAAAGAAAATCACGCTAGGCGAAGAAGTGCAGGTACAAGGCAAATTCACCTCGAAAGACCAGGCTACGCAACTGTATTTACACGCCGCCGGTGCCAAGCGTGACTCTGTTGAAATCAAGAAAGGAGCAGAGCAGACGTTCAGCCTCAAATTCAAACCGAAGACAGCCGGTCAGTTTGTGTACCATTTGCAGTGGCGGGATACGGAGGATTCTGTGCACAAGGAACAACTCCCTGTTTTGGTAGAAGCGCCGCGGTTGTTAAACGTGTTGTTGCTTTCTTCTTCACCATCGTTTGAGGTCAAGTTTTTAAAGAACGCCTTAGCGCAGAAAGGCCACGGGGTAGCGGTGAGAAGCCAAGTGAGCAAAGGCATCTACCAGACTGAGACGGTAAACCTGCCCACCGTGCAGGTTAGTCGCCTGACACCAACTCTGTTACAGAAATTTGATGTAGTGTTGTTAGATGCAGAGGCATTGCAAAGCCTGTCAGGGCAAGAGAAACAGACGCTACAACAAGCCGTCAGCCAACAGGGATTGGGCATATTGACTACCTTCACTGGTAGCAGGCCTAAGTCTATTCCCTTTTTTGCAGAAGCTGTTTTTGCCCGGATTTCAGAAAAAGAGGCGATAAACGGCCCAGTGAAATGGATTGGGCAAACCACCTCTGCAGCGGTGCTCCCCTTGACATCATTTGCGCTCCAACCCAAAGAAGGCCAACCAAGCTTGGCTTGGGGTAACACTCCAAAACAGGCGCTGGTTACCACCTACAGAAAAGGGCTTGGGCAAGTGGGCGTGAGTCTGGTGCAAGAGACATTTCCTTTGGCCTTGGAAGGGAAAGAAAAGCTATACCAAGGATTCTGGGCTAAGGTATTGACGGCTTTGGCAAGCCCAGCAGAAGAGCCTGCCGTTTCTATAGAACCCATTTTTGCTACCGTTCACCAGGCTGTAGCACTTACCGGTTCAGGAGGAAGTCAGGTTCCAACGCCAAAGATAGCCTCATATAAGGACAAAACTCCTGCCGCTGCTTTAGTGGGAGGATCGTCCTTGCTCTCATCTCACCAGACTTTCACTACCTGGCCGCAGGCGCAAGGCTGGCATTCCTTTGGTTCTATTGGTGGACCAAGTGCCAGCTTATACATTTTCCCGGCCACTGCCTGGCAAACCCGGCAGTTGCACCAAAAACAACAAGCTATCCGTAAGGCCTCAGGTGCTGAAAGACTCCATAACACCGTTTCAGACATTTTCCAGGAAGAAGCATTTCCGCTGTGGCCTTTCGGGCTGGGATTACTGCTTGCCTTGGGGTTCTTGTGGTTAGAGGAGAAAGTATGATGCAATAGTCAAAATGCTATTAGGACTTCTGTCTACATTCTTCACCAACCCCTCTAATAGACTATTTATCAGGAGAAAAGCCTTTTTCAACGAGTTTACACAAATAGAACTTACCTATTACCTAATTTCACTATTAAGCTAATATTAGCCAAGTAAATCAATGGCTATTGTATCTACTATATTCATGAAACACATTTTACTAACTTTTATTGGGGCTTTATTAGGTCTTCTCCTACAGATAAGCCAAGCACAAGCTTCAGCCAAATTGACAAAGGAAGACACAGACACTCTACAAACGCTTCCTATTTCTGGATCACCCTTTTGTGTGGGCAGTACACTGACTGTTCCTTTTTTTACTGATGTAAATTTTCCATCAGGTAACACCTTCACCGTTCAACTGTCTAGCATTACCGGAAGCTTCAACTCACCTAGAGTTTTAGGAAGTGTTTCTAGAAGAACGTCTGGACAAATAGAGGTAATCTTGCCCTTTAACGTTGCGGCAGGCGCGGGCTATCGTATAAGGGTAATAGCTTCTAATCCTACGCCAAGCATGACGGTACTGGATAATGGAACCAACCTAACCATAGGTACGCCGCCAGCCAAGCCCACCATCACGTCCAATTCTGGTATTTGCGCGGGTAGTACGCTCACTTTGACTGCGGGCAAGGTAACGGGTGCTTCCTACGCCTGGACAGGCCCCAATGGTTTTCAGGCAACAGGTCAGGTAATTTCTATCGCTAATGCTGAAGCCAGCACCAGTGGAATTTATACCCTTACCATCACTTTAAACGGATGCAGTAGCTCTAATACTACTGTGGTAGAAGTAAAACCCGCCACTGCCAATGCAGGACAAGACAAGGCAATTTGCCTAGGTCAAAGTGCACAGCTGACCGCCAGTGGCGGCGTGAATTATCTTTGGTCTCCTACCAACACCTTAAATGACGCTACTAGCGCCACGCCTATAGCCACACCTACGGCTACTACTCTTTACACCGTCTTTGTCACAAATGCCAATGGATGCGTGCGCACAGCCAAGGTATTGGTAACCGTACATCCGTTACCAACTTTAGTAATCACGCCAACCGCTGCTTCAATTTGCGCAGGGGCTTCCGTACAATTACAGGCTAGTGGCGCGACTACGTATTCCTGGAGCCCAGCCACCGGTCTAGATGACCCCAGCAGTGCAAGCCCAATCGCTTCTCCGGCCGTTACCACCACTTATACCGTGACCGGTACCTCAGTTGCAGGCTGCACCAACACTAAAACAGTAACGGTGACCGTGAAGCCTTTACCTATTGCCAACGCTGGCTTTGACCGCAGTATCTGCTCTGGGCAAGCCTTGGTATTAGGCTCTACCACCACTTCTTCAGGTACCTATCTATGGGAGCCAGCTACTGATTTATCCAGCGCTACCCTTAAGACGCCTACACTTACTGTGATCAACCCTACTAATGAGCCCATCACCAGAGTGTACAAACTGACAGTGACTACTAACGGATGTACCACTACAGATGAGGTGCGCGTCACCATTAACCCAGCGGTACAGGCTAATGCAGGACTAGACGTAGCCATTTGCGCAGGCAATAGCACCCAACTGAATGCTTCAGGCGGGAGTACTTATAGATGGAATCCTAGCATAAACCTAAGCGACCCTAATGTTGCCAACCCACAAGCGTTTCCAACTACCACTACTAGATATATTGTCACAGTCACCAATGATGAAGGCTGTAGCCGCAATGACACGGTCTTTGTGAATGTAACTCCCAACCCAGTACTTACAATATTACCTGCGGCTCCTGCTATTTGCGTGGGAACGTTCGTCCAGTTACAAGCGGCTGGGGCCGCTACCTATTCGTGGAGCCCCACCACTGGTTTAGATGACCCCACCAGCGCTACGCCGGTAGCAAGCCCCACCACCACTACTACTTATACCGTGACTGGAACGTCAGTGGCAGGATGCGTAACCACTAAAACCATCACCGTAAAAGTCAACCCAATTCCTTTGGCCAATGCAGGTGTTGACAAGGTGGTCTGCTCAAGACAATCCACTGTATTAGGCACGGCACCTACCACAGGGTACACCTACTCTTGGTCACCAGCTATTGGGTTGTCTAATAGTCGCGTAGCAAATCCTACACTTAATTACCCAAGCGAAAGCAGTGCGCCCATCACAGTAGAATATACTTTGACTGTTACGGCCAATGGCTGTTCCTCAACAGATGTAGTGCGGGTAACTGTAAATCCTGCCGCGTATGCCGGACCAGACGTCTTTGTCTGTGCTGGAAGTGGTGTGCAACTGCAGGCCACTGGCGGCTTAACTTATGCCTGGAGCCCTGCTACTGGCTTAGATAATCCTAGCATTGCCAACCCAATTGCCTCGCCCAGTGCCACCACTACCTATACTGTGACCATAACCAGTGAAAACAGCGCGTGTGTGAAGACAGACCAGGTAAAAGTGACAGTCAATCCATTACCCACTATTATGGCAAGTGCGGTATTGTCTACCATTTGCCAAGGCACATCAACCAATTTGTCTGCCACCGGCGGGGTAACCTATGCATGGTCACCAACCATAGGTTTGAGTGATGCTACCAGCGCCAATCCAACGGCTTCGCCTACAGAGACTACTACTTATACAGTGACTGGTACGAATGCCAACGGATGTTCTAGTACCTCTCAGGTGACTGTGACCGTAACGCCAAGTCCCGTAGCCACCATACAGGCCAGCGGATCTACTAGCATTTGCGAGGGGGCTAGCCTAACACTAACTGCTTCTGAAGGCGCTTCCTACCTTTGGAGCACGGGCGCTACCACTTCCTCTATCACTGTTTCTACCGAAGGGGCCTATTCCGTCACCGTCACCAATGCGCAAGGCTGTAGAACCACCTCTGCCATTACTCAGGTAACAACTATAACCCCACCAGTAGTCACGCTAGAGGCCTTTGCTACCGTCTGCCAAGACAAGAGCCCTTTTACCTTGACTGGAGGATTCCCTAATGGAGGTGTTTATAGCGGTCCAGGTGTAAGTAACAACCAGTTTAACTCCAGAACCGCTGGGCCTGGGACCCATGCTATTTCTTACACTTACACAGATGGGAGCGGCTGCTTTACCACAGTAACGCAACCGCTTACCGTGAGCACTTGTCTGGGCGCTATAGAAGAGGTAATGCAAGCATCCTTTAAAGCCGCTCCCAACCCAGTGTCAGATGTATTGAGCATTGAGATGACAGTTGACACTAAAACCAATATAGTATTGCAATTGATAAACCTGAGTGGCAAAGTGGTAAAAGAAGAAAAAGCGGTGAGCTTTAAAGGCAACTTTAATCGTCAATGGCCAGTCCATTCCTTAGTGAGAGGCGTATACATTTTGCATATAAAAACCGGCACCACTAAGCTTCAGCAAAAGATAGTCATTCAATAATTCTGCACGAGTAAATTTTTAAAGGAGACTTGGTCTAGTAAGGCTAGGTCTCTTTTTGTTTTAATAAAAAAACTAACCGAAACCCATACAAGACATAAAGCAGACACGGTTTGCAATTTTCATATATTTTTCAGTATCTTTAAAACATATCCTTGCCTCTGACAAAACAACCAACACGCTTACCTCTGCCAAATAAAAGCACCGAAACAACTGATAATCAATAGCCTTGACACCTCAGGTTTCGTAAACTATTATCCGGCACAATTGATTTCCTTCCCTGACCCCGCAGGGAGTTTGATAAGCAAAATACCTGTAGCTTTTGCCCCCTAAGGCGCACGTATTCCTAGGCTAGCCCTAGACACTCTTGCATTTCTGGCAGTTTTGTAAAGTCCTATTAACGCCTTATCACCATGAGTAAGGTAGCGCCTACCCTGAGAGTAAACCAGGGCTCTAGCCAGCAGGTCCAGGGGCAACCGTCTGTGAGTTTTGAGAAACTGATACAGTATTCTACAGACTTGCACTGCACGCTGGATCCTACTGGCCGTTTTCAATTTGTGAATGACACTAGCGCAAGCCTGTTAGGGTATCTTCCGGAGGAGCTCCTAGGCAAACCCTTGCAAGAGACAATCCTCTTGGAGAACACTGCTGCCCCAGAAGAAACCGTGCGTCAGTTGCTGTGGCAAAACCCAACCCTGCCCCACCTGCCCACCAGAAAAAGAATAAGCCATTTACATAAGAGCGGAGGACCCATTTTACTGGAATGGTCTGCCATCTGGGTAGCAGAAGACAACGTGTACTACTGCGTGGCCAAAGACTGCCGCCACCAAGAGGTGGCCACGGCCGCCCCAGACCAACCCAAAGGCCTACATGAGATTCTGGTGGAACACGGGGCAGACATGATGGCCCTCTTAACCCTGGATGGCATTTACACCTACGTAGGCGGCCCCATAGAACGTATTCTAGGGTACCGGCCAGAAGACCTGGTAGGCAAAAACGTATTCAATCACATACACCCAGATGATTTACAAGAAGCCAAAGGCTCTTTTGTAACCCTGTTGCAGTCAGACACCTACACCAACAGCCGCGGCTTCAGGTTTAAACGGGCAGACGGACAATGGCGCTGGATAGATACCACCGTGAGCAACCAACTGCTCAACCCCAACATCCAAGCCTTGGTGGTGAGCTCCAGAGACATTACAGAACAGGTAGAAAATAACAACAGACTGCAGGAAAGCGAGCAGAAGTACCGCAACCTGTTTGAGAAGAACCCAGACGTGGTCTTTCTGCAAAACCCAGAAGGCACCATCATAGAAATAAACCAGGCTTTCCAGAAAGTGCTGGGATATACCCCCCAGGAGGCAGTGGGCCTGAGCACCACCCTGTTTGTGCCCAACGAGTCTGTGCCCCAATCTGTCAAATACTTTAATGAATCCTTGGCCGGCAAGACCACGCGCTTTGAGATTAACTTGCTCACCAAGACCGGCGAGCAGAAGGCGTTTGAAATTGTCATGTACCCCTTGTTCCTCAAAGGCAGGATTCTGGGCGTAGAGACCATAGCCAAAGACATCACGGTGGTAAAGCAGGCGTTTGAAACCATACAACGGCAGGCGCAACGGCTCAACACGGTGCTGGAGAGCATCACAGACGCTTTCTTTACCCTAGATAGAAACTTGCGCATCACCCACCTGAACAGTGAGATGGTCAAGCTCTTGGGCATAGACAAAGAAGACACCCTGGGCCGAAGCATCTTAGACGTGTTCCCGGAAGAGGCAGAGGACATCTTTAAAAAGCAGTACAAACGCATGCTGTCCACGGGCAAGTCTGTGTCTTTTGAGACCTTCCTGAAACGGAAACGCAAGTGGCTGAGCGTAAAATTCTTCCCTTTTGAGGGCGGCCTGTCTGTCTACCTGCTGGACATCACCCAACGCATACGCTACCAGAATGAACTGAGCATGCTGTCTCTGGTAGCCAGCAAGATTACCAACGGCGTGGTCATCATGAACGCCCAGTGCCACATAGAATGGGTGAACGATGGCTTTACCAACATCAACGGCTACACCCTGCAAGAGGTACTGGGCAAGCGCCCCGATGATTTCTTCCATGGCCCCAACACCGACCCAGAAGCCAGAAAACGCATTTTTGCCGGCTATAAGTCTGGGGAGCCGTTCACCGAGGAGATTATCAACTACAAGAAAAACGGAGAGGAGTTCTGGGTAAGCCTCAACATCACGCCCGTTAAGAACGAAGAAGGCAAGGTAATCAGGTTCATTGCCATTCAAACGGACATCACCACGCTTAAGAAGGCCGAAGAGCAGCAAGCCAAGCTAGCCCAGGAGCTGAACCGTCAGAACCTGGACTTACAGCAGTTCACCTACATTGTGTCACACAACCTGCGGGCGCCGGTGGCAAATTCTCTGGGTTTGGCCAAGCTGCTGCCCTTGCTAGACAAAGAAGACAGCGGCTACACCCGGGCCTTGCAGGGCATAGAAAAATCCATTCTCTCCATTGACACAGTCTTAAAGGATTTGAACACCATCCTCACTGTTGGCTTCAACAAAGACACCCTAGAGGTAGAAAGCATCAACCTGAAAGCCGTCTGTGAAGAGGCCATTGAGAGCCTGCATGAATCCATTGACGCCGTGGGCGGCCAAGTAGAGTTAAACATTGAGGCAGGTTTGCGTGTGTCTGGCAACAAGGCCTACCTGTTCAGCATGTTCCATAATCTGCTTACCAACGCCATCAAGTACCGCTCACCAGACAGAACGCTGCAAATCACCGTGACGGCCACCATCAAAGGCAAATGGGTGAAGGTCTTGTTTACCGACAATGGCTCTGGGTTTGACGAGGAACGTGCCGGCGACAAGGTCTTCAAGCTCTATCAGCGCTTCCATCATGAGGTAGAAGGCCGTGGCCTGGGGCTGTTCATGGTCAAAACTCAGGTAGAAAGCATGGGCGGCGACATTCAGGTGTCCAGCCAGGAAGGAGTAGGCACCGAGTTCTTGATCTGCCTGCGCCTGGGCCAACCGCCTGTTGAGAGACAAACGTGAGCAAGCGTCGTTTTTAGGCTGTTTTCTGTAAAACAGGCCAAAAACGGCTATCTGGGTTGAGCGTATATAAACCAAAAGCGGGGCACGTCATTAGAATTGACGTGCCCCGCTTTTGGTTTTCATAGTTTCTCTATTTGGCTTCCAGGGCTTGTAATTGCTTGATGGCACCACTGTTCTTAGGATTCAAAGCCAAGGCACGTTTGTAGTTCTGGATGGCCAGGTCCTTTTGGCCGCTTGCTACCAGGGCCTCGGCGTAGCTGTCAAAGGCGTTGCCGCTGTTGGGGAACAGGCTGGTGGTAAGTTTGAACACCGCAAGTGCCTTTGGCAACTGGCCCTGCTTCCAGAGCAGGTACCCCCAATCATTCAGGTCTGCCTCGGCTACATGGTACTTTTTGTCTTTCTTCTTCATCTCCTGCACCAGCTTCTCTGCATGGTCAAACCCCTTTTTAGTGAAGGCCTTGTGTAAGACCAGCACTTCTTCTGGCAGACCGAAACCAGTAGACGGTTTCATGGAAGGCACGTAAAAACTGGCCACTTCATCAATAAAGCTTTCGGGGGCAGAGCCCATGCGGTTGGTCAAGAGGATAATGGTAAGATCATCCTCAGGATACATGAAAAACGCCGACCTTCCGCCGCCAATGCCACCCACGGCTGGGTGCGCTGCCCGGGTCATGGTAGTCCAGCCTATGCCGTAACCGTTCACTAGCTTGGTGAAGCCACCTAGTTTACCGTTTTGCAAAGGTACCGATGCCCAAAGTGCCGGCAGGCTGGTGGCTTTCAAAAGCTTACCTTTTTGCAAGGCAATGGTCCATTGCGCTACTTCCTGGGCCGTGCTGTACATGCCCGCGGCGGTCCTGGTTGCGGCCGGAAAGTGTTCGGCCACGTTCATATGCTTTCTGTTGCGCACGGCATAGGGCTTGGCCAGCCCCGGCACCACCTCAGAGAAGTCTGCGAATCCTGTCTTCTGGACGCCTACCGCCTGTAACTGACGCTCTTTAATAAACTCTATAAAGGGCTTGCCCGCCAGTTTATCTATGATCTGCCCTAAGAGCACGTAGCCTGTCTGGTTGTAGCTGAACTTCTCACCGGCGGCAAACTCATTGGGCTGGGATAAGACTTGGGTCCAACCAGCATCCCCCATGCGTTGAAAGGTCCACTCGCCGGTATTTGGGTCAAGGACGTTGGGCAGCCCAGCCGTGTGCGAGGCCAGTTGTTTGACCGTCACGCTTTGCCAGCTGGCCGGAAGGTGGTCTAGGTACTTAGAGGCCGGAGCGTTCAAATCTAGCTTCTTGTCTTCTACCAATTGCAGCAGGGCTACGCCCGTGAAGGCTTTGGTGATGGAGTTTAAAGAAAAGGTGGTCTCGTTAGTCACCGGAACGTCGTGTTCCAGACTGGCCACGCCGTAGGCACCCAGTTTAATGATTTCGCCTTTACGTACTACTGCCACTTGCATGCCCGGGATGGCACGCTGTTGCATGATTTCCTGTAAGAAAACGTCTACGCTGTCTGGGGTCTGGGCCTGCGCAGGCTGTTGGGCAAGAGACAAGGCAACCAAGGTTACACCGGCTATTCTTGATAAAGTTTGGGAGATGCTGAATGGTTTTTTCATAGTTGGATGGGTTGGCAGGATTAGGCAAGTACTAGTGTTTGGTTGCCTTGCCCTTATGAGATGCACGCCCCTGGGCTTTGGTTGTCTGCCCCATGCAAACTATTTTCTCAAGCTAAGCTTATCAGAGACTCTAGTGGTGAGGGAAAGGTCCGTTTTTGGCCTGTTTTCCAGAAAACAGGCCAAAAACGGGTTTCTGCTTATGACAGAGGGTTAGCACGTTTTTCAATCCATCTTAAGAGAAAAAAGTTGGAAGGCTAAAAAAAAACAGGTTGAGATTCGGTATAATATTAAGATTTTTCTATATTTAAACAGTATCCCCGCGCTATCTACCTCAAACCCTTTTATTATGTCAAAGCTCCTTACCTTAGTAGTTACGGCCTACTTATGCCTTGTCACCAGCACCACGGCGTCTGGACAGAACGGGCAGGATGAGTTAGAGGTTTATGTACAAAAACTGAAGACGTCACAGGCCACCGGAGGCAGCGAAACCGTTTTTCTCTCCATTGGCTCAGATTTCATGTATGCCCAGGAATATTTTGAGGCGAAGAATTACTCGTCGGCGGCTAGCGGGTTTAGGGCCATTACGCAACGGCAGAAAGACCATGCCTTTGCGCATTACCAGTTGGCCGTGGCGCTGCTCAGGCAGAATGACCTAGAGAAAACCCAAGAGGCCGAAGAAGCCCTGGCCAGCGCCTTCGCGTTAAAACCCAGCTTAAAAGAGAGATATGCCCAAGACCAGCCTCAGCGTTCTGCCAGCGCTGCGGCTCCCCCAGTTGCCACCGTCCCAGATTCGTCCAGCCCAAAAGCTACCGGCGCAGAATATCAAGGGCTTGCCGGGTACATAGCCATGCTCAAACATTCTTATGCCACGGGCGGCAAAGAGACGCAGATGCTGAGTGCCGGACAGGAAGCCCATGAGGGTATTCAATACTATGAGTCTGGTGAGTATGGCAGCGCAGAGACAAGGTTCAGCCTCTCCTTGGCCAGAGATGCCCGTAATCCCTATGTGAATTATCTGGCTGCGGTGTCATTGGCGGCGCAAGGCAAAAGCCAGGCGGCTCAGGTTTATTATCAAAAAGCTATTGCCCACGACGGCTCCCTGCAAAAGTCTTACGCCGCAGATGTTGCCATCGCCAGAGCCAAATGGGATAAGAAACAGCAAGCCAGCATGATAAAACCTGCCCCCGTTACTAAAGTAGTGTATGGCGGGGCGCTCACCTATGGCAAATATACCTGCCACCAGTCTGTCTGGAACGGCCCCAACGCCAGCCCCGCCTACAGATTTGAATACAAAGGCTACTTTGACCTGAAGAAAGACGGCACTTACCGCTGGTTAGACAACGGCGGAACTGGCAAGTACAGCTATAATACCAAAACCGGCGCCCTTACCTGGCTTTCTGGCCCCATGAAAGGGCAGGCACCTGCCTCTTCTAAATACCAGAAGGGCACCACGGTGGCTCAGATAACGGTAGAATATGCCAAGAACTACCGGTGGGAGTGCGGCTGCAACAAGTAAGTTGCTCGGCTAGAATACTTAGTCAGGCGTTAAAACTTGCTTTTCCTGACAAAACCTGCCACATTTCCTCAATAATCAACTGATAGTCAAGGTATTTCGCAAATAAAAATTGTAAATTTAGTCAGCACCATGAAACTATTAACATTTAATGAATGTCATTGTACTATGAATGGATAATCTAAAGTAAATAAATGGTTATGAAGCAGTTCCAGAAATCAATCCTGCCCCTTATCAAAGACGACACGTTGGTCTTCAAGACATCTAAAAATCATCAGTGCCGCATAGCGCTAGACAAGTTCTTGAAGGAATTTAGACTCATAGCCTCTATTTCTACTGACTACAACAATAACCAAGCATACTATTTTGAAAGCAACCTTGACCAGAGCATTACCATGCGCATACAGGTGATGGACCATGTGGTTTCCTCTACGTTGGCGCCCAACAGTTACTTTGAGAAGCATTTGACAGATATCTTCAAGGCTCAGCAGAAGAAAAGCTCAAAGTAAATCCAGCACCTGCCGTCCACATACAGGCCAAGCATTCCTATTAAAAGCTGACTCCCTTCCCAGCTGGTGCCTGTAACCAATTTGTGCGCATGGATACCTGAATGCCCGGTAAGAGATGGTTTGTCCTCTTTTACCGGGCATTCACCTTTTCAAACACTTTCCAGATGAACTCGGCTAGGCGTTTCATGGCGCTTACGATAAGTGCATAGCCAGGACCATGTAAGGGGTAGGTCAGTTGCAAAGACCAAACGACATTTATGGGCCATTTACACATCGGCACGCAGGCCTCCCTGACAGTTACTCAAGCAATTATCTTTTGCTCTAGCACAAAATGTTTGTCTTATAATTTGGTTAAATGCCGCATCTGTTTTAACTTTGAATCGCAAAGCACTTTTAGATGAAACAAGAACAGGATTATAGCCGCGATTTAGCTGAGATACGCACCATGATGGAGCGGTCTTCTAAATTTCTGTCACTGTCTGGCTGGGCAGGAATCATGGCCGGTATTTACGCCTTAGCAGGTGCCTTTATTGCGTACAAGGTCTTTGACTTTCATCCTGACGGGATAATGGACATTTCTTATGCGGCGGGCACCCTGTCTTCTAACTTGGTAAACCTTATCCTGTTGGCTGCCTTTGTCTTGGCCATGGCCATTGGGACGGCTATTTACCTATCTTCAAAGAAGGCAGAGAAACGCGGCGAAACCCTTTGGAATGCCACCGCGCGCCGGGTGCTCATTAACATGGCAGTCCCCTTGACCGTAGGCGGGCTTTTGATCCTCATCTTAATTGCTAAAGGGTTCATTGGCTTTGTGGCCCCTTTCACTTTGTTGTTTTACGGTTTGGCTTTGTACAATGCCAGCAAGTTTACTTATGGTGA
Source organism: Nibribacter koreensis (assembly GCF_039541795.1). Lineage (NCBI taxonomy): Bacteria > Pseudomonadati > Bacteroidota > Cytophagia > Cytophagales > Hymenobacteraceae > Nibribacter > Nibribacter koreensis. Next base: position 1,621,860 of record NZ_BAABGX010000002.1, on the reverse strand, counting down.
AATGAGAAGCCTGGGCCTCATTCAAGTGGGATTGGGCTTGATAAGCGCTTACTTTGTGGGATATGGCTTGTTCTTCTGGGCGCTAGGCTTTGGGGTGGTCCATATTATTTATGGCATTTACATGCATTACAAGTACGAGCGGTGAAAATATCAATAGATGGGTTACATAAAGCGTTTGAGAGCAGGATTAGGCTGGGCATCATGTCGGTGCTGGTGGTCAATGACAGGCTTGACTTCAACTCTTTGAAGGAATACCTGAATGTGACGGACGGCAACCTGGCCAGCCACATGAAGGCGCTGGAGAAGGAGGAGTTTATAGGCGTGGAGAAATCCTTTGTGGGCCGAAAACCCAACACCACCTACTTCATCACCAAAGAGGGGAAAAAGGCATTTGAAGACCACTTAAAAGCCCTGGAGAAACTGATTAAAGGCATGGCCTAGTAAAAGCAAAAGCAAATCATACACCCAGGCCAGCGTTTAGAATAGTGAAATTAAGTAGCCTAAGGCTTTGCAGAATCGTAAAAACAACATACCAATCATTTCATTCACAGCAGAATAGAGACAAATAAAATGAAGACAAAAAAGACAAACTCTTAAAGTTGACCCTGCGCAAGCTCTATTTTTTTGCCCCTATACTTTGAGTTTCAAAGTACTTTAATAGGAATCGAATTTTAACCACATTAAACACTTTAACCATTCACATCATGACAACTAGTAACAACTTAAACCCGCACACCAAGATCTCCGTGCCTTTGCTAAAGCCTATGTTGATTGGCGCCGGCATCGCCTTGGCAGTTATTTCATTCTTCGTGTTTGGGGTAGATAACCCTAACCCTGAGTGGGGCCAATACTGGAGGATTAGACCCTTGATCATCACGCCAATGGCCGGCGCCATGGGTGGTGCCTTCTACGCGTTCATGGACTACCAGGCAAGCCGCGGATTTAATAGAACCCTGGCTATTCTCTTAAGCTTGGTGGTGTTTGTGATTGGCCTCTGGCTGGGCGTTGTGCTGGGACTGGCTGGCACCATGTGGAATTAGTGGTTCTGGAAGAGCAATCATAAACAGGTCTAAAGCATAAAGCCATGAAAGACGAAATCATCACCCACCTCCATGACCCCAGCCAACTAGAGAGGCTGTACCGGGCAAACAAAGCGCCGTTCAAGCGGGACTTCATGACCATGTATCCTTCCTTAAAGGGCAACGCCTTGGCCGACTTCTGGCATGAGCGCCTGACTTATGAAACCGATGAGATCAACTGGGGCAACAGCAGAGAACTTTGGTTTGTGCTTATGGCTGTATTGGTGGCCGGCATTATTGCCAAGTTCCCCGCCTTGTTCTCCATTGACGAAGAGTTCTTTTATCCCAGAAACATAGGCTTCACCGTCTTTCCGTTGCTCACCGCCTTCTTTGCCTGGAAGAACAACCTCTCAACAGGTAAAATAGCGCTGTTAACCGGCTTAACGCTGGCCGGAGTCATCTTCATCAACTCCCTGCCCAATGTGCAGACCAGTGACACGCTCTTGCTCTCCTGCCTGCACTTGCTGTTGTTTCTGTGGTCTATCCTGGGCTTTGCCTTTGTGGGCGGACCGCAGAACGACGTGGAGAAGCGGATTGGTTATTTGAAATTCAATGGAGACTTGGTGGTCATGACTACGCTTATCCTCATCTCGGGTGGTCTCATGACCGGCATTACGTTGGGGCTGTTTGGGTTGATTGGGTTTAATATTGAGGAGTTCTATTTCAAGAATGTGGTGGTGTTTGGCTTACCGGCCGCTCCAATCTTGGGCACTTATTTAATCCAGACCAATCCGGCTTTGGTGGGCAAGGTCTCTCCGGTGATTGCCAGAATCTTTAGTCCCTTGGTGTTGGTGATGTTGGTGATTTATCTGGTGGCCATCATCTACTCGGGCAAGGACCCTTACAATGACCGCGAGTTCTTGATCATGTTCAATGCGCTGTTGATTGGCGTCATGGCCATCATCTTCTTCTCCATAGCCGAGAGCAGTAAAGCCACCAAAAGCCGCGTAGAAATCTGGGTACTGGTGTTGCTGTCCTTGGTGACCATTCTGGTCAACGGCATCGCGTTGTCGGCTATCTTGTTCAGGATTTCTGAATGGGGCATTACGCCTAACAGAGCTGCCGTTTTAGGCAGCAACGTTCTCATCTTAATCAACCTGCTGTTGGTGACGGCGCAATTGATCAGGGCGCTGTCTAAGAAGGGAAACATTGCGGGTGTGGGTAAAGCCATTGCGCTCTACCTGCCTGTCTACTGTCTCTGGGCCATCATTGTAACCTTCCTGTTCCCATTATTCTTCGGGTTTAAGTGATAAGAAACCTCCTGGTTCTTTAAGCCCTTAGTCTATGTTTCAAAATCAACCAGACTAGGGGCTTAAAGAGCAAATTAAAGACCTAGCGTAGCAATAATAATCCTTAAAAGACACATAAATATGAATTACTCATCTCCTGCCTCTACCAGAAACGGCCAGATTCTAGGCTGGCTGTTTGGCACCTTGGTTGTCATCATTGGCATTCTAAATCTGTTCCTGGTGCATCCGGTTCCAGGCATTGCCTATCTGCTGTTATCCCTTCTTTACCTGCCTCCGGCCAGTGCACAACTCAAGGCATGGTTTGGCTTTTCATTGCCCGTAGTGGTAAAGATTATCCTGGCTGTGGTCATCATTATGTTCACGCTAGGAGTGAGCGACCTAGGCGACATGATTGATAAGCTGTAACACCTTGCATACCCTTCATGTCCAATGTTAACAGTCCCAACGGCTATAAATCACACATCCAGAAATGAGCCTTGCCACTAAATTAGACCAACTTCATTTACAGGCCAGAAGCAACAGGTGGCTGTGGCTGTTCGCTATCTTTTTGAGAGTGGCCCTGGCCTTCGGGTTTATCACCTCTGGCATGGTCAAGGTGCTGGGCAATAGGTTCACGGTATTGCCAGACAGCCATCCCATGGGTAATTTTCTGGAGGCTATTTACAACACAGGCTTTTACTACACTGCCATTGGCGTGTTTCAAGTACTGGCGGCCGTGTTGCTGTTGTTTCCAAGAACCGTTATTCTGGGGGTGTTCATTTACCTACCCATTATCCTGAATATCTGTCTGTTGTCCATTTCGGTGCGTTTTGAGGGGTCTTTTGTCACGTCGCCTTTGATGGTGTTGGCCAATTTGTATTTGCTGTGCTGGTATTATCACCGCTGGAAATACGTGCTACCCTTTGCCCAAAACCCGGCTCAGCCGCAGTTGCCAACATGGTCAGAGTTGAACCCCAGGTTTCCTGTAAAGTTTTTTGCGGGAGTGGCCACCGCCATGGCCTTGGTAGTGCTGTTTGCCTTCCATGGGTATGAACTGATGCCGCGCAACACGTCCAAAGATTGCAAAATGCAGTGCGAGGACAGCGCCAACCCCCAAGCCTGTATTACTTTCTGTGACTGTATTCATCTAGAAGGCCAGCCGTTGCAGAAATGCCTGGAAGCCTATGAAAACGCCAGGTAAAGGTTGGCCTGTGTCTGTGAGCTACACCCATGGAGTTACAATGCCTGAACATCCGTTTTTGGGCTGTTTTCTGAAAAACAGCCCAAAAACGCTGGTACTGCCACTCGCCGGCGCAGATGGAAGTTCCGGACTAGGAACCCTTCGGCTTAGATTAACCATGTCTATTTTTTTGTTCTTAAACTTTGCAATACAAAGAACTTTCAAAATAACACACTCCAACCTACACTTTTAAAATCATGATATATGAAACTACTTAAAAAGCATTTTAACGCACCGTATTCCTTTCACGGAAAATCGTTTATCCAACATTTCATCCTCTTGGTGTTGCTGGTGGTAGCTATCCTTTTCACTACGCCGGCACACGCGCAAGACAAGGCCACAGAGGTAGACAAAATCTTTAACTGGGCTACGCAAGAAACTCCTGGTTGCGCCTGCGCCGTGTCGCAGAACGGAAAGACGGTGGTGAGCCGGGCCTACGGCTCCGCTGACCTGGAGCGCAACGCCCCCTTGACTACCAACACCATTTTTGACATAGGCTCCCTAAGGAAGCAGTTTATTGCGGCGGCGGTTCTGTTGCTGGTAGACGAGAAAACGCTTTCCCTCACCGAAGACATTAGAACCTACCTACCAGAACTCCCTGACTATGGCCAGAAAATCACGCTCAACCATCTGCTCACGCATACTAGCGGCCTGCGCGATTGGACCGGCATGCTCCCTTTGGCCAACGGAAAACCTGAGGCGCTCACTCTTATCCTGCGTCAGCGGGGACTCAACTTTAAACCCGGCGAAGAGTGGTCTTACTCTAACAGCGGCTATGTGCTCCTGACGGAGATAGTGGCCCGCAAGACAGGAATGCCCTTCGCGGAATTTATGCGCAAGCGCCTGTTTGAACCGCTTGGCCTTAACTCTACCAGCTACGTGGTAGACATGACCCATGTGGTGAAAAACCGAGCCATGGCCTATGAAAGACAAAAGGACGGCAACTACAAACTGGACATGTATTGGGGCAACGACCGCGGCGGCGGGGCCATTCTCAGCACTGCCCAGGACCTAGTCCTCTGGAACGATGCCCTCAAGAACAACAAGCTGGGGGCGTTTGTCACCCAGAAGTTGCAGGAACCAGCCCAACTAAACAACGGAAGAAAACTAAGCTATGCCCGCGGTCTGTTTCTGGAGAACTACAGAGGCGTCAAAGAAGTATGGCATTCTGGCGGCGCGGCTGGGTACCACTCTTGGCTGGGGAGTTTTCCGGAGCAGAACATTTCCATTGCCGTGGTGTGCAACTCGGACGCCAAACCCGCCACCGGCCTGGCAGAACGCATTGCAGACTTGTTCGTGTCTTACAAGACGCCGCAGGACTTAACTGCAGGCCCGCCACCGGCACTTACCGGAGACACCTTGCTGGAAGCCAAAGGCAAGGCAGGCCTATTTGTGCAGGAGCAGACCGGCGAGACCATGCGACTTGCGCTGGACCGCGACAGACTGCGCATTGCCAACGGACCAGGCTTGGTGCCCGTTACCAAAAACCGTTTCAAGCGCCATGGAGCCTTTGTGCAATACATGTCCCAAGACCAGTTTGAAATCAACTTCTTGTCACCAGACCAGTTTGAGCTGAAGACCATGGAAGGCAAAACGGTCAAGTACAAACGCGCCGAAGCCTACACACCCTCTCCAACCGACTTGCAGGCCTTATCTGGCAGGTACACCAGCGAAGAGTTAGGCGCCTTCTTTGACATCAATCCCAGCAAAGACGGATTGCTGGGCAAAGCCAATGACGCCGCTGGGCCGGGGTTTACGTTAACCCCAGTCAAGCAAGACACCTTTCAACTAGCGGGCGTCACCGTACGCTTCGTGCGCGACAAAGCAGGCAAGGTAGTAGGCCTAGATTACAGCAATCCAGTAGTGCGCAACATCAGGTTTACTAAGCTAGGTGAATTAACCAGCCGTAGGTAGGAGTAAAGTTAAACAACCGTTTTTGGCCTGTTTTGCAGAAAACAGGCCAAAAACAGCAAAGCGCACACCCTCATAAACTCACCGTCTCCGTTTTCCTCAAGGATAGAATGGTGAGTCTCTTTAAACAGAAAGGCCGATGCAAAATCATTGCATCGGCCTTTCTGTTTGAATTAAGACAACTCTTTAACTTGGGTGCACATCTAGCTCATCAATCTGGTCTTTGTAGTCTGCCGGGAGCAGAATGTTTTTTAAGAGCCAGTCTATCTTCATCAACCTGGAGACTTTGTACAAGGGCACCACCGGTGTGAGCAGAGAGAAGTCACTAAAGTCTAGCAACTCCTTCACCCGTTGGGGTACTACCAGTTTCTGGCCTTCTAGCAAAACCTTGAACCGCATGGCGCCCAGATGTTTTTTGTATTGTTTGAACAGGTCATAGGTGTACTCGCTTCTCTGCAGGTTCTCCTGCAAATGCGCTTCTCTGACGGGAAGCCATTCTAGATAGGTCGGCGGCAACTCCTTTACGCCCATCCGGGTGCCCACGCGGTAAAACACGTTGTAGACTTCTTCCTTCTCTGCCTCGGTTAGCTTTTTCTCCAGCAGTTCATAAGACGCGATGGAATAATGGATGAGCATGAAGAGGACATCGCGGTAGGCCCAGTCTGGGATGGAAGCGCCTCGGCTTTTCTCCACCCCTGCATGAATTTTGGCCATAGTGTCAATGGCTCTGTTGGCTTCTTCCATAGAGGAGAAGACAATCATGCGCGCGTACCGTACGGTGGAAAACAATCGGCCCAACGGGTCTGCCGGAAGCTTGCCCGTAAAATACAGCCAGTCTACTGCCTTGTTCAACGCAAACTCAGCAGAGGCTCCCGCAAAAATGAACAGGATGGTGTCGCTCTTGCCCCATATCTCCCTGACCACTGATTCCTTCTCAACAAAGTACTGCATCACTCTTCCAATTGCTTCTCACTAAGATACGCAGGAATGAGATTTCTATTTTAGAAAAGCCTTGAGATCTTTTAGACTATCTACCACAAAAGAAAAAGGGCAAGCCAGATTTTTCTAGCTTGCCCTTTTAGCCGAACGGAACCTAACTAGGGGCTTATTCTTGCTTGTTGATTATAATAATCTTGCGTTCGCTTACTGCTTTGGAGTACTGTGCGCATGGGTGGCCAACTCTTCTTCTAGTTCAATGGCGGCTAAAGCGCATACAGATTCTATCTTTGAGAACAGAGAAAGGATGACGCCCATGGTTTTACCGTCCACGCCATCGTCATAGGTATTAGCTCGCACACTGGAAACCAATGACTGAAGCGTCTTGGCTATCTCTTCAGACTCTGGGTTGATGCCCATGGTGGCAAAGGTGGGAATGATGGAATGGGTGAGGTTCTTGAGGCTCAGCCAGTTCCTTTCCTCAATAGCCGTTTTCATCTCTACCACCAGTTGCGGAATCTCCATGAGATACAGCTGGATCATCTCTACCATACGGGCATCTGTTTTGGTAATGCGCTTGAGGTAGTCAAAGTTGACGCAGGTAAAAGCTTGGCTCTGCTGGTCTTTGGCTTCTGGCTTTACAGATTTCTTGACGTCTTCTGGGTTCTTGAGGTACTTGATGATTTTGCTGTAAAGGAGCTTGTCATCTATGGGTTTGGAGATGTAGTCGTTCATGCCCACGGCCATGCATTTGTTCACGTCTACGGTGGTCACATCAGCGGTGAGGGCAATGATGGGCACTTTGAGCTTCAGTTCATTCCTAATGTATTCTGTGGCCTCAAAGCCGTTCATCTCTGGCATCTGCAGGTCCATGAGCACAATATCATAGGCATTTTGGCGGAGTTTCTCCACCGCTATTTTCCCGTTGGCCGCTACTTCCATCTCAAACCCGAAGTCCTCCAGCAAGGTCTTCATCAGCAACTGGTTCAAAGCAATGTCTTCCACCACCAGAACCTTCACGTCTTTGAAACCAGTCTCCAGCTCAATGTTTAAGCCTGTCTCGGTATCGGGTTTTTCCAGGGTTTTGTCAAAGCTGAGGATGAAACTGAAGGTGGTGCCTTCGCCTACCTTACTTTTGACCGTGATAGTGCCGCCTTGTGGCTCTACCAGGTTTTTCACGATGGCCAGGCCCAGCCCGGTGCCGCCGTACAACCTGGACGTGTCACTGGTGGCCTGCTGAAAGTTGTCAAAGATGGTGGTGAGTTTGGTTTCCTCAATGCCAATGCCAGTGTCTGTGACAGAGAACTCCAGAATGACTTTCTCAGCGTCCTGCACCAGCATGCGCACCCCCACGGTAATCTTGCCCCTAGTGGTGAACTTAACGGCGTTACTTACCAGGTTGAGGATGATTTGGTGCAGGCGCACGGGGTCACCAATAAGTACTTCAGGAATCTTGGAGTCATATTCCATGATCAGCTCCAGGTTGCGCTCCTGTATCTTGGTCTCAAAGAGGTGCACCATGGCAAAAATAGACACTGATAATTTAAACGGAACCTTCTCAAAGGTCATTTTACCGGCGTCTACCTTGGCCAGGTCCAGAATGTCATTAATCAATACAATTAAGGCATCACCGCTTAGTTTAATGGCCGTCAGGTATTCTTTCTGCTTGTCGGTGAGCTCCGTTTTCAGGACCACCTTGGTAAACCCAATGATGGCGTTCATGGGCGTCCTGATCTCATGGCTCATGTTGCTCAAAAACTGCTGTTTGGCTTTCACGGCATCTTCGGCAATTCCCGTAGCCAGCTCTGCTTTTAACTGAGCCAGTTCTGCGGCAATTTTGGCTTCGTTTAGTTCGGTGGCAATCCGTTTCTGGTCTGTTACGTCGCGGGCTACAATCACTACGCCCAACACGGCGCCTTCATCGTTCTTGTAGACAGAGCCATTGAAGAGAACGTCAGTGAGTTTGCCGGCTTTGTGCCGCAGAGTAAGCGGTGAGTCTGCCACGGCGCCTTTCGCGAAGACCTCCTGGTACACCTCGCGGGCCATCTGCGGGTCTGTGAAATAGGTAAAAAAATCTGAGCCTAAGAGTTGCTCTCTACTAATGCCGGTAATTTTCACCGTAGCCTGGTTCATGTCAGTGATCTTTCCTTCTGGGCTAATGGTGACCAAAGGATCCCGGCTGGCTTCTATGAGGCCCCGTGCGTAATTGGCAATGCGCAACTCAGCGGCCCGCTTTATTTTCTCGTCGTTCTGGAAGGCCAGTTCCTTGTTGGCAAGCACCAGTTCTGCGGCACGCTTCTCTTTCTCATCATTTTGGAAAGCCAGCTCCTTGTTAGCGATGCTCAGTTCCTGCGCTCTTTTTTCTTTTTCATCATTCTGGAAAGCCAGTTCTACATTGGCTATTTCCAGCTCCTGCGCCCGTTTCTCTTTCTCATCGTTCTGGAAGGCGAGCTCTACGTTGGCAATGCTCAGTTCTTCGGCGCGTTTCTCCTTCTCGTCATGCTGAAAGGCAAGCTCCTTGTTGGCAAGCCGTAGCTCGGTGGCCCACTTTTTTTCGGCGGTTTCACGAGCCACCATCACCACGCCTTGCAGATTGCCTTCTTCGTCCTTATACACAGAGCCTGAGATGAGTACTTCTGAAAGCGTGCCGTCTACGTGCCTGAGCGTAAAGGGTGCATTGGCCAAGTCTCCCTTAGCCAGTACTTCTGAAAACTTATTGCGTACCCGCTCCGGCTCTGTAAAGTAGGTAAAGAAGTCAGTGCCCATTAGAGAAGCCCGGCCCACGCCTGTCATGGTCACTGATGCCTCATTGGCGTCAAGAATCTTCCCCTGCAGGTCTACCGTCACCAATAAGTCTAGGCTAGCCTCTATTAAACGACGGTATCTTTTTTCACTTTCATTCATATGATAGAGCATAAAGCACCAAGCTTTTATAAGTTGGCGGCAGGTATTCTGGTTATTTACCTAAGGATTCTAAGTCAGGAAAGTATATTTCGGCTTCAGGAGAGAAGACAGACTTAGTTCTGTAGAAGGGCAGGCATGTTTTGAATAACACCTTATTGACTACCTGAAAGATACGCCTTTTAAACTGTAACAAATTTTAAATTTCTAATACGCGGCCCAGGCAATTAATTGGGTGCATTTATGAGATTTTCCAGGCCGCAGACCGTTGCCATGCAGGTTTTAATTTCTTATCCGGCAACTATGTCTATGTTACTCGTATAGGGTTATTCCGTAGAAGGAAAAAGTATTCGTGAACCCTGGTGGCCTGAGAGCCTTTATAACAACTGGCTAACTGTAACCATTTCTGTAGGCTACTTTTACAAACAACCCCTTCAACGTCTATACTTACTAATACTCTTTATTGATGGGAGAATCATCTGGCAAGGCAGATAACCTTAAAAAACTTATAGAGCTGAATGATGAGCTGGAGAACTATTTCAGCAATACCATCATTCCGCAGCTTTTTGTGGACGCTGACATGATTCTGCGCAAGTTCACGCCTGCGGCCATGACCCACTTCAAGCTCTCTGACAGTGATGTGGGCCGGCACATCAATGACGTGTCCAACAACATCAGGTTCCCTACCATCATTGAGAACATTCATGAGGTGATTGATAGCAAGGAGGCCCTGGAAAAGGAAATCCAGACCACAGACAAGCTGTGGTACCAAATGAACATTCTGCCTTACATCATCAAAAAGGAGAGCAGGACCAACGGCGTCATCATCACCTTTATTGACATCAATGACCGCATCCAGAACCTAAGAAGCTATGAAAAGCTGAACAGGAACTATGAGGTGGTCATCCATGCGCTCTACCATGACATCAAGGGTCCTATTTCCAACATAGAATCCTTGGTGAGTATTCTGGAAGAGAAGGATAGCGATGAGGCAGAGACCATAGAAGTACTGCAGATGATAAAGCTTTCTATCTCTAAACTGAGAGAAACGGTAGATGACTTGGTGGACATTGGCGAGAAGGGCACTGATTTCACCAAAGCCCCCGAGCGTGTCAATTTTGAGAACGTGATTGAAGACGCGGTTCTCTCGCTTAAGGACAAAATTACGGAGACCAATGCCAGAATCACTTCTGAGATTAGCGTGTCAGAGATTAACTTCTCCAGAAAGAACGTGAGAAGCATCATCTACAACCTGCTCAGCAACGCCATTAAGTACAAGGCCCCAGACAGACGGCCCGAGATTCTTATAAAGACCGAACAACTGGCAAATGCCATCCTGTTGACGGTGAGCGACAATGGCCTGGGTATTGAAGCAGACAAAAAGGAAGCCGTCTTTCACCGCTACACCAGATTAAGAGATGAGGTAGAAGGCTCTGGCATTGGCTTATTCATTGTCAAGAACATGGTAGAAGACATGGGCGGCGAAATACAGGTAGATAGCGTGGTAGGCCAAGGCTCAACCTTCAAGGTCTATTTTAAAGGATAACCTCATTCCGTTTCAAGAAGCCGAAGTTTCTATTTCCAGAGCGTGACGTTTACTAGAAAACGACAGCTTTTCCTGACTTTTCTACTCACGCCAAGCCTCTTAGCTTTTTATAAAAAGCCTCTGCGTACGTGTCACTGATGGGAATCAATTGATCTCCTATCTGTATCCTGTTTTTTTCAATATGGTCTATTTTGTCAATGGCCACCATGAACGACCGGTGCACCCGGGCAAAGTCTCTGGCTGGCAACAGTTCCTCTAACTTCGCGAAGCTGTTGAGCGTCATGATCTTTTCCTGGACGGTATGAATGCGCAGATAGTCTTTCATCCCTTCCACAAAAAGGATGTCTTTGATAGCCACTTTCTGAATGCGATGACCCACCTTTAAGAAGATGTATTCCTGCTCATGCTTAGAATCAGGAATCATCTCCTTCACTTCTAGGGTTTGTCTGGGACTTTGCTCCTGGTACAGGCGCAACACTCCTTTGTAAAACCGTTCAAAGGAGAAAGGCTTTAGAAGGTAATCCTTCACTTCCAGCTCAAAGGCTTTTAGGGCGTGCTGGTCATAGGCCGTGGTGAGGATGATCATGGGCTTGGGGTTCAGCATGGGAATGAAGCTGAGTCCGTCCAGGTCCGGCATGTTGATGTCCAGGAACAGCAGATCGGGTTTGTCTTTTTCAAGGGGACCCACTGCCTCTAAAGGGCTCATGAAAACGCCTTTCAGCTCCAGAAAAGAAACCTTGGCAATGTACTCTTCCAGAATCTCCTGGGCCAGCGGCTCGTCATCAATGATATAACACGTCAGCTTTTCTTTCATGCGCGGGTGAATGGATGCCGTCAATTTTTAAGACCACAGAAAAGGTAGTACCCTGGGTGTCAATCTCCAAATGATGTTTACCCGGATAAAGCAAAGCAAGCCGCTTCTGCACATTGGGTAGCCCTATCCCGCCGGGTTCTTCCAAGCCAATTGCCCGGTTATTCCCAATGGGATTCTGCACCTTGAAGGTAAGGCTATCTTCCTGTACTTCCACGTTGATTTTTATAGCACCCGGCTCCAATCTGGCGGGGCTATGCTTATAGGCATTCTCCAGCAGGTGAATGAACAACAACGGGGCAATGTGACAAGCTTCAATTTCTCCTTCTACCTGCATGTCTACCACCGGGCTGTTTTTATACCGAAGCTGTTGCAAGCCCACGTAATCATTCAGGTAGTCTAACTCACGGGACAAAGGCACCGTGGGAGCATTAGATTCATAAATCATGTAGCGCATCAAAGAAGACAGACGCATGACGGCTTCTGGCGCGGCCGGTGCCTGCTTGTATACCAAGGTATGGATGTTGTTGAGGGTGTTGAACAGAAAGTGCGGGTTTATCTGAGATTTTAAGTAATACAGTTCTGCCTCCACGGCTTGCTTCTCTAGCTGTTCCTTCTTGATGGTATTGATGACCAGATTCTCAGTGACCCTAGCCAGCCAACTAAGAAAGACAAAAATGGGGACGCAGGTAAAAAAAGTGATGATGTAGTGCTCACTGAAAACATCCCAGATAGTCATCTTGCGGTAATGGAATACCATAAAAGGAAAAGGCCCGGTGAGCATGATGACGGCCAGCCTGCTGAAATAGGCTTTCTTCTGGTTCTTACCCAAATACCGGGTCAGGAGAATGAAATGGCTGTAAAAAACATACAGGCAGGTTAAGACAAACCCCAATGTCAAGGTGCGCCAGTGTTCATTGTCCTGACTGAGCTGAAGCATCACCAACAAGGTGAACAGAATCCAGAGACCTAGGTGAACGAGTCTGAATACATTTTTAATCCGATCCATACAACAAAGGTATTGTTTCCAGCCACCCGCTTACCCTCTTCTCGACCAGCCTCCCTACCCAATCTACGAAAGTCCCGCTACAGCCTGCCAGCGCATTCGCGGAGGCAAAACCGTTCTTCGTCGATTACTTTATACCGGCTGCATATCGCATTTTGACTTCAGCAGGGAAGAGTACTCCTTTACAAAGAAGAGATGCAGAAACGAATAAGTATGCTCCTTCAACAGGTTTAGCACATACCGTTTTTGGCCTGTTTTCCTGAAAACAGGCCAAAAACGGCAAGAAAGAATCAACCTGCCCCTGTACAGTTTCAACTGAGTAATCATGAAAAATATGGAATCTTGTCCAATTCATCTGTCCATTAGGAACGTCTCCAAAACCTACGCCAACGGCGTGCAGGCCTTGAGCCATATCAACCTTGAAATTCCGCCGGGCATGTACGGCCTGCTGGGCCCCAACGGCGCCGGGAAGTCGACTCTCATGCGCACGCTGGCCACCTTGCAGGAACCCGACGCAGGAAGTATCCACCTGGGCGACATAGATGTATTGCGTCAGAAAGAAGAGGTGCGCCAGACGCTGGGGTATTTGCCGCAGGAGTTTGGGGTGTACCCAAAAGTAAGCGCCGAAGAGATGCTGGACTACTTTGCCGTACTCAAGGGCATCACCCAGCGCGCCTCCCGCAAAGAAGTGACCGAAGGCCTGCTCAAGCAAACCAACCTCTGGGACAAGCGCAAACAAAAACTGGGCGGCTTCTCGGGCGGCATGAAGCAGCGCTTTGGCGTGGCGGTGGCGCTCCTGGGCAACCCAAAACTGCTGATTGTAGATGAACCGACGGCCGGCCTGGACCCCGCAGAGCGCGTGCGTTTCTTGAACCTTTTAAGCGAAGTAGGCGAGAATAGCGTGGTGCTGCTGTCTACCCACATTGTGGAGGATGTGTCAGAGCTCTGCACCAACATGGCCATCATCAACAAGGGACAGATTCTGCTACAAGCCAACACGCAAGAAGCAGTGATGAATCTAAAAGGCAGCATCTGGCGGAAACTAACGGATAAGGCCAACCTCTCTTCCTTGGAACAGGAACATCAGGTCATTTCGGCTAAACTCCTGAGCGGGCGGACCATGGTTCACGTTTACAGCGAGGAGCACCCCGGGAACGGTTTTGAACTGGCCGAACCGGATTTAGAGGATGTGTATTTTACTGCCATGACTGGCAATTACGGCCAACCGCAGCCTGTAAAGGAGGAGGTGCAGTTATGAAGTTCCGGAAGATATTTCAACTAGAGTTTAGTTACGGGTTACGCAGCGTTACTACCTGGCTATACTTTTTGGTGCAGTTGGTGCTTTCCTTTTCCTGGATGATTGGCAATTACATCCATGACGCGCGGGACGGCTATTTCTTGTTCAATTCTCCCATTGTGATTGGGGCGGTGACGGTGCTGGGCTGCGTTGCATGGCTATTGATAGGCGCCTCGGTGGCAGGCGATGCGGCGGCCCGTGATGTAGAGACCCGCATGTACTCCCTCACCTACACGGCCCCTGCCACAAAAGCCGAATACCTAGGAGGCCGGTTTCTGGCCGCATTTCTACTCAACTTCATTGTCTTGCTGGGCATTCCGCTGGGCATCTTGATAAGCCTTTATTGTACCGGGGTAGAACCTGAGATCATGGGTCCGTTTAGGCTGTCTGCGCACCTCACTACCTTTTTTTATCTCATTCTACCCAATGCGTTTATTGTGACGGCCATCCAGTTCTCGTTGGCGGCCACCACCCGGCGGTCCATGGCCAGCTATCTGGCCGGGGCCATTCTGTTTGTGGCGGCCTTCATCTTGGGGCAGGTATTGCAAAAATGGGGCAATTGGGGGAACCTCATTGACCCGGTTGGTTTCACGCCTATCCAAAGCCAGCTGTCCAATGAGTGGAGCCCCCTGGAAAAGAACACGCGTCTGCTAGCCTTGGAAGGCACGCTGCTTTTGAATCGGATTATTTGGATGGGGATTGGGATAGGCATGCTGGCGCTCACGTACTTCCGTTTTCGGTTTGTTTTACCAGAAACAGGCCAAAAACGGAAGCAAGTTGTTTTATCAGATATACCTGTAGCTCCCCTGAAATGGAGCAACATAGGAACTGGTAACGCCTTGCCGGCAATCAGGGGCATGTTTGGTTGGGCCACGCATCTGCGCCAGTTACGCCTCCTTACCCAGAAAAGCTTCTTACAGATAGGCAGGAGTTTTACCGGGCTTCCGCTGCTGGCGGCGCTGGCTTTGTTTGCGGTCTTGGCCTTGGAAGGAAACCTGAAAGCCAAGGGCGTTCCCGTACTCCCCAGAACCGACTACATTCTCAATCTGCTGACGGCACCCTTGACCGAGATGGATTTCTTCTATATGGTCATCGTGCTGCTCACGGTGTATTACGCCGGCGAGTTGGTATGGCGGGAGCGGGAAACGGGCCTGAGCGAGATGTCACACGTAACCCCGGTGCCGGAATGGGTACTGTTTCTGAGTAAATTCTTAGCGCTTAGCCTGGTGTTGGTGGGTTGGCTGGTCTTTTTGATGACGGCCGCCATTTTGGCTCAATTAAGCAGAGGCGGCAACCCTGAGATTGGGCTTTATGTGCAAGGATTCTTTGGCCTGCAGTTAGTGGATTGTCTCCTGTTTGCCTTGCTGGCGCTCTTTGTGCATGTACTCATAAATCAAAAGTTTGTAGCCCATTTAGTGGCCCTGTTGGTGTATGGTTTCATTTTATTAGCCCCCAACATAGGTATTGAGCACAAGCTACTGGTGTATGGTGCCAGCCCTACCTGGTCTTTCACCAACATGGCAGGCTTTGGCACCTCCTTGGCGCCATGGATATGGTTTAAGTTATACTGGGTGGCCTGGGCGTTACTGGTAGGTGTAGTAGCAAAACTGCTCTGGGTTAGGAGCCGCGAAGGCAGTATAAGGGCACGATTTCAACTGGCCCGCGGGCGTTTTACCCGTTCTACCACTTTGGTGGTCGTTATTGCAGCAGGTCTTGTTGGTACGCTGGGCAGCTTCATTTTCTATAACACCAACGTTGTCCATGACTACACCTCGTCCTCTGAGGCCCTAGAGGAACGGGCAGCCTATGAAAAGCGCTACCGTCAATATAAAGACAGACCCCAGCCACTCCTGACCAAGTCTAAACTGCACGTAGAGATTTACCCTGAGGAACGGCAGGTAGACATTAAGGGCACCTACTTTCTGGTAAACAATACCTCCGTGGCCATTGACTCTCTCCATCTTACCACAACGGCAGGTGTACAGACTACCAAGGTTGCCTTTGACCGGACCGCCAAAAAGCTGTTGTCTGATGAAAAGTTAAGGCACCACATCTATGCCCTAAAAACCCCGCTCCAGCCCGGCGATTCGCTGCAAATGAGGTTTGAAGTGCATTCCAAGGCAATGGGCTTCGCAAACGCTGGGGCAGACGAATCCGTGATGGCCACCAGCGTGAACTTCCGGAATTATGAGTGGCTACCCGCCATTGGCTACCAAGACTACCGGGAACTAGATGACGCGGGTTCCAGAAAGGAGTACGGGCTTTCCCCTCGCCCCATGACGGCATCACTCTATGATGTGAAGGCGCGACTAACCGCCCCCTTCGCGGAGCGTGTCTCTGTGGACGCGGTGATAGGCACTACAATTGACCAGACCGTGGTAGGGCCGGGTGGGTTGCACCGTACCTGGACCAAAGGCAATAGAAAGTATTTTCACTTTGTAACAGACGCGCCCATTAAAAATGAATACAACTTCTTCTCAGCCAGGTACGCGGTGCATGAGAAACAGTGGAAAGGCGTAGCCATCCAAATCTACTATGACCCCAGCCAACCGCAGAACCTAGACCGCATGGTACGGAGCGCACAGGCCTCTTTAGCCTATTATACGCAGCAGTTCGGGCCGTACCCACACCGGCAGATACGGTTTGTGTCCTATCCGGGGCATGGCTTCGGGAATCATGCCGCCCCTGTAAACATTACCGCGCAGGAAGGGTTTTTCTTATTGAACCCTGAAAAGGATGAACGGGGCTTTGATTTGGTGACGGCGGTGGTGGCCCATGAGATAGCGCACCAGTGGTGGGGCAACCAGGTAGACCCTGCCTTGACCGAAGGCTCAGGCTTACTGTCTGAAAGCTTGGCCTGGTACTCGGCTATGGGGGTGCTGGAAGAACACTACGGACCAGCGCATTTGCAGAAACTCTTAAGCTTTTTACGGGAAGAGTATGAAACGCCACGCACCAAAGCGTCTGTGCCTCTGTTGCAAGCCACTGACTGGTATCATAACTACCGCAAAGGCCCTATGGTACTGTATGCCTTGCGTCAATACATGGGCAAAGACCGCGTAAATGGTGCGCTTAGGAGCTTACTAAAAAACCATGCGCTAGGCAAGCCCCCGTACCCCACCTCCCTTGACTTGTACCAAGAGCTGAAAATGGCCACGCCAGACTCACTAAAAACTCTGTTACATGACTTCTTTGCGGCCAACACCTTCTGGGACTTAAAGACAGAACAAGCGACCGCCAAGCAGACCAACCCAGGAACTTGGCAGGTGACGCTTACGGTGCAAGCCAAAAAATTTGTGGTGGATAGTATTGGCGTTGAGACGAAGGCCCTTATCAAAGATTGGGTAGAGATTGGCGTATATGGCCCGGTAAAACAAGGAGAAGCAGTAGGCAAACCGCTTTACCTGCAGAAGCATCTTATTACGTCTCCCCAGCAGACCATTACCGTGACCGTAGCAGCCAAACCAGACCAGGCAGGCATTGATCCTAATTACTTATTGGTAGACTGGGAATTGAAGGATAATTACCAAATCATTAAGGAACTGCAGACCTCAACCTCTAAACCATCTACCAACAGGGCTATAAGTAGTAGATAAACTTGTACTCCGAACAAAAGACACCATAATCTAAAAGTGGCATTTCTGTTCAGGTAAATGCAAAGTAAAACTAATGCCCCCCTCTGCTGAAAGGATTTAACAGACAAGCTATCCTTTTTTAAACGCTAGTCTCCATTGCAGCTTACCACCAATAGTAACCATTAAAAAGGGCCGCCTCAAAACTGATCATCAGTTTTGAGGCGGCCCTTTTTAATCATTTGAGTGACGCTGTTTTAGGACAGCATTCTAGAACCGATAAGATACCGTGGTGACGAATTGACGAGGCGGGATTGGGTTCACGCTGTAATTCTCATGCACCAGGTAGTTCAACTCATTGGTGATGTTAGAAAGCTTGCCTAGGATGGAGAACTTACTGATAGAATATCCCAGGGACAGATCAAAGGTGGTAAACCCACTAACCGGAATAAGGCGGTTAAACTGCTGCGTCTGGCCCACTTGGTTGTTCCAGCCGGCGTTGCGCTCACCGGTGTAAAAGCCTGACGCCCCCACTTTCAAGCCTTTTAAAGCAGACGTCTGCAGCGTATAGAAGATAGTAGCATTGGCGGTGTGTGATGGGTTGCTTACCAAACGTTCTCCCTCAATATAGCTTCCTTTAGAACCGGGAGTATCTGTGTAGCGCATGTAGTTATAGCTGTAGCCGGCCAAGAAAGTCAAGCCCGGAGAAAGCGTTCCTGACAAGTCTACTTCGGCACCGTCGCTGGTGGTCTGTCCGGTGAATTCCTTGATGGTAGCGTCTGTGTTGACGGTGGTGCCGTCTGCTAAGAATTGGGCTTGTAGGGCCAAGTCATTGTTGATGATGCGGTAGAACGTGACGTTGACGGAAAGCATGTCTTTCACTAAGTCATTCTTCACGCCCACTTCATACTGGTCAATAATAGAGGGCTTCAAGTTCTGCTGGAATACGTCCTTGCCTGTGTTAGGCACAAAGTTGTTAGAATAGCTAGCAAAGAGAGAAGTAGTAGACGTGGGTTGGTACACAAAGCCTAACCGCGGCGAGAAGGCCTTGTCAACTTTTGTTACGGCCGTAGGGCTGTTCTTCACTTCATTGTTTGCCAAATCATAGAGCTTTGCCACTTCTATTTTCTGGTAAGACCATCTCATGCCGGCCAGCACTTTGAACTTATCAGAAAGGCTAATCAAGTCCTGTAAGTAAGTACCAAAACGGTAGGTAGGCGTTTCTGTGCGGACGGTGGCAGTGGCCAGCGGTTCATCTGTCCTGGCCTCAAACTTAGCGGGGTTTAAAAGATTGATAGAGTCATACACATCGCCTTTCCTTAGAGAAGAAATCTTGAAGGTGTGCGAGGTATTCAGGTAACGCTCTGCATCAGCGCCCACCAAGAGGGTATGACCAATGCCAAACGTCTTAAACTCACCGTTTAGGTTTACCTGGCCTGTGTAATAGTTCTCAGCAATATCAGAACGTGTTAGCTTGCGGCCCCAGTCACCGTCAGCATCTGCTTGAATGCGCTCAGTGGAGAAATAGTCTCTGCTGAATTTCTGCTGTGACCCAATGAAGTTTACTTTCCAGATATCATTCAATTGGTGGTCAATGCTGGCAGAGGCGGTATTCTGACGAACCTCATTGTAAGCCCAAGGAGCGTTAAAGAAAGTAGATCGGTCAATATTGGTAGGGATTTTACCGTCTAAGGATCCAATGCCAAAGTCTGGGGTAAAATCATGGCTCAGGTAGTCACCTTGCACCAAAAGAGTAGTTCTAGAACCTAACTTATATAACAGGGATGGGTTCACGTAGTATTTCTTTGACTCCACGCTGTTGCGGTAGCTTTCTGCCGTCTCATGAGTACCTACCATCCTAAAGGCCAGATTCTTAGTGATGGGTCCGTACACGTCTGCCATGGGCTTATAAAAGTTGTAGCTTCCGGCACGCATGGCCACCTCTCCGCCGTACTCAAACTTGGGTTGCTTGGTCACCATGTTGATGACCGCACCACCAGACACATTACCAAATAGCAAGGCGGCACTTCCCTTCAATACCTCTATTCTTTCTAAGGAGCTTGCCTCTGGAATAACCGCTGAGTTAGAGCGTGCCCCGTTCTTGAAAATGTTGTTGGCGCCCAGGTTGTACCCACGGGCAAAGAAAGTCTCAGAAGTGCTTCCGCGGGTTGTACCCAAAGAAACGCCATTCACATTTTTAATGACGTCACTTAGTTTAGAAGCCTGCTGATTGGCAATTACCTCACTGTTGATGATGCTCATGCTCTGGGGCATATCTAGAGGGGAAATAGCAATCTTGCCAATGGCTAAAGGCTTTTTGTTGATGGTTTTGCCAGCCGTCACTACTACCTCAGAGATACGGGCGGCATCTTCTGTCAGCGTCAAGTCCACTCTGGTGTTCTTGCCTGCTTCTACTGTTACCGCCAGTTCCTGGCTCTGCAAACCTACAAAGGAGCATCTTAAGGTATACGTGCCGGGTGCCAGGCCTTGGATGGAGTAAGAGCCGTTCTCAGCAGAGACAGTTCCTTTGTTCAATTCAGGGAGGGCCACATTGACATATGCCGCGGGCTTACCGTCACTTGATTTGATAACGCCACTTAATCTACCCGTTGTTTGGGCATAGCCAGAAAGCGTTAGTATTGAAAAGCTTAATAGAAGGAGGAAGTAATATTTTCTCATGTCTTTTTATTTAGACCAATTCTAATTTGATGCAAATATAGAGACAGATGTATTGTTCACAAATCTTATTAAGATTAATTCTAAATAATTTTTTTGACTGATTTCTCCTACCCAGGACAAGTCACGGTGAGAGCAGGAATAAGGTAATAGTATATATGCCTTGTTTTGCCAACTAATAATTGTGATTAGCAATCATTTACAAATTACAATTAGCACTAGATTAAGATTTGGCAAAGCTGCTCCCAATTAAAAATAGCTTTGAGACCTATTTGCTTAGGTGGGTGGTGAAAGATGAGGATGGTCAGAGACCTCTTACCACTACGCAAGATGAAACAGCAGAAGTAACGGTTCTTGCGATTAGCAGAACACTGTTGCCTTATACAAGGACAAAAGAAAAAGGGCAAACCAGATTTCTCTAGTTTGCCCTTTGTAGGTAGACTCAGAGGTCGAAATATCGAACTTTCTGCTTCAAGATTTAGACTCTTTAGAGAAATTTTTCAATAGTAGTAGTTTCGATTCAGGAGTCTAATATTCTTCCTTTAAGCAACTTTTTACCCCTGGTTTTTATAGTCACCCGAGTCCTTCTCGCAGATCTTCAAAGCCCTGCGAGAAGAACTCGGCAAGGCTAACACCTAGATATTGGCAGACCGCCTCAAGGGTGCTGAGCGTCACGTTAGCCCTGCCAGCCTCTAGTCGAGCCAGGTGGATGCCTGTGTCGTGGAAGACCACCTCCAAGGTCACGCCCTTCGCCTCGCGCAGCTGCTTTATCCGCGCCGCCGCCGCGTCCATAAGCCGTTGGTTTCTCAGTCTTGCCATTCCTTGCGGCAAGCTGGCGAAACCGCAGTTTTATTTTAATGACATACTTGTCATTAAAGGGTATGAAGGGTAGATTTGCCTGAGTCAGAAACCACTCCTCACATGAACCCTAACTGCGACATCCACTATTTCTCTGAGACCGGGCACAATGCCCTGAGCCTATTATACTGGACCTTCTGGCCCGAGGGCAGCAGGAGCCTAGGGCCCATATACCCAATCGAGCAGATAGCCGAGATAAGCGGGAAGACAACCGATCAGGTCTTGGAGGCAGTTAGGAGCTCCAGCGCCGCATCCGCCAGATGCGCCGTTTGCCAGACCTCCTTCCCACTAAAAGATAGGGAGGAGCTGGAGCGACTTCAGTATACCTATAACGGATATCACGTAATGTGCACGGGATGTAGCCGAGAGGTAATGGAGAACGCCCCCATCATAAGGGCACTTTACAACAGAAGTCAGCACTACCTCAGACCTATTGTCCCTATAGGAAGAGAAGAGATCTACGAGAAACTTAGCTCGATATTCCCAAATGTGTACCCCTCTATAAGCCCGGCTGCCTTCATCGACGAGGAGATTTCACAGTCTTTCTCCATAGACGCCAAAGAGTTGGAGCTTTTTTACCGTACTCGTTTCTCTTTCGCGATTGCCGATCACGGCAGCAATGTGCTAGCAGTCATAGACCATCCCTTCAAGTATGAGCGGGAAGCATGGGCCGTTGAGCTTAGCTATAGGAAAAGACTGATGGCCCATGTAGGAATCCCGTATTATACCTTTCCCGAGGAAAGAAAGCGCTTCTTCACTGCTGAGGTAGCTGGACTTTTGAAGGCTGCGGAACTGCGTAGTAAGTTAGAGGGAACCGGAATGCTGGAGGCTGCAGCTTTTATATCACAGGGACCATCTTTTTAGCAACTATAATCGTTATAAGCAACATTTAGCTTGGGCCTTAATGGATCTCATACGAAATTCATTTTGCCCGTAAAAATGCCAGAAGAGAATCATTTAGCATTATAAACTGTCAAGACAGGGCAGTCATACCATTGTGTTACCAAATCAAAAGTCTCCGTAAATGCCACTGTGCCTTTCTTTAAAAGAAGGCAGTTCCTACGCGACCACAGTTAAATTTATAAAGACCTGTAATACAACAACTTACAGACCTTTTTTCTTTACTGCGCACATAAGCGTACATTTCTTTTAATTGACCATGTCATATGGCTTGATGATTAAATCACACTCTCATCACAATTCTTATCACAATTGACTAAATCAGTAGGCGATTTTAAACTATACTTTTCTGTTTGAACAACTGTTTTACCCTTATTTTCTCCGAGAACTTTACATCCCTAGGAGAAGATAAGGGAAGGCTTAAATTATAAATTACACCTCTTGCATCTGCTCCTTAAGAATATCCTTAAAAATCAATGTGTTGATTATCTGGTGATAGACTGTAAACCTGGTATTGGCATAATTAAGCTTTTCTTGATAATGAATGCTGTCTGCAGGAAGGTCGATCCGCCCGCCGTAGTAGACAAACACATCATCCTGATTGCTATCTTCTAAATAGTTAATAATCATTTCAGCGCTTAAGCCCTTCTTGAAATTGCAGAATATGAGAAGGTCGGACGTAGGGAAGGGTATATAGACTTCAACAGTAGCACACTCGACCTTCTTGAAGCCCATGCGCTGGAGCAAGGACCTCATGATCTCGGTTTCCTCTTCAGACCCACTGACCACCCTAATCAGCTTTTCTTTCTTTACTTTACTTTCAGCTCTTTGATTGTTCACAAGATCCATCAGGGACTGTGTATTCTCAAACAGATGAGTTTGAAGCTTTTCCTTCAATGTTTTTTCTGCGAGTTTCTTCAAGCCCCAGCCAAACTGATAAACCAAATTTATTATTCCAGCGGCTAATAAGAATCCTGAAACTATCGCTAAAGTATTAAGGAGCGCAAGTTTATCATCTATTTCATTTTCCTTTTCCGTAAATTTCTTATCAAGTTCCTGTTGCTTCTTCTGCAGTCCTAGGTTAATTTCTTTTTCTAAATTCTCCACTTTCTTCTGGAGAATCTCTTGGTTGTAAATTTCTAACTGCTGTACTCGATCACTAAGAGGAACATTGGGCTCCTTCGCGTGAACAGAGATACTGAACATGGTTAGGGTAATAAAAAGGAATAGATTCTTCATTTAAATTTATTTTAGTCTTTAATAACTATTAACACATCAGTCACAGGGTGAGAATTTATAAAGTTTGTTCTCGATGAACAAGTAGAAATTTAGCTTCATTTTACCTTTCTGCCCTGATGCAATCAAGAGGATAGGGTTCTTTAATGCGACAGTCGCAGACTCAGCGATATCTTTTAATGACGCAAGGTCCTTTGGCGAGTACTGGCCGCTACCGTTAGGGTGGGAGTGCCATTCTCCTAGGTACTCTGCGGTCTTGCCATTATCCCTTACAAACCTAATCAGCCTCTCATTGAGGTCGTCTGTGTCAGGGGTAAAGGAGACGGGCGTGCTTTTGAATTTGGACGGAAGAACCACGTCAAGCACCATTGCCTCCGAAAGGTCTTCTGAGTACGTGCCCATCAGCAACCCTCCGTACTCGTTTGGGAAGTGGGAATAGGAACTGGATAAGATTGTTTCAACTGCTCTCGAAGACACCCTCAGCCTAAGGCCAGTCTCCGCCTGTACATATTTTTTGAAGGACAACTTGCTATTGGGCGAATTTGTTTCTGCGGAAAGAACGAAGGTTTCAGGTTTCTGCCTATCAGTTATTGATGCATTAATTGACACAAGGGCTTTGTTGAGAAGTGCATTTACCTCAATGTTACTGGCCTCAAATGTGAAGTGCCAGCAACCAGTGCCAGGTTTAAAATTAGGGTAGTGGTCTGCCTGTAGCCAGCTCATGAGCATTGACTTCATCTCAATCAAGCGGGGGCTATCCCACGATGACAGACACAGCAATTGCTTGGCCCTGTTTGTGATAGAGAGGCTAATCACAGGGGCAATGACATTGCCATAGGAAAGCATCTGCAGCACCTGGTTATCGGCAGAGCAATCAAATATCAGGTCATACTGGTTTAAAGCAGCTACCGTATTTTGGTAGCTGCGTCCTTTGGGCGCCGTTGGGAAAATTGCCCCGATTGTTTTTAATTCGACGAATGGGGAGATCTCAAGGAGGCTTGCCCTTAAATTGTAGGTCTTTGGCATGTTCGTCCAGCGGAAAGTCAATTTGCTCCTGCAGACATTGCCTGGCTCAGTCTTGTCGCTGTCAGCCAGGGTAATACTGATGGCGCCCCCGCGAACCAGCATCTCCGCCAATGAGCTCCCAATGGCCCCCGTTCCTATGACCAGAATATTTTTGGATATCAGGGAGCTGTTTAGCATCCCGCGGCCGAAAAATCTATTGTAGCTAGAGTTAGTTGACTCATCCCATAATACAGGCCCTTTAAGGTTCCTGATATGTCTTGGCCGCCGCCTTAAATCCGCTCGCCTGAATTCCGAAGCTGGAACCAATACAAGATCCCAATGCACTTCCTCTTTGCCGTCTAGGGTGGGAATCTTGTACCCCAAGGCCAGAAGTATGTTGTCCCTGAGTCCATCAGGCCCAAAGGTGTATTTCGCATTCCTCTGGCAGAACTCAAGAAAATAATCAGAGAAGGAATGCGGAAGCAGATCGTGAAGCTGTTCCCAGGTATCCATCTTTAGCCGATGCCTCACTACCGGCTCCTTTTCAAGAAGAGCCCATACCCCTTTATATCGTTCACCTGCCTTGTAGGTCTCTGACCAACGGGTTTCGATTCCCCCCAGCCTTTGCGCAAGGAGCGTGAAGTTCTTGCCTCTGCCACCAGGTGCTGGTTGTTGACTGAGAACTGTGTAGGTCATTGCTCCGAACAGACTTTCTCCGAATCTACCAGCCGTTAGATCCTCTGCCGTCTCCGAGAAAAGCAGGTGAGCCCTGCCCTGTGCGTGGAAGGCAGGGTACTCGTAATCCTGCGCTGTGTCATTGACATAGAAATCTTCTATCCACCGGTACAGCTTTTCCACCTCCAAAGTGAGCCTAGTGTGCAGGTGGTCCACGAAAGGCGTGTTTAGGCAGGCGCTTCCCCCCAGAGTTTCTCCAATAGACTGACTTTGATGGCTATATCCTTTGATTGTCCTACAGTAGAAGTGGGCCTCGCCGAAAGGATAGTCCTCCGGAAGGAGAACCTCGAAGACTAAAGGGCCTTTGGCCGTACCAATATTGATACGGCCATGGTAAAATGGATCCCCTTCAAAGGACTTGAATTTCTCCTCCAGCTGGCATCCTTCTAATCCTGCAAAAAAGTCATTGTAGAAATCTGTGTCATTCTTATGCATAAGATGTGGGGGGAAGCTTCGTGGTAGCCTCGCTTTTTCTCTCGTATTGTGAGTTGCTCTTTTTTACCTCCTCTTTGGGATACTTAGGGTTAGCAGGGAAATAGTACTCTATCTTCTTCTCGTCCTTCTCAATCTTCTCCAGCATTTCCTCCAATTCCTCCCTCAATTCTTCTTTCGCCTCTGTGGTTAAACTGTCTGAGACATTGTTGCTGGAGTTCCCGGGATCCTTAAGTGAGATCGTCTTTATATTGTCCCTGATGAATTCCAAAGCCATCTTCAGCCTAGCCCATAGACCCCTAGGTACCTCTTCTGCCTTATCGAATGCCTCCATAGTTAATAATTCAACCAGGAATGATTTTAAATCGAAATCATGGTTGAACTTCCACACCTTGATTAATTTGATGGTGTCTCTCTCGTTTGTCCTCCCAGTAATCTTGTCAAGCTGCTTATGGATATTCGTTTTCTTAGAACTGGGATCATCTTCCAAGTTCAGATAGAGCTTAATGTCGTTCTCGTCAGAGGTGGATTCTGAGGCCAGCTTGCGCCCGGGTGTCACATCGAAAAGCACGTCTTCGCCGTCCACACTGAACTTCAATCCGACAGACACTTTCTGCTTTCTGACTTTCACCAGGTCATCGTCTTCTTTTTTGTAGTTGGAGTTCAAGAAATTGTAAACGGAGTCATGCATTTCTTTTAGAGTGTTGAACCTATCTCTTTTGAAGTGAACACATAGGTCAAGGTCAAACTTTGTGTTGATGGCAGTGCACTTGCTGTAGGATCCTGAGTTTATAATCTTTACTATATCACTGCCATACTCTTCGTAAAGGGCATCTTTTACTTTGTCCCGCTTAGTTTTGTACTTATCCAGGAGGCCTTTCTCCTCATCGCGGTTAATGTTGTGCGTATCGAGCACTAATTGAAGGTGTTCGTTTTTATATGTGGACATAAAAATTTAATTAAGGTTAAGGGTGGACGTGCCTTGAAAGACCCATCCGCCCTAGTTTTGAATTATTGTATGGGATAAAGACTTTTAAGGGCATTTACAACCTTTTAGGCCTCTACTATTTCTCCTTCCTCACCCCCTTAAAGGGGGTACCGTCCGATTTCTGGTCCATGAATTGACCCGTGTTGGTGTCCCTCTTGACCCAGCGCTCGTTCTGCGGGTTGAAGGTTTGGGAGCGCTGTCTCACCGCCCCGTTTCTGTGGCCGTCTCCGGCGGGTTTGTTAGTAGCCATATCTATATGGTTTTTGATTCTGAATGATTAAAAATGCTATATCAAACGGCCATGCCTGGCGCATGCGTCCCCTGGCCAAGAATGGGGCTGGGGAATACCGCTGGTGCATGCGCTGCCGAGGAGGTTACCGAAAAGGCGTACCTTTCCCTTTACACCGGCTAAGTTGCCGGGCAAAAGGCACACGCGTGCCTGAAGGGAGGTATCCTTCCTTTTCGGGGTGGGGCCTGTGCCGACTTGGGCGCAGATGCCCTTATGATGTGGGTGGGGGTTCGTAGCTATCCTGCCATAGTCATTTACTTTCGTTCAGTATCTGACTTGAAAGAGGCGCAGATATTCTACCTGAGGGGATGAGGGCCTCAACCTTTGGACGTTTAGTTTAGCCGGGAGGGCAGGCTGGCTAGGCCATAGAAGGGATTCCAGAGGGGTGTTGCATAAGGCAACTTTTAGCGTACCTTTGCGTTCCGATTGGAGGTGCATCCATTCTAAGCAGAATCCTGCAAGATTCTGACCCGTTCAAGGCCGGCATACCATAGAGAATATGGGGATGTTGGCCTTTTTCAGTTTTTAGCAAATGGCGGGCCAAACGCCAGGCCCGTCCAAAAAAATATAAACATTCTCCATCTTTACCTGTTTTGTCATGCTTTGCCTGACATTGTACAGTTTGCAATGGAGTGTTATCAGCCACCGTGTCAGTCTATTCTAACCATGGCATCGGATTTTGATACTCTAATATCCGGAAAATAACCCATATTTCTAAGAAAAATGCCTTTTATATTAGCCATTTGCTAAAAATGGCAGACTTAATTCCCTCGCTAGCAGGGCGGGGTATACTTTGGAGGCTTAGGTTGCTAACCTGATCCGTATTTCGCCTTCGCAGTGATCGTAAGGTGACTAATTTGTTTGGAATGTTGAGTGCATGTTGATGGATCTTCAATGCTTGGTTCTATTGGTAGCCACCAGCAAGGCTTCTTAAGACTGGAAGGGTCTAATATGAGTACGCAGTCAGTAGCTATGGGCTAGGCAGAGGCAATGCGATTTTATACAGTATGAGCAGTTTTCTAAAGCGTTTAAACTCTGCTCTATAAATTACATTATGTTAATTTGATTGTTTCGATCCCTTTACTAGGGCTACAGATAGATTAATATTACGATATCTTCGGGAAGGGAAAGGCCTACAACATTTCCGGAAACAGGGGAATTCAGCTTGTTTTCACCGATGGCTCCAGAATCCTCCCAGGGACTAGGAAGCCTCTGGAGGCAGAGGAGGCACTGGCTGTGTTATGTCAACATTCACTATTTGTTTAGCACGCCTACCAGCCTAGGCGCAGCACGGCTTGCTCTGCTGGATAGGTGGGCAGGCCACGGTTCCATAACTGCAGAAAACACAGCAGTCACCCTGCAAGGGCTTCAATACGGTCTTACAGTTCTCGCACTCATAGAAGTATTGACAGGCATTGGTCGGCATTTCTTCTTCTTTGGAATAGCCGCACTCAGGGCAGGTGATGGTGGAGGCGGTAAGAATCTCCATTAGTTCCTGACCTTGGTTTCAGTGACCTTATAACCTGTTGCCTTTATGGCTTTTTGTACCTCTTCAACCGTAGTTTTTGACTTATCAAACTCCACAACGGCATTGGAGTTGGCGTAAGAAACGGTCAAGCCCAAAATTCCAGGCACTTTGTTTACCTCGCTGGCCACATGGCCCTCACAGGCGGCACACGTCATGCCGGTGATGGTGAACTCCGCCACCGTCTTATTCTTTGGCTTCCCCTGTACTTTGGCAGGACTGTTCTGGCCTGCCGGTTCTCTGTTGAACACGCTGGCGTAGTTTGGGAAAGTGAGCATCAAAAGCGCGAACGCGGTTACTATGGTAAGGAAGGTCTTGCTCTGCATAAATCTGGGTTTTTCTTCTGGTTCACAATTACAGTCATCCTGGGGACGCCTCTTCAACCGCTGGTACCAGGCATACGCAAGCACCGCTATTGTCAGTCCCACTAGCCAAGGGCGCAACGGCCCCAGCCAAGCGAAGGAGGAGGCTATGCCACTGGTTCCGGCCACTAGGGCCAGAAGGGGTGTGATACAGCACATGGAGGCCGCTAGCGCAGCCATGAGGCCGGTTCCGGCTAATCTGCTCTCTGCTTTCATACCTTCTCCAGTTCCTCGCTTTCAGTGACTGTCAGGAAGAACGGCCGCAACACTTCCCCGTACTCCGGAGAAAGGGAATAGTAGATAGTCTGTCCTTCCTTGGCAGCCCTTATAAGGCTCCGGTCTTTCATCTTCCTCAGGTGCTGTGACACCGCTGAGACGCTGATTCCCAGAATATCGCTCAGGTCACACACACAAAGCCCCTGCTCCTCGGAAAGAAGGAACAGAATCTTCAGCCTCACAGGGTTCCCCGCCATCTCCAGGCCATTGGCGACGTGGGCAAAGGAACCGTCCAAGGCTCCGACCCTGTCTCTGCAGCGTTCTATCTGGGGAATATCCGTCGTCTGGCGGATACATGTGATGTCTTCCATTCTGCAAAGGTAGACTTGTTTCAGTATTTAAGCAAATGCTGAAATAGGCAGTAATAATGGAGGAAACCTATTCCCAGGTTTGGAGGTAGTTCAGAATTAGACAGGTTGCAGAGGGAACGGTTCGAAACCACTTGAAGAGTTGTATTCTGGTCACAGGAATGACCCAAAGAAACGAAATGCTTTTTACCCAAGCAGGCTGAAAAATCGAGGGACTGCCCACGCATGGGGACAGTTCAGGGAACCCACGCCGGCACAGTCCCTCTAGTTGGCACACTGCCTTATACGCAATTAAGCCTAGGCGGTTAGCCAGGCCAGGGCCTCTGCTCTGTTAGCGAAGTTGCGGTTCTCCACTGTCAAGTTCGCCTTCTTGGAGACCTGCTCACCAATCTCCCGGGAGATTGTCTCCCTCACCAGGTCAGCATGCATAATCCTCGCGGACTTCCTCAGTCGGGTCTTTATGAGTCTGTAGGCGAACTCAGTCACTATGGCCTGGTACTTCACCATGTCCAGTTCTGGGGAGATGGCGGCCTTGGTGCTGTCAATCAGGAGCCGCTTCACGTCATAGTTCCGGATGTACTCCACAAGCGTGTTTAGCGACTGCTCCACCTCCAGCAGGTCATACGCGCTCACGCTCGGCCAGTCAACGGACAGCACGTCCGTGCTTGGGTCGTAGTCAAGGGAAATCAGACGGTTCTGGAAGAGTATCATAAAGCGAAGTTGCAACTATATCCAATGGCAGGCAATACGTATTTAAACGATTGGACTCTTGCATACTTAAGCGTCTACTAACTCCTGCCTCACCAAAGCGGGCTGATACAGACGGAGAAGAAGGCCGGTGGTTAAATTTTAGTAGATTAGGGCGGCGGAAGAGATTGGCAGGGCCTAGTCAACCCTTCCCATGACCCACCGCTTTTCACGTTTGGGCGGTCGCAATCGCCCACCAAGGGATGCCATTTCGGGGAGGTGGCATCCCTCTTTTTTAATCTTAAACGTCAGAGTTCACCTGCGCTACCTGCATCCCAGCCTATCGACTTCCTATTTACCTGATGCGATGGCTCAGCCCAAGGATTTACGGGGAAGTGCAGGGTATCTTTTACTTCAAATTAATCCCTGCTTCAAATATTTGGGTATTTCCTGTTGAAAGCGGATTCACACTCCTATATTTGCTTCAAGTCTAGCAAATGCCAGAAATGAAGCAAGAAAACAAAGCTATCATCTACACAAGGGTCTCCACGAGCGGGCAGACCACCGCGCGGCAAGTGAAGGATCTGCAGGAGACAGGGTACCAGGTAGTGAAGGTGTTCTCCGAAAAAATCTCCGGGTTCAGCAAGTCCATCACCGAGCGACAGGAACTCCAGAAGGCGCTCGCCTTTATGGACAGAGAGAATGTGAAGTATCTGCTCATCCACGAGATCTCCCGGCTGGGCAGGAACACGACCGAGGTGCTCAATCTCTTGAAGGAACTGGAGAAAAAGGGCGTGTCGGTCCACGTCCACAACCTGGGCATCACCCTCTCAGCGGAGAATGACTCCAACTATATCTTCACCAAGCTGGTCATCACCATCATGGCGGACCTTGCCCGGATGGAGAGCGAGCAACTGAGCCAGCGCATCAAGTCGGGCATCCGAAATAGAAAGGCACAGGGCCTGCACACCGGCAGGAAGGTCAACTCCGTGGAGAGCAGGGAGAAGTTCCTGGGTAAGCACAAAGAGGTTATTAAGTATCTGGGATTGGGCAGGTCTTACAGTGAGATCACCAAGCTGACCGGTGCCGCGCCCTACACCATCTCCAAAGTGAAGAAGGCGCTGGCGGAGGGATGATGGTTGTTTTCAAGTAAGTAGTGGATGTCAAATTCCCGTCTCAGAAACTAGAAATGTATTTTGATTTGTGAGATGGCAAATAGAGATACTCCCCGACGAATTGGCCAAGTAATAATCCGTCCTATCTCCTGTCCCAGAAAACGGCCGTTTTCTGGGACCACGCTAGCCTTGATTCTCTTCGTAGGTAGCACCTGCAGAAATGAAAAAGTCAAAGGGTTAGTCAACGCAGAAGTCAACGGCCAGGTCAACGCGCCGTTGCAACGAAGGCGCAATGCTCTGTTGCGGCAGGGCCAATAATTTACCTTATGTTGAGCAGAGAGAATTCTGAGGGAAGTGAAATTTGAGACCGATAAGGGGCTCCCGTCAGCCCGATAGGAGGTTCTCATTACAAATGGACGAAAAACATTATGCTTTGAAAAATATTAAATGCAAACATTTATTCATTATTTCTTGCACTTTGGCTTTTCGTTCTTCATGCAATCATATTCTTTGGACAAGCCTGGAAAAGAATTTACCTGATTTTAACAGCTACTATGTTAGTAGATCTTGATCATTTGCTAGTAGATCCCATTTTCCAGGCAAACAGATGCAGTATCAATTTTCATTATTTGCATACCTAATATGCCATGATAGTATACGCTGCCCTTCTTTTCTTGCGCAAACCCTACAACATAATATGAATTGGACTACTTTTTCACACGTCAGCTGATTTGATTGACTGTTTGATGATGTACTCAAACTGTAAAAACTGTTTTTTACATTCAACTGCATATGAGCTACTCAACCCCGAAAACGACAGAAATAGACTATAATGAGCAGGAAACGGCCCTCTTTGGCCGCCTAGTCAATGATTTCAACCTACGAAAAGACCAAGCAACTGCGGCTCTGCGCACGCTAAGCCCTACAGGAATCACCAAACGTCTCTACCAGATTAAGCTTCAAGTGACCGATGGCAAAGTATCGAATTTAGCGGCCTACACAGCGGAACGCCTGGGCGTTAAGTAGACCATGAGGCGGTCGGGTAGAAATGGACACGGAGAAAGCAGCTTTCCCCTGTCATGGAAGCAACAAAACCAGCCGGCAAACGGCAGCGAACTAAATATGATGCGGCCTTTCGGACCAAGGCAGTCCGCCTTGCGCGTCATCCTATCCATCGTAGCTGGCCTGGTCCTGGTCGGTTGCCGGTCATCCATTATGGTTCCTCAGTTTCCAGCCGCCGCCGGGTACCGCCCCCCGCTGTCGGCACAGCGCTTCGATACAGCGACGGCCGTCACCACCCACGATTATCCCACCACCCTGCCTAGGCGGGTAGATGTGGAAGTGCGGCCCCAGGTTATAAGCACGCGCAACCACGCACCTAGGGAGAAACAAGAGCCGGCAGGCAAACTAGGCAGCAGGCATGCAAAAGCTACGAACGAAGATACCGCGAGCAGTTCAGCCCGACCGATGGCACTGCGCGAGTCACGTCAGTACTCAACGCCCAAGCTATTAAGTGCCCAAACGCTGGTGCATTATGGCCTACATTTTGTTTTCCCGGTTGTGTTGGCGCTGGTGTTTTTTCCCCTGATGTGGCAAACCGCCTACCTGACTATGTTGGCCACGATGCTCGTTGACTTGGACCACCTGATGGCCAAACCCATCTTTGACCCACTACGTTGCAGCGTGGGTTATCACCCGCTACACTCCTTTTACGCCATACCGGTGTATGCGCTGCTGCTCCTGCTGCCAGCGACGCAAACTATCGCCGTGGGCCTGCTTTTCCACATGTTCACGGATACGGTGGACTGCTTGTGGAGCTTCAGCCACTGCCGCGAGTGCTACCTCAACTCCCGTATTTACGCATTGCGCAACTGGGTGCGGAAGCTATCGGGCCGCGAGGTAGCCAAGTAAGTTAGGGAGGCAATACGTATTGAATTGCAGCAGGACTCCGACAGGCATTCTTTTTCGGGGCGATGAACAGACTTAGTTTGCCTGACCGATGACATTACCTAACTCTACACGCGCACAGCGCACTTTTTAAAAACGGAGCGCACCAGCTCTCCCTACCCGAGGCCATCAACCAACGGGTTGCCGAAGGTTACCAGGGGAAAAAGGCCATCCGGAAAGATGCCGTCAAATACCTGTCGCTTGTTTTAACTGGCAGCCATGAGGACATGGTGAAGCTGACCAGTGAGCCGGCACGCTTCAAAGACTGGCAGCAGGCCAACTTTGATTTCGTGGCCCAGGAGTACGGCAAAGCCAAAATGGTGCGGTTTACGCTCCATATGTACGAGAAAACGCCCCACATTCACGCGGTCGTGGTGCCCTTGACTGAGGACAGGCGCCTGTCAGCTAAAGACCATTAGTTAAAAAAATAAATTATTCTTTTACCAACTCTTCTACAATAGCTTGGTGATCTGCTTTCCATTGTTCGAACAAGGGGCCTGTGCTTGGTCCGTTAAAACCTGAATGCACTTTGCGTAGTTGGCCGTTTTTATCAATGTATAAGGTAGTTGGGAAGTATATGGGGCCATCGATGGTAGGAAAGGCTTTGCTGACATCTTTCTCATGCCCGGCAATGAGAAAGGTATAATCGGCATTCAGCCTGTTTTTAGACTTTTCCACCCTGGTTTTAGCGTATTGAAAATCATCTTTTTTCTCAAATGCCAGTGCTACAATTTCTATCCGTTCTTTGTTATCGTTATACCATTGGCCTAGATACTTGGTTTCGTCCATACAACTTGGGCACCAGGAACCGAAAATTTGCACAATAAGAGGTTTGCCCTTAAACCGCGGATCGGATAAAGAAACTATATTGCCTTGTAGGTCTGGAAAGCTGAAGTTAATGGTTTGAGTGGATACTTTTCTTTCTTTACTGGCCAGCCGGAAATTCTCATTCGGTTTTGCTGTAAAAGAATAGTTGCCCGTAAGACCATTTAAGTATTTTCCTATGAGCTCACCTGAACCGTTTAGCTGCCCGATAAAAAGTTTAGCCTCTTCACCATTAAAGGTGCTTAAATAAAAAGTACTGTCGCTTACATTGCCTTCCAGGTACCTGAAATCTCCTGAGGCCAATGCAAAACTTCCGGAAATATGGTTACCCTCCTGGCGGAAATTGCCTACCGCTGGCCTTGGTTCACCAGAGCCAAGGCTAAAATATGTTTCCCATTTCCCTGTAAAATTATAAGCAGGCTTGCCCTCAAGCTCAAACCTTTGCTGTCCGTTGATCGGTACAGCTTTAAAGGGAGCCCTGTAATTCTTTGCATAATGCTTTACCCACTCGCCCGTAAGGACAGTATCAGTATACTTTGCACGCAAGCTTGCATCAAACACGTTTATATCCATAATAATGGAATCCTCTTTTATTAATACATCTGTTTCAAGGCGTTCATCACTGTTAAGTATGTAGGCCTTTAAATTGGCTCCTTCTCCCTCAAACTGAATAAAGAAAGGGACTTCATTCCCCTGTAGTTGAATGGCCGCCCGGTACTTTCCTTGGGGGGGACTTTCTTTCGAGGTAGATGTAGAAGTGCTTTGGCAACTAGCCAGTAAAAGCATAAAAGATGTGTAGGTTAAAAGTTTTTGCCACATGAGCGAGTAAGTTATTTCTATAACGAATGAAACAATAGTCCAGGTTGTGTTTTCTCTCTTCTGAACCTTCATTAAAGGCAAATTACTATTTATATGGATTTTATCTCTGATAATTTACAATACATGACTAGCAGGAATGCCAGAGAGAATCAGTAGTGCAGGGTAAACCGGCCCCCGCTTATAGTCACTGTCATAGTTGGTGCTTAGCGAGATGTATTTGCCCCCATGTAGCGGACGCCCATGCTGTATCCCTTTTCAGTATTAGCCCTCAAGTCCATGAAAAAGGTGTTACTGAGCGGCAAATCCCTTCTTTCCAACTGTAACCGCAGTTGTCCCGTGAAGTCCGTGCGGAACTCTGCCCGCCCCAGCATGGGCAGCCTATAATAAATGCACAAGCAGGAGATGCAGGTCAGGAAAATCTGAGAACATGTTTTTATGTTGCTTGGGGAAAACTCCCAGCCCAATAAATCTTCTTTTTATCGCTGACTTACAGATTCAAAGGATGTGAATTATAGCTTTGCAATTTCCCCAGATGCAGTGTTGGCCTGGGGAGAAATAAGTGTATCCAAAAATAATCAAGAGCTAATTATATGTTAGCGGTATAGGACCTCACCTATTCACAGTATATGGAATACTTTAACTGATAAAAATAAGAGAATTAAAATGGGATAACCTTAATAGATTATCCCATTTTACTGTCACTGAGACAGATATTGTTAAATTCTTTTTCTATAACATACTCTACAATTCCTCTTACCAATGATAAGAATAGACTTTATCACAAAAATATTGACCGAGCCGCTGTTATAATCCTATGACCCTCACTTTACTTAAATTAAAAAGGCTGTACTAATATGTACTAGTATTGAGGTTGAAAATTCCACTTATAAAAGTATCTAGTAACCTTAATGGATACTAGTATTATAGGATTTTTAAAACAAAATCAATGACCTTGCATTCCAGATCCTTGGTTTTTTAAAATCCATTCCTGAAATTCCTTAATCTCAGCCATTTGCGCGTCAATCATCATATGGGCCATTTCCTTGATCATTGGGCTAGTCCCATGCTCTAAAACGGCGTATGCGTTTTCTATGGCAGATTGGTGATGCACAATCATTAACTGGGCGAAATCATGGTCTGTGTCACCATTTATAATCTGCAGATCACTTTGCCTGCTGGATTTATCCATGGAATTCATAAGCTCCATATTGAACTTACTGCTGGCCGGTTGGTCAGGCCGATAGGAAGTAACAAAGGCTTGTAGATCCGCTATTTCCTGCTGCTGATCGGCTTTTATCTTGGTGGCAATGGCTTTGATAGCAGGGTCGTCACCGGACATTAACTCTTCATTTGCCATATTGATAGCGCCCTGATGGTGCATTACCATCATCTTGGCAAAAACTACATCCGGGTCCTCTGCCATAGACATGCTATGCATTCCATCCATCATCGTGTGCATAATGGCCATCATTTTGCTCTCATCGTGCGGCTGTAGCTTTAAACCTTCATCCTCCTCTGTGCAAGAAGTAAGTAACAAACCGGCTACCATAAATGTAGCCATGGGGCGAATTGCTGAAAAAAATTTCATGATTGGTCTTAATTAATTTTTTTATCAAAGACTCGATTGTCAATAAAACATAAAGGTGCGATTGTACCTAACGTGTATTTTCACTGCCAATTGCGAAGAGAACAGGCTTGCCCTAAAAAAGTTAGCGACAATCTGGTATTTCTCTTCCTTCTTAACAAGTTCACTAAAAACAGTCAATATAATCAAGTGCCATATGGATTAGTAAACCGAGGGCCACTATCCGCATGGGTTTATAGAATAACATTAGAAAGTAAACGCCAATTGCCCAGTAAGAATGCAAAGGATGGAAACCTATACCGCACCTGTCCGGGTCATACATGGGGGTGGCCAACAGGTGGTCTAAATCGACTAGGTAAGTAGCCACCATTATTAAACTTACTTTCACCCAGTCCTTTCTGAAAAAGAGCCAGGCCACCAAACCTGGCACAATTATATGCAAGAGCAGATGTAACAAAATCTTTTAGGGGAGAAGTTATAATTATCTGAACCTGAGGCTAGGCTACTGAACGACAAGCCTCCTCGCACCGACGGCAAGACTCTGCGCACTCCTTCCAAACAATTATAGAGGATTGACTAGTCCCTCCATTGCAAGCATGGCAACCAATGCGTGAATTTATGATTTGACTTGTTATCTGCACGCATTTTACTAGAACCTTTCCTTTTTTCTGCTTCCAAAAAACAGAGAGGCTCCTGCAGTAACAACAAGAGCCTTTTTCAAAAGAATAGGTCTCTAATCAAAGGTCAAGGAGATTTATAGAGACGATGAGTTAGCCCGCAAGAAGAGTCTCCCTTTCCTCACCTGGCTCAGGTCAACTCAGGAGTCAACGGGGTGCAGAGCGGATCGCATTGCTTGCCAGTGATTCAGCCTGGTGCGGAAAGCACCGCCCTCAGCTTAGGATAGGTCGCTATCTCTTGAGAAAAGCCGCATTTGAATATGGTTACCCCTTCTAATGCACCCGTGCATGAGGCGTGCGAGGCTGTTGGCCGAAGGATGGCTTATGACCCTTGCTATCTGCTGGCATTCATTCTGCAAAAAGTGCCATCATTTAAGGTTCATCCCACTTCTGGGCAAAATCTCTCTATGCTACTCTCTTGACTGTAACCTTCTTATATGTGATTTCATCTCTGCAATTTCCTTTTCCTGAGCTTTTATAATCTCTTCTGCCATCTTCTTTACCTTCGGATCTTTTAAATCCGCCCTTTTACTGGTCAGAATGGCTATTGAATGGTGTGGTATCATTGCTCTCATGTATGTCACATCATCAACCGGGGTTTGTGTCCTTGCCAAAATCAAAGCACTCATGAAAAGAACTAAACTACCTGATAATATAACCAAGTTCTTTTTCCTGTCCTTATACATATTGTTCATGAAGAGAAACATTATCACTGCCATCGCAGAAATACCGAGGCAGGCCATGTAAAATCGCGTAAGGCTGAAATAAACATGGTCTATCTCGAACGTATTCAAATACATGGTCACATACATGGCGATAAAGGAGCAAAGCAACATTAACGCAAATTTTGCATAAGGGCTTTTACTTTCATTACTGTTATTCATTCCGTGTTTATTTTCCATAGTTGTTCCTATCTTAAAATAGGAGGCGTTCAAATCAGTATACTGTAAATTCATCCCCAGTTGTTTCACTTAATGACCAATCTCCCTCTTTGTGTCAACAATAGATAAGACGGTTGGGACAAAATACTCTGAATTGGAGGCGTTGCCTGATTCGTCGGATCCGCAGGCGAGAAAGGTTAGGCGAAGGAAAACCAAGGCAACTTGGCTCTCATTCAAAAACGGGCCCATATGGTTGACTGATCTTAGGGGAAGCAGGGAGATAAACCTTAGCAAGCAATGAACCATGAGGCCCATGAAATGATATACGAAAGGTTGGCGGCTCATCCCCCAGCATGCTCAACTGACTCTCACAGACTAAACCCTCCCAGGCAAGGGCAAAGGAACAGCTAAGGTAAATTTGTGACATTCCATGAAAATCCATGAATCTGGATCGGCACCCTTCTAGTTTTGGTAAATTCAGCTTAAACTACGTTAAATTTTGAATCATCAACCCCAGCTTTTCCAACAACTATCAAAAATTGAAAAGACACCTAACCTTATTGCTTCTTTTACTCCACGTGTCAATTGTCATCCCTACGCTGGTGGCCGCGCACGGCGGGGAAAAGCACGGAGCGAAGACCGCAAAAAACCAGCGTTCCACTGTGTCCGCTACAAGCACTAACACTTCCAGAGATTCCAGTGCGCAGACCGTCTCACCTGAAGAACACGCCGGCCATCTGCAGGAACCGGCCACCCTTCACGCCACGCCAGAGGATTTCCCCAACAAGCACCCGCTAATCGTCCACTTCCCCATTGTGCTCTTGCTGGTGGCGGCCGCCGTCTCCCTGGCCAACGTCCTTTTCCTGCGCAAGGAACTAGACTGGATCGTCACCGTTTCTGCTTTTGTAGGGGCGGCCACGGCATTCTACGCCACCAAGTTTGCCCACCCCCACACGGCAGGGCTTACGGACCATGCACAGGCTGTCCTGGCCCAACATGACCTGTACGCCGATTGGACCGTCTACCTGGGTATCGCAGGGCTGCTCGCGCAGGCCGTGAGTCAGTTTCTGCTCAAAGGCAAGAGGTGGACTGTTCTAGCGGCCGCACTTATCCTCGCCGGGGCCGCCTATGCGGTGGCCATGGCCGGGCACTACGGAGCCCAGCTTGTGCATATAGAAGGCGTAGGGCCGCAGGGCAGGTACCTGGAAACGGAACACCATGATTAGGAGTATAAAAAGACGCTGGCCCCAACCAGCGTCTTTTTTGTTTACGTAAACCCCACCCAGGCATGGACCATAGTCAATACCATCACGGCAACACCCGGAAACAAAAGGCGAAGGGGCAGGCCGGCCAGGTAACCGAGCATCTGGAAGAAATTACTTTGCACGGCCACGAGCAAGCCACGCAGGAAGACACCGGCGGTCACCCGCCGCACGGAGAGCACGGCCATGATCACCACCGGATGATGATCAATGATTTCCGGAAAAGGTTCTGGGTGTCATTGGCCTTGTCCGTTCCGGTGGTGATCCTGAGCCCCATGGTGCAGCATATCCTTGGGTTCTCCCTGGACATCCCCTATGCCATGTACATCGCCTTCGCGCTTTCCTCCGTCATCTATTTCTATGGAGGCTGGCCCTTTTTAACCGGGCTGTGGGAAGAGGTAAAGAAGGCGGCGCCGGGCATGATGACGCTCATTGGCGTGGCGATCACGGTGGCTTACCTTTACAGCACCGCCATTGTGTTCGGGTTAGAGGGAATGGATTTCTTCTGGGAACTGGCCACCCTCATTGTTATCATGCTGCTTGGCCACTGGATAGAGATGAAGTCTGTGCTGGGCGCATCAAAGGCCTTGGAACTGCTGGTAAGCATGATGCCCGCCGACGCCTTATTGCTGCGAAATGGGGAGCCGGTGCGGGTACGCATTGAGGACCTGAGGAAAGGTGACCTTATTTTGGTGAAACCAGGCGAAAAAGTGCCCGCCGACGGTGAGGTGGAGAGTGGGGAAAGCCATCTGAACGAGAGCATGCTGACCGGCGAGAGCAAGCCCGCCAAGAAGGCGACGGGAGACAGGGTCATCGGGGGCTCCATCAACGGCAACGGATCCTTACAGGTGCGGGTAACCGGCACCGGAAAAGACAGTTACCTCAACAAGGTGATCACGCTGGTGCAGGAGGCCCAGAAGACCAAGTCAGAAACCCAGCGCCTGGCCGACCGTGCCGCCAAATGGCTCACTTACATCGCCCTCATCGCCGGTTTCGGCACCTTTGCCGTATGGCTTCTGCTGGGGCATGAACTCTCCTTTGCTCTGGAACGAATGGTCACTGTCATGGTCATCTCCTGCCCGCACGCGCTGGGGCTGGCCGTGCCGTTGGTGGTGGCTATCTCTACGGCGGTATCGGCGAACAATGGCCTTCTCATCCGTAACCGCACCGCTTTTGAGAACTCCCGCAACATCACCACCATCATCTTTGACAAGACCGGCACCCTCACCCAGGGTTCTCACCAGGTGGCAGAGGTAATTACCTTTAACCCGGCCATGGACAAGAAGGAGATGCTGCGGCTGGCGGCTGGCGTGGAGCAGAACTCAGAGCACTTCATCTCC
Source organism: Nibribacter koreensis (assembly GCF_039541795.1). Classification (NCBI taxonomy): domain Bacteria; kingdom Pseudomonadati; phylum Bacteroidota; class Cytophagia; order Cytophagales; family Hymenobacteraceae; genus Nibribacter; species Nibribacter koreensis. The sequence continues at coordinate 1,581,604 of NZ_BAABGX010000002.1, read as the reverse complement.
CAGGGCATCCTGAGAAAAGTAAAGGAAGAAGGCATACAGGTTCCCGCCTCTGAGGCATTCAACTACTTGCCCGGAAAAGGCCTGGAGGGCAAAGTGGAAGGAAAGGACGTGAAAGTGGTAGGCCCTAACTACCTTCAGGAGTTCAACATTCAGGTGCCCGCCAGTGAGACCGAGGAAGGGGTGGAAACGGTGGTGCATGTGCTGGTAGATGGTCTTCCAATAGGCTACATCTCCATGCGCGACCAGATAAGGCCAGAATCTGCAGAGGCCATACGCATCCTGAAGGAGAATGGCATAAAAAACCTGTTGCTGACCGGAGACAATGAGCGGGTGGCCAGAAGCGTGAGCGACAAGCTGAACATGGATGGTTTCCTGGCCAATGTGCTGCCCCACCAGAAACAGGAAAAGGTGAAGGAATTGCAGGCGAAGGGGGAGTTCGTGGCCATGACCGGCGACGGCGTGAACGACGCCCCTGCCCTGGCCCAGGCCGATATAGGCATAGCCGTGGGCTCCGGCACGGACGTGGCCGCCGAGACCGCAGACATCATTCTGGTCAACAGCAACCCGCAGGACATCGCCTCGCTCATCCTTTTCGGGAAGGCCACCTACCGGAAGATGATCCAGAACCTGATCTGGGCCACCGGCTACAACGTGGTGGCACTCCCGTTGGCGGCAGGCGTGCTCTACAACCAGGGAATCATGGTCTCCCCGGCCATAGGCGCCGCCCTCATGAGCCTCAGCACCGTGATCGTTGCCATTAACGCGCAATTGCTCAGAAGGCAGATAAAATAGTCCCAGGGAATTTGCCTCAATTATAACAGCCCAGAAATCAAACCGTATACATTCTATTTAATTAGATAAACTAAAAACTATGAAAAGACGCATAAAACAAATTTCAACCTTGCCTCTTGTGTTAGGGGCAGCCCTGTTTATGGTAGCGTGTGGTGGGCAGGATACATCTACAAATGACACTACTACTGCCACAACAGAGGAGACTACTAATACAGATGCTGAAACTGCCGTGGATACTGATATGGCAAAGGGTGATATGATGGGAATCATGCATCAGAACATGGAGGAAATGCAGAACATCAGGACCCAGATGACAGGTGATCCCGATTATGATTTCGCGCAGATGATGACCCATCACCACAAGGGAGCTGTCCGAATGGCAGATGAAGAACTAGCCAACGGTACAGACATGAAAATGAAAGAGATGGCCCAGAAAACGAAGGAAACCAATCAAGCCGACATACAAAAGCTGCAGGATTTCATGAGCAAGCATAAGCCAGCCACAGGCGACACTGCTACAACTATGAAAATGGTGCGCCCTATGATGTCGATGATGGGCCAGATGCACCAACAGGATATGAGCGGTATGAATACCGACCAGAACTTTGCCCAGATGATGGTCCATCACCACCAGATGGGAAATGAGATGTCAAAAGAGTTTCTGAAAATGGCCAAGACAGAAGAAATGAAGCAAATGGCTCAGAAAACGATTGACCAACAAACAAAGGAAATCAAAGAGCTAAAAGCCTGGCAGCAGCAGTAATCCAAGTAATTTCAAATAAGTGGTTGATGGTGTGAGGTGTCTGAAAATAATTTTACTCAGGCACCTCACACTTTTTTGTCACGTGTCAGTTGCACTATTGCATGTGACTAATTCTAAATATGTCCAGGATTTGGATTAATTCCTTTTAAAACTAAGTCATGCTTGAAGCCTAAATGCGTTCACGCGGAATCTGAAATGCTTTTATACACAATAGTTTTAAGAACGATCCCATGTTTTTAAAATGAGGCATTCTTACAGGCATTCTATCCAATCAAGCACAATGTGAATAACCAGCCCCAGCCCCAAGAGCCTGGTTCTAGGCCAAAAGCAAAAAAGCACATAAACAGGTATCAGCCAGTAGCTATGTAACAGGTGAAACCCTACACTGCACCGGTTGGGATCTACAATGGGCTCTGCCAACAGGTGATCCACATCGATTAAGATAGCAGAAAACATAATCAGCGCAGCCTTTCTAAAATTAGTGCGAAAGAAAAACCACGCAACTATCACTGGCACCGCAAGGTGGAGCACCAGATGCCAAATAAAACCTATCATGGACTATTAATTTTCTAAAACAGGGTCTACTTCTGATTAAATTAATTAAAACTTATCTTTAGAGGCTTAATAGACGAAGGTGAAGCCGGCCCCGTACTTCATATCACTGTCATAATGCGTGGACAGGGAGATGTATTTGGTGAGCACATACCTGAAGCCGGCCATGTACTCCTTGTCAGTGTTGGCGGTCAGGTTCATCCGCAGGCGGCTGGTCAGCGGAATGTCCTCGCGGCGTAGCTGAAAGCGCAACTTGCCTTTGCTGTCAATCCTGGCCTCCGCCTGCACCAGCATGGGTAGAATATACTGCACCCCGGCCACGAAAGCCTTTCTATTATTCTGGTTACTGGATTGCCCGAGCATGGTTTCCTCTGGTTCGTTCTCCACGCTGTTGTGGTGGTAATCAAACCCGATAAATGGGAAAAGCCACTGCATCTTGCCCAGATACCGACCAAAGTAAGTCTCACTCTCAATGCCGTACTCCTTTTTGAAACCTATGCGCCATTCGGTGGAGATTTGGTAGCGGGCGTTGGCGAGCATGAACTCCCCGTCGCTGCCGTTGCTTTCTATGCCAATCTGCCCGGAGGGCAGGAACATTTTCTCTTCCATGTTCAGTCTTTTCCAGGCCAGTTTAGGGTCCGGCAACTCGGGGTTGGGCGGAGAGTTCTGGTAGGTGAACACCCGTCCCATGCCGGCCATCATGTGGTAGAGAATGTGGCAGTGGAAAAACCAGTCCCCGCTTTCTGAGGCCGCGAATTCCAGGGTGTCTGTTTCCATGGGCAGGATGTCCACCACGTTCTTGAGCGGCGCATGCGCTCCCTGCTTGTTCAGCACCCGGAAGTCATGCCCGTGCAGGTGCATGGGGTGCCGCATCATGGAGTTGTTGAACATGATGACCTTTACGTTCTCGCCCTTCCTGATCAGGATCTTGTCTGACTCCGACACCGTTTTGTTGTCAATGGTCCAGACGTAGCGGTTCATGTTGCCGGTCAGCTCAAAGCGCAGCACCTTCTCTGGTCCCGGTTTCAGGGTGGTCTGCTCCGGAGACCGCAGCATACCGTAGTTGAGCGTGACCAGGTCGCCTGCGCTCTCGTCCATGTCCATTTTATGCATCTCATGCCCTTCCATGGAATGGGCTTCCTGCGTGGTATCTGTAGGCGGTTGCATTTTCTTTTCCACGTCGGCGGCTGGCTTTTGGTCCTGCTCCCCATGATTGGCATGGCCCCCACCGGCACCCTCCGGGTACATGACGCTGTTCATGTCCATCTGCTGGTTGCTCATCACCATGCCCATGGGCTCCATGTCACCGTTCAACTTCATCATGTCGTTCATCATCTTCATCCCCTCGAAGTATTTGAGTTTACCCAGCCGTTCTGCCGGCATCTTCATGCCCCTGCCCAGCCATAATGAGGTAGAGTTGGTCCTGTCCTCGGCAGTCGCAAGGAACTCATATTGCATGTCCTGGGGGATGGTGACCAGCAGGTCATAGGTCTCAGAGGGGGCCATGATGAGGCGGTCTACTTCCACCGGTTCCACATCGTTCCCGTCGTTGGCCACCACGGTGATCTTGCCCCCCGAATAGGTAAGCCAGAAATAGGTGGAGGCGCCACCATTCACCACCCGCAACTTTACCACGTCTCCGGCCTGGAAATGGGTCTGCTCGTGGGTAGACTGCCCGTTCGTGAGGACTTTCTCATAGGCCACGTCGCTCACATCCATGGCGGTCATGCGTTTCCATTCATTCTTAAGCTTGGTGGTGAAATGTCCTTTTTGAATGGCCTCGCCGTAGCTCTGGGTGGCCCCTTTCTGGATTCCGAACCAGTCGTTGGCGCTTCTAAGGGAGCGGTACACCTCCTTGGGTTTCAGATCGGTCCAGTCGCTTAGCACAATGGGGATGGCCGGCATGGCCGGCTCGTTCTTCTTGTGGAAGATGAGCGCCCCGTACATGCCGCTCTGCTCCTGAAAACCGCTGTGGCTATGGTACCAGTAGGTCCCATTCTGTATAATGGGGAACTTGTAAAGGTAGGTGCTATGCGGGGCGATGGGCTTTTGGGTGAGATAGGGCACCCCGTCAAACCGGTTGGGCAGGAACACGCCGTGCCAGTGGATGGAGGTAGCGACATCCAGTTTGTTATGGACGTAGATCTCGGCGGTATCCCCCTCGGTGAAGGTGAGGGCCGGAGCCGGAATGCTGCCATTGATGGCGATGGCCTTTTTAGGCCTTCCCGTAAAGTAAACAATGGTGTCTTCCACGTACAGATCATAGCGCACAGTCCGGGGCGTTGGTGTAGGCCCAGGCTTTTCTACGTTATGCCCCGCTTTCTGAACGGGCCCTTCTTCTACCTCTGGGTTGGTGACCGGGGTGTCATGCTGATGCTCGACCGGTTTATTTTTTACAGCGGGCTGTTCTTTAACGGAAGGTTGCTTTTTAACAGCAGGCTGCGCCGGGGCGGGTTGCGCTTTTTTCCTGGCCGGGGTAGCCGGTTTGGGTTTTCGTACTTCCGGTTTAGGGGCTGGGGCTGCTTTGGTCGTAGCCTTGGCTTTCTGCCTTACCAGGGTCATGCCGCATTTAGGGCATTTGCCGGGGGAAGGGCTCTGCACCTCTGGGTGCATGGGGCAGGTATAAACAACGGTCTGCTGCCTGGCGGGTGGCGTACCGTGATTCTCGTGCTGCCCGGTAACCGGGTACCAGCCGGTGAGAAGTGCCACGATGAAAAGAAGTCTGTACATTTTCAGAAGGGAGAAATTAAAAGAGGTATAACGTAGAACATGGGTATTTGCCAGGCCGAAGCGAGGTAGTGCAGGCCTTCCGAAGTGGCCGCGGCTTGGGACCAGGCCCTCCGGTTTCATCTCTTCTATTTTACTGAATCCTCTATATTTTGTTTGATGCTAACACCAAAGTGCAAATTGCTTCCTCCGCATATTACACAAGATGCAGTCTTAAGTAGTTGCAATACCATTTATTACTTATCTAAAGCCTTTTTTGGGAAAGGATATTTTGGTTGTCAAGTTTTAAATATCAACAAACTGAATCATGAATGTCTCTAAAATTCCATAAGTTGGCTTTGCATAGGTGAATCTAAATCCGTTTAGTCTTTCAATTCGGCAATAATTACCCTTCCTTTTACCTTCAGCTCTCTTTCACGCACCAAGGCATACATGGCCGGCAACACAATCAAAACAAAGAAAGCAGAGGTGATGAGCCCAAACACAAAAGGGATGGCAATGGGCTTCATGACATCACTGCCGGTGCCAGTGGCCAGTAAAAGGGGAATTAAACCTAATACATCCACCAGAACCGTCATTAATTTAGGCCGTAACCTCAGGGCCGCCCCTTCATACACTGCCTCCTCAATGTCTTGTTGGGTTAGGGCTTTCCCAGACTTTTTACGTTCAGCCACTTTATTGTAGAGAGCGTTATTGAGGTACACCAACATAAGCACCCCTGTTTCGACGGCAATGCCGAACAGTGCGATAAAGCCCACTGCCACCGCTACGGAAAAATTCACATCAAAAAAGAAAAGCGAATACGCCCCTCCCACCAGTGCGACTGGGATGCTGGAGAGCACAATCAACACCTCGCGGAACGTATGAAAGGTGAAATAGAGAATGACCGTGATAATGACTAAGACAATAGGAATCAGGATTTTCAGCCGCTTCTCGGCGCGCTCCTGGTTTTCATACTGCCCGCTCCACTGGATGTAATAGCCCTTTGGCAACTTCTGCACCAGGCTTTCCAATTTACTTTTGGCCTCCTCCACCGTGCTGCCCATGTCCCTTTCCCGCACATTGAAGAGCAAGGTACCCCGCAGCATGGCATTCTCTGAGTTTATCATAGGGGGGCCTTCAGACAAATACACATCCGCCACAGCAGACAGGGGAAGCGGCCCCTGAGGGCTTGTCACCAGCAGTGACCTTAAGCGGGGGAGGCTGTTCCTGAAATCCTCTGCGAAGCGCGCATTGACCGCAAAGCGTCGCCGGCCCTCTATGGTCGTGGTGACGTTCATTCCGCCAAGGGAGGACTCTACCACCAGGTTCACATCTTCCACACTTAGCCCGTAACGGCCAATCTCGTTTCTTTTAATTTCTATCTCCACGTACTTCCCTCCCACCAGCGGCTCCACATTCAAATCCTTGACGCCTTCTATCCCGGTTAACGCTACTTTAAAGCGCTGCGCCAGAACGTTGATAGAGTCCAGGCTTTGTCCGTAGATCTTCACGCCTACGTCTGTCCTGATACCGGTGGAAAGCATGTTGATGCGGTTGATGATGGGCTGGGTCCAGGCATTGATCACCCCTGGTATCTTTAGCTTTTTATTTAACTCATCTATGATTTTGTTTTTGGTCATTCCCTCTCGCCACTGGGACTGTGGCTTAAGCAGAATGATGGTCTCAATCATGCTGAGCGGCGAGTTGTCCGTGGCGGTAGACGCTCTTCCGGCTTTGCCTAAGACATTATGTACCTCAGGAACTGACTTTATCAATTTGTCCTGCACCTGCAGGATGCGCTTGACCTCTGAGTTGGAGACGTCTGGCAGCGTGACCGGCATAAACAGCAGTGACCCCTCGTCCAGCGGCGGCATGAACTCTGTCCCTAAGCGCAGGACGAAGGGAATGCTGCCGGCCACCAATGAAAAGGCAATGGCGATGGTGGCCTTCTTCCAACGCAGGCACCACCGGATGACGGGATTGTAGAGCCAGAGGAAAAACTTGGAAACCGGGTGTGTTTTCTCTGAACGGATCTTCCCTTTCAACAGCTGAGCCATCAGCACCGGCACCAAGAATACCGCCACCGCTGCCGACCCTATCATGGCAAACGACTTAGTGAGCACCAGAGGGGTAAAGAGCTTTTTCTCCTGACCTTCCAAAAAGAGGATGGGGGCGAAGGACACCAGGGTGATTAAAATGGAATTGAAGACCGCCTTGCCAACTATGACAGAAGATTTTTCAATCCTTTTGATTCTTTCCCCTTCCGAAATCATGGCAGTTTACCCTTCCCCTTCACTTATTGCTTTCAGGCTATTCTCAACCATCACAATCCCGGCATCTACCAGGTCCCCTACGGCCAGGGCCACACCAGCCAATGACATGATGTTGGAGCTTACGTTAAACCAGTTCATCATGATAAAGGAGATGAGCACGCTCATGACAATGGTAATCACTACAATGAGGGCACTCCGTACATGTAGCAGGAAGATGAAAAGCACTACAGAAACCACGATAATCTCTTCCAAGACAGCCTCCTTTAGAGTAGCAATGGTGGCCTCAATTAAATCTGACCGGTCATAGGCCACCTTCAGTTTGACGCCAGGGGGCAGGCCTGCCTCCACGCTCTTCAATCTCTCTTTCACTAAATCAATTACCTCCTTCGCGTTTTCGCCATACCGCATCACCACAATGCCGCCCACTTTCTCCCCTTCCCCGTTTTCCTCCACAATACCCAGGCGCAGGTCACCGCCCATTTGCACGGTGGCAATGTCTTTAACCTGGATGGGGATGGTACCTTGGGTTTTCAATGCAATCTCTTCAATGTCCTTAATATGGGTGATGTACCCAACCCCTTTGATGATGTAACCCCTACCGCCCATCTCAAATTTACCTCCGCCGACGCTGTTGTTGTTGGCCTTCACCTGTTGAAGCACGTCCCTCAGAGGGATGTTGAAATAGTTGAGCTTGATGGGATTTATCACGATCTGGTATTGCTTCTGGAAGCCGCCGAATGAGGCTACCTCACTTACGCCCGGCACTGTCTGCAACGCAAATTTTATATACCAGTCCTGCAGGGCGCGCAGCTCTCCCAGATCATAAGAGGGGGCGTCTAGGGTATACCAGTAGATATGACCCAGGCCGGTTCCGTCTGGCCCTAGAGTAGGCACCACTCCCTGGGGCAGCAGGCGCTGGGCATAGTTAAGGCGCTCCAACACCCTGGTGCGGGCCCAGTAAATATCCACGTTGTCCTCAAACACCACAAAGACAAAGCTCATCCCAAACATGGAGTTTGCCCTTATGTTTTTGATTCTGGGAATGCCCTGCAGGTTGCTTACCAAGGGGTACGTCACCTGGTCTTCTAAAACTTGCGGGCTTCTGCCCATCCACTCTGTGTAAATGATGACTTGGTTCTCCGAGAGGTCAGGGATGGCGTCTACCTTGGTTCTACTTACCGAGTAGAAACCGTAGACTGTTACCGCGGCCGCTACCAGCAGTACCACCATACGGTTGCTTAAAGCCCATTTTATAAGATATCCAATCATAATTTAGAAATTATGAAGATGAGGCTTGTATTGGATGCGGGTGTTTTCTAGGGGTGCACAGCGCTCTTTCAGGCCCTGAAACTACGTAGCGTGATTTTCAAATAGTATCTTGAAGCTTTGACAGCTTCCCTTCTTGTACGTTTATTTTTCAACCACAGCTTGTTTAAGCCGGTATCAGCTCTGTCCATTTAAACCAAGGCTTACTTTCACCCTAATTTTCGTAAGCACATTGCACAAAGGATACATCCAGCGTATTGAAACTTCAACCCCACTTGACTGATCTCAAACTATGAAAACGAATAAAATCCTTTTGAACCTGGCTATATGCCTAGGTACCACCGCCTTTTTATTCAGTGGCTGCTCTCAGAAATCTAAACAGACGGAAACAACCTCTGTTACCCAAACAGAGGAGCATTCAGGCCATGATATGGACATGGCGGCGGAAGGATCCAACAAGATGATGGATTTAATGCATCAGAATATGTCTAAGATGCAGGAGATGGAGATGACGGGAGATGTTGACCATGACTTTGCGATGATGATGGCGATTCACCACCAAGGGGCTATTGCCATGTCTGAAGAGGAAGTAAACAATGGGACTGACCCTATGCTGAAGGAAATGGCCAATAAAACCATTGCTTCCAGCAAGACAGACATACAGAAGTTAAGTAGCTTTACCAGCAACCATCAGCCAATGGCGGGAGACGCTTCTAAGTCAATGAAGCTGATGCAACCAATGAAAGACATGATGGGCCAGATGGAACATGGCATGCAAGGGACCACGGATCATCATTTCGCTAAAATGATGAGCATGCACCATCAGCAGGGCATTGATATGTCAAAGGTGCAAGTAGCTGAAGGAAAAACGCCAGCAATGAAACAAATGGCGCAGAAAATTATAGATGAACAGGAAAAAGACAAGCAAAAGCTAGATAATTGGCTACAAGAGCACCCACAACAGAAGTAATTATATTATCTGTCCAGATCAATTAACTAAAAGTAAAAAGGAACCCTTTCATTTGGGTCTCTTTTTTTTGGCTAGCGTGGTATCTACTGAGAACAAGGAAATGAACGTTAAATAAAAAGGGCTGACATTTGCCAGCCCTTAAAATGCAGATATTAGACTGCTGCTCGGCAGGCTTCTTCGCAGCGTCTACAAGATTCAGCGCATTCACGGCAATGATCCATGTGTTCAGCATGCTGCATGCATTCTACACCGCAGGCGCGGCAAATCTCTGCACAAGCCTGCAATAAGGCTTGGGACACTTCTGAGTTACGAGCCAGGGCACTGGCGGTCAGCTTGCAGATTTCGGCGCAGTCCCGGTCCAATTGAATACAACGGGCCATCATTTTAAGGTCCTGCTCCTGAAAACAAGCTTGATAACAATGGTCACATGAGGCGGCGCAGGCATTGAGGGCCTCAATTACTGATTGGTACTTTGATGATTGGTGCATGTATTTTTGGTTAAATGTGAAACATATCTTCCAACTAAACTCAGTTGAAAAGAACTTTCTAGGTTAACTCTATTACCAAGCACTGTGTTTTATAGTATCCTTGATAAAACAGGCATAATTCTGTTTATATCAAGAGATTCAATAGCTTACGGCTTTTTATTGGCAATTTCTTATATTCTGAGGGCTTTAGGCCAGTGACCTTTTTAAATTGTTTAGAGAGGTGACTCAAACTGCTGTATTGAAGACGGTTAGCAATCTCGCCCAATGATAGCTCATCGTACTCCAGAAGTGCTTTGACATACTCCACTTTCAGGAGAATAATATACTTCTCTATAGTAATGCCTTCCTCTGCAGAGAAAGTATGGCTCAGCGTGCTATAGTCCTTGCCTATGGCCTGGGCCAAGAAATTGGAGTAATTTGTGCCTATCTTCTCCTGCTTGTAATGGATAACATCAATAAGAAGAGTCTTTATATGCTCCACCAATTTTGCTTTTCGGTCTTCCAACAAGTCAAACCCATAGTCCATCAGGAAAATCTTCACTTGCTCTATTTCTTCCGGTAGCAATGGGCGCTCCAAGTCAACATGACCCAAATGCACTTCAATAACAGGAAGGCTCATTGCTTCAAACTGTTCCTTCACGATCCGGATACAGCGGGGGCACACCATGTTTTTGATGCAAATAGTGGTCATATTTGGTTTTTTGATTCCATCCTACTTACCTGGAAAAGCCCAACTGCTTTATTTACCGGCAACGGGTAACCTGATTCCAATTTTTTCCCAGGAGATCCTGATTCCTGCCTCTGCCTCCCCGCCATCCTCAACCCTGTACTTCAGTCTTTCCTGTGGATGCTCCAAGCTGTAGGGCTTGACTTTTGTCCGGAGGATGTCCTCCTTTTGATCATATTCATCTGCCAAGTGCTGGTCCCAGTTTTTGTTCAGAATCACTGTCCACTCATCACGGCCTGGAATGGTAAAGAGCGCATACTTACCCGGGCCTACGGATTTTCCTGCAATTATCAAGTCCCTGTCAAACTCCACGGTGGTGGCCTTATGCGCACCAGTCACCCAAACCTGGTCATAGGGAACCAAGCCGCCCCAGACCACTCGTTCCCTCACCCCCGGGGAATGATAAGTTATTTTTATACTGGCATCGCCAATACGTCCCGTCGCCTCAGATGGAATACTTTTTTTGATGGTGTCCTGCACCACTTCGGCACTTTCTGGTTTTTCAACAGTTTGTGCCGGCGCAGAAACCTCCTGTTGCTGTTTTGGACTTTCTTGGTTGCAGGCACCCAAGGCAAGAGCAAAAGAGGTTGTTAAAGAGAGAATGGTGAGTGTTCTTTTCATTTTTCGTTTTTTATCGGGGTGAATTTTATGGAAACAAAATAATGGGTTACCTGCGCGCATTCTTTTTTCTCCGGAAGGTAGGAGAAGAGACAAAGTAGAGCATAAACCCAGAAAGGACGGTGATTAGCCCTAAGACGGAAAAAGCCTTCAGGAGGAGATTCCCAAAATTATCCCTGCCCTGAAAGTCCATGGTGTGCAGCATCCAGAGAAAGTCAAACACCCGCCACTGGTTATGCCTGATGGCCTGAAACGTGCCAAGTTCTGTGGAAATGTAAACGGTGCAGCTAGGTTGCTTAAACGTAATGGCCCAAGCAGGCAAAGGCTTCTCACGATATTCATGGTGAGAACCCACCTCAGTCATGTACTCTACCTTTTCCACCAGGGCAGGTTCCACCACATTATATTGGGCAAGGCGTACAGCCTCGTTTTTGCTAAGAGAGGATCTTAGTTGCCCGGTTTCTGCGTTGGCCAGTTGAACCTTGCTGCCGCCCCCAGCATGCCCTCCACCATGTGACCCAGATACTACCAAGCCTTTATTGACTTCCTCAGTTTTGGTAAAATAATTTATCTGGTAGGTTGGAGCCCCTAAAATTTCAATCAGCTGAATGGCCTTTATGGAATCTACCGTGGTTGTTTTCTTCAGCTCCTGTAAAGCCACTTGTGGCGAGGCCATATTCAGGTTGGCTGGAAAAAACCGCTTTCCCTTCCTTAGTTGGTCACCATGCACTTCATCTATATTGTTCCAACTGAAATACATCCCCCCCAAGGTCCAGAACAGGAACTGGACACCTAGTATCAGCCCCAGGTACCGGTGGAGTTTGCGTATGTAATAGTGTCTGCCCTTAGCCATGTAGCTTAATTTGAGTGTCCCATTTGCCAGCTCTGGCCTTGGCTTTATAAGCCAACAGTTGAAAAGTTATAATTTATTCAGAACACTAATCCGTTTTTGGCCTCCTTTTTAGGGAACAAGCCAAAAACGGATTAGTGCTTCTAGAACAAGCAAAGCATCCGTACAGGTGTTTTTAATGATGTTGTTCCAAGTATTTCCCCTGAGGGCCCACACCTTCTATATGCACCAATTGTGCTCCGTAATGGCCCGCCATTGCCACGGCATACCCCGCTCCTATTAGGATCACGGCAGCCACGGCGATGCTCCATCTCTTTCCCTTGAATAGAAATAGGCTCAGCAACTGGGCCAGTAACCCAAGCCCTGAGAGGTAGATGGTATAGTCAGCGTATTTATCGTGCTGTTCCAGAACCAGTTCCGCATGTTCGGTAAGCCCATCGGTATGGGGGTGCGACCAGTGGGTGGAGGCGTAAGCGGTCACAAATCCCAGCAATACCATGATGGTCACGGCCCAGTTCAGCACTTTGTTCTGGAAAAGGATGTTCACGAACTGCATGGCCGCCGCGATCATTAAAAGCATGATCGGGAAATGGACAATGAGCGGGTGAATGTGTGGGAAGTCAGCGATAGAGGCATGGACTTTTGCCGGGTTTGCCTTGTGCTCAGCATGATCCGCCGGAGTCACCTCACTAAATACAATAGTGTCTTGGGCAGCGGCAGTCGTTTCCTTGATGGAGTCTACTTGCGCCACTTTGGCTTTCTTAGGGTGCTTTTCCCCTCCGTGCGCAGAGGCCCCTTCGGGAGTCATAAGCGCAGAAAGGAATAGAAGGCCCAGAAGGGTCAGGAAGGTGATGTTCTTTTTCATTGTAAGGAATATAAGGTTTAGTATTTGTTAAGTTGAGCCTATGGCCGGAGTACTATTCCGTTTGGTTTTTTCCCCACCGAAACGGTGGAGCGTACTCTATGCTCAGAAACATTGATAACAGAGACGGTGCCCGCCCCCTGGTTGGTGACATAGGCGGTGGAGCCGTCTGGAGAAAAAGCGATGGCGTGTGCATCAGCCCCGGTCATTATATTCCCTTTGAGAACCCATAGGCTGTTTTCCTCCTTGTAAAACAAGACCCTGCCATTGGTGGCATCACTCACCCATAGCTCCTGGCTGGAAGGGTGATAGGCCACATAGCCAGGCTTAAACCCTAGGTTAATCGTCTCGGTAACTGCCCCGGTGGCTACATTTATCTCGGTGACGGTCTGGTCTGTCTCATTGTCCACGTATACATGCCCGTTGGCCGCTGGCCAAGCCCCAACCGGATCCTTACCCACCGGCACCGTACCCATCACCATTTTAGTGCCTGGGTTGATGATAGACACGGTGGCGTCAGTCGTATTGGATGCGAACACTTTTGAGCCGTCAGTTGAGAAAGTAACTTCTGACAGCCCTTTCCCGACGCTGATGGTATTCTTTAAAGTCCAATTACCAGTATTATAAACCAATACCTGGCTTTTCACCTCATCCTCCTGCGCAATCCACAGCTCAGAACCGTCTGCGTTAAAGGCTGCGTTATGCGGCATCTTAGGCAGCATGATCTCCTTCTCGATCTTGCCGATGTAGCTATTCAGAACGATAACCCTGAAGCCTTCCATACCATCCATCCCGCCAGCGTCATGCCCACCGCTCAGGTCAGTGCTGGTGATGGCCACCGCTAGCTTTGTCTTGTCTGGGCTCATGTTGATATGGTGTGGGAACTTTGCCCCATTCAGACTTATATGATCTTTGTGGGTGAGGTCATTCAGATTAATTACGTCCACGTCATTGGACTCCCCGTTTACCACAAAGGCGGCAGGGTAGTCAATGTTCAAGTCCATGCCGTCCATGTCCTCTTCCATACCATCCATGTCTGCCTCTGTATGGAGGTTACAGGCGGTGAATGTTAGTAAAAGAGCTACTGTAAGTGTCAGTTTAAAAGTTCTGTGTATCATAAGAGTAGATTTATTGATTTGACTGATGGTTATGTCCCGCCATCGGGTCTGCCCCTTGCTTCAGCACATATTCGCTGTACAACAGATAGGCGCCCGTCACAACCACGGTGTCTCTGGGTTGCAGGCCGCTGGCAATGGCCACCCGGTTCGCGCTTTCCTCCCCAAGCTCCACCCTTCTGGGGCTGAATGTGTTCACCCCGATCTTCACCCAGACGTGTGCACCTTTGGAATCCCGGATCACGGCATCCAGCGGCAGGGTTAACGCTTCTCTCACCTGGGCACCTACCGTCATGGTGGCCTGGGTGCCTGGGATCAAGCTCCCTTCTGGGTTAGGAACCGAAGCCCGGGCAATCACCACTTGGCTGTTCTGCCTGAACTCTGGGTTGATAAAAGAGATCTTTGTCTTGATGGGCATCTTGCTTCCGGCTACGGTGACGTCTACCGGAGTCCCTATCTTAAGCGCTCCGGCTTCACCGGCGTACAACTCGGCCTCCGCCCAAATGTTGTTGAACCGGCTTATGCGGTAAAGGGGACTTCCCTCGGCCACATACACGCCTTCTGCGGCGGCTATCTCCGTGACAGTACCTGAACTGGGTGCTACGAAGGTGATGCGGGCGTCTAGCTTACGGGTTCGCGCAATGCGGATGATCTGGGCATTGGTGAGACCGGTTAAGAGAAGCTTTCTTTTGGCGGCGTCCAGAATGGAGGCAAACTGCCTCTCACCGGGGAACGCCTTCACCTGGTCCAAGGCCAGCAGGTATTCCTGTTCCAATGTGAGAAGGGTCTCACTGTATAAGTCATAGAGGGGTTGCCCCTTACGGATGGGCTGACCAGTTTCTTTCACATAAAGCCTCTCTATGCGGCCATCGGCCCGACTGCTGATAAGGTCGGCCTGCGTCTGGTCCACCACCAGCCTGCCCGTAAGCACCGTATTGCTTCCAACCTGCCCCTGCCGGACGGCTTGCGTGGTGATGTTGCCCAGTTGGATCTGGCTTTCGCTCAGCATGATACTGGCCTCCTGTCCTTTGGTGCTTTGTTTTTTCACGGGCACCAGGTCCATCCCGCAGATGGGGCATGAGCCTGCTTTGTCCTCCACTATCTGCGGGTGCATGGGGCAGGTAAAGGCACTGGCCGTTTCTGGCTCCTTTTTCTGCTTCTGGACCAGAACCAGGTCCATCCCGCAGATGGGGCACGAGCCCGGCTCCCCCTCCACTATCTGGGGGTGCATGGGACAGGTATAGCTGGCACCTTCCTCTGCATGGGCATGCTCGTCCGCCTTGGTGCAGGCCATCAGAAAGAGCGTTGCCAGTAAAACGGTGAATAGGTTCTTCATATGTCTCATCTGCTTGTGTCTGCTACCTTGATAAAACTCTCACTGTCCACCAGGAACTGCGCATTGGCCGCTATCACGTCATTTGCCTTTAGCCCCGACACAATCTCCACCTGCTCCCCGGCCCGCTGCCCCACCTGCACAGCGGTGGGTTTGAACACGCCATCCGCTTTCAGGAAGGCCACCGATTGGTTCCCGAGATCCAGCACGGCATCCTTGGGAACCCAAAGGGCGGAACCTGTGCTATAGGCTACTTTACCAGTGATGACCTGACCAATTAAGATTGAGTTACCCTGCGCCGGGAGCAAGACCCGCACCTGTGCGAAATTTTGTCCTTCCCCATAGACCGGCTCCACCAAATGCACCGAAGACTGCATGGTTTTACCAGGGATTTGATTAAATGAAATAGTGATGGGGGTCCCCTTCTTCAATTGGCCCGCCGCATTGCTGGCCACGTTGAACTGCGCCCAAACCTGGGAGGCGTCAATTACTTTTAGCAGTGCCTGCCCCGTGGTCACGTACATGCCTTCCCGGATGGCAAATCCTTGGGGAGCTGAGGCGGGTGCAGCAGTAGTGCTGGAAGCCCCACCGCTGGCGCCACCCATGCCGCCCATACCATCCCCACCTCCTGTGGCAGGCGATGCGGTAACCGGTGCCGCCGTAGGGGACGCCGTCACGGCTGGGTCCAGCACGTAGCCGGTGTAAGGACTATAGACTGAGAAAGTATAGGACTCTCTCCTTGTGCGGGCAAGCTGACTGATCTGTCCCTCCGTGGCACCCAGGAGGCGTAGTTTTTGGCGCGCGCCTGCAATAAGCGCAGCGTTGCCTGGGTCGTTCTTGAGCAGATAGAGAAGCTCTTTCTGTGCGGTGACCAGTTCGGGGCTGTAGATGTCATACAGCTTCTGCCCTTTGCGCACCGGCTGGTAGTTGAACTGCACGTACAGCTTCTCAATGCGTCCCCCGAAGCGTGCCGGGATGGTGTACTGCCGGCGGGTGTCATAGGTCACCACGCCAGACATGGTAATCTCATTCTCCACCTGTTTCTGAACAGGTTTTATGGTTTGGATGGACGAGACCACTGCCTGGTCGGCAGGCTGCAACAGATAGTCCAGGCCTGCCGGCACGGTCGGCGCTGGCGCGTCTGCTGGCTGCTTGGCTACCAGGTCCATCCCGCAGATAGGGCAGGAACCAGGTTTGTCTTGCACAATCTGCGGGTGCATAGGGCAGGTATATTCCATGCCGTTAGCCTCCTCTCTTTCCTTTTTACAGGCGGTAAAGCAGAAGGGCAATAGCAGGATCAGCAACCCAATCAACCTATTTTTCCAGTTCTTTTTCATAGTTCACACCAATTAGGTAGAGTTGCTCCAGGTTGTTGAGGTATTCCATCTGGGCCATGTTCAGGGCTTCCCAGGCGTCAATCACCAGCGGTAACTGGCCCGTGTTCTGCTCATAACTCAGGAGCGTGGTTTCATAGTTGCGGCGAAGGGCCGGGATGATCTTCTTCTCATAATTCTGCACCTGCGTCCGCTTGGCCTGCAGTTCAAGGGCCATGCTGGCCACCATGTTCTGGGCTTCGTTCAAGAGAGCCTCCCGGCCCTTCCGCATGCCCTGTATCTCCAGATTCATAGCGGTGGCATTGGCCTTGTACATTTTAGAAGACCAAGGGGCAATAGGAATAGACACCATGCCCATGAGCGTGAACGACTGAGGCATCATCCTGTCACGCGGCATCATGTTCTCAAACCTAATGGCAAAGTCAGGTTTGCGTTGCAGGTCTTCCAGGCGCAGGTTCAGTTGCATGGATTCTATGGTGCGGTCTATCTGGCGCACATCACTGCGGGCGGCACTCAGGGAAGCCGTGTCTGGGAGCACCATCAGAACGGGCGCCTGCACGGTAGTGTCCACCTTAAATCTGTTCTCAGGAGGCAGGTTCATGAGCATGTTGAGCTGAATGTTCTTCATCTCAATCTCGCTGTTGGTCATGATGAGCATGTTCTCCACCTCGCCTATCCGGCCTTCGGCTTTATAGATACTGCCCAGAGAGCTTTGGTTGTACGGGTAGCGCACCTTGCCCAGTTTGAGCATGAATTGCATGATGCGCTGACTCTCGGCTAGCACGGCCTTCTTCTTTTCCAGCACCACCCATTGGTAATAAGCGGTTTTGGCCTGCGCCCTCAATTGATTGAAGGTCATATCACGCCCTGCCTCTTCAATGGCGGCTCTGGAAAGTTGGTACTTCTCACGGGCTTTCAGCTTGGCGGGGTTAGTGATGTCCTGCTCCACGGCCGTCATGTACATGGCGTCATCTTCCTCCATTTTCATCTGGCCCGGATACGGATACATAAAGACCCCGGCACCCACCATGGGTGCCATCTGGCTTCTGGATCCCTTGGCCATGGCATTTTGCGCCTTCGCCCTGAACTCTATCTCCTGGAGCATGCCGTTGTTCTGGCTAATCCGGTTAAGAACTGTATCCAGGGAGAGCACCGGGGTTTGAGCCTGGGCAGACACGCTCAGTAAAACCAACAAAGCGCCCACGTATAGTCTAATGCTTGACATCATAAATATCTAGTTTGCCGTGTTTCTTGAGTTCGTATTCCTTGGTCATCTCAAACACCACCGGGGTCACCAGCAAGATGTGAATGGAAGAGGTGAAGACCCCGCCGATAAGCGGTAGCACGATGGGTAGCATTACATCCGTCCCAACCCCAGTGGCCCACAGAATAGGGATCAAGCCGAAGAGCGACACCGACACGGTCATGATCTTGGGCCGCAGGCGCTTGGCCGCGCCCTGGAAGACGTACTCCCTTATATCCTGCTTGGTGATGGTTTCACTGGAGTTGCCCTTTTTAGCCACCAATTCATTCATGGCCTCATTCAGGTACACCACCATGAGCATTCCCGTCTCTACCGCCATCCCAAACAGGGCGATGAAGCCCACCGCCACCGCCACGGACAGATTGATGCCGTAGAAATACACAATGAACACCCCGCCCACCAGAGCGAATGGAATAGTGACCAGGTTGAGGAGAGCCTCTTTAAAGGACTTGAAGGAGAAATACAGAATCAGGAAAATGATGAGCACCACCAGCGGGATGATAATCTTAAGGGTCTTGTTCGCCCTGATCTGGTTTTCCCACTGACCGCTCCACTCCAAATGATAGCCGTTGGGTATTCCCGTTACTTCCTGGTTAATGGTTTTGATGGCCTCTTGCACCGTGCTGCCTAAATCGCGGTCACGTACATTGAATAGCACCGCGCCCCGCAGTTGGGCATTCTCTGAGGCAATCATTGGTGGTCCGTCCACAAATTTCACATCGGCTACCGCTGAAAGCGGCACCGTTCCATTGGTACTTGACTGGATGGGGATACGACGGATACGGTCTATACTATTGCGGTACTCTTGGGCTAGGCGCACATTGATGGAGAACCGTCGCCGTCCTTCAATGGTATTGCCGATGCTGGACCCACCGAGGGCAGACTCCACTACGCTGTTCACATCATTGACGGAAAGACCGTAGCGTCCCAGATCCTCGCGCCGCGTCTGGATCTCAAGATAACGGCCTCCGGTCACAGGCTCAATGTAGAGGTCTTTCACCCCTTCTACCTGCTGCAAAGCATTTCTCACTTTCTCTGACACTACGGCGATAGAATCCAGGCTCTGCCCATACACCTTCACGCCCACGTCCGTCCTGATACCCGTGGCCAGCATGTTGATGCGGTTGATGATGGGTTGGGTCCAGCCGTTGATTACGCCAGGTATTTGTAGTTTCTGGTCCAGCTCCTCGATTATTTTGGCCTTGGTCATCCCCTCGCGCCATTCTGACTGAGGCTTCAGCAGGATGATGGTCTCAATCATACTGATGGGCGAGTTGTCCGTGGCCGTGCTGGCCCTTCCGGCTTTGCCCAGTACCTGCTCCACCTCCGGTGTAGATTTTATAATCTTGTCCTGCACCTGCAGAATTCGCTTGGCCTCGGCGTTGGAGATGTCTGGCAGGGTCACGGGCATGAAAAGGATGGAGCTTTCATCTAGGGGCGGCATAAATTCGGACCCCAGACTTAACAGCATAGGAATACTCACTGCCAAGGCCAGAATGTTAATGCCAATGGTGGTTTTGCGCCAATTCAGGCACCAGCGCAGAATAGGTGAATACACCCGTTCCAAGGCACGGTTAACAGGATTGGCGCTCTCAGGCTTGAACTTGCCTTTGAGAAGGAGCGACAGCAGCACGGGAGTCACTGTGATGGCCACAAAGGCGTCTACAATGAGGATAAAGGTCTTGGTCCAGGCCAGCGGACTAAACAGGCGCCCCTCCTGCCCGGTCAAAAGGAACACCGGCAGGAAGGAGGTGATGATGATGATGGTGCTCCAAAAAACACTGGGCCCTACCTGCTTGGAGGCTTTCTC
The DNA here is from genome assembly GCF_039541795.1 of Nibribacter koreensis. Lineage (NCBI taxonomy): Bacteria > Pseudomonadati > Bacteroidota > Cytophagia > Cytophagales > Hymenobacteraceae > Nibribacter > Nibribacter koreensis. The sequence continues at coordinate 1,561,878 of NZ_BAABGX010000002.1, read as the reverse complement.
TATGATCGACAGACGTGTTTTATTATCCATGGTTCTCTTCTTCTATTTGGGCATCGGCTAGGTGCCGGTATGCGTTTTCTACCATCACAATCGCATCGTCGACGATCACGCCTATAGATAGGGCAATGCCTGTCAGGGACATGATGTTGGAGGTGATGTCAAAGGCGTTCAGCAGGATAAAACCGATGGCAATGGAAAGCGGCAGTTGAATGATGATGATGAGGGCACTGCGCCAATGGAAAAGGAACAGGAACACAATGGCCGAGGCCACCAGCATCTCTTCTATCAAGGTGGTCTTGATAGAATCGACGGATTCATTGATGAGCCCGCTGCGGTCATAGACGATGTTGAACTTGACGCCTTTGGGCAGACCTGCTGAGACCTCTTCCATCTTGGCTTTGACGTTCCTGATCACCTCCTCGGCATTCTCACCGTAGCGCATCACCACAATACCGCCCACGGCCTCACCCTCGCCGTTCAGGTCAAAAATACCCAGTCGGCTCTCGCCCGTCATCTGAACGGTGGCCACGTCACGCACGCTCACAGGTATGGTATTTTGAGTGGTGATGGGAATGCTCTCTATCTCTTCCATGGACTGTAAATAGCCCGTGGTTTTAATGATGTAGCCAATGTCGCTCATCTCAAACTTGCGCCCCCCGCTTTCATTATTATTGGCCCGCACGGCGGCCATCACCTGCGGCACAGATAGGTTGTAATAGGTAAGTTTATTGGGGTCTATGGTAATCTGGTACTGCTTCTGAAAACCTCCGAAGGAGGCTATCTCACTTACGCCCGGCACGTTCTGCAGTGCGAACTTCACATACCAGTCCTGCACCGCCCGCTGTTCGCCCAGGTCCATGCCTTGCGCGTCTAGGGTGTACCAAAGAATATGACCCACACCGGTACCGTCCGGTCCCAGGGTTGGGATGGCCCCTTCGGGCAACAGACGGTTGGCGTAGTTGAGCCGCTCCAACACTCGTTCCCGGGCCCAGTAGATGTCTGTTTTATCATCAAAGATGATATAGATGAAGCTCATCCCGAACATGGAGACGCCCCGCACATACTTGACCTGGGGCATGCCCTGCAGGTTGGTGACCAGCGGGTACGTGACCTGGTCCTCTATGATCTGAGGGCTTCGGCCCATCCACTCGGTGAACACGATCACCTGGTTCTCAGATAAGTCAGGTATGGCGTCCACCTTACTGGTGGTGACTGAGTAAGCCCCCCAGCCGAACATGCCCGCCGCAATGAGCAGGACGATCATCCGGTTGCGAAGGGAAAAGGATATTAATTTGCCAATCATAAGACAGGTAAGTTATTTGGCATTGCCGATTTTGCGTTTTTGGGCTGTTTTCTGTAAAACAGCCCAAAAACGGCATAAACGCTTTGGTCTCACCTTACGGATTAACCATTAAATCAAAAGCGATTAGTGTTGCTCTTCGCCCTCATGGTGTTTCTGAGCAGCGGCGGCAGAATCCAGCTTTTCGCCTGGTTTCACCTCCTCCAGGAACATGCCGCACTTAGGGCATTTTCCCTTCACATCACTCACCACTTCCGGGTGCATGGGGCATGTGTAGGTAACGCCCGCCACCTGTGCCTCTGAGGTTGTCCCCTCGGCTGTTTTCTGCTCAGTTCCAGAGTTATTACATGATGAGAATAATGTTAAGCCGAAGAAGGCCAATGCAATGGTTACTTTCAGAGTTTTCATAAAAAGGTATGGTTGGAAGTTTAAAAAACACAGACTTAGCCTACAGGCCCTTGCGGGTCCTGCAAACAACAAACAAAGACAGGGGTCAGCCTCAGTGGTTTTAAACTGAAGGGATTCTCTGGCAAGGATTATAAGAAGATAAGGCAGTAAATTTCGGAATCAGGATAGCATTGCACCTTAAAGGCAAGGGTAAAAGCAATACTGTTTAAGGTCAGATTACATATTGGCCAAGGAAGCCAATCGCTCTGGTTTAGTTCACTGAAACGAAATTACAGGATAGAAGGCAGCCCAATAGAAAGGTTAGGCGCCGCTTCTAAAAGAAGGGGAAATCAAATAAGGAAGGTCTGATGCAGGATGCCGATGTCTCGCCCGGAGATGGGCGGGGGCAGGGTGACATGGGGAATTGACTCCAGGATAACCGGACGGATTACTTCGGCAAAGCTTGGAAAGCCCGCAGGGTCATTCGCTGCCTGGGAAATCTGTTGGGTGGGAGAGTTGAAATTACTTTGGGCCATTGCCCCGCGGGGCATCACACAGGAGAAATCATCACAAGACTTCACCGGGCCTTTCGAACCCTTTTTGCAGCAGCAGCTTGGTTCCGCGAAAAAGCCTATCTCAACACTGTTGCCCCCAGCGCACTGAGACCCGGCCACGCGGAACCCCATCGAGGCCATTGAGATGGCGACGATCAGGCTTAGGTGTATGAGTCTCTGAAAAATGGTCATCCAGTCGGAGATGTTTCAGTGCCAAAACGTTAACCACCTGAAAGGGTTGTTAATCTAGTCAGCTTCTTTTCACAAAAGTATAAACAATTCTGTAATACACTGTTATATAATTTTTGTCAAAAGTTATACAACTCAGTTATGGTACGTCACGACATTTAACGTAAGTTTCAATCGCTAGAAGGACCTCCTCAACCTTATAACGGCTCTTATGTAAAGTGAAAATGATAAACAGGCTTCTCACTTTACATAACCTCCGTTATGAGATAGCTGGAAAGTTGTTATGCCTCTGCCTATGGCCCGTATTGAGCCTTATGCTCCATGGCCACTGACCGAATGCTACCGTTAAATAGGAGGAAAGCAACCAATTAACAGATGAAATCCCTTTATCCCTGCCTTCTATCAACCTTACTGCTGTCTGTAGGCTGTGACAGAAGGCCCGCCCCAGAGATCCGTGAGTCCAAGGCCGAGACCGGTTTGAGCCCCGGGGCGACACAAAACCCCTTCGCTATACAGGCCCAGAGTGAGCGTGACACGTTAGGGGGAGAGCATCATGGCGCAGACAACCGGGAGGGTAGGCGCCTCCCAAATCGAGATAGAGTACCACTCGCCAGCCGTCCGGGGACGGGCCATCTGGGGTAGGGTGGTCCCATACGGGCGACTGTGGGTGACGGGGTCCCATTCCGCGACCCGGCTGACGACCGACGCCCCGCTTCTATTTGGGGGAAGGGAGTTGCCGGCCGGCAGGTATGCCATCTTCACCATCCCAGGAAAAGGGGATTGGGAGGTTGTCATTAACAGGGACTGGAACCAGCACCTTACCACCCAGTACTCAAGGAATATGGATGTCCTCAGGTTCACCGTCAAACCCATCCGCCAAAAAGCCAACCAGGAGCGCTTGCGCTATGAGGTCCTTCCCTTGGGCGGTGACTCGGGCAGGGTGACGATGAGCTGGGAGAAAGTGAGGATAGACATGCCTGTTTCTCAATCACCCACTCAATGAAAAAGTGTTTAATATGGTTGAATCGAATAACAGCTAAAGCTGTTATTAATCGAGTTGGAAACGTTTTAGGATAGTTGGAGTATAAGCAAGGGTATTCATTTAGCCTGAGGGTTGTATTTGACGAAGCATCCCGTATTTTTGCCCCAATGAAGTGGACCAACCTTTTCATCGCTGTCTTTATGACCCTTGTGGCCTGTATGCCGTGCAGCGACACGTATGGTTACTCTGAGATAGGTCCTAAGGCTTCCGTCGCCTCGGCAACCGCCGAAAACCACCAGGAGTCGGGTGATGCATGTTCGCCGCTCTGCATCTGCAGTTGCTGCGCGGGCTTCTCCCAACCGATCCCGGCCACACTTCATATGGAGGCAAAGCCGGCCTTTTATCGGACGCCCCTTCTTTCCGTCTACCGGGAACGGCACCTGACCGTCCATGCCTCCATCTGGCAGCCCCCCCAACTTTAAGCCTTATTTACTGACCGCCAGGATTGGGCACGCGCCTTCTCTCGGCTTTTGGCCTGGATTCCCATGGGTCCCAGGCTGTCTATTTATTGGCTTAAACCATACTTCATGATTGACAATCTGATAGCTTTCTCCATCCGGAACAAGCTGATCGTCGGGCTCTTTACCCTTGCCCTGGTGGTCTGGGGGCTTTTCTCCCTGAGCCGGCTTCCCATCGACGCCGTTCCGGACATCACCAACAACCAAGTGCAGATCATCACGACCTCGCCCACCCTGGCGGCGCAGGAGGTCGAGCAGTTCATTACTTACCCGATCGAGATTGAGATGGCCAACGTTCCGGATCTGGTGGAGGTCCGCTCCATCTCCCGGTTCGGCCTTTCCGTGGTCACCGTTGTCTTTGAGGACGATGTGGACGTCTACCTTGCCCGCCAGATTGTTGGCGAGAAGCTCAAAAGCGCGCAGGAGCAGATCCCAGATGGGCTGGGCACCCCTGAGATGGGTCCTGTCTCAACCGGCCTGGGCGAGATCTACCAGTACGTGCTGCACACCACCCCCAACTCGCCTAAGAAATACTCACCCACAGAACTAAGGACGATCCAGGACTGGATAGTGAAACGGCAGTTGGCCGGCACGCCTGGGGTGGCCGAAGTCAGTAGCTTTGGTGGGATGCTGAAGCAGTACCAGGTTTCTGTGGACCCTGAAAGGCTCCGGGCATTTGACCTTTCCATCTCAGATATCTTTGAGGCGCTGGAGAAAAACAACCAGAACACCGGTGGGGCTTTCATTGAGAAGGGCCCGAACGCTTATTTCATACGGGGTATCGGCCTGCTGACGACATTTGAGGACATCAGGCAGATTCTTGTCAGGAATACTGATGGAGTCCCATTGCTGATCCGGGACGTCGCCACCGTGGAGGAGGGAAGCGCCGTTCGCTACGGTGCCTTGACTCGGAACGGCGAGGGAGAGGTGGTAGGCGGCATCGTCATGATGCTCAAAGGCCAGAACTCCGCGCAGGTGATCGAACAAGTAAAGGCGAAGGTAGAGGGAATCCAGAAGACCTTACCAGATGGGGTGGTGCTGGAGCCGTTCCTGGACCGTACCCGCCTGGTGGACCGCGCCATCGGCACCGTCAGCAAAAACCTCATAGAAGGGGGGCTTATCGTGGTTTTCGTATTGGTGCTTCTGTTGGGCAACCTAAGGGCCGGCCTGGTGGTGGCCTCGGTTATCCCCCTGGCCATGCTTTTCGCCGTCTCCATGATGCAATTATTCGGCGTGTCCGGAAACCTGATGAGCCTGGGGGCAATTGACTTCGGTTTGATAGTGGACGGCGCAGTCATCATTGTGGAGAGTATCGTGCACCGGATAGGGACCAACCGAAGATTCGTAGACATAGACAGGCTCAACCAGGGGCAGATGGATGATATTGTCCTGGATGCCACCGTCAAGATTCGCCAGTCGGCCGCTTTCGGGGAGATCATCATCCTTATCGTCTACCTGCCCATACTGGCGCTGGTGGGGATTGAGGGCAAGATGTTCAGACCGATGGCCCAGACCGTGGGGTTTGCCATCCTGGGCGCCTTGATCCTTTCCCTGACCTACGTGCCTATGGCCTCTGCCCTCTTCTTGAGTAAGAAAACGAAGCATAAGACCACCATAGCTGACAGGGTTATGGCAAGGTTGGAGAATCTGTATGGGGGGTTGCTGCAGAAGGCACTTAAGATTAGGGGCCTTTTGATGGGGCTTACCCTTGGGTTGTTTCTTTTCACGCTCTTTTTGTTCACAAGGATGGGAGGTGAGTTCATTCCCACCCTAGATGAGGGGGATTTTGCCATTGAGTCCTCTATCAGCGCCGGTTCTTCGCTGACCCAAAGTGTCAAGACATTCTCCCAGGCGGAGAAAATCCTTCTCACGCAATTCCCAGAGGTAAAGGAGGTGGTCAGCAAAATCGGAGCATCTGAGATACCGACGGACCCCATGCCCGTGGAAGCGGCCGATATGACCGTTATTCTGAAGGACCGGGACGAGTGGGAGTCTGCAGACAGCAGGGAAGGGCTTATGGAGAAGATGGAAGAGGCTCTTTCCATTATTCCGGGCTTGAACGCAGAGTTCTCACAGCCTATTCAGTTGAGAAGCAACGAGCTGATCACCGGGGTGAAACAGGACATCGCGGTGAAGATCTACGGTGAGGACTTGGATGTTTTGGCCCAGAAAGCCGAGGAGGCGGCTAACCTCATCCGCCCGATTGCAGGGGTGGGGGATTTGAAGGTGGAGCAGACCAAGGGTTTGCCGCAGATCCTGGTGAAATACAACCGTGCACAGATGGCCCAGATGGGCGTGAACATAGAGGATGTGAACCAGGTTCTCCGCTCCGGTTTCGCCGGCGGGGAGGCTGGGGTTATCTTTGAGGGTGAGAGGCGGTTCGACCTCGTGGTGAGGTTGGGCCAGGCGAACAGGCAGAACTTCTCTGACGTGGAGAACCTGCTCATCGACCTGCCCACCGGGGCCAGGATCCCTCTCCGTCAGGTGGCCCAGGTAACGCTGGAGGAAGGGCCAAGCCAGATATCGCGGGATGACACCAAACGCCGTATCACCATAGGCATCAATGCCCGGGAGCGTGACGTGGAGAACCTGGTAAAGGAAATACAGTCAACGTTAGAAGCTAAGTTTAAACTACCCGTAGGCTACTATATAAGCTACGGCGGCCAGTTTGAGAACCTGCAGGCGGCCAAGGCGCGTCTTGCGGTGGCTGTGCCACTTTCACTGGCGATTATCCTGATCCTTCTCTTTCTGACCTTCGGCTCCTTCAAGCAGAGCCTGCTCATCTTCACGGCCATTCCCCTGGCGGCCATCGGTGGTGTGTTCGCCTTGCTGTTGCGGGGCATGCCCTTCAGTATCTCCGCCGGTATAGGTTTCATCGCCCTCTTCGGCGTGGCGGTGTTGAACGGGATCGTTCTGATCGGGTATTTCAACCAGTTGAAAAAAGAGGGATGGGAAGACCCTTATGCCAGGATCATGGAAGGGACAAAGGTCCGGCTGCGCCCGGTGATCATGACGGCGGCGGTAGCCTCACTGGGCTTCCTTCCCATGGCACTCTCCGGCTCGGCCGGGGCTGAGGTGCAGAAACCGTTGGCCACTGTGGTCATCGGGGGGCTTATCACCTCCACTCTACTCACCCTCTTCCTGCTACCGGTTCTATACAGTTTCGTGGAGAAGATGCAGAAGCCTGGCCTATCATCGGGATTGAACGGCAAAGTGGTCCTTTTACTTTGCATCCTACTGTCAGGTGCTGGGGGGCTTTCCGCCAATGCCCAGACACTTCCCAATCCCGGGGGCATCACCTCGCTGACCCAGGCGGTGGACCTCGCCCTACAGAACAGTCCGTCGGTCAGGGCAGCCACATTGGAAGTTGAAAGGCAGCAGGCCCTGCGCAAGACGGGCTTCGAGCTACCCAAGACAGCGGTCACTGGCGGTTTCGGTCAGATGAACAGTGCCGCCAACGATAACTCACTGACGATATCACAGGGCTTCTCCCTTCCGGGAGTATACCGAAGCCAAGCCCGATTGGCATCTCAACAGGTCCTCAGCGCGGAGGTGCAATTGAGACAGACCAGGCGTGCGGTGATACGGGATGTCAAGCTCATCTTCAATGAGTGGTCTATCCTTACCCAAAGGCAGGTTTACCTGGCCGCACAGGATACGCTCGCCCGGCAGTTCGCCAGGGCCGCAGATGTCCGCTACCGAACCGGGGAGGCCAACTACCTGGAGAAGATTGCCGCCGAGGCTCAGGCCATGGAGGCGCGCACGGCCCTGGAGGCGGCCCAGGCCGAAGCCCTTTCTGTCAGGCAACGGCTGGCCAGGTCGCTGTTTCTTGGGGACACGCTCCAAATCCAGCCTGCGCTGAGGCCGGCAGAGGTGTCTCTTCCCGTGGACACTGCATGGCTCAGCAGCCACCCCCAGATCGGCCTATTTAAAAATGAGGTGGCCCTAAGCGAGGCTCAGGCAAAAGTGGAGAAAAGCAGGCTGCTGCCGGAGTTTTCCATTGGGGTGACGAGCCAGACCATCCAGGGGTTCCAGAACACCTCAGGCACGGAACAGTACTTCGGGCCGAGCAGGCGCTTCCAGTCCGTGGAGGCTGGGGTGGCCATCCCCCTTATTTCCCGGGCTCAGCGGGCGAGGGTCCAGGCCTCTGTTCTGCAGACTCGCGTCGCTGAGGCCCAGCTACAGAACCAGCGTTTGGTTTTGGAGACAGAGTTCCGGCGGCTGAGCCAGGAATATGACAGGCACCGGAAAATGCTCCAATATTATGAGGAGAAAGCCCTTCCCCAGGCCAGTCTGCTGATTGAATATGCGACCAAGGGTTTCAGGGCGGGGGAGACGGAGTACACTGAATATATCCAGAACGTCGCCCAAGCCCAGCGGATCAGGTTGCAGTACCTGGACACGCTGTCACAGTTCAACCAGGCCGCTATTCAGATTGAGTATCACTTAAAGGACAATTAGAAATGTATAAATATATCAGATCGACAACCTTCCTATTGCTGCTGACCATCTGCATTGGCGGCAGTGCCTGTCAGAAGGAAGCTAAAATCGCAGAGGAAACTGAGGAGGCCCATGCCGAAGGCGAACCTGGGGCGGAGGAGGCCATCGGGCTGACCCAGGCCCAAATGGATGCGGTGGGAATAAAATTGGGAGGCCTTGAGAACCGGCCCCTGAAAAGCGGGATACAGGCAAACGGAATGCTGGATCTGCCCCCTCAGAACAAAGCCACCATCTCCAGCATGACAGAGGGGGTTGTACGCGAAATCTTTGTGACCCAAGGCCAGTTCGTAAAGAAAGGGCAGCGACTGGTGAGTCTGGAACATCCCAGTATCATCCAGTTGCAGGAGGAGTATTTGCAGGCCCGAAGCGCGCTTAGTTACGCGCTGAAGGATTATGAGCGGCAGAAAGAACTGTTGCGGGAGAACATCATCGCCGCTAAGAAGTTCCAGTTGGCAGAGGCCGAATACCGTGGTAGGCAGGCGGCGGTTTCTTCTTTGGCCAGCCAGCTTAGCCAGATGGGTATCACCCCCAGCCGGGTGCGGGTAGGCTCACTATTACGTTCCGTTTCCGTGGTGTCGCCTATGCACGGCTATGTGCATCAGATCAAGGTAAACATCGGCGCCTTGGTTGAGCCGTCCAAGGAGCTATTCCAGGTAGTGGACAACCACCACATCCAGATTGACCTTCAGGTCTTTGAAAAGGACATCGCCTTAGTCAAGAACGGGCAGAAGGTCCTCTTCTCCCTGACCTCCAATCCCTCCAAGACTTATGAGGCCACTATCTTCTCGGTGGGTAAGTCATTTGAGAACGATACCAAGACGGTGGTGGTGCACGCCCAAATCAACGACAACCAGGAGGCTACCCTGCTTCCCGGCATGTTCGTGAGCGGCCGCATACTGACCTCTGAGGCCACCGTGCCGGCGCTCCCGGATGAGGCCATTATTGCTGAAGGGGATCTGAAGTTTGTCTTCGCCGCTACGCGTGCCGTCCACACCTCTGAGTCTAAAGCTGAGAGCTCCGAAGAAGAGCATGAGGGAGAACTCAACCCAGACTGGGTCTTCACCAAAATCGGAGTACAGACAGGCGCCATGGATGCCGGATTTACAGAGGTAAAGCTTTTAAACCCTATACCGGCTGGCTCTCAACTCGTCACCAAAGGCGCCTACTATGTCGCGGCGCAGGCCAACAAAGGCGAGGGCGACCATCATTAATCGAGTAAAGGAGAATTTTCAACTTTAGTTAATCGCCATGCTGCATGTTCTGTTGGATAGTTTCCTGATCAGCCTGATCCACGCCCTGATCCCCAGCCACTGGATGGCCCTGGTGGCCATAGGACGCTCAGAGGGTTGGCCACTGGCCACTACGCTTCGGGCCACCCTTTTGGCGGGCCTTGCCCACATTGCTGGCACGCTCCTGCTGGGCGGCCTGATTGGGTACCTGGGGATCAGGCTGTCCGAGGAGTTTACTTCCTTTGCTCAGAACGTGCCCCCCCTGGGCCTGGTGCTGATAGGCATCTTTCTATTGGGAATTGCCTACTCCCACCCAGACCAGGCTCCCAAGGACCTTTCTTCGCTCAGGAAGGCGCCTTCAGTCAGAAGCTGGTTCGCCACCATGACGGTGGCCCTCTTTTTCTCACCCTGTTTGGAGATAAGCACCTATTTCCTGACAGCCGGCACCCATGGGTGGCAGGGAATTCTGCTGGTGGCGGTGGTTTTCGTTTTTGTGACCCTGCCGTTGATGCTGGGGCTTGTCGCGTTTGGGTACCGGGGCATCGGTCGCTTCAAAGGTGTGGTGCTGGAGAGGCACGGGCACGCCATCATGGGTGGCGTGCTGATCGTCTTGGGACTGGCCACCTTTTTTTATGAATAGTCAATCTTTAATTCCACTTATATGATACAGGAATCTCACGGCGGCGAAGACCGCAAACCAACCTATAATACAGCTTCCCTAACGGCCCAGAAGATGATGGACGAAGACAAAGACCCGCATGCGGTTAACCACGCCGACGCGGGGAAGAACGGTGATCATGACGGCCATGACCATGGGGGCGGGGAGTCCTCAGGCTGGAAAAGCCACTGGGCGCTTCTGCTGTCCCTGGCCGTACTGGTGGTCATGCTCACTTTGGAGTACGGCTTCGACTACGTCCCATCCGCACCGATGGGCCTTGCCATTTACGGCGCCGCCTACCTGCTTGCGGGCTATAAAGTATTGGACCTCGCTTTCCGAAAGGCCGTGCGCCTCGACTTCTTCAATGAGTTCTTCCTGATGAGCGTGGCCACCCTCGGTGCCTTTGCCATAGGCTCTTACAGTGAGGGTGTGGCCGTCATGGTGTTCTACTCTATAGGGGAGTGGTTCCAGGACGCTGCCGTGAACCGCGCGAAGCGTAGCATTAAGGCATTGCTGGATGTTCGACCCGATGAGGTCTCTGTCGTCAGGAACGGAACTGCCATGGTAGTGGATCCAAAGGAAGTGAAGATTGGGGAGACCATCCAGGTGAAATCCGGGGAGAAAGTGGCCCTGGACGGCGAGTTGCTCTCAGAGAAGGCATCCTTCAACACCGCCGCCCTGACCGGGGAGAGCAAACCCGACACAAAGGCGAAGGGGGAGAAAGTGTACGCCGGGATGATCAACCTCAATACAGTGGCCGAGGTCCAGGTCACCTCCCTGTTTCGGGACAGCAAGCTGAGTAGGATTTTGGAGATGGTTCAGGATGCGACCGCTAGGAAGTCGCAGACCCAGCTCTTCATCTCCCGTTTCGCTAAAGTTTACACGCCCATCGTTTTCTTTCTGGCCTTGGCCGTATGCGCGGTGCCTTATTTCATAATGGACGACTATGACTTCAATGTCTGGTTTTACCGCGCGCTGGTCTTCCTGGTGATAAGCTGTCCCTGCGCCCTGGTGGTGTCCATTCCCCTGGGCTACTTCGGCGGGATCGGGCTGGCCTCCCGGAACGGGATTCTTTTCAAGGGGTCAAACTTCCTGGATGTGATGACTAGGGTCAACGCGGTGGTGATGGACAAGACCGGCACTTTGACGCACGGCGTCTTCAAGGTGCAGCAGGTGGCGGCCCACGGTCTGGAGGAAAAGGAGCTTGTCAGCCTGACGGCCGCCATCGAGACGCAGTCCACCCACCCGATCGCCAAGGCCATAGCCGAATTCGCCGGGGCCCAGGCTGCCCAGGCGTCCAGAATCGAGCAGGTGGAGGAGATATCGGGCCACGGGCTCAAAGGCATGATCGATGGGAAGCAGGTGCTGGCGGGCAACACCAAACTATTGAAGAAATTCAACATACCCTACCCTGCGGAGATCGAGGGCATCGTCAACACCATAGTGGTGGTGGCGGTGAACGGGCAGTACGCCGGTTACATCACCATTGCGGACGAGATAAAGGAGGATGCGGCCCAGGCCATCAGGGAAATGCACGCCTTGAACATTCAGACCGTGATGCTTTCAGGTGACAAACAGACGGTGGTGGACGAGGTGGCCAAGAAACTGGGCATTGACACCGCGTTCGGGAACCTCCTTCCGGAGGACAAAGTGGCCAAGGTGCAGGCGTTGAAGGATCAGGGCAGGCACATCGCCTTTGTGGGTGACGGGGTGAATGACGCGCCGGTGGTGGCCCTGGCTGATGCCGGGATCGCTATGGGGGGGCTGGGCAGCGACGCCACCATAGAGACCGCGGATGTGGTGATCCAGAACGATCAGCCTTCTAAAATCGTGTCCGCCATAAAGGTGGGGAAGATTACCCGCAGCATCGTCTGGCAGAACATCATTTTGGCGATGACCGTCAAGGTGATCGTCTTGGCCTTGGGTGCCGGGGGGGTGGCCACCCTATGGGAGGCTGTTATCGCCGATGTCGGCGTCGCCCTGTTGGCCATCTTAAATGCAGTGCGGATTCAGCGCATGAAAGTATAGGAAGGTTTAGGCTTATTCAGGTCTACGACTGGTGACAAGGGACAACCATGTAGGTTATTTAACCTCTTTAAAATTTGTTGCACGGCTCTGCAAGTTTCAAAATGGGATTGCAACTACTCATGTTTGCGCTGTATACCGCTCTGATTAATTCGCGCTCCGTGGTTTTCAATAATCTATTAACTTCTAAATCTAATTGTATATGTACGATGTTACAATCATAGGTTCTGGCCCGGGTGGCTATGTCGCAGCCATACGTTGCGCCCAACTAGGTTTCAAGACAGCTATCATAGAGAAATATGACACCTTGGGCGGTACCTGTCTGAACGTGGGCTGCATCCCCTCGAAAGCCGTCCTAGACAGCTCTGAGCATTTCCACAACGCCAAAGACAAGTTCAAAGGCCACGGCATCAGAATGGAGAACCTGCAATTGGACTTCCCTCAGATGATGGCGCATAAGGCAGAAGTCGTGCAGAAGACGGTGGCGGGGGTGGACTACCTGATGAAAAAGAATAAAATTGATGTTTTACGTGGTGCGGCTACGTTGCAAACCGCCCAAAGCATTTACCTCCAGGGAGCGGAAGGTCCGGCTAGGACCATCGAAAGCAAGAACATCATTCTGGCTACCGGCTCTAAGCCCAGCTCACTGCCTGGTATTGAGATCGATAAAAAAAGGATTATCTCTTCCACGGAGGCTCTGGCCCTTTCAGAAATTCCCAAGCACCTGATCATCATTGGGGGCGGGGTGATTGGCATGGAGATCGGGTCGGTGTATGCGCGCATAGGATCCAAGGTAAGCGTGTTGGAGTATACCGATGCCATCATCCCGAGTATGGACGGAACCCTGGGGAAGGAACTGCAAAAATCCCTGCAAAAGCTGGGGATGGAATTCTATCTCAAACATAAAGTCACAAAGGCCCAAAGTTCAGAAAGTGGCGTGGCGGTGACGGCTGAGACCGCCGCCGGGGAGTTCATTACACTGGAGGGAGACTACTGCCTTATGGCCGTAGGTAGGAAACCATATACGGATGGACTTGGGCTGGAGGAGGTAGGGATTAAAACAGATAAGGGAGGTCGCATCGAAGTAAATGAGAATATGGAAACCAATGTTCCCGGTATCTATGCCATCGGGGATGTGGTAAAGGGGGCGATGCTGGCGCACAAGGCCTCAGAGGAGGGTGTCTTGGTGGCCGAGATCCTAGCCGGACAGAAACCACGCCTGGACCACATGCTAATCCCGGGCATCGTCTACACCTGGCCAGAGGTGGCAAGCGTGGGCTTTACTGAAGAACAGCTTAAGGCAAGCGGAAGGGCCTACCGTGCCGGGGCGTTCCCCTTCCGAGCCAATGCCCGCGCCCGGATGAATGACGACCTGGACGGTTTGGTAAAAATATTGGCTGATGAGCGTACTGACGAAATTCTCGGCATCCACATGATCGGCCCCCGAGTTGGTGACATCATCGGGGAGGCGGTGGCGGCCATGAGCTACCGGGCCTCTGCGGAGGACATCGCCCGGATGCCGCATGGTCATCCTACTTTTTATGAGTCTGTCAAAGAGGCTTGCCTTGCTGTGGCCAACCGCGCCCTTCATATTTAGTATTCAAGCCTCCGGTGGAAAAATTAGGTGAGAATAAAAAACTTGTGGTCAGAAAGTGCTTTTGGCTCTACATAAAAAGCTTATAACTGTAAACTTAAATAGGCATTTTGGGGAGAGCGCGCTTGATGCCTCTACCCCTACCTTGCCATTTGCAACCTCCCCACGTTTAGGTACTGGCAGCCTTGGTGTAAGATGCGAAGAGGGTGGAAGGATTATGTCACATTGGTCAACCTGGTGTAGAATTAACAATGTAAACTGTCAACTTTTTTCAGGACGAGTCAACGTTACTTCTGAGACTTGCCATGTCTCAGAAAACGGCCGTTTTCTGAGAAGAAATCAAGCATTTACTAATCCTACTCTAATCGCATAAAATCCGTCTCTTTTTAACGTCTCACAAATCAAAACACGTTCCTCATTTTTGAGAATGGCTTAATGAGACAATGGGATAAAGTAGGCAAGCCCGGCTCCCTACTAAGGACCGGCAACTGGAACAGCAGCCAATTTTAATTACTCAGCGCAGGTGCAGATAGATGTCAAGATATGAATGAGACTTGACCTAGTATCGTCTATAGCTTGATAACTCAATAGGCCACTTGAGGATGGCTCCCATCATCTTGCCAATCAGTATCTGCCATCGTTTTGGATACTTCCACCATTTCGCTCAGGGAAGATTCTGCGATCACGGTCGGCGGGTTTAGATATTGCAGAGGAAGTCTCTCTCGGATAGGATCTCCAAAGGGGCACCCCTAGCGATAAGGGAAACCGCTTTCTCCTGCTTGCCACTCATCCCGTCCTCGCCCACGACCCTGAAGTCCTGCTGCCCCACCACCAGGTAGTCTGTGTCCTTCCTCACCCCGAAATGGTTCGCGCCACCAATGTCTACGATGACCTGCTGAGCGGCGGCTCTTGTCATGGATGAAAGGGCGCCGGTGAAGACAACGGAGCGCCCGAAGAAAATGCTTTCTGGGTTGTGCTTTGAGGTATCCCCTATGATGGGGTTGAACCCTCTGCCGCTGTAGTCCCTCTTGGCCTCTGACGGCGTGTAGCCTCCATCTAACAGTCTCCCGATAGAGGTCCTAAGCTTTGAGGAGCACTCCCTGACGCAGGAAGTCTGTGTCTGCCCGAGGATCTTCAGCGTCAGCTCAGCGCAGGCCCTGGAGTCGGCCGCCGCTCGATGGTGGCCCGGCCTTATGCTGTGCTGGCTGCAGAGCGACTTGAGGTTGTATGAAGCGAGCCCGGGCCAGGCCTTCCTGGACATGATATAGCTACAGGCATAGTCGAGGCTGGGGAAGGGAATACTGTAAGAGGCAAGGGTCCTTCTGAGGACGCTGAGGTCGAAGCCAGCGTTGTGTGCGACAATGAGGTTGTTCTCCAGCCTCGGGCGGAGCACCTCCCAAAGATCGTGAAATTCGGGCTCATCTGCTACATCCTGAGGGGTTATCCCATGGATGGAGACATTGAAAGGCGCAAAGTACGGAAAGGACCTTGGCTTGATAAGCCACGACTCCGTGTCCACAACCTGCCCCTCCTTCACATAAGTGAGCCCAATCTCACAAGGGCTGTCCCTGTCAGCGGTGGCCGTCTCAAAGTCTAATGCGATGAAATCCATGTCTATTTTTATCTAGGGTAAAATTACTGTGAGTAATGAGAGTTACCCCTCTTATTACTTTATGTCTCACTGCATATGAACGTTAACGTTCTGTTCAAATTTTTCTAAAAAGAATATGAATTTGATATAAGTGAGAAGCGAGATAATAATTATCTATTGAGAGCAAAAGGCTTAACACAACTCATTGTATCACAGCCGCTACAAAATGTATCACCCCAACTACAACTTGTATTGGTAGCATTACAATGTGTAACCTCATCACCACAAAATTTCTTACCTCTACCATGCTCTTAAAAAATATTTAATTTATTTTTTAGTAGTTTGTTGTACATATTCTAAATAAATCCCTTCCTTTACAACATGTCTAACATACACCACAAGATCAGATCCGTGCGCAAGGCGCGCGGCATGACCCAGGAGGCGGTGGCTGAGGCACTTGGCATGACCAAGGGCAACCTAAGCCGCATGGAGAAGGGAGACGTGACCATCTCACAGGAAAGAATCGATACACTAGCAAAGTTCTTCGGTATGAGCGCAGAGGAGCTGGCCACCTACGAGACGCTGGAGGAGAAGGTGACTAAAGAAGACCGCAATTCAGTTTTCTCAGAACAACTCCGGCAGCGCGAGGCGCAAATCCTGAGGATGCAACGAGAAACAGAGCTCTTCCTGCTTGAACTGCTCTCCCAGTTGGTACGTGAGGACGAGGCGCAGGGCCACCCGCAGCCGGGCCACCGGCTCTTCGAGCTGCCGGGCATCGGGCGCCTGCTCAACGGCGAGAACACCACGGCGGGCTTCGCCCTGCTGGAACCCTACCGCGAGCACGAGCTCTTCAAGGCGCAGGCCATCTTCGGCCGGCTTCACCCGTCAGCAAAAAAAAAATAAACCTGCGACCATAGCCATCCCATAGCAAAGCCGATATCATATTCTATCCACCTAAATCAAACTAAAATGAAAGAACAAACGAAAGAAGCGGCGGAGCTTTACGGCCTGCCCATCACCCTAAGGGTACCGGCTGAGCTTAAGCGAAAGCTATCCGATGAGGCGGCGGCACTCGGCATCAGCCTAGCCCAGCACGGAGCGGGCATCCTGGCCGGCGCCCACCAAGCCTCGGAGAGCGTCTCAAACCAACTAGACCTGACACTCCGGGAGAACCGGACGTTAGGCCAGAGGCTGGCCGCACTGGAAACACAGACCGCCTGGCAGGAAGGCGAAGCCGGCACGGTGCTCGACACCCTGCGCAGAAACTTTGCAGTCCTTGCCGCGGCGCACGGAAAAAGGGAGGCAGTGACCGAAGACGCATTGAGAGCAGAGGGCTTCGACTTCAACTTCAACACCCACATCGCCCTCTTAGATGGCGCCCAGTACTTCTGCGTCTTCGGCCTGGGCTACCGCCTGGAGGGTAAGAAAGTGACCATCCAAGAATTCAAATCATAAGACCATGGCAGCTACCTACACCTTAGTGGAATGGCCCCTGGCGGACCTAAGCGCCCTTCCGATCGGCCCGCCCCAACACAGAGGCCAAAGCAAACTATATATCATTGCAATCCTATTTCTTTTAGGCCTGGCCCTTGCCTGGCTCATCCTGGAAAACAGGAAAAAAGAGAAAAGGACGCCATGGATATAAAAATGAAACCAATGACTCAGAACCTGCCTGCCCACATCCGGCATGAGCTTCCCCAAACCCTCACTACCCGGCGATTAACGCCGTCCGCGGGCGACCTGACTGAACTGGAGGCGATAGGGCTTGGCATCGGCATGCCTGGTGGCGGGCTCCTCACCCTGGCTGAGGGGCTGTGCGTGGGGGTGCTGGCCGAGCTGGCGCGCTACGGCTTCCCCTCCTGCGTGATCTATGCCATAGGGAAGATGCTGACGGCAAATATTGAAGTAGAAGGAATAGAACTGCCCAGCAGCGAGGGCAAACTCCTATTTGCCGAAATGACGTTGCTTGACCTTTACCTAGAGGAGGCGATGGAGAAGGGTAGCGACACCCTACTGCAGGTCACCCGGGACGGTAGGATCCAGCTGATCTCATCCTGCAGCGCCCACCCGCACCCCGCCGGCGGGTGCGTGAGCCTCCCGCTCCTTGCCATGGCCAACCAACTCTTTGGGAAGCAGGTCTGCAGTTTCCAGGAAAAGCGGCAGACTCTATTAGATGAGGCCGAACTGGCTCTCCTTGCGGCTGTAAGCGAGCCGGCTTATAAAGAGGTGCAAGTAATCAAGTCCAGAAAGGCCGGCACTCACCGCTGGGATTTGCTCACTTTGGAGTCTGGTGTGGCCTCACCTCAGGAGCTTCACCGCATGGCAGGCCATACGGCAGGAACTGCGGACACCGTCAGCCTCACCGGGCTGCCCGGCCAGCGCAAGGCTGCCTATACCTACACCCGCAGGAAAAGGTACTAGAAGCTGAAGGCCCCGAGGTACCTGAAAATAGAACCGGCACTGAATACCTCAGGCCCATGTAAAGAATAGGCATCCTTACTGAATACCTCAGACGCTTGCGGAAACCCACTGATTTCCGTGAAATCACTTCAAGAAAAACTTAAAACAAAGCAGAAGCCGCTTACCCCAGAAAGACTTAAAATGTACCCAGGCCTGCAAAAGCTAAGCGACAAGGAGGCAGAGGAAA
The DNA here is from genome assembly GCF_039541795.1 of Nibribacter koreensis. Classification (NCBI taxonomy): domain Bacteria; kingdom Pseudomonadati; phylum Bacteroidota; class Cytophagia; order Cytophagales; family Hymenobacteraceae; genus Nibribacter; species Nibribacter koreensis. The sequence continues at coordinate 1,543,704 of NZ_BAABGX010000002.1, read as the reverse complement.
TATTTGAAAGCCTGTCGCTCCTCGCCCAGCTCTGCTATGAGCTGTACACAGAGAGCCAGGTCAATGACAAAACATAAAAAGAAGAACACCTTAGGTATAAAAAATTCAGATTAAAACGACATGGCTAATCTAGATTCATTCAAAGCCTTTGCCAAGGCCGGTAAGAGCCAGAGCCGCAGGCACAGCAACAAGGTGGTGGTCTACACGCGCGTCTCCACCAAGGAGCAGGCCGAAAACAACCAGAGCCTTGCCACCCAGCGGAAGTACTGCGACGCGTTCGCCCTAAAGAACGGGCTGGAGGTGGTCGAGTACTTCGGGGGCACCTACGAGAGCGCAAAGACCGACGAGCGGAAGGAGTTCAACCGCATGCTTTCCTTTGTGAAGAAAAGCAAGGAGCAGATCGCGAGTATCATCATCTACAGCCCGGACCGCTTCTCCCGCTCGGGCGCCAACGCCATCCACATCGCCAAGGAGCTCCAGCAGAACAACATCTCCATCCGCTCGGTGATGCAGGAGACCAACACGGCCACCGCCTCGGGCAAGTTCCAGCAGAACATCCAGTTCCTCTTCAGCGAGTTCGACAACACCCAGCGCCGCGAGAAGTGCATGGCCGGCATGCTGGAGAAGCTGAAGCGTGGCGAATGGCCTACCAGGGTACCCATTGGGTATGACCAGCTAACCAATAAGGGGCAACAGCAAATTATAGTGAATGAGACAGGTAAACTACTTCGCAAAGCATTCCAATGGAAGGCAGAACAGCGTCTATCTAATGTTGAAATTTTGGAAAAAATGAAGGATCTAGGACTTAATCTTTCCAAGCAACGGCTCACAGAAATTTTCAGGAACCCCTTCTACTGTGGTATCCTCTCCCATAACTTATTAGAAGGCGAGGTTGTGGAGGGAAGACATGAGAAGCTAATCAGCCAGAAAGTCTTTTTTCAGATTAACCAGATCCAGGCAGAGAACAACAGCGGCTATACCACTAAGAAATATGACAACCGCCTGCCATTGAGAAACTTTGTCAGTTGCGCAGCTTGCGGCACCCACATGACCGGATACGAGGTAAAGAAGAAAGGCATCTTCTACTACAAGTGCAACAAGATCGGGTGCAAGGTAAACAGAGGCGCAAGACAAATGCACGCCAGATATGAGGAAATACTAAATGTATTCCAGTTGGAAGGCGACCTGCACGCCCCAATGACTCAGCGCCTACTGGACGTATTCCAGGAGATGAATCAACAGAGGGAGGATGAACTCAAGCATACTAAAGCGCATCTCAAAACCATCGACCTTCAGCTTGAGAAACTGGAGGAGAGGTTTGTTCTTTTAGAGGAGATCACCAAAGAGCAATACGATAAGTTCACCCAGAAGCTGAGGCTGGAGAAGAAGCAACTGGAGGGAAAGCTCCCTGCAGAGCAAATAAAATTATCGAACCTGCAAAAATACCTAAGATTGGCGGTGAAAATGTGCTCTGAGATAGGCTCTATGTGGGTTTCCGGCAGTTACCACCAACGTCAAAAGCTCCAAAAGCTAGTGTTTCCAGAAGGAGTGCTCTATGACAAGGAAATGGACGGTTATCGAACCCATCGCGTGAATGCGATTTTCTTCCTAATCGCCTCACTTTCAGCCAAAATGGGGGTAAAAGAAAAAGGACAAATCAGTAATAAAACTGATTTGTCCTCTTGGGTAGCGGGAACAGGACTCGAACCTGTGACCTTTGGGTTATGAGCCCAACGAGCTACCAACTGCTCCATCCCGCACTGTTTGTAATACAAATGTAGGAGGTTTTGCCATATCCTCCAAACGTTTTTGGCAAGTTTTTACCAAAACAGGCTAAAAACGACCCGTAATTCCGAAGTGAATTTTAGACCGTTGCAAGGTAAATGGCTCACTGGCAGTGCGTCCCACCGAATACACCAATTGAAAAATTCCTGCCCCGGTAGAGAAACTAATTCCACCGCCCACGCCGCTGGCCCACTGTGTCAAGGCATTCTGGGGCAAATCACGCCGCAGGTAGCCTTGGTCGTAGAGTAGGAAGACGTAAGAATCCAGACCGGTGTAGAGCCTGTACTCCAGCGTGCTCACCGCATATGAAGACGCATAGAAGGCATAGTCATCAAATCCGCGCAGAGAAGAAAGACCACCTAACCTAAAGAGCTCATTCAAATAAAGCCGTTCGTTCAAGAGCGCTTCGCCCTTAAGGCGGGTGAGCAAAACCGCGTTTTTAGAGACGGGCCAGTAGCGCTCCAGCCGGGTGGCCACGCTAAACTGCGAAGTGCGCAACTGCAGGGTGTCATAATAACTAGCCTCCACGCGGGCGTTGCGCTGGATGCGTTTGGTGCCTACCGCGCCTTGCAGAAACGCCTGCATACCCCGGCGCGGAAAGAACAAATCATCCAGACTGTTCCAGTTATAGGAAAGACCATAGGAGGTGAAATTGGCGTCAATGGCCGAGGAGTCGTTGCGCTGGCGTTTGATGACCTCAGGGGAGAGCATCTGGGTGCTCAGAATCTCGGTGAAGAATGTGACCCGGCTGGTAGTGGACAAAGGATAGGCCACCTCTACCCGCGGCCGAAGATTCAGGAAAGAAGTATCCTGTTTGTATAAATGGAACTGTCCAGCCACTTCCAGCGGCGAGTTGAAGAGATTAGGATGCCGGTACTCAGCGTCCAGCAACTGCGAGTTACGGTCTACCTTTCGCCAGTGCAGGCCAATCTGCTTGCCGCTTCCGCGCAGGTTGCGCACCTGCAGGTTCACTTCGCCGGTAATGAGTAGTTTGGCGCTTTGCGCGTTAGGGTCGGGCAGGAACCCGATGATGCCGTCAAACTGGTTGGCCTTTTTCTCCTCCAGAAAGAAATACACCCGCGCCTGATTCTTCGCAAACAAGACCTGCGGCGCACCTACCACCCGCACAAACGGCAATTGCCGCATGGCGCGCACCGCCTCATCTAAGCGTTGTTGAGAAAAGGGCTGGCCGGGCGCCAGTTGGGTAAACCGATACAAAGCGTTCTGCTGAATGCGGGCGTTGCCTACAATCAGCACAGAATCAATGAGCATCAACGGCCCGCGCACCACACGCAACCTCGCTTGAATCTTATCATCCTCCACCACCAGAGAATCCAGCCTGACCTGCGCAAACGGATGACCAACGTTCTCAGCTTCGCGCAAAAGTGCGGCTTGCAAACGGGCAAATTCTGCTGGGCGCAAGGGCGTGCCTCGGTACAATTTCTCCCGGAAGCCCACTTTCTCCAACAGCCCTTCGCCCACGTTGCCGTTCTTCAAAGAGGCCCATTGATATTGCCCGCCGGTAAAGACGTGCACCGTCAAAGAATCTTTCTTGAGTTTAAAAGAATCAATGGAGGCTGTGAGGTAGCCTTCTTCCTGCACCTGGGTGAGCCAGGTCTTGAGTTGTTGTCTGAGGGCCAGCGAATCCTGTTCCTGTAATCTAGGCTGACGGCGCTCCCAGATGTTGGCGGCCGCTGGCGTAGGCGCTATCACCTTTATATGAAGTCGGTTTTGAGCCAGCAAAACGCTAGAGAATCCCCAACACAGAGCCAGCACCGTTATAATTCTATAACTTTGCCCGCGTAGGTTGCTTACCCTCTGGGAACTTGCCATCCATTTCATTGTTTACCAAGGTACTGCTTGCCGGGGCAACCGTGCAAATACAGAACTTAATCCTTCATCTTTTACCTATAACGCACTTTGGCCGGAATTTATCTTCACATCCCTTTTTGTAAACAAGCCTGCCATTACTGCGACTTCCATTTTAGCACCTCTCTGGGTTTAAAAGAAGCCGTTTTGCAGGCCATGCATCAGGAACTGCGCCTGCAGAAAGACTATCTGCGCGGCGAAACCATCCAGACCATCTATTTCGGGGGCGGTACGCCGTCCATCTTGTCGGTGCCCGAGATTCAGGGATTGCTGGACGCCATTTACCAGTTGCACACCGTCACGCCAGACGCCGAGATTACCCTAGAGGCCAACCCAGACGACCTGACGCCCGAGAAACTACTGGCCTTACGGCAAACGCCCATCAACCGGTTGAGCATTGGGGTGCAGTCGTTCCATGACCCGCATCTGCAACTCATGAACCGCCCGCACTCTGCGCAAGAAGCCGTGGAATGCATCACGCTGGCGCAGAGCCTCGATTTTGACAACATCTCCCTGGATTTGATTTATGGCATCCCCGCCGAGGACGAAGCCCTGTGGGAACAGGACTTGGCCAAAGCCTTCGCCTTGGACGTACAGCACCTGTCTTGTTACGCGCTTACCATTGAGCCCAACACCGTGCTGGGGCACCGGCTCAAGAAAGGAAAATTCACGCCCGCCGAGGAAGAGCGCGTAGCCCAGCAGTTTGAGTTGCTTATGACCGAAGCCAAGCGCCACGGTTTCCTGCACTATGAAATCTCTAACTTCTGCCAGCCCGGCTTTGAGAGCAAACACAACAGCAGTTACTGGCGGCAGGTCCCGTACCTGGGCATTGGGCCGAGCGCGCATTCCTTCAACGGCGTAAGTAGGCAGTTTAACAAAGCGCACAACCCGCAGTATGTAGAAGCCTTGAAACTGGGCCAACTGCCCTGCACCATAGAAGAGCTGTCTATAGAGGACCGCGTGAATGAATTCGTCATGACCACGCTGCGCACCAGTTGGGGCTGTGACACCGCTTACGTGCAACAGAAATGGGGAATGGACTTGCTGGCATTACATGCGGAGTACTTAGCTAAAATTCAAACCCAGGGCCTGCTACGCGTAGAGGACCAAACCCTCATCCTCACCGAGGCGGGCAAACTCCTGGCTGACGAGATTGCACTGGACTTGTTCCTGTTGCCAGAAGAGGCTGAAGAAACAGAATAAGCATGTGCCGTTTTTGGCCTGCTTCCTGGGAATTAGTCTGAAAATGAAAAAGCGCAGATTCTCCCCTTGAGGGGAGCGCAGAGGGGTGTTTACAATGGAGGGTAAAGACTTATGCTTCCGATAAGTGCACCATAATAATTTTTCAAAAAGCCTTTTCTATATAAGGTGTAAATGGCAACGCCAAGACCAGCAGACACAAACACCCCTCTACGCTCCCCTCAAGGGGAGAATCCGCGTTTGGCAAAGGTTATTGGAAACTCGTAAAGGACTTTAAATTGAAAGACCCGTTTTTTGCGTGTTTTCCAGGAAACAGGCCAAAAACGGAAGCCTCTTTCACCTTGGTATCTAACAGGATACTGCTAATCATTTTATGCGCTCAGGGGTTATACCTTTGAGACTCTATCCCATGAAGAAATTTATGCTCATTTTGCTTTCCATTATTGGGGCCATTGCCTTGGGCGGCGGTCTGTTTGTGTCGTTTGCGCCAACGTTTGGAGCCACGGCCCAAGGTCAGAGCCTGGACAGAATCCAGAAGTCCCCCAACTTTAAAACCGGCAAGTTCCAGAACGCATCGCACACGCCCATGATGGACGAGTCGCCGTTGCTGGACAAGGTCAAAATCTTTTATAAGTTCTTTACGGGGGTAGATGGCTCCTCGCCCGAAGGTCCTCTGCCTATGGTCAACTTGAAGCCAAGCGATTTTTCGGCAACGCCCAGCCAGACTCCGGTGATAACGTGGTTCGGGCACTCGGCGGTGATGATTGAGATTGGTGGCAAACGCATCTTCGCTGACCCAATGCTGGGACAGCGCGCCTCGCCGGTTTCCTTCATTGGTTCTAAACGATTCAACAAGGACTTGCCCATCAAGATTGAGGACCTGCCTGCGCTAGACATCGTGTTGTTGTCGCATGACCATTATGACCACCTGGACCACGGCACCATTGAGAAACTGAAAGGCAAGACCAAACACTTCTTCGTGCCGCTGGGCGTGGCCGCGCATCTGGTGAAATGGGGAGTAGCGCCGGAGAAAATCACCGAACTGGACTGGTGGGAAACTGCTACCTATGAAGGCCTCACCTTGGCCGCCACGCCAGCCCGCCACTTCTCAGGTCGAGGCCTAAGCGACCGCGACAAGACGCTTTGGTGCTCCTGGGTGTTGAAATCAGTCGCCAACTCGGTGTACTTCGGGGGAGACTCTGGGTATGACACGCACTTTAAAGAGATTGGTGAGAAGTACGGGCCCTTTGACGTGACCATGCTGGAGTGCGGCCAGTACAACGAGGCCTGGAAATACATCCACATGATGCCCGAGGAAACCGCCCAGGCCCACGTAGACCTGAAAGGCAAAGTCCTGATGCCTACGCATTGGGGTGCTTTCTCCCTGGCCCTGCACACCTGGCAAGAGCCTATTAAGCGCCTGAGCAAAGCCGCCAAACAACTCAACATCCAGATGGCCACGCCCATCATTGGGCAGCGCTGGGAACCTACGGGCACCTTGCCGCAGAAGCAATGGTGGAAGAGCATTCAGTAAAAAAGATAGATGCCGTTTTTAGCCTGTTTTAGAGATATCAGGTCAAAAACGGCTTTACCATATCCAGAGAAAGGCACGTGCGTATGAACAAGACGGCTATTTGGTGGTTAGGCCACTAAGTCGTTTTCTAATGTTCATAGAACTATGCTGCTGTCCCATAATATTCCCTTCAGGTACATCTTCCGGAAAATACGGGTAGATGTGTTGCGCGTACTGCTGTTCTCCATCTCGTTTCATATTCTAAAACTGGTCCTAACTGATGCCCTGCCGCCGGTACCCTCTGGGTTGGCGTCTGTGCTGGGTACGGGCATCTCCTTGCTATTGGCATTCAACCTGAACCAGTCCTATGAACGGTGGTGGGAGGCACGCATCATCTGGGGCGCCATCGTGAACGACTCCCGCGCGCTCATGCTAGAACTGAAAGCGTTCATCGCCTCGGCAGACGCTCAAAAACCACACATTCAGGCTGTGGTGAGGAGCATAGGACTTCGGCAGATTGCCTGGTGCTACAGCCTGGGGCAGAGTCTGCGCAAACAAAACCCACTGGAGCATTTAGAGGAATTCATTCCAGCCCAAGAACTGGCGCACCTACAAGACAAGATGAACAAACCGCTGGCCTTGCTGGAGTTGCACATGCAAGACGTGAACTGGTTGTACCAGGAACAAGCGCTCAACCAGATGCAGCAAACGCAGGTTTCAGGTACCGTTACCCGGCTGGTGGACTCCATGGGCAAGGCAGAGCGCATTAACACCACGGTGTTTCCGGCTACGTACAGCATGTTCATCCATTTCTTCATCTACCTCTTCTTGGTTATTCTGTCGTTCACGCTGGTAGAGGCCATTGGCGTGTATGAAATACCGGTGCTCACGGCGGTGGCCTCTACGTTCTTCTTGGTGGAGAAGACCGCCCGCCACATACAGGACCCATTCATGAACAAACCCACAGACACGCCCGTCACCGCTATTGCCCGCACCATTGAGATTAACATTAAACAGATGCTGGGCGAGCCCAACGTACCAGAACCGGCCCAACCCGACGGTTATTTCTTGATGTAGCCGGCTGCGTGTGGAAAAGGGTTGGCCGTTGCATCTTAAGAGAAACTAACCTTTTCTACTTATGGAAACTGCAACCAACACCCATCCGCTTGCTTCCGCTCCCCGTAGCCCAAGAAAAGCCAGTTCTGTTTTGTTAGCCGGCTTGGCTTGTCTATTGCTTATTCTCTTGGGTGGTTTGTATTTCATCTCCTCCCTCCAACCCGCAACACCTGTTAGTCCACCGTTAGAAAGCGCGGTCATCTCCTCCGTTGTATCAGACACCATTACTATCTCTCACTTCCCGCGCTTGGACAATCTGGCTGGCCATGTTATGTTCGCGCCTTTGGTGGCTCCTGTCTCTGACTACTTGCCAAAAGTGCGCGTTCCTCAGAGGTAAGCTAGTATACAGGATTGTTCATAGCATTAGCGTGTCATTCTATTGGGTGAGTGTTCGTGCCTGGCTCATACATCTCAAGTGATTTGGGCCGGGCACGAGCACTTGCTTTTATTGGGAAAATTTCTCACCCATCAACAAATAAAATGGCCAAAAACAACTTCATGTTCTCCTAACTTCTGCAGAAGTTTACATTATGAAAGACATTCTGCACCAGAACAAGACGTTTGAAGGCATTGACTATACCAACCAGACCATTTCGGGGAGGGAATTTGACGGGTGCACCTTCAAGAACTGTGATTTCTCCAACACAGACCTTTCTAATAATAGTTTCCTGGAGTGCCGGTTTGAGCACTGCAACCTGAGCAACATCAAACTGAACGGCGCCAAATTACAGGACGTCACGTTCACGCACTGCAAAATCATGGGCGTGGACTTTAGCGGGTGCCACGACTTTCTGTTGAGTGTGGAATTCACCAACTGCACCCTGGACTACGCGTTTTTTGGCCGCAAGAATTTCAAGAAGACCAGGTTCACCGGCTGTAGCATCAAAGAAGCCAATTTCACGGACACGGACCTCACTGAGGCCAAGTTTGCCGACTGTGATTTGTTGAGGACTGTCTTCCAGCGAACCAATTTGGAGAAGGCAGACTTTTACACAGCTTACAACTACACGCTAGACCCCGAAGTGAACCGCATCAAGAAAGCCAAGTTCTCTGCCCAAGGCGCACTGGGTCTGCTGGCCAAATATGACATCAGCATTAAGCAATAGTGCCAATCCGTTTTTAGCCTGTTTTATAAGAAATAGCCCAAAAACGACCTCAGCGGGCAATAGTGTCCTCAATCTATTGACCCACTAAATCAGAAATTCAAAACAACGCATGTTGCCCGGCTTGGCAAAATCTGTGTATCTTTCCTTTGCGCAAGATTGCCTTGAACTTTAGTGGTGTGCCCCATGCTTTCGTTTTTCAAACAGCCTTTTCCGGTAAGTGAACTGAACCTGTCCAAGACGCTGGGGCTTTCCCTGCTGTTTGGGGCCATGATTGCGTTCTGTCTGGTGGTGTTTCAGCCGTTCGGGTCCTATAACTGGCATTCGCCTACCAAGAATTTAGTGCTGTCTGGATATGGATTGGTGGCGGCGTTCTCAGTGTTTCTCAATTTCTATGGCTTCAGAAGAATGGCACCTACTTTCTTTCATGAGAGCCGTTGGAACGTGGGCAAGGAGATTGTCTGGAACCTGGTGCATTTCGTGACGGGTGGTTTCCTGAGCACGGTATACGGCGCGGCCATGGGCATCATGCCGTTCTCTGTGGCGCAGATCAGCTACATGATTCTGGTGGCCTTCATGATGGGCTTGGTGCCAGCCATCCTCATTGTGCTCATCATGTATCTGTACCTCCTGCAGAAATACCGCCCCATTGCGCTGGTCAGAAACGAAGAACCCGTTACCTCTCCTGTGGTGGTAGTAAATCCAGCCGCTTCGGTTCAAACGCCAACAGAGCCAACGCCAGATAACACTCGCATCACCCTCATCGCCGAAAACGAAAAAGACACCCTCACCTTAGAAGCCGCCAGTCTCCTATACATTGAGGCCAGTGACAATTACTGCACGGTCTTTTACCACCAGAACAATGTCCTGCAAAAGCACCTGTTGCGCAGTAGCCTGAGTAGGCTAGAAAATCAAATCACCCAGCCCGAAGTAGTGCGTTGCCACCGGTCGTATCTGGTGAATTTGGACCAGGTGCAGAACGTGTCGGGGAATGCGCAGGGGTACAAGCTTCACTTCGCGCAGACAGAGCAGACGGTGCCGGTGGCCAGGGCGTCCAGCAGTGTGGTGAAATCGTTCTTCGTGGCCAGCTAATCGCCCCGCAAGACCTTACCATTCGCCCCAAAACGTGCCTGTAGCCCCAAAAACGGCACCTTTCGCCCCATTGCCCAGCGGCGCATTCTACCGCCCCGTACTTTTGACGAAACGATTAACCAAACCTCGTCATGAAAAAAGTACTGAAAAGAATCGCCCTGTTTGTAGTCTTGACTCCTGTTGTTCTTGTATTGTTAGCCACTGTTGGCTACTTCACTTATAGGCTGGTGGCCGTGGGCGGAGAGAGCACGCCGCACCAAGCGTACCTGGCCAAATACAAAGAAGAAATCACGCCAGCGCAAGACCCTGCCTTCTCTATTTTTGACAGCGCCTTCTACCAAAATCAGGTCTTCTTTTTAGGCGAAGCGCACGGCACTGCCAAGCCGCAGGAACTAGATTTTGCCTTGGTGAAACACCTGAACCAAAAGGTGAACATGCGCCATTACCTAGCCGAGGTAGATTACAGCCAGGCCCATTACCTGAACCAGTATTTACTGACCGGCGACGAAAAGAACCTGGACGTGGTGTTTCAGTTCTGGGCCCGTCTGAACGCACAGTGGGGCAACCAGGATTTCATGAATAAGATTAAGAAGATTCGCGCCTACAACCAGACCTTGCCTGAAGCACAACGCATTTCCATTGTGGGCGTGGACCGCGTGCAAGACCCAGAAACCCTGCACCGTCATTTAAAGGAGTTAGTAGCCACACTTCCGACAAGCCAGAACCCTCTGCAAGACAGCTTGCGCTTGCTTACCATGACCGATACTTTAGACACCGGTACTCTTGCCAGAATGGCCAAACAGCTTATCTCTAAAGACAGCGCCAGCCTTACTTTTGAGTTGCGCCACACCTTGCAGAATGCTGTTTATTACACAGACAGAACCAAGCGCGACAGCGTGATGTACCTGAACCTGAACACGCTGGTGCAGAGCAAAGGCCTGCAGAACGAGAAGTTCTACGGCATGTGGGGCATGTTCCACGCCATTCCGGTGCAGGTGGAGCGCGGCACGCCGTTCGCCTATCTGTTGCAACACGCCAATTCGCCGTTTAAGAACAAGGCCGTTTCTATTGGCGTGTACACCCTGGACAGCGAAAGCATGATGCCTACGGCCGGCCTACCTTCTTTTGTAGACAAAAGCCAGCGCTTCGTGAATACGTCCATGACCAACAATGACGGCCCGCTGGTGTTTGTGAACGGCATCAAGGATTTGCGCGCCGTGACCAAGGAAAACTCCATGACGCTGTTCAAGACCAATGCGCCCGGCACGCCTTACAAAAACTCAGCCCGCCTGGCCAGCTTCAAAGTCTTGATGCCTAACCAGAGCATCGCCTTCAAGCAGGAAAATACCGGCCTAGCCGATGTCTTCCAGTACATCTGCCTGGTGCGCAACTCACGTGCCACTACGCCGGTAGAGTTGAAGCAACTTTAAGCAGCTTATGAGCAGACTGAAACCAGAAGCAGAGAATTCCTGCTTCTGGTTTTCCGTTTTTAGCCTATTTTAGCGAAAACAGCCCAAAAACGCCTGCCATGCTTTCAGCTACCGCCACCATTACCTACCAAGGTCAAGCCTATCAGTTCAATCCTTTGCAACCGCTAGATATCTCTTTGCCATTGCAAGCCGGGCCAGACAACGTGAACTGCTTTTGGGCCGAGCCGGTGCAGGTAGACACCATTGTGGTAGGCAGTTTTGTGGGCAGTGTGGCCTTGGGCGGCTCTACCAATTACCAGCGCGTGCACCTCACCCCGCACGGCAACGGCACCCACACCGAGTGCTATGGCCATATCTCGCCAGACCCCGCCGCCACCTTGGATAAATGCTTATCTCGGTTTCTATTTGTAGCGCAGGTGGTGTCTGTTACGCCGCAACAACAGGAGAACGGTGATTTAGTGGTGATGGCTTCTGATGTGATTGCACAACTGTCTGTAGAGAATTTACCAGAGGCTTTAGTGTTGCGGACCTTGCCCAACTTGGATGCTAAGCGTACTGCTCAATATTCAGGCACCAATCCTACTTATATAGAACCAGCATTGGCTCACTTTTTAGCGGATAATGACGTGGAGCACCTGTTGTTGGATTTACCGTCGGTGGACCGGGAAGAGGACGGTGGTGCCTTGTTGGCGCATCATGCGTTTTGGCAGTATCCAGAGACTACCCGGATTGCTTCTACTATCACGGAGTTGATTTTTGTGCCTGATGCGGTGGCAGATGGTTGGTATCTGTTGAATTTGCAGGTGACTAGTTTGGTGTTGGATGCTAGTCCTAGTAAGCCGGTCTTGTATACCTTGACGCCGGCGACTAATAGTGAAGGTGCGCTTCCTAGTTTGCATTGATTTTTTAGGAGCTTCTTCGTCCCCCTTTGAAGGGGGTAGGGGGATGACATTTTAGTCCTGAATTCTGAGTTCTGAGTCAATTCGCCTCAACGCCATTAACCTAATCCGCCGTTGTTGGTGTTCTCACCAACGACTCAGACTGCCGCCCAAGCCTCTACCTACCAACGCCGCTCTCCCAAATTCCCTCTATCTTACTTTCTGCCCGCGTCTGTCACTTTTCTCCTTGATGAGAAAAGTAACCAAAAGAATCAAGAGCCCCCGAACTCGCTGACCGCTCGGACAGGGCGGGGGCTCGGAAAGGTGCACCGTGAGAAGCTGTCTGTTCCATCGTAAGCTTACGCTTCTGCCACTTGACAATCCATTACTTTCTCCCTCGGGCAAAGAGACTTAAATTGACCAGTCTCTTTGCCCTCGGTCAAGGGCGGGCGGGTTGCTGCTGGAGACGTTGCAATGCCTGCATCGCCCAGAAGGGCGGTGGAAACAAAGGAGCGTTTTTGGCCTGTTTTCTAGAAAACAGGCCAAAAATGAAATACCGTAAACGAAGAAAGCCAACCCCTAAGGAGTGGCTTTCTTGAAATCTAAATCTAACCTTTCGGCTAGGGGTTGCTTAGGCAGTAACTTCTTCAGAAGGAGTAGTAGATACTTTAGCAGCTTCTACTTCTCTTGGAAGAACAGATACGTAAGAACGGTTCTTAGCACCTTTTCTGAACGCAACTACACCATCCGTCAAAGCGAACAAGGTATGGTCTTTGCCAATACCTACGTTAGCGCCTGGGTGGTGAGCAGTACCGCGCTGACGCACGATGATGTTACCTGCAATGATGGCTTGGCCACCGAAGATTTTAACGCCTAGGCGTTTGGAATGAGATTCGCGGCCGTTATTAGAACTACCGACACCTTTTTTGTGAGCCATTTCTAGTCTATGTTAACCCCGGTAAATACACCGGGAATAGGTTCTACAATAATTTTACTTCCCTTTCGGACAATTAACCAATGGTGTTGATCAACACTTTGGTGAACTGCTGACGGTGACCGTTTTTCTTCTTGTAGCCTTTTCTTCTTTTCTTCTTGAAGATGATTACTTTGTCAGCTTTAGAGTGGCCCTGGATAGTTCCAGTCACTTTCACGCCGTCCAAGAACGGAGCGCCTAAAGATACATTACCATCATTGTCAGTCAAAAGAACATTGGCGAACTCTACGGCGTCACCCTCATTGCCGGAAAGCTTGTTTGAGTAGAAGAACTTACCGCTCTCTACTTTCGTCTGGACCCCAGCGATTTCAACAATTGCGTACATCAGCTTACGTTTATTTTAAAAAATTGAACCGCAAAGGTAAGCCCATCTCCTAATATATGCAACTACTGCGCCTTTATTTTTAATTGAAGCAAATCCCTCTAGTTTCTTGGTTCTAAGCACCTTGCAAGTTTTCCAGCCCCTGTGGGTAACTCCTGTGGATAAACTAAATTGATATTGATGCTCAAGCACTTACGCGTGGACAAGTCAAAAGAAAATCTGCCCGCACTGAATAGCCGGGTAAGATGGGAGCCTACATGCCACCAAAAGCGGTCAAATGCGCCGGGTGGCAAGGCTGTCTAAACGTAGCAGAAAGAACAGAGAATGTCAAGTGCACAGTGCTATTTTTTCTTTCTTTTTTCACGTAGCTACATGAGCCTTCTTTTATCCATTTTTGGAAGTTGCAACCCCGTCTTACTTTACTAAAAGATACCACTTCCATTCTATTAAGTTTTCCATATATTAGGGCTTTCTAATTTTGATAAAATTTCAAAATACTGGTTTTCAAGCATTTACAATGTGGATAACTGTGGTATAAGAAATGGATAAATTAGACCTCTGGGACGGGGCGGTCAACGTAAATGTCCCTATATTTGAAATCTCAAGCCGGAGCAGACCAACCTCCTTTTAAAGGTTTCTAGTCTACGGTGCCCTTAGGAAACAGTATCCTGAGCACCCTCCACTCAACCAACAGATTCACCATTTTAGTAACCGCTTATGGAGCCTATTTTACAAGAGAACCCTAACCGCTTTGTCCTGTTCCCCATCCAGAATGACGCCGTGTGGCAGATGTACAAACAGGCCGAAGCCAGCTTTTGGACCGCAGAGGAAATTGACCTGACCCAGGACAACAAAGACTGGGAGAAACTAAACGACGGCGAGCGTCACTTCATCTCGCACGTGTTGGCGTTCTTCGCGGCCTCAGACGGAATCGTGAACGAGAACCTGGCCATCAATTTCATGCAAGAGGTGCAGATGCCAGAGGCGCGTTGCTTCTATGGCTTCCAGATCATGATGGAGAACATCCACTCTGAGACTTACTCTCTTTTAATAGACACTTATATAAAGGACCCGCAAGAGAAAGACCGCTTGTTCAACGCCCTGGAGACCGTACCGTGCGTGAAGAAGAAAGGCGAGTGGGCTCTTAAGTGGATCAACTCTGAAAACTTCACCGAGCGTTTGATTGCCTTTGCAGCGGTAGAGGGTATTTTCTTCTCTGGCTCCTTCTGCTCTATCTTCTGGATGAAAAAGCGTGGTTTGATGCCAGGTCTTACCTTCTCTAACGAATTGATTTCCAGAGACGAAGGATTGCACTGTGATTTTGCCTGCCTGCTATACTCTATGTTAGTAAACAAGCTACCAGAAGAGCGCGTACACAGCATCATTAGAGACGCGGTGGCCATTGAGCAAGAGTTTGTGACAGATGCCCTGCCGGTAGACCTGATTGGAATGAACGCAAAACTGATGAGCCAATACATTGAGTTTGTGGCTGACCGCCTGCTAGTTTCTTTGGGCTGTAGCAAGATTTACAATTCCGCCAATCCATTTGACTTCATGGAGTTAATCTCCCTGCAAGGCAAAACCAACTTCTTTGAGAAACGCGTGGCCGAGTACCAGAAATCTGGCGTGATGAGCGACCGCGACTCTAACGTATTCTCCCTGGACGAAGACTTTTAGTCTGTTCTCCTTTCATCGCCATTGAGCAGTCCGGCTTTCGTTTTTGGGCTGATTTGGCGAAAACAGGTCAAAAACGCCCAATAACAGGTTGGGTTCTGCCTAAGACAAAGCATTTATTTCCAAGCAATATTTTCTTCTTCGTCCCCCTTTGAAGGGGGGTAGGGGGATGACAAAGCGGGTCTTGAAACGATAATGTTTGTTTTTAGAATGAAGAAAGATTCTCGGGAATGTGAGCTTAGCTAGAGTGAATCATCCCCCTACCCCCTTCAAAGGGGGACGAAAGAGTAGCAGTCTTTAAAAACAGAATCCGTTTTTGGGCTGTTTTCCAAAAAAGAGGGCAAAAACGCTTAGTGGACGGCTAGGCAGATTCAACTAGATTTCCATTCAATAAAGTACCGCCTGGCGCTGTTGGCGCATGGCAATAGATATCTGGGATGACCCCAATCATCCTTTCACCTATATAGTGTAGCGTATGTTAGTTGTAAAGAGAGACGGCCGCAGGGAGTCGGTCAAGTTTGATAAGATCACGGCCCGCATAGAGAAACTGTGCTACGGCCTGAACATGTCGTTTGTAAGCCCTATTGAGGTTGCCAAAAAGGTGATTGACGGGATCTATGATGGCGTCACTACGGTGGAGTTGGACAACCTGGCGGCAGAGACCTCGGCGTCTATGACCACCAAGCACCCAGACTATGCTATTCTGGCGGCGCGCATTGCCATCTCCAGCCTGCACAAGGTGACCCAGAAGTCTTTCTTCAACACCATGAAACAGCTCTACACCTATGTAGATCCTAAGACGGGTGAGAATGCTTCTCTCATTGCCAAGGACGTGTTTGACATCATCAAGAAAAACGCGGCCATGCTAGACTCTAGCATCATCTATGACCGTGACTACAACTATGACTACTTCGGGTATAAGACCCTGGAGCGTTCTTACTTGTTGCGCGCGCACGGCAAAGTGATTGAGCGCCCACAGCACATGCTCATGCGTGTGGCGGTGGGTATCCACAAAGAAGATATTGAGTCGGCTATCATCACCTACAACTTAATGTCTGAGAAGTGGTTCACGCACGCTACGCCAACTCTTTTCAACGCCGGTACGCCTAAGCCGCAGTTGTCTTCATGCTTCTTGTTAACCATGAAAGAGGACAGCATTCCGGGTATTTATGACACCTTGAAAAACTGTGCCTTGATTTCACAGAGCGCGGGTGGTATTGGTTTGGCAGCGCATAACATCAGAGCCACGGGTTCTTACATCAAAGGCACCAACGGTACGTCTAACGGACTGGTACCAATGCTGAAGGTGTTCAATGACACGGCCCGCTACGTGGACCAGGGCGGCGGAAAGCGTAAAGGCGCCTTCGCTATTTATCTGGAGCCATGGCACTCAGATATCTTTGATTTCCTTGACTTGAGAAAGAACCACGGTAAGGAAGAGATGCGTACCCGTGACTTGTTCCTGGCTCTTTGGACGCCAGACTTGTTCATGAAACGCGTAGAAGCCAATGGCGACTGGAGCTTAATGTGCCCGAACGAGTGCCCAGGCCTTTCTGACACCTGGGGCAAGGACTTTGAGCGTTTGTATGAGAAATACGAGAAAGAAGGCAAAGCCCGCAAAACCATCAAAGCGCAGGAGCTGTGGTTTGCCATTCTAGAGTCTCAGACCGAGACGGGTACCCCGTACATGTTGTTTAAAGACCACGCCAACGGCAAGTCTAACCAGCAGAACCTGGGTACCATCAAGAGCTCTAACTTGTGTACTGAGATTATTGAGTACACAGACGCAGACGAGATTGCCGTGTGTAACCTGGCCTCGCTTGCCTTGCCACGCTACATCAAAGAAGAAAACGGGGTAAAGAAATTTGACCACGACAAACTATACGAGGTTACCTACACCGTCACCAAGAACCTGAACAAGGTGATTGACGTGAACTACTATCCGGTGCCAGAAGCCAAGAAGTCTAACATGCGCCACCGTCCTATCGGGCTGGGTGTGCAGGGCCTGGCAGATGCGTTCTTATTATTGAGAATGCCGTTTGAGAGCGAAGAAGCGGCCCGTCTGAACAAGGAAATCTTTGAGACCATTTACTACGCGGCCATGACGGCTTCTAAGGATTTAGCCAAAGTAGAAGGCACTTATGAAACGTATGACGGTTCACCTATCAGCCGTGGTATTTTCCAGTTTGACATGTGGGGCGTGAAGCCAGAAAGCGGTCGTTGGGACTGGGAAGCCTTGCGCAATGAAGTACTAGAGCATGGTGTGCGTAACTCTTTGTTAGTAGCCCCAATGCCAACGGCTTCAACGTCGCAGATTCTGGGTAACAACGAAGGGTTTGAGCCATACACGTCTAACATCTATGTGCGCCGTGTGTTGAGTGGCGAGTTCATGATTGTGAACAAGCACTTGCTCAATGACCTGATTGCCTTGAACCTCTGGAATGACCAGATGAAAAGCGCCATCATCTCTGCCAACGGTTCTGTGCAGAACATCCCTAACATTCCGCAGAACATCAAAGACCTGTACAAGACGGTTTGGGAAATTAGCCAGCGTACCATCATTGACATGTCTGCCGACCGCGGCGCGTACATCTGCCAAAGCCAAAGCCTGAACCTGCACGTGTCTAACGTGAACTTCGGGAAGCTGACGTCTATGCACTTCCATAGCTGGAAGCGCGGTTTGAAGACCGGTATGTACTACCTGCGCACCAAAGCCGCCGCAGACGCCATCAAGTTCACCGTTGAGAAACAAGCCGCCGAAACCCTGGCCCCTATGTACAACAACGTAGAACAGAACCAAAGCGACATGGCCTGCTCTCTGGACAACCCAGACGCATGTGACGCTTGCGGTAGCTAAGAAACAGAAAGAGGAGGCCTAATCGCCTCCTCTTTTTGTTTTACATATTCCGGACTTCAACTTTTAAATATTTTATTCATTCTTTAGACAGGAAAGGCTTTTCTAGAAGAAAAAACTAGAGATAAAAAAAAGAGAACGCCACAGTAGCAGCATTCTCTTCAATAGGATAATAGCTTGGCGGCACTTAGGGCTCTTCACCCTAATCACTTATCCTTTAAGTCTTGCAAATGTGTAGATTAATCTGACAATCTACAAGTACGACGACAAGCGCTACTGGTTTTTATAATTTGAAATCAGTGAAAACATATAATAAGCTAGTGAAGCAAAAAATTGAAAGGACTTCACCAAGAATCACAGTTAACAAAATGGGAGAGTATCCATTTGCTTCCCCAACAAGACGTTCAAGAATTATTTATGATGCAAAATATCCAAAGAGTTTTATAACCGCTAGATATTCTAAAGCTGAAGCAAGTATTAAAGAATTCTTCTTGAATAAGTATAGGGATAGAAAATTAATCACTCAATCTATTGAGGAATTAACCAATCTAAAGCCCACTTCAAAATATCATAATGAAGTAATCTATTCTTGCATAGAAGCTTTGACCGAATTTTTGAAGTTCATCGAAGGTTCAGAGTTAGTTGAAAATGACAAGGATTATTTTGATGGGATTAGCAAGTCTGCATCCATCAAGATTTCAGGAGTAGAAATTAGTATACGACCAGAAATCTTGATTCAAGACAAAGGCAAAGTAACAGGAGGTGTTAAGCTTTATTTTGCAAAGACATATCCATTAACCAAACCTTCCGCAGAATTCATCGGAACACTTCTCATGAAATATTTGAAGGAGCAAACTGGCTCTGACATCAAAGCCAGAAACTGTTTTGTCATTGACATCTTTAATAAGACAATCTATACTGCTCCAAAAGCATATTCAAAAAGGTTGTTAGAGATTGAAGCCGCCTGTGAGGAAATATCAAGCAGATGGAGTTCTATTTAGTTTTCTAACTATGGAAAAAGGAGGTCATGGGTGGCCTCCTTTTTATTTCCTCTCACATAATTTGGTTTCAGGTTATTCCCAACAAAACAGGCCAAAAACGAAATAGGAGCATTACATCTACTACCACACTGCTCCTTTACCCAAAACAACCTTTCCACCCTGTCATCCTGAAAGGATCTTGGTAGCGAACTAGACATGCCTTTGCCAAGCGAAGATTCTCCCTCTAAGGTTGCACAAACGAGCGTTTGAGGCACCGAGCGCAGCTCATTATAGGGGTGCTAACATCAGTGTATTAAAGCAACAGAGAGCAATACGTCAAAGACAAGGCAGTGCCTGGTCTCTACAATGAAATCTATACTTACCGGTATAGCGCTTATTCAACTACCTATCTAGCTTGCCCACAAGATCCTTTCAGGATGACAATAGTGGGAAAGATGGCAATAGCGGGGAAGTTGACAGTACCTGGAAATGGTATTAAATGAGATTCATGCTTGAACGCCAGCTTCAATTCACGCCAAGTTTTTCCTATCATCCCTAGTATTTCCGGCTTCCTCCGTATAAAACGCAATAGTACCTTCGTTCCTCAAGTATGACTAAGTATTTTCCTGCGTTGTTGTTTCTATTAGGTGGTCTGGTGGTTTCGTGCCAGTCGCCTAGCAGTGAATCTGGCGAGGCGCCAGCAGTTTCTGCCACCGCTGGGCCTCAGGAAGCCGAGGCGCTGACGTTTATTTCGCAGCGGGTGACGCGGCCAGAGAAGCCATGCCCGAAGGACAGCTGTGCCGAGGTGGAACTACAATACCTGGTGGCCAAGGGAGAACCCGCGGCCCTGAGAGACTCCTTGAACCAGTACATGCAACGCTACCTGATGGGCCTACAGCTCATGCACAATCCAGACGCCAGCTTAGCACCCAGAGAGGACGCCGCCGTCCTTGTCGCGGATCAGTTCATGGAACAGCAGGCCACCTTTAGAAGAGATTTCCCAGATGCCGGCGTCAGGGCAGGTTGGTACTTGACGGTGTCTTCTAAGCCCTTGCACCAAACAGATAAGTTGGTTTCTTTGCAGATAAAACATGAAGGCTACAGCGGCGGCGCACACGGCTATGCCATGACCACGTTACAGACTTTTGACAGCACCGGCCACGCACTCAAGATTACAGAACTGGTCACAGACACGGTACAGCTCAGGACACTGGTGGAGCAGGAGTTCAGGAAGGTGCGCAAACTGCCGGCCACCTCCTTTAGACGGCAGGGCTTTTACACCCAGCGGGGCCGCTTGCCGTTTCCGCAGAACGCCGCCCTTACGCATGAGGGGCTGATGCTCTATTACAACGCCTATGAGGTGAACGCCTACGCCTTCAGGCCTACCCAGCTGCTCTTGCCCTATGCGCAATTACAGATGCTGCTCAAGCCAGAATATTTACCCAAAGTGTAATTCTAATAAAGAGAGAAGGCGTGGTAGCATTTCGTTTTTAGCTTAAAATCTAGAAAACAGGCTAAAAACGCCATCTTCTTTCATTTAGGGAACATCGCAAACATAAGCCCCAGCGACACCACCACCACTACGGGTACCAAAGCCAAGAGAATCCCAACTCTGGCGGCCTTTCTATCCTTGGCAAATGCCTCGGGATCTGGGCTGCTGGATATTCTGGACAAGGCCGTACCATAAAAGAGTGCGCCCGCCAAGGTTAAGAGCAGGTAGCATCCTAATAAGAACCAGGCGCCACTTAGTAGCTGCGCCCCGCCAATTAGGCCTACAAAAAGAGCCGTGAAACTAGAGGCCAGGCCCAAGCTAATTAACCTTCGGATTGATTTTTCTTGCGGCGTTTTCTCCTGCGTTGCAGAAACGCCTGGAGAGGAAAGCTTTTTCATATGAACCTGGCCCTGAACAGGAGGCGCTTTCATCAATTGTACAGTGATTGGAGCAGGGCCGGCTATTTGCCTTGAGGCAGTACCTACAAGTTTCTGGGCCAAAGCAACGGGTGTTGGTGGAGCCAAAGAAGCCTCCACTGGAGAAGCCAAATAACGAGCCTCTACCTTGTCTACGGTTGACTTAATCTGTGCTGTAGCCATTGGAGGGGCAAAGTAAAACGCCTCGCGCTGGGCACACCCAGACAGTATCAGCAAAGAGACTACCATAGAAAGTAAGCACACCCCGCAGGGAGAAGACGCTGGTCTTTTCATCTTTACAAGATAAGAAAATAGTGACATTACTATATACGCCGCTACCGCTAGGCTATGTGATTTTGCCAGGCCCAGGCAAATCGTTTTTAACCTGAATTCTAGAAAATAGGCCAAACGCGATTATACTTTTTCATGGTTCGTTCCTTTCTGCTAACCCTGCACTTCCAGATTTATACCATAAAGAGCGCTGGAGAAGATCTTTTCAGAAACGCCTCCAATCATTTTAATACCTTACAAAACAGCACTTTACAAACTTACCCACAGACCTGGGGATAACTTTTGCAGTTGTCAACTACAGAAAACGGCCAGGTGCTCGTTAGTCTAGCAGTTCTGGAAAAGGTCACTTGATGCCTGACCAGGAAAGCAAATTATTTGTAGTACCAACCATTATTCCCCCTATTATGAAAATTACCCGTTTTTTAGCCCTTGCCTTATGTGTTGGCGTATTCTCTGCTTGTGAGAAGGATGAAGATGAAGTGGCCAACAACCTGCACCACCAATGGAAGGTGTACTCCACCAAAACGGTGAAGCGGGGCGGCAGCGAGGCCTGTGCCTACCAGACCAAGCCCTCAGACATGGACTTTACCCCGGGCGAGAACTGCCAGTATGATGACGTCTATGATTTTACCAACACCCGGGATCTGCTCATCACCAATGGCAACAACAAATGCGACAACAATGAGCCGGCTACCGTCAACAAAAGCTATGAGCGCAAAGACAACAAGCTGATCATTGCCGGCCAGGAATACACCATTGTGCGCCTTACCAAAGACACGCTCATTCTGGACTATTGCCTGCCACTGGCCCCCATCACAGGCTTCACTAATGCCAAGTTGGGCATGAAGCTGGTTAGAAATAAGTAAGCTTTCAGGCCCCTTTAAAAAAGCTTAACAAGAAGCGGCCTTCCGTTTTTGACTTGTTTTCTGTAAAACAGGCCAAAAACGGAAGGCCGCTTTGCTTATAGCAACACCCAGATTCCTTAGTGCTAAAACTGATACGTGAAGGTGGTCTCCAGGACCTCTCCTTGGTCTGAGGTAGCGGTTCTCTTGACGGGCAGGTTACGCTCATTGTACTGGTACGCAAACACCGTGACGTGCTGCTCTCCGGTGGCCAGCGTGGTGGTTACTTTGCCGGGGTTGTTGCGGTGCAGGACAATGGTGGGCGTGAACAGCAGGCCAGTCATGTGTTGCACCCCGGTTTTACCGTCATAGTCTGTGTACTTCTGGGTCTGGGCAAGAGTCCACTCACTGGCAGGGTTTACCTTTTGGTAGTAGACAATCTCTGTGACGTTGCCAGTGGCGGCATAGGTGTAGGTTTGCTTGCGGGTGGCACGCGGGGTCTCTGCGTCTGGTCCTTCTTTGTAAAAACCGTAACGCGTCTTTAACTGGCGGTTGCCGTCATACTCAAAGGTATGGTACCTTTCTACCTGGCCGTTGATGAGCTCTTCTACCTTGTACAACAGGTTCTCTGAAGTGTAATGGTAAACATTTTCTGTGTTGGTGCCAGAGCCTTGGGTGACTATGTAGGCTAAGCGGCGCCAGGTGTCAAAGAGCACGTCACTAGAAGAGGTGGTATTGCCGTTAAGGGCATACGCACCTTTGCCGGTGATCTTGGTGAGCCAGCCTTGGCCGTTGTACACAAACTGGCGTTCATCTCCCTGCAAGGTGCTAATCTGGGTCAGGTACACGGGTCCCTGCGCAGGATCTACGGGCGTGGGTTCTTCCAGGTCACAGCTAGCCAGGGAGAAGGCTAAGAAAAAGACGGTGGTGAATAGACGTACAGTTAGTTTCATGAGAGCTTGTAGCGTGGGGGATAATGGTAAATGATTACCACTAAAAAGAGCCCAAAGCCTGCTCAAAGGTTGCATGCCTCCCAGCACCTGCGCCCACAAAAAGTCTACGCCCCTAGAAAACAGGCTGCACAATACGTCCAGACCGCTAATAGCCCAGCATGGCCCTCATCAAAAAAATGTGGCTTGGTAGATTTTGGGTTGCGGAAAGAGACGGTCTACCTGCTCATCATTTTTGGCCTGTTTATAGAGAACCAGCCCAAAAACGCACCTACGTAATGTCTATTAGAAATCTTGCAGGAGCCACTCTACCGCCGCCTCCTGCTCCCTGAAATCACACAGCACCAAGTTAGCGGTGTCGCCGGCGCGTTCAATGATCTGCGCTATGGACTCAACGTGTTGCACGTCTTCAGAAACCACCGTGGCCATGCGCCGCAAAGAACCCGTCAAGATCTGGGGCACGGCGTTCTGCAGAATCCATAGCTGATCTTCTTGGGAGAAGGCGCGCA
Organism: Nibribacter koreensis; assembly: GCF_039541795.1. Classification (NCBI taxonomy): domain Bacteria; kingdom Pseudomonadati; phylum Bacteroidota; class Cytophagia; order Cytophagales; family Hymenobacteraceae; genus Nibribacter; species Nibribacter koreensis. Next base: position 1,520,394 of record NZ_BAABGX010000002.1, on the reverse strand, counting down.
TTTTGCGGTTGTCTGCCAGCCAACGGGTAAGGCCGTAGCGTTCTACCACGTAGGCGCATAGCAAGATGGCTTCACGTATCTCTTCGCTTCTCAGCTTGCCTTGCCAGACCGCCATGCCCAGAGACTGCTCCTCATCATACTTGATGGTAACGGTATGGCTCTCATAATACACTTTGGGCAAGGTAAGTAACATCTTTCATTCAGTTTTAACCGCTTGCAAACGCAGGCGGGTGTACACGGCAGGGCCGGACTTTATTGGTATGACCAGGCAGAAGCGCATATAAAAGGCGTTGCTGCATCTGGATTCACTAATCTACTCCTATAATGGACGATGTATTTCTGTAACGGTTACATCTGTCCCGGTCATCTTACAAGCAAGCTACTTTGAGCAACCAGAGCAAGATTCCTCTGTATAAGCGCAGGCCCGCCAATATGTTTACGCCCTGTATACTTCTCTTTCATCTTTATATATCTGGGTCCTGACAGGTAAGCGCAAGGCAAAGGATAATTTATAAAAAATCTCCTTATTACCCTTGCCGCTCACTAGCTGCTCAAGGGCTGGTTAGCGTTTGGCAGCCGGCAAATAGACGTATGGGCTTTTATGGAAAACACAGAGCAGGTGGAGACCTGGGCTTCAGCAGAAATTAGCATTCACCGTAAAACTTGCATGATTTTTTAGGCAAGAGGCTGTTTTTTATCTAAAAACCAATGAAATTTGCTGTAAAAATGCGGGTACCTGCATAAAATAAGCGCATTATTTCATAGATTTACTTTCTATGCCTCTCACTGAGGCGCAATACCTTTTGCTTTTATGCTTGCACAGGAACAGTCTACCGTACTTCAATTTGGCCAAGCGTCTCTGCGCCTGGTGTATGATGCCCAGAACGGCTGGATTTATGGTGACTGGATTGGCGTTCACTCGCTCAACTCCATCCAGAAGGGCATGAACACGCTACTGGAGTGGATTCAGCAGACGGGTGCCAGTAAATACCTGAGTGACAATACTAACATTGTAGGCGGCTGGAACACGGCCAATGAATGGCTAGCAGACGTCTGGACGCCCATGGCGGTAGACGCCGGCATGCGCTACGTGGCGCACGTCCTGGCGCCGGGCATTTTTGGGCAGATGTCCATGGAGGCCCTGGAGCCGCAGATTAACAGCCTGGTTACCATTCAGCTGTTTGACTCTGTAGCAGACGCCCAGCATTGGCTTTCTGAGCAATAAGCCCAGCTTCTTTTTTCTTCAAAACCAACTTCCTGCCATAATGCCATTTATGACACAGCACTGCTTTGCCATTTTGTCTTGCATCTTGGCTCTTTAATCCTTGTAAACGCTCTGGTACGGGCTTTGCAAGGTCTCCTGTATCTGAAATAGAGCATTTAGGAGAGAAACCATGAAGTTGATAAAAGATAAAAAGTTCTTACAGAACATTGCCCATTACATAGATGCTACCAATACCGTTGGCGGCGGCGTCATTCAACCCCAGGTACGGTTAGAAAAACGCAAGAAAGAAGCAATTTTGCAGATACTGCTTCCGGGCGTAGAGGCAGAGCAGTGCCAGGTGATTCTAGACAAGAACCAGCTGACCGTCATGGCCCTGCATCAACAGGACAGTCTTACCGCCACGCTGGCGCCCTTGTTCCATCAAAACTTTGTGCTGCCTGCCAATATTGACTACGCCCAGATGCGGGTGGTGCATGAAGGCCGGGAGCTGCGGGTGTACTTGCCTTACCTGCCGGGCGGCCCAAGATTATTGGACATTGAACAGAGGTAAAAGAACAGAATACGTATAACAGAGTTGAGCCCAGCACGATTTAGTCATTAACAAGGCTGGACGTTTCTGGGCTCTTTTCCTGAAAACAGGCCAAAAACGGCCCTTGCGCAAAAACCTGCCCTTTACAAGAAGGCGCAGACACTATCTGGATTTGTTGTTTTATGTAACCTATTCAACCGGAAAGGAGAAAATTATGGCCATCCAACGTTTTAACAGCGGCTTTGATGACATGATGCCGCAAAGCTTCAGCACCATGCTGGATCGTTTCTTCCAGGATTCTGTCAGCAACCGGGAGCGTATGAACCGCTTTACCCCGCAGGTAGACACCTGCGAGACAGAGAAAGGCTTTGAGATTGAGGTATCCCTCCCCGGCCTTAAGAAAGAGGACATCTCCCTGGATTTCCAGCAAGGCAGGCTGACCATCTCTGGCGAGCGCCAGTTCAACCAAGAGAAGAAAGAGAAGCGTTACCACATGGTAGAAAGCCAGTACGGTTCGTTCTCCCGCTCCTTCCAGCTGCCAGACGTGGTAGACCCCAAGAATATAGAAGCCGTCTTTGAGAATGGCGTGCTGAGGGTGACCGTGCCGAAAGACGAGCAAAAAACCTCCCGCCACCGCATTGAGGTGCGCGAAGGCAACAATGCCGGCGCCAACATGCGGCTTGAAAACAAAGACAGAAACCAGTTTGAGGAAGCCAACGCGCCTATCAAGGAGACCGCTTCTGCTAGGAAACAGAAAAGCAACCAGCATTAAGCTGTGTACCACCTAAACAGAAGAGGCACCCTTTGCAGAAAGGGTGCCTCTTCTGTTTTTACAGGACAAGGGTTATGCTTCTAACCTATCCTTGCCCATCGCCTCAGGACCACTATCTTGAGGCGGTGGGTACGCAGGCCGCGTCACCTTGGCCCCAGCTTTTAAGGACTGGTCCTCATGTAGTACACCCGTGTTGTTTCTTACGCCAGTGCCCGAGCCCGACGTTTTAGCAAGGTTTGTGAAACCCGCCCGGCTGGCATTGTACTCATAAAGGGTGATGACCAACGCAATGATCAGTAGTATTGCCAGCGTCATGAACATAGCCGTACAAGTAAGTAAAACAGTAGACTTAGGCTTTCTTTTACTCATCCACCTGACTGCCAGTTGGCAAAAGCGCAGGAAAAACATCCGTCTTTACCCCGTTTCCGTTTTTTATGTACCTTTAATCCAATAGGCCTATGGCTTATTTCGTTTGTATAGAGCTATGATGAAGAAACTGTTTTTACTGATACTGTTGACATGGTCCATCACAGAAAGCGTGTGGGCCCAGGACGTGAGCCAGCCTTATTTTATAGAACTGATGACCGGTGAGCGCATCTACGCCAGGCGCATCCAGTTCAAGAGCCCGCTGTTCAAGCAGAACTACTTTCTCCTGGATGACTCACTGCAATATGCCCCAGAGCGGGTGCGCTACTACCAGACCCAGGACGGTTTCTTTGCCAGACTCAACGCCAACGGGCGCCGGCACAGTGACTTTGCCCAGCGCGAGACCTCTGGCAAAATCACTACCTACTTTACCTACCGCACTGATTATAGCGGGTATGCGCCCGGCGTAGGCGTGGGCATGGGCGGCATTGGCGTGGGCGGCTATGGCTACGGCTACCCTACGCAGCGGCGGGTGTACTACTTTGCAAAAGAAAACGGCCCCTTAGAACCACTCTCTTACAAGAACCTGCGGGTGGCCTTGTCAGACAACCCCGGCAGCATGGAGAGCCTGCAGAAGTATAAACGCGGCCAGAACATTCAACTGGGCATGTACGTGGCGGGCGGCGGCTTGATGCTGGCCGGCATTCAGCAGCAGTTCAGGTCTGGCCCAGAGGGTGGCAACAAGATTTCGCCGCTGTTTTTTGTGGGCTTGGGCGTGACCTTGCTGCCGCAGGTCATACGTCTGGTTAGAAAAGACCAGCTCTCTGAGGCCATAGACCTTTACAACTACACGCCGGTCAACTAGGCAAAGCAACCTACCAGCTGGCACCATAGGTCATCATTCCCTGGAGTGGTGACCTATTCTCTTTTTCAAGGGCGGGCTTGTTCATTCGTTACCTCTAGCCGGTTGGGTAGCTGTTTGCTGTTATATTTGCAGAGAAGCCCTTGACGCTGCGCTGGTCTTCGTTCCTTAATTTCTATACCATTCGTGATTTCTTCCTTTACCATACGGCCCATCACCAGTCATCAGGAGATGCTGGACCAATACCGGCTCATCCAGTTGTTGAACCCGCACATGACGCAAGAGCGGTACACCCAGCTTATTGACCAGATGCACCCCAGTGCTTACAGGATGGTGGGCTGTTTTCAGGGCGATGTCTGCATAGGCCTTTCTGGGTACTGGATTGCCACCAAGCTGTACAGCGGCAAGTACCTGGAGATTGACAATTTTGTGGTAGATGAGCCGTACCGCTCGAAAGGCGTGGGCAAGCTGCTGCTGGACTGGCTGCTACATGAGGCCAAGGCCCAAGCCTGCGAAACCGCCATGCTGGACGCCTACGTGGTCAATGCCCCGGCCCACAAGTTCTACCTGCGCGAAGGCTTCCAGATCAAAGGCTTTCACTTCTTAAAGAAGCTGTAATCACGGCATGCTGTTTTTAGCCTGTTTTCTGGAAAAGAGCCCAAAAACGGGTTTTGCATTACGCGCAGGTTCTGTAATTTGCTGACATGAAACCACTTCTGCTCTTGCACGGTGCGCTGGGTGCCGAAAACCAGTTTGAGCCCCTTCTGTCTCTGCTTCCAGACACGGTGCCGGTGCATTCCCTCAACCTGCCGGGCCATGGTGGCGCCCCCTTTTCTGATGAGGCTCCCTTTACGATGGAGGCATTCGCTGATCAGTTGTTGCAGTGGCTACAAGAGAAGAACCTGGGTCCGGTCAATGTATTTGGCTACAGCATGGGCGGCTACGTGACCCTGGAGGCGGCGCGGCAACAGCCCCAGCACTTCGGGCAGATTTTTACGCTGGCCACCAAGTTTGCCTGGTCTCCAGCAGGCGCGCAGCATGAGATTGCCAAGTTGCAACCAGACGTGGTCCAGGCAAAAGTACCTCAGTTTGCCGAAGTCCTCAGACAGCGGCACGCCCCGCAGGACTGGAGGGAGCTTATGCGCCAGACGGCGCACATGATGCAACAATTGGGTGCCCAGCCCTTGCTCACCCCAGAAACCCTAGCCCAAGTACAAGTGCCCGTGCGCGTGGCCGTGGGCGACCGCGACCAGATGGTGACCCTGGAGGAAACCGTGAACGCCTACCGAAACCTGCCTACGGCCCAGCTCCAGATACTGCCCAACACCAAGCATCCGTTAGAACAAATACACTGGCCCTTGCTCACGCAGGCACTTACCCATTACTTCGCTTATGCTTAATCCTCTCCGGTTATTGCTGAGACGCACTTTTCTGTCATTCAGCCTGCTGGCCCTTGTATGGCTGAGCAGCTGCGCCACCACTGGCCCGGCCCTAGGTGAAAAAGGCTATAAAGAAAACGGAAAGGCCAGCTACTACAGCAACAAACTAAGCGGCAAGAAAATGGCCAACGGCCAACGGTACAGCCCCGGCAAAAAGACTGCCGCCCACAAGAAACTACCCTTCGGGACCAAGGTGCGGGTTACTAATCCAGAAAACGGCAAATCTGTGAAAGTACGCATCACTGACAGAGGTCCCTTTACGCCCGGTCGCATTCTGGATCTTTCGCTCAAAGCCGCCCGGCAGCTAGACCTGGAGAAGGCGGGTGTAGCCAAAGTAGAGATGGAGGTGGTGAAGCCAGCCAAGAAGAAATGATGATTGGTGACTGTTTTGTTTTTGGCCTGTTTTCTGGGAAATAGGTGAAAAACGGGTTTGATGGTTGATTGCTGATTGTTAATTGATGTCTCACTCAACTACCCCCGCCGTTGTTGGTGTTATCACCAACGACCCAGCCAGCCTTCCCAGCCGCTGTTTATCACCTACAAGAACTTTGGTGCACGCAATTGGCTATGCCTGAGAAGGTTCTTCCTTCCGGTGCCCTTATGCCCATTGTTGCATTGTCTCCGCTAAGCGCTCGCGGCCGCGGGGCCCCGTCTTCCCGCCTCGCGCTGTACCAGCTTGCCTCTTCTGCGTAGGGCCGCTTTTATCTGACTAGCCCGTCTTGCTCTGTAGTGACCGCCGTCCTGCCAGAGGCGGCAACCTGCTTAGGCGACTCGCCGGAAAGACTGGAACTGGTGCGGGTAGTAGAAGCTGTTACTAAATGGGGATTCCCCTTGAGGGTTGCCCAAACGGGAGTTTGAGGCACCAAGCGCAGCTCTAAGGGGGATGTTTACCCAAGGAGACAAATCAATAACCAAAAATCAGCGATTCTTTAAAAGAAAAAGCCCTGGCAGCGTGTGCTACTCAGGGCCTCTTCACCTGTCAAGGATGCTATTGGAAAAGGAAAGGATTAGAGTGGTTTTACTTTGCCCATGCCGGTGTGCTGCACTTTAGGAGAGCCTTTGTAGCCCACGCTCATAATGCCAGAGGCGTCTACTTTGAGTTCTTTAGAGGCAAACACTTCGGCGTTGCCGGCGCCAGAGGCATCTAGCGTAAGATATTGGGCCTTGAGCTCGGTGGCTTTGAGGTTGGTGGCTCCAGACATATCCAGCGTCACTTTATCTGCCGTACCGCGCAGGGTAATGTCAGAACCGCCCGCCAAGTCAACGTCCAGTTCTTTCAGATTCAAGTCCATATCTAAATGCATGCCGCCGCTGGCATCCACTTTGAGGGCAGTTCCTTTTAGGGGGTTGGTAGTAGAAAGTTTAATGCCGCCGCTCAGGTTCAAGGTCTTTAGGTCTTGCACCGTGATGTGCAGCTTCAGACCCTTCGCCTTTCTAATGTTGACATTGTTCTTTGCCGCTATGTGCAGCACGCCATTGCTCACCTTGGTTTCTATCAAAGGCAGAATATTGGCGTCACCCTCTAGCTTCAGGGATTCTTTGCTGCCTTGGGTGATAAAGACCTCATAGCCGCCACTGATGGTTAAGCCCGTAAAAGCTTCCACAGCTCTGGTTTCAGATTTAAGGGTTCCGTTGCCCTCTACCGCATTGTTATCTTGCGCCTGTGCGCAGGAAGTGACCCCTACAAAGGCTAGAAGGAGAAATAAGAAAGCAGTATTTTTTTTCATGGTGGTATTTTTAAAAGCGAACATAGTGTGGACCATTTCCTTAATAGATGCCGTTTCTGCCCGAAGGTTGCACGACCACCCCAAAATTTCTCTACTTAGAATGCAGCACTGATTCCCAAGCCCACCAAGCCCGTGAAGAGACCCACAATGCAGTACAAGAACACCAGTACAAACATATTGAAGAGCGTGCGCAGGTACGTTCTATGAAACACGCGCTTAAGGCCCAGAAACAGGTACACGCCCACCAGCAGGTTAAACCACGCCAAGATATAGGCCGGTGTGTGCAGGTACTCCAACAGCATGTAAATGATGAACAGCAGAAACACAAAGCAGTGCAGGTGTATACTGAACATGAGGTGCTCCATGTAATACCGGCGGGCCTTGTAGAATACCAACTTGGTCAAGAGCGCGAAGATGGGCATGAGCACAAACATGAGCACAGACCAGTACTTGAGCATTTTGGTAATGAGTTGGTCATGCGGCAGTTTTACCAAATGCACTCCTTTGCGCATGGCAGACCGCGTGTACCAGTTGGGCGTAAACCCGGCTTCGCGCACCAGAGAGTCTATGGTAGCCTGCGGTGCAAACTCAGAAACGCTTCCCATATCCCCCACATCCAGCGAAACGCTCCCGTCTTTCTTGCCTGCTTTATTGGTAACTTTCTTTAGCGAGTCTTCCAAGATGGCCGCTTTAATCTCTGCCCGCATTTTCTCCTTGTCAGCGGGACTCATCATGGAGTTCTCTAGAAAGCTGTAGTCAATATTCTGTTCCTGCTGGGCAATGCTACGGTTGTCGTGCTCATTAGACATGTGGCCCACGCGCATGGACAGCAGAAAGAAAAACACGAAGTTGATGAACACATACAGCCTAATGGGCGGCACGTAGTCCATGCGCCTGCCCTTATGAAACTCATTGGTGAGCTTGCCTGGGTAGAACAGTAGGTACTTGATGGTAGTCCAGAACTTGGTGTCGTAGTGGATGGTGCCTTCCAGCACCTCTAGCGCCACGTGCTTAAAGGGCACGTTAAGGTCATGGTTCTCCTGTCCGCACTTGGGGCAGAAGTTATCTGGTTCGCCCTCAGAGAAGGTGTAATTGCAATTGGTACAGACAGGGTACTTGCGCCGATGCTTGGCCATGGGAAAGGAAACTTGCCAGAAGTATATAGAATAACAGCAATATACTAGTTGCCAAGAACAAAACCGGATGTGCCTATCGTTTTTAGCCTATTTTCTCAAAAACAGCCCAAAAACGATCCATCTTCTTAGTTTATAGGAGCAGACCTACGTTCTGATGATGCCCGCCGGTCCCACGCCCACGCTCTGCCCGGGGTTGACGTTGGAGAAAAGGCGCCAGAACAGCTCTTCGCCCAAGACGCCCTGCGCTGGTTGTATGTGCAAGACCACCCCGCGGCTTAGGGCAATGCGCACTTCGCCTTCTGCCGAGGCCTGCACCTGCCACACTTTTAACTCCTCTGCCGGCCGGCGCACCAAGTCCTGTAACTTGCGGTCGCGCAGGTTGGCACCGGGTACCATGGGGTCAAAGTTGGGATCTGACAAGGCCTGCGTGTCTCTGGGAATCTGGGCCTCTTGGTGGTCAATGGTGATTTTACCGCCTTCCTCTACCTGCCAGAAGCAGCTCACCTCCAGGGTCCAGGCGCCCACGTCCAGAATGAGACCGCTGCTATTGGTCACGTGCGCCCTCCCAAAATGGAAGTATTGCACATGCCCCAGCCGGGTGGTTTTGGTCAAGGGAAGTTCCAGCAGTTGCTGCCATTCAGGGAAGTTTTGCTCGCTCATAAAGGTGCCTCACGGGTCTGCCCCAAAGGTACAACAATCCAGACATTTGCGGTTAGGCCGTTTTTAAGCTGTTTTCTGGAAAAGAGGCTGAAAACGGTTGTAGCTGTAAGGAAGATAAGCGTATGTTTACTGGCACGCGGTGGCGTGCTTACTATGTAGTATGAATATATTTTTCAAGTCTGTCTTGTTTAGCCTAACGTCATTCATACTAATTGGCTGCATTGAGAAAAACCAAAAAGACATAACTGTTAGCGGCAGTATAACCGATAACCTGAGTGGACAACCAATAGAAAATGCCAAGGTAACCGTACTTTGTTGGTATGATGCAGGATGGGAAAAGTTAGATTATGAAAGCCAAGACTTAATGACTGACCCGAATGGCTTATATGAGGTCACTTTTAAAGAGGGTTATAAAGTCATAGTTGCAAGCGTTGCACCTGAACACAAGAAAGTTATGTATCAATTAAACACCCTGAGTGATTCTAGAATAAAGGTTGATCTAGAGTTACCTAGGGACAGTATATCTAAAAACACAGCAGTAATAAATCTGAAGGATTACATTTTAAGTGATGTGAACAGTTGGTGAAATAAATTGAGTAAAACTCTTAGCATAGTCTCCATTGGCCAATGGCCTTGCAAGCCTCATGCACAAGTCCGTTATAAGTAAAATAAAATCATGGGAAATTGGGGAACAGCGATATCGTCAAATGACACGTACGCAGACGTATTCTACACTTTTTTTGATCTGTATAATAAGGGCCTGTCAATAGATAACGTGACTTCTCAAGTCCATTCTCATTTTCAGGAAGAAAGAGAAAGCTATGAGGACTCTAACAATTTCTGGTTTGCCTTAGCAAAAGCCCAATGGGACTGCGGCCGTTTACAGAAAGATGTACTGGATACAGTCACCCAAATAATAGTTACCAAAAAAGACATCCACCTTTGGGAAGAACTTGAAGCTGCCAGTAGTGACATTAAAAAACGTGAAAAAGTATTAGAAGCATTTTTAGTAAAACTTCAGGCAGCCAATCCAAAACCCAGAAAACCTAAAAAGAAAGTAGTACGGAGCGCCATCTTTAAAACAGGAGACTGCCTAGTGTTTCCGTTACAAAATGGAAACTACGGTGGCGCCTTTGTTTTATATGATGAACGTGATACCGAGCTTGGTTTAAATGTGCTCGCAGTAACAACCATCAACAAGCAAGACAAGCCAGAACTAGAAGACTTCATCACGACAGAAGTTCTAGTACAGAGAAATAAATCGCTAAGGGAGTATGATAGAACGGTTCTGCAATATTGCTACCCTCAACACTTCAGAAAAAGCTCAGTACCATTTGAGGTTATTGGGCATTTACCTGTTTCTAAGCCGTTTGAACAAGAGAAACATTTAATGAGTGCCGCCCGCTGGGATTTCATTCCAAGTTACCTAGACAATCAGAAAGAATACGAAGAGAAGAACGGAAAGCCTACATCACAAGTCATGTTATCTGATTTCAGGTAAAGAAACTCAATGCCTACCCGCATCTTTACGGCAGTTCTGCCACTGCTATGATAAATATGCTGGCAAATACGCATTCATGAAGGAATACATTTTCAAATTCAATTTTATAGTTCCAATTCTAAGGATGGCCTTCCTTGTTTTTTCAGGTGGAGTGGTGATACTTATGGTTTCCTTGATTATAGAAAAGGAATGGACAAGCCTTGCAGAAGATGCCGCGTTTATTTTTTACACGCTCTTTATGATTTGGTTTTTCTCTCTAGGAGCTTATCAAATGGTAAAGGGTCTGCTTACAGAAAGCCTATGGATTAAAATTTCTGAAGAGCAAATCATGATCAGGAATCTGGCACTGCTGAGAAAATATGCCCTGACCAAAAAAGATATTTCTAGTATCTACCCCTCCAGCAAAAGTTTAGGCAGAATCACTTGGAATACCATCATCATATTCACCAAGGAAGGGAAGAGCTATGAGCTGCTCCAATTCAATTACTTTGATTTCAAGAAGCTAATGGACTTCTTTATATCCTTTGGGTATAAAAAGCCTCACTCAGACGTGAAAGACTATTACTCTTTGGTATGCAAAAATGAACAGTAAGCAAATGCTCTATGAACACCACCGTCCCCAGCTTTCTCGTATTGTTTTTAAAGCATTAGTCACACCACGCCTATACTTCCTGACCTCGTTTTCGGCCTCTTTTCCAGAAAACAGGCTAAAAACGAGATCTGCTCCATACCGCTAAAACCAATATATTAGCAGGTAGAACCAGCTCCTCTTCCTCTTGAAACAGACCAGCAGCCTTTTGGAACCAGACACGGCAGAAATTTCTCCTGTCCTTCATGAAAAATACGCGTGGGCAGGTAAGTACTTCAAATACTTGGTGCTGGCTGTGCTGATGGTGGTACCGTTGTTTGGGTATCTGGGTACGCTGCCCATTAGGCTCTGGGACGAGTCCAGGCTGGCCAATAACGCCTTTGAGATGTATGACACCGGTCATGTGCTGGTGACTACGTTTGAGTACAGCCCAGACATCTGGAACACCAAGCCGCCACTCTTGATCTGGCTGCAGGCCGGGCTGATGAAGGTGATGGGCGTGAACGAATGGGCGGTCAGGCTGCCCTCTGCCGTGGCGGGCTTACTCACCTGCGCCCTGCTGCTCTTCCTCTCGCTCCGCTACCTTAAAAGCTTCTGGTTCGGGTTCATTGCTATTCTGGTGTTAATCACCGCCGAAGGCTACGTGACCGAGCACGGCACCCGCACCGGCGACTATGACGCGCTGCTGACCTTGTTCACCACCCTAAGCGCGCTGGCCTTTTTTGCTTACTTTGAGACCAAGCGCATCAGGTACCTCTACTGGGTGTTTGCCGCCACGGCCCTGGCGGTCTTGACCAAGAGCATTGCCGGGCTTTTGTTTGTGCCTGCCCTGGGTTTGTATGCCATCATGAGAGGACAGGTACTGCCCTTACTCAAAAACAAGCATTTCTATATTGGGCTGGCGGGTTGCTTAGCTGCCATTGCTGGATATTATCTATTGAGGGAGGCATCCAGCCCGGGTTACTTGCAAGCGGTCTGGGACAATGAACTGGGCGGACGCTACCTGCAGGTCAATGAGAACCACCCCGGCGACTTCTGGTTCTATTACTACGGTTTCTCAGAACTGAAGCTAACGGCCTGGTACCTCTTGGTGCCGTGTGGCTTTGCCGTGGGCTTGCTCCTTAAGAAGGATCGCATGAACCGACTGGCGGTATTTTGCGCAGTGGTAATAGTTTGTTTTTTCCTGGTCATCTCCATTTCCAAGACCAAACTGCACTGGTATGACATTCCGCTGTACCCGTTTCTGGCCATGCTCATTGCCATGCTGGTTTATACCGTGTTTGACTGGCTACGCAGCTTAGCGTGGGCGCACCAACACATGCGCTACAACGTCTGGCCCTTTGTCTTTCTGTTTGTACTGGCCATTAACCCGTACCGCAAGACCCTGGAAAGAACTTACACCCCCGAAGAGCATCCCGGCGACAAGGTCTTTTTTGACATCGGCTATTTCTTGAAAGACGCTTTAAAAGGAAAACAAGACATTACCGGCCAATCGCTTTTGTATGAAGGCTTCAACACGCATAACCTGTTCTATTTGTACGCGCTCAGAGACAAAGGCACGCGGTTGGATTTCCAGGACTGGACCAACCTTAAGCCCGGCGAACGGGTCATTGTGCCGCAGGAGCACATCAAGCAGTACGTGCGCGAGCATTATGACCATGAGGTGGTAGAAGAGATAGGCACCATCACCAAATTCAGGATTCATGGAAAGAAACAGTAACGTGGCTATCTCTGTCATTGTGCCCATTTACAATGAAGAAAAAAACCTTCCTGAGCTGTACCGCAGGCTGACAGACACGCTCTTGGGTCTGGGTTTGCCGTATGAACTGGTTTTTGTGAACGATGGCAGCAAGGACAACTCGCTTTTAGAAATTCTGCGCCTAAGCCAGACAGACAGCGCTGTGTTCTACGTCAACTTTAGCCGGAATTTTGGTCACCAGATTGCCGTGACGGCGGGCTTGGATGTTTGCCGCGGGGCCTGCGCCGTGATCATTGACGGTGACCTGCAAGACCCACCCGAGCTCATCGCAGACCTTTACCAGAAGTACCAAAAAGGCCACGAGGTGGTCTATGCCAAACGCGCCACCAGAAACGGCGACAGCTTCTTCAAGAAGACCACTGCCAAGCTCTTTTACAGAGTCCTGCGCGCCTCCACGGCCACAGACATTCCGCTGGACACCGGCGACTTCAGGCTCATTGACCGGAAGGTGATCGACTACTTGAAGCAGATGCCCGAGCAGAACAAGTTTCTGCGCGGCCAGATTGCCTGGCTGGGCTTTAGCCAGACGCACGTCCTCTTTGACCGGGACAGCCGCAGGCATGGCACGTCTGGGTATTCTCTGGGCAGAATGCTGCGTTTCGCCATGGACGGCATTACGGGTTTCTCAGACGCGCCGCTACAGTTTGTCACGCGCCTGGGCTTCACCATCTCGGCACTGTCCTTCCTGATTATTCTGTATGCCGTTTACAGCCATTTCATCCTGCACCGCACCATCACCGGCTGGACCTCGCTCATCATCAGCTCCATGTTCATTGGCGGCGTGCAGCTCCTTTCGGTGGGGGTCATCGGCGAATACGTGAGCCGCATCAACCGCAACGTCTTAAACCGTCCGCTCTACATTGTGCAAGGCTCTAATCTCAGCCAGAATGCGGTCGCAGTGAACGGTGGCAGCCGGGTGTCGGCCACTCATATGTAGGTGTTGTTTTTGGGCTATTTTCAGCAAAACAGGCTAAAAACGCTAATTGATTTTAGGAGATACATAAAGAATTGATGCTTTGCCAAAAATATGCCAGCCGCTAAAACAGAACCGCCTCGCGCTCAACGCACCACTTCCTGATGCCTGCATTACTTCTCAGGGTTATTGCTTACGGCGTTTGTAGGGGTGCATTTGGTCAATCATGTCTGGGCCATTTTTGGACCGCAGGCGCACATAGACATGATGGATACGTTGCGGCGGGTGTATAGAAATCCATTGGTAGAGGCTCTTTTGCTGGGCGCGGTCTTGGTGCAGATGGTCTCGGGTCTAAAACTATTTGCGGTTAGCAGAAAGCAACTGCCACTATCTGGCTTTGACAGACTCCACTTGTGGTCAGGGTTGTATTTGGCGGTTTTCCTTTTGATCCACGTTGGGGCGATACTGACTGGAAGGTTTCTTCTACACCTGGACACCAACTACTATTTTGGGGTGGCGGGACTGGCTACGTTTCCTTTTAACCTGTTCTTCGGGCCGTATTACGGATTGGCCATTCTAGCATTCTTTGGGCACCTGGCGGCCGTTCACCAGAAGAAGATGAGTCGCTCTGTTTTGGGTGTACCGGCGGGCGGGCAGTCTTGGTTGATCCTGGCTGGTGGTTTGGTAATTATGCTGGTCATCTTCTACGGCTTGACCAATGGTTTTACAAGCGTGACCATTCCTGCAGAGTACGGGGTGCTCATTGGAAAATAGTGGCCAGGCGCATGCTGCTTTATGATTTCTCCGCTTCTGGCGCTTGGCTGGTAGGGAAGTGGTTCTTGCGCAGGTTCATGCCATAGGTGTAATTGGTGGACAGAATGACGTCATTGCAGTCAAAGTGCTTGATGATGCCGTCCTTTTGCAAGGCTACCACCCAGCAGGTATTTTGATGCATGCCGTAGTCAATGATAAAAATGGCTTGCCCCGTTCCTAACGGGGTCTCCACCAGAATAGTAGGTTTTAATTGCAGAATAGACATTCAAACTAAAATTTAGCGTGAGGGGTGCGGTCTTTTTTAGCAGGTAAAGCAAGGGAATAACCGCCCCGTGCCTTACTTGTTTCAAGAACATACCTCTTGCTATGCGTTCCAGCATCTGCAAACTTGCCTATCTTCGCTTTTGCATGCTTCAGTTCATCCTCGGTCAACTTGCTATGAAAAATACATTGTTGTTTGTTGCACTTATACTTCTTGGCCTGGGCAATCCCTCTTTTGCTCAGTCAAAAAAAGCTACCAAGCCAGCGCCAGGCAAGCCGTTTGTCCTTGGCGTAATTGAGGAGATCCCATCCAAGCAGTTAGGCGAAAAGCGGACGCTCAACATTTACCTGCCCGAAGGCTACAACCCCAAAGACACCACCAGGTACCCAGTCATTTACTTACTGGACGGAAGCGCGGATGAGGACTTTATCCATGTGGTGGGTTTGGTGCAGTTCAATACGTTTCCCTGGATTAACCAACTACCCAAATCTATTGTGGTAGGCATTGCCAACGTAGATAGAAGAAGAGACTTTACCTATCCTACCACCGTGGCGGCAGACCAGAACCGGTACAAGACGGCTGGTCGTTCAGACAATTTCCTGTCCTTTCTAGAGACCGAACTACAACCCTACATTGACCGCCAGTACAAAACCACTTCCTCCAGAACCATCATTGGGCAATCATTGGCTGGCCTGTTGGTCACCGAGGTATTGTTCAAAAAGCCTACGCTGTTTAACAAGTACATTATTATCAGCCCCAGCATTTGGTGGGACAATGGTTCTCTGCTAGAAAAGCCGCTACCAGATTTCAAGCAAGAAACTCAGGTGTACATTGGCGTAGGCAAGGAAGGCTTGACTCCCAGTGACCTGCCTAGGGTAATGGAGGTAGACGCCAATTTACTGGTAGAGAAACTGCGTTTGGCCAAGGATGATCAACTCAGCGTCTTCTTTGACTATCTGCCGCAAGAAGACCACGCCACCATCACGCACCAGGCAGTGTTTAACGCCTTCAGGCTATTGTACCCCATGCCTGGTAAAAAATAGACGTCCACTGTTTCTCATTTTTGGTGAGAAGTAGTATCTTCCAACAAGTCTTTCGGCTTGCGCTTGCGGTTTAGTTTATTGCCTGTTTTCATATGGAGCCTTACCAAACCACGTTCAGCACTTGGAACCAGTTGGCCTCTCTCTACCAGGAGAAGTTCATGGACGTGGATTTGTATGATGATACCTATGACCGGTTCTGCCAACTGGTAGACAAGCCAAACGCCCGCGTGCTGGAACTGGGCTGCGGCCCCGGCAACATTACCCGCTACCTGCTCTCTAAACGCCCAGACTTTATCCTTGAGGCCACGGATGCAGCACCCAACATGGTGCAACTGGCCCAGATCAACAACCCAACTGCCACCTGCTATGTGTTAGACTGCAGAGACCTGGACCAGGTCTCTAGGACGTATGATGCCGTAATCTGCGGTTTCTGTCTTCCGTATCTTTCAGAAGAGGACTGCCAGAAGTTGATCTATGATAGTGCCACCGTACTTACTGCTGGAGGCATCCTCTACCTTAGTTTTATAGAAGGTGACCCGCAGAAATCTGGCTATGAAACCAGCAGCAACGGGGAGCATACCCTGTACATTCAGTACCACCAGACCCACTCCCTTACCGCCATACTCCGCCAAAATGGTTTTGAGTTGGTAGAGGGCATCCAAAAAAGTTACCCTAGCCATGAGAAGGCAATAGCCACCCACACCATCCTGTTAGCCCGAAAAATTTGATCTCAGACGTCTTTCCTATTATAGCTCACTAAAAACCTTTTAGCCTATGATCACTACCGCGCCCAAAGACATTAACAGCTACATTGCAGGGTTTCCCCAAGAAGTTCAGCCCGTGTTGCAACAGATGAGGAGATTGGTTCAAGCCACGGTGCCCGAGGCAACAGAGACGATCAAGTACGGCATGCCTACGTTTGACTACCATGGCACCTTGGTACACTTCGCGGCGTTTGTGCACCACATTGGCTTCTACTCCGTGCCCACTTCTCATGAGGCATTTCAGGAGGATTTGAAAGGCTATAAAGTAGGTAACGGGTCTGTGCAGTTTCCTTTAAACCAACCACTGCCTACAGAGCTCATTGCTAAAATAGTGAAGTACCGGATGCAGGAAAACTTAGAAACGGTTAGCATGACAGAGAACGCCTGTTGATTGATTAACTTACATCAGCTAAACCTCTCCTAGAAGCTAGTTAGGTAGTACTATTCCACTAGATGGTAAAAGGACCACCTACTACGGTGTGCGCGTTACTTCTACTAGATTACGCCGGCATAAGTAAGCTGTTTAACTGAGAGCAGGCAACTGCAAGACATCTGCTTAGAATTTAAATGTGTAATGATGGTTGTAGCGTTGAGCACTGACATTAAAAACTGGGTTGTAGGTGTGCTTATCACAGCCCTGTTGGCGTTTGGCTGTTACTGGGCAGGTGAGTATTTCACTTACTCCAGCTTCTGGTTTGCCTGGACTCTCAATCTTCTGGGAACGTTATGGTTCTCCTTAACGGCTTCGCTCTTTAAACCAGAGTTAAACTCTTCCTACTTTCAGGCCAAACCTTTTGAGCAGGGCGGCACCATATATAGATATGCGGGAGTATATTACTTTAGAAAACTATTAGAATGGCGAACCTGGGACAAGCTAGGGAAAGTCAAAAGTCCAATCAATAAGAACATTGCCACCTTACAGAAAGCGGAATATGATACCAAAATAGCTGAGCTGAATCATACTGTTCTTGCCGTCTTGGTATTGATTCTAACCATGCTCCTGACCACTACTTTGAAAGAGGCGCGCTGCCTCCTTATCACCAACCTCTTTCTGCATATTTACCCAATTTTAGTGCAACGCTATAACAGGCCCAGGTATCAAAGAGTGATTTGC
Source organism: Nibribacter koreensis (assembly GCF_039541795.1). Classification (NCBI taxonomy): domain Bacteria; kingdom Pseudomonadati; phylum Bacteroidota; class Cytophagia; order Cytophagales; family Hymenobacteraceae; genus Nibribacter; species Nibribacter koreensis. The sequence goes on along the minus strand of NZ_BAABGX010000002.1, from coordinate 1,502,959 downwards.
CAACTGAAGAATAAAGTATAAATACTAGTACACACAAAAATCCCCGCTTTCATTTTTGGCTTATTTCTCATAAAAGAGGCCAAAAATGAAAGCGGGGATTGTATGTGATAGCTAATTAGGACTAATTGTCTACTTCTTGCTGTTACTGCTTTTGTTGGTGTTGATGGTAAAGTTAGAGCCTTCTTTCTTCAGCATCATGTCCACGTCCTCACCCGTCGCCGAAGCGATGATCTTCTTGTACTTCTGGTAGAGCGCGTCTGACTGCTTCTTCTCATCTACATACAGACCGGTCTTGTCTAGCTTAAAGGTATAATCTGCTTCACTGGATTTGATTAACCCGTCAGAGACCAAGGCAGACTTGAGCTCTTTCATCATGGCGTCATGCTTTTTCATGCGCTCCTCATGTTCCTTCATCCGGACGGCGTGGTCGGCCATGCGTTTTTCATGATCCTTCATACGCACGGCATGCTCTTCCATGCGTCGCTTGTGGTCTTCCTGGCGTTTGGCGTTGGCAGCTTGGCGGGCTTTGTGGTCTTCCTGTCTTATTTCATTTACCTCTACTCTGGTTTCATATTCTGACAGATACGCTTGTTTACGCGCATCATATTCTTCCATGCGCGCCTGAAACTCCTCCATCTGCCGTTCATATTCCTTCAGGTCTTGCTTATAGCGTTTCTGGTCTTCTGCCTTGTTTGATGATGGAGCCACCGGGGCCACTGGCGGGACTGGAGGAACTGGTGCTACCATGTTCACGCCACGGCCTCCGCCAACGCTGGTTCCCCTACTAATGGCTACCCGTTGTCTTGGAGCCATAGGCGGTCTTGGAGCTTGCACGCTTACTCGTTCCACTTCGTCTAAAGTACCGTTGGCAATGGCCATGGCACGCTCGGTTTCCTCAACAGACATGGTCTTGGCGTTTTTGGCCGCTTTTAATTGGCGCTCTATGCGGTCCTGGTATTTGGGCAGTTCGCTTTTAGGTACGCGCTTGCCGTTCACGTACACTTCTACCACTTTGCCTTTCTTGTTCTGCACAATCACCAGGTCATCGGCTAACTGCACCATGGTCAAGGCTTCTTCTGGTTCTTCTTCTATGGTAGCCGCCACATCAACCGGCAAAGTGGTGGCCAGAAAGGGCTTCTGGGGAGCAGGCTCTTGCACGGCCACTGGTTCCTGCAACTTTGGTTGTGGAGCCTCTGGAGTTTGGTAGTTGGCCCAGGCGCTGGCAGAGAAGACCATCAGACCGGCGGTGACGGCGCAGGCGGCCAGGAAGCCTTCAGAGAAAGAAGGTCTAAGGGCCGGTTGTTGTACCAGTCTGGTAATGCGGCTCAACAAAGAGCGGCGGCGCCCTGAGAAAGCCATAGACAGGCGGGGAGCCGGGTTTGAATTTTTCATGAGTAGTTCTTCTAAATGGGTTAAAGCGTAAGCATAGGTAAGCGAATCACCGCAAACGGAGATGGCCAGGTCATCACAGGCATGTTCGCGTTCGGTTCTAATACAGTCAGAGATCCACCACACCGCCGGATGGAAGAAAAACAAAGTTTCTACCAAGCTTTGTAGCAGGTTGAGCAGGTAGTCCTTGCGGTGCACGTGGGCCAGTTCATGCGCCAGGATGGCTTCTATCTGAGCGGTGGACAGCCCGGCCAAAGTGCCCAGCGGCAATAAGATGAGCGGCTTTAAATGACCAATGACCATGGGCACTTTCACCAAGGCAGATTCTGCCACGGCCGCGGCCTGCTTGAGTCCTAGCTGCCTGCCCACTTCTTCGGCTTTCTGTTGCCAGGCCTCAGGCACGGCCTGCACTCTGTAGGATCGCAAGCGCTGTACGTATACCCAACCGCCTAACAAGCGCATGCCCATCACTACCATACCCAACAGCCATAGCAATACAATGGAGGGCAGGTGCTGTTCAAAATAAGTCTGTCCTTGCGTGGCCGCCTTTTCCCAGAAACCCTGAGCATTGGTTACTTCTGCACCGGTTACAACTTGCGTGGTACTTGCCGCACCAGAGATACTCGCTATAGAAACTGGCGGTGCCACGGGCTCATACAGCTTATAATAAGTGATAGCGGCCATCACTACCAAGGCCATCAGGCCAGTCCAGGCCACGCGGTAGCGGGTGGCCGCAGAATGACGGTGCATCAACCTGAGCAAGACCGCCAACAGAATGGCAATGAGCGCGCCCTGCCAGACAGAATGTAGCAGGGTCCAGCCCAGGGCGTTGAGGCTAGCCTGCGGCAGTACCTCATGGAGTAGGTTTGTGGGAGTCATCTTCCAGGCGTTTTAAGAGGTTCTTGATTTGGTTTAACTCATCTGGGGTAGTGGACCGGTTGCCCAAGGCCTGCATGACCAGCTTCATGGCCGAGCCCCTGAAGGCGGTGTCCAGAAAACGGTCCAGCAAATGCTTCTGGGTGTCTTCTTCGGTGACGGCGGCCTGGTACAAATGAGAGCGGCTTTCCTCATCCCGTGACACCAGGTTCTTCTCATGCATGATCTGCAAGAGTTTGAGCGTGGTGGTGTAGCCGGTCTCCTTTACTTTGTTCTGGGCCTCATTGACAAAGCGCACCGTGCTGGGACCGTTCTGCCAGAGAATCTGCAGGATCTCTAGTTCGGTCTCGGTGGGCTTAAGCGGCGGGGTCTGATTGGTCATGTTGGTAAACTGAATTCTTAACTACGATTGTTTTCGTACTCAATTATACGAACACTTTCGTAAAAGGAAAACTTTTAACACGAATTTTTTCGTAGTTCTTTTATTTCTTTCCTTTCCCTGTCTCACAGGCTACTGCATCTGTCTCAAGGAAAAGGCATTACCCTCTATCTAAAGGGCATATTTTGGCCATGCTGGCAGAAGAAATTCTGTCAACTTGTTAGAGTGGTTATACCAGATGTGGGATTTGTTGCGTATTCTAGAACATGAAGAGAATACTAGTGTTGGTCTTGGCGGCGGGGCTTCTATCCATGACCCCGGGCCTGGCTCAGAAATACCGGACGGCCGCAGGCATACGGGTGGGTAAAGAGGTAGTGGGCCTGACCATACAACAGAAGATATTTGAAAAAACCACGCTGGAGGGTCTGGCCACTGCCGCCCCCCGCGAGGTAATGGCCACGGTGCTGGCCGAACAACATTTTAACATTCTAGGAAAACGCCTGAACTACTACATGGGCGCGGGCGCGCACGGCGGGAAACTGAAGGACTATGGGGCCGTCTATGGGTTTGACGTCATAGCCGGCCTGGAGTATAAAATCAACGGGCTCCCGTTTGTCCTATCCGCCGACCTGAAGCCGGCATTTCATCTACGTCACGAGGAGTGGTTCAATCTGGGCAGCGCTTTCTCCATCCGGTATGTGATAGTGAAAGAGCCAACAGAGTCACCGCTGGATTTCATCAAAGGCATCTTTTCTCCGTCTGGGAAAAGAAAGAAGGGGGACTAAGTATCTTATGTGATGCTTTTGGGCTGTTTTTGAGAAAACAAGCTAAAAACGGGCAAGCTTTATAGAGAGGCAATCTGAGCGTAAGAGGCCAAAGTCTCTGACTGCGCATGGTCTTCTGGTGATAAAACTTGTGTCCCGTTCTGGTTCACATAAATAACTTCTTGCTTGTAGTCTACAGTGCTTAATGCGTTGTCTAGTGCAAAACTAGAACCTATACAAGCGGCGAACAATAATACGATCAATTTCATGGCTTTACTATTTAATGGTTTGTTTAAGAGACTATCTGATTCTTAATTAGTTGCACCAGATTTCAAAGTTTTTTTCTGGTGCCGAAGGTCATTTCCTCTTGTGGTACATCTGGTTTCTATTGGTAAGATGCACATGACCTTCGGTGGGTTGCCTTGCTCTTGAACTATTATATCCAAACGCTGTGCCACAACCCTAAAACCTTGATTTTGACCATTTTAAGCCTGTTTTTTATTTTCATTATGTCCAGCACCGAACAAAATATGTCCGCTACCGGACAAGCGTACACTAAAAACCGAACAGATTCTGGCTCTCCGGACAGTTTTAGCCAACCGTAAAAACCTGTTTATGAAATAATTGCTTGCCACAAAACCCACAATCCAGCCATCAGTTTTGAGCAAGTACCCCCTTATGCGTACTTTCATGCGTACCCAGTCCTTATGACACTCCCAGACCTAAGCCCAGAATTAGTTTTTCAGACTTCGCGCAGCAGCGGCCCCGGCGGGCAGAACGTGAACAAGGTAGAAAGCCGCGTGGAGGTGTGGTTCTCCATTGAGAACTCAGCCTTGCTCAGCCCAGAGCAGAAGGAGCTGATGTTAGAGAAACTGGCACCGCGCCTGAACAAGGAAGGCTTTCTACACCTGGCCAGCCAGGAAGACCGCAGCCAATTAGTGAACAAGGAACTGGCCACCCAGAAACTCTATGAGACCCTGGAACAGGCCTTGCACCGCCCCAAGCCCCGCAAGAAAACTCGGCCCTCTAAAGCCTCCGTCCAGAAACGCATAGAAGCCAAGAAGAAGATAGGCCAGAAGAAAGCCAACCGAAGGTTTAGTCCTGAGTCCTGAGTCTGTTTATGGATGACAACAGGTTGTTCATTGTCAATTGCTGATGGCCAATTGTTGAAAAAGGCAAAACGTTTTCAGCCTATTTCCCAGAAAACAGGCCGAAAACGGAATAGCCCAGTTCCTTCTCCCTTGAGGGAGAAGGTTAGGATGAGAGGTTTACGTTCAGACACATCTACACAAATTTGCAGAGACAACGGCACTGCCTTGTCTCCTGCGCATTAGCTTGCCCCGTACTTAACCGTTTTTGGCCTAATTCCCAGAAAACAGGCCAAAAATGGCTCAAGACTCTAGACTCAAAACTCTTTTTAGAAGCTTACCTGCAGGCCGTTGGTGAGGCTGTAGAGGTAGTTGGGAATAGGCACGATGGGTTGGTTCTCATAGGTGTGCGCAAAGTTGGTGGTGATTTGCAACCACGTATTCACCTTCACGGCCAAGGACACGTCGCCACTGAACCGGTGCCTGAACTGATCATGTGGTTGGTCATAGCCTACCTGGTAGTAATGAATGGTGCTCAGCTCCAGGTACGGGTTCAAGGGCAGGCGCACGCTGGCGTAGTTAGAAAGCTTGGGCATGTGCTTTCTAATGTAGCGGTCTTCCTGCAGGTTGTGCCAGCGCTCATGCTCATACATAACGCCTGTGCCCAGATGAAACCTCAGGTTCTCTTTGCGCACTACGGCAAACCGAATGCCCGCTCCTGCCAAGGCTCGTAACTCCAGACCCCGGTTGTAGTCATACTGCAACTGCCCGAAGCTCTCATATGACAACCGCTCCTGCCGCCTGAACGTGACCCGGCCGTGCACATACCCGGTCTCTACCTGCGTGGCACTGCGCAACCGTACATAGTTATAAGAGCCTAGCAAAAGATAGGTGTTGTGCTTAGAGACGTAGCCAATGTTGCCGTTGCCGGTAAGGCCAATGAAATGATCGGTCTTGCCCTCGCGGCCGGTGGCTCTGTTGAACAGGTTTAAGTTAACACCCAGCTTGCCCGTGAAGTAGTTAGAAGAATCCCGCTCCACCCGCGCCTTCTCCACATTGAGAATCTGGGCCTGCATGCTAAGAGAGAACGATAAAAGAAGTGCTAAGAAAAAGGAAAACCTGAAAGCCAAAATCATACGCTTGCTAAGCAACACAAAGTCGCGGTGGTGAGACTAGAAACCAGAGAAGACCAAAGCGATGCACGCCGTAAGACTCCCTCTGTACAGGAGCAAAGGTACACAGCATTTTAGAAATGGGCAGAAAGAGGGAATTGGCTTGTGCGTTTCGGATCTGATGGAATTCCCCAAGCTATAAGCACGTACAGTTAAGGTGTATATGTTTCTGCCGCCTTTACTAGTGTTATCACCAGCAAATCCTAGAACGGAGGTATTACCTGATGGAACACCCCAAGGCTACTTTCGTTTTTAGCCTCTTTTCTACAAAACAGGCCAAAAACAGCCCTCAGCACTTAGCCAAAGTCTGTCTAGTTTGTGCACAAGATATCCCGACACAAGCCCGGGATGTACCACTTTCATGATGATAAAAGTGAAGCATGGTAACGGGTGTCTTCTCTCTTACACAATCTTGATAGTGCCTGACGATTTTAACTTTTCAGCAAGCAGTAGATACCCCTCCCAAATCCCGAAAGAAATCCACAAACTAAAGCCTATGTAGTTCATGACCCGGCTTGTGTCTGACATTTTACCTATGCAGCTTAAGGAGAGATTTGCCACTTCATTGTAATAGGTCTTAAAGAGGAGGAGCATTACTACTAAAAAGGTAATAGTAACAAGTTTACGCCACCGTCCTTTTGTGCCTTGGGGTAGCAACTTGTAGCCTGTAGAAATCTGCAGACCAATGAAAAGCAACAAGGACAGAAGCACCATTATGGCAGATGAGTTTTTCACATTCATCTTTCGCAAAAAGGCGCCAACCATAAAAATAAAAAGCAGGCCCGCTAGAAAATAGCCGGCCTGCTTTAAATATAATCTCAGTCTTGCCCTAATTTTCAAGGTTTACCTAATGCACTAAAACTGCGAGATGGCGTCCCCCAGGTCATACACGGGTACGCCTACAATGCCAGGTTTGATGATGCTGGTAGCGGCGGCAGAACGGTAGCCAGCGGCGCAGTGAATGACTACGGGCTTGTCTGCCGGCACTTCCTGCACGCGCTCTCTAAGTTCTGGCAAGGGAATCTCCAGGGCGTTAGGGAAGATCTTGCGCTGCTTGATCTCGTTCCAGTTGCGCACGTCTACAATGGTGTAGTTATCTGGGTGCTGCTTAAAGTCTTCCAGGTTCAGCTCCATGCTCGTGTCCGTGGCGTTGGGCGGACAGGTGAGCGCGCCCAGAATCAGGCGGTTGTAGCCAATGCGGGCCGTCTTGCTGATGATCTCCTTCATCTTGTCCTCGTTCTCCACCACAATGTAGAACTGCTCTGTGGGCCAGACAATAGAACCCAGCCAGGTCTCAAACTTGCCGCCGTCCTGCAGGTTGATGGAGTTGGGTACGTGCCCTTTCTTGAACTGCGCCTGCGGACGGGTGTCAATCACCAGGGCGTCCTTCTCCAGTTCATGGTCTGCGGGCACTACGGGCACGCGCTTCACAGAAGACTCATACTTGGGCGCGCCTTTGCGGTTAATGGCTACGGCATGCTCAAAATACTTGGGCACAAAAGGCTGGTCAGCAGTGAGGTACTGCACAAACGCATCTTCAGACATGGGTTGCAGGGCCGGGTTGGTGCGCTTCTCGTCGCCAATGGTACTGCTGTTGGCGCTACTCATGCCCTTGCCGCAAAGACTGCCCGCGCCGTGCGCCGGGTACACCAGCACATGGTCTGGCAGGGTCATCAGCTTCTCACGGGTGGAGTGGTACATCTGGCGGGCCAGTTCTTCTCTACTGGCCGTCAGGTTGCCCACGTTCTCGCGCAGATCGGGGCGGCCCACGTCGCCAATGAACAGGGTGTCACCGGTGAAGACGGCGTGCTCTTTCCCTTCTTCGTCTAAGAGCAGAATAGAAATACTGTCTGGCGAGTGGCCCGGGGTGTTGATGGCGCGCAGGGTCACTTTGCCCAGCTTGATCTCGTCGCCGTCGTCAAAGGGAGTGTGCTTGTATTCGGCGCCCAGCAGTTCGCTCACGTAGATGGTGGCGTCCTTGGCCTCGGCGAGCTCCAGGTGACCGCTCACAAAGTCGGCGTGCGGGTGGGTTTCTATGATGGTGGTGATGCGGGCGTCATGCACCATGGCGTACTCTTCGTACTGCTTGGGGTCACGGGTGGGGTCAATGACGGCAATCTCAGCATCACTCATGATGATGTATGAATAATGGGCCAGGCCCTTGTCTTCAAACTGCTCTATTTTCATAGCAAAAGTTGTTACGGAGGAATGAATGAGGCAAAGTTGGTATTTTACGACGGCATTTCATAGATGACGTTCATCACCTTTAGTAAACCGTTTTTAGCCTGTTTTCCAGAAAACAACCCAAAAACGACGTACTATCCGCAAGCAGCAGGCCGTACCCAGGGTACCAGCCAGACGGATGCGTGGCAGTTCTTTTTACAGTTGCTGAGTTCTTCTACTGGCGGTCCTTAGCATGCTTTTTATCTTAAGCCAACCGCCCCCTCCAGCCATTAAGCAGAAACAAGCAGGTTTTTATAACTTGAGGGTGGGCTTTTAAGTTATGTCTTATACGAACATCTCTTTAGTAGATGCGACTTTTGCCACAAAAGCACAGGTTTTAGACAATTCACCTGTTTACCTAAGGAATATATGAAAGAACCAAAAGGCACCTTGATAGCGTTGGGCGGCGGCGATGATGACGGACTCATCAATTTGATACGGGGCGAAATCTGCAGCAAAGACTCCAACATTGAGGTGATCACCACGGCCACGCTAGAGCCGCTGGAGTCTGGCCAGGCCTACAAAGAAGCCTTTGAGGAGCTGGGTTGCAGCAGCGTGCGCTTTATGCACATAGATGAAGACAACATAGCCGACAAGCCAGAATATTTAGACCGCATCCATGAGGCCGAGGTGATCTTCTTTACCGGCGGTAACCAACTGCGCTTGAAAGAGTTTTTGGCCAACACCAACCTGCACGCCCTCATGCTCCAGCGCTACCAACATGACGAGGTCACCATTGCCGGCACCAGCGCCGGGGCCGCCGCCATGTCTGACCGCATGATTTATGAAGGCTACGGCTACTACTCCCTGTTAAAAGGCGAAGTAAAAACCACCGAGGGCCTGGGCTTTATCCAGAACGTCTTCATTGACACGCATTTTACGGAGCGCGGCCGTTTTGGGCGCCTGGCCCACGCCGTCACCAAACGCCCCGAGTTTGTGGGCATTGGCCTGGGCGAGGAAACCGGCGTCATCATCAAAGGCGGTAACCATGTAGAAGTGTTTGGTAACGGCGTGGTCACCATCATGGACGGCTCCCACGTGCGCTACACCAACATCTCAGAAGTAGCCGAAGGCGAGCCCATTGCCATTGAAAACCTGACCATGCACCTACTGGTAGAAGGCCATGAATACTGCCTCAAAGACCGCTTCTTCCGGAAACTCTCCCAGCAGAAAAAGAAGACCCTGGTAAAGTAGCTTTAGGAAGCAAGGCAAAATTCCCAACAAAACCCTTTCCTGACCTAAGGCGCAGACGATTGCTGGAGTTTCGCGCTGAGAGGTCTTTTGAGGCAAGACAGTCACTATTCGGACCATGGCATTTTTGGGCTATTTTCTGGAAAAGAAACCAAAAACGGCACCTTTACCCATAGGCATGTACCTTGCAGCAAGGTGATGTAAGACGAACCCAAGGCCTCAGGGGATAGGAAATCCAGGACAGCCTAGTCCTTGGCGCAGAAGCCCGTAGGTGCTCTGCGTGCCACAAGGTCCTTTGAGTAGCAGCAGTTCTATATGGCAAGCGCCCTCGTCCTCCCCCTACCCCTCCCAGAACAAGTCCGGGATCTTCGACTTCAAAGGGGACGTAATGCGCCGGTGGAAGCCAGCGCTCCACGGCAGTCGCAGACTGCCTGCCGTCATGGGTCAAAGTCAAAGACTTGAACCATGGCCACGTGCAAGCAGATAGTTACAACCGTGCGCAGCACGAATGACTCTGCAGCGACATTGACTGGTTTTGCTTGAGGAAGAACCTTAGGCCAACAAGCCATTACAGGACCGGAACCAGAACCAGTCTTGGTCCTGAGCGCCTCTGTTGTTTCGTCGCCTGAAAGGCGGGGCCAAAGGCCCAGAGTACAACAGCAGTGCGAAGGGCCAGGACGAGGCCCCGCGGCCGTGAGCGCTTAGCCGATAGAAATGCAACAAGAAAGGTAGTGCGCACCGGAGCAAACGCCATTTCCAAGGGAACAGCCAAAGGCATGCACCAAGGCATTAGCAAAAGTTATAACAGCTAGGGAAGCAGTTGAGGTCATTGGTGAGAACACCAACAACGGCGGGTAGGTTAAGCCACGGTGAGCTAAGTGGAAGTTAGCTTATGGTAAGAAATCAACAAGTATCATTCTAAATCGTTTCCCGCCTAATTCCCAGAAACCAAGCCAAAAATGACAGCTGACATTTAATCAACAGGTTCATTCCCATCTTACGTCTACACCCTACTGTCTAAACTCCTTCTGCAATTCTATGTTAATGGCCACAGCCGCTTTGGTGCCTTCTGCGGCGGCTACAATGACCAGCTGCATGTCTCGGGCAGAGTCACCGGCTACGTAGAGGCCCTGCACATTGGTCTCTTGGTGCCGGTAGGTGCGTACCACGCCCTTGCTGGTAAAATCGCAGTCCAGCTGGCTGGCCAGGTCTGAGCGCTGGTCAGAGTCCGTGGCGAAAAACAGGGCTTGCCGCTCTTCTATTTTCCCGTTCTGCAGGACAATGCGCTGCATCTGGCCGCCTTCGCCTTCAATTCTGGCAATGGGAGCTGTGGTATAGGTAACACCGTTGCGGTCCAGCAGGGCTTTGTCCTCGCGGGTAAGCTTGTTGGTGCCGTCTGTGAACATCATCACGTCATTGCTCCAAGTCTTTAAGGACAGTGACAGGCCTATGGCTTTGCGGGCCTTGCCGTAGGCGGCCAGCGGTTTGTTCTTAGACTCAAAGCCGTCACAGTAAGGGCAATGGTGAATGCTGGTGCCAAAGAAGGGTTCGGCGCCCGGTATCTGGGGCCATCTGTCTGTGAGACCGGTAGCCAGTAGCACTTTTCTGGAGAGATAGGCCTGCCCGTCCTCATCTATGGCTTGGAACAGGTCTCCTTTCTTACAGAGCTTGGTGATGCGCCGCTGTTTAAAATCCACCTCATACTTGGCCAGGTCTTCACGCCCCAGTTGCAGGAAGTCACCAGGGGGTGTGCCATCCCGGGTTATGAAGCCGTTCATGGCATGCGAATAAGAGTTGCGGTACTCGCCGGTATCAAACAGCGCCACTTTTCTTAAGCACCTTCCTAGCAACATGGCGGCGCTCAACCCGGCTGGGCCGCCGCCTACTATTAAAACGTCATACATAGACACCTTTCTTTTAGCTTGAAATGGCTTAACGCAAATGCGCTAAAAGGGATGGACAAATCGTGCTTGTTTTCTTCATTTGATGTCACGTTTAAACCTTACCCTGAGGCAGTGGGCCGTGCCAAAAAGCCGCTTTATGGCCAAATCTTTGATAAAAATTAAATATATAGTGCGTATGCATACTAGTATTAGAATATCATTCCAATTTTTCTATCTTTGGTTAACAAACTCACACTATCCAGTTAACCAGAATTTAACAAACCAACGCATGAAAAGTAAATTTTTAGCCTTTCTGGGCAGTGCCGTGCTCACCGCAGGCGTTGCCAATGCCGGAGGATACCAAGCAAACCTCCAGGGGCAAAAGCAGATAGGGATGGGGCACGCCGGAACCGGGCTAGCATTAGACCAGAGTAGCATCTTCTTTAACCCGGGTGCTTTGGCGCACCTGAGACAGAACGGCATCCAGCTAGGCGTAAGCGCCCTTAATTCTAAAACCAGGTACCGTGAGCCTTCTCCTGGGTTTGCAGAAACTGAATCTGACAACCCTATTGGCACGCCGTTTCAGGTATATGCCTCTTATGGCCCCTCAGAAAGCCCAGTGCGTTTTGGTATTGGCGTGTACACGCCGTATGGCAGCTCTGTAAACTGGGGAAAATCATGGCAGGGACGCTTTGGTCTAAATGAACTGACCTTGCAGGCCGTTTACATTCAGCCAACGGTAAGCTACAGAATCACAGACAAGCTTGGCGTGGGTGGCGGACTGGTACTGGCCGTGGGTAGTGTCAACCTGCAGCGCAGCATTCCATTGACGGCCGCCAACGGCCAGGAGGCTGGCATTGAGCTGGACGGTGGTGCGTTTGGCGTTGGCTTTAACGCCGGCGTGTACTTTGAGGCCACAGAGAAACTTTCCTTTGGCTTGACGTACCGCTCTAAAGTAGACATGAAGGTAGACGAAGGAGACGTGACCTTCACGCTGCCTACTTCGCCTTTGATTGCTTCTCAATTTAAAGCTGACAAGTTCAACGCAACCCTTCCGTTGCCAGCCAACATTACCTTGGGTATTGGTTTCAAGCCGGTGGATGGTTTGACCATTGCCGCAGACGTGCAACGCGTAGAGTGGAGCGCCTACAAAGCCTTGACGTTTGAGTTCAATGACAACGTAAGGGGCTCGCAGCGGGTACCTGGTTCTACCAGCTATGAGTCTGTAAGCCCGCGTGAGTATGAAGACTCTTACATCTTTAGACTAGGTGCCCAGTACGCTTTATCAGACATCATGACTTTGAGAGCCGGTGGTTACTATGACCAGTCTCCGGTGCAGGACGGTTATTTGACGCCAGAGACGCCAGACTCAGACTCTAGAGGAGTTTCTGTGGGTCTAACTCTTAAGTTGACAGAGAGTGTAGACTTAGACGCCTCTTTCCTTTATGTAAACAAGAAAGAGCGCACAGATGACGCCAGCAAGTCTGGTGGCGTGGCCGGAACCTTTAAATCAGTGGCGTATATTCCTGGTGTAGGGGTTAACTATAAATTCTAATTTGGTTAATGAACATGAAAAATTTCTTCTATAAAATTGGGGCTGCGGCGTTTCTTTCCAGCTCTATCCTGCTTGCCGGTTGTGATCCTGAGTTTGAAGATGACCGCACCTTAAGCGCTGGTTCTCTGGACTTGACAAAGTACGTGGCAGTTGGTAACTCGCTTACGGCGGGCTACCAAGACAACGGTCTTTCTCTAGAAGGCCAGCTGAACTCTTACCCTAACATCCTGGCCAACCAGTTCTCTTACGTGGGTGGCGGCGAGTTCACTCAGCCGCTTTTCTCTTTAGAGCAGAGGAATGGTTCTGGTTATTTGAGACTGACGGGTTTTACCAGCACGGGTAGCCCTATCACCAGCACGGTTACTACACAGTTGGCCGTGAGAGGCATGGGCGCAGATGGCAAGACGCCTTTGCTGACTAAATACACCGGCGGCATTAACAACTACGGGGTCCCGGGCATCAGAGTCTCTGATATTAAGATTCAAGGGTATGGCTTGAATAACCCACAGGGCTTTAACCCATTCTTTGAGAGAATCCAACCTGACAACTCTTTCCAGACATATCTTGAAAGAGTTTCTACCAGCGCGCCAACGTTCTTTAGCTTATGGCTAGGAAACAATGACGTGTTAGGATATGCTACAGCCGGTGCATTTGCCAGCTTTATCACGCCTACCGCAGATTTTGAGGCCAACTACACTGAAATGGTGAACGCCCTTGCTGCTAACAACACAGAAGGTATTGTAGCCACCATTCCAGACGTGCGCGCGGTTCCTTTCTTTACCACGGTAGGCCCAACGTTTAAGGCTTCTTTGCCAGCAGCGGTTCCGGCGGTGGTGGTCTTGACCAAGAATACGCCAACCCGTAAAGTGGTTCCTAAGTCTGACATCAAAGACGCTAACGGCGGCACTACCTTGTTCACGCTTACCGCTGCTCCTTACTTGCCATTGGTTGGTACGGCAACGGGTAAATACTGGAGAGACCTGGCCAGATCCCAAAGCCCAAGCAACCCTAACGTGGCCTTGGTACAGTACCTGACGGCTTTCCAGATTGACACTACTAAGATGTTTGGCTTAAGCGGTGAGAATCCGTTCCCAAGCGCGCTGGTATTAGATGCAGATGAGCAAGCAGAGATTGCTACTGCCACCACGGCGTTTAACAACATCATCAAAGCACAGGCTGCCTCTAAGAACCTGGCGGTGTTTGATGCCTATGCGTTCTTCAACGGCATTCAGAGCGGTTTCATGCTGAACGGCGTGGCGTACTCGCCGGCGTTCATCACAGGCAACCTGTTCTCTCTGGACGGGGTGCACCCAACCCAACGCGGCTACGCCATCATCGCCAATGAGATGATCAGAGCCATCAACGCCAAGTACGGTTCTACCATCCCAACCGTTGACGTTACTCAGTTTAGAGCGGTATTGATCCCGTAAGCTTATTCTGGTGAATTGCCTATAGAAAAGGCCCGGCATCTGCTGGGCCTTTTTTTGTACCTTGTGGTAAGCAACCCCTTTCTTATGAACAGACGCTCCGTGTATGTGACAGTTTCTCTCTTGGCTTTCTTTTTGGTGGCAAGCTGCAAGAAAGGCCCTGAGCCCATCGACCAGAAACAGTTTCTTTACAAAACCTGGCTCCTATCTGCGCAGACCGTACAGCGCAATGACAGCCCTCCTGAGGACGTGTACGCCCAGATGGAAGACTGCCAGAAAGACGATGAACTCATTTTCCTGGAGAACGGCACCTATGAGATGAACCCCGGCACAGACGAATGCCAGATTTCTTTCTTAGAAGAGGGAACGTGGGAGCTTTACGGCAGCAAGCTCTTCTTAGCCAACCAAGAATTTAAAGTGCTAGAGCTTTCTTCTACTATGCTAAGGCTGCAACAAGTGTCCAGTAGGGCTGGAGACAAGACGACGGCGACTGCAACCTATAGACCCAAGTAATTTATGTTTCTCACATTAAAAAGTAGAGGAAGCCTAGTGACGGGCTTCCTCTACTTTTTATAATCTACCTTCGTTTTTAGCTTATTTTCTGCAAAACAGGCCAAAAACGGTTAATGGGCTTGCAACCAGTTGTCGCCGGTGCCCATGCCCACTTCCATGGGTACGCTCAGCGGGAAGGCGTTTTTCATGAGCTCCTCTACTTTGGCCTGCACCAAGGGTAGTTCTTCTTTGAGCACGTCAAACACCAATTCATCATGCACCTGCAAGATCATGCGGCTGGCAAGTTTCTCATCGCGTAGCCACTGGTCAATATTGATCATGGCAATCTTGATGATGTCTGCCGCCGTGCCCTGGATTGGGGCGTTGATGGCATTTCGCTCGGCGTAGCCGCGTACGTTCTGGTTACGGCTGTTGATGTCCCTTAAGTAGCGTCTACGGCCCAGCAAGGTCTCCACAAACTCCTGTTCGCGGGCTTCGTTGATGGCACTGTCCATGTACTGCTTCACCGCCGGAAACTCCTGGAAGTACGCCTCAATAATCTCGGCGGCCTCTCTTCTTGGAATAGCCAGCCGCTCTGCCAGACCAAACGCTGAGATACCGTAGATAATCCCGAAGTTAATGGTCTTGGCCTTCCGGCGCATGTCACTGTCCACCTGGTCTACGGGCACGTGGAACACCTTGGCCGCGGTAGACGAGTGAATGTCCAAACCCTTCTGGAAGGCTTCTTTCATGGTGGCGTCATTGCTAAAATGCGCCATGATGCGTAGCTCAATCTGAGAATAATCTGCAGAAAGCAAGACGTGCTTCTCATCCCTTGGCACGAAAGCTTTGCGTATCTCACGGCCTTTCTCCGTTCTAATTGGAATGTTCTGCAGGTTGGGATTGGTAGAACTCAACCTACCCGTGGCGGCCACGGCTTGGTTATACGACGTGTGCAGACGGTTATCCTCACGGCAAATCAATTGCGGAAGGGCGTCTACGTAGGTGCTCTTGAGCTTGGTGAGCTGCCGATGGTCCAGAATGAGTTGCACAATCTCATGCTCAAAGGCCAGCTTGGACAAGATTTCCTCACCGGTGGCGTACTGGCCCGTCTTGGTTTTCTTAATCTTGCTACCGCCCAGTTGCAGTCGGTCAAACAGCACCTCACCCAACTGCTTAGGCGACCCGATGTTGAACTCCATGCCGGCCAAGTTGAAGATTTTCTGCTCAATCTCCTGGATGCTGGTTTGCAGCACTTGAGAGGATTCTCCCAAGGCTTCGGCGTCAATACTCACGCCTTCGCGCTCCATGTGACCCAGTACGCGTAGCAAGGGGTTCTCTACCCCATTAAACAGCTTCTTAAGGCCTTGCTTCTCCAACAACGGGTCAAAGTAGTTCTTAAGTTGAAGCGTGACGTCCGCGTCCTCGCAAGCGTATTCATAGATTTGGAGCGGTGGCAGCTTATCCATGGTGAGCTGGTTCTTGCCTTTGCCTAACAGCGTCTCAATGGCAATAGGCGTGTAATGCAAGTACGTTTCAGCCAGCAGGTCCATGTTGTGGCGCATGTCGGGCTCCAGGAGGTAGTGGGCCAGCATGGTGTCATAGAGCGGTCCTTGTACGTCAATGCCGTAGCGTTGCAAGACCACTAGGTCATACTTGATGTTCTGGCCAATCTTGGTGATACTGGGGCTTTCCAGTATTTCCTTGAACTCCTGCACAATCTCTAGCGTGGCTTCATAGTCATCTGCCGGCACCGGAATGTAATAGGCCTCGCCGGGGATGTAACAGAACGAGATGCCCACCAAGCGCGCGGTGATGGCGTCTATGCTGGTGGTCTCGGTGTCAAAAGAGATTTCCTTCTGGAGTTTCAGGTATTTTAAAAGTTGCGCTCGCTGCTCTGGGGTAGTAAGCAGGTGGTACTCATGCAGGGTAGTGTCAATAGTTTTTCTGACGCCTGTGATGTAGGTACCTGAAGTAGTTTCCTCACCTTCTTCCTGGACAACGGTCTCATTGGCGGGCATGTCAAACAGAGACGTCTGGCCCATGGGCTTGTCTGATTTGAACCCTTTGCCCACCGTGGGCTTGTTGGAAATGGGTTTGGGGACGGCGGGCGAGGCGGTACCCAGCACGCGGGTAGCCAGTTGCCTGAACTCCAGTTCGTCAAAGAGCGCCGCCAGTTTCTCCACATCGGGTCCTTCATACAACAGGCCTTGCTCATCAAAGTCAATGGGCACGTCCAGATGGATGGTGGCCAGTTCCTTAGACATGAGGCCCTGCTCCGCGAACTTCTCCACGTTCTCCTTCTGCTTGCCTTTCAACTCATGTGAATGGGCAATGAGGTTCTCCACAGAGCCGTACTTCTGAATGAGCGTCTTCGCGGTTTTCTCGCCTATGCCTGGTATGCCCGGAATGTTGTCCACGGCATCGCCCTGCAGGCCCAGAATATCAATGACTTGCTTTACATCACTAATTTCCCAGCGCTCCAGCACCTTGGCTTTATCAATCACCTCTATGGCATTTCCCAGAAAAGCGGGCTTGTAGACAAACACATGGTCTGTCACCAATTGGTAGTAGTCCTTGTCTGGCGTCATCATGAAGACGTCATAGCCGGCCTTTTCGGCTTTGCAGGAAAGCGTTCCAATGATGTCATCCGCCTCAAACCCGTCCAGCATCATGCCCGGTATGCCAAAGGCTTCCACAATCTTCTTCACATAGGGGATGGCGATGGAAATGTCCTCGGGCATGGCCTGGCGGTTGGCCTTGTATTCTACAAAGCTGTCATGCCTAAACGTCTTGGAAGGCGCATCATAGCAGACGCCAATGTGGGTAGGCTTTTCGCGGTTGAGCAGGTCTACCAAGGTGTTGGTGAAGCCCAACGCGGCGCCGGTGTTCATGCCCTTGGAATTGATTCTAGGATTTTTACTGAACGCGAAGTGGGCGCGGTAGATGAGCGCCATGGCGTCTAATAGAAAAAGGCGTTTGTCTGGTGTACTCATAGGCTAGCGAAGGTACAAGCAATGCGTCTGCTGTGCAACGATGATGTTTATTAAACTGAAGACTCGGCAGAAGGTTAGGAGAAAGCGTTTTTGGCTTGTTTTCTGGAAAATAGGCGAAAAACGGGTTTGTGATTGTTGATTGTCTATTGCTATTTGATGTCTCACTCTTTTGAGCTCCTGCCGTTGTTGGTGTTATCACCAACAACCACAACCGCCTTCCCGCCTGTAATATCTTATGCACTTCCGTTGGCTATGCCTGAGAAGGTTCTTTCTTCCGATGCCCTTATGCCGCCTTGTTTCATCCTCACCGTTAAGCGCTCACGGCCGCGGGGCCCCGTCTTCCCGCCTCGCGCTGTACCAGCTTGCCTCCTTTGCATGGCTACTTTCTTGGTAATTGACATGTTTTGCTTTGTAGTTAACGCTGGCCTGTCAGAGGCGGCAACCTGCTTAGGCGACTCATCGGAAAGACTGGATTGGGTGCGGGTAGCAAAGGCCTCTGCTCAAAGGACTTCGTAGCGTCCGGCAGGACCTGCGAGCGTCTGTGCCAAGGACGTTACAAGTTGCAGGCTCCACCCTTGAGGGGCGGATGGGGGTGTTCACACCGGCAGATAAACCTTGCAAAAGAAGGCAATGTGTGGGAGACGAGGCAGTGCCTAGTCTCTACAAAACCTTCACGCCAGCCCCCTCATCCTAACCTTTTCCTTTAGGAAGAAGGGACGGTGCTTTTCTGTTTTGGGCTATTTCCCAGGAAAGAGGCTAAAAACGGAATTCAGGAATTAGAGATTGTCTCTGATGGAAAGAGAGGCGGCTTTGCGGGCCGGTCTTATGGAAACCAGTAGGGTGATGACAATAATGGCGGCGGCCGTGAACAGAAAATCCTCTACGCGCATGAGTACCGGATAGGCTTCTACCACTGAGGTAGTCATGCCCATGGACACAATCCCGAAGGTCTGTTGCGCCCAGCAGATGCCTCCGCCAATCACCAAGCCTACCACCGCTCCTGTAAAGGCCACGATTGCGCCCTCTAGTAGGAATATCTTTCTAATGGTGCCCGGGTCGGCACCCATAGACGCTAGAATGGCAATGTCTTTCTGCTTATCCAGCACCAGCATGGACAGGGAGAAGAAAATGTTGATGGACGCGATGAGCAGGACAAACGTAAAGGTCACAAACACAAACAGCTTTTCTACCTTGACAGCGCGCAAGAGGCTCACGTGCTGTTCTTCGCTGTTCTGTACTTGAAAGGCCGGTCCCAGCTTTTCTTGCAGGGCGTTCTTGACTTTGTCAATGTTTCCTGGCGAGTCTGCCTTCACCTCAAGGGCCGTGCGCTTATTCTCATAGCCTAGCAGTTCCTGCGCGAAGTCTAGCGGCACAAACACGTATTGGTCATCATACTGCCGCTCAATGGCGAAGACCCCGCCTGCCTGAATACCCAACTGCCTGAAGGCGTTCTCTGGGTTCAAGGTGACTTTCTTGCCCGCCTTGGGATACATGAACTGCAACGGTGAGAACGGATTCTCTGGTCTAATAGATAGTTGGTATTGCACGCCGCGTCCAATGAGCGCGTATTGCTGTTCGCCACGCTTGAGGCGGTGATCGCCGTCTACAATGGCAGAGTCTATTTGGTTCTGCTTGTGGTAGTTGTCACTGACACCTTTCACCTTTACTACCATTTGGCGGTCATTGTAGCGGAGCAAGGCGTTGTCTTCTATGACCTCGGTGAGCAGGACCACGCCGGGTGTTTTTCTGATTCTCTCCAGAAAGGCGGCATCGGTTTCAAAGGATTTGCCTTCTACAGAGGTGATTTTGATTTCGGGGTCAAACTTACCGTACAGGGACCTTATCAAATCCTCTAGGCCGTTGAACACAGACAGCACCACAATGAGGGCCATGGTGCCTACGCCCACGCCAATCATGGCAATAATGGAGATGATGTTGATGATGTTGCGCTTCTTCTTGGTGAAGAAGTACCGCTTCGCGATAAAAAGGGCAACGTTCATCTAAAAGGGGAATGAGTGAAGGAGTGATTGAATGATTGAGTGAACGGCTTTACGGGCTATTCAGGTTGCGTGTACTGTTTTGGTGACAAAGGGTTCTGTATTCTGGCAAGTTATGCTTCTATCTTAAAGCCCGTCAATTGATTACCGGCTAGCATTTTCTAGTTGCAGCTCTTTTTTCATGCACACGCTGGTTTCAATGTTGGCGTACTGCCCGTAGTTGGGAATGACTTCATAGCCGCTTTTGGTGTACAGCCTGATGGCTTCTGGCATGGCCTTGCCCGTCTCCAGCACCAAGTGCTTAAAATCTAGCTCTGAGGCCCAGCTTTCCAGTTCCTGCAAGATCTGTCCGGCAATGCCCAAGCCCCTGAACTCTGGCTGTACAAACATGCGCTTGACTTCGGCCACACCAAAACTAAACGGCTTGAAGGCACCGCACCCTACGGGCTGCTCGTCCTGGTAGGCCACCACTACCTGCTTAATGGCGTCAATCTTGTTGAACTGCGCAAAGAAAGAATGATCGTCTCCGTCCCGTACATGGAGTTCGGCATCCAGCAGAAACACCAGTTCTGCAAAATCCTGGTTACCTGAATCTGTTCTAACTAACTCTATCATAACTTGTAAGAATTAGGGGGACCTTGACAATAATCGTCGAAGGTAGGCTTTCTCTGGCTGTTGTCAAAACCTAAGTCGGCTTACGCGTTTTTAGCCTGTTTTCCGGAAAACAAGCCAAAAACGCCTTCGTCCTTCTCTGCTAGTAAGAACCGCCTCATTAAGAGAAGGTTTCTGCTATTTCCAGGCTTTCACAATCAATCCCGTGCCTGTTTCATGCCGGGTGTTGGTGTCCAGCCAGTTTAATACCAGACAGAACGGGTATACTATCAAATAATAGAATGGCAAAATGACAAAGAACAGCTTAGAAGCGCCCAGCATCAAGATAGGGTACTTCATGCTCAGGCGCCAGGAAATCTTGCCCGGCGTGCCGTAGGAATAATGCGCCTCTGTACGGCTAAAGCCAGCACTCTTCAATTTGTTTTGTATCTCTTGAATGTTGTAGCCGTCGCGCACGTGCTCTTCAATGAAGGAGCTCTCATCATCACCGTGCACGTCTGAGCCACCTTGGTCTGAAGGCGTAGAAATCAACACCATTCCGCCGGGCTTCATAGAGGCGTAGAAGTTCTTGAACACTTCTACGTCTTCTAAGATATGCTCCATCACGTCTACAGAAAGGACCAGGTCAAAGGTCTCCTGCGGCTCGCGGTAGGTCACCAGGTCCTCCTTGCGGAAGATCACGTTGCGGCGGTTGATCTTCTGGAAGAAGTTGGTGCAGTCTGCAATCTGCTCATCCTTCACGTCTACGGCCAACACGCGCCATTTCTCGCTCATGCCAGTTAGGTAGTAAGAATACTGCCCGAAGCCAGACCCCGCATCCAGGATCTGAAGCGGTTGTTGGCGTCTGCCTTTTCCCCAGGCTCTCAGTTCTTTGTGAATGTGCCAGGTTCTAAGTAAAAGCAAGTCTAGCAGGTTGTAGAAAACCTTGCGCAGGAATGGGGTTTTATTGAACGCGTCACCTAAGACGCGCTTGATAGGATCGTACTGCATGTTGGGTTTAGTATCTCAGGCTTGGTGAGCGACGGCGCAGTCTAGCGGTCGCGGGTGTCTTCGTCCTCTTCCTCGTTCTCCAGGTCTTCGTCTTCGTCATAGAAGTCGTCTTCCTCCTCATCTTCTGGAGAATGGAACGGGTTGGTAGGGTCTTCTTTGGATTCGCCGGGAATGTCTAGCTGCGAAATGATCTTGTCCATCTTGGCAGCGTACTCAGCGCTTTCATCTATGTAGAAAATCAACTCGGGCACTACGCGCACCTGGTTTCTGATGCGCTTGGCCAGCTCATGCCGAATGGTCTTGGTATGAAACTGTATCTCTTTGAGCAGATCTTTGCCGTTGGGGTTGAGCAGAAAGCTCAAATGCGTCTTGGCCACGCCCAAATCTGGTGACACGCGTACTCCGCTTATTGATATATAGGACCCCTGAAACAAGTGAGAAACGTCTCGCTGAAAGATTTCAGCCAGCTCTTTTTGTATCAGTCGGGCGAATTTTTGTTGGCGTTTACTATCCATGGTTCGACAAATATCGCATTAATTTCACATTTTTACTTCACAAACCGCCGTCCTCTTTGTGGGCCGGCTCTTCTGCGTTCCCTCTTGATACGTTTCTTCCGTAGTTTGTTTCCCTCCAGGTGGGTAGTGCTGGTGTTGCTGTTTCTCTTGATTCGGCTACCGTTGCTATTCTTTGGTTTGCCTGCCACCCTTACAGAGTTGCACCACGTGCTCTTGGGCGAGCGCCTGCAAGCTGGTTTTACCATGTACCAGGACGTCTATGACACCACCGCGCCGCTCACCGCCGGGTTGTACAAATGGCTGGACGCTTTCTTTGGGAAGTCTTATCTGGCGCACCGCTTGGTGGCTTTGTTCTTGACCCTCTACCAGGCCTTCTTGCTCAATTTCATCTTCAACAGAAACCAGGTCCACCCCCAGAAGTCTTTTTTGCCGGCATTGTTCTATCTGGTGTTCAGCAGCGTCTTTTTTGAGTTGGATGTACTGTCGCCGTTGCTTTTCGGCCATACGTTTGTCTTGCTGGGCGTCTATAGTTTGACGGCCATCTCTAAGGATGGCTCCAATGCGCAGCGGTTGTTCAAGGCAGGCTTCATGCTGGGTTTGGCGGCGCTATGCTACTTGCCTTTTATCTGGTTCTTGGTGTTAGGCTTTTTTGCCATCATCTACTTTGCCTCCAGCGCGGTCAGAAGCACGCTTTTGCTCATTACGGGCTTCGTTTTCCCGTTTAGCGTGGCCATCACGTACTTTCTGTACCAAGACTCATTGATGCCGTTCCTGGAGTTGGGCCTGGCTTGGTCCTGGCAGTTCAAGTTCACGTTTGTATTGCCTATTGTGCAGGTATTGAAGGTAGGCTCTATTCCTTTGGGCGTACTGGCGTTGGCCTTGATTACCTTGCCACTGGTCAACTTAGGCTTAAACTACCAGGCGCGTTTCTTGCAGTTTATGCTCAT
Source organism: Nibribacter koreensis (assembly GCF_039541795.1). Taxonomy (NCBI): domain Bacteria; kingdom Pseudomonadati; phylum Bacteroidota; class Cytophagia; order Cytophagales; family Hymenobacteraceae; genus Nibribacter; species Nibribacter koreensis. The sequence goes on along the minus strand of NZ_BAABGX010000002.1, from coordinate 1,480,463 downwards.
CTGGCTCATTGTAACGGGGTTGGTGCTGGTGAGTGGTCATGACGGGTCTGCCAAAGGCTTAATTTTGTTCATGCCTATCATTGCCTATTTTGGGGTATTTCTGTTCACCCAATGGACGGGTAAGAAGGTGTTGATCAATGAGGTCTTTTTTCTGGTCTTATTGGCAGGCGCGCTCTTTATGCGCTTTAATCCATTAGGTTTGGTATATTCCACTTTAGGCATTCAACCAGAACTAATCCAAGTAAGCGATCTACCCAAATACCAACAGGTCAAAGATGAACGTCTTCTGGTGCTGGGCTCAGATTTAAACTATTACCAGCAGAACAGCCTAGGATCTCCTTTCCTGCGCTGGGATCTGGCTCAGCCCTACTTTGGGCACCTGGCCAAGTATGATGCGCTCTTTACCATCTATCAAGACCTACGCAAAGCGCCGCCCACTTATATCATAGACCAGCAAGGCCTCATGCCTGAGTTACAGTACAAACTTCCTGCTTTGTTTAACCGCTATGAGCGCCTAGAGAACGGGTTGGTGTATAAGCGGGTGAGGTAACTCTTCTTCTATCTTAGCCACCCACATGAAAAGCTTCTATCTAAAAGGAGAAAACATAGCGGATTGGGACTCCTTCCACAAGGAAATTAAACACGTCTTAGGATTCCCTGATTATTATGGAGAAAACATGAACGCTTGGATTGACTGCGTAGATGAGATGTCTGAAGAAGAGCCAATCTTAATCCAAATTGAAAACTGTAAATTGTTAAAAACCCGTGCACCTGAAATACTTGAGGCTTTATTTGAATGTACTGCGTTCGTCAATTATAGAAAACTAGAAGTAGGTAGTAAACCTACTCTGATACTCTCAGCATTTATATCATCCATTAATTAAGAAAGCCGTTTTTGGCCTGATTTCAGGAAATCAGGCCAAAAACGGCTTTTGCCTTGTAAATAGATCTACCGCTTAGGAGCAGGCAATCTTAGCCACTCTGTTCTGATGGCGTCCGCCCTCAAAGGGTGTAGACAAAAATGCCGCTACCATGTCCTTGGCTATTTCCTCAGATACAAACCTTGCCGGAATGCATAGCACGTTGGCATTGTTATGGGACTTTGCCAGCTCGGCTAGCTCTTTGTTCCAGCAGAGGGCAGCTCTGATACCGGCGTGCTTGTTGGCCGTCATGGCCACGCCGTTTCCGCTTCCGCAGATCAAGATACCCAGGTCATATTCCTGCTTTTCTACGGCACTTGACAATGGGTGCACAAAGTCTGGGTAGTCTACAGACTCCTCAGAGAAAGGTCCGAAATCCTTCATCTCATGCCCCAATTCCTCTAACTGCGTCTTGAGTAGCTCTTTGTATTGAAAACCAGCATGATCGCCGCCTAGTGCAATTTTCATATGATTCTGGGTTAAGAAGTAGCTTGTTTGTTTAATCTGGCCACGTCACGTCTGCGTACCATCCAGGAGATGTGAATGCTCACTTCATAGAGTAACAGCAACGGAATGCCCATCAAGGTCATGCTCAGGATATCTGGCGGCGACAAGATGGCGGCCACTATCATGATCACCACAATGGCGTGCTTGCGGTACAGTTTCATCAATTCTGGGCTTACCAAGCCGGCTCTTGATAAGAAGAACACCACCATGGGCAACTCAAACATGATGCCGCAGGACAGCACAATGGTCATCAACGTAGACACGTAGGCAGACAAGTCAATGTCATTCCTGATGCTGGGGTCTACCTGGTAGTTGGCTAAGAAGTTAATGGAGAGCGGTGACACAATGAAATACCCAAACACGCACCCTAGCAGGAACAGGAACGAAACAAAGAACACCGCTCCTCTAGAGTTCTGCCGCTCATGTGGGTAAAGACCTGGCCTTATAAACCGCCAGATTTCCCAAAATAGATACGGGAACGCCAACAAGATACCAATCACAAAGGAACTGGTCATGTGCATGGTAAACTGCGCCGACAGCTCTCTGCTTTGCAAAACAAACGGCAGCTTGTCTATGCAGAGCCCGCTAGAATTGAGGTAGACGCCCAGTTCGCACAGTTTCTTGTAGGTAAAGAAGTCTACGCGCGACGGCCCCAGGATAATCTTAGTGAAGACAATCTCTGGAAAGCTGAACGCCAGCACGGTAAACACCACCACTGCAATGGCCGCCCTGATCAAGTGCCACCTCAATGCCTCCAGGTGGTCCAAAAAGGTCATTTCATGTTCTTCAGCTTCCTGCACAGCCACCTCTCCGGAACGTAAGGTCATGGGTTAATTTGAGTATTAATAGCTAAACAGCGGGAACTGTTGCATCCAGCTGTTGATTTCTTTTCTGGTGTCAGAAAGAATGGTGTCATTGTCATGGTTCATAAGCACTCGGTCAATGTACTCCACCACGCGGTCCATGTCCTGTTCTTTCAGTCCACGGGTAGTTACGGCAGCCGAGCCAATCCGGATTCCGGAAGTCACAAATGGTGACTTGTCATCAAACGGCACCATGTTCTTGTTGATGGTAATATCCGCTTTAATCAGAGTATTCTCAGCTAGTTTACCGGTCAGGCCTTTAGAGCGCAAGTCTATCAACATCAAGTGGTTGTCTGTGCCGCCAGAAATCAACTGATAGCCTCTATTCACAAACCCTTGCGCCAACATCTGCGCGTTTTTCTGCACTTGTAACTGGTATTCCTTGAACGACGGTGTCAAAGCCTCAAAGAACGCAACTGCTTTAGCAGCGATTACGTGCTCCAAAGGACCACCTTGCGTACCCGGGAATACGGCACTGTCCAGCAGGGCAGACATCATGCGTACCTCACCCTTCGGCGTCTTCAAGCCAAACGGGTTTTCAAAGTCCTTGCGCATCATGATCATACCCCCGCGCGGGCCTCTCAAGGTTTTGTGCGTGGTAGTGGTTACAATATGACAATGATCAAATGGGTCATTCAACAAGCCCGTGGCAATTAAGCCTGCTGGGTGTGAGATATCGGCCAACACCAAAGCCCCAACGGCATCAGCGGCTTCTCTAATCTTCTGGTAGTTCCAGTCCCGCGAATACGCTGAGGCACCGCAGATAATCAGCTTCGGTTTCTCACGCTGAGCCACCTCCATGATCTTATCCCAATCAATTTCACCGGTCTCTTGCTCTACACCATAGAAGACAGGTCTGTACAGCTTACCCGAGAAGTTCACCGGAGACCCGTGCGTCAAGTGTCCGCCATGGGACAGGTCGAAACCCAGAATAGTGTCACCCGGCGACAAGACGCCTAGCATCACGGCCGCATTGGCCTGAGCACCAGAGTGCGGCTGTACGTTCACCCACTCTGCGTTGAAGAGCTGCTTGGCGCGGTCTATGGCCAATTGCTCAGACTGGTCTACAATCTCACAACCACCATAGTAGCGCTTGTTTGGCAAACCTTCTGCGTACTTATTCGTCATCACGCTGCCCATGGCCTGCATTACCTGCTCAGAAACAAAGTTCTCTGAAGCAATTAACTCAATGCCGTGTAGTTGGCGCTCGTGCTCTTTTTGGATAAGGTCGAAAATCTGTTGGTCGCGTTGCATACGTTGGTGGTGTTTAGGTTCTCAAAAGTACAGGGAAAGCGCCAATTAACCAATGCTTTGTCCTAGAGGTTTAGTAGGCGCCTGCTTGCTTTACGGGAATAGGCAAAAAAAAAGCCTTGGCTATGGCCAAGGCTTTTTCTATTTGCATGATTGCTTATTCTTTGATCAAGCGTGTGGTTTTAGTAGTACCGTCAACTTGCGTAGTCAAGAAGTATAGACCCGTTCTTAAGTTAGTAGGCAAGTCAACCAAGATGCTGCTGGCGCCTACCTCTACCGATATAGATTTTGCGAACACTTTGTAGCCTCTGGCGTCATACAGCGTGGCTACTAATTCTCCGGCCTGCTCTATTTCTATCTCAAGGTTGATTTGCCCCTTGAATGGATTTGGATACACGTTCACCAAGCCTTTTCCTTTGGCTGCTTGCTTGATGTTTACTGACACCACTTTGCTATACTCAAATGTACCATCTATGTCTACTTGCTTTAAGCGGTAGTACACAGCAGTTCCTCTGGCAGCAGTCGCATCTAAGAATTCGTATGAAAGCAAGGTGTTACTATTAGCATCTTTGGTATTTACACGTCCCAACGTCTTGAACTCACCAGACTTCAGGTTGTTGGTTGACTGTACTTCAAAGTAGGCATTGTCTTGCTCAGAAGCCGTCTGCCACATAAGCTTAGCACCTGATGCCGTTGGCGTAGCGTTGAAGTTAACTAGTTCTACTGGAAGTGGGTTCACAGGGAATTCCAAAGCAACTGCACCATCATGCATATAAAACTCTGAGAAGCCGTATACAGCAGGAAGTTCAGCAATAAAGTAATTCCCTTTAACAGTATAGGTTGGCGACTTATAGTGAACTACCTCAGTTTTGCCTTCTCCTTCCGCCACTACGTAGCTATTCTCATATGAGCAATCCTCTAATGATCCGCTGTATTTAGATATAGATAAATCTTCTAATGTATAACCTCCGTTTACACTATTGTTAAAATCATTAAACTCTTCTACCATTCCATAGAACCTAATGCTTACAGGTTGCAATGGATTAGGTTGATTTTCTGATGCTATAGTCCAGTTGCGTGGAGCGATGTTAGCATTTACTCCTTCTCTACTATTGTTTGAATTAATTGTAAAGGCTACATACACATTACCCAATACATTACCACCATCCTTAATGGCTGCTACCAATTTACCATCATAGCGCAGCTCTTGCCATTGGTTAGAACCTGTTGATGTAATAGCCTCTGTATTATTACAAATATCTCTTGCTGAATCAGATTCTGGAGCATAAACAACATCACAACCGCCAGCATCCCAACCTGTAGTAGTACCTGTTAGTGTACTATTGGTTCCGGCATAGAATGTAGCAGTACCAGAAACAGTCACATTCTGTATAGCCAAGTAATCAGAGCAGAACTCTTCTGAACTAATAGCTAAAGCAGAACTTCCCATAGAAGACGACTTCAAAGTAGTTAATGGAGCAATGCTACTTGTTACTAATTCTTCCATTGTTTGCTTTTGTCCTGACTGCAAATTCAATGTTTTACCTCCTGCCACTGTCACCATTTTAAAAGTATTGGAGTTATTAACAGTAGTAGTTGCTCCATTGAAGGAAACATTGTTATAAACTTTTCCTCCTCCGGTGAAGGTATGGGCGGTAGCTGGGTTGTTAAAATTCAAGAAAGAATTGCTTGCCTCTAAAGTCAAGTTTGTTGCAGTAATGCTCCATACTGACAATCCAATTATTGTTGAGCTCCCTAAATTTAAAGATCTTACAGTAGTAGACGTAGAATAGAATGAACCAGTGACTATCTCTTTATTATTTGTCAAAAGACTACCTGAATTTAGGTTAATTCTACCTGCATTGCCTAAGTCTAATTTATTTGCTAACAAATAATTACTAGTGCCATTGAAAGTCACTGTTGTTCCATTAACAAGAGACAAACCACCTAAATCCACATTAGTAAAGAAATTCTTTGAATCAAATATGAGGGTCCCTTTTACTGTCCCCATATTCATATTATTACTAAGCTTAGTTTCTCCTGAAACTTGCAGTACTTTCCCATTTAAGTTGAATACTGGATTATTCACACCTGATTCCCATGTGATATTATTCACGTAAGAAGTAGGCTGATCTAATGTGACTTTTTGACCTGAAGCGGTGAATGAATTTGCATCAAAAACGACGTTATCATTAGGACCTGGGCTACAAATTGCAGCAACCCCTCCTGATGTGGTTGCCCAATGATTAGTATCGCTCCAATTTCCAGTTCCACCAACCCAGTAATAAGTTGACACTGTTTCTACACTATTAATAGACCATCCAGTTGTATTACCTCCATTTGCGCTATTAATTGCAGTTAATGTATTAGGTGAAGCTGCAATATCCTTTACTGCTATGTAATTAAACATCCTGTTTGTACCAGTCACCGAAAGGGTAGCCTTAACTCCCACGCTTGTTGACTCTAATTTAGTATAACCAGCACAGTCTCCATTCATAACAAGATTGCCTACTGTAGTTAGCACATTTGCTGGTAAACGCAGAGCCTTACCAGGCAATATAGATAGACTGGCAAAGTTATTTACCCCGGAGATAGTTGTAGACGTCGCTTGAAAAGTAACTGCGTTGTAAGTAAATCCAGCACCAGCAAAAGTATGAGCAATTGAAGAGCCATCAAATATTAAGGTAGATGTTCCCTTATTAAAAGTCAGCCCGGTATTTGTCAAACTCCAAACTGATAAACCCGAAATAGATGACGCACCTAAATCTAATGTTCTAGCTACAGTTCCAGTGGAATAAATAGAACCAACTAAAACTTGCTGATTATTCGTTTTTAACTGACCAGCATTTAGGTTAATTCTGCCACTTTGACCAACATTCAAACCAGAATTCAAGCTATATTCTCCGCTGCCAGAAAAGGTCATGATAGTTCCGTTTGGAAGAACACCATTTCCAAAATTCAACTTTTCACCTAAATTAGAAGAAGTAAATACTATTATTCCCTTAGTTATGCCATAGCTTATGTTTGCTGACATTTCCATGGAACCACCGACTTGTAAAGTTTTACCAGCTAAATTAAAGGTTGAATTTGCTGTTACTCCTAACCCAGAAATGCTATTTACATAAACATTTGCTTGATCTAAGGTCACTGTTTCACCAGCACTCAAAGAATTTGAATCGAATATTACATTGTCAAATGGACCAGGTGCACATGCCCCATTTGGAGCACCACCAGAAGTTGAGCTCCAATGTGTTGGATCACTCCAGTTCCCTGATCCACCTACCCAATAGAATGTTTGTTGCGAGCCACTACTAAACGTCCAGTTTGTGTTATTTCCACCATCTAAGGAGTTAGTAGCAGTGAGAGGTTGAATAGACTTTATGCCTTTAACTACAACTGATGAGAATGAAGTGGAACTTCCTGTCACATTAAGAACAGTTTGAATTGCCGAGGTAGACTCCAAAGTTGTATAATTACCGCAGCTGCCATTGCTTGACAATTGATTAACAGTAGTGGTTAAACCAGTAGGAAAACGAACTGTCTTGCCAGAGGCAATAGTTAAGACTTGAAAGGTATTTGCCCCTGAGATGGTAGTAGAAACACTATTTAGAAATACTTGATTATAAGATAGTCCAGCACCAGCAAAAGCATGTGAGATATCTGGATGATTCAACCGAATTATAGAAGTGCCACTGTTTAACACGAGCGAAGCGTTAACTTGCCATTCATCTAATCCAGTCAATTCAGAAGCACCCAAATTTAGAACTCTTGAGTTTGTCGCAGTTGAATATAATCTACGAATAGAAACTGTCTTGTTATTTGTGTTCAGCGTTCCTGCATTTAAATACAAATAAGAACCGTTTGTATTCATATCATCTTGCAAAGTCCACTCACCACCTAACCCATCAAAAGTTACACTTGATCCAGAAAATAAGGGTGTGTTATTCGAGGAAATAGTATTACCTGTAGAATTAGACTTAAAAACAAGTTTTACACCATCTATAAAAGAAGCATTTGTTGTTCTATCATAAGATCCATACACTTGCAAGACCTTGTCATTCCAGTCAAAACGGGAAGGTCTCACACCTAACCATGAAATGTTTCTTACACGTGCAGTATCATTCAAAGACACAGTCTGATTGTCTGCCGTAAATGAGTTGGCATCAAAGAAGACATCATCTTCTGCTGTTGGCAGCGCAGTATGTAACATTGCTCCACCAGAGGTAGTGGCCCAATGGCTAACATCCTCCCAGGCACCAGCACCACCTACCCAATAATATTGCTTAGTAATAAATCTGTAAGATCTTTCTAAGCTAAAGATTGCTCCTTTTAATGCAGAAGCATTGTTAAGCTCGGCAAAAGCTCTAGATGATTTATTTGATAAGCTCTCAACTTTATCCAATGATTTAGTGACAGCCTTTGCTGAAACAACTGGCCCTACGGCTACAATCAGCAGTATTCCAACAAGTGCAACAAGCCATTGTATAAGTTTAGTAGATGTTCCCCTCATAAGTCTTTCTATTTTAGGATGTTATTAATTATGACAAAAATATGTTATTTTACTTAGCTATTCAACACTATTACAATGCTATCGCATTTTTTTAATTAAATATAGGCAACTCTCAATATGTAAATCTTATATATTAAAGTCCAAATTAATCAAGCAAAACCCTTTTAATTAAGTTCAATCTAATAACCATAAATCAATTTATAGAATTATAGTTAGAACAAAGAAAGACGCACAACATCCTAATAATGTAACAATTACCATTGGATTTAAATATATCTACACACTTAAAAAACTACACAACCCAAACTCCAAGACCTCTGCTAATCCTACACTTTTACTTTAATTGCATATTCATCTTCTATATTCCTCTGCCATAACAACTGTCGCTTATCTAAAGTATAGCCGCACAGCCAGCCAAATTCAGCGTTCTTATAGTAAACACAACCGGCATCCAAGTTCACGCTTATCCTGTTCTGTTTGACGACCTTCTCTATGCTGGCCTTAGAAACCGGCAGGTGACCATGAAGCAAAATCCTTTTTCCTAGTTTTTTCACAGAAGGCTGAAAGCGCTTGATATTCAAAAGCGTGCAAGAATCAGTGGCTAACAGATTGGCTTGGGAGAAGTCCAGTCCGGCGTGTACCAAGATATAATCATCTAGTACAACCAGCAGGGGCATAGACCTGATGAATTGGATATACATCTCAGGAATGTCCTCAAACCGCTCTACCCCAAAGTTGCGGAGGGTGTCTTGCTGTTCTTCAGGGGTGAGCCAGACGGTATGAACGCCTTTGTCTAAGGCATCAAGCAGAAGTTGGTCATGGTTGCCGCGAAGGCAGGTGAGTTGGTAGCCTTGGCGTTGCAAGTGCAGGATGTAATCTAACACACCCTTGCTATCTGGCCCTTTGTTGATGTAATCGCCTAGAAGATAGAGATGATCATGAAGCTCAAGTTTAAGCACCTGCTCCACCAAGGCCTTGAAGGTGGCCAAACAACCGTGTATGTCAGAAATAGCGTAACGGGCCATGGGGGAATGGACTTGAGAAGCTAAATATAGGCATAAACTTTTAAGCCCAAGTTTATAATAGCATATCACTTCTTAGGATATTCCGTTTTTGGTATATTTTCTGGAAAACAGGCTGAAAACGGGCATAAAAAAACACCTTCCCGCAAAGGAAGGTGTTTTTCATCCATTTAGGATATTTCAACTAAGAGCCTCCGCCGTAAGACGGTTTGTCTATATCCTCTTTATTGGTGTTACGGTTGGGGTGCGTGACAGCGTCTGGAGCGGCACGTTCGCCTTCACGCACATGTTTAGACACAATCTCCTAGTCACGCTTGATTTGATCTGGATTGCCCGGTTGTTTTACCTCGGCCTTGCTTTGGCCGCGGCCAGATGGGTTTCCTTTGTTCTCACTGCCTTGCTGGTTGGTGCTATTGCTTTTATAGGGCATGATTTCCTCCTTTTCTGCTAATGTTCAACAATTCAATTAAAGGGACGCTGCGCGTAATCAGGTGCCGCGTCCTTCGTCATCGGTGCGCATGTTGTCCTTCGGATGCTCGGTGCTGTCGGCGTCCTCGTTCACGCTGACGCTAGACGGGCCGTCAGAGCTGTCAGAGCCGTAGCCCTCTTTGCCGTCACGGTTCCCGAAGCCGCCGCGCTGGGCCTCGTTCTTGGGCGGATCTGCGCCCGGAATAATGTGTCCGGCCATCATGTCCTCCATATTGGTGGACGTGTCGTCAATGACCCTCACTGGTCTGTCATGACCGTTGGGGTATTGTTTATCTTCGGTAGCCATAGGCGTTAGAATTAGGTGAATATTGTCTGGTAGTTTACTCTTTTCCACGTGGAAAGGTTGAGCCTTTACCCGTTTATCATCTCACCGCCGTTAATGTGTATGACTTGGCCCGTAATGTAAGAACCGTCCTCAGAAGCAAGAAACACATACGCTGGCGCTACCTCAGAGGGCTGCCCCAATCTACCCATGGGTTGGTTTTTCCCGAAGTCTCCCACCTCTTCTAAGGTAGCCGGAATAAGGGGCGTCCAGATGGGGCCCGGCGCTACGGCATTCACCCTGATGCCCTCCTTGGCCAAGTTTTGAGACAATGACCGGGTGAAGGTGGTGATGGCTCCTTTGGTGGCCGAATAGTCAATTAAATGGTCAGACCCGCGGTAGGACGTAATAGAGGTAGTGTTGATCACGGAATCCCCCTTCTGCAAATGATCTAAAGCGGCCTGCGTTACATAGAAGAAAGAGAAGATGTTGGTCTTGAAGGTATTCTCCAGCTGCTCAGCGGTGATTTCCCGCAGGTCTTCCTTTTCATGCTGCTCGGCGGCGTTGTTTACTAATATGTTCAATCCACCCAGTTCTTTCACGGTGCGCTTCACGGCCTCCTTGCAGAATTTCTCGTCGCGCAGGTCGCCTTTGATGAGTACGCACTTGCGGCCCTCTTTCTCTACCATTTTCTGAGTGTCTTTGGCGTCCTGGTTTTCGTCCAGGTACACAATGGCCACATCGGCGCCCTCTCTGGCAAAGTGCACGGCTACGGCCCGGCCAATACCGCTGTCACCGCCCGTGATGAGGGCTTTTTTGCCTTTGAGCTTGTCGCTTCCTTTGTAGTTGTCACGTATCACAATGGGCTCAGGCGTCATTTTATGCTCCATGCCCGGTTGCTTGCTTTGGTGCTGGTCTGGCACCTTCTTCGGATTCTTATCTGCCATAGTCTTATTGCTGATTGGTTGTTAGTTGCTGATTGGTGTTCTATTCATTAAAAAAGCCACTTCAGGATAAACTAGTCTTAAGATGAACGGAATTAGGAGATACGGAACCCACCAAAAGAAAGGAGGCGTTTTTGGTCTGATTTCTGGAAAATAAGCCAAAAACGAAGCCAGCATATACAAGCAAGGCACGCTCTTTGTACATTGCCTTAGCTCACCAAAAAAAGACAGCAACATGTGGCAAGAAGAAGATAACAGCTTGAAAAAGAGCTTCACGTTCAAGGACTTTAAAGAGGCCTTCGTGTTCATGAGTGAAGTGGCCGAGGCTGCCGAACACCTCAACCACCACCCGTGGTGGAGCAACGTGTACAACAAAGTAAACATTGAACTCACCACACATGACGCCGGCAATACCGTCACTGAGAAAGACTGGGAATTGGCCAAGCAGATTGATGAAATAGCCAAGACCCTAGGCCAATAGAAGCTCCGTTTTTGGCCTGTTTTGCGCAAAACAGGCCAAAAACGAATCAAGGTAGTCTTTTCTCCCTGAGGCAGAAGGCTAGGATGAGGGGAGCCCCACCCCAACCCCTCCCCAACGGAGAGGGGCTTTTTATCTGCTGATATAGAAACCAAACACTGCCTTGTCTCTGGTGCATTGCTTTCTTCTGTAGGCTTCATCTACTGATGTAAACACCCCCTCTACTGAGCTGCGCTCGCTGCCTCAAACGCTCGTTTGGGCAATCCTCAAGGGGAGAATTATCTTCACTACCGCTTTCCCTAATAATTCTCATACCAGAACTGGTATTAATGAGCACGACATAAAATTTCATCTTACCAGACTCGCCACTCTAGACTCAAGACTCAGAACTCAAAAAGCACTATCTTTGGGCTATGGCCCAGCCCCAAGAAGAAACCGTTTTGTATTTAGTGCCCACGCCCATTGGCAACCTGGAGGACATCACCTTGCGTGCCATCAGGATTCTAAAGGAAGTAGACGTAATCCTCGCTGAAGATACCCGCACCAGCGGCAAACTGCTCAACCACCTGGGCATTGAGAAGCGCATGCACAGCCACCACCTGCACAATGAGCACAAGGCCGTGGCGCACTTGGTGGAACGCCTCAAGAAAGGCGAGAAAATGGCCCTAATCTCAGACGCGGGCACGCCCGGCATCTCAGACCCTGGCTTTTTGCTGGTACGCGCCTGCGTGCAGGAAGGCATCAAGCTAGAATGTCTGCCCGGGGCTACTGCCTTCGTGCCGGCCTTGGTAAAATCAGGGTTCAGTACGGACAGGTTTACATTTGAAGGTTTCCTGCCCGTGAAGAAAGGTCGTCAGACGCGTCTGCAAAGCCTGGCCCAGGAAGAGCGCACCATGATTTTCTACGAATCGCCGCACCGGGTGCTTAAAACCTTGGAACAGTTCAAAGAGGTCTTTGGACCAGAGCGTCAGGCCTCCGTCTCCAGGGAAATCTCTAAGATGTTTGAAGAGACCTTGAACGGCACCTTGGCTGAGTTGGCCGAAATCTTCACGACCAAAGCCATCAAGGGCGAGTTTGTGGTGGTGGTAGACGGTTTTAGTAAAAAATAACCCTTCGCGTTTGATGATGCCTTCTTTCCTTCAGAGAATTGCCGCTTTATGCCTTGTGTTGGCGTTTACACTTTCTGCTCAGGCGGTCTCCTTGTCTCCCCAGGCGCAGATTAGTTTGATTACCGTTTCGCCGGGCGCCGAGTTGTATTCCATGTATGGCCACAGCGCCATTAGAATTTATGACCCGGTCCAAGGGATTGACTATGCGTTTAACTACGGCACCTTTAACTTTAACACGCCTAATTTCTATGTGAAGTTTGTGCGGGGCAAGCTCATGTACCAGCTGTCGCCGGGTTATTTCTTAGACCTGAGGGCCAGAAACATAGAAGACAACCGCTCGGTCTACGAACAGGTCCTTAATCTGACTCCGGCGCAGAAACAACGCGTTATGGATTTTCTGGAGACCAACTATGAGCCCCAGAACCGCGAGTATCTCTATGATTTCCTGAAGGACAACTGCGCCACCCGCATTAGGGACGTGTTCAAAAAGACGCTGGGTGATTCTCTGCAATACCCATCAGACATACCTGGCACGCCTAGCACCTTTAGACGCATGGTGGGCATTTACCAGACGCCGCACCCGTGGGTAGACCTGGGCGTGGACCTAGCCATGGGCTTGCCTTCAGATGAGAAAACTGGCGTTTGGGAGGCCATGTTTTTGCCAGACTTTCTATTGGCCAGCTTTGCCGAAGCCAAGTTACAAACGCTCAATGGGCCTGTGGCCTTTGCCGGACCCGTCATCAAGCACTTTGAAGCCACTGCAGTACCCGCTAATGATTCTCTGCTAACGCCAATGGTGGTCTTCTGGACCCTGTTTGTGCTAGTGACCATCATCACGTTCCTGCAGTTCAGAAATAAGAAAGCTGGCCGCGGTCTGGACGTGGTCTTGTTCTCGCTCACCGGCTTCTTTGGGTTGGTGGTGCTGTTTCTGTGGTTCGGCACCGACCATCAGTCCTTTGCCGGCAACCTGAATCTATTATGGGCTTTCCCAATGCACCTGATTGCCGGCTTGTCATTACTTAAGAAGAATCAGCCACGTTGGTTGAAGCCTTATTTCTTGGCAACGGGCATTGCAATGATTCTCTTAACCGTGGCCTGGAAGTTTTTGCCGCAGGAATATCATCCATCCTTGTTGCCGCTCGTATTGACCTTAGCACTTAGAGCCATCTATATCTGGCGAACGCTGCGGTAATTTCAAACTTCAACCTATCCACTCCATGGCAGATTTAGCATCCCTCAAAGACCAAGTCATCGCGCTCACGGCCCAGGTAAGAACATTCATTCAGGCAGAGGCGGCGCAGTTTGATGTGTCTAAGATGGAGCGCAAAGGCCACAATGACCTGGTGTCTTACGTGGACAAGCAAGCCGAACAACAACTGGTTGAAGGCCTGCAAAAGTTGTTACCAGAGGCTGGGTTCATTACCGAGGAAGGGACCAACTCCGTCCAAAAGGACGAATACAACTGGATCATTGACCCGCTGGACGGCACCACCAACTTCATCCATGGCCTGCCAGTCTACTCCATCAGCGTGGCCTTGCTCCAAAGAGAAGAACTGGTCCTAGGCGTGGTACATGAGCTCAACCAAGACGAGTGTTTCCATGCCGTAAAAGGCGGCGGCGCCTTCTGTAACCAAAAGCGCATCTCTGTTTCCAAAGCCGGCTCTCTGGCAGATTCTCTGATTGCCACGGGTTTTCCGTACCATGACTTCGGGAGAATGAATGAGTACCTACAGGTGTTGGGCAAGTTCATGCAACAGTCCCATGGCGTACGCCGACTGGGCTCTGCCGCCGTGGATTTGGCCTACGTGGCCGCCGGACGGTTTGAGGGCTTCTTTGAATTCAACCTGAACCCTTGGGACGTGGCAGGCGGCGCTGTCATCGTGCAAGAGGCGGGCGGCGTGGTTACTGACTTCAAAGGCGAAAACGGCTACCTGTTTGGGCGGCAGATTTGCGCCAGCAACGGCCAAGCCATTCAACAAGAAATGCTGGCCTTGACCGAGCCTATTTGGAGATAGTTAAGAATTAAAAGTTTAGAGTTAAGAGTGGGTGGGGTACCGAAAGGATTGCTTCGCATATATACTATATCCCTTCCACTACATCCTCTCCCTCTTTGTCATCCTGAAAGAATCTTGGCGGCGAACTAGAGAAACTTTCACTATTGGTTAGCTCTGTTCCCTTTCTACTAAAATTTACAAGGGGCATGTATTTAAAGGTGGTTAAGAAAGCATCACTATCCGTTTTTGGCCTGTTTCCAGAAAAAGAGCAAAAAAACGACTTCACCAGTATCCTTTAGCACACCCTATAATTCCTGTCATCCCTTAAACTATTTGTACCTTTGCGGGCGTTATCTCGGGTAGAGAGGCCGTTGGGCTGGTTTAATCTGTAGGGCTATGATTCAGGAAATCATCATTTTCATTTTCTTCGCGCTGGCAAGCGTGTACGTGTTGCGCATTGGCTACAAGAGTTTCTTCTCTAAGGACACGGGCTGTGCCAAGGGCTGCGGCGGCGCTTGCTCTACCATTGACCTGAACAAAATCCAGAAGGAGATAGAAGCCAAACAAGGAAAGATGGCCAGGTAAATTTTATTTCAGAAGATTGTTGAAAAGCTGCTCTTACAGGGTAGCTTTTTTTGTGCGCATTGCATCCCGTTTTTGGGCTGTTTTCTGGAAAACAGCCCAAAAACGAACCTCCAGGTAAACTCTCAAATCCCTGACTGTCAATCACTATATTCTACATCTTGAATATAGCTGTAAACCATTTGCGGTGTTTACGTATAGCCGAGAACCGAAACAGATATTTACATCATCTAAAAATACTTGGTTATGCAAGACAAGGAAGAAGAAAGAAGCCTCGTGAACGTAGAGGCTAGATTAAACAAAGACGGCTTTACCACAGACTTTAAAGTAGGCGAGGACAACCGTCTCTGGACCCTGGATGGCAAAAAAAGCTACAACGTTGAAGAAGTGAAGATTGTGGACTTCTACCGCTTTGAGGGCGAAACCAATCCAGATGACATGTCTATCCTGTACGCTTTAGAGTGCACGGACGGTACCAGAGGCACCATCTCCAACTCCTACGGCACCTATGCAGACCAAGGCATTGACGCTTTCTTGAAGCAGATTGAAGACATGGGCAAGAATTTAGACAAGAATTCTAAATAGTCAGACGTAGCGCTGCTATTTAGAAAAAGGGGAGGCGTTAACCGTCCTCCCCTTTTTCTTTGCCGTTGTCTTCGGCGGCCGCCACTTTCAACTCTGTAGTTGGCGTTTGTGACTGGCCGTCTTTGACCTGGATGGACAGGTCCTTGCCGCCCTTCACCCCAAAGTTGAGCGTGGTGATTGGGAACGGAATCTCAATCTTATGTTGGTCAAAGGCCTTCTTAATCTTAATGATGGCGTCACTCTTTGCGTAGACGAAGTCGGTTTGGCGCTTGTAGTGAATCCAGTAGCGTACCAGAAAATTGATGCTACTAGGCCCAAACTCCTCATAGACCACCTCTACTTCTTTGCCTTCAATCATGCCTTTAATGCCTACCATGGCCTCTTTGACCACTTCCTGCACCCGTTCCAGATCCTCGGCATAAGATACGCCCACCTTTAAGTCTATGCGCCTGATGCCGTAATGGGAGAAGTTGATGACAGAGGTCTCAAACACCTTCCGGTTAGGGATTTTAACCAGCTCGCCGGTCTGGCGGCGCACGTCTACGGTACGCAGGTTAATGCGCTCAATAGTGCCGAAGTGTTCATTGGTTTCAATCACGTCACCCACCACAAAGGGCTTTCTGAAGGCAATAATCACCCCAGAGATAAAGTTGGCGGCAATGTCCTGGAACGCAAAACCCAATGCCAAACCAATGATACCGGCACCCGCCAATAAGGTAGTGACCGTCTTGTCCAGCTTAAGGATGCTGAGCGTAAAGAAGATGCCCAGAATGAGAATACTCACATACACCGTAGTGCCTACAAGGTTGTTCAAAGAACTGCTGTGCGTGAACCTGATGAGGAGCTTGTCTGAGGTCTTCCGGAGGATTTTGGCCGCGAAGAACGTGAGAATCAAGACCAGTGTGGCAATGATGAGGTTGGGCAACATGAGTACCAGGGCGCGTAGCCACAGCTCAAGTTTAGTCCAGAGTAATTGAAAGGCTTGATTTATTTCGGTCACAGGTGATGGTGCAGTTGGTGAACAACAGGGAACGTATTTGCTTACGGCAAAAGCCCCGGGGTAAGTTGCTGGAAATATAACGACTCTACCCGGGCTATCCGTAATCTGCTTTAAATTATCTTGTTACTCGCCCGGGAAGAAGGTAAAGGTAAGAGATATTCTGTGCTCACTAATGCCGGGCATCTCTCTACCCGCTACAGGCAAACCGTATCCGTACAACAACGTTGCCTTGCCCATTGCCGTCAATCCTACCTCTGGCAACAGCCTAAGGTCTAACCTATCTTCGCGCAGATACGTGATGGCGTTTATTCTGGCGGCCAGAATCTGGAATGCGTTGTATTCGGCAAATCCTTTAAGGCCCAACGTCACCTCATGGTCCAGCACGCCCAGCTCAATCCCGGCGCCGTAGCCATAGGCGGGCACGTGCACATTTCTGTAATGCTTGCCGTGCAGAATACTTAGTTGGAGGAAATGGGTCTTGGCATAGGCGTAGCCGGCTATCACGCCGCGCTCATACTCATTGGCCGCCTGGGCACGTGCAATGGCTGGGAAAAACAGAAGCCCAAAAAGAAGGAGTAGTAATTTTGAAGACATGGCCTGTTTCTTTTAAAGAATAGATTCACGTCAAAACAGGAAAGCCGGGGCGGGGTCATCCCCAGACTTTGGTGCCCTCAGAGCAGTTTCGGCACATGTCAATGGTGCTTCTGCTGTGCAGGAGAGAGCCTCTAAAGGTGCGGTAGGCGTCGCTGCGCCATAATTCTTTAAACGATTGATTTTGCAAATTGCCTAACCTATGGTGCGCATCTTTGTCAAAACAGCAGGGCACTACCAAACCGTCCCAGGTAATCACGCAGGAATGCCACATCTTCCAGCAGCCGTCTATCAGTTTGTTCTTAAGCGAATACGTGCCATTGGGCTGCTCTTTGTAGCGTGAGTAATAGTCTATGGTAGGAATCAATGGCGACCCGTTCTCATAGTCATAAATCTGGGCCGTCTTAAACCAGACATCATCCACGCCCAGTTCTTTGGCCAGTTTCTTGGCGTCTTCAATCTGGTGCTCATTGGGCTTTACCACCAGAAACTGGAAGATAAGATAGGGCGTCTTGGATTTGAGTTCGCGCTTGTGCTTCACTAAGCGCTTGGTGCCTTCCAGCACTTTATCCAGATGGCCGCCCACGCGGTACTGCTTGTAGACCTCTTGCGTGGTACCATCCAAAGAGATAATCAACCTATCCAGACCAGATTCCACGGTTTTGCGCGCGTTGTCCTCAGACAGATAATGGCCGTTGGTAGACGTGGCGGTGTAGATACCTTTCTTAGAGGCGTACTTGACCAAATCCAAGAACGAAGGATGCAGGTACGGCTCTCCCTGAAAATAGAAGAGCAGGTACAGCAACCGCTGATGCAACTGGTCTATGGTCTCCTTGAAGAGGTTGTCTGGGAGCATGCCAGTGGGCCGGGTAAACGACCTAAGGCCGCTGGGGCATTCTGGGCAACGCAGGTTACAGGAGGTGGTAGGTTCAAACGAGATGCTGACCGGGCTTCCCCAATGGCGTGGTTTCTTGGTGATTCTGGCCAGGGCATAGCTGCTCACTACCTGCAGGGTATTCCAGGCGCGACGCGGTGTCAGTTTAGACACAAAATTCAATCCGTCTTGTAGGGCGCCGCTGGTCAAGGGAGTTTATTGTAAAGATAAATGCGTTGAGGTGCCAAAAGTAGTCAGCACATCAACGCATTCAAATTAGAAACAGCTACGTTTTTGGGCTGTTTTCTCAAAAATAGGCCAAAAACGCCTATTTGGTATGTGAGGCCCGGTATTGGTCCACCAAAGCGGCAATGTCGTTCGCGCCAGAGGCGTACCCCGGACGGCGGGCATTGGTCTTGATGAGCTTTCCGTCTGGCGCAATCAAAAAGTAAGAGGGAAAGTTCTTCACCTCATAGGCTTTGACTACTTGATCATCCAGGTCCGGTGAAAACAACTGCACCCCCGGGTATTTCTTCTGCTCCAGAGACTTCTTCCAATTGGCTAGTTCTTCACCCACGGTCACTTGCACAAACGTGATACCTTTCTCTGCCAACTGCTCTACAAAGTATTTGTACGCCTGCTGGTCTACCTGGCAGATGCCGCACAAAGGGCGCCAGAAACCAAGGTAGACTAACTTGCCCTTCAGGCTTTTCAAGGTGACGCTGTCGCCTTTGGCAGATACCAGTTTAAAGTCGGGGGCCTGGGAGCCCATGCCTACTTTCTGGTACTGCCCGTACTGGCTTTTCACATAAGAAAGATATTGCGGATTCTCCACCTGCTTCTGGAAGTCTGCGTACATGGCGTCTGTATCTGGCACATACCCAAACCGGGCAGACTGTGAGATAATGCGCGCCATCATCATGTCTCTGGCGGGGCCTTTCAGCTCATCCTTCACCATTTTGTACATGATAGGATAGTAATCTTTCTCTACGTTACCCCGACGGTCGCCCAAGGCCCTGTACTGGAAGTAATTCACCAGAAAGTCCAGATACGCCTGATTACGTGTAGCGCCCGGCAGGTTCAAATCCATTTTCTTGAGGTAGTCATAGTAGCTCGCAGACAGTTTAGGCTCCAAACCACCCACCCGCAGCCGTAGCTCAGAATAGGTTAAGCGATCATTAGCGTAGCTGTACTCAATCTGAGCCTTGGCATAATTCTGAAAGGCTTCTGACAAAGGCGCTTTCTTGGCATATTTCTCCAGGAAATCACGCTGGTCACGGCGCCGCTCTTCTAAGAATTTAACAAAGTCTGCCTCGCGCTTGTGCACGTTGTCTGGCAGCACCTGGTAATCTTCCTCTTCTTCAAACTTCTTTTCAAACTCAACCAGGTAATTGTTTTCATTGGCGCCGTTGCCTTTGTATTTGATGGTAGTGAGAAAGTCGTCGGCGTTCACGCGCACGTCCAGGTTATTGCGCGGCTGCAAAAACAAAATCATAGACTCTGGCCCATGTACCAATTCTGCTACCATGCCTTCTTCTAAAGGCACCGTAATCTTAAACTCGCCGCTGTTGTTGAGCGCCGCCGTATAGGATTTACCCGAGTAGGAGGCCGGCAACGTGTATAGTTCTACCAGTGCGCTGTCACTGACCGGCTTGGCAATCTTGCCGGTAATGGTAGCCGACTTCTGCGCCTGCGCCTGAAAAACCAGCACAAACAGGAAGAAAACCGAGAAAAGAAGCTTAGAGAAGTTGTAATACCGCATTCCTGATCCTGTAAATATGTAATTGAATGAATTATAACAAAAGCGATGATGACTAAACGCTCACTATTTAAAAATCATTCAATCTGAGCGCCTTAACCAAACAATCCGCTGAAAACTTCTTCTAACCTGCTGGCCGCGTGTATTCTTATGTTAAACCGGCTAAAGTCCACGCCCTTCTTGTTGTACTTAGAAATGTAGATATCCTGGAAGCCCAGCTTTTCGGCCTCAGAGATGCGCTGTTCAATTCTATGCACCGCCCGTACCTCGCCGCCCAAGCCCACCTCTGCCGCAAAACACGTGGTATGCGGAATGGCGATGTCCTCAAAGGAGGAAAGCAAGGCCGCACAAATGGCCAGGTCCAACGCCGGATCTTCAACCTTAAGACCGCCGGCAATGTTTAAGAAGACATCTTGCGTACCCAGCTTAAAGCCACCACGTTTCTCCAACACGGCTAAGAGCATGTTCAGGCGCTTCACGTCAAAGCCGGTGGCCGTGCGCTGGGGCGTGCCGTAGGTGGCGGGGCTCACCAGGCTTTGCACCTCAATCAACAGCGGTCTATTGCCTTCCATGGTCCCGCCAATGGTAATGCCACTGAAGGACTCTTCGCGCTGAGAAATCAATATCTCAGACGGGTTGCTCACCTCCCGTAGGCCCGTGCCCAGCATCTCATAGATGCCCAGTTCAGAGGTACTCCCGAAGCGGTTTTTAGTCGTGCGGAGAATGCGGTACGTCATGTGGCGGTCGCCTTCAAACGTCAACACGGTGTCTACCATGTGCTCCAGAATCTTAGGACCAGCCAAAGAACCTTCCTTGGTGATGTGGCCGATCAGAAACACGGGCGTCCCGCTTTCCTTGGCAAACTTCAACAACTCTGCCGTACACTCACGCACTTGGGCCACACTACCGGCCCCGCTTTCTATAAAAGACGAATGCAGGGTTTGGATGGAGTCTACAATCAGGACCTCGGGCTGAAGCTGTTCTATCTGCTTGAAGATGTTCTGGGTACCCGTCTCTGTGAGGATAAAGCAGTTGGGATGCTGGGCGCCCAGACGCTCGGCGCGCATTTTAATCTGCTGTTCGCTTTCCTCCCCGGAGATGTACAAGACCCGCTGGTTTTTGAGGCTGAGGGCAATCTGGAGCATGAGCGTGGATTTGCCAATGCCCGGCTCGCCGCCGATCAAAACCATGGAGCCAGGCACGATGCCGCCGCCCAGTACGCGGTTCAGTTCGCCGTCCTGGGTTTCAATGCGGTGCTGTTCTGAATAGGTGATTTCTGCGATGGGCTTGGGTTTGCTGGCCACCTGCTGACTGCTGGTGCCAACTTTCCAAGCCGAGGTAGGCGTCACGTCCTCGCGGGAAAGAACTTCCTCTACGTAGGTGTTCCATTCGCCGCAGGCCGGACAACGACCCACCCATTTAGCCGACTGCGCGCCGCAGCTCTGGCAGAAATATGCTGTTTTGATTTTAGCCATAAAGTATAGAAAACCGCACGGCGGTCATGGTGCCAAGATAGTGAAACAATAAGGGAATTGGCACCGCTCGTGGGTTCTAGGAAAACAAAAAAACCACGCCTTTGGCTCCTTATAACATGAAAATTCCTGATAAATCTCGCCTTACACGCAGTATATCTCCCTACCCGTTATTCCGTTTAAAAGGGGTAACTAATTGTTTCTAAAGATGAACCTAGCTAAAACATATAACCGCTTTGCGCTTCTTATTCTACTGGCGTTTGCCTTGCTCACCGGCTGTAAAAGTTCTGTCACGCCCACCAAGTCTACCAACGCACCCGCCACCGAGGAAGCCGAACCCACTGTGCCCTTGAGACGCGTAGATGTGCGGGGCACCGTCATCCGGAAGGTGTATGACCAAGGCCAGGTAACACTGGAAGTAGAGGGCACCACCTCACAGTATGCGCGCTTTACCAGAGCCTTTGTCTTGGTGACGCCCATCACGCAAATCATAGGGCTGGACGGAAAGACCATCAGCATGAACGAGATCTATGAAGGACAAAATGTGGCCATCTTACTGCGCGGGGGCGGACAGGGGAACCTAGTAGGCGTGGGTGTGGCTAGAAAGCTGTGGCTGGAGGAGAGATACTGATTCTGAGGCGTTTTTCGTAAATTGCGTTGAAAACAGAATTTACCTCGCGCCCATATGTCTAGCTTTTCTCTCAGGTTTCTTGCCCTTGTTGCCGGTTTATGCTTTTCGCTTTCTGTGAGTTTGCAGGCCCAGTCTGGCAAGGCGCTTAAGATTGCCGATTTAGAGGTGCAGGTAGCCGGCACCAAACAACCCGCCACGCAGTTGCAATACGCGTTTCAGGCGGGTGACGTGCTGGTGCTGGACCTGGACAACAAGGCCAAGGTCAACTACAAAGTGACGGTACAGGAGTTCTACTCCAGCTCCCCGCTGTACAGTGTAGAAGAAACCAAGAAGTTGAGCAAGTTGCGCCTGACCGTTCCGCAGAAGTCGGTGTACACCATCACCTTGCAGAGCCTTTCGCCTACCAGCACCAAAAGTCACTTCACGTTAACTCGTATTCCGGCCAGCGCCTCATCGCAGAACTTTAACACGCACGTAGCCTGGCGCACCGTGCAAGACACTACCTGGACCACGGCTACAGAGAAGGTTCTGGTAAAAAACGAACTGCAGCCAGAAACTATTCTGGACAAGACATTTAGGCTGGCCTCCGTCACCAACATCACCAGCAACAACAGAACCACCGAGCGCTTTAAACTACCCGCCAATACCAAGCATTGGGTGTACTGGGTAGGCGTAGGGCAGGAATCGGTGCAGGCCTTGCAGGAATCTGGCAAGCTGTTGGCCAAAGGCGCGACGGCCTTGTTGACAGGGAGCAATCCCTTGGTGGCCTTCGGTTTGGGACTGTTACCGCAATTGCCGCAGGTGAAAAGCAGTGGCTACATTAGCTACTATTTGCTCAACAAGACCAACGCCAACCTGTTCCGGGAGGACGAGGACGGCTGGAAACCCTACGGCGTGGCCAAAGGACAGGACGTTCTCTCTGACTACGGCAAAATCATGGCCAACCAGACGCCTAAAACGGATGACGGCTATTTGCACCTAGGCTTTTTGAACCCCAGCACGATCACCGGCCTTGACCTGACCTTGAAAGTGGTGGCCTTTGTGGACAACCCCGTGTACCAGACGCGCACCGTGCGCAAGCCTTCTAAAATCACCACCCGCAAAGAGCCTATCCTGCCGGCAGAATAATTCCGTTTTTGGCCTATTTTCCAGAAAACAGGTCAAAAACGCTTTCACAGCAGATACTGCATTGGCTATCTGCCTTACCTTGACGCTTACCAGCCATGTCTATACAACTTCCGCTTTCCTTTCAGGTGCGCATGCAAACCCAACTGGAAGAGGACTACACCGCTTTCAAAGAGGCTTTGGCCAGCGCATCGCCCATCAGCATACGGGTGAATGCCAACAAGACCTCTTTGCTTACCTCTTTGACGCCGGTGCCTTGGACCGAGACTGGTTTCTACCTTTCTGAGCGCCCCAGTTTCACGCTAGACCCCATGTTTCATGGCGGGGCGTACTACGTGCAGGAAGCCAGTTCCATGTTTCTGGAGCAGGCTCTGAAGCAGAGCGTGGATTTAGAAGAGTCATTGGCGGTGCTGGATTTGTGCGGGGCTCCTGGCGGAAAGTCTACTCACATCGCTTCTCTGCTTTCTGAGGGAAGTCTGCTAGTAGCTAACGAGGTTATCAAACCCAGAGCGAACATCCTGGCCGAGAATATCCAGAAATGGGGAAGCGGGAACGTGGTGGTGACCAACAACGACCCCAGCCACATCGGTGTCCTGACCGGCTTCTTTGATGTGATGGTAGTAGACGCGCCCTGCTCCGGCGAGGGAATGTTCCGGAAAGACCCCGACGCCATCCAGGAATGGTCTGAGGCCAACGTCAAACTCTGCTCTGAGCGCCAGCGCCGTATTCTCATGGACGTTTGGGATGCCCTGAAACCCGGCGGAGTCCTCATTTACAGCACCTGTACTTACAATTCAGAAGAAAACGAGGAGAATCTGGTCTGGCTGTCCAATCAGCAAGATGTAGAAACCGTACCCTTAGCCCTGCAACCCGAGTGGAACATCACTGAGACCCAGGAACAAGGCATGCGCGGGTACCGCTTTTATCCACATAAAACTCAAGGCGAAGGCTTCTTCCTAGCCGTGGTCCGCAAAACCGAAGGCGACGAAGCCGGCAATTACCGCAAGAGCAAGCGTCCCTACCTGGTGTCGGCCTCTAAACAAGAAAAAGTCCTGGTGCAGGACTGGCTGAGTGAGTCCAGCGACTGGGAGATTGTGAAGCACAAAGAAACGTTACGCGCCTTGCCCAAAGCCTGGATGCTGGAACTGGAGCAACTCTATGAGAACCTTCGCGTGGTCTACGGCGGTATTGAACTAGCCGAGGTCATGAAAAACAACGCCAAGCCTCTGCCCGCCCTCGCCTTGTCCCAACATTTATCCGCAGATGCTTTTCCCCGCGCCGAGGTAGACCTGGCCACCGCCCTCAAGTTCCTCCATCGCGAAGACGTGGTGCTGGAAGACTCGGCCAACGGCTGGGTGCTGGTACAATTCAACGGCGTTCCACTGGGCTGGGGCAAGAAACTTCAGAACCGCGTCAACAACCACTATCCCAAGGAATGGCGGATTAGAATGAGTTTGGATGAAGCGCTAAAGCCAGAGAATCTGGAGAAGCAGTTTGTGTT
The DNA here is from genome assembly GCF_039541795.1 of Nibribacter koreensis. Taxonomy (NCBI): domain Bacteria; kingdom Pseudomonadati; phylum Bacteroidota; class Cytophagia; order Cytophagales; family Hymenobacteraceae; genus Nibribacter; species Nibribacter koreensis. The sequence goes on along the minus strand of NZ_BAABGX010000002.1, from coordinate 1,455,994 downwards.
GGGGAACCAGTAACCCTACCTTAATTCACTTCTCAACAGAGAGGGACTTTTCTAAAAACCGTTTTTAGCCTGTTTTTGTGAAAAGAGGCTAAAAACGGTTATGCAACGCAGATTCTCCCCTTGAGGAGAGCGTAGAGGGGTGTTTACACAAGTTGGTTACTTCTGCTGGCGGTTTTCAATCCAGTGATAAATCTCGTCAAGCACATACTTAAAATTCTGCTTGACATCAATGTCTTGAAAGCGTAACAACCTCACTCCATACCCCTTCAACTCTTGCTCTCTGAGAGAATCATATTCAGCCTTTTCATCATGGCTATCCCCATCTACCTCAATAGCCAATTGTAGTTCATGACAGTAAAAGTCCACAATGCAATTAAGCATGGGCACTTGCCGATGGAATTGGTAACCCAGCTTCTTGTCTTTGATTTCTTGCCATAGCAACACTTCAGACAAAGTGCTGTTCTTGCGGAGGTGTCTTGCTTTCTCCTTTAGGTCTGGGCGGTATGGAATGACTCTATTAGAAATCCACACTTGTACGGAAGATATAATCCGCAGATGTAAACACCCCTCTACGCTCCCCTCAAGGGGAGAATCTGCGATTAGCGGCTGTCTATAGATTATCTAATCCGTTTTTGGCCTGATTTCACCAAAACAGCCCAAAAACGGAAATGGCCAGCAGTTCAAAAACTGCTGGTCATTTCCGTTTTATATCAGACAGTAAATATCCCGTCACTAAGCTAAGCGCCTATTCCACATACAGCACCAAGCCCTTCAGATACTCGCCTTCTGGGTGGAAGATGCTGATGGGGTGGTCTGCGGGTTGGGAGAGGTGGTGCATGACTTTGACGTTACGACCGGCTTCAATGGCGGCGGCCATGACGGTGCTCTGGAACAGGTATTTGTCTACCACGCCTGAGCAGGAGAAAGTGAAGATGATACCGCCCGGCTTGATTTTCTCAATGGCTTCGGCGTTGAGGCGTTTGTAGCCCATGAGTGCATTGTGGCGCACTTTCTGGCTTTTGGCAAACGCCGGTGGGTCCAGTACAATCACGTCATAGAAGTCTTCACGGCCTTTCATAAAGTCAAAGGTGTCCATGGCGAAGGCTTCGTGGCGGTCCTGTCCGTTGTTCAGTTCGGCGTTTTGCTCAGTGAGCACGATGGCTTTTTTGGAAACGTCTACAGAATGCACGGCTTCGGCGCCAGCGTTGAGGGCGTAGATGGAGAATCCGCCGGTGTAGCAGAAGGTGTTGAGGACGGTTTTGCCTTTGGAGTAATGGGCCAGTAACTCGCGGTTTTCGCGCTGGTCAATGAAGAAGCCGGTTTTCTGGCCGGTCACCCAGTCCACCAGGAACTTGTTGCCATTCTCGGTGACCACGTGCGGAGTTGACGTTTCGCCAATCAGGTAGCCGTTCTGGCCTTGCTCGGTGCCTTTGCCCGGCAAGGTTTCGGCGCTTTTGTCATACACGGCGGTCAGTTTGCCGTCATAGACTTCTACCAAGGCCTGGGCAATCTGCTGACGCACGTGGAACATGCCCACGTTGTGCGCCTGCAACACGGCCGTGTTGCCGTACACGTCAATGATGAGACCAGGCAGACTGTCCCCTTCTGCAAAAACCAGACGGTACACATCCGTGTCTGGCGTGTCTAGGAATCCTTGCTCCCGACGGTAGTCCACGGCGCGCTGTACCCGGCTCTTCCAGAAAGCGTAGTCAATCTCCACCTCGTTAAAAGAGAAAATGCGCACGGCAATAGAACCCGGTTGGTAATGGCCAATGCCCAGAAACTCACGGCGATGGGTGTACACGGCCACAATGTCGCCTTCCTGCACATCGCCCTCAATCTTCTTGATAGCCCCCGAGAAAACCCATGGGTGGAAACGCTTTAAAGAATGCTCTTTGCCGTTGTGCAGTAAAATAGAAGGTAAGGATGCCATAAGAATATAAAGAAAGGCAATTTTGGAAGACCGCCGTTTTTGACTTGTTTTTGCAAAATTCGGCAAAAAATACGGCATTGTTGCGCTTTACCGATTGGGTTGCCCGTAAACTGCCTTGAAAGTAAAACTGATTCTATTTTATATATCCATGGCGCAAGCGTCTGCTTGTGTACGCACGCATTGTTTGCATAGCATGTGTATGGATTTGGAAATGCGCTTTGATCAGGAAAGCGATGGGCGTATGCTATACGGTCCTACCTATTAATTGGTCTTGTAGAGACCAGGCACTGCCTTGTCTTATGTGCATATTGGATCAGCCATGCGTGCGGACACAAGCGGACGCTTGCGCCATGGAAAACAGCGACATAAAAGTATTCACCTTTTTCATGCACTCAATCATTCAATCTCTTCATCACTCATTATGAAATTGCCCATCATTGACCTGCACTGCGACCTGACCGGTTACCTGGCTTGGATTGAAGGCTCCACTGCACTGGACGAAGACATTATTGGCTGTGCTATTCCGCATTTGAAGGCGGGTAAGGTGCGCTTGCAGACCATGGCCTTCTTCACGCCCACCGAGCCCGGCAGTGCCGTCTTCACTTTAAAGCAAGCGCGTCTTTTCAAGGAGGTTTTGTTAGCAGAGCGTGATGTCTTCACCTTAGTTCGGCCAGAGGAGTTGGAACAGCAGATACTTCAAGGAGACAAAATCGCGATAGTGTCCGCTATTGAAAATGCCTCTGGCCTGTGTAACGAAGGTGAGCCTCTATCCAACGCTTTCACTCGTCTGGAGGAAATCATTGAATTGGCCGGGCCCTTGCTCTACATCGGGCTTACCCACGCAGACGAGAACCGGTTCGCGGGCGGCAACTTCACCCCGGGCATCGGCCTGAAACCCGACGGAGAGGAATTGTTACGGTACCTGAGCGGAAAGCGCATTGCCGTGGATTTGGCGCACACCTCAGATGCCTCGGCGTTTGACTTGCTCAACTTCATAGATAAGCACGCCCTGGACATTCCCATCATTGCCAGCCACTCCAACTTCAGGCGCATTTATGACAATCCCAGAAACCTACCCGATGAACTGGTACAGGAAGTGGCGCGCAGAGGAGGGTTGATAGGAATGAATTTCCTGAAGAAGTTTGTGCATCCAAACAGGCCCGAGGCGTTGCTGGAGCATATTCTTTATGGTTTGGAGAAGGCTCCGCAGGCGCTGGCGTTTGGGGCAGATTTCTTCCAAGAATCGGGCATCATAGAGGGCGGGGAATCCTACTTCCATCCAGAGCATAGAAACGCCACCAAGTACCAGAGCATCTTGCAAGCCTTGGAAGAACAAGTGTCCGTGAGGGAATTAGAGGCTATCAGTTACGGCAATGCGCTCAGGTTTATGCAGCGACTATGTGCCTAGAAAACGCTTGTGTAGGAAAAGAGGGGCTTGGCTGAGTGAAAACACATCTTAAATTCGCTATATTTAGGAATCTATCCTACATTCAATCTTATATAAAATGCGTTCCCCTCTCAAGCTTACCGTTTATCCTGCTGTCCTGGCGTTTTTCCTTTTATTGGCAGCCTTCTCCCCCAAAACATGGCAGGCTAATCCTGTACTAGACAAACTCCTCTCGGTGCTAACCTTGTTTCAGAAAAACTACCCGCAAGAGAAAGTATACCTACACCTGGACAAACCCTACTATGCCGCCGGCGATGACATCTGGTTTAAGGCCTATCTGGTAAATGGTACTGACAACACCCCTAGTTTACTGAGCAAGGTCCTGTATGTAGAACTACTCAACCAAGAGGATTCTGTCTACAGCCGCATTGCGGTGAACGTAGAAAACGGCGTTGGGCATGGAGACTTTATGTTACAAGACACCATCTCTGAAGAGCAGTACCGGCTGCGGGCCTATACCAGTTGGATGCAGAATTTTAACGAAGACTACTTCTTTCACCATAACCTGAAAATCTGGAACCCCAGATCCGGAGAGATAGTGGCCACGCCTACTTTCCAGTTTAAAAAACAAGCGCAGGGAGACTCAGTTCTGGCTACTGTCACCTTTAAAAACCAGAAGGGGGCAGCCATTCCATCAGCCGCTTTAACTTACGGTACCCTTGCAGAAGGAAAACAGTCTGCCAAAAGAAAAGCCAACACCAATGCCAAAGGCGAGGCGCAGCTCAGATTTCTATTGCCTTCTGCTGACAAGCCGCAAAACACTCAGTTACTAGTTACACTACAACCTGAAGGCGGTAAGAAAACCACCCAGCACTCTTTTCGCATCCCTGCGCCTAGCCATCAGCTAGATGTGCAGTTCTTGCCAGAGAGCGGGCAGATGGTGACCGGCATGTGGACGGTACTGGGTGTAAAGGCCACCAACGGCGCTGGCCTGGGACAAGACGTCAAGGGTGCTGTGTTTGACCAGACCGGCAAAAAAGCAGCAGATTTCTCTACCCTAAAATTTGGCATGGGTCGTTTTGGCTTTGTACCCCAGCCAGGAATGCAATACCAAGCCAGAGTTAAGAACAGTGATGGGTCAGAGATAGTATACCCCTTACCAGCTGCGCAAGAAAAAGGAGTAGTACTGGCCCTTGACAACACCAAGCCAGACAACGTCAAAGTAAAAATCTACCTGGTAGGTTACCAGGATGGAGACAAACGCCCGCAGTCTTTGAGCATTGTGGGGCAGACAGGCGGCAAAGTCTATTTTACCGGACACGTACCGCAGCCCAAAGACCTGCTCATTGTAGACATACCAAGAGCCAACTTTCCTACGGGCGTGGCTCAACTAACGCTTTTTTCAGAGACTGGAGATCCTTTGGCTGAACGCCTTTTCTTTGTAAACCACCAGCAGTCCTTACAGTTATCCCTCACAACAGATAAGCCTGCTTATGCCCCCAGAGAGAAAGTAACCATGCGTCTGCAAGCGCGTGACCATGCAGGAAAGGCGGTATCGGGTCATTTTTCTATAGCCGTGACAGATGCCCAAAAAGTTGAGCATACGCCTAACGGCTCTTCCATTCTTACGCACTTTCTTCTTACCTCAGATCTGCGCGGCCATATTGAGCAACCTGGCTATTATTTTTCGTCACAAGAGCCACAGGTGGCCCTGGCACTGGACAATCTCCTGCTGACGCAAGGCTTCAGACGATTTGCCTGGAAAGAGATTTTGGCCAATAAACTCCCTTCGCTTGCCTATCCTTTAGAGCAGAGCTTAACCGTTGGGGGAACCGTTTTAAAACCGTCTGGCAAGCCAGAGCCCTTTGCCTTGGTGACGCTTTATGACCTCAGAAACGTGACCAACATGAGCCAGGACACCGCAGATGCCCAAGGCAGGTTCAGGTTTGGGGTCAATGGTTTGATAGACAGCACCTATATTGTGGTAAAGGCCAAGCCTGCTAAAGGCAAAGGCCCCTTAGAAGTGAGACTGGATAAACGCCTGCCAGTGACCCGGGTGAGCGCCCGAGCCCCTTTCAACGCTTTGCCAGAAATGGTGACACCCGCACAGCAGAACTACCTACAAGCCAACCGTGAACAATTACGCCTAGACCAGTTGTCTGGCAAAAGCATCTTGTTAAGCACCGTAGACATCAATGCAAAAAAGGAGGCGCCAGAAACGCCTTTCTACAGCGGTCTTCTTACCAGTCCAGACAAAACAGTAAAAGCTACAGAGCTGACCCAGGGCATAAACCTACTCGAAAATCTAAGAGGACGAGTAGCCGGCCTGATCATCAACAACGGAAACGTAAGCATGCGTGGCGCTGGCCCGCCGTTGTATTTATTGGACGGGATGCCGGTAGACGTGGAGTTTATAAAGGGTGTCTCTATTTTAGACGTGGAGAACATTCATATCATAAAACCAGGACCTTCTGCCGTAATGTACGGCACGCAAGGCGGCAACGGTGTCATTGTGGTTACCTTGAAGAAAGGCGCTTCTGGCAACCGCAGTTCTACTTACAAATACAAGGGCGTGGCCGGTTACCAAGGCATCAGGTACCAAACGGCTAGGGAGTTTTACATGCCTTTATATGACAAACCTCAAAAAGAAGAGCTGCCCGACCTGAGAACCACCCTTTTCTGGAGCCCTTCTGTGCAGACAGATGTTCAAGGCAATGCCTCCTTCAGCTTTTTTGCGGCAGATGCCCAGACCACCTATAGAGCCCTTGTAGAAGGGTTTACAGCCTATGGCCAGCTGGGCCAAGGTTCTGCCAGCATTCAGGTACGGCTTCAGTAAAACCACAAGGGACTTGGTAGGATGGTGAGGCCAGGGCTTGGCCAAGGAAGAAACCCTGCGTCTCAGAATTAAAATCCGGCATCGCACTTTTCCCGTTTTTAGGCTGTTTTCCAGAAAATGGGCTAAAAACGACACTGCCAGTTGCGCAGGAAATTTCGTATCTTTGCCCCCTGAATTAAGTAACGCAGAAGATGTTAGATAAACTGGAAGCGATCAAGGTTCGGTTTGAGGACGTGAGCCAACAACTGATCCAGCCGGACGTGGTTAGTGATATGAAAAAATACAAGTCCCTGAACAAGGAGTTCAAGGACCTGGAAAAGATCGTGGCCGAATACGAGCGCTATAAACTGTTGCTGAGCAACATTGAACATACCAAAGAAGTCATTGCCACCGAGAAGGACGAGGATTTCAGGGAGATGGCCAAAGAGGAACTGGACGAGCTGTTACCACAGCGCAACCAGATGGAAGAGTCTTTGAAAGAGATGCTAATCCCTACTGACCCAGATGACAGCAAGGACATCATCATGGAGATTAGAGCCGGCGCCGGTGGCGATGAGGCCTCTCTGTTTGCTGGTGACCTGTACCGCATGTACAGCCGCTTTGCTGAAAAGCAGGGCTGGAAAATGGAGGTGATTGACGTGATGGAAGGTACTGCCGGTGGCTACAAAGAAGTCATTGTAGGCATCAAAGGCGAAGACGTGTACGGCAAGCTCAAGTTTGAGTCTGGCGTGCACCGCGTACAGCGCGTACCAGCTACGGAGACGGCGGGTCGTATCCACACTTCGGTGGCCTCTGTGGTAGTTTTACCCGAAGTGGAGGAACTGGACATTGACCTGAACATGAATGACATCCGGAAGGACTTGTTCTGTTCTTCGGGACCGGGTGGGCAGTCAGTGAACACCACGTATTCTGCCGTTCGCTTGACCCACTTACCTACTGGTTTGGTGGCCCAGTGCCAGGACCAGAAATCACAGATGAAGAACTTTGACAAGGCCTTGGCTGTGTTGCGTTCCCGTATCTATGAGCAGGAATTGGCCAAGAAAAACGAGATTGAAGGCGCCCAGCGCAAGAGCATGGTGGGCGGTGGCGACCGTTCAGACAAAATCAGAACCTACAACTACCCGCAAGGCCGCGTAAGCGACCACCGCATTGGCTTGACGGTATACAACCTTCCTACTGTAATGGACGGCGGTATTGACGAGTTTGTGGAACAGCTAAGAATAGCTGAGAACGCCGAACGCTTGAAAGAAGGCGCCCAGGCATAAGCATATATAGAATAGAGGAGCGCAACCCAATGGGTTGCGCTTTTTTGTTTGTGGCGTTTTTGGGCTATTTTTCAGGAAACAGGCTAAAAACGGAGAGGATGAAGCCTCAATTTTCTTTATACTTAATGAGCCGAATACAATATCTTCAGATTTCGCTTGGTTTAACTATTACTCTCCTATCTTCTTGTATGAGCAAAAAGCAAGAAATGAACCAGCAGGAAAAGGAGGTAGAGCATGACCGTCTAAACGTAGCGGTACTTGAAGACAGGTTCAAGTTTAAGAATTTGGCAGAGTTCTCAATAGATACCCTTGACTGGGAAGAAAGAAATACCGTTTATCAAAAATTAGACAGTCTTTCTTTCTTCCAAATTCATCAAGATACAAGCCCTAACCGCTTTGCCCAATATGATGACCTGAGTGAGAACTTCTTTCATTCCAAACAATCAGGCTCTCGTGGATTAATAGAATTTACAATTCTATCGCAGAGTGAGGGTGAGTACTGTGACCAGATTGACTACTCCATATTTTCTAAGGAAGGCAGGCTAATCAGCCGTTTCAAGGTGGCGGGGAGTTGTGGAGACGGTGGTTATTATGAGACTGCTTTTGGTAGATTTATCAATGACAGTGCCTATGAATTGCTCTCAGAAGACAACTACAAAAGTGAAGATGCGTTGGGCGTAAATACCATCACGTATAAAAGAACCCTCACTAACATTAAACATGACGGGACAATTGTTCAGTCAGATACAGTACTAAAAGAGAGTATTAAATAAGCAATCTTCAAATTTCCAACCACCTTAAAATGTCCCAGCAAATCACTACATCTCTATGGCAATCCTGGCTTAAAAGCTTAGCGATTGTGGCGTTTGGGGTATGGAGCGTTGTTGCGTGCACTCCTAAGGATGAAGAATTTACCCCAGACGCTAACGCTATGCTTCGGTTTGAGGCGGATACGGTGGTGTTTGACACGGTCTTTACACAGGTAGGCAGTGTGACCAAGCGCCTGAAGGTTCACAACAGCAACCAAAACGCAGTGCGCATCTCAGAGATTAAGGTGGCGGGCATGGGTGCCTCCCCTTTTCAAGTATTTGTGAACGGCAGGCCAGGGCCCTTGCTGGAAAGCGTGGAAGTGCGGGGCGGCGACAGCCTTTTGCTGCTGGTTAAAGCCACCATCAATCCCACCGCAGACAACCAACCGTTTCTGGTGAGAGACTCCATCCAGTTCCTCACCAACGGAAACCAACAGCAGGTCATTCTGGAGGCCTATGGCCAGAACGCGGCCTTCTACAGAAAATACACGGCGGGCTGCGCCGAAACCTGGACGGCCAGCAAGGCGCATGTCATTTATGACTCAGTGACGGTGCCGGCGGGCTGTACCTTAATTATTGAGAAAGGCGCCCAGATTCACCTGCACAAGAACGCCAAGCTCAAAGTGCTGGGCACGCTTCTAGTACGCGGCGAAGAGAAAGAGCGGGTGCGCTTTCAGCAGGTTCGGCAGGAAGAAGACTATAGAAACGCTCCCGGCCAATGGCAGGGACTAGAGTTTGGCCCTACTAGCACGGGCAATAAACTGCAGTACATAGAGATTAAAAACGCGGTCACGGGCATTTTCCTGAAAGCCGAAGGAAACCAAATTCCCTCCATCACGCTGGAACAGACCTTCATTAAAACCATGCTCCAATCAGGGGTCTTGAGCCACGGAGGAAACGTTACCCTTATCAATAGCATCATCACCAATACCGGGGAATATGCACTGGCAGGCTTAGGCGGCGGACAGTATAAAATCTACTTCAGTACGCTGGCCAACTACGCCAATGACTTCGTGCGTTTCTCGCCGTCCTTTGTGTTTAGTGAGGAGTTGGGTACCACCAGAAAGGCGGCGTACCAGGTAGAAGTGGTGAACAGCATTCTCTGGGGAAGGCAGGACGAGGAGCTCCGATTTGGCCCGGCCACGCTAGGTTCTGCCAAGAGCATTAAGCATTCCTTTGTGAAGACGGTGGCCTACGCCGCTGACCTGGCAGGCAACAACAACCAAATCAACGTAGACCCCAAGTTCAGGGATGCGCCCAAGTTTGATTTCCAGATTATCAAACTCTCACCGGCCAACAAAGCGGGCACGCCATTCAATAACATCTTGCTGGACTATGAAGCCAAAGAGCGCGACAAGACCATGCCAGACGTTGGTGCCCTAGAAGTAATAGACTAATCCCCCATTCCATGAAGTGGTTCCAGAAATCCATCAGGCTACCCGCCGTCAAGCGCGGTTTTCATCTCATCACAGATTTACTAGAAGCGCAACTCCCCGAACTGGAGGATTTTGATCTGGGGTTAGCACACGTGTTCATTCAGCATACTTCGGCGGGGTTGTGCATCAATGAGAACGCAGACCCAACCGTGCGCCATGACTTTGAGCAGCACTTTAACAAGATGGTACCGGAGAACGCGCCCTATTATAAACACACCCTAGAAGGTCCTGATGACATGCCGGCTCACATCAAAGCGGCCTTGCTGGGTAATTCTGTCACCGTCCCCATCACCAACGGCCGTCTGGCGCTGGGCACCTGGCAAGGTATTTACCTGTGTGAACACCGTGACCAAGGCGGCAAACGCACAGTGGTAGTCACGCTGCAGGGGCAATAGTCAGCGTTTTTGGCCTGTTTCCCAGAAAACAAGCCAAAAACGGCTAGCGGGTTTCTGGAGTGTAGTTTATTTGGTTGAAATGAACCGTAAAGGTAGTGCCTACTCCTGGCTTGCTGTCTACGGTAATGGTGCCCCCCAGAGCTTTCACCTGCATTTTGGTCAGATACAAGCCTAAGCCTTTAGACTGGTCGGTCTTATGAAACACCTTGTACAAGCCAAACAACTTACCGCCCATTTTTTCAAGGTCCATGCCAATGCCGTTGTCCTGTACAGAAAGGTGGAGGGTGTTCTCTGTACGCCAGCTTTTGATGGTAATGACTGGTGGCCTTTCTGGGGACCGATACTTGAGCGCGTTTGAAATGAAATTATGCAGAATGCTTTGCAGGTAAAGCTTTGGCATGTAAATGGTAGGCACGTCGAGTTGCTGCACCACCTTGGCCTGGGTTTGCTCTAGAATTGCTTCCAGGTTTTGCGTCTCTTTTTGGATTAACTCCTCTAGGTGGACCTCTTCTTGTGGCAGTTGCTGGACCAGGTGCGTCTCTAAGATCACATTTAGGTCGTCCAGGGTTTCTCCTATGTTGTCACTTATGCGCTTAATGCTATCCATGACGTAGGCAGACGTTTCCTCACTGGGCTCCTCTACATAGAATTGGTGCAGGCCCTTGATGTTGGCCAGGGGAGAGCGCAGATTATGCGATATGATATAGGCAAAATCCTCTAACTGGGCATTCTTTATGCGCAACTGCTCTGCGTTTAGCAAAAGCTCCTCGTTCAGATTCTGCAAGGCAACCGCCTGGTTGCGGAGCAGGATGGCCATGAGGTCCTTTAACAGTACCTGGGCTATCTCTACTTCGTTCACACTCCAGGGCTGTGACTTGCCCTTGATTACTTCCACCCACTTTTCAAAGGACTTTCTAGGATGGATATGGAGCCCGTTGCCTAGCATGGGCTTCTCAGGGTTGCCAGCCCAGATGCGGTTCTCGGTGATTTCGGGTTTAAAGAAAAGGAGATATTCTTGGTTGTATCTGGACATCTCCAGGGCCAGCAAGCCACTGGCCTGCTCTTTGAAAGAAGCCGCGGCTGGCCAATCCGTTGACAATTGCCGGGTATGATACACGCCCTCAGAAACATGCTCAGAAAGCCAATGAAAGAGTTCCCGGAGTTCTGCCTCAGGTGGTGTCTGTCCTAAGCGGGTGACCTCACCTTCCAGCATCAAGGCCACTCCCTGGCTTTCTGTGAGGTCTAACAGCGTCAAGGGCTGGGAGAACAAGCCCTCTGCCATGGTCATGCCATTGTTCAGGTATCCAATCAACGTCTGCTCCACCTGCCTGTACTGGTTAAACTGGTGCAAGTCTCGCTTTTCCTGGATAGAGGCAATGGCGTTCCCCAGCGTTTTGCAAACCACGTCACAGAGTTGCCGGCGCCAGATGTCAATGAAAGTAGGCGCCACGTTATGGCAGGCTACCACTCCCCAGAGCTGGTTTTTGACAATGATGGAAAACGAGATGGTAGCCGTAACACCCGTATTCCTGATGTATTCTAAATGGATTTCAGAAGGATTCCTTAACTCTGAGCGTAAAATATTGACGGGAGTACCGGTGTCAGGATTCACGTATGGGTAGATCTCTACCGCCTGGGCGTTCACGTCTGGAATCTGGCGCACATGCTTCTGCCTAAGCAAGTCTCGGGCCGGCGCTGGTATGTCTGTGGCCGGAAAGTGGTGCCTTTCAAAGGAAGGCAGGTGCTCTTCTTTGCTTTCAGCGATGACGTCCGTGTTCCATTCCTGGTCAAACTTGGTGATGTCTACCCGGTCATATCCTAGAATGTCTCTAAGTGTATGCGCTACAGCCAATGCCACCGGCACCAGAGCGTCTAGTTGATTGAGGGTGTTATGCAACTCGCAGAGAATGCGGTTATGGCGCAACTTCTCCCTGTCTGGGTAAGCCACATAGGGTTCACACTCCAGAATAAGCTTGGTGCCAGAAAGATGCAGGTGTGCGGTGAACAGGGTACCCAGTAATGAAAGCAGGCGGGTGCCGGTTTGCTCTGGATTGAAGTCAGGCTGGTCCCCAGAAAGAAGCGTTGACAGGTTTTGGCCCACCACCTCCTCAAAGGCAAGCGGCAGAAAAGAAGAGATGTTCTTGCTGGCCTGCTCCATTTGCAGGGAATCCTTGTCTAGAATAACTAAAAAGCCGTGGGGTTGTATTCGGCCAATCTGGTGGATGGGCTCATTGTCACAGTTGGATAGGTCAACGTGATGGTTGTGATAATTTTGCATGTGTTCACTTACTCCTCTTCTACCGTATCCGTAACAATAGGCTCCCTGCATAACGATACAAGTAAAATTACGTTACACAGCCTAGTATAAATACGTACCCTACTCCAAAAAATCACTCCAACCTATAAAAAGCCTGGTTCTTTCTTTTTGGCAGGACCTGAGCACACTCTTTTTATCTCTGATAGCATGTTTGTTTCCCTAAGCACCTTCACCATTGCCAATGACTCTAACGCCAACGTACATGAGGCGTTTAAAAACAGACCCCATCTAGTAGACGGCGCACCGGGCTTCCAACGTCTGGAAGTGCTTTCTCCGCAGGACAATCCACAAGAGATTTGGCTTTTGACGTACTGGGATAATGAGGAAAGCTTTAAGACTTGGTATAAGAGCCACCAGTACCAAGAATCCCACAAAGGCATTCCCAAAGACACCCAGTTGGTGCCGGGTAGCGTCAAAATCAAATACTTTACGGTAGTAAGCAACTAGCCAAACCATCTCGCTTCTACAAGAATAGCCTCACTTTGCCCATGGCCTGTGCGGTACGTTTGGGTGACAATGTAATCCCTCTGGTTTTTAGAGACGAGCGCATGAGCGGGGCAACTTCCTGCTCTTAGCGTACAATTTGCCCCTGTACGCCATAGCGCTCTGAATTGGAGAACAAGAGCGTCTGGGACTCATCCAAGCTATAGGCTTGCAAGGACGGCATGAGGCCGGGCTGAGCCTTTATAAATAGTTGTTTGTGCGTGGTGAACAGAAAGTTCTTCTGGAGCATGGTTGCCTCAAACTGGACCAAGCGCCCTTGTGCGTCTAAAACATAAGTGGCTTCCTTGACAATAGCGTCTGCGTCTTCTTTGACGGTGTAATGATGTACTTGCTGGCCTTGCGCGTTAGTGGTTTTCTCTATGTCAAAGAGTCCAAGCAAGGCGGGCTTGTTCAAGTCGGCATCGGCGAAGGTGCCCAGTCCAGGTTTTGTAGCTCTTTGGTCTCTTTCACCTGTCCGTCTTCCAGCACCGTCTTACTCACTTTGGCATTGCTTTGGCGTAGTGCCTCTGCCTCCTGGTCTAGAAAGCTTACCAAGTCAAAAGCCTGGCCCGTAGAACGCGCGGCTCTAGGCGTAGGCTGGTCCTGGCAAGAACTTAGAAACAGAGAAAACACAAGACCAAGTAGTAAAGAGGATTTCCTCATAGAGGTAGGAATAAGATAAAGGCTGAAGGCTCCGTGAAACAAGATTTCTGTTTTTGGCCTGTTTTCTGGAAAACAGACCAAAAACAGAAATACGCGTTCCAGTATGGGTAAGATGTCTTATACTAAATGCGGCGTGAGCAAAGACGTGCCCGTCATGTCAGCGGGAGCCTGAAGGCCCATGAGCGCCAAAATGGTGGGGGCAATGTCACCCAGCTTGCCATCCAGCAGTTCGCCTTTGTAGGCTTCGTCGGCCAGGATGAACGGGACCAGATTGGTGGTATGGGCAGTGTTGGGCGTGCCGTCTGGGTTGCGCATGATGTCGGCGTTGCCATGGTCGGCAATGATGATGCTGGCGTAGCCATGGGCTAAGGCGGCGGTCACTACGGCCTGCGCGCACTGGTCAACCGTTTCTACCGCTTTGATGGCCGCTTCAAACACGCCCGTGTGGCCTACCATGTCTGGGTTGGCAAAGTTGAGGCAGATAAAGTCAGCGCTCTCAGCCTTAATTTCCGGCACAATGGCGTCCCTGATATCAAAGGCGCTCATCTCTGGTTGCAGGTCATAAGTGGCCACCTTGGGTGAAGGACACATGAGGCGCTTCTCCCCGTTAAACGGCAACTCACGGCCACCTGAGAAGAAGAAGGTCACGTGCGGGTATTTCTCCGTTTCGGCTATGCGTATCTGGGTTTTGCCGGCATGCTCCAGCACTTCACCTAGGGTATTGGCCAGGTTATCCTTGTCAAAGATGGCCTGCACGCCTACAAAGGTGTCATCATAGTTGGTGAGCGTGTAGTAGCGCAGGGACAAGGGGTACATGTCCTGCTCCGGGAACTCGCGCTGAGTCAGGGCCTGGGTAATCTCACGGCCGCGGTCCGTCCTGAAGTTGAAGCAAATCACCACATCGCCTTCCTTGATTTTGGCCATGGCCTCGCCGTTCTCATTCAGGCACACAATGGGCTGCAGGAACTCATCGGTTACGGCATCGTCATAGGACTCCTGCACGGCTTCGCGCCAATTCACAGAGGCCCTTCCGTTGCCGTGCACCATCAGGTCATAGGCCAGCTTCACGCGCTCCCAGCGGTTGTCGCGGTCCATAGCGTAGTAACGGCCAATGATGGAGGCAATCTTGGCAGTACTTTTATCTAAGTGGTTTTGTAAATCAGTCAAATAGTCCAGGCCGCCTTTAGGGTCAGTATCCCGCCCATCGGTGAAGGCATGAATGAAGACATCAGACAAGCCTTGCTCATGTGCCAGAGAGCAAAGCGCTTTGACGTGGTTGATATGCGAGTGCACGCCGCCGTCAGAGACCAGGCCAATCAGGTGCACTGGCTTGCCGTTCTCACGGGCGTAGGCGAAGGCGTCTTGCAAGACAGGGTTCTGCCCCAGGGTCTTCTCTCTGATAGCTACGTTGATGCGCACCAAATCCTGGTACACCACGCGGCCGGCGCCCAGGTTCATGTGGCCTACTTCAGAGTTTCCCATCTGGCCTTCGGGCAGACCCACGGCCTCACCAGACGCCTCTAAGCGGGCATGCGGAAAACGTTCAAACAAAGAATCTACAAAGGGCGTGTGGGCGTGCGCAATGGCAGACACGGTTGGGTCAGTGCCCAATCCCCATCCGTCCAGAATCATTAAAAGTACCTTCTTGCTCATGGGGTAAAGATACAAGACGTAGTTGAAAAAGCGTGGCTTCCTGCCTGTTTCTATAGATTTCCAGTATCTTTGTAACATCCAAGAATGGTGGGGTTTGGCATAGTTTTGGCTACCTACCTGTAAACTGGAGAATAGAAGCGATGAAAAATATGAAACGAGTACTGGCAATGGTGGTAGTGATGTTGGGGATGTTGGTAGGCGCCGGACAAGTAGCCGCTCAGTCTGACATTGTACCGGGTGTCAAGTCGGCTATCAAGTCAGGCTCTTCCCGTAGCTTGGCCCAATACCTGAACACCAAAGTACAGGTGAGCATTGACGGTGACAACGCCAGCTACAGCCAAAGCCAGGCCGAGATGGTGTTGCGTAACTTTTTCAGCAAAAACGCCCCATTGAGCTTTGATTTTGAGCACCAGGGCGGTTCTGAGGACGGACAGCGCTACGCCATTGGTAAATACGCCCACAAAGGCGGCCGTTATACGGTGCTGGTACGCATGAAGAAGTACGGCGACGCCTACAAGATTGACACCATAGAATTCAAGTAAGAGGCCTGCGCCCTAAGCTATTAGGCGTAAGATTCTTAGATAAATTGAAAATATACCGGCTGTTTACAGCGATAGTTTGAAAAGGCACCGATTGTTCGGTGCCTTTTTTTATTTTTGCACCCGTGAAAGCTCCGTACCTAACAGAAGAAAGCATACAGACGTTTATCCGGCAGGCCCTGCAGGAAGACGTAGCCGATGGGGACCACTCCTCTTTGGCGGCTATCCCAGCGGCTGCCACCAACCAAGCCAAGTTGTTGGTGAAGGACGAAGGCATCTTGGCGGGCGTGGAACTGGCCGTGGCTATTTTCAAGCAAGTAGACCCAACCCTGCGCGTAGAAGTGCTCTTGCAGGACGGCACGCCTATCAAATTTGGTGATGTAGCCTTGACCGTGCATGGCAAAGCCCAATCTATTTTGACGGCTGAGCGCCTGGTCTTGAACTGCATGCAGCGCATGAGCGGCATTGCCACTTACACGCAGAGTATTATCAGACTGATTGAAGGCACTGGTGCCCGTCTGCTGGACACCCGCAAAACCACGCCTAACTTCAGGATGATGGAGAAATGGGCGGTTTTGATTGGCGGGGGCACCAACCACCGGTTTGGGTTGTTTGATATGATCATGCTCAAAGACAACCACGTGGACTACGCCGGCGGCATCAAACCCGCTATTGAAGCCACGCATGCCTACTTAAGGAGACTGGGCAAGGACCTGAAGATAGAGGTAGAGACCAGAAACCTAGACGAAGTTCGCCAGGCACTGGAAGTGGGCGGCATCCATAGAATCATGCTGGACAACTTCCCCGTGGAGAAACTGAAAGAAGCCGTAGAATTGATAGGCGGCCGGTTTGAGGTAGAGGCCTCGGGCGGCATCACGGAGAAGACCATCAGGGCTGTAGCTGAGACCGGCGTGGACTTCATCTCCGTAGGCGCCCTCACGCACTCCAATAGAAGCCTGGACCTGAGTTTGAAAGCGTTTTAGTCAGACACAAGATGTAAGACGCAAGACATAAGATTACAAAGTACATTATTTAAAAGCTGGACAACCGATATAGAGAACATAAGAAAAGTCTTGAATCTTGTGTCTTACATCTTGAGTCCAAATACATAGTAGATTACAAAACATTATGCAGCAACCTAATCAAAGAGGAGGATATAGACAGGCGCAGGTAGGTTCTAATCCATTAGCCATCAGAACAAAGAAGTATCAGCAAGACAAGAATGACTACGCCAAGATGGCCATGGGCCAGGTCTGGAAGAAAGAATGGTGGCGGGCGTTAATTCCCTTGGTGCTGTTCTCATTGCCGGCCGTATTTGCGTTCTCTTGGTGGTGGATAGCGGGCGCCGTCTTGGTCACCATCATATATGTCTTGTTGCGCTCGGCGCAGGTGATGGGCGTAACCCAGATGGAGCAGAGCAACCCCTTGTTCCAGCGCGTGAACTATGAGATTGACCAACGCCAGGTGTTATTGAAATTGAACGAGCGCGAAGGCATGAACATTAGCTGGGACATGATTGAGCGCGCCGCCAACCAGAAAGACGGCTATATGCTGTGGTTAAAGCAACCCAACGCAGACCAGTTGCCGGGTGGTTTTAAAGGATGGCTGGCCCGTACCTTCACCGTTCCTATCTTCTTGCTGTTGCCGCACAAGATTTTCAACAGCCCCAATGATTTAAAGCTGATGGACTCCTTGCTCAAGCGCAAGAACCTTCTGGCAGCCTAAGCGTGTATACCAACAACTAATTAGAATCTAATTACTCTAACCGATGATAAAGAACATCCTTTCCGTATTTGCCGTGGCAGGTGCCCTTGCCCTGGCTTCTTGCAGCAGTGAGCCATCAGACCTGCGTCCAGAGACCAAAGTATCTAATGACACCGTGCCTCCAGGAACGCGCAACAACACCTCTAACATTGACAGCAAAGCCGACGCCGCTGAAGCCCAAGACGAGGTACTGTTGAACCATGATGAGCATGCCACGGACATTGACACCAAGACCCAAGGCACGCCGGCATCTAAGCAGACGACCAAAAAAGACGCCGTAGAGAATCACAACTAAGGTTTATTCACCATCAGAGTATACCCGTTTTTGGCTTGTTTTACAGAAAACAGGCCAAAAACGGGTATTTGCTGTATAACTTATTGGTATGAAAAAGACATTTTTTGCCTGGGTCCTGGCCGTTGCCATGGTCTCCGTAAGCGCCTGCAACACAACCACTACCACAGAAAAGGAAACGTCTGCTGACGTGGCCACTCCTACAGAAGCCAGCACTCCGGCAGACAGCACCGCCACCTCTACCAAACAAATGGCGTATATCTGCCCCATGAACTGCAAGGGAAGCGCCAGCATGGAGCCGGGCAAGTGCCCGGTGTGCAAGATGAACCTGGAAAAGAACCCAGCCTACACTGCGCAGTAGTAATCCTTTCTTGTAGCCACGGCCCCGTCCATGACCCGTCTGCGGCTACAAGCCTTACCCTTTTGCCACACCCATGGAAGTACCCTCAGATTGGTTTAGTACTTGGTTTGACTCACCGTATTACCACATTTTGTACAAGAATCGGGACGCCCACGAGGCTCAGCGGTTCATGGACAATCTCTTGGAACACCTGCACCCCAAACCCACCTGCAAATTGTTGGATTTGGCCTGTGGGCGGGGACGCCATGCCATCTACTTAAACCAGAAAGGGTATGACGTGACGGGCATTGACCTCTCTGAGCAGAGCATTGCCATAGCCCAACAGTCTGAGAATGAGCGCCTGCGCTTCTTTGTGCATGACATGCGCAACATCTTCCGGCCAGACCACTTTGACTTTATCTTTAACCTGTTCACCAGCTTCGGGTATTTTCAGGAGGACTATGAGAACGTGGTAGCCTTGCGGGCCACTACGGCATCCATTAAACCCGGCGGAAAGCTCATCATTGACTTCATGAACACCCAGCGCGTCATTGACCGGCTGGTGCTCCATGAGACCAAAGAGGTGGACGGCATCACGTTTGACATTAACCGCCGCGTGGAGATGGGCTTCATCATCAAGACCATTCAGTTTCAGGACAAGGGGCAGGACTATCATTACCAGGAGCGGGTGCGGGCCTTACGCTATGAGGAGTTCATTGAGTACTTCCAGATGTGCCAGCTGCGCCTAGCCGAGGTCTTTGGAGATTATCATCTGGGCCCCTATGACCCCGTTAAAAGTGAACGCATGATCTTCGTCCTGAAAAAGTAATGACCTCATGGTGTTAGCTGTCTCTATTCTATTCTTTACCGTCATGCTGGCGGGTTGGCTGGTCAAGTTTCTACCGCAGGGCAACCAGCGCTGGCTCAAGATTCTGCTGGCGTTCAGTGGGGCCTATCTGTTTGCGCTCACCATCCTGCACATTCTGCCAGACGTGTTGCTCAGTACCCAGGACCCGCATCGCGTGGGCTTTTACATTCTGGCCGGCTTCTTCCTGCAGTTGATCCTAGAGGTGTTCTCGCATGGCGTGGAGCACGGCCACATTCACGCGCATTCCCATGGGCACGGGCATAGCCATGGCATAGGAGCGGTACCAGTACTTTTGCTGGTCTCCTTGATCATCCACTCGTTCTTAGAAGGCAGTGTGCTTATTCAGTCACGTATGGCCGCCCAGCAGGCGCATTCGCATCTGCACTCGCACGCGGCCGTGGGGGATAATTTCTACCACATTCTGGCAGGGATTGCCTTGCATCATATTCCGGCGGCCATTGCGCTCATGTCCGTGCTGGTAGACAGGTTGCACAGTTTCAAAAAGGCTCTGGGGTATCTGTTCCTGTTTGCCATTGCCTCGCCGCTGGGGCTTTTGTTCAGCAACTACGTGGCCTTGGAGCAACTGCTCACCGGCGAGGTCTTCACCATTCTCTCTGGCCTGGTGGTGGGTAACTTCCTGCACATCTCCACTACCATCCTGTTTGAGAGTAGCCCTGAGCACCGCTTTAACCGGGGTAAGCTCATTGCCACCATTGCCGGAGCCTCTCTGGCCATTGGCGCGGGGCTGTTGTAAATCGTTTTTGGGCTGTTTTCTGGAAAAGAGGCTAAAAACGGAAGTCTGGCGTTCTCAATAAATAGTATCTGGTATTAAAGGCGAAATAGAAATCTGCCTAAAAAAACCGTATACAGCCTTCACGCATTCTTTTAAAGGAACACCCCATGAAAAAGCCCATCGTTTGGATAGTACTTCTCATCTTCTTGGCCGCAGGCGGATATTGGCTCTATGACCGCTATGTGCAAGGGCCTGAGTATTCTTTGTACCAGATCAAAAAGGCCGTAGACGCCCGTGACATGGCCGCCATTGAAAAGTACGTGGACGTAACCAGAACCTCTACCAGCCTCCTGGAACAAACCACCCAGGCGGGCCTGGCCCAGATGTCTGAGACGGACCGCGCCATGGCAGGTCTGTTTATTGGCATGATGATGGCCTCCCAGAAAGACAAGGTATTGCAAACCCTAAGGGCAGAACTGGAACAGTACGTGCGCGAAGGCAAGGCCAGTCAAGGTCCACCCGCCAACATGAATCCCCAGGAATGGGCCCAGATCCAGTCTCTGCTGCCGCTAGAGAAAGTATTACGTGAAAGCCAACTGGAGAACAGCCAGCTAGAGGACATTGCGTACGTCAACCAACAAGACTCGCTGGCAGTAGTAGGATTGTCTTTGCGGGTGCCGTCTCAACCAGAAGCCTTAGTGCTGGAACTACAGATGCTGGACAAAGGTGACCATTGGCAGGTGATAGGTTTGCCCAACGCTGGGGCTTTTCTCAAGCAACTAGGCGTGCTAGAATCGCTTCAGCAAATCAAGATGCCCAAACTTCCCAATCTTAAGTTCTAAATCGTCTCAGTCTTTCTACCAGAATATCCGTACAAATACGGACTTGCTCTCTCTGTAAAGAAAGAGTGGGGCAACTATGGCCGCGCACCCTGTGCCTGGCTTCCCTATCTGATTTTAGCACCTGTCCCGCGTATGATTGAACTGTCCAAACTAGCCGATAAGCACCTCCCGTATTTTCTGGAGTGGATCAATGACGAAGAGGTGATCAAATACTCTCTGGCGGAGTTTCATGGGCTTTCGTCTAAGGCAGAGATCACAGAATGGTTTGAGGGCGTCCTGGATGACACAGAGAGCGTGAACCTGGCCATCATTGACACAGACACGCAGGAATGCCTGGGCTATGCCGCGCTCAGCAACATGTCTGAGGCCAGCGAGGGCGGCGAGTTCTTCATCTTCATAGGAGACAAAGCCTCCTGGGGCAAAGGCATAGGGACTGAGGTGACCAGGCAGATGGTAGAAAAAGGCTTTACAGAACAAGACCTGCATTGGATAATTCTGGTAGTGTCCAAGTCTAATAAAGGCGGCGTAAAGGCTTATCAACGGGCCGGGTTCACCATAGAAACCATGTTTAGACAACGCTCCATGGAAGACGGCAAACTGCATGACACCTTTCTCATGTCCATTAAGCGCGAGGACCAGCCAACTTCTTAAATCCCTTACAGTTACTGTATTGCCTGACCTTTGCGCGAAAAACATTCTTTACATAATATTTTTTTTGCATTTCTAATTACTATATAGTAATATAGGTTTTCGATTGTATCTAATGCACCAAGCCCCCATAGGTGTAGGATTCTATCCCAATCAAACAACCGTATGAAAAGCAGACTTCTTCTGGTACTTTCCCTTGTAGTATCTACTTGGGCCCAGGCGCAAAACTCAACGTTCTCCATCAAACCCACAAACCCGCAAGCGGGACAAGAGGTCAACATTCTGTACAACCCGGCAGGCACGGTCCTGGCTAACGCCAGTGCCATTACAGCGTTGGCGTACGTGTATGACGGCAGTAAGCCTAAGATGCAGGAAGTAACGCTCCATAAGGTGGGTACTAACTGGCAAGGATGGATTACACCAGCCACAGGCATAGACGGCGTAGTATTGCAGTTTAGGTCTGAGGACGTGTATGAGAACAACGGGGGCAAAGGCTATAACTTCTTCTTGCACACAGCCAAGAAGCAACCAGTGCCAGACGCTTTGCACGGTTTAGCGGCCGCCTACATTGAGTGGGGAGCCACCGTGGGCATCAACCCTAATCCAGTTGCCGGTCTTAAACTGATTGAGCAAGAAGTGACGCAATACCCGCACCAGGCCAGAGCGGTCATCAACACCAAGTTGAACGGCCTTTCTGCCGCCTATGACGGCGAGGAGAGAAAACAACAAATGGCCGCCGAACTGGAAGCCTTTACCCAATACAAAGGCCTTTCTGGAAAAGAACTGCGCATGCTAGCTACCTTCTACCATGCCATTGGCAACTCAGACAAAGCCGCCGACTACAACTCACGCGCCAAGGTGCTTGACCCTAAAGTAGGCACAGAGAATGAGCGTCTGGACTTCTTTAACCAAGAGAAAAACCCAGACAAGCGCATTGCCCTAGGCCTGGCTTTTGTAAAAGACTACCCTATCCACACAGAAGTAGCCAACGTGGTATCTTCAGTAGCCTCTTTGTATGCCAAGAAGCAGAAATGGGTAGAATTTGAGAACCTGTTAAAGCAATACCCTTTCGCTAACATGTTTGAGGTATACATTGCCGCCGCCCAGAGCCTGCATGAGACTGGTCAGAACAATGCCAAAGCTAAGGAACTAGCCTGGAAAGCCTACCAACTGGCCATGAACGAGGTAAACGAGCCAACCGGCGCCAAAGACAACCTCATCACCAGCGCTGACTGGAGAACCAAACGCGAAAACTCTCTGGGCGAGGTGGCCAACGTATGCGCTGCCATCTTGATCAAAGAAGGTGACAAAGCCACCGCTACCAAGTACATGGCCAAAGCTTACCAGTACACCCGCGGCATGAACTCCAGCATCAATGAGCGTTACGTGCAGGTGCTAGCCGCCTCACCTAACAAAGCCGAAGCCCAGAAGACCATTGAGTCTATTGTAGCCACTGGCAACACCAACTCAAAAGTGAAGCAAGTCTTGAAAGACCTGTACGTGTCTACGGGTAACAGCGCCGCCAGCTTTGACGCTTACTGGATTCAGGTAGAGGCCCCAGCCCGCGAAAAAATGAAAACCGCTCTTCAATAGAAGGTAGTTTTACAACATAATATCAGCTTCCCGTTTTTGGCCTGTTTTCTAGAAAACAGACCAAAAACGGGAAGCTTTGTTTTAATTATATGAGGTTCATTAATACGGTTCCCATCCTCCTGCTTTCAGGGTTATTATTCTTCGCGTGCACAGCTCCAGAACAAAAAGCAGATGTGCACGCCCAAGCCAAAGCAGAGATAAAGGATAAAGGGTTCCTTGTCTCCAGCGTATTAGGTTCGCAGAACTTACTGATAGAGACAGATACTTTCACAGGCATCATCCTGCTTGAACAAGAGAATGCCTCAGAGGGCAGCACTGTCTATCTTCCTTCTGTAAAGGAGGTTTTGCTAGCTGAAGAGATACTATTGTCATGCTTTGAGAAAGACACCGTTGACTTCAGCCACGACTCCATGTTCATTAGCAAGCGTCGCATCTATCCTTTGTCTAGGTACAAGAGACAATACACAGGAAGCTATGACAAAAACGGAGACAAGATGATACGTGTCAGTTTTTCACTTGGAAGAAAAAATGAACCATGGCAACATGACTCATGGCTGAGAAGGCAACAAATTGTGAGAGACGGTGGTAACTCTTATTGGAGCATTAGCATCAATCTTAAAACCAAAAGATGCGGTTACTTTATGGTAAACGGTCTTGCCCTAGATAAGCCTGCGCTTCCTTTCTTTGCTTTAAACATTTAACCCCATTAACAACCAACAATTCCCCTAATACATCTTCGGCAGTTCTATCCCTTTGATTTTTCTATACAAGCTAATAGCGGCGCTATCTGTGAGGCCCGAGATGAAGTCCGTAATATTAAGGATGCGTTCATAGGCATCGGTTACAATCTGGCGGTCGCGGGCCAGGTATTGGTTGGGAATAAGGTCCAGGTACTTTTTGTGCCGGCTAGCTGATGGATGGAAAACGGTCTTCAGGAAGGCATCTAGTAGACCGCCTAGCACCTCAAAACCGGCAGCCTCTATCTCCAAGACAGGGCGGTTGCGGTAAATTCGGTCAATGGACACTTTCTTGATTTTGTCCAGCGCGGCCTTTTGCTTTACCTCATTGATGAGCGGTTGGTCATAGGTGCCGGCTAGAATCTCTTCTTCATGCGCCAGGAAAATATCAGCGCATTCTTTTATCAGATTACTGATGATGACCGCCCGCCAGAAGCCCAGTTGCTCATGCTGGTCATAAAACTCCACGCTAGACTTACGGTTAGGGTCACGGTTTAACAGGGGCTGTAACAACTCCTGCGCCTGCTCAAACGGAATAAGCCCCAGTTTACAGCCGTCCTCAAAGTCAATGATGCGGTAGCAGATGTCATCGGCGGCTTCTACCAGAAAGGCCAGTGGGTGACGGTGAAAGGCGGTGTTGCCCGCAGAGAGCATGCCTAGCTCCGTGGCTATCTTAGTAAACTGCGCTTGCTCTGCCTGAAAGAAGCCGTACTTCTTCTCGCTGGTGCGCTGGGTGCCTTTTACTACTTGGTCAGAAGGACGTGGGTATTTGGTGAACGTGGCCAGCGTGCTGTAGGTAAGGCGCATGCCGCAGGTACCAGAACTTTGGCCGGGGTGCGTGTGCGTGAGAATCCTGAACCCGGCGGCATTGCCCTCAAAGTTCTGCAGGTCTGCCTTCTGGGCGTCAGACAAAGACAGGAGAAACGGCTTGGCTTCATCGCTTTTGAAATAGGCAGAGATGGCGTCCTCGCCAGAATGCCCGAAGGGCGGGTTGCCAATGTCATGCGCCAGACAGGCGGCAGCCACCATATCCCCGAAGTCTGCGTCTGATAGGTTCTTGTGGGTTTGCGAAAGGTCTGGGTGTCTTTCCAGAATCACTTTGCCCACGGTTCTGCCCAGCGTACGGCCCACGCAAGACGTCTCTAAACTGTGCGTGAGGCGGTTGTGGACAAAATCACTTTCGGGCATGGGCATGACCTGCGTCTTGTTCTGCAAGCGCCTGAACGCCGAGGAAAACACAATACGGTCATAGTCCCGCTGGAAGTCACCGCGCACGGAGCTGTCTAAGGCAGGAGAGTTGGCAGGCGTATCTGAGCGCTCCATAGAGATAAGGCGCTCCCAGGTCATGGTAGGCATGGCAAAGGATTTAAAAGACCTCAAGCTACACCAACAGAAGATGTCCTGCAAAACAACGGGCGGTATAAACGCAGAAAAATCCGTTTTTGGCCTGTTTTACCCAAAACAAGCCAAAAACGGATTCTCTATTTACTCTCTTGAAAGGACGTTACTCAATCTTGTAGAACCTGAAGTTGCCGCTCTGGCTGGCGGTCCGCCACCTAATGATGTAGTACCCGGTGGCCAGGTCTGGCAGTTGTACACCATACCGCTTTACAGCCGGCAACACGTCAATGCTAATGGCCCCGAAGAACCGGCCGGCTGTGTCAAAGAACTCTAGCGTCACCACGTCATTCTGGGTGGTATTGAAGTTCAAGAAAACCTCGCTTCCGCCGGGGTTAGGCGAAATCAGATTGGTGAACTCTGGTCCGGCCACTTGGGCAATCTCAGACAGCTCTGTGGTGTTGTTGTTCTTGAGAATGCGCAGGCGGTAATAGGTGAGGGTAGGCAACGGACTTTGGTCAATGAATTCATACACCCCTCTGTTGGTGGCTGTCACGCGGCCAATCTCTTCATACGTAATGCCGTCTTTACTGCGCTCTACCACGTACGTGACCACGTTCAACTCATTCTCAATCTCCCACTCCAGCAAGACCGTGTTAGAGCCCGTCTGGTAGGTGCCTTGCAACATCACCGTCTCTACCGGAATGGCGCAGGCACTTTGCTGTTTAGGGATCATGACTGGCTCCTCACAGAACTGCGGCGAGGCGTTCTGGGCCATCACATACCGGCCCCCGGCAATGTCATTCTCCTGGCTTAAGACCCTGGAGACCTGCCCGCGGCCCACGGCATAGTGCATCACGGCTCTGGGCAAAATCAAGTGGCTCAACTGATGCGCGTGGCCCAACTCATGCAAGGTCACCGACTCAAAATCATACTGCACATTGGTGGGTTGCTCTGGCCCGTATTGCCAGGCAAAATTAGGAGCGAACTCCATGTCAATCTCCTCTACCCAAAAGTTGACGTCCTGCCCAATGATGCACCCAGAATACCGGCTAATGGTACGGCCCAGGACGTTGGCAGGCAGTTCTGAGGTATTGGCAAACCGCACCGAGTTGATGTTGTCATCTGCGGTCCTAACCACGTTGGCACCGGCCTGGGTGTCCCAGTTGATGAGCGTGGCGCAGGACCATTCATTCATGGAGCGCTTAAAGGCATACAGCGCAGGCTTGTTGGCCTCAAAACTAGCCCCAAACCTGAAAGTGTAGCCGCCTTTTTTGTTTTGGTTGATATGCTCCGGACTGTAGCTCTTCAGGGGCAGGTTGCGCACATCATCATCATAGCCCACGTTAGAGTAAGCGAAGATGATTAAAAGGTCTGTAGCAGCGGTGGCGGTGGCGGGGTCACTGTTCACCACTCTAAACTTACCGGTGCCGGCCGTGCCGCCGTCAGTGCCATAGGTAGGCACTTTTACCCTAATCTGCGTATTGCTCCAGCTAATGTAGTCAGTGTCTAAAGGTTTGATGAAGCTCTTGCCCCCGTCATCGGCGTCTGGAAACTCTACGTAACCCGTGCCTCTGGTAGCGCCAAAGTTGTTACCCGTAATGGTTAGAATATCACCGGTACCGGCACGCAAACTCTTAGGCGTAAAGTCTGATATCTGCGGAATGGCCCGGCGCAGTTCCTGGGTTCTCTCTGTAGTTTTGGTGGCGCCTTCTTCTAAGGCTGGATTGGCACGAAGCACGCGCAAAGAGGCGCCTCTCAATTTAGTGAGGGCAGGATAGAGCTCCTGCTCAATAGAAGCGTAGCGGGCAAAGGGATCCTGCGCCGACTTGTTGGCCACCTTGTACTTGATGAAGCCCTGCATGGAGCCAAACACCTTAAACTGGGCAGCGGCGTTTTTACCCTTGGCCGTCTGCAAGAAGAAGACGCCCTGCTGCTGGGTCTGCAGTTGCAGCGTAGCCGAGTATACGTGCAGCTGCATGCCCACGCGTCCGCCTTCGGTGATGACTTCTACCGTGCTGGGGGAGCTAGTTCCTTTAAAGACTTTGTAGACCTCTACCTGATTGACGGTATAGATGTTCTCATGACGGCTGTCCCAGAAGGATTTCTTGGCAATGACCTTGCCTTCTAAGACCAGGTCTGCGGCGGCCATGCGTTCCTCTAGGGAGAGTGGCACCAGAGACGCATTGTCTATCTGAGCCCAAGCCTGGGCCATGGAGAAAAGCCAGACACCCAGTAAGAGGAGAATTCTTTTCGCCCCGGCGTTCCCCGGAGAAATAGGAGAGGAGATGTATTTCATAGAAGCAGGTAGAAACAGGTAAACAGCGGCCTCACAGCCCTAGCGAAGAGAAATATACACAAGCATGTTGGAACCGCAAAAACTACCTGAATCTACGTACAATTCAGCGTTTTAGATTGAAAGATAGTACATAGGCTTACGGCACAAAAAAAGAGGCACTTCTCTGCAACAGACAAGTGCCTCTAACAAGCAAAAACAGGAACTACTTCTGGGCTAATAACGCCGCTGTAGTTTCTGTTATTGCATATGATTCCGCCGTTTTTAGTCTCTTTTCCAGAAATCAGCCCAAAAACGAATTTACTGTAGCTTAGCGCCTTTCATGCTGTACCAGGGGTGCAGTTCCATGATGAGCCGCCCGGCCTTCACGGCGGGGTCTGCCTCTGTCAGGGCTTTGGCTTCTTCTAGGCTCTTAACATTGAAAATGAAGATGCCGCGCATTTCGCCGTCATCCATAAAGGGCCCGGCCATGGTCAGTTTGCCATCGGCGGCCATCTTGTTGATGTGGGCCATGTGCTCATCTTGAATACGGGCGGCGGTCAGCTCATCATGCGTACGGTTGGGGCCCTTCTTCAAAATAGCCATGTAGTAGATTTTCATCTCGCCGTCGGCGGGTTCTTTGGCCTCTGCGGGCTTGGCCTCCGGGCCTTTAGCGGCAGCAGCCGCCTGGGCTGGTTTTGCCTCGGGGGCTTTGGTCTGGGCTTGCTTGGCTTGCGCCTTCTTCGTTTTGGCAGGTTTGGTCTGGGCCTGCGCCGTAAAGAGGCTGGCTAGCACTAACAGGCAGGTGTAAAGAATTCGGTTCATATAGAAGGGGTTACTTGAGAGTAGTATACGAAAAGGAACAATACTACAGATTTTCTGTTGAATTTCTGACAGCGGGCCTTTCTGGTTTACACGAAGGCCCTTGCCAGGCTGTTGCAGGAAAAGGTTGACTTTCACCGTAGGGCTGTGCAACTTAGGAGAAACAAAGACACACCTAAACACATTACTATGAAGACTTCCTCTACTTTCCTGTTGGCCAGCGCCCTTGCGTTAGGGGTTGGCTGTCAAAGCAATAAACCGGCGTCCGTGGCCACTACCGCTCCAGAAGCAGTAGCTACCCCGGCGCCCACGTTAGACTCAATCCCTATGTACCCTGTTACTAAAAAAGTAAACCATACCGACACCTACCACGGCACCCAGGTACCAGATCCTTATAGATGGCTAGAAGCCGACACCGCCCAAGACGTGGCTGAGTGGGTGAAAGCGCAAAATAAAGTCACGTTTGAGTACCTGGAGAAGATTCCGTTCCGGGACCAGATCAAAGACCGCCTCACCAAACTCTGGAACTACCCCAAATACGGCGCGCCGTTCAAAGAGGGAGACTACTATTACTTCTATAAGAATGACGGCCTCCAGAACCAGGCCGTGCTGTACCGCATGAAAGGCCTGGATGGCACCCCAGAACTGTTCCTGGATCCTAACAAGCTTTCTACAGACGGCACTACCTCTCTAGGAAGCCTCGCCTTCAGCAAGGATGCCAAGTACGCCGTCTATACCACCTCTACCGGCGGCTCTGACTGGCGCGATGCCTATGTGCTGGACGTGGCCACAGGCAAAAAGCTCACAGATGAGCTCCATTGGATCAAGTTCTCAGGTACCAGCTGGCACAAAGACGGCTTCTTCTATAGCCGCTACGCAGAGCCTAAGCAAGGCTCCAAGATGGCCAACAAGAATGAGTACCACCAGGTCTACTACCACAAAGTAGGCACGCCGCAGAGCCAGGACCAGCTCATCTGGGAAGCCAAGCAACATCCCCTCCGTCTGCTTTTTGCGGGTACCACCGAAGATGAGAAATACCTCATCCTGACTGCGTCTGAAGGTACCAGCAACAACTCTTTGTATGTAAAGGACTTAAGCAAAGCCAGCAATCCTATTGTGCCGCTGGTAGAGACCTTTGACAAAGAGTACGGCGTGGTGGAGAACATAGGCGACAAGCTCATTGTGCTCACCAACCAAGACGCCCCCAAGTACAAACTCATTGAGATTGACCTGAGCCGTCCGCAGAAAACCAACTGGAAGACGCTGGTCCCGGAGACTGACAACGTGCTCAACTCGGCTTCTTTGGTGGGCGGTAAATTGGTATTGAATTACATGAAAGACGCCGCCACGCTGGTGCGCGTGCATGATACTAATGGCAAGTGGATGCATGACGTCAAGTTACCCACCTTAGGTACGGCCAGCGGCTTTAACGGAAAGAAAGGGGACAAGACGGTATTCTACACCTTCACCTCGTTTACTTATCCCAGCGCCATCTACAAATATGACGTGGCTAGCAACACCTCTACACTCTACAAAAAAGCCGAGATTGACGTGAACATGGACGCCTATGAAACCAAGCAGGTCTTCTACCCCAGCAAGGACGGCACCAAGATTCCTATGTTCATCACGCACAAGAAAGGCCTGCAACTAAACGGTGACAACCCCACCTATTTGTATGCCTACGGTGGTTTCAACGCCTCTATGACGCCTTACTTTAGCGTGTCTAACATGCTGTGGCTGGAAAACGGCGGTGTGCTGGCCATTGCCAACATTAGAGGTGGCGGCGAGTACGGCGAGGCCTGGCACAAATCGGGCATGACCCCCAACAAGCAGAACGTGTTTGATGACTTCATTGCCGCCGCCGAGCATTTAATCGCACAGAAGTACACTTCGTCCCAGAAGCTGGCCATTGCCGGGGGCTCTAACGGTGGTTTGCTCATTGGCGCCGTGGTCAACCAGCGCCCCGAACTCTTCAAGGTAGCCCTGCCGGCCGTGGGCGTGATGGACATGCTCCGGTTCCATAAGTTTACCATTGGGTGGGCCTGGGTACCAGAGTACGGCTCCTCAGATGACGCGGCGCAGTTCCAGAACCTGATGGCATTCTCACCTATTCATAACATCAAAGACGGCGTGAACTATCCAGCCACCCTGGTCACCACCGCTGATCACGATGACCGCGTGGTGCCGGCGCACTCGTTCAAGTACATTGCCACCTTGCAGGAGAAAGGCGCTGGCTTTAACCCGTACTTAATAAGGGTAGACGTGAAAGCGGGACACGGCGCGGGCAAATCAACCACCGCCCAAATAGCCGAGGCTTCTGACGTTTGGTCTTTTGTCTATGAGAATATGGGCGTGAATCCTTACCAGAAGTAAGGAAGTAATTTCAATCTTCCATGGCGCAAGCGTCCGCTTGTGTCCGCACGCATGACAGATCAACAATGCGCGCGGACACAAGCGGACGCTTGCGCCATAGCCTTATACTCCTAGCATCGGCCTTTTTTAATGCACCTTGTATCCTTTATCTTGGTGCTTTATTGTGAATTGATTTTACCTCTGAAGCATATGAGCCTGACCATCACCATTAGAAAAGGAACCCAGCAAGACTTACCCGCGGTGCATGCACTCATTGTAGAGCTGGCTGTCTATGAGAATGCGCCCAATGAGGTGACCAACACCCTGCAAGACATGGAGCGGGACGGCTTCGGGGAGGAGCCCATCTTTGAGTTCTATGTAGCCGATTCTAAGGAAGAGGGGATTGTGGGCATTGCCTTGTACTATACTGCCTACTCCACCTGGAAGGGCAAGATGCTCTTCTTAGAGGACATTGTCATAACAGAGCGTCACCGGCGCAAAGGGTTCGGGCGGTTGTTGTTCAACGCCGTGGTAGAAGCCGCCAAAGCTGGGCAGTACAAGCGCATGAAGTGGCAGGTCTTGGATTGGAACGAGCCCGCCATCAACTTCTATAAAAGCATTGGCTCCAACCTGGACGGCGAATGGATCAACTGCAACCTCACCGAACAGCAACTACAGCAATTCTAATCACTACTGTACATTTGCCTGCCCTCAGCATCCGCTTGCATGGTGCACATACTACCAAATAAAACAGCCCGAAGACGACACCATGCGTTTTCGGGCTGTTTTCATGAAAAGAGGCCAAAAACGGATTTGGCCACCTTATCACTGTTTACTTATTACTGTTACCTGTTCACTGTCTTTAGGCTACTACCTCCAGCACCGTCCTGAAGGCGGCGTATTGGCCAGCAAATTTCGCCTGCATCTTGCCTTGCATGGTTTTGTCATGGTCGCGGTGGTATTCCAGCAGATCATCCATGTGGCGGGCGTAGTACTGCACGGCGTAGGTAGTGCCGCCGTTGTCCTCGTCCTCCATCACCTTGGCAATCTGGAATTTTATAAAAAACGTGGTAGCCATTATCTCTGGCACATGTGTCTCCTGCATCCACTGCAGCCACGCTTCGGCCACAGAATTCTCAATGCTTACGGTCTCGTTGAAAAGAATCATCCTCAAAATTAGTGCTTATCTTTGATAACAGAAATCAAAGGGAGAATAGTGCCCTTGTCTTACACAGCAGGCAATAACTTAAAAACGGAAATGAGAAGGATATTCTTGGGATGGGTGGTATGGTTTTTATCTGTCACGGCAGGATATGGACAAACTGATAGCGTTACTTACTTTGATGACAGCTTTAACCATACCCAGAAAGACAAAACTACCTTTTATAGAGTCACTCAAATCACTGACCCAGCCGCTAGAAGTGGTTCCAAAAAGGATTTTTACATAACCGGTGAAAAATACCAAGAGCAACATTACAGCAAATTAGACTCAGTCTTACATGGACCTTCAATCACTTGGTATAAAAGCGGACAACTGAAATCTCGTACCCACTATTCGCATGGCTATCCAGAAGGTACATCTGAGGATTGGTTTGAAGACGGCACTCTGAAATGGATTCACCAGTATGTGCATGGACGCTTGGAAGGGGAAAGAAGGACTTATTACGCCAACAAGCAACTAAAACGGAGAGATGTCTATTCTAAAGGTGAACTAGTAGAAGGCCATTGCTATGATGAGCAAGGAATGAAGATTCCTTATTACGAATTTGAAGTGATGCCTCAATACCCAGGTGGCATGCCGGCACTAAAGCGGTATTTGAGCAAGAAGATAAAAGTAACGGTGAACAGAAGCCGTAAAGAGCAGGAAGGAGAGGTCCTGCTATCTTTCATCATCAATAAAGAGGGGGGAGTAGAAAACATAAGTGTAGTAAAAACCACTCACCAAGAATTGGCAGACGCTGGAATAAAAGCCCTTCTAGCCATGCCGAAATGGAAACCAGGTTCTCAAGACGGAAGAGAGGTCTCCGTTAAATATAATGTTCCTTATAAAGTCCGCTTCAATTAAGCATTAATTAACTTGGCGTTTTTGGCCTGTTTTGATGAAAAGAGGCCAAAAATGAATCAAAGGATAAACCTCTTATTTAATGAGGCTTCTTCTTTATTTGAGAACTATCCCGCACCTCACCGTAGTAGCTTTTCTCCCATTCAGAGATGTCTTCTTCCTGAATTTTTTTAGCCATGCCTCATCCTCTACTGGCTTACTAATAGAAAAATATGCAAAGAAACTAGCATAGCAAAAGAGTCCTGTGGCAATAATCCAAAGCCTTTGCTTATGCTTTCTAAAATAGCCGTCGCGTTTAAGATACCAATCCCATAGAATGGTGTTGGGCAATTTAATGATCATCATGATCATAACAATCGGGTTGTATCCTTCTAGCGCTCGCTTCTGGAATTCGCTTTCAATTGCTAGATGATATTCCAAATCCCATTTTGCAATCTTTTGTTGTTGTGCTTCTTTAGAAATCCCTCTGCGCAACAATTCCCATTTGGCTTGGTCTATAGCGTCTGGTTGCCATATGCCCGGCGAGTTAGCAATCTCTATGAGATCATCTGTTTCTCTTTCATTTATAGGAGGATGAAATTCCATGTACTTACTAAGACCTAAACTTAAGATGCAGGTTATAAATTGGCAGGATGGCTTACTATTGATAGTCGTTTTTGCTCTGTTTTGGTGAAAACAGACCAAAAACGACTACTACTCCTCTTCCAGATAATCCAGCTCTTTGCCATAACTTTCGGGTAGGGTGAGAATGGCAACCAAGGCAATGCTGAGCGCAATAACGCCTAAGATGCCGGCCGTCTGCAACAGGCCAAACTCTTCTTTGAAGGCACTAAAGGAAAGCGTGAGGGGAATGACGGCGCCGCGCACAAAATTGGGCACCGTGGTGGTGACGGTGGCGCGTATGTTGGTACCAAACTGCTCGGCGGCAATGGTCACAAAGACGGCCCAGTAGCCACTGCAGAAACCAAGCGCCACGCACAGCCCATAAAAATAGGCCTCCGAGGCGTTGGTAGCCAAGAGGTATAACGCAATAACACCTGCCAGCAAGAAGAGGAAGAGGACCACCACGCGCTTGCGGCTTTTTAATTGTTGACTTAGCAAGCCACTGGCCACGTCTCCCAAACTCAACCCGAAGTACGAGAACCCAATGGCCTTGGCCACTGAGATAACCGCCGGCACACCCAAGGCCTGACCGAACTCAGGAGAGAAGGTGATCAAGACGCCAATTACAAACCAGATGGGTACGCCAATCAAGATGCACTTGAGGTATTTTAGAAACCTAGGCCCATTGGTAAACAAGCTCAGGAAATTGCCGCGTCTCACCTCTTCGCGCTGGGACCGCTCAAACATGCCAGACTCAAACACGCCAATGCGCAACAGTAGCAATAATAAGCCCA
This sequence comes from Nibribacter koreensis, assembly GCF_039541795.1. Lineage (NCBI taxonomy): Bacteria > Pseudomonadati > Bacteroidota > Cytophagia > Cytophagales > Hymenobacteraceae > Nibribacter > Nibribacter koreensis. The sequence continues at coordinate 1,422,215 of NZ_BAABGX010000002.1, read as the reverse complement.
AGCCGCCGCCCACAAAATAAGCGGTCCGCCAATGAAAGTACTCGCCAATGACCCCGGCCAGGATAGCCCCAGAAATGCCTACTGAGGCCACGATGGTGGTACCATAACCGCGCTTTTCTTTGGGCAATACCTCAGAGACCAGCGTAATGCCAGCGCCAAGCTCACCAGCCAGGCCTACCCCGGCCACAAACCGCAGCCAGGCATAGGCATCTATGTTGGTCACAAAGCCATTGGCCAGATTAGCGGCAGAATACAAAAATATAGACCCAAACAGCACTGATATGCGGCCTTTCTTATCCCCCAGCACCCCCCAAAAGATGCCTCCAAGAAGCATGCCGGCCATTTGCATATTTATAAGACGCACACCTTGGTCTAACAGGTCAACAGGATTGGTGACGCCCAGCTCTTTTAAACTGGCAATCCTGACTATACTAAATAAAACAAGGTCATAGATGTCTACAAAGTACCCTAAGGCCGCCACAATCACGGCGGTGTTCAAGAGTTTGACGTGCGGGGTTGGTAAAACAGGTGCACTCATGCTACGATAGATGTTGAGACATGAATTGTAAATTTTAAATAAACTGGTGTCATTCTTTAAATATTCAAATAAAACTATAATTACTCTATTTACAGATATTTATATTTTTTCAATATATTTATAATCCAGAGCGAAATAGTAGGGAAGATTTTATTCCAGCACAAAAAAAACTTATATTTTTGGTAAGAATTTGTAACCCTGCTCGCATGAACTCGTATAAGGCTGCCGCATTCGGATTGTTTCTTTTGCTCCTAACTGGTTTAGGTTTTTCCTCCTCTGTGATGGCAGCAGAAACTCCCGTAGCCCCCAAACAGTCATTGCTTTGGAAGGTAAGCGGCAAAGGCATCAAGACGTCTTATGTCTTCGGCACCTTTCACCTTGTCCCAAAAAACCAGTTCTCCCTGCCTAGTAAGGTAAAACAAAAACTGATGAAATCCGAGACGGTGGTCTTTGAAGTAGACCTGGACAGCCCAGAACTGACCAGAGGCATGACTCACGCCATGCGCATGGCCAAGCCCTTAGAAAGCCTGATGTCGCCGCAAGAGTATAACTGGCTAGCCCAGTTTGTGCACGACAGCCTGGAGCGCAACATGCAGTTCTTTAGATACATCAAGCCAGGATTCTTAGGCCAGATGCTCTTGTACCCAAAAATGCTAGGCTACAACCCAGAATCATATGATTTGGCCTTGTTAGATTTAGCGAAGAAATGGCATAAGTCAGTGTATACCTTAGAGACACCCGCTGAACAGATTGCCCTTTTTGATCAGGTAAACCTGGAAACTCAGACCCAGCAGTTCTTGAACAGCGTCAAGCAGTTTGACCGCCAGCGCAAGCTCATGAAACAGATGCTGACGCTCTACCACCAAGAAGACCTGAACGGCCTGTATGCACTCATCAACTCAGAAAACGGCCCTGACAACCAAGACTTCTTACTAGATGAGCGTAATGAGCGCTGGCTCATGCCCCTGGTAAAGAAGATGAAGAAAAGTCCGTCTTTCATTGCCGTAGGTGCCGCCCACCTGCCAGGCGAACATGGCCTGCTAGAGTTATTAAAAGCCAAAGGCTACAAAGTTGAACCCGTGTTTGACTAATCTCCTCATTCAACGCTTATAGAATACACGCATACGCTATCATAAATCAAAGAGGCCCGTTCTGTGACAGAACGGGCCTCTTTGATTTTAAAAACTTGATTGGTTTTATGATTAGCTGCTGATGCCGTTACGGCAGGGAGGAATTCTAGCGAGCGCTATGGCTCAAACCCCTAAGAGCAATAGCACTCCACTAGAACTGTTCACCTGATACAAGCCACCTTACAAGGCAGGCGCATCAGCTTCACATTAAACTGATAGGTAGTTGTTACTGGATAGTAGCAGGAAACGTCACTTCTACGTCTGTCTCACCGGTATTCACTGAGTTGTTCTTGGTGCCCGGCTGGTGTTTTAGAATCACGCGGAGCGTTCCTGTAGAGGCAGCCGCCGTAGTCATTCTGGTAGTGATGCCCAATGGCAGGTTCTTGCTGTCTTGATCTGTGTAAGCCACTGTCAGGTTCAATCCTGTAGACGGCTGGTAGAAGAACTGATGCTCATCAGCTTCCTCCTTTACTTCTTGCGTAATGTCTTCAGCGGGGGTCTTAGACTCGTCTAGCACTTCAACCCTCACATCATAGACCTTGTTAGCCGCCAATTGCAAACCATTTACAATAGGTGCCTGCCCTCCGGGGCCGTCTACGTCTTTGTACGTGGCCATGATCATGTTACCGCCGCCCTGAGGGGTTGCGTGCAGACGCACGGTGGTAATGAGTTCTTCTTCATTCTCTGGCGTAGGTTCATCATCATTTCCACAACCAGTGGTCATGAACACAGAGGCGGCAAACAGAATAGCAAGGGATGGTTTCAAAAATGATTTCATGTCGTTTTTAATGTATGTGGGTTAATTAAAATTGAGTTAAAAGTTGAGCGGGATGCTTACCCGCAGGGTAATGGACCTGCCCACTTCATCGGCGTAATACCGGAAGCGGTTCAGGTAGTCGCGGTAGGCGGTGTTTAAGAGATTTCGGCCCATGAGGCCAAGTTCAATCTGTTGCTTGCCCAGTTGCAGAGTAGTGCCCAGTTCAGCGTTCAAGAGAAAGTACCCGGCCGGCGGCAGGGCATAGTCACGCGCCAGGTAGTTGTCTGGGAGATTGCGTTGCTTAGACACCCGCATGCCGCTCACAGAGACAAAATTCTCCGTGAACGTTTCCTGGGCGCCAAGCTTCTCCAGAGAATACCTCAGGTTTCCTTCAAACCGGTCTGTAGGAATCCAGATCAAGTACTCATTGGCAGATGTATTGTAGCCGCGCACCAGAGAAGCCTTGCCTCCTAGCAACAGGTGGTCTGTCAATTGATACGTGACGCTGGCGTCCAGCCCCGTGAAGGTGGCATCAGCCTGCTGCTGACGGGCCGTCAGGAAGGCACCCCTGATGGTGAGCGTAGGCACCGTGTCTGGGGCTTGATAAATGTAGTTGTTGATGTAGTTTCTGTACACGCTTACCTCGCCGTTCAGACGCTGGTTCTGGATGTAGGCCAGCGTAGCCGTAAAGTTATAAGCGCGTTCCACATCCAGATTGGCATTGCCATACTCATACGTACCCGTGCCGTGGTGAATGCCATTGCTGTACAACTCACTGGTAGTAGGAGAGCGCCAGGCGGTGGCCGCATTTACGCTCAGGTTCAGGTGCGGCCCTATGTCATAGATAGCCCCCAAGGTTCCAGACAAGTTCTGGAAGCGATGAGTAGGCGTGAGGAGCTCATTGTCCAGATCAGAATCCCCGGTTTTCTGGGGTGTGTCTTTTCTGAACAGCTTGGCTTCCAGGTTTCTATAGTCATACCTCAGGCCAGATTCTACGTGCCACTTGCCTCTGTCCCAGCGCTCTATCCAGAACAGACCGGCCGTGTGACTCTGGTAGAAAGGCACGAAGAACCGGCCCTCATAGCGGTTGAACTGGTACATGTAAGTCACCCCCATGCTTCCGTTGACGTTGCCCCAGGGCTTATGCTCCCAGACGGCCTCAGTGTTATGCGTGACAATCTCAAACCGAAGACCCGGACGTTCAGACCCGCCGTGCGTGTCATATTCTTCGCGCTGGTTGAACTGGCGCGAATACATCAGATTAAGCCGGCCCAGGTTCTCTGTTCTATAGAAAGCCTTGAGCTTAAGCAAATCATGCGTCACGTTCTGGTAAGGCCGGTCAATGGCATAGGTAAAGAATGCCTCGGGCTCTGGCCTCTCGCGCTTGATGGCGTTTCTGATGTCTGTCAAATTGCCCACATGCGAACCAGCAAAAACCCCCAGCTTGGTATCAAACCTGCTAAAGAAGGCCTCCACCCCGTACTTCTCCCGGGTCCAACCCGCAGCCCCTGAGAAATTCTGCTCCTGGTAGCCGGTGTTGGCCAGGTAATAGTCTGGCGTTTTGCTGTTGCCCGCTTTCTTAAGAGTGCCCTGCAAACGCCAGCTAAAAGAAGATAGCCCGGCTGGGTTTCCTTCTACCATGGCAGATGCCACGCCTTGGCGGTTGTTGCTCACGCCCACCAGGTTCAGCTCGGCACCCGTGCCCACAGAATCTCTGAGCGGACTAGGCTCTACCAGAATCACGCCGCCAATGGCATCGGCGCCGTAGCGCACGCCGGCCGCTCCCTTGATCACGGTCAACTCAGAAGCTACAAACGGGTCAATCTCGGGGGCGTGCTCTGAGCCCCATTGCTGGGCCTCGTGCCGAACACCATTGTTCATAACCAGAATCCTGCTACTGTGCAAACCATGAATCACCGGTTTGGCAATGCTAGGCCCCGTCTGAATGCTGGACAGCCCCGTCATGCGCTCCAGCGCCTGCGCCAGGGACTGGCCCTGGGTTTGGTCTAATTCCCTTCCGCTTAGCTGGCTATTGCCCTGTATGGGTTGATCCTGGTGCCGGGTACCCGTCACCTCAATGGAGTGTAACTGCAGGGCATCTGGATGCAAGCGCACGTTAGTGGTTTTAGAACTACGCAGGTTCTCCTCTAGTTTCTCATTGGTGTACCCAATGTAGGAAACCACTATGCGGTAGGTGCCAGGGCACAGATTCCTGAAGGCATACCTGCCATTAGCATCTGTAACACTAGTGAGCTGCGTACCTTCCAGAACAACAGTGGCACCAATCAAGGGACTGCGGTCCTCATGATCCGTAACCGATCCAGAAAGTACCAGAGCACACCCCTGGCTAGGAGAAGCACTTACATCTTGAGCAACACCCACTAACGGGAGCCCGCTCAAACACAGCAAAAAGCAGATAAGGTAGCGCAAACGAATAAACGTAAAAGAAAACGGAATTCTTACAGGAACGCGATTACCATGCACCCACGCCAAATAACGCGTACGCCCTGATAAACAGCGAGTTACTCCCCAAGGAATTATACATCGGCTAGAGCCAAGGCACAGCTATAGGAAAGCAGGAAATTAAGAAGGGTTATGCCAATGCAGGAGGACCGCGCGGCGAAGAGGTATGTGGGTAGCTGAACTTCCAGATGAACGCAAACCCGTCATGGTAGCTGTCTACCAAAGGAGCCTGCGCCGCAAAGTACACTACTTGCTCAGACAGTTGGAACGGCGTGTCAAACAATTCAGCGGTAGGGCAGTGGGTGTGTTTGTTGTCTAGGTGCGGCTTACTTTCATCATGCGCCTTGTGCTGGGTATGCGCGTGGGCGTGCAGTGTCACTAGCACCTTTTCAGGTACCATCACCCGCATAAACAGCAGGAGTAACAGATAAGCACTTATGTTCCTTAAGGCGCGCACAGACAATAGGTTAATTCACAAATATAACAGTGTGATTGACATTTCAATAGAATTGCCAAATTCTACCAACAGGGTCCAAGTATTTTAGGTTTAAGTTAAATACAAATACGTACATCGTTTGATTTTGGCTTGTTTTCTGGAAAAGAGGCAAAAAACGATTCTATTGTTGGTTGTTGATTGCTGATTCATCTTCTGATGTAAACACCCCTCTACTGAGCTTCGCTCGCTGCCTCAAACTCTCGTTTGGGCAATCCTCAAGGGGAGAATCTATCACTTGGGACGGCATTGGTGTAGACCCTCGATAGTGCAACCCTCAAGGGGGGAGTCTGCGGTTAGTAGAAGTTTGCTACGTGCACCTGATCCAGTCTTTCTGGCGAGTCGCCTAAGCAGGTTGCCTCCTCTGGCAGGACGGCGGTCATGCCCCGGCAAGAATCGTCAAATGCCCAAGGAAGTAGCCATGCAAAAGAGGCAAGCTGGTACAGCGCGAGGTGGGAAGACGGGGCCTCGCGGCCGTGAGCGCTTGGCGGTAAAAATGCAATGAAGGGCATAAGGGCACCGGAAGGAAGAACCTTCTCAGGGACAGCCAACGGAAGCGCACGGCAGAGAATCACGGAAATGGCATCCGCACCATATAAGGGGGCGCAAAGTTTGTCAGAAAGGCAGTCTGGGTTGTTGGTGAGAACACCAACAACGGCGGGGATATTTACCGTATTTCAACAAACAGCAATCTCAAAACCCGTTTTTCGTCTATTTCCCAGAAAACAAGCCAAAAACGGAAAACAGCCCTATCAAACTGACATTCCCAAAACCCAAAAAAACCTCTTGTTCCTGCCATCCTGTCACAAATCACGCTCTGGAACAGCTTTTGCCAAGCCTCTCCTACAAAAGCAACACACATCATTTTATAGATATAGGAAATGGAAGAAAAAGGCACGATTTCGATTCACACCGAGAACATTTTCCCCATCATCAAGAAGTTCTTGTACTCAGACCACGAGATCTTCTTGCGCGAATTGGTATCCAACGCCGTTGACGCGACCCAGAAAGCCAAAAGCCTCTCCAGCATCAGTGAGCTGAAAGGCGACCTAGGTGAGCTGAAGGTGACCGTGAAGGTGGACAAAGAGAAGAAGCAGATCATCATCTCGGATAACGGGATTGGGATGACCGCCGAGGAAATCAAGAAATACATCAACCAGATTGCCTTCTCTGGTGCCACTGAATTTGTGGAGCGCTACAAAGACTCCAACGCGGACAAGAGCCAGATCATCGGGCAGTTCGGTTTAGGGTTTTACTCGGCGTTTATGGTGGCCAGCACCGTGGAGATTGACACTTTGTCGCACCAAGACGGCGCAGAGGCGGCCCACTGGACGTGTGACGGTTCTACGGAGTTCACCATTACCAAAGGTACCCGCACGGAGCGCGGAACGGATGTGATTCTGAACATCGCCGAAGATTCTGAGGAGTTCCTGGAAGAAGCCCGCATTCAGACCATCCTGAACAAATACTGCAAGTTCTTACCAATCCCGGTAGAGTTCAACGGCGAAATCATCAACAACCCAAACCCTATCTGGACCAAGTCGCCATCTGACCTGACGGACGAGGACTATAAGAACTTCTACAAAGAACTGTACCCTTTCTCTGAGGACCCGCTGTTCTGGATTCACCTCAACGTGGACTATCCGTTCAACTTGACCGGTATCCTGTATTTCCCGAAGGTGAAGAACGAGTTCGATTTCCAGAAAAACAAAATCCAGCTCTATAGCCGCCAGGTATTCATCACCGACGAGGTGAAGGACGTGGTGCCGGAGTTCCTGATGCTGTTGCACGGCGTGATTGACTCCCCGGACATTCCGTTGAACGTGAGCCGTTCTTTCTTGCAGGCCGATGCGAACGTGAAGAAAATCAACACCTACATCACCCGTAAGGTCGCTGATAAACTGAACGAAATTTATAAGAAGGACCGCACCGCCTACGAGGAAAAGTGGAACGACATTGCGGTGTTCGTGAAGTACGGCATGCTGTCAGATGACAAGTTCTATGAGAAAGCCAAAGACTTTGCGTTGCTGGAAAACACCGAGAGGAAATTCTCTACCCTAGAGGAATACCGCAACTTGGTGCAGGCCAACCAAACCGACAAAGACGGCAATTTGGTGATTCTGTACACCACTGATGTGGAGAAGCAGCACGCGTTCATTGAGACGGCCCAGAACCGCAACTATGACGTGGTGAAACTGGACACCATGATTGACCCGCACTTCATCGGGCAACTGGAGCAGAAGCTGGAGAAAACTACCTTGAAGCGCGTAGACGCCGATACTATTGACAAGCTCATCCAGACAGATGCCAAGCCGGAAAGCGTATTGTCTGAGGAAGAGACTACGCGCCTGAAGGAGATGTTTGAAAAAGCCATTGACAACCAGAGCATGACCGTGGGCGTGGAAGCTCTGAGCGTAGATGACCAACCGGTGATTATCACCCTGCCTGAGTTCATGCGCCGCATGAAGGACATGAACCGCATGGGCGGTGGCGGTATGATGATGATGGGCAACTTACCCGACATGTACAACGTGACCATCAACGCCAATCACCCCATCAACCACCGCATCTTAAAAGCCAAAGACGACCGCGGTGAGAAGATTGCCAAGCAGGCCTATGACCTGGCCTTGCTGTCGCAGAACATGCTTTCCGGCGCAGCCTTGACTGCCTTCGTGAAGCGCAGCGTGGAATTGATTGACAAAGAGTAGTAATTAAGTTTAGTTGTTTGGAAGAGGCCGGAGAGATTCGGCCTCTTTTTTGGGGGGTAATTGAGCCACAACTCACCTCAAATTTGTCATTCTGGAAGAACCTTGTGGGCGAATTGTAATTACGGTTCAGCAAATTGCTTTTCTAGCTATTGTGCTTTACCAAAATAACATTTATAGACTACTAATAAGGACATCCTTCTTCATACAAAGTATGGATCAATTCCTTTTCCCGGTATTCTTCCAACAACCTATACGCAGTTGCTTTACCGCCTTTCTGTAGTGCTTGAAAATAAGGCTTAACTAATCTATTTGCTTCTGAGGTAGGACCAACTTTATCTAAAAGCTTGTAACCATCCGCAAAATAAGAATTAACCTTTGTGCTATCAGCCATGTCCATAACAGGCGTATTATCCATTCCTTCTAGAAAGTAGGTTAAGTATTCTTTTTGTTTTTCTTTGCTCTGCCAAATCATTACAAATGCTGGGTTCTGTTTTACAAAATTCTCCCACCAAAGAATACGGTTAACAAATTCAGTCTCCGTAATGAAGATGCCTCCGTCAGTACTAAAACCATCCTCATTCTCTTTCTCCACTTGCGCCAAATACTTTTGCATAGTGGAGCTTACAAAGGGATAAAAGTGGCGTGCTATAAAATCTCTATTTTGCTTTAGATAAGTGCTGCCATCTTGATAGTCAACTAGAAAACCATTTGCTTGTACTAAGTCTCTGTATTCTTGCAGTTGCTTTGAAATTGGTTCCTCTGAATCATTCACCAATGAAATAAAGTATTCGGCAGTATCATATTCATGGACTTTGTTGAGTTCATCATTAACTTTCTGATAGAAATTCTCAAACAGCACATACCCAGTATCTGCCGATGTAACTGGCTGGCCCTTATATAGCGCTTTGTATTTTTCCACAGCAATAGACACGTTCTCAGCCTTGCCAATTGCCAAGTTGTCTAATAATGCATGGTAAACGTCATAAGGATCTTCAGTGGATGCCTTTGTTACTTCTACCTGTGTACCCTTCAAATTGTCTGTAGCCATAGATGCTTTCTTCTGTTGGCAAGAAGACATTAGGTAAAACGCAGTAATAGCTAAAAAAAAGAGTTGCTTCATCTGGGTTTATAATAGGCGATCTTTACTAGCAATAGATGTACAATGTCATTAAAGATACCGTTTTCAGCCTAATTCCTCCAAAACAAGTCAAAAACGGCATTATTTCTTTATCACTGCATTCACCTTCTTCCAGAGGTCATTCAAGAAAACCACCGGCACCTCGTTGTCATCTGGGTTGTCACCCATGCGCACGAGGATGAGGTTCTGGCTGGGGACTATGTTGAGGAACTGGCCATTCTTGCCCATGGCGGCAATCATATCTACAGGGGCATCTGGGACGGCGCTACCAGAGAAGACCATCTGCGAGGTGGGGAGCATGAACGAAGACTGACCGTTAAGCCACCAGAGGTAGCCGTAGGAGCGGTTCAGGTTCTGTGATGGACTGGTCATGGCCTGGAAGAACTCGGCGTCTTTGAGCACTACGGTTTTATCCCAGGTTCCTTTGTTGAGCATGAGCAATCCAAAACGGGCCATGGCGCGCGCCGTACTGAAGTACACATAATCATCCCCTAGGGTCATCCAGAAACCTCCCATGCCAATCTTGTCGGCTAGCTGGGTTTTAAAGTAGGTGTCAAAATCCTGTTTGGTGGCTTTTTCGGTTACTTGAGTAAGTAGGGTATAAGGCCCATTGTGGTAGGCCCAGCGGGTACCAGCATCTGCTTTGTACGTAAGGCAATTGGCCGTGTAGCAGTGAGGGTTGGGCACCAGGTCGTTCAGGCCGGTGGTCATAGTGAGCTGGTGCCGAATGGTGATTTTGTCTTCCTGCGCGGGAGTGAGGCTGGTCCAACCGGTGCCCAGGTATTTGGAAGTTTTATCCTGGATGGAAAGATGCCCGTCTTCTTGGGCCTTGCCAATAAGAAAAGCGTTCAAGGTCTTCCCCGCCGAGGCCCAGTACCAGTTACTATTGGCCGTGAAGGTGGCGCCATTGGCCGCTTTACCGTTGTAATACTCAATGACAATCTTACCGTCCTTGAGTAAGAGGAAAGCCCGGGTATTGCTCTGGTTCAAAAATTCATCTAATGCCGCAGCACCCGTCGCACTCCAACCCAGACTTTCTGGTGTAAATGTCTCCCAGACAGAAGAACCCACCGCCGGGAAGTACAGGTTTTGGGCAGTGGGCGCTGGAGTGACCTCGTCTTTTTTACAGGATAGCAGGCTAAGGCCAATGAAGGCAAACGCAACAAGAATTCTTTTCATAGCATAATGTCAGTTTGTCTTTTGATGTTGCTGCCAGAGAAAAGTTAAATCTAGCGGCGGCACCTGGTAACAACCAACCGTAAAACTATAAAAATAGCAATTACTCTATATTCAAAATCCTGTCATGGATACCACCCTTCTTTATGTTTGCTACCGTGCTGCTTAAACACCAACAACTATCTGCTTTTGGCGGGTAGACAGCCACATCTGCACTAAGAGGAGCAGCAGAATTCCGGCACTACAAAGGGCAATGGTTACATGCGTGTAGGGTAGTTTCATGCCCAGCGTCAACAAGCACATATTCGCTATTGCCAACAACACAATCACCTTCTGCAGTTTAGTGAGCCCAATAGGTAATATCACTGTTGCCCCGGCCAGTAGAAACGTCAACAGCCCAGCGGCATTGGTCAAGGGATAATTGAACCTGGAAAGACCTAGCGTGAGCACAGCAGCCCCTATCACTGCCCACGGTAGCTTACCTGTTCTAAAGGTATCTAAGGCGTAAGGCGCAACAGGCAGGGCAGGTTCTGTAGAAAATAGAAATTTAAAGCGCTTCCATTCATACAGCAACATGGCCAGGTTCAGACTCAGGAAAACGGCGTTCACATACGGCGTACCGGTCCAGTTCTGAGAAATGGTCACCGCAATAATGGCAATGTTCATGGGCACCAGCATTACCGCGCCCAGCAAGCTAAACCGCTGCGTGAACAGCAAGGCACCCAGCACCACCTGGCACACGGCCACCACCTGCGCGAAGAACGCCAGACCATGCTTGGCCAGCGCCTCTTCTAGCCACGGCGGACCAATCAACTGCCCAAAATTACCCTGCGTGAGTTTGCAGACGCCCGCAGAGAAAAACACATAGCCCAAGAAAAGGCGAATGAGCAGCACCAGAAAGTCTTTGTTTTGAATCATGGCAATAGACAGTTTAATGAACAGAACGGGCAAGCATTATGCTCTACCTGACACTAAGTAAATCAAGCGTTTCTACTCCTTCAACTCTTTTAGACCAACCGCCACTGCATCTAGACCAACCGGCCAAATCCCTGGAAAACAAGAATCCGTTTTTGACTTGTTTTCTGGAAAACAGGCTAAAAACAAAAGTACCTTCGCCATCCTCTTATTTAAGACACCTCCAGCAGCCTCTAAAGAAAGAGCGATAATTTATTCTCAGATTTGACTTACCTATACCCATTCATTGGTATTAACCCACTCCACCCCATACACCCTTTATTACCCTTTAATTAAATGAAGAAAATTTACGCACTCCTCCTTTTAGGCTTTCTGTCTAAAAGTGTTAACACGCATGCTCAAAAAATAGAGCTTACCGTCAAGTCTGATTACAAGAATAAAGTTATTCCAGTGACGGGCAAACGGGCGTCAGAAAAGGTGAATGACAATCTTTTCCTTATGTTTAAGGAGATAGACAAAAAGAAATCAGCCATAGTTGGGTATGATGCCGCCACGCTTACTCAAAAAATGACCATTCCTTTAGAGTACGGCCAATACTCACGTCCCCTATTTAAATTCAACCCTGAAAGCAATCAAATCTTTGTACTGGAGAGCTATGCCAGATCAAATATTTACACCAAGAAAGGCCATGACTTTAAAGCTTCTGTGTATGACCTACAGGGTAAGTTGGTAAAGACAAAAGACGTTACGCTAGATATTCCTTTGCTCTCTCCCTTGGTAATGCCCAAGGCTTTTAAGGCTCCTGTATCGGCGGTAGTGCCAAGCGTACTTAGCACCTATGAGGTAAACTTCTCTGAAAACGGAAAATATTTGTACGTTCTAGAAAAGGCACCCAAAAAAGGCAAAGGGGCGCTTTTGTTTGTATATGACATCAATCTTGAGGAATTGGTCAAGAAGGAAGTTAAAACAGGTGCCAATGAAGACATTGAGGCTTCTGCCATCACTAATAACGGGGAGATGGTCCTGGTAATAGCAGACAAAAAGGATAAGGCAGCATTCCTGAAATTAGACGCCACAGGTAAGGAGCTCTCCAGAGTTCCTGCTAAGCACCAAGTAGGCCCCAAAGAAAGTTTCGGGAGCTATAACATTAAAATAGCAGGTGAAAGGGTGCTAGTAACAACAGAGAAGAACTTCAATACCTCTGAGCTAATGGCCATTCATGTCTTTGATCTAGATTTCACCAACAAGGCCAGCAAGCTTTACAAAACCAAGGAATTTGACAAAGGCTATGTTGCTCAACTTTACAATAAGGTGAATGACAAAGACGTGCTTCATGGTGGCCAGATGCTCAGCAAGAAGTTTGACAGGCCTAAACTTATAAAATCCATGAAAGTGCAACAGATTTTGGTAGAGGGATCTTCCATCTACCTTGTGTCTGAAGCCATCAATAACACAAGCACTACCCGCACCACCAGCATGCCTGTTGGCACCACCGGCCAGACAACCACTTCTTCTAAAACTATTCCCTTGATCTTTGCTGAAGATATTCTTGTCACAAAGTTTGAAGGCGGTGAGAATACATGGAACAGTGTAATTGGTCGCAATTTTATGGTAAAAGATTTGCGTGCGGCAGACATGACGCAGTCAATGGTAAGCCAAAGCAACACCAACATTCACATACTCACCACTGAGTCTTCTAGGGATAAGAACAACATATCTGCGTACGCCAGAACCGTCAACAAGGCAACTGGAGAGATAAGCAGCCCTAAAAGAATAAACGAAAACAAGTTTGTCACCTTCTCTAACTTTGCCTGCTGGCTATCACCAGACCAGGTAGTGCTGTTAAGAACCAACAAAGCTTTTGCGGGCAATGGCGGTTATTCTCTAGAGAAAGTCTCTCTCAACTAGTCCAAAACCCTTCATCATTTTGCCACCCCCAAGGTGCGATTATAGATGTAGCCAGTGCAGCTCTTGGGCTGTGCTGGCTCTTATGTTTCTGTTATGAGTGCCAGCACAGTCTTTCAGGGGACTTAACAATTGAATATGACAAGCCGAATTATACAAGGAATTATTTTCCTGATGATTATTATAAGCCCCATAGCAGGCTCAGATGCCATGGCGCAGAAAAGCAGTTGGCAAATAGATAATTTTAGGATAGGAACTGGCGCTACTTATGGTTTTCAGTCTGGTACCTTAAAAGAGATAAGAGCATCTGAGAACAGTCCCGGCGTCTATGAAACCCAGGAGTCTACGCTTAAACTGGGCAACCTCCTTATAAACGCAGAAGCTGTATTCCCCTTCTATATGACTCCCTCTTGGAGTGTGGGGGCTAAAGCAGGGGCGTCCATAGGGTTACAAATGGTCAGAGAGCAAACAGATGATTTTAATGGGGGCGTGATTTATGATTTCCCGCAGTTCCTTTACTACCGCAACTATCAGACCTGGCTAGACTTCACCGTGTTGGCAGGGTACAAATACACCAATGCCCCGTTGGCTACTCATTTTGCAGTAAGCGGTGTAGAGGTACAAGTAACAGACAGGATATCTGCACGGCTCTATGGCTCTTTAAACAACTATAAAAACCAGATTTACAGAAATGGCGGTGAAGAAGCTACCGTTACCTTAAGAGAGTTTGGTTTTACTCTCATTAGTACGTTATAATCGTTTGTTACCTACAAAAGAAAAGGAGGCCATATAGAAGCCTCCTTTTCTTTTTGTACTTTTTATGCCCCAATCTTCACCGAGGTCATGGTCAAGGAACCGCCCACCATCTTGTCATTAAAGAAGGATGTTTCCTCGTTTTTGCCCTGCAGGCCCAAGGTGTACAGAAGCGGCAGGTAATGCTCTACCGTGGGGATGGCCAACAATGCTTCTTTGCCCATGGTCTGGTAATTGATCAAGGGTTGGTGGTCACGGTTAGAAATCATGTCCTTGAACTTCTCATTCATGGTTTGGGTCCAGTCAAAGCCGCCGCCGTTGATCAGGTTCCAGTCCATCATGCGCAAGTTGTGCACCATGTTGCCACTTCCCATAATCAAGACGCCTTTCTTGCGCAGCGCCTGTAGTTCCTTGGCCAAGTCATAGTGGTACTGCGGGCCTTTTGTATAGTCAATGCTCAGTTGCAAGACCGGGATGTTGGCCTCTGGGTACATATGGCGCACAATAGTCCAGGTGCCGTGATCCAAACCCCAGTCATGGTCCAGTTCCACGTGGGTAGATTTGATAAGGTCTACGGTTTCCTTGGCCAGCGCACCATGGCCGGGCGCGGGGTACTGCACGGCAAACAACTCCTGCGGGAAGCCCCCGAAATCATGAATGGTCTTCGGGAAGTCCATGGCCGTAATCTTGGTACCCTTGGTAAACCAATGCGCCGAAATCACCAGCACCGCAGTGGGTACCGGAATGTCCTGGGCCAGTTTCTTCCAGCGTTGACTGAATTCATTGTCCTCAATGCCGTTCATGGGCGAGCCGTGCCCTACAAACAGCACTGGCATGGTATAGTCTTGCGGCACTAGGCCGTCGGTAAATTTCTTGAATGCGCTTAAACTTGTCATAGCGAGTCCTCCTGTTACAGCTAGTTTAATGAAGTTTCTTCTTTCCACGGTTGATAAAATTTGGGTGAAGAATTTTAGGCTAAACCTGTCTGTAGCAACCAGTACTTCATAACGGCGTTGCTACCTCAGGTTTAACTATACAAAGGTCGGGGGTAGCGGAGCCGAAAAGAATAAGGTACCTTAAGAAATGATTGCAGCTTGCATATTTAGACTACCGCAAGTTTAGCGACAGCGTAACTTGTGGTTCCCTTTATGGTCAGTTTGCAACTGACGCAAGTTGAAAACTTGCTTCAGTGCTAGCCACAAGTTACGCTATCGCTAAACTTGCGGCAGAGAGATCGTCTCTATTTTTCTAGGTCAAGAAATGGCCTGTTGGTAGAGGTCCAGCCCTTCAGACTTGATGGTGCTGAAGAACTCTGGCGTAATGCCCAGGTAGGAGGCAATATGGTACTGCGGAATGCGCTGGCTCAAGTCAGGGAATTTTAGGAGGAAGTCGCGGTAGTTTTCGGCAGCGGTCTGGGTCATGCCAGAGAGCATGCGCTTCTTAAATGCGAAGTACCCGTTTTGGAGCAGTTTTCGGTAAAACAGGTTAAAAACGGGATGCTGCTGCGTGAGCGTCTCAAAGGCATCCACGTTGATCTGCACGTACTGCGTGGGCTCCAAGGCTTGAATAGACAGCAACGCCGGTTTATGAAAAGCCACATCACTTATCCAGTACCGCTCCACCGCAAACTCCAAATTCACCTCTTTACCGCTTTGGTCAATGATAAACGACCGCAAACAGCCGTTCTGCACAAAATACAGGTACAGGTTCTGCTCACCGGTACGCAACAAAAACTCTTTCTTCTTGGCCGTTTTCTCCTCACAGATAGCCAAAAAAGCCGCTTCTTCCTCTGATGTGAGGGAGACGTGTTGGTGCAGGGCAGTTAGAAGGAGTTCTTGGGACAAAGGCATTTATTTTAGCTATTGCTCTCTTTTGTCATCCTGAAAGGACCTTGTGGGCTAACTAGACAGGCAGTGGCTATCTTCTAATTTGACTCTAATTGTAAAAGAATAATTAGGTACACATTCTCAATTAGCATCTGCTACTACAGCTTGCCCCAGGGTCCTTTCAGGATGACAAAAGAGGGGATGGGTATGGGTGCATGTGTATTTATGCACCTGCTTCTGAATGCAGTAGACAAAACACCTACTTCTGCGACTCGGCGTGCTTTTTAAAATTATCCAGAATAGCTTGCCAGCCGTTTCTTTGCAACTCAATAGTGCTCACGTCTTCTACCTCAAACACCTCAGTGACTTTGGTCTGGCCACCCAGGCTCTCAAAGGTGATGCGTACCTGACGGCCATCATCTAGCTTGAGCACAATGCTTTTGTGAGGAATGACCTGCTCGTAGGTACCGGCATAGTCAAAGCCCACGCTTCCGTCTCTGGCTTCCATGCGCCATACAAACCGACCGCCGGGTTGCAGGTCATTGGTAGCGGTAGGGCACTGCCATGACTCATGCGCGAAATTCCATTGGGTAATATGTTCTGGTGTTTCCCAGAGTTGCCATACTTTCTCTACTGGTTGCTGAACAGTAGTTTCTACGGTAAGGGTGGTTTTGTCTTTGGTTTCCATAGGGTATTATTTAGTCAATATGGTCTCTGTAAAGCATAAATGAATTTGGTCTTTATTGCCAAGAAAGCCTACCACTCACTGCAAAATCTGTTCTTTGCTACTATAAACTCCTGCCACATCTCTTGCACAATCTCACCAGCCGGCTGAATACGGTCCACAATAGCGGCGGCTTGGCCAATCTCCAACTCGCCTTCCTCCAAGTCACCTTCATACATGCCGCGTTTGGCGCGTCTGGAGCCTAATAGTTCTGCCAGTTCCTGGGTACTGGCGCCTCTGGACTCGGCCAGTTTAACGTCTTGGTAGAACTTGTTCTTGAGCAAGCGAACGGGCGTGAGTTGTTTCAAGGACAATTCTGTATCTCCTTCCTGCGCGTTCACCACCATGTCTTTAAAACTCTGGTGTGCACTGGATTCCAAACTGGCTACAAAGCGGCTTCCTACTTGTACGCCGTCAGCGCCCAGAGCCATGGCCCCGAAGATGCCTGCCCCATTGGCAATCCCGCCCGCAGCAATCAAAGGCAAACTCACTGCGGCGCGCACCATAGGGATAAGACAGAACGTGGTGGTTTCTTCGCGTCCGTTATGACCGCCGGCTTCAAAACCCTCAGCGACAATAGCGTCTACCCCGGCCTCTTCGCATTTCTTCGCGAATTTGACGTTGCTCACCACGTGGATGACTTTGGCCCCATTGTCTTGTAGTTTCTTGGTCCAAGTCTTCGGGTTGCCCGCCGAGGTCACCACTACCGGCACTTTCTCTTCCATGATAATCTGGAAATGCTGTTCCAAGTCTGGGTACAGCAAAGGCACGTTCACGCCAAATGGTTTATCCGTAGCCGCCTTGCATTTCTGGATATGTTCCCGCAGAATGTCTGGGTACATAGAGCCCGCGCCAATCAAACCCAACCCACCGGCATTACTCACGGCACTGGCCAATTCCCAGCCACTGCACCAAATCATGCCCGCCTGTACAATGGGGTATTCTATGTTAAAGAGTTCTGTAATTCTATTCATTATATAGATGTAAGATATAAGACACAAGATGTAAGACATCTCAAAAATAGAGACGAAAAAATCTTATGTCTTACGTCCTGAGTCTTGTGTCTAAGAAAAGTTAACTACTAAAATCTATCTCCGTGCTGTCACCAATGTTCAACCGTTGGCTTTGGCCTTTGAGCGCTGAGTCTGAGCCTACCAAAGATTCTTGCAAAACGGCGTAGGCCAGTTCTGAGTAGCCGCCAATGATGGAGTCGCGCACGATGGTGTAGTTTAAGATGGCCCGCTCGCCAATGGCCACGTTGGGCCCAATGATAGAATTGCTGATTTGAGCGTCTTTGCCAATGCTTACCGGCGGAATGATGATGGTATTCGGGAATTCTGGGTAATTGGTGTGCTTGAACTCAGGGCGGTTAAGAAGCGTGGCGTTGGCGTGCAGGAGCGTCTCTTTTCTACCGCAGTCAAACCAGTTGTCCACGTCATAGGTGAGCATGGGTTCGCCGTTCTGAATCATGTGCATGAGCGCATCGGTGAGGTGATACTCGTTCTGGGTGCGTATGTCTTGCGCAATGATGTATTCCAGCGCCTCGGCTAAGCCTTTGGGATTGTTGATTTTATAGAGCCCCACCAGGGCTAGGTTAGACTTCGGGATTTTGGGCTTTTCCACCACTTTGGTGATGTAGGCGTCCTGTCCCAGCTCAGTAATGCCAAACATGGTAGGCACCTTCACCTTCTTCACGGCCAGCACCGTTTGGTCAGAGGCCAGAATGGCTTCCATGTTCACGTCCACAATGGTATCGCCTAACTGGATGAGCACCTCTTTTTCATTCTTGAAGGTCTCGCGCGCCGTCCAGAGGGCATGGCCCAGACCTTCACGGGGTTGCTGTACCACAAACTCCATCTCCAGATTGGGGTATTTGCGTTGCACATAGTGCATGATTTTCTCGCCCAGGTAGCCCACCACTAGCACAAACTTGGTAATACCGGCCTCCTGCAGTCGTTCAATAATGTGCCCTAGAATGGCCTTGCCCGCAATGGGCACTAAAGATTTGGGTTGGGTATGCGTATGCGGCCGAAGGCGCGCGCCCATGCCAGCCACTGGTATAATTGCCTTCATAAGAACCTCCTTGAAAAGCTAAAATAACGAAATTGTGGTAGCCAAGGTGTTTTTCTGACAGATAGACCCAATGCCAATACCCAGAATACAGGAGGCCGGCACTTTATACCTAGTCGTTTTTAGGCTGTTTTCTAGGAAATAGACCAAAAACGCATATTTTTATGGGATTGTGCGTATGAGGATTACCCGAACCCAAAACGTGCGGTTCAACGGCAAAAGAACTATATTACACGCTAGATAAAACTACCCTACAACTATGAAAAAATTATTGCTTTACTTCTTCGGACTGGTGGTCCTGGTGTCCCAGTCTTCTTGCGGTTACAATGAGATGGTGAACCTGGACGAACAGGTGTCTGGCCAATGGGGACAGGTACAAAACGCCTACCAGCGCCGCGCCGACCTTATCCCTAACCTGGTGAACACCGTGAAGGGCGCCGCCAACTTTGAGAAATCAACGCTAGAAGCTGTGGTAGAAGCCCGTGCAAAGGCTACCAGCATCAACATCAACGCTGATGAACTCACGCCAGAGAACATTGCCAAGTACCAAGAGGCCCAAAGCCAATTGAGCGGTTCTTTGTCAAGGTTAATGGCCACCGTAGAAGCCTATCCAGATCTTAAGGCCAACCAGAACTTCCTGGAGTTGCAGGCCCAGTTGGAAGGCACCGAAAACCGCATAGCGGTGGAGCGCAACAAGTTCAACCAGACGGTGCAGCAGTACAACACTTACATCAGGTCATTCCCGCGCAATATCTACGCCGGCTGGTTTGACTTTGAGAAGAAAGGCTACTTTGAGGCCGAAGCCGGTGCCCAGAAAGCTCCAACGGTTCAATTCTAAAAAGACGCAAGATATAAGACACAAGACGTAGGACTGTCAACGCCTCAGTTCTATGTCCTTGCACAATCCTCCTTATCGTTTTCGGCCTGTTTTACCCAAAACAGGCCGAAAACGCATTTCTTAAAAATGACTCGAGACTCAGGACTCAGAACTCAAGACTCATCAACATGCCCCGCGATACCATCACCCCAGCAGACGAGGCCGTCATTGTAGCGGCCATTGAAGAAGCAGAGACCAACACCTCTGGTGAAATACGCGTGCACTTTGAGAATACCTGTGAGATAAACGTGCTGGACCGGGCCACGCAGGTGTTTGCCGCATTGCACATGCACGAGACCAAACTGCGCAACGGCGTGCTGTTCTACATAGCCCTCAAAAGCCATAAGTTTGCCGTGCTAGGCGATGGCGGTATTAATGCCGTGGTGCCTCCGCATTTCTGGGAAGACATCACCCAGCAGGTGGTGGCAGATTTCAAGCAGGAGAAGTATTCTGAAGGCTTGGCCAAAGCCATCAGAACGGCCGGCGAACAGCTCAAAAGCTATTTCCCGTATGCCGGTGCGCACAAAGACATTAACGAGCTGGCTGACCATGTCTCGTTTGGAAATCCCTCTAAAGAAGACCCTACCTCATGAAAAATTACCTATGGCTTTTAGGGTTGCTATGGAGTGCGTCATTTACCCTTTTTGCTCAAACCCAGGACAAAGATTTTCCGCCGAGGCCTACGCCCCCGCGGTTGGTTAATGACTTGGCAGATATTCTGAGTCCGCAGGAAGAGGCGGCGCTGGAGCAGAAGCTAGTGGCCTACAGTGACAGTACCTCTACCCAGATTGCCATTGTCAACATCACCTCCATTGGCGGGTATGACATCTCTGACTACGCTTTTAGATTAGGCGAACAATGGGGCATTGGGCAGAAGGAAAACGACAACGGTATTCTTATCCTTACCGCGGTCAATGAACGTAAAGTCTACATTGCCACCGGCTATGGCATGGAAGGCGTCTTACCAGATGCCATTGCCAAGCGCCTCACCGAGGGTACGCTTAAATCTAACTACCAAAAACAACAGTTCTACCAAGGTTTAGACCAGGCCACAACGCAAATCATTACCCGTGCGGCCGGTGAGTATAAAGCAGACCCGCGCCAACGTCAGCGGCAAGGCCAAGAGGAAGGCGGTATTCCTACCCTTTGGATTATCATTGGCATCATGATTCTCATCTTCATCATCAGTCGCCGAGGCGGTGGTGGTAGAGGTGGCCGCAGAGGAAGCGGTTTTGGAGGTCCATTTATTCCCCCTATCATCTTCGGAGACTTCTCCGGCGGACGCGGCGTCTTTGGCGGCGGAGGTGGTGGCTTTGGAGGAGG
Source organism: Nibribacter koreensis (assembly GCF_039541795.1). Lineage (NCBI taxonomy): Bacteria > Pseudomonadati > Bacteroidota > Cytophagia > Cytophagales > Hymenobacteraceae > Nibribacter > Nibribacter koreensis. Next base: position 1,401,419 of record NZ_BAABGX010000002.1, on the reverse strand, counting down.
CGGAGGCGGTTTCGGCGGCTTTGGGGGCGGTAGCTTCGGAGGTGGCGGTGCCGGGTCAGATTGGTAACAGAAGGCTTTCGCTTGGATTGATTTTGCAGAAGCGTTTTTGGCTTGTTTTCTAGGAAACAGGCCAAAAACGCTTCTTTTGCTTACTAGCTGCTTTGTCCCCCTTTGAAGGGGGTTGGGGGATGACTTGGTGCAGCTGATTCCTATTTTCTGTCACTACCACCCACCACTGTCGTTCTCAATTTTCTCTTTCTTACTTTCTGCTCGCGTTTGTCACTTTTCTCCTTGATGTTCAACCTAACCAAAAGAATCAAGAGCCCCCGAACTCGCTGACCGCTCAGACAGGGCGGGGGCTCAAAGTGATGCACCGTGAGAAGTGACTTGTTCCATCGTAAGCTTAGGCCACTACCAAGCGAGAGACCATTACTTTCTCCCTCGGGCAAAGAGACTTAAACTGAACAGTCTCTTTCCCCTCGGTCAAGGGCAGGCGGACAGCGGTTTGAGGGGTTGGAATGTTTATATGCGCTGGCGCGGAGTTCATCGTAGAGACCAGGCACTGCCTTGTCTCTGACGCATATCCTTTTTCTGCTAGTCTACCTTTTCTCAAAAGTCCTCTTAGCATCCGGCAGGACCTGCGAGCGTCTGCACCAAGGACCGTTTGGGCTTGTTTCCACCAAAAAAGCCAAAAACGAAAAAGCCGGCCCCAAAGGACCGGCTTTTTCGTTTTTGTAAGTGATGCACTTGAAATAGCACATCATCACATTATACAATTAGCACATTAATTAAGCGTTGCGGTTGATGCAGTTCAGGTCTTCGAAGGCTTCTTTCAAGCGGGTGATGAACGCCTCTTCGCCTTTGCGTAACCATACGCGTGGGTCGTAGTGCTTCTTGTTCGGGCTGTCTTCGCCGTCTGGGTTGCCAATCTGGCCTTGCAGATAGTCGCGCTTGCTCTCGTAGTAGTTCTTCACGCCGTCCCAGAAGGCCCACTGCATGTCTGTGTCAATGTTCATCTTAATGGCGCCGTACTCAATGGCTTCTCTGATTTTCTCTTTCTCAGAGCCAGAACCACCGTGGAATACGAAGTCAACCGGGTTAGGGCCTGTGCCTAGTTTCTCCTGGATGTACTCTTGTGAGTTCTTCAGGATTTCTGGACGAAGCTCTACGTTACCTGGCTTGTACACGCCGTGCACGTTCCCAAAGGCGGCAGCTACCGTGAAGCGGTTGCTTACTTTGTTCAGTTCGGTATAAGCATGGGCTACGTGCTCAGGCTGGGTGTACAGGTGAGCGCTGTCAACATCAGAGTTGTCCACGCCATCTTCTTCACCGCCAGTGACACCCAGCTCAATTTCAATGGTCATGCCCAGCTTGTTCATGCGCTCCAGATAAGTAACGCAGGTGCTCACGTTCTCTTCCAATTCTTCTTCAGAAAGGTCTAGCATGTGTGAGCTGTACAAAGGCTTGCCGTGCTGTGCGAAATACTTCTCACCAGCGTCTAGCAAACCGTCAATCCAAGGAAGGAGTTTGCGGGCGGCGTGGTCAGTGTGTAGAACCACTGGTACACCATACGCCTCGGCCATTAAGTGCACGTGCTGAGCGCCAGAGATGGCACCGGCAATGGCGGCGGCCTGTCCGTCGTTGTTCAAGCCTTTACCGGCGAAGAACTGGGCACCGCCCTGTGAGAACTGGATGATAACGGGGGAATTCACTGCCTTGGCGGTTTCCAGAACAGCGTTGATGGAGTTGGTGCCAATCACGTTGACGGCTGGCAATGCAAAGTTATTGTCGTTTGCGTACTTGAATAGTTCCTGCACTTCGTCGCCGTGCAGAACACCAGATCTAAATTTAGGCATGGGTTGGCTTTTTGGTCTTTGGACAAAACTAACTAATTATTGCTTAGCTTCTAAGGTTTCTTCTGCTGGATTAATGCCTCTTGCAGGATTCATGCATAAAATAGAAGCAAGGGCTTAAGAATTAAATAGCATCAGCGCACTGCCTACGGTTTTTATGAATGAAAGGCTTGTTTTTAGGCCAGTTTCTGGAAAACAAGCCGAAAACGGTTTCTGACGCTATATCACTCTTAAGGCAAAAAACTCATTATTTCTCAGGCAGCCTCCAAAATATGTAGTACTTTCAAAGTTAAGATTGTTTGCGCCTGCCATGAAAGTCTATACCACACAGCCTTTTCAGATTATCTACTCTTTGTTGGAGCATGAATATCTGGGCTATCTGTTTGAGTCTTTCGTGATCCAGGTAAACTCCAAGAAACAGCTCACGCTCCAGCACCAGAACATTTCGGCTAAGAACGCAGATGAGTTTTCAGCGAGGTTGGACGAGACCGATTTCCAGCTCATCAAACTCATTGACCAGATACAGCAGGAGGCGGTGTTCAAGAAGTTTGCCGTCAAGAAAGGCACGCTGGCAGACTTCTTCCTGAAGACCTATGACCCGGTAAAAGGCGACAAGCTCTTGCAGGAGAACATCCTGCATTACGTGCAGACCCGCATGGCCAAGATTCTGACCTTGCTCCAAAACAAGATGACGTTCATCATGGGCAAGGACGGCGAGCCTACCTGGAAGCGTATTGAATCGGCCACAGAGAAAGCCACCGTGCTGTTCCATTTTGTGCGCAACCCAGACAACACCCACTATTTCCCCACCATCAAGTACCAGGGAGAGCGGATAGATTTCCAGTACAAGGACGCCGTGCTGGTGTGCCATGAGCCGGCCTGGCTCTTGCTCAATGACACGCTCTACAGTTTTGAGAAAGAGGTGGACGGCAAGAAGCTTCAGCCGTTTTTGAACAAGCGGTTTATTGTAGTGCCCCGCAACGTGGAGGACAGCTATTACCGCAAGTTTGTGGCCCCGCTGGTAGAGCAGTTTGACGTCTATGCCCGTGGCTTTTTGATAAAATCTGAGCGCTATACACCGCAACCGCAGATTGTCTTCTCAGAGCTGGCAGTGGCAGAAACCTCAGTGGCTTTGTTCACGGCGGGAGGCGAGATGCTGGAAGAAGAGGAGATAGTACAGCCGTCGGGTGCCGATAAGATGGTGTTTCAACTCAACTTCCAGTACGGCACGTACAACCTTCCCATGCAAGACGCCAAAAAAATGAGCGTGAGCGTGGAGAAGACTTCTGACTCCTACATCTTTCATAGAGTGCACCGGGACCTGGAGCAGGAGCGCCATTTTGTGCGGGAGCTGGCGAGTCGGGGTTTGGAGATTAGGAACGGGAAGGCGGTGTTGGACAAGGCCTCGGCGTTTAGCTGGCTGAACCAGTACGCGGGTGCGCTGGAGGAGCTGGGCTTCTCTTTAAAGCAGAACCAATCAGACAAGAACTACTTCATCGGGGAGACCTCGGTGAACGTGGGCATCAATGAGAACAACGACTGGTTTGACATTTACGGGACGGTGCGCTTCGGGCCGTATGAGATTCCGTTTATCAAACTCCGAAACCATATCTTGACCAAACGGCGCGAATACAAACTGCCCAACGGCCAGATTGCCATCATCCCCGAGGAATGGTTTACGCAGTACCTGGAGCTCTTCGCGTTTGCCGAGGGGGAGGACGATGAGCTGAAACTGCGCAAGCACCACTTGGCGCTGGTAAGCGACCTGCAGAACGGCAACCTAGCTACCGTGACCATGACCCGCAAGCTGGAGAAGCTCCGCGAGTTTGAAACAGTAGAGGACAAACCTTTGCCCGAAGGCTTTAAAGGCGAACTTCGTCCTTACCAGAAAGCTGGGTATAATTGGCTCCATTTTGTGCAGGACTACCACTTCGGGGGCTGTCTGGCAGATGACATGGGTCTGGGTAAAACCGTGCAGACGCTGGCCATGCTTCAGCACCGCAAGGAGAACGGCGCCCAGAGTGCCTCTTTACTAGTCATGCCTACTTCCTTGATTTACAACTGGCTCGCCGAGGCTCAGAAGTTTACCCCGCACCTGCGCATTCTGGTCTACACGGGCACGTACCGCACTAAAAACGTATCGCAGTTCAAGCACTATGATGTGGTTTTGACCTCTTATGGCATTGTGCGCCTGGACTCAGAGCTTCTGCAGAAATATTACTTTGACTACATCATCCTGGATGAGAGCCAGGCCATCAAAAACCCGAACTCCAATACCTCAGAAGCCATCCGGGAGCTCAAATCAAAACATCGGTTGATTTTGACGGGTACGCCCGTGGAGAACAGCATCATGGACCTCTGGAGCCAGATGTCCTTTATTAATCCGGGCTTGCTGGGCACGCAGGCATTCTTTAAGAAGGAGTTCCTGAAGCCTATTGAAAAGCTCAAAGACGAGCACAAGACTAAGCGTCTGCACGCGCTCATCAAACCGTTCATTCTGCGCCGGCACAAAAGCCAGGTGGCCCGTGAACTGCCCGAAAAGATTGAGCAAATCACCTATTGCAAGATGACCGAGGAGCAGGAGCACGCTTATGAAGAAACTAAATCCTTCTACCGCAACAAAATCCTGAAGACCATTGAGGAGCAGGGCGCGGCCAAAAGCCAGTTCATGCTCTTGCAGGGCTTGATGAAGTTGCGTCAGATTGCCAACCACCCCCGTATGGCAGACCCGTCCTATGAGGCGGAGTCTGGTAAATTGGGCGAGGTGATGCGCCTGACCAAAACCGTGGTGAGCAAAGGACACAAGGTATTAATCTTCAGTCAATTTGTGAAGCACCTGGACATTGTGCGCACTTCTCTGGACGAGCGCAAGATCAAGTACGCCTACTTGGACGGCTCCACCAAAGACCGTCAGGCCCAAGTGAACACCTTCCAGAACGACCCCAACCTGCCGGTCTTCTTAATTTCCTTAAAAGCCGGGGGCGTAGGCCTCAACCTCACCGCCGCCGACTATGTCTTCATCCTGGACCCTTGGTGGAACCCCGCCGTGGAAGCCCAGGCCGTAGACCGCGCCCACCGCATAGGCCAGCAGAACACTGTCTTCACCTACAAGTTCATCACCAAGAATAGCGTAGAGGAGAAGATCCTGGCCTTGCAAGACAAGAAACTCCAACTGGTCTCAGACCTCATCTCCACGGATGAGGCCGTCATAAAAAACCTCACCAAAGAGGATATTGAGAGCTTGTTAAGCTAAGGCGTTTTTGGGCTGTTTTAGAAAAAAGAGGCTGAAAACGACATCTCTTTAAAACTCTTAATTTATTTAAGTGAAGGCACTTACCTTCTCTCTATTTCATCTATTAAGTTATCACGCAATTCATACCACTAAATCTATTCCTACTAAATCCTTTTATCATGAAAATCAAATCTTTGGGCGCCATCAAACAACTTCTAGTATGGTGTCTTCTTGTTGGTACACTAGCCTCATGTGGAAAAGACGATGACCCAACCCCACTGGCTGAACTAGATTACGCTCCAGTCACAAAAGGTTCTACCTGGTCTTACATTGGTGCTAGAACCTATACCCAAACGTCTTTGGGGTCTACCAAAAATATGAATGGGAAAACCTACCACGAATTTGAAAATAAGGAAGGCTCAAATACCACTTTACATTATCTGCATAAAGAAGCAGGTGTTTATACAACTAATGGGCAAGACCCAAGAATGGGGAATGTAGAAATGACCTTCTTAAAAGAAAAAGAAGCGGTAGGGGCTACCTGGGAGCAAGATTTGGCAGTGAATGGCAGTACTTCTAAGTATAAATTCACTCTAGTAGGCAAAAACCTAACTAAGACGGTTGAGGGTAAAGAGTATAAAGAGGTTATTCACATTAGGCTAGATGTCTCTATTCTTTTTATGGGACAAACCATACCTGCTTCTTCTGCCAATTATTTTTATGCTAAAGGAGTGGGATTGATTCTCAGCGACTTTGGCAGTATGGGTAAAATCTCTTTAAAATCTTATACCATCAAATAATTTGTTTTTTAGAGTGCTCCTCTCTAATCTATTAGCAACATTATTCTATAAGTAGAAGCCCCATCAATTTAAAGTTGATGGGGCTTATTCATGCCAAGGAAAGTGAATGTTAGTTAAAGTGAAGTTTGCCACCGAATGAACAGTGACTTTCAGTTAAATTATAAAGCCGCAATAGCTTCAAATCTTTTAGATGACACTAAGTAAAACCATCAGCAATCCCATCATCAATGATTGAAATAGAAACCCTGAATAGCGGATTGTCTGAGGCTATAAAAGAAGTATACAATGCGTGTTCACTCCACATTACAGACTTTGAAGTGGAGCCAGAAAGCCAGGAATACAAAGCTTGTCGGTTTAGGGTAAATGGAGCGGTTGTTATGGGTAGAGAGGCGAAGGTAACACCTAAGAAGGTAGGGCAGTTTGTGACCTTTTGGCAAAGAAACGAGACAGGCATCATTGCGCCATTCTCTGAAACAGATGCCTTTGACTACTACACGGTGAACGTTAGGACGGAGAATCGCTTCGGGCAGTTTGTATTCCCAAAGGCGGTGCTCATTAAAAAAGGCATTATCTCTACAGAGCAAAAAGAAGGGAAGAGGGCGTTTAGGGTGTATCCGCCGTGGGATATGGTACATAGCAAGCAAGCGGAGCAATCTCAGAAATGGCAGTCAGCGTTTTTTCTAGACTTGTACCCGGCCACAGATAGAACCCGCGCGAAGGACTTGTACATTAACCACCTTTAATCGTTTCGTTTTTGGCTTATTTCTTGGAAAATAGCCCAAAAACAGAGAAGCCCAGCCACTAGAAATGGATGGGCTTTTTCATGTCAGGTAAAGGTTAATGTTTTGTTAAAGGTAAGACGGGCGTTAGCTGTCCTGCAATTTTTCTGGTAAATAGAAAGTATTGAATCACTTACCTTCTATACAGCCAAAAACCAGCTATGAAAAATTGTATACTTACCATCTTCTTTCTTTTTACACTCACCGTTTCCCAAGCCAAAGAAATAACCGCCAACGTAGTTTTTGAGAATAGAACCGGCAAACAGCTCACGGCGGGTAAATTCTATATCAAGGAGTTAGGCAAAACACTAGACATTACTTCTGGTGCAGATTTCACGGTGACACTGCCTGAGAAAGGGAAATACAGCTTCGCGTTTAAGTCTGATGAGTTTGAGGCCTACACCGTGTACCCAGCCAGAATCACCGAAAACAAGAACACCATCACCATCCGGTTAATGGCTAAGCACACAGAGGATGTGATGAAAATAGACATACTTACCCCGCGCATAAATGGGTTAAATAATGAGCAGCTGGAAACATTAATGGCCCAGGGACAGCTGAATTTTATCTTCCACTGTATCTACAAGCTCAATTTAGACTTCACGGCGTTTCAGGTGACGTATGGCATTGGCTATGCTTCCAAAAACTGCATCATTGACCCACTTACCCTTAAGCAAACTGCAGAGCATAATAGAAGGCTTGAGCAATACTTGAATGAGAAGTACGGCGAAGGCTGGAAGCAGGACTTGCCGGCTTACCCCTTGGGGATAAAGTAGCGTTTTTGGCTTGATTTCCGGAAAACAGGCCAAAAACGCAGAAGCCCCGTCCACTAGAAATGGGCGGGGCTTCTGCGTTCTACATTCACGTATCGTTACACCTTCAGCTTGGCGTAGGGGATTCTTTTGGCGGCTTTGCGGGTGATGGCTTTGGTGATGGTGTTGGTGTCACTGCCCAGGTAGCGTTCCAAGGCTTTCTCATAGTTCCAGAGCAGACTGCCGGTGGCCCCGTCGTAGATCTTCATGACGGCCATGCCGGTGTTGGTAGGGGCGCCCAGAGATATGTTGGGAGTAGCCAACAACTCATAGATGGCCATGGCCGCAGCCACGCCGTTAGAAAAAGGCTTGTCAGTGGTGAGAGAGCCCATCATGACGGCGTCTACGCCCAGCATTTGCGCTAGCTCTGCAGGGGTGTACTTGGTCAGCTCTTCGGGTTGGATGTCCTGCTCCAGCAAGATGGCGTTGGTGGTGGCAATGTCCTGCACCTTTACCTTCTCCTTTTTCTTGTTGATGGTCTGCAAGAAGTGCACCTGCAAGGCCCCTTGGATGGCGCGTCCGTGCTGGCGCTCCAATTCATAATGACGCTCTTCGGTCATGTCCCGCATCTCGTTCGGGCGCAGGCCCACTTTCACGTCAAAAGGCAGGATGGCAATGGTCTTGTGCTGTTTGGCCACCGCCGTAAAAGACGGATTGGTGTACACAGATGGGCTACAGCTCTGCAGACTGCACGCGGCGGCTAGTAGGGCCACCAAGAAAAAATGCTTCGGTTTCATGATATGGATATACTTAACTAGTAATAAGGGGCAGACTATTCAACCTAAAAGCTGGAGGAGACTCTTCAAAGGTTTTTAATGGTCTGGGTATAGGCAAGATGCACGGGGGAGGAGAATGGTTGCCTACGTATAAATAGATGGGTAAACCTGCCTTTACCCCTATGCGCCGCTGGGTAAAATATTCCAGTAAGGGTCAATCGTTTTTGGCTTGATTTTCAGAAAACAGCCTAAAAACAAACCGCGCCTGCCAGAATTCCTCCAGCAGGCGCGGCCTTGCTTGTCCTATGGACTATCCCTTAAGACTTCAGCTTAGAATACGGAAATTGTCTGGACGCTTTGCGCATGATAGTGGTGATGATGGTGCTGGTGTCGCTGCCCAGGCCGCGGGCCAGGCTTTTCTCATACTTCCAAAGCAAGTCGCCGGTGGTGCCGTCATAAATGTTGATAGACGTTTTGCCAGAGTTGGTAGCGCCGTAGAAACCCACCGCCAAACCTAAGGCCAAAGAAGCACCGTCAGACATAGGCTTGTCTGTGGTGAACGTACCCATGATTACGCCGTCTACGCCCAGAACCTTAGAAAGCTCAGCAGGGGTGAAGGTCTTAATATTCTCAGCGGTGATGTTGTTCTTTAACAGAAGCGCGTTGGTGGTGTTGGCATCCTGGAAAGTAACCGTAAAGTCGTCTTTGCCCTGCTCTTTTAAGAAATAAGTCTGCAAGGCGCTTTGTACGGCCAGGCCTTCGTTCTTCTCCATTTCTTTCATGCGCTCTGGCGTCATGGCCTTCATTTGGTTAGGACGCAGTCCAATGGTAGCTTGGAATGGCAGAATAGCCAGGGTCTTGTGCTCTTTGGCCAAGGTGGAGAAGGCAGAATTTGTGTAGATTTCTCTGTTTTGGGCCATGCCGGTCAGGCTTAGGAACAGAAGGGCCACGGCCGCTAGTAAATGTTTTGCTTTCATAAAGGGTGAATAGGTTAGGAATGTGGTACTTAATAGACTGAAAATCTAAATGGTTAATTAAAAATAACAAAAGGATTCTCAACTTAATACCAAGTAGACAGTTATACATACAGAAAACCCTATATACCCTTGAAAATTTCTCTCCAAACCCGCGTTGCTCAACCGTATCTGTCTGTGCTGGACCAGTTCAACCTGGACTTGTTCACAGCCCTGGCGCCTGCGTTCCCTAAGATGAAGGTGCTTAGGTTTGACGGAAGCTTTCCGGGAGACAGGGTAGAAATAGAGCTACAAGTTGGCCCCTTGAAAAAACGCTGGACCAGCCTTATTACTGAACGGCACATCACGGAGCAAAAAGCCTGGTTTACAGACGAAGGCCAGGAACTACCCGCCCCGCTCACCTACTGGCAACACCAGCACCTCATCACGCAGCACGACACCTACAGCACCATTCACGATTTGATTGAGTTCAGGACGAATTTTAAAGCCCTGGATTACTTACTTTACCCAGTGCTATATGCTCAGTTTTCCATGCGCGGACCGGTCTATCAACGGCTCTTCGGGAAGGCCTAGGACAATCGTTTTTGGGCTGTTTTCTGGGAAGTAGGCGAAAAACGAGCATCTATGCCTGTAGTATTTGACCGTAGCGTCGTTCTGCGGAACGACGTGAGCCCATGCAACGGGAACGCCACTTTCAAGATGGAGACGCGCTTGTGGGCAGGAACGTATTTTAAGTTGCAAAGAACGGTTCATTCAAGATTGGAAAAGCCATTACTGCGGAGGGTCACGTCGTTCCGCGGAACGACGCTACATTGTTCAACGGCCACAAGGCCGGGCCGGTAACGTGACAGCAGATGGTTTCAGCCGTGCGCAGCACGCGTGACTCTGCATTGACGGGGACTGACACTGCCTGCAAATCAATTAAAACAACCATCCAGCCTAAACAGAATTGGAACCCGAACCCGCCCTGACTCTGAGCGCCTCTGGTGTCTGTGCGCCGCTGTAAGCGGCGGCGGGGACGTAGTCCCACAGACACCAGCAGTGCGAAGGGACAGGGCGGGGCCTCGCGGCCGTGAGCGCATAGCGGAGTCAATGAAACTAGAAAAGACTTTCGCCCCGGAACCAGGAGCCATTCCGAGGGAATAGCCAATTGCGTGCACCATAGCGGTGGTAGAAAGTATTATCAGTTGGAAAGGCAGTAAGTGGTCGTTGGTGAGAACACCAACAACGGCGAACGGCGGGTAGAGCTGGCGCAAGAAACAAAGATGCAAAAAACCTCAATCCACCTGACCTCATAAAACATTCTCAAGCACTCAACAGTTATGCCCACAAAAAGCGGGAAACTGCGTAGATTGGCAATATGGCAAAAGCGGTCATCATAGGTTCTGGGATTGGGGGCATTGCTGCGTCTATACGACTGGCCGTGAAAGGCTATGACGTGACTGTGCTGGAGGCCAACGCCAGCTTTGGTGGCAAGATGACGCAGTTCACCCTGCCCGGCGGCTACCGCTTTGATGCAGGCCCCTCCTTGTTCACGCTTCCGCATTTGGTAGATGAGCTCTTCACGCTAGCCGGCAGAAACCCCAAGGATTACTTCAACTACCAGCGCCTGCCCGTGGTCTCCGAGTATTTCTGGCCAGACGGCACCCGCTTAACGGCGCATGCCAACGCCCAGGAATTTGCCCAAGAAGTAGAGACCAAGCTCCAAGTACCCAAAGAGAAGGTATTGGCTCATTTAAAGAAGGTGGCTCGTCTATACCACGCCACCGAGGCTACGTTTCTGCACAAGTCGCTGCACAAACTAGATACCTACCTGAGTACAGACGTGTTGAAAACCCTGCCAGCCTTACCTGAATTGGGCCTCTTGACCACCATGCATGCTGCCAACGCCAAAGCCTTTACAGACCCGCGTCTGGTACAGTTGCTGGACCGCTATGCCACCTATAACGGCTCAGACCCGTACCAGGCACCCGGCACCTTAAACCTCATTCCGCATCTGGAGTTCAACATTGGAGCCTTTTACCCCGAGGGTGGCATTTACGCCATTGCGCAAAGTCTGGTGAAGCTTGCGGAGGAATTGGGAGTGACGTTCAAGTACCTAGAACCAGTACAGGAGATTCTAGTTGAAGGCAAGAGGGCGAGAGGTGTTAAAACCGCGCAAGGTACGTATGTAGCAGATGTAGTGGTGAGTAATATGGACATCATGCCCACGTATAGGAAGCTCCTGCCCACGCAACCCGCACCAGAGACTACCTTAAAACAGCCGCGCAGCAGCAGTGCCTTGATTTTTTATTGGGGCATCTCCAGGAGTTTCCCGGAACTGGACCTGCACAACATCTTCTTCAGCGAGGATTACCAAAAGGAGTTTGCGCATATCTTCCGGCAGAAAACAGTGAGCCATGACCCGACGGTCTATGTGAACATCACCTCCAAATATACCCCTGAAGACGCGCCCACCGGCCATGAGAACTGGTTTGTAATGGTGAATGTGCCACACAATGAGGGCCAGGATTGGGAAGGTTTATCCACGCAAACCAGGCAGGCAGTTTTGCAGAAAGTAAGTAAGGCTCTAGGGGTAGAGGTAGAGTCTTTGATTACGGCAGAACGCATCTGGACGCCGCTGGGCATTGAGGCTGACACCTCTTCCTTCGGCGGTGCTTTGTATGGTAGTAGCTCTAACAACAAAATGGCCGCTTTCTTACGGCATCCTAATTTTACGTCCAAGATCAAAGGCCTTTACTTTGTGGGAGGCAGCGTGCACCCCGGCGGAGGCATTCCATTGTGTCTGCTGTCGGCTAAGATTGTGGGCGACTTGGCGCCAGCTTCCTCAAATTCTGTCTTATCATGATTTCAACGCTTACCAGTCCAACCTCTAAAGATTACAGAGAACGCTACCTGCTAGTGGGCATAGGCGTCCTGTTGCTGTTTTATGCCGTCGGGTTCTGGGGATTGGGCTTTAGCGCACATGAGCCTTGGTTTATTGCCTTAGTACCCTTTAACCTTCTTTTAACCAATACCATCCTCTTCCTTTTCCACAGAGAGTGGAACCGCTCTTTCTTTGTATTTGCGCTCATTGCCTGGACGGCTGGATTTCTATTTGAATGGATTGGCGTACATACCGGCCTCTTGTTTGGTGAATACAGTTACGGCGCAGCCTTGGGTTTTAAGATAGATGAAATCCCCTTGTTGATTGGCTTGAACTGGCTGATGCTGGTTTACAGCTCTGGACATTTGGTGCAACGCTGGGTGTCTCATTGGTTGGTGAGAGCTTTGCTAGGAGCCCTTATCATGGTGAGTCTAGATGTGTTGATTGAGCCCGTGGCTGTTCGGTTTGACTTTTGGTCCTGGCATCAGAATGAGATTCCGTTTTCAAACTTTATAGGGTGGTTTTTGGTAGCGCTGCTCTTGCAAGTACATTTCCATAGAGCCGTTTTTGTCAAAGACAATCCTATAGCGCCTTGGGTTTTCTTAGTGCAGGTGCTGTTTTTTCTGGGCCTGTATCTGGTTATCTGAAACAATTGGTACCTTAGAGTTTAAACTACCCAGTTGTTGAAAACTTTTAAGGAAGCCCTTCCGGTTGTACTCCCATTCTGGCTTTTAGCCTTTTTGATCACGTGGTGGGTAAGGCACAATGGCTTCTTCTGGGACAGCATACTGCTAGGCTCTAGCTATGGGCAGTGGTACTACCATACTAACTTTTCCACACCCTTTGTCCCGCAAGAAATAGCCGGTTATCCGCCGTTGTTTGGGATGTATTTGGCTTTTGGCTGGAAGTTGTTTGGGAAGACCATTCTGGTGAGCCACTTCTTGATGCTCCCGTTTCTGTTGGGCATTATCTGGCAGGTCTTCCTGCTAGCCAAACGCTATCTGCCTGCTCCTTGGTTACTAGTTGGTATGCTGCTGGTTTTTCTGGACCCAACGCTGCTTGCTCAAAGTGCCCAGATGGCGCCAGACATTCTCCTAGTTTTCCTGTACCTGCTTTGTGTTAACTCTATTCTTAAAAACAACAGCTGGTCAATAGCCATCTCCTTGATTTTCTTGGCATTGTTAAGCCCAAGGGGGCAGATATTAATAGGAGCGGTGGCATTGACAGACATACTTATCCACAGGCTACACCATCAGAGGTTCTTTACATATCATGGGAATACTCTCTTCAGAAGATATCTTCCGGCTGGCTTGGTCATAAGCGTATGGCTTGGATTGCACTATGCTCACTTCGGGTGGATTGGCTTTAACAGAAGCTCTGACTGGGGTACTTATGCTGCTTTGGCTAGTCCTTATGAGTTGGCCAGAAACATAGGATTGATCATCTGGCGCTTGCTGGACTTTGGGCGTGTAACGCTTTGGCTGTTGGTTCTTGTGCTTTTGTGGCATATGCGGAAGCGCGTGCCGGTAGGCATTAAAGAACTACTAATCTTACTTTTAGTGCCCTTGCTCACCTTGGGTTCCATCTTAGTATGGTTTACCAATCCCATTGCGCACAGATATTGGCTGGTGGTTTATGTGTTTCTAGGGTTTTTATCAGCTAGGTTGTTACTAGAAGTAAAAAGCACGGCTCTACGATGGTCAGTACTAGCATTAATGGTAGTATCATTGGTGAGCGGACATTTCTGGATTTATCCACAACGCATTGCCAAGGGCTGGGATGCCACGATGGCGCATTTACCCTATTATCAGCTTAGAAAAGACATGCTCCTCTATCTAGACCAGCAACAGATACCCTGGCAGGCTGTGGGCACCGATTTCCCTAACGTAGCCCCGCCTTCCAAAACAGATTTGTCTTCTGAGGCACGCATGCTAGCTCCTAAAGATTTGGCTACCCAGTCCTATATCCTTTACTCTAATGTATTCAATGGCTTTACAGACCAAGAGTTAGATGCCTTAGCAAGCAACTGGACTGTGGAGAAAGAGCTACGCAAAGGACAAGTATATATGCGGCTGTATAAACGGAAGTAAGGCCTTCCCTAGCTTAAGAGGTCTTCAACTGCAGCTTCATAACAATAGCAAAAAACCTATATATTTATTTGCAATTCTAAGACAATGGGTTAAATTTGCTAAGGGTCAAGCTAATAGGACATGCAAACCTTCCTCGGCAAAGAAGAGCTTTTACGCAGCGCCATGCGTTATTTTTGTGCCAACGGCATAAAGGATGTTTCGGCCAGAAGTATTCAGCGTGAATTCTGCTTAGGCCCCGAAGAGTTCCAATCCTTTTTTGTAGACAAAGAAGACTTTATACGGCAGGCCGTAGAGTTGTACCTGGCAGAGCAAAAAGCAGAACAGACCGCAGTACAAGCCCAGACCAACCATCCCTTAGCCGAGTTAGTGCTCATGATCCGGCACCACATTCTGCAACTCCAGCACATTAACCCCAGCTTTTTCATTCAGATCCAATACCTCTACCCACGGGTATGGATGCTCTACCTGCGCCACGTCCAGATTCATTCCTACTACATGTTCTATGACCTGCTCAACACGTGCATTGAACAGAAATACCTTCGGCCAGATTTGAACATTGAGATTGTGACCAAAGTGCTGTTGGAACAGGTCAACATGCTCTTGAATCAAAGCCTTTTCCCTAGTAACCGCTACAACCCCACTGAAGTGTTCAGGGGAATTTTTAAATATTACCTGAGAGGATTGTCTACAGACAAAGGAAATCTTTCCTTGGAGAATCTACTCACAGAAGTGAATCTCCATCAAGAGCAAATCAGCTGAAATCACTCAATACCGCATGTTTAGTTTCAGTTATCCACAGGCTTAACAGAGATACAAGCAAGACGCAAACCCTATGCATAAAATGTAGCTTCTTGTCTAGACTTCATTTTTGGCTTGTTTTCTTAGAAATAGCCTAAAAATGACTCTCTCTAACTAATAGCTTAATTCTTGTCTTATGCGTTACCAAGTATAAAAAAGAAAAAGCCTGCCTCTTTCTAGAGACAGGCTTTTTACTGTGGATAAGTACGCGTTGTCCGCCTTAGTTAATAGAGACTCTTACCTTCTGGGTGAACTCTCTCAAGGCAGTTTTAAAGTCAGAGCCTTTGTCCTCCATGTGGTTGAGAATGAAGATGGCGCCAAACACGTGGGTCAGCTTCTCTCCTTCATCTTCGCCTACAATCTCAAAGGCGGGCACTTCTTCGTTTAGCAATTGTTCTTCGGCGGCGCGCAGGCTGTCAATGGTCTGCGTCTCTACCAATTGTTTTATAGCAGGTATCTTCATGGTCTGGTTAAGCTATTTTACGAAGCATTTCTAACACATACTCTTCTTTGCTGGTGGCGGAGCCTTCTACCAGCTGGCCGTTTTTGAACACGGCAAAGAACGGCAGGTTGGTCACGCCGGCCAGTTTACGCGCTTCTGGGCTGGTCTCTGCGTTCACGTCTACAAAGGAAACCCCGGCAAATTCTTCATTGGCTGCCAGGCGCTTAAACTTGGGCGTGAACAGGCGGCAGTTACCGCACCAGTCTGCGTAATACTTTACCACCACGCGCTCATTGCTCTCTAGCACGTTCTTAAAATCAGCGTCACTTGCTTGGATGATTGCCATATCTTGAATAGAAAATAAGTAAAATGGATACGTTTTGTCTTTGAGCAAACCATGCGGCCTGCCTATTGTTTAAAAACATTTTGTATAAAAACGCCTTCAAAACGCAAAATTACCACAGAAAGTTTGCTTATGCTATGGCTTGTCCTGAAAAGGGGCCACTTGTAGTATACCATGCGCATGCGCGCCAATAAGAAAGGCAGGCCTACAAGCCCTGCTTAGGAAAATGGATTACCCACTTGCCGGTAACGGCGCCCACTTCATAGCCTTCGGGCTTGCCTTGGGTGGAGAAGACGCGCAGCTGGTGTAGGTCTGTGGCCATAAAGTTGAGAAGGCTGGGTTCTTCGCAGCTGGCGCAGTTGCGGCGCCTTACCTGGATGGGACGTTGATACACGTAGAATGAGACGTTCTCTTTGACCAAGGCCTGGGTAGAGGGTTTGCCAGAGAACAGGGAGGAGGGGCGCTTCCAGCGTTTTTCCTCTTTCTGGCTCAACGGCATTCTTTCTAACTGGGCATTGTATCGTTCTAACAACACCTGCACGGCCGGCAACTTGTCTGGCTGGGCCACAAACAAAGCCTCGGCTTGGGGCTGTCTCTCTGCCAGCAATAGAAAAGAGCTTTCAATGGAGTGCACAATTGAGTCGCCCACGGTTAAGGCAAGGGCTTCTTGGTCTCTGCCCGAAAGCTGGGCAGGAGAACGCACAAGGGAACCTGACACCTCGCCCGGCGGAATCTCTGGCTTAGGCGAATCTGCGCAGGCGCACGCCAAGGCAAAGAGCCCTCCTGTCACTATCCGCTTAAAGATGTCTGCCATGATTGTTTTGAGAATTCAAGCTACTCCCTATCAGACAAAGATGGGATGCTTGTTGTTCATTCACAACGTAACGGCAAAGGCAAGATTCTGTTTTTGGCCTAATTCCTTAAAAATAGCCCAAAAACGAGATCTCGTAAAAAAACCCGATGCTTCTTGCATCGGGCTTTCCTTACACAACACTAATGTTTACTTTTTCTCTAGGGTATTACCGCCTACAGGAAGTAAGCCCTTGGGACCCGCCTCATGGCTGCCCCAAGCGCTAAAACATTAGTAGCCAAGTGCTGAGCTTTCTTACAGCCCAGTTCAGAAAATAAAGAAAAAAGCGTGACGGGAGCCCATTGCCCAGAATAGCACGTCGTTTTTAGGCTATTTTGACCAAAACAGCCTAAAAACGACGGAGACGGGCCGGCAGCATGAAAATGTAACGCGCCGGTGTAGCGGTTTATCTTAAGATGTGTATTTTCGTAGACTTGCTGTATTTTTAACGCTCCACCACCTCACACACAGACCTGTTTATGAAAAACAGATGGGCCATCTCTATCCTGTTCACGGTAGCTGCCGTGCTAGCGCTCATTTCTTTGGGCATCACGTACTACACTACCGGCAAGATTGACTGGCTGCGGCTGTTGACGGTGCTCTTCTCTGCCGGCTTGGCCTACGTAGTGTCTCAACGCAGGTAACCGGTCTTACGGCCTGTTCTCAGGTTTCAATCAAAGTGGTTTTCAAGCCTAGCCAAGTCTTATCCTGGGCCTGGCCCACCACGTAAGCCTGCACCTGTGTCTGCCCAAGGCGGTACACTTTCACGTCTTGCAGGTTTTTTTCCAGCCACTGCTGCAAGGCCGTAAACTTCTGGGCATTCTCCTGCTGCACAGCATCTCCTTCTGAGGTTCTTACCATGTTCCGGAAGAAATGCGCCAAGGTCACTTCCTCTACGGGCTGCCCTGACTGCCCCAACGCCTGCAGAAAGCCACTTGCGTCTTGCGCCGTGGCGCCCGCGGGCAAAGTAAACGGCTCTAGCGGGTATTCACTCTCACTGATGAACAACAGGCCCTGGCTCAGCTGCTCTAGTTCTTGGTATAAAGTAGACATAGACACCATAAAAAAAGCGGGGCCACTTTCCCGGTCAAGAAAAGTAGCCCCGCAAATGAGATAAACTTATTGCGTTGGACCAGAATCTACCCGTGACTCAATGGTGGCCTGCACCGTTGAGGACACGTTAGACAAGATGTTATAGCCCGTAGCGGCTTCAATGGCGTCTACCGTGGTGCGGTAAGAGCCCCATGTGCTGCTGATGCTGGTGGTGTTGGGGGTGTTCACGGCAATCACGCGGGTGCTGGTAGTCACACGGGCGGCGTCACCAGTACCGTTGGGCAATACCACAATCACCTTCCAGATGCGGTTAGGCACGGTCACTTTGCCGCCGGCAATGGTTTCTTTGTAACCAGCGCTGCCGGTTCCGCCCACGCCGTAGCTGCCCATGATGATGTACAGCTCGTTTCCGGCGTTGATCAAGGTACGGCAGTAATTCTCCAAGCCCGCCCAGGTCTGTTGGTTATTAGGACCCGCCTGCGGAATCATGTTTGACATCAAGAACGTAGCCGAGTTATCCGTCACGGTCAAGGTGCGGTCAGCAGAAGGGCAGTTGTGGCCCCGGTCAAAGCCGCTTCCGGTGTAGTCAGAAGACGTTACTTTGTAGAAAGCCGCTGGCAATGACGTGTCTGCCCTAAAGTCATCCTGGCGCGGCGTGCTGCCTACCCAGGCGCTGCTCAAATGCCAGCTTACCCAGTTGGGTGTGCCGCGGTAGCTGTTGTAGGACATCACGTACTGTGATTTGCTCACCAGGTAATTGCTGTAGCTGGTGCCTGCACTGCTGGGATTGCCCATAGTCAGGTGTGAGTCTTTGGTGGCGGTAGCATCTTCAGTCCCAGTCACACTGGGGGATTGATTGGGCTCTACGTCTTCTTTAGAACAAGACACACTAAAGCCTACCAGCAAAGCCAGTACCAACGGACGATAAAATTTTTTCATGGATAGGGGTTTGGGGTTGGTTGAAAGTTCTAGAAATATAAGCCCTAACCGTCTAATACAAAACAAAATATAGCCAAACCCTATATTATTTTTTTGGCAATCGATTTCCTTAAAACCCTCTTCTAGGATTTCCGTTTTTACCCTCTTTTCTGGAAAGTAGGCCAAAAACGAAATGGCGTGAAAGAAAGGTTGGAAGAAACCTAAAAAGGCGGTTACTTGCCTGCTTTGCCGCTTACCTTTCTTTTAGCTTATGCTTTTCTTTCCCCGTCCCCAATCGCTGCTCTTCATCGTCATTTTTTGTTGGTTCTGTTCCTTTCAACTGCACGCCCAAATAGCTCCCAAGCGCGAGTTCAGGGGCGTCTGGATTGCCACCGTGGCTAACATTGACTGGCCCAGCCAGCAGGGGCTTTCGCCGGTCACGCAGATGGAGGAGTTCAGGTACATTCTGGATGAGCACCAGAAGAATGGCATCAACGCCCTAGTGGTACAGGTACGGCCTACCACAGATGCGCTCTATAGAAGTACCAAAGAACTCTGGTCGCAATGGCTGTCTGGCAGGCAGGGCGAGGCCCCTAACCCGCCGTATGACCCGCTGGCGTTCCAGATAGAGGAGGCACACAAGCGCGGGATGGAGTTTCATACCTGGTTTAACCCGTACCGGGCTACCCATGACACCATCAGCGCTAACATTGCGTCCAACCACATCACCAAAACCCGGCCCGAGTGGTTTGTGACCTATGCCGGCAAGAAATACTTTAAACCCGGCCTGCCCGAAGTACGCGAATACATTGTGGACATCATCCTGGACGTGGTGCAGCGCTATGACGTGGACGCCATTCACTTTGACGACTATTTCTACCCGTATCCCACCAAGGACACGTTTCCAGACGACGACGATTTTGCCCAGTACGGTGCTGGTTTTACCACCAAGGACGACTGGCGCCGCCATAATGTAGACGAGGTGATTAAGACGCTGTCTGTAGAAATAAAGAAAGTGAAGCCGCATGTCAAGTTTGGGATAAGCCCGTTTGCCATCTGGCGAAACAAGAAGGAAGACCCGCGCGGCTCAGACACCAACGGCCTCACCAACTACGGCCAACTCTACGCCGACATCAGGGGCTGGCTGGAGAAAGGCTGGATTGACTACAACGTGCCGCAGCTCTATTTCACCATTGGCTACCCCGTGGCCGATTACGCCAAACTGCTGGACTGGTGGGGCAAGAACAACTTCGGGAAGCATCTCTACATTGGCCAAGGCACCTACCGCGTGAACACAGACGCCCGGGTCAAAGAATGGTACAACCCGCTGGAAACCGGCAACCAGCTGCGCCTCAACCGTCAGGCGCCCAATGTGCACGGCAGCGTATTCTTCAGCTCTAAGTCAGTCATGAGCAACCCGCTGGGCGTGCAGGACAGCCTTCGGAACAGCTTCTACAAATACCCGGCGCTGGTACCCACCATGCCTTGGATAGATGATGTGGCCCCGTTGGCACCAACTGATGTGAAGGCAACTTCTACGCTAGACGGCATCCACCTGGCCTGGGAAGCCCCTGCCAAAGCACCAGACGGCGAGACCGCCCGCTATTATGTATTGTACCGAGCTCCCAAGGGCACTGTGATTGACGTGGAGAATCCGGCGCACATCTTGAAAATTCATCACGGCGGACCTACCTATGTGGACACTTCTGCTGTTGCTGGCCAGCGCTACACGTATCTGGTCACTGCCGTAGACCGCCTGCACAATGAAAGCCGGCCATCAGAGACGGTGAAGGCCAAGCGTAGATAAAGAAGGAGAGTAGTCGCTGGCCGGCGTTTTTGGGCTGTTTCTCAGAAAATAAGCCAAAAACGGAAGCCTTCAATCGCACCCACTTTTTATAATTATTGCGTAGTTTTGAGGCATCTACAGTATTCACTTTATTCTTATAAGACATGAGCATACGCATAGAGAAAGACACCATGGGACCGGTAGAGGTACCCGCAGATAAATACTGGGGCGCCCAGACGCAACGCTCTAAAGAAAACTTCACCATTGGCGGCCAGCTAATGCCTACTGAGGTGATTGAGGCCTTCGCCATCCTGAAGAAAGCCGCCGCCTACACCAACGCTGAACTGGGCGTTCTGGCCCAGGACAAAGCCGAAATCATTGGCCGCGTATGCGATGAGATTCTGGCTGGTGACCTGGCAGACCAGTTTCCGCTGGTAGTGTGGCAGACCGGTTCTGGCACGCAGAGCAACATGAACGTGAACGAAGTGGTGGCCAACCGCGCACACGTATTGCTGGGCGGTGACTTGATGGACGAGAAAAAGCAGATTCACCCGAATGATGACGTGAATAAGTCTCAGTCCTCTAATGACACCTTCCCGACGGCGATGCACATTGCCGGCTATAGAATTGTAGCGGAGCATACCTTGCCTATGATTCAGAAGCTGCGTGACACGCTGCACGCCAAGTCACAGGAGTACATGAACGTGGTGAAGATTGGCCGTACGCACTTAATGGATGCCACGCCGTTGACGCTGGGCCAGGAGCTGTCGGGTTACGTGTCTCAGTTGGACCACGGCATGCGCGCCCTTAGAAACACCTTAGACCACCTAAGCGAACTAGCCCTGGGCGGTTCTGCCGTAGGAACTGGTTTGAATACCCCGCAAGGCTACGCTGAATTAGTAGCGAAGAAAATCTCTGAGTTCTCTGGCCTGCCCTTGAAGACCGCTGAGAACAAGTTTGAGTCTTTGGCCGCCCATGATGCCATTGTAGAAACTTCAGGCGCCTTGAAGCAGATTGCTGTGAGCTTGATGAAGATTGCCAATGACATCCGTCTGTTGGCCTCGGGGCCTCGTTCTGGTATTGGTGAAATCATCATCCCAGAAAACGAGCCGGGTTCTTCTATCATGCCGGGCAAAGTAAACCCAACCCAGGCCGAGGCCATGACTATGGTTTGCGCGCAGGTGATTGGCAATGACGTGGCCATCTCGGTGGGCGGCATGAACGGTCACTTTGAGCTGAACGTGTTCAAGCCGGTGATGATCTTCAATCTATTGATGAGCGCCCGTTTATTAGGTGATGCCTGTGATTCTTTTGACAAGCACTGCGCCGTAGGCATTGAGCCGAACTACGAAGTGATCAAGCGCCAGCTGGAGAACTCCTTAATGTTGGTAACTGCCTTGAACCCGCACGTAGGCTATGACAACGCCGCCAAGATTGCCAAGAAAGCGCACAAAGAAGGCACTACGCTTCGTCAGGCCGCTTTGGACTTGGGCCTGTTAACAGATGAGCAGTTCACGGAGTGGGTGAGACCAGAAGACATGATTGGAAGCTTAAAAGGATAAGCCGTTTTTAGCCTCTTTTGGCCAAAACAGCCAAAAAACGAAAAGCCCTTCTGCTAAAATAGCGGAAGGGCTTTTTACTTGAACCGAAACTGGGTAAAACCAAAGGCCACCTTGTTGCATGGTGGCCTTTGTAATAGATAGCTATAGCAGTTGAGGACTACAGATACTTGTAGTCCATGGTAACAGTGGCACCTGTTTCGGTGCGGTTAATGGCCGTCACTTTGAAGATGACATAGTTGTCAGTACCCACCAGCTTGGCAATATACACGTCACCCACCAACAGGTCGGCAATAGAGGTCACTACGGTGGTAGGCACGGCATTGGCCCCAGCGTAATAGGCCTGACGCACGCTAGAGAAAGTAGCAGACGTATACGCGGCGGCAGTAGACTTTACAAAGGAGGTGGTATTGTCAGCCTTCACAGCTACCTTGTTACCGGCCACGCTAGTGACGGTGATGTCCTTGTTGGCGGCAACGTCAGTCCCTGCGTTGGTTCTGGCCACAAAGTTGAAAGACGTTGCGTTGGCGTCACCGTTCAAGCCAATGGTAGCCGTGCTGGTTCCCGTAAAGGCCGTAGCCGCACTAGGCGTAACTGGGGCAGAGCTCACAGAGGCCGCCAGTTTTGGCAACAATGATTTCACCTCGAAACGGAAAATCACTTCCTGGTTGGCGGAATTAGCGGGTACGGTCACGTCTACGTTTCTGGTCACTGCCGCACCAGACTTGGTCAAGCCAATCCGTTGCACTCTGGTTTCTGCTCCAGCGCCCACTTTAGCGTACACGTTCAAGCTGTCCAGGTCTTTGTACAGAATGGCCGTGGCCGGCGTGGTAGTGGTTACAGATGTCACGCCGCCTTCGTTCATGACCAGCTCATACCTAATCACATCATTGGCCGCATTGCCGTACTGCGCCGTGGCAGTGCGGTTGCTCATGCTTTTGATTCTGATGGTGGGCATGGCCTCAGCTACTCTAAAGCTCACGCTTCTGGTTTTGGTGCTGTTGTTGAAACCAACTCCTTTGGCGTCTAACCTAATCAAGGTTTTATTAGCCAGACCAGGAGGCACTACATACTCCACTACCAGGGTGTCTGCCTTCTTACGCAGCGAGTAAGCGCCCTGGGCTGGTATGGTCTTGACTACGCTAGAATCCTGGTTGTCAAACTTCTGGAGCAACACTATCTCCTTGATGTCTGACTTGTTGTAGACCAGCTCCATTTTCACGGTTTCGCCGGTGGCGTATTTGGCCGCTACCGGCAAGGTACCGGTAGCCTGCAGGAGCTGGAAGGAATCTTCAGTGATCTGGTAAGAGGGCTCATAGTCCTCCTCACAAGAGACGGCCACAAAACCCATTAGGGCAATGGCTGGCACGGCCATGTATTTCTTAAAAATGCTTTTCATGTCTTCTTAAAATTAAATGCCTGACAACCTCTTATTGCTTATCCCACCAAACCGGAAGGGTCACGTAGTCTGGGGTTCCCCATCCCATTCTGGCTACTTCGGCGGGGTTGTACTGGGTCTCTGTCTGCGCCGGCGGCAGTCTGCGCACCATCTTACCGCCCAGGTTAGGGTTTACGCCCGCGGGCACTGCATAGTCTGGGTAGATGGCAGGGTCAAAGTCAAATCTGCGCAAGTCTGACCAGGACTCTGGGTTCAGGAACATGGCAATGTACTTCTGCTCCATGATGTTCTTCAAGGTCAAAGTACCCTCGCTCTGCGCCACAGCGGCACTGCCTAAGTAGGTTGCCTGTGCCGCGGCCGCTACGCCCAACTTGGTCATGTGTGCCGTAATACCTGCCTTGTACGCCGTAAACGCACGGCTCTTGTCGCTTTTACGGAACGCAGCCTCTGCCTCAATAAAGCGCATCTCGGCGTTGGTCACCAACGGGAACGGGCTGTTGTCTGTAGAGTACCAGCCACCATAGAAGTCGGTCACGGTAGGGGCAGAGGGCTGCCCGGCACCCGGTATGGCACCGTTGCTCAACGTAGGAGAGATGATGGCAAAGCGCGGATCATCTGCTGCGGTGGCATCGCCTAACAACGTAGTACCGTTCAAGTAGTTCACAAACATTCTTCCGAAGGTATAAGAGGCCATGTTGCCTCTGGTAGGTCCCCAGATGCTGGTAGTGCTGGACTCAACGCTGGTAGGCTGTCTGTAACCAAGCGTAGCATCATCTGCATTGTTTTTGATGCCCTTGTCAATAGCCGCCAACACCGCGTCAGCGCTGTAGGTTGCCTTCTTGGTTAAATGGTTTAACTGACGGGCTCTAATGGAGTTGATGAGCTTAATCCATTTGGACACGTCGCCTTGGTACAAAATGTCACCGCTTACCGGGTTAGCCGAGTAGAAGGGACGCTTGTTGGCGGTAGCCGGTTTAGAGAACTCTGCCTCTGCCTCCTCTAACAGCTTGAAGATGGTGTTGTAGATTTCTTCCTGTGGGTCATACTTGGGAGCAATGTTAGTGTAGCCTTGCCAAGCCTCGGTGTAGGGTACGTCTCCCAGCATGTCTGTAAGGTGGGCCATGATGATGGCGCGCATGGTCTTACCAGCGCCTACATAGTAAGGAGAACCTTCTGCCTCTGCCGCCGCTATCATGGGGCCAATGTTGCTGCCCACCAGATAATAGGTGTTGTTGAAGGTAGAGGTAGAGTTGCTGGGCGTAAAGTAGTACTGGTCTGTGGTAATGTTGGCCGTTCTACCAGCAATGTTCTGCGTAATCTGCCCCACGCGTAATTCTGTCAGCAACTGCACCTGCAGACCGTTCCCAATAATACTGGGCAACAGATAGTTAGGGGTAGTAGAGACGGGGTTGTTTGGATCATCATTCACATCCAAAAAACTGTCACAGGCGGTAAGGCCCAAGCCTACCACCGTGCATAATCCTATTATAAATTTTTTCATGATTTGCGTTCTCAATAATCTAGAATGATAGCTTAATGCCTAAATCAACACCTTTGGTTCCGGGTACGCTACCATAGTCAAACCCGCCAGAACCACCACCGCGCACACCAGAACCGGCAGCCGCTGTCTCTGGGTCAGAACCAGAGTATTTGGTCAGGAGAATCAGGTTACGGCCAGTAGCATTCAGTTCCACGTTTTTGAAAGGAATCTTACCAAAGAACTTGGTAGGCAGGCTGTAGGCCAAGGTCACGTAGCGCAATCTAATCCAGGAGGCGTCCTCAATAAAGTCACTGCCTACCACAGACATGATGTTGCGGTAATAGCTCTCCGTTAGTTCTACTTCTCTGGTGTTAGGCACATAAGATACCTTGCCGTCTGCTCCGGTTACGGCTACTACGCCCGGGAACACTGCTTTCTTGTATCTATCCAGGGTGCGGTTGCTAAGTCCGCTGCTTACCAGGGCTGCTTCGTTGCCGTTCACCACTACGCCGCCTTTTCTGATGTCTGTCAAGAAAGAAAGCGACAGGTTGTTGTAGTTGAAGGTGTTGGTAATCTGCAAGGTAAAATCTGGGGCACGGTCACCGGCATACGTAAACTTCTGGTCTACAAAGGTTGGGTAACCGGTGGCGCCAATGATTAGCTGTCCGTCTGGGGCACGCTCATACTGCATGGCACCCAAGGCGCTTAGAGAGCTTCCCTGGAAAACAGAACCTCTGGCAAACCCTACAATCCAAGAGTCTGACTGGTAGATTTCAGTTAATGGATACGGAATAGACACTACCTCGCTTCTGTTACGGGAAAAGTTGGCCACCACATCCCAGGCGAAGTCGCCTTTCTGGATGGCTGTTCCAGACAAGACGGCCTCAATACCGCGGTTCTCTACCGTACCACCGTTCACATACTGCAAGATGAAGCCAGACGCCTGGCTCAGTCTTGGGGCAATGATCTGGTCAATGGTTCTATCCTGATAATAGGTAAGGTTAAAGCGCAGGTTGTTCTTGGAGAAGTTGAAGTCAAGGCCCGTCTCAAAAGATGCTTTGGTCTCTGGTTTCAACTCTGGGTTACCGCCAAAGAAGTTGTTTCTAAAGCCGCCACCCAAGAAGGTGTTGTTGGTCAACGGAGAGGACACGCGGTACGGTGGCGAATCTTTTCCTACCTGGGCATATGAAACGTTGAACTTACCAAACTTCAAGAAAGAGCTAGAGCCCAAGGGCAGGTGCTCTGTGAACACGTAGCCCAAGCTGGCAGAACCATAGGCAAACGAGCGGTTCTTCACCGGCAGGGTAGATGACCAGTCGTTACGGCCCTGTAGTTCTAAGAACAGGAAGTTGTCATAGTCAAAGCTTACGCGGCCAAAGGCCCCAATCAATCTGCGCAAAGAATTTCTCTGAATCACGCTACGATTGGTGGTGTTGTTCAAGCCCACAAAGTCTGGGTTCTGGAAAATCAATCCCAAATAATCCACGCCTTTGGTTTCTGTCTGCTCTACGGTGTTACCTAACACAAGACCCACGCCAATTTTCTCAGTGATGTCTTTGTCTGCGGTTACTACAAAGTTAGAGGTGTACTGCTGGAACTGGTTTACCGTCACGGCCAAACCACCTTGCTGGTTGTTGATAAGCGAGGTACCTGGTGAACGCACACTCTCAGTACGCTCTGTGTACACATCAGAACCTAAGCGGTAGTTGATTTTCAGCCAGTCTGTAGGGTCAATGGTTACGCCTACGTTGCCAATCATGCGCTCTACTCTATCTGTCTGTGGGTTTTTGTTAACCGTGAAGTAAGGGTTGTCAATATCACCGGTTACGCTTTCCAGCAATCTACGGCGCGAACCGTCCGGATTTTGCCAGTCGGCCATGTTATCATTTAAAGGCCAGTTGAAGATACTCACCAAGAAACCACCGGTACCGCCAAAAAGGCCCGGGCCTTGCAAAGCTCTCTTACCACTGGTCTGCAAGTAGTTGGCAGAACCGTCAAAGGATAAGTAGTCATTGAATTTAGAAGTACCGGCTACGCGCACAGAGTTCTTCTCATATTCTGTCTCAGGCACCACCCCACCTTGGTCTAAGTGGTTGGCAGAGATGTAGAAATTGGTCTTCTCAGAACCGCCAGACACACTCAGGCTGTGGTTCATCTTGAAACCCGTTTGGAAGAACTCTCCAATGTTGTCATACACAGGCTCGCCCTCCAGGAATTTAGGCCCCCATGATCTACGGGTGGTAGGATCATACACGCCGTTGGTGCCTTGCTTGTACACACTCTGCACCTCTGGCAATCTGTTTACCTGGTCAAAGGAGAACATGGCGTTGTAAGAAACAGAGGTCTGGCCCGCCACTCCTTTTTTGGTAGTGATGATTACCGCTCCGTTACCGGCCCGCAGACCATACAAAGCCGCCGCCGCTGGTCCTTTCAAGACTGTGATAGAGGCAATGTCATCTGGATTCAAGTCACCAGCCCGGTTAGAAGAACCCACTGAGCGGCCTAATAAACCGTTGAAACCACTACCAGCCCCAGGAGCCGTTGACTCCTGGAAAGAGGAGTTGTCTACCGGAATACCGTCAATCACAAAAAGCGGTTGGTTATCCCCGTCAATAGAAGAACCCCCTCTAATCACAATGCTGGCACCCTCACCGGCTCCACCACCAGAACTGATGATGTTCACCCCGGCTACTTTGCCTTGCAGGGCGTTCACCACGTTCTGCTGTCTGGTTTCTTCCAGCGCTTTGCCAGAAACGGACTGCACCGCGTAGTTGATAGATTTCTGCTCTTGGGCAATGTTAAAACCAGTTACCACTACTTCTTCCAAAGCTTTGGCGTCTGATTTTAGCACCACGTCAATGGTATTGTCCACACCCACGGTACGCTCCTGAGAGAGCATGCCAATGAATGTATAGACCAGCACGCTGCCCGGGGCAGCCTGGATGGTGTATTTACCATCTCCGTCTGTAGAGGCACCGTTGGCAGTCCCTTTGACCACCACGCTTACTCCTGGCAGGGCCGTGCCGTCATCTGAGGAGGTAACCCTCCCGGTAATGGTTTTGCTCTGGGCAAAACTTGATTGCACTATGAGGAAACTCATAGCAAACAACATAAGCCGTAACGCTATCTTCATAGAAAATAATTGGGGAAAAATTGGTTAAGGGGACTAAGAAAAGATATAAGTGAGAAAAACATGAGGTATGTTTTCAAACAGAGAACTGTTAAAAATTTAGACACACACTCCCAAATTTATGATTTCCTTAAATCATTGTTAAACATTTGACCGACTTTTAAAATTTTATTAATTACTTACTTGAGCAATTACTCTTTATGAGCACTCTGCACGCATCTCAAAAGACCAGTAATTTAGGAAAGAGACATTAGACCGTATTTTGTATTCCTAGTGTCACAGCTTTTTAATAAGAGCTAAGACATTTCACTTAAGTACCTGACCAGCAATAACATACTTATCCATACCCATATTTTTCCCTCGTCCCGTGCCTACCTCTACTAGCTCCCTTGAAACCCCACCTATAACATCCTCTAAGCCCACAGGCCCTGTAAGATTAAGATCCTTAGATGTCTTTAGGGGCCTCACGGTGCTATCTATGATCTTGGTGAACAACCCCGGCAACTGGGGAAAGATATATTCGCCGCTTAAGCATGCCACCTGGCACGGCTGCACCCCCACCGACCTGGTGTTTCCGTTCTTTCTGTTCATTGTGGGAGTTTCCATTGCGTATGCCTTGGACCGCAACAAACATTTACCCGAGACGCATAAGGCCACGCTGCTAAGGATTGTGCGGCGCGGCCTTACCTTGTTTGCTCTGGGAATGTTCCTGGCGCTGTTCCCCAAGTTTGAGGTTGACACCGTGCGCATACCAGGCGTACTACAGAGAATAGGAGTAGTGTTCATCATAGCCGCCATTCTTTTCTTGAAAACCAGCAGACGCACGCAAATCTGGACGACTATTGTCCTTCTGGTAGGCTATTGGGCCTTAATGATGTTCGCGCCGGTGCCGGGCATAGGCATGGCCAACTTGGAACCTGCTACCAACTTGGCAGCCTGGCTGGACAACACCTTGCTTTCTGGTCACCTCTGGAAGCAATCCAAAGTCTGGGACCCCGAGGGCATCTTAAGCACCCTGCCCGCAGTGGCCACGGCCCTGACTGGGGTATTGGTAGGACAATGGCTGAAGAAACCCAGTGTTGAAGCAGGAGAGAAAATTGCTTGGCTTATGGTCTGGGGCGTCATCTGCGTCTGCCTGGGACTTATTTGGGATTTACACTTTCCTATCAACAAAAGCCTGTGGACTAGTTCTTATGTGCTGTATACATCCGGCTTGGCCATGCTAGGCCTGGGCCTCTGCTATTGGCTGATTGACGTGAAAGGCTATCATAGGTTTACCACACCGTTCTTAGTCTATGGGGTAAATGCCATCACGGTCTTCTTTCTGTCTGGGTTGATACCACGCATCATGGGCATGATAAAAGTAGATACCGCTAAAGGCGAGGTGGACAGCAAAACTTGGTTGTATGAGTCTTTTTACACGCCTTTGTTCTCACCCATCAATGCTTCGCTGGCGTGGGCACTTACCTGGATTGCCTTCTGGATGCTCATCCTGTGGGTCATGTACAAGAAGAACATTATCATCAAAGTATAAGTCACTGCCTTCCCTAACCACCCGTTTTTGGGCTATTTTCTAGGAAACAGGCCAAAAACGAAAGAAGATGACCTGCCGCTTTTGCTAGATTGCCTTCTTGTGATGTGATGGTAGTTATTATTCTAATAAGCTCCCAATCCATCAGGCCTTTGTTACCCTCAGGCACGCATCTTACGTACCTAAGCACCATATGGAAAAAACCAGACCGTCTTTCATACGCCAACGGATTAACAGCTTTGGGTTCGCCATGAAAGGAATCTCCTCGGCGTTTAGGTCTGAGGTAAACCTGCGCTGGCACGTGCTTTCTGCAGGACTGGCAGTGGGGTTAGGGTTTTACTTAGAACTGACTACGGTGGAATGGGCGCTGGTCTGCGTGGCCATTGGCCTGGTCTGGATGGCTGAGTTGTTCAATACGGCCATTGAGGTGGTGGTGAACCTGGTGTCGCCGGGGCCGCACCCCTTGGCGGGCAAGGCCAAAGACATTGCCGCCGGGGCCGTGCTCATTGCCTCTATCACGGCGGCGGCTATTGGGCTGCTAGTCTTCTGGCCGTATTTGGTACAGCTTATGGAATAAACAAAGTAAACATTCTTTCTGAGGCCCCCGTTTAGTACTTTTGCGCAAATTCCGGGGCGCGGCTCTGGAATGGTTTACCAAATTTACTTTTATGACTACCAATGACGTCCTCCAAAACTTAACACAGTACAACGTATGGGCCAACACCCGCGTGCTCAAAAGTTTTGACAGAATAGAAGGCGAACTGCCAGACTACGCCGTTTTGATGTTCAGCCACGTGTTGAACGCCCAAGCCATCTGGATTGCCCGCATTACCGGCACCAAAAGCCCCGTTACCGTTTTACAAGTACACTCTTTAGAAGAACTCCACCGCCTGGCAGAAGACACCTCTAAGAAGTTAGTGGAGATTTACGCCAACGCTGACGCCGCAGAACTGAACCGCGAAATTGAGTACACCAACACCCAGGGCAAGGCCTATTCTACCAAAGTACAGGACATCCTGACCCACGCCATCAACCATGCCACCTACCACCGCGGACAAGTGGCCCGTGAATTGAGACTGGCCGGCCATGAGCCCATCAACTCAGACTACGTGACCTACGTGCGCATTCAGTACGGACAGGATTTAGAGTTATAAGACGTCGTTTTTGGCCTATTTTCCAGAAAATAGCCTAAAAACGAAGTATCCAATAAAGAAAAAGGGAGCCCTGTAGAAAGGCTCCCTTTTTTATGCGTTAGACCCTGAATCAGATTAGTTCAGGTCTGTTGTTGGCATGGTGGTGATTTGGTCATTGGTCACCACTACGTTGGTCACTTCTTTGTTCTTGTACGGCTCTACAGTAGTAAACTGCACTTTGTACGTACCGGCTCTCAAGCCTTTAATCAAGAAGCGTCCGGCATCATCGGCAAAACCACCCACGGTGTCATTGGCGGCAGAGATCACCAGAATACCAGGCTTGGCAGCGGCTGGCGTTACGGTTCCTCTAATACCACCAGCCACGGCCGTAGTAATGGTTCTAATCACTGGCTTCAGGTTATAGGCACCGCTGTTGCCACGCGGCACTACAGATTTGGCAGCGTCAAAGTCCAACAGGACTACGTAGGTCACATCCTCCTCTAGAGTAGTGTTCAGTTGTAGTTTCAAGCCAGAGGTCTGTCCGCTAGGCGTGGTCAACGGCACCAGGTTGTTCTGACCTTTCAGTTTTAAGGTGTTGTTGTTGCCCAATACCAACCGGATCTGGGTGATGGCGCCGGCGGGCAAGGTAGCGCTGGCCAATAAGGTATCACGGCCATTGGCGAAGTCCAACAGGTTGTACACGCCCGGCTTGATGTTGTCCAGCGTGATCCAACCAGACTCATCACCAGTGGCATCTCTATGGATCTGCACCGAGCGAATGTCTACGTTTACTTCGTCATAATCACCGGGGGCGTCTGTTAAACGCACTTCCATGCGCGAGGTGCCAGTGGTTTCTTTGTCATCGTCTGAGCAGGCAGAAAAGCCAAGGGCTCCAAACACGAAGAGGGCGGCTACAATAGATTTTTTCATGGTACTAAAATTATGGGTGGGGGAAAAAATTATGCTGGCTAGTGACAGCACGGGACGTATACGAAAAACCGTCCCAGAGTTTGCAAAATTAGGGGGTTAGACAAAAAAATTCCGTTTTTGGCCTCTTTCCTAGAAAACAAGCCAAAAACGGAACGTTGGGTTTTACTCCTTTAGTATCTACTGCTGTTTGGTAGTATCTGGCGGCGCGGTAGTGGTGGCTGGTTTCTTAGCCGGAACCTTGAACAGTTTATTCAGTTGGCTCTTGGCTTCTTCGCGCACTTTCTGCTCTGCCTCCAGGCGTTTCTTCTCCAGTTCTTGTTGCGCCTTCACCTTGGCTTCTTCCTGCTTTCTGGCAAATTCAACTTTTAAGCTGTCTTTGTTAGTAGGTACGTTCACGTTGAGTTTCTCCTTCACGCCTTCCAACTTATTGCTCACTACCTGCTGGACTAGGTCCTTGGCTTCGGCCTTGAGGCTACTGCCGCGCAGGGCTACGGTAGGGTTGTTATACGTACCACCTACGCCCAGTTGCAGGGTCACTCGGTCCAGGCTTTTGATGTTCTGCACGCCAGACAAGGCTGTTAATTTAGAGGACAAGGCGCCACCCACTTTACCCGAAGGCACGTCCATGGCCACCACGTAATCCATGGTGCCGGCCAGGTTGTTGGTACCGCCCACGGTCATTTTCATGTCGCCCACGGTCAGGTCAAACGGTTTTACCACCAGGTTACCCGCCAGAATCTCTGCGGCAAAGCCCTTGTTCTTCACCACAAAGTTCTGCACGTCTTTGAGCTGGGTCACCTCGCTTATCTTAGAGAGCGCCTTGATGTTGGTCACCACGGCTTGGATTACCTCTACGGCGCCTCTACCGGTCAACGTGCTCATCACAGGCATCATGTCACTGCCCAGTTCGCCGTTCAAACTGAACTTGGTAGAGAACTGACCGTCCAGCGCCTTAGCGATAGGGGCAATCTGTTGCAGGGTATTGAACGCGTTAAAAGCACTCTTGAAATCCAGGTTCTTGATGTCCAAGCCAAACGAGAACTTAGGGTGAATCAGGTCTCTGGAGTCATAAGAACCGGTGGTCACAAACTGACCACCCAAGGTGTTGAAGCTCACGTTCTCCAGTTTGGCAACCTGGTTCTTGATGGCTACCTGTCCTTTAAAGTCTTGCAGCTTGAGGTTGTCATACAAAACAGTTCCAGCCTGCGTGTTCAAGACCAAATCTAGGTTATCTGGCACTTGTACCACGCCTTGCGCCTTGGCAGTGGTAGATGGGGCGGCCTGACCCGTGTGCTCATCTACGGTCCACTCGTTCACATTGAACGTTCCGGCGCGCAGATTGAAAGTACCGCGCAAGGGCTGATTCTCTGAGAATAGATAGCCCATGTAATTAGTCACGGTCCCGTCCATCTGCACATCGCTCTTGCCCAGGAACCCGTTCAGGTTCTCAAGACGCACTTGCTCATTGTTAAAGGTGGCTTTGGCGGTATTAATGCGCATGCCCTGCGGCAAATCTGTGCTCTTGTAGTTCAATTGACTGATTTGCATGGCCCCGCTGGCAATCACGTTTCCGTATTGGCCAGCCTCTACATCGGTCATTTTTCCTTTGGCGGCCATGTTCCCGTTCAAGCGACCGCTAACCGTGGTGCCTTCAATCGGGAAAATCTTGGTCAGCTTGGTCAAATCCAGAATACCATTGAGGACCAGGTCAAACTGCGGCTTTGCCAGGTTCTTAATGGACACACGGCCTTGCAAGGGCTCTTTGTCCAAAAGCATCTTGAATTGGGACACTTGAATGTCCGTATCGGCGGCCTGGCCGGTTTTGTTGGTCACGGTAGAGACCATGGTCACATTCTCCAGCGGCGCCGGGAAAGAGGAAGACTTCACATAACCGTTCACCAGGTTCAGTTTGGCCACCACCATGGGCATGTGGTTCTCAAAGTACACGCCGTTGGCCGTTGCGTCCACGTCCAGCAAACCACGCAGGGTGGTGCCTTCCAGCGGGAAAACCTTGGTCAGCTCCGCCAGGTCCAGCTTGGCTTTCAGGTTTCCGTTAATCTTCATCGGCTCCAGGCCGTCAATCATTACTTGCCCGTCTACCGGGTTCTTGCCTAGGTCCAGATGCAGTTTCTTGATGTTGATTTGGGTATGGTCTACTATGCCGTCTGCGTTCTTCACGCTCATGTCCACGTTGATGTTTCGGGCCTCCTGCGGCAGGTCTGGGTATTTAAACCGTCCATTGTTCACTTTCAGGTCCACCCCAAAGCCCGGCATGGTGGTCTCGTTGAAGGTTCCTTTCACGTAGCCGTTGAACGCCAGCTTACCGTCTGTGTCAATGTCCTTGAATTTATCCGTGAACACGCCCGGTACCAGAGAGAAGAGGTTTTTGAAATCGGTCTCCAAGGCTTTGAAGGTCAAATCCAGCAGGATGTCCTCGGTGGGCATAGCCACAGAACCGGCCATTCCCAACGCAAAATCATTGATTCGGAAGTTGTTGTCTTTGAAGGTATATTTCATGTTGGCCAGGTCCATGGCCATGGTCACGTCGGCGTCCAGCTTCTTGTTTTCTATGTAGTTGATGCCGTCATAGGTCATGGTGAAGCGCTCGGCCTGGGTCTGAGTCTTCATGTCAAAGATGTCCTTGTCCAGGTCACCGCTACCAGTGTGCTGTACATTGTAAGCCGCCACCCCAAACGGGATGCTCAAATCCTGGTAGATAATCTGCCCGTTGGTCATCTCCCAGTTGTCAATGCCCATCTTAAAGTCTGAGGTATCTGCTTGTGTAGCCTGCGAAGAGTCTGGAATAAAAATGTCCCAATTGGCCTTACCCGATTTTAAGACCAACAGCTTTAACTGCGGCTGATCCATCTTCACTGATTTGATGACCATCTCATTGCCCGTAATCACACTCATCAGGTCCAGGCCCAGGGCAAAGTCAGGCAGGTAGGCGAGGGTGTCGCGCTGGAAGGAGTCTTTGCCCACAATGCGCAGTTCCTTCACGCTCAAGGCCAAATCTGGGAATGTGCGAAACAGGGACAGCGATACGTTGTCTGTTTCGTATAGCACCCGGGCGTTAATATTCTTGGCTATTTCTTTATCTAGCCGGTCTTTGATTTTATCTTTGAACAGAACCGGCACTAGCGCGGCGGCGGCCAGCAGTACTACAAAAAAGATGGCCAGCCCTATGAATACTTTTTTCATCTTGTCAGGAAGGTGAGTTCAGAATGTAAGTTTACTTATTTTAGAATGAAAATAGGCGTAAGAAAACCATCGCAATTTACGTGCCGTCTCTTAAAGGTGGTACGGCTGGGTGGGTTTCTGTCTTTTTTTGCGCCTGCTCTTCTTATCCTTAACGTGCAGGCCCAGGAGGCGCCACCGGTCCAGCAGTTTGCGCACCGTGTCTTTCTTAACCCCGCTTTTACCGGTTTATTGTCTGATTACAGCCTCACCGCCGGGCACCGGTCCCAGTGGACGGGCGCCCAAAACGGTTTTTCCACACAATGGCTGAGCGGCGAGTATAGATTCAAGGAAAGCAAGACTGCGGTAGGCCTCACCGTATTGTCAGACCGGGAACCAGCTGGTGGTTTTGCCCGCCTTCAGGCAGGGGCTGTGTATGCGTACCATACTAAGTTAAGAGAAAACCTGGATTTTAGTGCGGGATTGCAGGCGGCGTTTGCCTCGCAGAAGCCCAGTTTCTCTGGATTGGTGTTTGAAGACCAGCTTGGAAGTGACGGTTCTGTGCAGCAACCCACCGCAGAAACCCTAGATAGGGAGCGTTCCATGTATGCCACGGTAGCCACCGGATTTTTACTTTTCACAGACCAGTTCTGGTTGGGAGCATCGGCGCAACATTTAAATAATCCAACCACGGGCAGGGGAGCTGAAGCCACGCTGCCTCCGGTATTTCAGGTGCAGACGGGCTATAGATTCTATGTAAAAAACTACTATGCCAGAAATTCTTTAAAAGAGCTAAGCTTTACGCCTACCCTCTCTTATTTGCAGCAGCGTAGTTTTAAAAGACTGGACGGGAACCTTTATACTATTATAACACCTATCACGTTAGGTATTGGCTACAGCTACCTGCCAGGTGGGTCGCAACTACCTGTTTCTAGCGCAGTTAGCGGTCTTTTAGGACTGGCTTATAAAGGTTTTAAGGTAGGCTACGGGTATAGAACCATGCTGTCTGGCCAGCGTAATGCTTTGGGGCCTACCCATGAGATTAGTGTGGGGTTTGCCATGGCAGACTATGAGAAGATTTTTAAAAGATTGGGTTCTGATAAAAATTATAATCGCATTGCTTGTCCAGAATTTTGATTTTGTCTATTTTTACACGTTAAAGGCAAATCGTTTTTAGAGAATACACTTATTACCAATTATTACTTGGCATCAACCAAAATTTATGAGACTGTCTAAGCAACTTTTGTACACGATGGTAGCAGGCGTGCTTGCTATTTCTTCCTGCAAAAAAGGAAACCATCCCACTAGCCGTAACCCCGGCGATGTGAGTACTGCCACGGGGGTAGAATTTGATCAAGAAGAAGGCGATTTTGCTGTAGCTGATTATAGTGACACTCCAGAAGGACCGGGTTTGGTGTTTATTGAAGGTGGTAGAACCACCCTTGGCTCTTCTGAGGAAGACATTGCCATGACCCGTGACAACATTGAGCGCACCATTACCATCGCTTCTTTCTACATGGACGAGGCAGAGGTTGCTAACATTCACTGGTTAGAGTACCTACACTACGTTAGAAAAGACTCTTCTGAGGAAATCTATACCAAAGCCCTTCCAGACACTACCGTTTGGGAGCGTGAGTTGTCTTTCAACGACCCATATGTAAACTATTACCTACGTTACCCAGGTTTCCGTTTCTACCCGGTGGTAGGCGTGAGCTGGGAGCAGGCGCAGGATTTCTGTCTATGGCGTACCGCCATGGTGAACAAGAACCTGGCTAAAGATTATGACGGTGACCTAGCAGAAGGCGCTACGCCTCCAATTGAGTCTGGTGCCGTGTTACCGAACTACCGTCTCCCAACAGAGGCTGAGTGGGAATATGCCGCTCAAGCGTTGATTGGTGTACAACTAGACGAAGAAGAAAACCAGTTGAACAAGCGTATCTACCCATGGGATGGCCACCAAGTGCGTAACCCATATGGTAAAGGCATGGGTCAGTTCTTGGCCAACTTCAAACGCGGACGTGGTGACTACGCTGGTATTGCCGGTTCTTTGAACGATGGTGCCATGATCACAGAATACATCTACGCCTATCCGCCAAACGACTTCGGTTTGTACAACATGGCTGGTAACGTGAACGAGTGGGTACAAGACGTTTACCGTCCGCTTTCTTTCCAAGACGTGGAAGACTTGAACCCAGTACGTAGAAACGGTGTCTTAGATGACTCTTCTAACTACGATGTAGCCGGTTTCAAATCTTTGATCGGTAACAACGTAAGAGTGTACAAAGGCGGTTCATGGAAAGACGTAGCTTACTGGTTGTCTCCAGGAACGCGTCGCTTCATGGCTCAGGACTCTGCTACCTCTACCATCGGTTTCCGTTGCGCTATGATCAACACAGGATCAAACAAGTAATCTCCTTAGAGTTTCATATCATATAGAAAGGGCCGGTTTATACCGGCCCTTTTTTTTGTGCCTTATAATTTTGGTAGGATTAGAGACACGCTTTATTGTTTTAGACCTCATTTCCGGAAAACAAGCCAAAAACGATATCCAACAGAATGAACAAGCCACTCCTTATATATAGGTAGGGGCGGGTTATAAAGTGTAGGCGATGGTGGCAATGCTCACTGCCTTGGCGCCGTTTGCCAACAAGAGAGTGGCACAGGCCTCCAAGGTAGCGCCGGTCGTGACCACATCATCCAGCAGCAAGACGTGCTTTCCCTCTATGACTTCCGGCTGGGAAACTAAATACAATTGGCGCATGGCTTCCCAGCGTTCCTGCCGGTTCTTTTTGGTCTGGGTTTTACCGCTGCGACCTTTCTTCAGGACGGCTTCCTCAAACGGTACTTGCAGGGCAGAAGCTATCTCGCGGCCAAACGCGCTCACTTGGTTGTAGCCCCTCTGTTGCAGTTTTGCTTTGTACAAAGGCACTGGTACCACTAGGTCTATTTCTTTGAAGGCTTTTTGCTGCTGCAGTTGTGCACCGTACCAGCGGCCCAACACTTCGCCCACTTCTTCGCGGCCCCGGTATTTGAGTTGATGCAAGAGCTGCTGCACGCGGCTTCTCTCCTGAAACATCAAGTAAGATACGGCCAGTTGAATGGGTACTCTACCCCAGAAAACTCTATGTAAGGCATTATCCTGCGGCGAAAGATGGAAGTCTGTGTAGGGTAACTTGATGCGGCAATGGCTGCAGATGACGTCCTCGCCAATGGCCAACTCCCCGTGACAGGCCCGGCATTCCTCGGGGAACAGCAGGCTCAGGAAATCCTGAAACAGGGAAGAGACGCTCACAGATGCCTTGGCCATACACTCTTGCGTTTTTTGGTGTAACTTTACTTTAGAGGCGTATTTGCCTATTACATACTGCAATACCTATGAGCTTAGTTACAGAATTCAACGACTACCGCACCCGCATGAACGAGAAGATCATGGAGGCGGACAATAAAGTAATCAAACGCTTTTTCAACCTGGACACCAACGCCTACGCCGAGGGCGCCATTGACGTGAAGACCAAAGAGATGCTGGGCCTGGCCTGCTCCATGGTATTGCGTTGCGATGACTGCATCAAGTACCACCTAGGCAAATGCTTTGAGTGCGGCTTGACTGATGAGCAGGTATATGAGGTCTTCGCGATTGCCAACCTGATTGGCGGTTCCATTGTGATTCCTCATTTTAGAAGAGCCGTGGAGTACTGGGAAGAACTAAAGGCGGAACAGCAAGCCTAATTTCTTTGTCTCTTACTTTGAGAACATCCGTTTTTGGCCTGTCTTCCAGAAAACAGGCCAGAAACGACTTCTCTTCCTTTTAGGAATGAAGGAAACTTTAATTCTCTCCTTCATTCAATCACTCATTCATTCAATAAACAATGGAGAACGAAGAGGATTTTGACGTCCGGTGGGCCGCCCTGAGGCAGGATATCAAACAGCGCTTTGGTAAGAAGCCAGATTTGAACGCCCTTCTCTTTTTGATTGGCGTGCAGGAACTGGGCCAGGGAGTACGGGAGTTCACCAAAGAGCAAAAGCAGGACTTAATGCACATTGCCACCTGCAAGATTTTGAGCCTTTCGGGTTACTATGAGCTGGAGGGTGCCGACCAGGACGGTTGGCCGCATTGGAAAGCCGTGAAAGCCCTGCCTTTCTGCAACCTCAAGGAGCAGGAACGCATGATGCGCTGGCACGTGCTGGAGTATTTTGACCAAATGAATTAAATGAAAATCATCAGTTATAATGTGAATGGGATTAGGTCTGCCTTGTCTAAGGGCTTCGCAGACTGGGTACGGGCCGCTAATCCAGATGTGTTGTGCCTGCAGGAAATCAAGGCAGATGAGTCCAAGTTTGACAAAGCCGTCTGGGAAGAGCTAGGCTACCATGTGTATATCCATCCGGCGCAGAAGAAAGGCTACAGCGGCGTGGCGCTTCTCTCCAAGCAAGAACCCAAGAGCGTCTGCATAGGCTGCGGCATTGAGCACTATGACCAAGAGGGAAGGGTAATCCGCGCCGACTTTGACGGCTACTCGGTGTTGAACGTGTACATGCCCTCTGGCTCCAGCGGCGAGCATAGACAGGCCTTTAAGATTCAATGGCTGCAGGATTTTCAACAGTACATACAGACGCTCAAGAACACAGTGCCCGGTTTGGTGATCTGCGGGGACTATAACATCTGCCATCAGGCCATTGATATCCACAACCCCAAGTCAAATGCCAACAGCTCGGGTTTCCTGCCCGAGGAACGCAACTGGTTCAGCAATTTCCTGCAGGACGGGTTTATAGATTCGTTTAGGCATTTTAATACGGAGCCGCATCAATACACGTGGTGGAGTTATAGAGCCAACGTACGGTCTAAGAACTTAGGCTGGCGCATTGACTACCTGCTGGTTTCTGAGCATTTAAAATCGCACATGAAACGGGCCGCTATTCTGCCAGAGGCTAAACACTCTGACCATTGCCCGGTTTTACTAGAAATGCATCCGCTCACGTAGCATTCTTACAATATTTTGATAGTATAATTAGTTACTATATTGTTACTTACGTATGGCTAAATAGAAAACGGATTGAAGCAAGGGCCACCCTTTTTTCAATCCGTTTTTGGGCTATTTTTTCCAAAACAACACAAAACCATGCAGGCTGCCGGTTCTTTACATAGTGTATTACAGCAGCTCCAGGCGTTTAAACGTAAGTTCTACCTGAACCTACTATTCAAAGGCGCCCTTCTCACTGCAGGTCTTCTGCTTTCCTTTTTCCTGCTCTTCACTCTGCTGGAGTACTTGTTTTACTTCCAGCCCGAGATACGGGCGTTCTTGCTGTTCTCTTTTCTGGCCATCACCGTATTTGCCGTGGGCCGTTGGCTCTGGACACCATTGATGGCTTTAGCGAATTTGAAGAAGCTGCTGTCAGATGAGCAGGCCGCGCAACAGGTCACCACGTACTTCCCCGAAATTCAGGACCGGCTTTTAAACTTATTACAACTACGGCAACAGGCAGTAGAGAATGATCTGGTGGCTGCCAGCGTAGAGCAGCGATCAGAGGAGTTGGCCGGGTACAAGTTTCCGGAGCGGGTGCGGCTCACGCAGAACAAGCCATACATGAAGTATGTGCTGTTGCCCTCTGCCTTGGTCATCATCCTTGCCTTTATCTATCCTAGCTTCTTTGTACAAGGCAGTGAGCGTATCCTCAATTTTAAAACGCATTACACCCCTAAGGCTCCGTTTGAGTTTGAAATCCTGAACAAAAACCTACAGGCTTTTAGGGGAGAAGACTTTCAATTAAAAGTAAACATCAAGGGAGACAAAGTGCCAGAGCAAATTGCGCTGGTGTTAGAGAATAGAGAGATTCCTCTGCGCAAAGCCCCAGACAATACCTATGTCTATGATTTTAAAGCGGTAGAAGAAACTGTGGATTTCCAGCTGACTGGGGCCGGATTCTACTCAGACCAGAAACACCTCACCGTGGTGCCCAGACCCATGCTGCGCCGCCTGAAAGCCGAATTGCGGTTCCCAAACTACTTGCGAAAGCCCCTAGAGGTTGTGGAAAACTCCGGAGACCTTACTGTGCCTGAAGGTACGCAGGTGACCTGGCGTTTAGCCGCTGAGCACGCAGACTCCCTATGGATAGACCTTAAAAATCCTCACCAGCGACTGAAAGCTCTTGAAACCGATGATGAGTTTTTGGTACGTAAGACGTTTTTAGAAAGTCAGCCGTACAGCATGCACTTGCGCAACCAGTACAGCACCAATAAGGAACAAATCAACTACCAAGTGACGGTCATCCCAGACAGAGCCCCAGAGATTACGCTGGAGCAATTCAGGGACTCGGTGCTGTTCTCATATCTAGTAGTGGGCGGGAACATCTCAGACGACTACGGGTTCAGCAGGCTGGCCTTACATTATAAAGTATCTCGGGCGGGAAAAGTTAGTGGCAGGTACCAAGCCATCTCTGTGCCGTTCAACCGAAACATTTCTACCCAGGCCTATTTCCACCAGTTCAACCTGAAGCCACTGCGATTACAGCCCGGCGACAAGGTGGAATATTTTGTGCAGGTAACGGACAACGACCAGGTACCTTCGCCGAAGAGCGCCCGCACCTCTACCTTTTTGTTTACCTACCCAGACCCCAACCAACTTCAGAAGTCCATTGACGCTACTTCGCAGAAGGTGCAGTCTCAGCTAAAGTCATCCCTCTCTAAGGCAGAGGAGTTGAAGAAGTCCTTGGAACAGCAAGAGGAGAAGACCAAGCTGAAGCGCGAGTTAAGCTTCCAGGACAAAAAGGCCTTGCAGGAACTGGCAGAGAAGAAGAAAGCCTTGCAGGAAGACCTATCCTCTTTACAGGAACTCAATGATCAGCTCAACCAACAGCAAGAGCGTTTTTCGCCTGAAAATGAGAAAATAGCCGAAAAACGGGACCAGCTTAAAAAGATGATGGATGAGCTATTGGACGAGGAAACCAAGAAACTCTATGATGAACTGGAGAAACTCTTAGAGCAACGCCAGCCTAATCCAGCCGCCATCCAGCCGCTTTTAGACAAGCTCAACCAGAAAGAAGAGAACCTGCAAAAGGAACTGGACCGTCTGCTGGACTTATTTCAACAGTTACAGGTGGAGCAGAAGCTGGACCAAACCACTCAGCAACTAGAGAAAGTAGCCAAGGAACAAGAAGAACTGTCACAGAAGTCACTGGACAAAAACAATCCAGAGAAAGCCTTACAAGAGGAGCAGAAGAAACTGCAGGAAGAATTCAAGGATGCTCAAAAGGCGCTAGAAGATGCTAAGAACCAGAACGAGAAGCTAGAAAACCCAGAATCCATTCCAGACTCTGATAAACTGGAAGAACAGATTGAGCAGGAGCAGGAGAATGCACAGGAGTCCTTAGAGAAAGGACAGAACAAGAAAGCCAGCCAGTCTCAAAAGTCGGCCGCCCAAAAGATGCAACAGATGG
The DNA here is from genome assembly GCF_039541795.1 of Nibribacter koreensis. Lineage (NCBI taxonomy): Bacteria > Pseudomonadati > Bacteroidota > Cytophagia > Cytophagales > Hymenobacteraceae > Nibribacter > Nibribacter koreensis. Next base: position 1,359,337 of record NZ_BAABGX010000002.1, on the reverse strand, counting down.
CCCAGCAGATGAAATCAGAAGAAATGTCCGGTGACATGGAGCAGATGCAACAGAACCTGGACCACCTCCGCGATATCCTGGAGAACCTGGTGACGCTTTCTTTTGACCAGGAGAACCTCATGAAGTCTTTTAGAAGTGTGCATCAAAGCGATCCGCGCTTCATCAATTTAGCCCAGCAACAACTTAAGCTGGCCGATGACGCCAAGATAATTGAAGACAGCTTACTCTCATTGGCCAAGCGGGTATTCCAGATTCAGTCGTTTGTGACCCGTGAGGTGGGGGAGATGGAAAGCAATATGGACAAGAGCTCTGAGTCCATTAAAGACCGCAACCTCTCCAAGACAGGCACGCACCAGCAACTGGCCATGACCTCTATGAACAACCTGGCCTTAATGCTAAGCGATGTCCAGAAGCAGATGCAACAGGCTATGATGGCGGCACAGCAGAGCGGGCCGGGCAAGAAGAAAGGTAAGAGCGGCAAGAACCAGCCAGGCGCCTTGGGCCAGATGCAACAACAGCTTAACCAACAGATCCAACAGCTACAGCAAAGTGGTCAGTCTGGTAAGGCCTTGTCAGAATCTTTGGCCAAGCTGGCGGCGCAACAGGAACGGTTACGCAATGCCCTAAAAGACATCAGCCCAGCGCCTACTTCACCGGGCGGCAAGGAGCAGGGTCAGAATCTATCCAATTTGAGCAAGCTCATGGAACAAACCGAGGCTGATCTCGTTAATAAACGTCTTACAGAGCAGACAATAACGCGTCAAAAAGAAATTATGACGCGTTTGTTGCAAGCTGAGAAGGCCGCCAATGAGCGGGACTTGGATGAGAAGCGGGAAGCGAACACGGCAAAGGATCTTCCGGCCCGTATTCCTGCGTCTCTTCAGAAGTATAAACAGCGCCAGCAACAGCAAACAGAGTCACTCCGTGAGAGCTTACCTGCATTTACTCCGTATTATAAAAAACAGGTAGATGCTTATTTTAAAAAATTAGGTTATTAGTATTAGATTTGCAGACATTTCAGATATTTTAAACATATTATGAATCAAGTAAAAATTCAGATTCCTTCTATCATTGAGAACATTCGGATAGTGGAGAGCTTCATTGACAACTCCCGCGAAAAATTCCAGATAGAAGATGATATCTATGGCAATATCATGGTGGCTGTTACGGAATCTGTCAACAATGCCATTAGACACGGAAATAAATTTGACAAGGACAAGAACGTTTACCTCTCTTTATTTGTAGAGCCTAAACAGCTTAAGTTTGAGATAGAGGATGAGGGCACGGGGTTTGACCCAGAAGCCCTAGCTGATCCTACTGCCCCAGAGAACTTAGAAAACCCAGGTGGCCGCGGCATCTTCTTGATGCGCAACCTCTGTGATGATGTGTCCTTCAGCAATGACGGCCGCACCGTTTCCTTAACCTTCAACATAGAAAATGCCTGAATCACCACCCATTGAGTTTTTTAACGAGGACATAGAGTTTGAAGTAAAAGACGAACAAAAGACTAAAGAATGGTTGCAGAAAATTATCTCCAACTATTCTTTTGAATTAGAATCTTTGAACTACATTTTTTGTTCAGATGAATATCTTCATCAAATGAATGTAGACTACTTAGACCACGATACCCTAACTGATGTCATCACCTTTGATAATTCCGATATAGAAGGAGTTATTGAAGGTGATGTTTTCATTAGTATAGACCGTGTTGTGGACAATGCCCACTCTTTCAACATTACGCCAGAAAGAGAGCTCCAGCGAGTAATGGTGCATGGACTGCTTCATCTGCTTGGGTTTGATGATAAAAGCCCAGAATTAAAGAAATTAATGAAATCAAAGGAAGATGAATGTTTGTCCTTATTAAGTTTATAAACATCCCTTCTAATAGTTTTACCTCAGTTATCAACAATGTTTCACGTGAAACATCACAGTAATCCACACTATGTTCACAGAGTATGATGTTATAGTAGTAGGGGCAGGGCATGCAGGTTGTGAAGCTGCACACGCAGCTGCGACCATGGGATCGAAGGTACTACTCGTCACCATGAACATGAACACCATCGCCCAGATGTCTTGCAACCCAGCCATGGGCGGAGTCGCAAAAGGACAAATTGTGCGCGAAGTAGATGCCTTAGGCGGTATGAGCGGAATTGTCACGGATAAAACCATGATTCAATTCAGAATGCTTAACATGTCTAAAGGTCCTGCTATGTGGAGCCCACGCGCCCAAAGCGACAGAATGCGTTTTGCCGAAGAGTGGAGAAACACGTTGGAGCAAACTCCCAACCTAGACTTCTGGCAAGAAATGGTGTCAGAGCTTATAGTGGAGGAAGGCAGAGTTGTTGGCGTTAAGACAAGTTTAGGAATAGAAATCAAAGGAAGGGCTGTGGTCTTAACCAACGGTACTTTCCTAAACGGCATCATCCATATTGGCGAGAAACAATTAGGTGGTGGCCGTGCCGCTGAAAAATCTGCTAAAGGCATTACAGAACAACTAGTGTCATTGGGTTTTGAAGCAGGCCGTATGAAAACTGGCACACCGCCTAGAGTAGATGGCCGTAGCTTGAACTATGATTTGATGGAAGAACAGAAAGGGGATGAGAACCCTTCTAAGTTCTCCTACACAGATACGCCGTCTTTGCCATCGCAGAGAAGCTGTTACATCACCTATACCAATACCAAAGTCCATGAGATTCTGAAAACAGGGTTTGAGCAATCGCCTATGTTTAAAGGAAGGATTCAAGGACTTGGGCCACGCTATTGCCCATCTATTGAGGATAAGATTAATCGTTTCGCAGAACGTGACCGCCACCAAATCTTTGTGGAGCCAGAAGGGTGGAATACCGTTGAAGTATATGTGAATGGTTTCTCCAGCTCTTTGCCAGAAGATGTGCAGTTAAAAGCGTTGCGCGAGATAACTGGTTTTGAGAACGCCAAGATGTTCCGTCCAGGTTACGCAATAGAATATGACTTCTTCCCACCAACCCAGTTGAACCTGACATTAGAAACTAAGCGCGTGGAAAACCTCTACTTCGCGGGCCAGATCAATGGCACCACGGGTTATGAGGAAGCGGCTTGCCAAGGCCTTATGGCAGGAATCAATGCCCACAACAAGGTGCATAACCTGGAGCCGTTCGTTCTGAAAAGATCAGAGGCCTACATAGGTGTGTTGATTGACGACTTGGTAAACAAAGGCACCGAGGAGCCTTACCGCATGTTCACGTCCCGTGCGGAGCACCGGATTTTATTGCGCCAGGACAACGCAGACATCAGGCTCACTGAGAAAGGCCATACATTAGGCCTGGCTTCTGATGACCGTTTGGAAAGAGTGCAGCGCAAGATCCAGGAGACCAAAGAAGTGTTGGCATATTTACAACAGAAGGGGATAGAGGCGGAAGAAGTGAATGCCACTCTACTGGAGATGGAATCTGCACCTATCAGCGAAAGAGCCAAGGCAGCTAATTTGCTCAAGCGCCCCAACATTGAGCTGGAGCATTTACTGAAGTCCTCGGAGAGCCTGAACCTGTTCTTGAGCAAATACCTGCCAGACAGTTTGGAGCAGGCAGTGATTTCCATCAAATATGCCAGCTATATTGAGAAAGAAAACCAACTCGCCACCAAAATGGAGGAATTGGAAAACTACCTTATTAAAGACAGGCTAGATTACAAAGCTATACCGGCGCTCTCCAATGAGGCCCGTGAGAAGCTATTCAAAATACAACCCGAAACGTTAGGCCAAGCCTCCAGAATAAGCGGTGTCTCTCCGGCAGACATTTCTATCCTGATGGTTTACTTAGGAAAATAAATGAGCTACGAACGGCTAGACCAGTGCCCTGTTTGCCAGAAAACTGATCTGAAAAATTTCTTGGTGGTCCAGGACAAAAGTGTCTCGCAGGAGAGCTTTGTGATTGTGCAATGCACCGGCTGCGGCCTCAAGTTCACCAACCCTAGACCAGAGGAACAACACATAGGTCCGTATTATTCGTCAGAGGCGTACATATCGCACAGTGACACGGACAAAGGGCTTTTGAATAAGACCTACCGGTTTGTGCGGTCCATGGCCGTCAAGAAAAAAGTGGACCTGGTCAACAGCTTGGCCAAGAAAGGAAAGATCCTGGACTACGGCTGTGGGGTGGGGTACTTTCTGCAAGCCTGTAAAAAGGATGGTTGGCAGGTAGAAGGCTTTGAGCCCAACCAACTGGCCAGAGAGCAAACCGAGGAGAAACTAGGGCAGAAAGTGCACCATGAGAATTTGAGCCAGTTTGCAGACGAGACGTTTGACGTTATTACGCTCTGGCATGTGTTAGAGCATGTACACAAACTGAACGAGACGGTAAAAGAGCTGGTAAGAACCACTAAGAAAGGGGGGCATGTAGTGATTGCCGTCCCGAACGCTGATTCCTACGATGCCAAAAAGTACGGCGCCGACTGGGCCGCCTATGATGTGCCGCGTCATTTGTACCACTTCAACAAGGCCAGCATGCAGAAGCTGCTCAAAAAGCACAAGCTTGAATTGAAAGAAGTACTGCCCATGCATTGGGACTCGTACTACGTGAGTCTGTTGAGTGAAAAGTACAAGCACGGCGAGATGAAGATGCTCAGTCCTTTTTGGACCGGCTTTCGGTCTAACCTGCACGGCTACCGGAATGACAACTCCTATTCCAGCCAGATTTTCATTGCCCAGAAAAAGTAATTACAGGAAACCCGTATAGTAGAATGACCTTATAGAATACTATAAGGTCATTTCCGTTTTAAAACAGAACATGAAAAAAACATTTCTACCCATACTCTCCCTAACAGTTGCCTTGCTACAAGGATGTGCCAGCATCAGTTCCCCTGAGGGAGGGGACAAAGACATAGTGGCGCCAAAGCTGGTCTCCAGCTATCCAAAGAACGGCCAGACCAACGTTAGCCCAGAAAAAATCACCTTGACGTTTGATGAGGCCATCCAGGCCCCGGAAATTACGCAACAGTTGATTATTGCGCCTTTCACGGAGAATACCTACAAAACCAAGGTAAAAGACGGTACCATAGAACTGGAGTTTACGGAGCCGTGGCAAGCCAACACCACTTACAGTTTAAACTTTAGGCAGGCCATTGGCGACATCACCGAGAAGAATCCCGCCAGGCAGGTAGTCATCACCTTTAGTACGGGCGCTACGCTGGACTCTGGAAGTGTAGCCGGGCAAGTGACACAGCTGTTCAGTCCAACCTTGAACAAGGAAGTAAACGTGCTCCTCTACAAAGCCGAAGACACCGCCCAGGTGCAGAAGGGCAGACCCTTGTATGTGACCACGTCAGACTCTGCGGGGAATTACAAATTCCAGAACATCAAAGAAGGAAGCTACCACATCTACGCGCTCATAGAAACCAACAACAACCTGCGCTATGACAGTGAAAAGGAACAGATAGCCTACTTAGCGCAGCCCATCCAGATTTCCAATAAACCCGCCACCGCCAACTTGCAACTGCACCTGCAAGACAATACAAGCCCCATTCTAGCCTCTAGAAAAAGCTTCGGCAACCAATATGAAGTAGAATATAATGAAGGCTTGGCCAGTGCCATTGTACAGGACGCCGGCGAAGAAATCAAATGGCAACTCACCAACAATGGCAAAACGCTTCAATTGTTCCCCGTGGCAGCCCAAGAGAAAACCTGGCGCGTGCAGGTGCAGGACAGTGCCGGCAATACCAAGACAGACACGGTGGCTGTAAGACTGGCCGGGGCCAAGGCCACAAGAAAGAACAACACCTTCACGCTGGTAAACGGTGAGACCATTAAACCCGGCGAAGAGTTGAAGCTGAAATTTGACGTGCCCATCAAGGTAAACCAACCAGCAGGCGCAGTGAATTTACTCTTAGACTCCCTTAACACCGCAGCCACAGCCACTGCCAAAGACTTCACCCTTTCAGAAAATCAAACCCTACTTATCTTAAAGCTTCCCATAAAAGCCGCTAAGAGCGTACAAGTGAGCATTGACACTACAAAGGTGCTTCCGTTTATAGGAGATTCATTTACCAAAGGCACCAAGCGAGTAGGCATCAGTGACAAGGCCACCACCGGCAGTTTAAAAATCACCTTGAAGACCACTGAGAAAAATTATCTGGTGCAGTTAATGAAGGAAGGCAAAATTATCTTCACTGAGAAGAACATCAAGTCCAGAACCTGGCAGGACCTGGAGCCAGGCAAATACCAGATCAGAATTCTGGTAGACAAAAACGGCAACGGACGCTGGGACAACGGTTTATTAAAGGATAGACGCCTGCCTGAGCCCGTGATTTTAGTGCCCGACACCCAAGAGGTGCGTGCCAACTGGGAAGTAGAAATGACTACTATTGAATTTTAGCCTGGCGGTGGGTAACCTGTGGGAAACTAGTGGAATAAATCGGGCATAAGTCTAATAACTGAACATCACCACAGGACCAAGAGGGTAGTTAACCACCAAAGTGTGAATGGGCGTTTACAAAATCAAGAATTCTTCAGAGTTATGCACGTATGTATAACCCAAGGGGCTTTTAAACAGGTCAAATTGTGAATTGGTGGAAAAGACAGATAAGTGCTTGACCAAGAATAAAATCAAATTCACAACGTAAAGGAAAAGTGTGCATGAAAAGCCTGTTTTGTACACAAGCTGAGAACTACACTGGGGATACCCAAACTTATCCACTTGCTAACAGAGCTAATGATGAAAGAGATTCTTTTTAAGAAAAATTGTTTTATCATAAATACAGTGTGAACACTGTTGAGAACTGGAAAAGAAAAAAAATTGGAAGGCCTCCGCAAAAAACAAGAATTCAAAAACAGAGCGTGCAGAGTTTCTGTTTTTGCGTAGTTTTATAAAAAGTAAGCCAAAAACGGCATCATCAATCAAGAGCAATACTATGGAAGAAGCAAACGAAGCATTCGACAATGAAATACGCCTAGGACAGGGCATAGGAGATTTGAAATTTGGCATCACCATGGAAGACGTGGAGGAGCTGATGGGCGAGCCAGAAGAAGTAGAAGAGTCTGACGAGGAAGACGAATTTGAGCACAAGGCCTGGAACTACTGGGACAGCGGCTTTTCTTTCTACTTTGACAAAGAAGACGATTACCGTTTAAGCTGCATTGAGACCGCCAATCCTAATGTGACACTATGGGGTAAGCAACTCTTTGATATGAGCCTGGAGGAGGTAGAAAACCTCTTTAAAGAGCATGGTATCACCAACGCAGAGAAGGAGACCATTGAAAACAATGTGACCTGCATCTCTTATGACAAAGAAATGATTGACCTATACTTTGAAGAAGGTAAATTATTAGCCATCAATTTTGGCGTGCACATGGATGATAATCTTGAAGTCCTGTGGCCCGAAGAAGAGAAATCTTAATCTGAGAATAGCCCATACCAACTATCTTTAAAACAAAAAAGCCGCTTTAGAGCGGCTTTTTTGTTGAATGCATTTTCACTGCATAAGTCTTACTTAAAGAAATAAGCTTTAATCTCATCCTGTATAGCAGGGTTAATGGCAATTGCCAGAAGAATGGAAATGATTAAACCAAAGGTGACTGAAAGGATGTCGCGGCCAATCAGTTTAAAGGTCTTCACAATTTTAGTTCCAGAGTCGCGGGATCTTATGCGCATGCCTAACTCACGTCCTGCCAATAAACCCACAAACACCCAGGTAGTACTCATGGGCACATTGTTGATCTCTTTAAAGTAGTAGAGAATAAGCGCATACACCAAGTCTATGATAGTGGCACTGCGCACGTCCCTTACCTCAGACTTTTCATTAATGATGTTCTGGATCTTCTCGCCGCGCATGTAAAATAGATAGGCCAGACCAAAGAAGATGAAGGCCGCAAAGGCTACAAACTCCCATACATTCAATTGTCGTGGCAGGTACACCGCAATGTTGGCCAAATCCTGGGCCAGCCAGATATGCCAGAGAAAGCCACTAATAATCCATTGCGCCCATATCCAGGCACCGTGCGCCTCACCTTTAATAAACTTCTTGATGATGTTGGTTAAAAGCAGGTACAAAAGCAAAGCCACTACAAATGCCGCTACATACCCCATCAAACTCTTATTGACCATGCTCAGAATGGCCTTGGAGTCTATGGTAAACATACTCAACAGCATAAAAGTGGTAGACACCGGAATCCTGAAGCGAGTGAGCAAAAGCAAGATGATTGGGGCTGCTATCTGCAGAAACACAAAACTGGTGGGAGTATCTGAAAATCCCTTAGACGCCAGGCGTTCATACGTGACGTCACCGTTAAAGAAATACCAACTGTAGAAGACGGTGGCTAGGAAAATACCGCCCATAAACAGCCACTGCCAGTACCATTTCTTATCCTCGTTAGAGACAATGAACGTTCCAATGGTCTGAATGCTGTCATTGGCAATAGCAGAGTAGCCCGCAAAGGCAAAGCCCACCCACATGGCTACCGGTGCATACGGATAGACTGCTCCCGCTAAAATGAAGGCGAACGTAATGAAGTAAAGAAAATTCTTCTCCTTTTTTAGAAGGATGTCCAGGACGCTATACCTTCTCCTGAACTTGTACGGTTGGGCAGGCACCAAAGAGCCTCTCCCTTTTCTACTTTTAGCCATTAAAACAATTTAGAGGTAGAGATAAAATCAAATAAAGCGGGTATTAAAGTTTAAATACTAGGTGCATACGCTAATCACCTTTTCCAAGATAGAAAATTAACCGGTAGGCAAAACAACAAAGCACTAAGGCCAATCCCAGTCTTTTGAGGATTTCTACCTGTTGCCGTAAAAGACAACCACAAAAAAAGGCCTGGGTTTACAAACCCAGGCCTTTTTTATCAAAGCAAAGCGGTTAATAGACTAGCCTAGCATCCATCTGAATAACAAGAACAGGGAGCCAGACAAAAACATAGAAACCGGTAAGGTCAATACCCAAGCCATGGCTATGCTCCGCACGGTTCCGGCATTCAAATTCTTAATGCCTTTGTTGGCTACCATACTACCGGCAATACCAGAAGAAAGAATGTGCGTGGTACTCACTGGCAGCTTAAAGATAAACGTAGAGAAACCAATGACACTGGCGGCCATGAACTCAGCAGAAGCACCCTGAGCATACGTCAAGTGCTCTTTTCCAATCTTCTCGCCAATGGTCTTTACAATACGCTTCCAACCAATCATGGTACCAATCCCCAGAGAAAGGGCAATCATCATAATTACCCAGTTAGGAGCGTAGTCCGTGAAAGAGCGCATACCAGTTACCCCTTCGTTTAATAGGTCACGGTCGCGCTGGCTTAAACTCACATCCTTGCTGTCTAGCAATTCTTTAGAGTTTTTGGTAATCAGCAATATGTCGCGGCGTAGTTTAAAGCGAGTGTCAGCGGGCATGGATTTTAACCCGGCGCTGGCGGCGAAGATGGTGTTCATCTCCTTAACTTCTTCATTCAGGTGGCGCAACTGCTCCATATCAGAGGCAGAAAGAACAGTGCTGTCCACCTTAGCCAGAACCTGCTCTACTTTTACCAGAGACGTTTGCAACTCAAACGGGTTTTTGGTGCTGTCCAGGGCAAAATAGGTAGGTACAATGGCAATCAAGATCAACATCACCAAGCCCACGCCCTTCTGTCCGTCATTAGATCCATGAAAGAAAGAAACCAGCGTACAGGTAATGATCAAGATGATTCTAATCCAAAGGGGAGGAGCCTTGCGTTTGTGCGGTTCCTTAAAGATTGCCTTGTTCTTTACAAAGCGCTTCAAGATAAACATCAAAAAGACCGTCAGCGTGAATCCTAAGAAAGGGGACACAATCAAAGACATACCCGTTTTGGTGGCCTCATCCCAGGCAAAGGTGGCCCCGTTGGAGGAAGGCAACAAAGAGAACGCAATGCCCAAGCCCAGAATAGAGCCAATCAAGGTATGCGAGCTGGACGAAGGAAGACCATAGTACCAGGTACCCAGGTTCCAGAGAATGGCACTGATCAAAAGAGCGCCCACCATGGCCACCCCGTGCCAGACGTCCTGGTCTATGAGCGTTTCAATGGGCAGCAGGTACACAATGCCCATGGCCACGCCAATACCGCCGGCAAAAACGCCAATAAAATTCCAGAAACCAGACCAGATCACAGCCGCCCAAGGACGTAGGGTATTGGTATAAATTACGGTTGCCACTGCGTTGGCCGTGTCATGGAAGCCATTGACAAACTCAAAAGCACAGGCTGCCAGCAAACAGATGACCAGCAGGATGAATAAATCGGTTTCTAGTCCAAACATATAGATAAGGGTGAGAAAAAAGCTCGCAAAGGTACTTGTAATATCAGCCTGCAATGTTACTGAATTGTTAATTTATAAAAAGACGCCGGCGGCAGTAAGATAAGTAACAGACACAGTACGAGATTAGGAAAACTTGGTAAGCCTTATTTTCAAATTTAACCCAAATAAAATGCCCCAGAATCCTCTATATTTGCGATTATGAGTAAACCAGACAAACCCACCGAAAATACACAGTTAAAAGATATTATCTCACACGCCAAAGAATACGGTTTCGTATTCCCCTCCAGCGAGATTTATGACGGCCTTCAGGCCGTGTATGACTACGGGCAGAACGGGGTTGAGCTCAAGAACAACCTCAAGAACCTTTGGTGGAAATGCATGACCCAACTGCACCAAAACGTAGTGGGCATTGACGCCGCCATCTTCATGCACCCGCTTACCTGGAAGGCCTCTGGGCACATTGACTCCTTCAATGACCCAATGATTGACAACCTGGACTCCAAAAAGCGCTACCGCGCCGACGTGCTCCTGGAAGACAAAGCCGCTGAGTACGAGAACGCCGGCGATGTGGACAAAGCCCAGTCCCTGCTCAAGGAAATGGGCCGTCTGCTGGAAGCCGAGGATTTGAAAGGCGTACAGCAACTCATCATCTCAGAAAACATAAAGTGCCCCATTTCAGGGACTTCCAACTGGACCGACGTGCGTCAGTTCAACCTGATGTTCTCCACACAGGTAGGATCCGTGGCCGAGGACTCCAGCACCATTTACCTTCGTCCAGAAACCGCGCAGGGAATCTTTGTGAACTTCCTGAACGTGCAGAAATCGGGTAGAATGAAAATCCCGTTTGGGATTGCCCAGATTGGTAAGGCATTCCGCAACGAGATTGTAGCCCGTCAATTCATCTTCAGAATGCGCGAGTTTGAGCAAATGGAGATGCAGTTCTTCGTGCGCCCTGGCACTGAGATGGAATGGTACCAGCATTGGAGAGGCATGCGCAAGAATTGGCACGAGGCCTTGGGCGTTCCGGCTGAGAAGCTAAGATTCCACGACCACGAGAAACTGGCCCACTACGCCAACGCCGCCGTGGACATTGAGTTTGAATTCCCGTTCGGGTTTAAAGAAGTAGAGGGCATTCACTCCCGCACCGATTTTGACCTGAAACAACATCAGGAACTGAGCCGCAAAAAGCAGCAGTACTTTGACAACGACCTCAACGAGGACGGAAAACCATACGGCAACTATGTGCCCTATGTGGTAGAAACATCTGTAGGCGCTGACCGTCTGTTCTTGATGACCTTGTGCAACGCCTACCAAGAAGAGGAAATCACGGAAGGCGAAAACACCAAGACCCGTACTTTCCTGAAATTTCACCCAGCCATTGCCCCAGTGAAAGCCGCCGTATTCCCGTTGGTGAAGAAAGACGGACTGCCAGAAAAAGCCATGGAAATCTTCAATGACCTGCGCTTTGACTTCAACATGATTTACGAAGAGCGCGACGCTATTGGCAAACGCTATACCCGCCAAGACCTGATTGGTACGCCATTCTGTATTGCCGTAGATTATGAGACCTTAGAGAACAACACCGTGACCGTACGTGAGCGCGACAGCCGTGAGCAGAAGCGCATGCACATCTCTGAGCTCCGTCAGTACATTGGGGATGCTGTCAGTTTCAAGCGTATTTTTGAGAAGTTATAAACGTGCGTTTTTAGCCTGTTTCCCAGAAAATAAGCCAAAAACAAAAATACAGAAAAGGCTCTCCTTCTACAGGAGAGCCTTTTTTAATGTGGATAGGTGACAAGGGCTGTATCCGTTTACCCACAGTTTTATTTCTGCAAATTTTCAGTTAGGGAAATGATAGGGTTATATGAATAGGGAAGGAGAACTTTAGAGGACACCATTTTAACCATTGGGCCTGTCCTTAACGCAGATTCTACCTTTGAGGGTAGAATCCGCATTTGGGTGCTGATTGACAGAGTGATAGTGATTAAAGGTCATTATCGTTTTTGGGCTGTTTTCCAGAAAACAGCCCAAAAACGCCAACTTTCATCTATCCCACTTTCACCCCATGACCTGGCGCGTTTTTGTCTAACGTCAGCTGCGGGCCGTCTTGGGAGAAGCCGCCGGTGAAGGGATGGTCCGCAATGAATAGGGGCGTATCCAAATCCACAAAGTCAAACCCGCCCAAACCTGCCGCAAAATGCGCTGAGAAACTCATGGCCAAAATACTCTCAACCATGCCGCCAATCATCAGTCGCAATCCATATGCTTTAGCCAGGCTTACCATTTCCAAAGCCTCCAGTACACCGCATTTCATCAGTTTTATGTTGACAACGGCGGCGCTTTGGTCTTGGGCCAGCCTGATTACGTCTGAGGAATTGCGTGCCGACTCATCTGCGGCAATGGGGAAAGGGCAGGAAGTTGCCAACAGCTGCAAGTCGTCCCAATCTTCCCTAGGAAGTGGTTGTTCTAGCAACACAACCGGTATTTGCGCCACTTGTAAACGGTGGACAAAGTCCCGAGCCCGCGCCAAATCATAGCCGCAGTTGCCGTCAATAATTAAGTCAACCCCCGGCGCCGCGTTGTGAATAGCCAGAATTCTCCTGAAATCATAATCCACATCGGTGCCTTCGGTTTTTACCTTAATAGTAGAGAAGCCGCGGTGCACAATGGACTTGGCAGAGGCGGCGGCGTGGGTTTCGTTTCCGGCGGTGATGGTTAAATCGGTTTCCAACTGGGTGCCTACTCCCCCGAAGAAAATATACAAGGGCATTTTGTAATGCTGGCAGAGTGCATCCAGCAGGGCCATCTCCAAGCCGCATCGGGCAGAAGGTGCTTCATGAGCAATTTCGTCTAGTTTCTTAGCCAGTGTTCTCCATTCCCGCGCGTCTTGGTTAACCAGATGCGTTTCCAACACCACCAACGCGCCCAAGGTGCTGGTCTGGGTTTCGCCGTTGACCGCCGGGAAGGGAGCAGCCTCGCCCAAACCCACCGTTCCGTCTGCCAGCTTCACCCGTATCAAGACATTCTCCACTTGGTGCTGGGTGCCCGTGGCAATGGCAAAGGGCTCTTTTAAATCTAAGTCCAGAGGCTCATAGGTGACGGAGACTATACGGGTAGGGGTCATAGGGGAAGGCGTTAGGTGTAAACACAAGAAAGAAAAGATTATGGCTAATCTCAAACCTCCAAAACGAGCGAAGTGCAAAGGAGTTATAAGCCGCTAATCGTTTTTGGGCTGTTTTCTAGAAAATGGACCAAAAACGCGGGTTTACCGCGGGTGACCGTGCACTGCCCAATTATTCCGTACCTTTGCCGGATTATTGAGGATTATGTGGACTAGACTCGCGATTTTTATAATTAAGCAGCGCTTACCCCTAATAGCGCTGTTAGCCGTCATGACCGCGTTTATGGCTTACAAGGCCAAGGACGTAGAAATGACCTATGACTTTGCCAAAGTAGTGTCTGCGGATGACCCGGACATGATGTACTACAAACGGTTCCATGACCAGTTCGGCGAAGACGGAAACGTATTAGTGGCAGGCATGCAGGACAGCAGCGTCTATGAACTGGCCAACTTCAAGCACCTAAGCGACCTTTCCAAAAACCTGAATAAGGTAGAAGGGGTAACGGCGGTTATCTCACTGCCTAATTTAATCAACATCACCAAAGACACGGTAGAGCGTAAGTTCACCACTAGCAAAATCTTTGAGCCGTTCCCGCAGAGCCAATCGCAACTAGATTCCTTGCTCAGGAAAGTTCGTGAGCTGCATTTCTATGACGGGCAGATCATCAACCAAAAGACGGGTGCCACGCTCTTGGCCATCACGGTAGACCCGGCCTACCTTAATTCTTCAAGAAGAGCATCCGTGATGAACAACATCATGACGCTCACCGATGATTTCTCGGCCAAGACCAAAATCAAACTGCACCTGGCGGGGCTTCCGTTTGTGCGGGCCATCATGACCACCAAGGTAGCCGATGAGATGAAGATGTTCCTGTTGCTGGCCTTGGTGGTAACGGGCGTGACGTTGTATCTATCGTTCCGGTCCCTCTCAGCGGTGGTGTTCCCGCTGTTGATTATCAGTCTGGCGGTGATTTGGGTATTGGGGACCATCTCGTTGATGGGCTACAAAATCTCGTTGCTCACGGGTCTGATTCCGGCCATCATCGTGGTGATTGGGGTGCCTAATTCCACGTATTTGCTGGCTACCTACCATCAGGAGTTCAGGAAGCACGGCAACCAGGTGCTGGCTATGGCGCGGGTAATCAGTAAACTGGGTCTGGTGATTTTCATCAACAACGCCACCACAGCCATCGGGTTTATTGTGTTCATGTTTACAGACATTGCCATTCTCTATGAGTTTGGGGTAGTGGCCGGGGTGAACACCTTTGTGACGTTCCTGCTGTCTATCATTCTGGTGCCGGCAGTTTTCATTTATTTAAAGCCCCCCACCGAGAAACAGCTCAAGCACCTGGACGCCCGCACGCTCACCAAACTGCTGGAGTTCATGGATTACCTGGTGTTGAAAAAGCGCGGGGTCATTTATGGTTTTACACTGGCCTTGGTCGTGCTGGGATGTTGGGGCGTCTACAAAATGAAGGCTGTTTCTTACATGGTAGACGATTTGCCCGAGGAAAGTAGTGTGAACAAAGACCTTCAGTTCTTTGAGCATCATTTCAACGGCGTCATGCCTTTGGAGATAGTTGTCAACACCGGACAGAAGCAAGGCGTCCTTAAATTGCCCAACCTGCGCAAGATGGAGGAGTTGGAGAACTTCCTGCAGACCCAGCCCATCTTGACCTCGCCAATTTCCATTGTGGGATTAGTGAAGACGGCCACGCAGTCTTTTTATAATGGGGACGAAAGCTCATTCAGACTACCCGACAATACCGAGCGGAACTTCATCTTCAGTTACCTGGCCAAGCAACCCAAAGCCGAAACTCAGAAATTGCTCCGCAGCTTTGTGGACAGCACGGGGCAGGAGGCGCGCATCTCCTTAAAGGTAGCCGACGTGGGCTCGCAGGAGCTGGACTCGCTCATCATCAACAAAATAAAACCAGAGATTAGAAAGATTTGGGGCGGGGACGAGGTGAAAATCACCGAGGAAGGCAACACCATGAAATTCACGCGGGCAGACAGTGACCGGAAGCAGTCGGTGAGTTTGACGGGGACCACGCTGTTGTTTATAAAGGGTAACCAGTATTTGATAGACAGCCTAGGGTCTAGCTTGTTGCAGGCCTTCGTGGCGGTGATTTTGATTGTGGTTTTCTTGTTCAGGACGTCCAAATCAGTGATTATTACCTTAATTCCCAACATCATCCCTTTGTTGATAGTGGGTGGGTTCATGGGCTTTTTCAACATCGCCTTAAAGCCTAGCACAGCTCTTATTTTCACCATTGCCCTGGGGATAACCGTAGACAACACGGTGCACTTTCTGGCCTACTACAGACACACGTTGGTGGCCAATGGGTTTAATGTGATGAAGGCCATCAGTACCAGTATTGTAGAGGCGGGGACCAGTATGATTTACACCACGGTGACATTGTTCTTCGGGTTTGGTATCTTCGCCTTCTCAGAGTTTGGCGGCACCAAGGCCCTGGGCGTGTTGATGGCCTTGACCTTGCTCATTGCCCTGTTCACCAACCTGATTGTATTGCCCGCTTTGCTGGTGAGTTTTGACAAAGGAAAATATATCCATGAGTCAGATGCCCCAATTGAAGATTATGACGAGCTTTATACCCAAGACGCTGAAGAGCTGAACGAGGCTTTGTCTGAAGACATTAAGAAATCAACGAACCTAGATACGGAGAAGAAAGGTGAAGTATAACGAGTATAAACAACTGGACTATGCGAATCTTGCCGAAGAGGTAAGAGCCTACTGGAAACAGAACCGCATATTTGAGAAATCAGTAGAGACCCGCGAGGGAAAAGAGACCTTCGTGTTTTATGAAGGTCCGCCTTCTGCCAACGGTGCGCCGGGCATTCACCACGTGATGGCCCGCGCGGTAAAAGACATTTTCTGCCGGTACAAAACCCTGCAGGGCTTTCAAGTGCAACGCAAAGGCGGCTGGGACACCCACGGCCTCCCAATTGAGTTGCAGGTAGAGAAAGAACTGGGCATCACCAAGGAAGACATCGGGAAGACCATCTCTGTAGAGGAGTACAATGCCCGTTGTCGTGAGACCGTGATGCGGTTCAAGGACCAGTGGGACGACCTCACCGAGCGCATGGGCTACTGGGTGGACCTGGACAACCCTTATATCACCTTTGACAACAAATACATTGAGTCTAACTGGGCCTTGCTCAAGAAACTCTATGACAAAGGCTACCTCTACAAAGGCTACACCATTCAGCCGTTCTCTCCAGCGGCTGGTACCGGTTTGTCTAGTCATGAGTTGAACCAGCCGGGCACATACCGCAATGTGAAGGACACGTCCATTGTGGCGCAATTCAAAATCCAGCAGAGTGAGAAGTCTGACTTCCTATTCCAGGACAGCCAAGACAACTACTTCCTGGCGTGGACAACTACGCCTTGGACGCTCCCGGCCAACACGGCCTTGGCGGTGGGTAAGAACATCAAGTACGTGCAGGTAAAGACCTTTAACCCGTACACGTTTGCGCCTATCACAGTCGTACTGGCCAAAGACCTAGTGGGTAAGTACTTCTCAGAGAAAGCCAAAGAGGCTTCTTTTGAAGACTACCAACCTGGGGATAAAGTAATTCCTTTCCACATAGTGCAGGAGTTTACCGGCGAGCAAATCAAGGATGTGACGTATGAGCAGTTGATGCCGTATGTACAGCCAGACAAGCCCGCGTTTAGAGTAGTGATAGGCGACTTTGTCACCACCGAGGACGGTACTGGTATTGTGCATATCTCGCCTACGTTTGGCGCCGATGACTTTAGAGTAGCCGCTCAGAATGACATCCCAGCGCTGTTGGTAACTGATGAGAACGGCAAGCCAGCTCCGATTGTGAACCGCCAAGGTCGCTTTGTTCAAGAGATTACGGACTTTGCCGGAATGCCTGTTAAGAACTATGACAAGCTAGACGAGAACGGCGCCGACTACAAGAGCACTGATGTGTTGATAGCCATCAAGCTCAAAGAAGAAGGCAAAGCATTTAAGGTAGAGAAATACGAGCACAGCTATCCACATTGCTGGCGCACCGACATGCCTATCTTGTACTACCCGCTGGACAGCTGGTTTATCCAGACCACGGCGGTAAAGGCAAGATTGATAGAACTGAACAAGACCATCAACTGGAAACCAGAATCTACCGGCGCCGGCCGTTTTGGCAATTGGTTGGAGAATCTGGTAGACTGGAACCTGTCGCGTTCGCGCTACTGGGGAACGCCGTTGCCTATCTGGCGCACCGAAGACGGTTCTGAGGAAATCTGCATCGGGTCTGTGGCGCAGCTAGACAAAGAGATTGAGCGCAGCATCCAGTTAGGGTTCATGCAGGAGAATCCTTTGCGCAAAGGCAAGCCGGCGCCCAAGCCTGTGCATACCGGTAACAAAGATGAAAAAGAGGCGAACAATATGTTTGAGTTCGCCGGTGAGTTTGTGCTAAGCCCAACCGGAACCGAAGAGCCCCGCGAGGAATTCTTCTTGACGGACATTGACTACGACGGCTTTGATCTGCATAGACCGTATGTAGATAACATCGTCCTAGCAAGCGCCAAAGGTGAGCCTATGCAACGCGAGACGGATTTGATTGACGTTTGGTTTGACTCGGGCGCCATGCCATATGCGCAGTGGCATTATCCATTTGACAACCATGACAAGTTCAAGGCCAATTTCCCGGCAGACTTCATCGCTGAAGGCGTAGACCAAACCCGTGGCTGGTTCTTTACCTTGCACGCGCTTGCCGTAATGTTGGAAGACAGCGTAGCGTTCAAGAACGTGATTGCCAACGGTCTGGTGCTGGACAAGAACGGCAACAAGATGAGCAAGCGCCTAGGCAATGCCATTGACCCGTTTGAGACCATCGGTCGTTTCGGGCCGGATGCCACCAGATGGTACATGATTGTGAACGCGCCACCGTGGGATAACCTCAAGTTCAACCTGGACGGGATCACCGAGGTACAGCGCCGTTTCTTCGGGACCTTGCAGAACACGTACTCGTTCTTCGCGTTATATGCCAACCTAGACGGCTTCACGTTCCAAGAAGATCCTGTACCGGTTAACCAGCGCACCGAAAGTGACCGTTGGATTATATCGCGCCTGAATACGTTGATTAGAGAAGTAGAAGGCTATTTTGACGACTATGACCCGACTAAGGCAGCCAGGGCCATCCAGGATTTTGTGGCAGATGAATTGAGTAACTGGTACGTGCGCCTGAACCGCAAACGCTTCTGGAAAGGCGAATTGAACCAAGACAAGCAGGCCGCTTACCAAACGCTGTACACCTGTTTAGAGACGGTGGCCAAATTAGGGGCTCCTATCGCGCCGTTCTACATGGACCGCCTGTTCCTGGACTTGAACCGCGTAAGCGGACGCAGCCTGTCTGAGTCTGTGCACTTGGAGCGTTTCCCGCTGGTGAATGAGAACCTGGTAGACACAGATTTGGAAGAGCGCATGCAACTGGCCCAAAGCGTGTCCTCTTTGGTGCACTCCCTGCGCAAAAAGCAGATGATCAAAGTGCGTCAGCCGTTGAGCCGTATCTTGGTGCCTATCCTGGATGACAAGATGAAAACCCAGTTGCAGGCCGTAGAGGATTTGATCCTTTCTGAGGTGAACGTGAAGAGCTTGGAATACCTGGAAGACACGACCGGCATTTTGGTGAAGAAAATCAAGCCGAACTTCAAGCGTCTGGGCCAAGTGTTCGGACCTAAGTTGAAGATAGTAGCCGCACAGATTCAGGCCATGGGCCAGGAGGACATTACCAGAATGGAGCGCGAAGGCTTCTTTGAGATTGCCGTTGACGGCGATACCACCGTGCTCAGCCGTGAGGACGTGGAAATCATGTCTGAGGATATCCCGGGCTGGCTGGTCGCCTCAGAGGGCACCATCACCGTGGCTCTTGACATTACCTTGACTGAGGAACTTCGTCTAGAAGGCATGGCCCGCGAATTGGTGAACCGTCTGCAGAACCTGCGCAAGGATAGCGGCCTGGAAGTACAAGACAAAATCAAAGTCTACATCCAGGACATCCAGGAAGAAGTGCGTGCCGCTTTGCAACTGTTTGGCAACTACATCGCTGAGGAGATACAGGCGGTAGACCTGGCCGGCGTGCCAGCCTTTAATGAAGGTGATGCCACCGTTCTGGACATGGAAGGCTTTTCTTTACCGGTTCGCATAGAAGTAGTCCGTTAAAACAACTACATTTGATTCTACTTGCCCTTCGTTTTTGGCCTGTTTTCTAGAAAAGAAGCCAAAAACGAAGGTTAACCTTCTCACATGAAGTACACAAAATACTACCTGCTCACCTTGCTGGTGATTGCCATTGACCAAGCCGTTAAGATGCTGGTCCACTATAACATGCAGATGGGCCTGCCCGGCGAGATCCCGGTTTTTGGCGATTGGTTTAAACTGCATTACACGCTTAACCCAGGCATGGCCTTTGGCGTGGAGATTGGCTCTGACTACGGTAAACTGATCTTAACCCTGTTCAGAATGGTAGCTATGGTGGGAATTGGGTATTTGGTGTACTACCTGGTGAAAACCAAAGCGCACAAAGGCTTAGTCTGGTGCGTGGCCGCCATCTTAGGCGGTGCCATTGGTAACCTCATTGACAGTACCTTCTACGGCGTGTTGTTTGACAATGCGCCGTATGGCGTGATTACCCCTTGGTTGCACGGCCAGGTGATTGACATGTTCTATCTGGACATCTGGGAAGGCATCTTACCGCATTGGATTCCCATCATTGGTGGAACGCCTATGTCTTTGTGGCCTATCTTTAACGTAGCAGACGCCGCCATCTTTGTAGGCGTATTGATTATCGTCTTCAATCAGAATAGATTCTTAAACCAAGAGCCAGCCGTACAAGCGCAGGCATAACAGATTGCCTTAAAACGAAGAAGCGTTTTTGGCCTACTTTCCAGAAAGTAGGCCAAAAACGCTTCTTCGTTTATACTAAGTTGGAGTAGTTTAGAACGCGTAGCCCATGTTTAAGCCTACAGAGAAGATAGAGGTGCCTTTGTTGTACAGGTAGCCAGTGGCTCTCCAGCCAAAGAACAAGCGGTTGTCACTGAAGAAGTCATTCTCCAAGGCAATCTTCCCCCCAAAGTCTTTTTCACGGGTATGGATGAACTGTTCATCTGGAGTTGCGCCAGGAGTGGTATTATCACCTAATGCACCTTTGGCCAAGTCTAGCTCAGAGCGTCTGCGCACGGCCGGGCCCGCCCCAATCTTGATGGTGAACTTATCATTCTCCAACAAATCAAAGTACACAGAGGTGTCAAACATGACAAAAGCCTTTCTTGACGTGAAAATCTTCTTGCCCTGGTCAAATCTTGACGAGCTTAAATATTCACCAGAAATGGCCACGTTCAATCTGTCCGTCAGCTCACGACTGTATTGGTTAGAGAACAAAGCCCCACTGTTGTCTCCCTCTACAATATAGGCAAAGGCAACACCTGACCGGAAGCTGTTTTTGTAAACATGTTGCCCTGAGGCCGAGAAGGAGATTACACTGCATAGAACGGCCACGAAGGCTGTTTTTAGGCAAAGTGAGGTTAGGTAGTGAATGTGTTTCATATACAATTTGTGTGAGGTATTTAATTTTAGAGGGGGGAGTCCTTGAACAGGGGTATTGTGGCATACTTAGGTTTGACTATTTTAGTTGTATAGTAAACCGTGAATTTTTACACATTCCTTAACGCTGTCCTAAGAACCAACGGCTTACTCTATTTCATTACCTTTGATTTTTCCTCATCCCTTACTACTCTGTGCAAGATTCCTCGCCTCTTCTTACTGTCAACGGCCTAGAAATTGAATTTTCTACGGCAGGCGTGCATACCAAGGCAGTAGCGGGGATTGACTTCACGCTCCAGAGAGGCGAGGTCTTGGCCATAGTAGGAGAGACGGGCTCAGGCAAAACCGCTACCTCCCTGGCATTGTTGCAACTATTGAACACGCCATCTGCGCGCATAATCAACGGCCAGGCCATTTTTCAATCAGAGCAATTAGGCGAAGTAGATTTACTGCGGTTGAAAGAGAAGGAGTTGCAGAAGATACGCGGCCGGGAGATTTCCATGATTTTCCAGGAGCCTATGTCTTCTTTGAACCCCGTCATGCGCTGTGGGAAACAAGTAGCCGAGGCTCTCCTCATCCACTTTCCCATATCTAAGAAAGAGGCCATGCACCGCACTATTGCGCTTTTTGAGTTGGTACAGCTCCCAGACCCTGCTAAGAAATTCAATGCTTATCCACATGAACTGTCTGGGGGACAGAAGCAGCGCGTCATGATAGCCATGGCCCTGGCCTGCAATCCGTCCATATTAATAGCAGACGAGCCCACGACCGCCTTGGACGTCACCGTACAAGCCGCCATTCTGGATTTGCTACGGGACATCTGCCTGAAGCGCCACATGTCCATGCTCTTTATCACGCATGACCTAGGCGTGGTGGCAGAGATGGCTGACCGGGTGCTGGTGATGTACCAAGGCAAAGTAGTAGAACAGGGAACCGTCTTGGATATTCTCACCAATCCGCAGCATCCCTATACTCAAGGACTGTTAGCATGTAGACCGTCTTTGCATACCCAGGCGAAGGTGTTGCCCACTGTGGCAGACTTTATGAAGGAAAAGCACACCGCAGAATATGTGGATAATAAGCACAAACAGGAAGCTCCAACAAGCACACCAATTGTAAATAAGAATAAGGAACCACTTATTCAGGTAGAAAATCTACAAGTATACTTGCCAGTGAGGCGTTCCATCTTCTTGCAGCCAAAGGAAGTAGTCAAAGCCGTGGACGGCGTTTCATTTGAGATTTATCCGGGTGAGACAGTAGCGCTGGTAGGAGAGTCGGGTTGTGGAAAAACTACCTTAGGACGGGCTTTGTTACGCTTGGTAGAACCTACCAATGGGAATGTTCTACTAGATGGCATCGCGTGGAAAAATCTGTCCTCCAAAGAACTCAGAAAGCGACGCAAGGACTTCCAGATTATCTTCCAAGACCCGTTTTCGGCGTTGAATCCGCACATGGCCATTGGGGACGCCATCATGGAACCAATGAAGGTGCACGGGGTGTTAAAGAGCCGGCAAGAGCGGGAACAGCGCGTATTAGAATTGTTGCAGACTGTGAATCTCTTGCCAGAACATATACATCGTTATCCACATCAATTCTCAGGCGGGCAACTCCAGCGTATCAACATAGCCCGCGCCGTAGCGCTCCAGCCCAAGTGTATCATCTGTGATGAGGCCGTCTCTTCTTTAGACGTCTCTGTGCAGGCGCAAGTGCTCAATCTTCTCAACCGTCTTAAGCGCGAGTTCAACATCACGTACCTGTTCATCACCCATGATTTGGCCGTGGCTAGGTTCATGGCCGACCGCATCTTTGTGATGCACCAAGGACAGATAGTAGAACAAGGGCCCGCGCAGCAGATCTTTGAGAGTCCACAGCACCCCTATACCCATACCTTGCTTCAGTCCATCCCCAAAGGTGATGTTAATGATATTTTAACAGCCCAAGAGAAACGAAAAGCATTAAAAGCAAGTATAGACGAATAGATATATTTGCGAAGCGCTCAAAGCTTCCGTTTTTAGCCTACTTTTAGCAAAACAGGCCAAAAACGATTATCCTTAGGTTCTCCATTGAATCAGCAACTCACAACATTCATTTGCTGGAGTTCCCATCGCTTCTTGCAAGAGAGCGATAAAAACGGCAGGCCGTCTTAGAAAAAGTACGTCTGCCAGATACAATTTGTAATTAGTAATAATGGAAAGAAAAAGAAAAGACCGTAACGAAAAGGGGCCATCTGCCCCGCGGTCCGAAAAATCAAGCAACAGCAGAGGCTCGGCCTCTAAAGATAAAAGGGGTTCTAAAAAGAAAGACGGACCAAACGTTGGCCAGATTTCGGCGGGCGTGTTGATTAACATCTTCAGCCAGAGCCCAGAGAAAGTATTCACGTATCGCCAATTGCACCGCCGTCTGGGCATTAATGACCAGCGCGGGCGTGAAGAGGTATTCAATTTGCTTAAAGTATTGCGGAAGACCGGTGAGATTGTGCATTTGCAGAATGACGCCTACGTTTTCAACCCAGACTTTAAAGGCGAACGCACGCGCAGCCCTAAACGCGAGGATGCCGGTGACCGCGGTGAAAGACGCACTACCTCTACCCGCTTTAGCGGACGTGGCAGTGAAACGCTTATTGGTAAGGTAGACTTGGCCAACGGACGCTTCGCCTATGTCATCTGTGAGGATTCTGAGCAGGACATACGCGTCCCTACAGAGAAACTCATGTTTGCCATGACCGGTGACACCGTGCGTGTGGCCGTGAGACGCGGTCGTAAGCCTAGTGACCGGCCCGAGGGCGAAGTAGTGGAAGTACTCAAGCGCGAGCGCGAAGAAGTGGTGGGCCGTCTGCAAATGGGCAAGGGCTTCGGCTTCTTGGTACCTGACCAGAAACGCATGTACTTTGACGTGTTTGTGGGCGAGCGCAACTTGGCAGACGCCAAAGACGGCGACAAAGTGATGGTGAAAGTAACCGAATGGCCAGAAGACCCTAAGAAGAGCCCGACGGGTGAAATCATAAGAGTATTCGGGCCAGCCGGTGAGCACAACGCCGAGATTCACGCGATTATGGCGGAATTCGGCTTGCCGTTTGAATTCCCGGAGAGCGTGGAAGCTGAGGCGGATGCTATTCCTGAAGGAATCACCAAGGAAGAGATTGCCAAGCGCCGTGATTTTAGAGATGTGACCACCTTTACCATTGACCCGGCAGACGCTAAGGACTTTGATGATGCCTTGAGCATGCGTCAACTAGAGAACGGCAACTGGGAGATTGGCGTGCACATTGCCGACGTAACGCACTATGTACAGCCCAATACCAAGCTGGAGAAGGAAGCCTACCGCAGAGCCACATCCGTGTATCTAGTGGACCGTACCATCCCTATGCTTCCGGAGCGCTTGTCTAACGGCCTTTGCTCATTGAGACCCAATGAAGATAAGCTCACGTTCTCGGTGGTGTTTGAGATAGATGAGAGCGCCAAAATCCATGACTATTGGATTGGACGTACCATCATCCACTCAGACCGACGTTTTGCTTATGAAGACGCCCAAGAGGTGATTGAAACCGGCGAAGGCGACTACAAGGATGAGATTCTGAAGCTGAACGAACTAGCCAAGAAATTCAAGGACAAGCGCTTTAAGCACGGCGCCGTGAACTTTGAAACCATTGAGGTGAAGTTTAAGCTGGATGAGAACGGCAAGCCGTTATCCTTATACATCAAGGAACGCAAGGACGCGCACAAATTGATTGAGGAGTTCATGCTGTTGGCCAACAAGTACGTGGCCGAGCATGTGTACCACATTAAGAAGGGCAAGAACAAACTGACCATGGTGTACCGTACCCACGGCGCCCCAGACCCAGAGAAACTCTTGAACTTCTCCATGTTCGCGCGCAAGTTTGGCTATAATTTGAATCTAGCCGAAGGCCGTGACATCTCCAAGGAGTTGAACAGCCTGGCAGACCAAACCGAAGGCAAGCCTGAGCAGAACGTCCTTCAAAGCCTGGCCATCAGAACCATGGCCAAGGCCAAGTATTCCACAGAACCAGAAGGGCACTTTGGACTAGCCTTTGCGCACTACTCGCACTTTACCTCACCTATCAGAAGGTACCCAGACATGATGGCGCACCGTCTTATTGACCGGTACACGCATGGACAGGACTCTGCTGACGTGGAAGAGTTTGAAGAGCGTTGCTTGCATTCTTCAGACATGGAGAAACGCGCTGCAGACGCAGAACGGGCCTCTATCAAGTTCAAGCAGGTGGAGTTTATCAACAACTTCATTGGCGAGCAGTTCAAAGGAATTGTCTCTGGCTTGACCGAGTGGGGCATGTACGTGGAGATAGAAGAGAACAAGTGCGAAGGCATGATTCGTCTGGCAGACCTGCAGGACGACTTCTACGAGCTGGACTCGGCTAATTACCGCATCATTGGTCGTAGCAACAAGCGCATGATTTCCTTCGGGGATGAGGTGATTGTAGAAGTGAAGGCCGCCAACATTCTGGACCGTACTATTGACCTTGAGTTGATAGATACTGTCAAGAAATAAGTAACACTAAACACGTAAAGCGTTTTTGGCTTCTTTTCCAGGAAAGAGGCTAAAAACGCTTTTTTCTTGTTTGGCTAAACAAAACAGCCCGTTTCCTTATTTTACAGTAGCTTTGACTGCAGACGCAAAGTAGCCTCCTTTCAACTACTTTTTTGACAACACAATTAAAGAATACCGCTGTGGATATCTCCCAATTCTCCGAGAGAATCAACCAAACCCTTTCCACGCTCCAGTATGGTGAAAACCCCAGGGAGCTGTATGAGCCCATCCAGTATATTATGCAACTGGGCGGCAAACGCATACGTCCCTTGCTCACCTTGCTGGGCGCATATCTGTTTGAGGATGACGTAGAAAAGGCGGTGATGCCGGCCATTGGTGTAGAGGTTTTCCACAATTTCACGCTCATGCATGATGACATCATGGACCAGGCACCTATTAGAAGAGGACAAGCCACGGTGCATGAGAAATGGAACACCAACGTGGCTATTCTCTCCGGAGATGTGATGCTGGTGCGGGCCTATGAGTACTTCATAGGCATTGAACCCGCCAAACTGCCCATGGCTCTGCAACTGTTCAGTAGCTGCGCCGCCCAGGTCTGCGAAGGCCAGCAATTGGACATGCTTTTTGAGACCCGCCAGGACGTGACCATTGACGAGTACCTGGAGATGATTAAACTGAAGACAGCCGTTTTGCTGGGCTTCAGCTTAGAACTTGGCGCGCTTTTAAATAACGCCGATGCTGAAGATGCCAAGCATTTAAAGGAGTTTGGCATCAACATGGGCTTAGCCTTCCAATTGCGGGATGACTTACTGGATGTCTACGGTGAGCAGGCCAAGTTTGGCAAGCGCGTAGGTGGAGACATTGTCTCAGACAAGAAAACGTACCTGCTGTTAACTGCCTTAGAACGCGCTTCGGCTACGGAGCAGAAAGAATTGCTAAGCTGGCAGGGCAGAACGGATGTGGATAAAGTAGAGGCCGTGAAAGCCATCTATGACCGTCTCAACATCCAAGACATCACCCAAACCCAGGTTAACCATTACTTCCAGAAGGCCTTGCACCACCTGCAGGAAGTGAATGCTTTGAATAACAAGAAGGATTTGCTCAGAACGTTGGCCATTCAATTGATAGAGCGGGATAGCTAAGGAGATGTGAAAATTTGAAAATGTGGAGATGTGAAAATGGGCTTTCGTTTTCAGGCTGTTTTACATAAAATAGGCCAAAAACGAGAGCAAAGCATATTATAAGCATTTCAAGGTAGGGGCAATCCCTTGCGGTTGCCCTAAGCAGTTTTACCTTTTCGCCATTGTTGGTGTTCTCATCAACAATCTAAGTAGCTCTTTCAAAAGTAATTTCTTTTATAGAGCTTGATGTATAAAACCCGTCTGTGATGCATAAAGTAGTAGGGCTGGCTTTGATTGCGTTATCATCCTTTGCCTGTACATCAAAGCAAGGTGATTCTATTGGGAATGAAACTGTAGAAGTTTCTACGATAGGAGCTACTGTGGATACAATAGTTGTTAAGGAGGCGTTACGTCAAAAGAAGGCCTTAATTGATTCACTGTTTGATGTTGAAATTAAGGATACGCTACTTACCCCAAACAGAAAGCAGTTTCAGGTTTGGGTGAAGCTCCCCAACAGCGGAGAGCTTACGCAGGTAGTAAATAACAACTGGCCAGAAGAGGTAGAGAGCACCTTTAATCTTCAATTGGACAGCCAAGGACGCATCATTAGAATAGCAGAAATGCCTTACAGTGAAAGCGGCGATTGGGACATAATGTATAGCCACTACTTTACAGAAGAAGGCAAGACGTTTGCGTTTGAGAAGCTGGTAAGCGCTTTTAATACCTTTTGTCCCAATAATGAATTAGTGGACGACGTAACAAGGGAGAAAGTAATCAACTTGTATTCGCCATCTTTTACCAGAATAGACAGCACTTATAAAATGACGGATGAAAAAGGCAAAGACATCACATCTAAGAAATGTGAGCTACAAGTAAACAGTGAGACGATGATATTTAAGAATCTTGCCGCTTATCTGTCTGCTAATAAGCTTAATTTAAAATAAATAGGGCATTTAGACCCTGCAATCATTTGAGGCCATAAGAGGGCTCTTATCTTATTTCAATATCTACCAATCATCACCAACCATGCCTTTCCCTATTAGCATCACCATTATACTCATCCTTATCACCGTTGGCATCTCCATCTACGCCTGGCGCAACCAGAACCTCATGGAGGCTTGGGTGCATCACCCGCAGACGGTGGCCCAAGACAATGAGTGGTGGCGCTTGTTAACCTCTGGTTTTCTGCACGCAGATTTCGGGCACTTGTTTTTTAACATGTTCTCGTTCTATATGTTCGGGGGAGTGGTAGAGCAGTACTTTGTAGCCATCTTTGGGCCAACCATGGGCATTGTCTTATTCTTGACCTTGTACTTGGGAGCCATCGTGCTGTCAGATCTGCCAACCTATTTTAAGCATAGAAATGACAGAGGGTATTATTCATTAGGAGCGTCTGGTGGGGTAGCGGCCATTATCTTCTCTAGTATTTACTTCAACCCAACCTCAGAACTCATCATCTTCCCAATACCTTTGCCCATCAAAGGCTACATCTTTGGCGCTTTGTATTTAGCCTATTCCTATTACCAAGCCAGACGTGCCGGCGATGGCATCAATCATAGTGCCCACTTCTACGGGGCGCTCTTTGGGGTGGTGTTTACGGTGGGTCTGGTACCAGAATACTTCCCTAGATTCTTAGAATTAATTATAGGATAAATATTGTATTTTCCCTTTGTAAGCGGGCTCATCTTATTTCTTCAAATCTGCGTATATATTACATACACAGACAGAACGGAGGTTAATAAGATGAAGCGTGAATTGCGTATTTTAAAGGCAGCGTTTCTGCTAAGCATAAGTCTGGCGATACCAGTCACTAGCCACGCGCAGGTAGTGACCGCCTCTACGGCCGGCACAGCCAAGTTGCCGTTGACCACCATCGCCGAAGGGATTGTAAGTAGTAATCAAAAAGACTTACTGGACTTGGTGACTAAGGCGGGGCTTATGCCTGTTCTATCTAGCGCAGGCGCTTATACCTTCTTTGCGCCCTCAGAAGAAGGCTTGGTGCAATTGAGAAGCAAGACCCCAGATGAGCTGAAGACTATTCTATCGCAGCACATTGTGCAGGGCAACGTTACCACCAAAGACATGCATGATGGGGCGCGGCTAAAAACCTTCGGCGGCGGTTCCCTACGAATACTCAAAAAGAAAGGCGCTATTCTAATAGATGGCGTTAAGATAACCAACGCAGACCAGCCGTTTTCTAATGGCACCTGGCACCAGATAAACGGCGTCTTGAGCGCACCCGTTTCCACTACCTTTTAACCCATCCATCCTATTGTTCATACATGCAAGAGCGGCCAAACCCCCAGGGCCGCTCTTGCTGTTTTTGGGCTATTTCTGGCAAAAGAGGCTAAAAACGAAGACGCTTACCCAATCCTTGTAAAGCAAATACATCGCTATTGGACAGGCAAGATTCAAGATGATCCTACAGAATTGGATGTATGACTGCTCTTTCCTAACTAGATGTACACTGACCAGTAGTTCTTGATTAGAAATTTCATTTACCCCTTTGTAATCAAGAACCTCATACACCAAATGCCTACTAGTAAAAGCGTCTCTAAGCGCTACCAGTAGCGGTTAAGTTGCATGGGCCTTCCTTCTGGGCAGGGATGAATTTCTTTCCATTTGCAGAGGACGTTTTTCCGGATGGGGCGGTTGATTGCTGCGCTGGACCACGTCGTATCGGTGCCACGCCGCTACAATCAGCAGACGGCCGCAGGCCTACGCCGGACCCGTGCCAGCAGATAAAGTAAACCGTGCCTTGGCACGAATGCCTCTGCAGCGACAGGGACGGACTTTACCTCCAACCAACAGTAATCAACCAACAGGCTTAAACAGCATTGGAACCAGAACCAGTCTTGGTCCTGAGCGCCTCTGTTGTTTCGTCGCCCGCCAGGGCGGGGCCAAAGGCCCAGAGTACAACAGCAGTGCGAAGGGCCAGGACGGGGCCCCGCGGCCGTGAGCGCTTAGCGGAGAAGATGCAACAAGAAAGGTGGTGCGCATCGGTAAAGACGGTATTTCTCAGGAACAGCCAACGGTGTGCACTTGAACAGCAGTGTACAATGGGATTGCAGCTGGAGAAGCAGTCTTGGTCGTTGGTGAGAACACCAGCAACGGCGGCAAAAACTGCTGCCAAAGCAAGTGCAAAAACTAAACACATAAGAGAGCAACGCTTCCAGCCATGCTAATAAAATAAACCCACCTTAAGAAAGAATAGAAGCTGGGCTAATTCAAACCCCACCAGAGTTAACGCCTTAGATACCTTGCGCATAAAACATATAGTACCTGACTATTTAATAAAGGAACATCAAAAAATATCTTAGGCTATAAGCAACCCTTTCCCTTAAGTCTTCATCTTTGGAATATACCTTACTTCAAAAACCATGAAAAGACATTCTCTACTCACTGCCCTTCTGCTAGTTGCCCTAGCCACCACTTTGGCCTCATTTAAATTCTCTACCGTTTTAAGAGAACAGGAAGATAGAAACGTGGGTGCTTTTACTAAGATAAGCCTAGGCTATCCTGCCCATGTAGAATTGCGGAAAGGCAACAGCCATAGCGTAAGGGTAGAAGGCGACAAAGACCAATTGGATATGTTGATAACCGAGGTAAAGGACGGCAGATTATACATAAGACGCAAAGACACCGGCTCCTGGATTAGCTGGGGATCTGATGATAAGAAACGCGTCAACATTTACATTACCACGCCTGTAGTAGAGGCTGTTTCTGTTAGCGGATCAGGCAAACTGGTTTCTAAAGACACCTTCAAAGGCGAGCGTATGGACTTGGCCGTGAGCGGATCTGGGAGTATTACCTTGCAGGCAGATGTGGATAACCTGTCAAGCAAAATCTCAGGCTCAGGGAATATTTACTTAAAGGGCGAAAGCAACCATGCTATGGCTTCTATCAGCGGCTCTGGCTCTTTGAAGGGCTATGAGTTTGAGACGAAAGAAGCCACCGTAAAAATTTCAGGCTCTGGCTCCTGCGAGATTAAAGCCAAGGACAGTCTCAAGTCTACCATTTCTGGTAGCGGCCGCGTGTCTTATGAGGGTTCGCCTAGAATTGACAGTCGCGTGAGTGGTTCTGGATCTGTGAAGCGCCGTAGCTAGCATTTCATTTTTGGCCTGTTTTCTGGGAAATGGCTAGAAAACGCCTTGGCCTTACGCCCGTCTACTCAGGACCTGACCCTGATAGGCGGGCGTTTTTTGTGGCTGCTAATCCTAGGTTATCCACAGCAATTCATGCCAAAAAGAGGCTTGTCAAAGAGTCGCCTCAACTATCGTTTTTTGCTTCTTTTCATAAAAACAGGCTAAAAACGACTAAGGCAAACTAGGTTAACTATTGCAGGCTGCGGCCTCTGTAGAGCAAGAAACCCACGTGTCCAAACACAGACCACCGGTGCGCGTCATTGTCATAATGGATCACGTGCAAGGCCGCCGGACCAATGGGCAGTTGCAGAATAATGCCGGTACTGGCAGTCAGGTAGGGTCTGCTAAAGCCGTCTTTCTGCACCGCGCGTTGCTCAGGCCCTTCTTGCAAAGGCTGGTGAATGATGTGGGTAAAAGCCTCTGTGCGCCATTCAAACTTGGTCAGGAAGTTACGGGAGTACCTTAGGCCTAAGGCTCCGTAGCGAGTGGCTTTGTAATTGTCTAGGAACAGCGTGCGCGAGTCTGGCAAGGGAAGAAACGTAGGGGCACTGGTCAAGGAAGACCTAAAATTAGAGAACTGACCCTGGGTGCTCAGCATGCCTTCAGCAAAATAGCCCCAGCTGCTCTTTCTGTCCTCTGCCTCATAATAGCCCTCATAAATAGCTGAGAATTGAAGCCAGGTATGGTCTTCTTCGCGGCCTTCTGGCATGATGGAGGTAGAACCCGGTCTATACAACTCGGTAGCCTGCACGGCGCGCAGCCCCAATACGGCGCGGTGTCCTTTGGTAGAGTACATCTTGCGGTTCAAAGAGTTGCGCTCAAACCGGAAGGCGGCTGTTAGGCCAGTTAAATCGGTTTCGTCTAGCTTGTCATCAGAAGACACGTCTTCAATGTTGGCGTACTCGTCTTCATTAGAGAAAAAAGCACCGTCTAACACAAACCTGCCCCTAAAATTGTGGCTCAGGCCGGCCTGTAAACCTACTTTGAAATCGCGCTGGCGTACCTGGGTGCTGGCGGCCTCGCGGTCAAAGATGGAGCTGGTGTTCTGGTAGTTCAAACTGCTGTACATGACAGAAGGCTCCATATAAAACGGCAACCTGGACGGCACATTCACCCTAAACCCAAACTGGCCTGCGGTGTAAAACCTACCCACGTTGGCATTGATGCCCACCGTATACAACAGCTTGGTTAGGTGCCGGTACTCTAGCCCCATGTACAAGTTATCCACAGGCCGGGTACTAAAAACCGCGCCCACCTCGGCGGTGGCGTTGTTGCTTTGTTGGGCGTCTACGCTTAACACATAGCCTTTGGTGGCCGGGTCATACTGAATGCGCGGGTAGATGCCTCTAAAGAAATCATTGGCCGCCAGGCGGTAGTAACCTTCCTCAATCTCATCAATGGTATAGTAGTCGCCTTTCTTCAGGAAGAATTTGCGTACGTACTCATTCTGATTTTCCTTGAGGCCAGATACGCGCACGCGGTCAAAACGGGTAGGGGGGGCCTTTTCCTGAAAGGCTGCTCTGCGTTTGATCAAATCTACTGTGTCCACGCGGCGGCCTATGCGCTCTTTCACTTGGTCCAGCTTGGCCTCAGTGGCTTTGGTGCCTATGTCTATTAATTCCTTCACCTTGGCAAAGTCAGTGGTCCCAAAGCCCTCTAGGTCTGGCTGAATGAGAATGCCGTTCTTGCCCACGGCCAGTGTGTCTGCCACGTCAAAGCTTAAAAATACCAAAGAAGTACCCAGAATCTCATCGTCCTTCTCATGCGGGTATTTCTTGAAGGAGACATCGCCCACGTTCACCCCAATAATCACGTCTGGCTTAAACTCTGAGCGCATCACGTCTGTGGGGAAGTTGTTGAACAAGCCGCCGTCAAACAGATAGCGCCCGTCTGACTGCCTAATGGGCCTGAACGCCAGCGGCACGGCCATAGAGTTACGCACCGCATCTGCCAGGGAGCCTTTGCGCTGCACAATCTGCTGACGCGTGAAAATCTCGGCGGTTAAGGCCCTGAACGGCACAAATAATTGGTTGAAGTCATAGTTGGCAATGGCCCCGCCCGCCGCCAGCGTAGACGCCAGCGCGTAGTTCAAGTTTACGTCACTGATCAAACCACCAGTGGTCTGTACTTTCAGGCTGGATTGAAGGGTAAGCGGTAACCGCAAGGCAGCCGGTGATGGGTCCAGACTGAAGTAGTTAAAGGCACGGTCTTCTAATTGCTTGCCAGACACCCAGTACTGGAACTTAGGTGACAGCACCAGGTCTTCAATGTCTTGCGGCGAGTACCCCGCAGCATATAGAGAGCCCACTACGGCACCCATGCTGGTACCCACAATGTAATCAATGGGAATCTGGTTTTTCTCCAGCACCTTGAGTACGCCCACGTGGGCCAGACCTTTGGCGCCGCCGCCGCTTAAGACCAATCCTACTTTTTGGGCAGTACTGTTCTGGAGTCCTGTGCCCAACAAAAGGAGCAGCAGCAGCAGGCAAGAGAAGAAATAAGAACGATGCATAAATATGTTTCTATAGCGTAGGAGAGCGGTAATGGGAAAGGAAATACAGCGGTTTTGTCAAACTGCCTGTCTGGTGAATAACCAAGAATACAGGGAGTTGTTGCCAGCAACGTGTATATTCATAAACCACAATATTCTAGGAAAGGTTACACGGCACGGGCACTAACCGTGTCTATACGGCAAAGCCCTTAAAACAAACAGCCCTACAGCGTAAACTGCCGGGCTGTTTTTTGCCTGTTTTCCAGAAAATAGCCCAAAAACGGACGAACAAAAAAAGCCCCTCACCAGAAGGAGAGGGGCTTGCGTTCTTATCTTATCGGTTTGGGCATGATAGGTAGGCTTTCATGGCCCTCTGCGTCAACGGACTGTACTGCAAAAAAGTAGTTGTCTTTGGAGTAGGGCAGAATGGTAGTAGTGGTATTGCCGCCGTCTATGTAGATTTTCTTTTCCCACATAGGCGAAGACGTTTCCCGCATTAAGATGTAGTAACCAGCCGGGCGTTTGCCTTTGACAGGGGCTTCCCATTTCAGCTCGGTCTTGTTGGTGAGATTGCTGGTGACCACGCCCACGTTCTCCGGGGAGTAAGGCGCCAAAGCCAGGTTAGACAAGGTAGCCAGGTTCATAGCCGTGTTCTTGCGCACGTACTCATAGTCCACATGCTCCGGGAAGTCGCCATAGGCAATGCCTTTCTCTGTGCGCACGTTCTGGTGCTGATACTGGTAGTTCTCGTTCATCTCGCAGACGCGTATGGCCGTGAAGCCTAATTGACTGAAAGGGGTATGATCGCCGCCGCGCAGGAAGCGGTCGGTGCGGTAGTTTAGGACCACGTCTAGCTGCGGCACGTAGCGGCTGGCCATCTCTTTCATGTAGCGGGCCAATTGGCGGCTTCGGCTGTCATTCTCGCCGCCGGTGCTTTTGCGCATGGCAATCATTTCTGGGGTTTCCAGGGCAGGTACGCCTTCAGAGAAGATACGCACGCGGGTATTGTCTGCCAGACCGGTCTCATCTGACAAAGAGTTACCAATCATGTCATTGTTGAGCATGGCTACCAGGTTCCAGTTCTCCTTTTTGGCGCGCTCGGCCAGGTGGCGGGCCCCAATCAAGCCTTGTTCTTCTCCCTGCACGCAGACAAAAATGATAGTAGCTGGAAACGACTGCTTGGCCATGACGCGGGCCAGTTCAATCACCGCGGCAGTTCCGGAGCCATCGTCATTGGCGCCGGGTGCTTTGCCTACGGCGTCCATCACGTCTGTATTTCTAGAGTCAATATGCCCGCTCACTATGAACACGCGGTCATCGTTGGGGTCGGTGCCTTTGAGCGTAGCCATGACGTTGGCCATCTCTATGTCTTCCTTGACGCGGCGTCCATCGGCCTTCACCAAAAACTTGTCCTGGGTCACGGTCATGCGTCCATTTGACAAGGCGGCGGCTTTTTGCATCTCGGCCTCGGCCCAGTTGCGGGCGGCGCCAATGCCTTTCTTTTTATCTTTGGTGGAACTAAGCGAGTGGCGGGTCTCAAAGCTTACCAGGCTGCGCACCAGGCGCTCCAGTTCCTGGGCCGAGACCTCTTCGGTCATTTTCTTGATAACCGGGTCTATTCTTACAATTGACTGGGCCTGAGCCAGCGGTGCACTCATCAATAAGGTGCAGGCGCCCGCCAAGGCAACGGTGGAAAATTTAAACATGGTTGTTTGTGTAGGGTGGTTTTGGGTCTTAGAGCAAAGTAGCAGGCCAGGGTTTAAAGCAATAACTAAAACAGGCCAACTTGTTCTTTATAGCCTTGTAATTTCTGCATTAATCCCCAGAAACTCAATCTTAGCATAGTGCCATACCTGGTTTTACTATTCGTTTTTAGCCTCTTTTCCAGAAAACAGACCAAAAACGAACTATGGGCATAGCATGAAGTCCTGTGTCTTACATCTTACGTCTCCAACATTGTTCTCCGTGGAACATTTAAAAGGGAGCAACGCAGTCAAGGGTTAGTACGTTCTAGTTTAGTCATCAACCAACAGAAAACTATGAGCGCCAATGTAGCCCCCGGAAGAGAATTCCTAGACAGCGTCCACTACTACTATGACAATGCCGCCAAGCACTCTAACCTTAACCCAGGCATTCTGGCCCAGATAAGGACGTGCAACAGCGTCTACAAGGTGAATTTTCCGGTGGAGATAAACGGCGAAGTGCAAGTGTTTGAGGGCATACGTGCCCAGCACAGCCATCACAAGCTGCCCACCAAAGGCGGTATCCGCTACAGCATGCACGTAGACGAGGACGAGGTAGTGGCCCTGGCTACGCTCATGACCTTTAAGTGCGCCGTGGTAGACGTGCCGTTTGGCGGCGCGAAGGGCGGCGTGAAGATCAACCCTAGAACGTCTTCCGTTGAGTTGCTAGAGAAAGTAACCCGTCGTTTTGCCAGTGAGCTCATCAAGAAGAACCTCATAGGCCCCGCCATGGACGTACCCGCGCCTGACTACGGAACCGGCGCCCGCGAAATGGCCTGGATAGCAGATACCTACCACACCTTTAAATACGGCGAGACCAACGCGCTGGGCTGCGTAACCGGTAAGCCGGTAGGCCAGGGCGGCATTAGAGGCCGGACCGAGGCGACGGGCTTGGGCGTGTTCTTTGGCTTGCGTGAGGCTCTAGCTGACACAGAGATTATAAAGCTGTTGGGCTTAACACCGGGCATTGAGGGCAAGCGTATCATAGTGCAGGGGCTGGGGAACGTGGGCTACCATGCCGCCATCTACTGCCAGAAAGCCGGCGCCATCATCACGGGGATTGCCGAGCGCGAAGGCGGCATATATAACCCTAACGGCATAGACGTAGACGAGCTTTTCCAATACCGCCTGCAGAATGGCAGTGTGAAAGGCTTCCATGGCTGCACCTATTTGGAAAGTTCCAGTGAGTTGCTGGAACATGAGTGCGATGTCTTATTGCCCGCCGCCCTGGAAAACGTCATCCACCAGGACAACGCCGCGCGCATAAAAGCCAAAATCATTGCGGAAGGCGCCAATGGACCGGTGACCCAGGAGGCCGAGCGCATTCTACTGGCCCGCGGTATTGTCATCATCCCAGACTTGTACCTGAACGCGGGTGGGGTGACCGTCTCTTACTTTGAGTGGCTCAAGAACCTGTCCAACGTACGGTTTGGCCGCATGGGCAAGCGCGCCGAAGAAGCCAGCCTGAAGCGTTTAGTAGACACCATTGAGAAGAACACCGGCAAAAGCCTGTCACCTGAGGAAAAGGAACTCATCATTCATGGCGCCGATGAGCGGGACTTGGTTTATTCGGGTCTGGAAGACACCATGATCACCGCCTACCATGAGATACGTGAAGTAACCAAGCAAAAGTCCACTATCACGGATTTGCGCACCGCTGGTTTTTATAGTGCCATTGAGAAAATTGGCGTGAGCTATCAGTCATTGGGTATTTTCCCTTGATATCAGACATCGTTTTTAGGCTGTTTCCGTCAAAACAGACCAAAAATGCCAAGGCCTCAGCAGTTTACTACTGCTGGGGCTTTTTTTACGCTATAACTTGTGTGCACGGTCTTGGCTTTTGCTGAGTAATGTCGTTTTCTCCGGTGCGCACTCACTGCCTTGTTCGCCGTTGTTGGTGTTGTCACCAATGACTGAGACTGCCGCTCTAGTTGCCATTACTCTCTGGGAAAGACTTGGCGCACTGGCTTTGGCTATGCCTAAGTACTACTGTCTTTTCCAGTGCGAAGTCACAGCCTTGTTTCATTTCTTCCGCTAAGCGCTCAAGGCCGCGGGGCCTCGTCTTGGCCCTTCGCACTGCTGTTGTACTCTGGGCCTTTGGCCCCGCCTTTCAGGCGACGAAACAACAGAGGCGCTCAGAACCAAGACTGGTTTCGGTTCCAATTCTGCTTGGGCTTGCTTATCCATGAACTTTCCTCAAGCAAAACCAGCCAATGTCGCTGCAGAGTCACGCGTGCTGCGCACGGTTTGCTTTATCTTGGTTCACGGGACAGGCCGGGCCTTGCGACCGTCTGCCGATTGTAGCGTCGTTCCGCGGAACTACGCTATTGTCAAAGGCCACCTGCAAAGGCGCCGTTTTCAGGCTATTTTCCTGAAAACAGCCTGAAAACGGGAGGGGTAAACCAGCAGGATAACTAACAATCAGCAACCAGCCGTCAACAATTTTACCGCAAATCGGCTAGAATCTGTAATTTACCTGTGGCTTAGGCTACCAATAGGGGTAAACTTTTAGACTACGGTGGAAAATCCGGCGCTTAGGAAAGAATTCGTCAAGCTCATTGCACAGGACCAGGCCTTGATCCACAAGGTCTGTAGCATGTACTGTCGTGACCCCGAGGAACGAAAAGACTTGTTCCAGGAGATAGTGTTGCAACTCTGGAGGTCCTATCCTACGTTTAAGCACGAATCTAAAGTAAGCACCTGGATGTATCGCGTGGCCTTGAACACCGCCGTCTCTAGTTTTAGGAAGGAATCCCGAAGGCCGCACCACGGCTCGCTCTCTGACCTAGACCTGCAGATACCCTCGGCCCCAGACACCTCTGCTGAATACGAACTAAAAATCAAGTACCTCTACTCCGCCATTGACCAGTTGTCTCAAGTGGAAAAAGCCATTGTGATGCTCTATTTAGAAGACAAGTCCTATGATGAGATTGCCGAGATCATCGGGATCACCAAATCTAACGTAGGC
The DNA here is from genome assembly GCF_039541795.1 of Nibribacter koreensis. Taxonomy (NCBI): domain Bacteria; kingdom Pseudomonadati; phylum Bacteroidota; class Cytophagia; order Cytophagales; family Hymenobacteraceae; genus Nibribacter; species Nibribacter koreensis. The sequence goes on along the minus strand of NZ_BAABGX010000002.1, from coordinate 1,321,410 downwards.
GTGAAACTAAACCGCATCAAAGCCAAGCTAGAGAAACTGCTTACTCCTGTGTACGATGAAATTAGATAGCCTCAAAGACGCCTGGCAGGTGTATGCCGCTCAGACGGCGGCAGTCCACCAGGTCACCGAAGACCAGATTAGCGGTCTTTTGAAAACCCGCACCCAGAATGCGGTCACCAAGCTCAAGAAGAACATGTACTTTGAGCTGGCCATGCTCTTGTTCACGGTGCTATTATTTGGCGTGGGCGTGGTATTGGTGCAGGATGACATGGTGTTCAAAATACTCTGCATGGTGATTGTGGTCATCTGCCTGCCGTTCCTGGGCTATTTCTTGGGACGCCTGCAGTACCTGCGCCGCCTGAACGTGACCTCTGAGAACCTGCGCGGCACGCTGCAAAACCTCACCGAGATGCTCACTGGCCTCACCAAACTCTATTTCTGGAGCAACGTCCTGTTTGCGCCCATTGGCTTGGCGGCGGGTCAGTTGGTGTATTTGAAACTAGGCGAAGGCATCAACCTTTCCCATTTGCCCTGGGAGCAGTTGTCTCTGCGACTGATTATTGGCTTTGTGATTGGCGGCGTGTTTGGCTATATCTTCCTGCGGTGGTACATCCGTCAGATGTATGGCAATCACCTAAAGAACCTGAGAGGCGCGCTTCATGAACTTGAAAGCCTGGAGGTTGCAGCTTAGCTCCAATTCTGGTCTTTCATCTGGCATACATAGCGTTTTTTCTATCTATTGGTAAAGAATTCAGGCCGAGCTTGTAATATTTTGGTAAGTTAAAGGACTAATAGCCTAAACACACAAACTACCAAATAACAACCTGCTTATGCTTTCACTTCTTCTTTCGCACCAATGGAAAGAAACCACCCGGTCCTCTGTCTGGCAGAAAAACCTGACCGTGAATCTGGTGCTGGGCTTCTTCATGCTCCTCATGCTCTTGTATGTGGTGATGCTGGGGTTCTTTCTGGACAACATCCTCAACTACATGTTTCCGGGCAAAGAAACGTTGGCCATGGTCAACGGCGGTTTGCTCTACTACTTTTTGATTGACCTGGCCATGCGTTTCTTCTTGCAGGAGTTGCCGGTGCTGGGCATTCAGCCGTATCTGCATCTGCCGGTGGGCAAGTCCAGGCTGGTCAATTTTGTGCTCTGGAAGTCCATTACCAGCCTCTTCAACTTCCTGCCGCTGTTCTTGTTCATTCCCTTTGCGGTAAAAACCTTGCCGGCGGTGTATGGCATGACCGGCACCTGGATGTGGGTACTGGGTCTGTTCCTGCTCACGCTGGTGAACAACTTCATTACGCTCTATGTAAAGCGCCAGCTGGTAGAAAAACCGTTGGTGACGTTTGGCTTCTTGCTGGCCGTGATTGGCTTGGCCCTGGCAGACTACCTCAACTACATCTCTTTAAGCGACAGCTCCAGAAGCTTCTTCAATGCCTTGGGTACGCAGCCTATCTGGGTGATAGTGCCCCTGATTTTGCTGGCAGCAGTATACTATCTTAACTACAGTTTCCTGATATCTCATACCTATCCAGAAGAGATGCGGGTGAACAAAGCGTCTAAAGTAGGAGACAGCTCAGAGATTGGGTTCCTTCAGCGTTTTGGCGAGATAGGGACTTTGATTGGCCTGGAGTTGCGCCTGATCCAGCGGCACAAGCGCCCACGCTCTGTGCTGGTGATGTCTGTCTTCTTTCTGGCGTACGGTTTTGTGTTCTACTTGAACAAGATGTACACAGACGGCTTTGTGATGATGATCTTTCCGGGCATCTTCATGACGGGCTTTGTGATGATGAGCTATGGTCAGTTTGTGCCAGGCTGGCAAAGCGCTCATTTTGATGCACTCCTGACCAAGCGCCTAAGCCCCTACAAGTTTTATCTGGCCAAGTTCTGGATGTTTGTGCCTGCTTGTGTGATAGCCTATCTTGTTACCTTGCTGTATGGCCTTTTGCCGGAGGCTGGTGGTAAAATCATGCTCATTAATACGGCTTGCTTTCTCTATAACATAGGCATTAATACGTTTGTGGTGCTGTATATGAGCACGTTCAACAAGAAGCGCATTGACCTGAGCAAGAGCGCCTCTTTTAACTGGCAAGGCGTGGGTGCCTCTCAGTTTATCTTGATGTTGCCTATACTGCTGGGGCCCATCTTAATCTTCTTGCCTTTCAATTTATTGGGTCAACCTTACTGGGGCATAGCCACGCTTGGTATCTTGGGCATCATGGGTTTCATCTTCCATAAGCAGTTGATAGGGGTGGTAGTGAAACGCTTCACCGCCCAGAAGTATGAGATTGCCGCTGGTTTCAGGCAGACAGCCTAGGTGTGGATAACCCAAGCTTCTTGGGAGAGTTAGTAAAAGTTAACCGTTTAAAAACTAGTCATTTACCGCATGGATGTTTAAGTAGAATGCTTAACACCCATGATAAAATATAAAGCATATGATAACAGTACGCGACCTTCAGAAAAGATACAATGGCGTAACCGTGGTAGACATTCCGGCATTGGCCATTAACAAAGGAGAAACCATTGGTCTGGTAGGCAACAACGGTGCCGGTAAGACCACCTTCTTCCGGATGATCCTGGACTTGATACGCCCGTCTGGCGGCGAGGTCTTGAGCAAAGACGTGAACGTACGCACCACCGAGGACTGGAAGCAGTACACCGGCTCTCACCTGGATGAAGGGTTCTTAATTGACTACCTCACCCCAGAAGAGTATTTTAACTTTATTGGCAAGTTGAACGGTTTAAGCCAGGGAGACATACAGGCCTTCTTGGAGCGGTTCCAAGACTTTTTTAACGGCGAAATCTTGGGCCAGCGCAAGTACATCAGAGACTTCTCTAAAGGAAACCAGAAGAAAGTGGGCGTGGCCGCCGCGGCCATGGCAGACCCAGAGCTGCTGATTTTAGATGAGCCTTTTGCCAACCTGGATCCAAGCTCACAGATACGCCTCAAGAACCTCTTGAAAGACCTAAAACGCCAAGGCATGACCATGTTGATATCCAGCCATGACCTAAGCCACGTGATTGAAGTCTGCGACCGCATTGTGCTGCTAGAAAAAGGCAGGGTAGTAGAAGACATGAAGACCAATGAAACTACGCTCCAACAATTGGAGAGCTATTTCACGGTGTAGTTATCCACAGGGTTGGAGTCGAGATGATTAGACGTTTGGTCTTTTTAGCTTAGCGATACCTTAAAGGCGTTTTTGGGCTGTTTTACAGATTTTAGCCCAAAAACGCCTTTTCACTTTTCATTTATCAGATAATCTTATTTAAAATCAGATATGAATCTCAGGAAATTAGCAGCCGTGAGCTTAGTGGTATCCTTGCCATTTATGGGCGTGGCGCAGGCTCAACAAAAGGGTTTCAATAAAGCCAAAATGGACAGCCTACTATCCGTGATGGAAAGTAAGGACAAAATCATGGGCACGGTGGCTGTTTACCAGGATGGAAAGCCGGTTTATAATAGGGCCATTGGTTACGCCACCATCGCTGATCAAGGCAAGGATAAGGCTACTACCGCCACCAGATACCGGGTTGGGTCTATTTCTAAAACCTTCACGGCTACACTTATTCTGCAATTGGTGGATGAGAAGAAGCTGAGTCTAAACACGCCGCTTTCTACCTACTTTCCGCAGTTTGAAAATGCGTCTACCATCACCATTGAACATCTGTTGAACCACCGCAGTGGGTTGACGAGCTTTACTTCAGTGCCCACCTATGGGTTGTACATGACGCAACCCAAAACGCAGGAAGAGATGCTGTCCATCATGGCATCATTGAAGCCAAAGGCCGAACCCGGTACCAACTATGACTACAGCAACACCAATTATGTATTGCTGGGCTATGTTGTAGAGCGCGTCACCAAGAAGCCGTACGCAGAGGTTCTGCAGAAAAAGATTGTGGATAAACTCAAGTTGAAGGATACCTATTACGGCGGAAAGATTGATAAAAACAAAAAGGAGGCTTCTTCTTATGCGTTTGTCAACAGCCAATGGACTGCCTCCCCAGAGACAGACATGAGCATTCCGCACGGGGCTGGTGCGGTGGTTTCTACCACTAAGGACTTGGCCATCTTTATCCAAGGACTGCTAAATGGCAAGCTCATCTCCCAAACTTCCTTGGAAAAAATGAAAACCATGAAAGACGCCTATGGTCTGGGCTTGCAAAAGTATTCCTTTAACAATCATGTAGGATACGGCCACGGCGGCATCATTGACGGGTTCCAGTCCATGATCAAGTACTTTCCTGAGCAGAAGCTGACCATGGCTACTACCTTCAATGGTTTGGGCATGAGCGCTAATAACGCCCATATAGGCATCCAGAGCATCATGTTTAACCTGCCCTACCAGATCCCAACATATGAGACCCCTAAAAACCTTAGCCTGGACCTGAGTAAGTATGAGGGCACGTTTGTCTCACAGCAGTTTCCCTTAAAAGTGACCATGTTCAAAGAAGGAGACAAGCTGATGTCGCAGGCGCAGGGGCAGTCGGCGTTTAACTTAGAGCCAAGATCAGCACAGACCTTTGTGTTTGATCCCGCTAACATTGAGATTGAGTTTAAGGCCAATGAGGCGGGGGTGTATGACCAGTTCACCTTAAAACAGGGTGCCGGCAAGTATATCTTCACCAAAGAATAGCAGTTGTTCTATTGCTGTAAGGCGTTTTTGGGCTATTTTCTAAGAAGTAGGCCAAAAACGCCTTTTTGATTTAAGACGTACACCCACCACATTTGCACTGTTATGGATTCATTGACACACGCCGCCATTGGGGCTTGTATAGGAGAACTGACGCTAGGCAAGAAGCTGGGCCGGCACGCGCTTTGGGTAGGCGCCCTTGCGCAGAACCTGCCGGACATAGACATTGTAGCGGCCCTGTGGTTACCCTTCTCCCAGAACCTTATAGTACATAGAGGCATCACGCATTCCTTTGTCTTCGGGGCTGGTTTGGCTTTGTTACTGGCTTTTATTTTAGCCAAATGGCCGAAGACCCGAACTGTGGGTTTCACAGCGTTCTTGCTATTTTTTCTGGGTCAAATCTTTCTGCATGACCTGCTAGATACCTGCAATGCGTATGGCACTGGTTTGTGGTTGCCCTTCAGTGAGACGCGTTTTTCCTGGCATTTGCTCTACGTAGCCGACCCGCTGTTTACCATTTGGCCCATCTTGGCTGTTTTGGCGCTTTTGTTTGTGCGAGGGACCACCCTTCAGGCTAGAAAAGGCTGGGCAATTTTGGGCTTGTTGCTACCGCTTGGCTACCTAGGCTACGCCAACGTGAACAAAGCCGAAGTCAACCGGGGAGTAGACGCTTCCATAGCAAAACAGGGCCTGCGGGTGCAAAGCTATTTCACCACGCCCACCGCTTTTAACAACTGGCTGTGGTACGTAGTAGCGGCCTCAGACAGCGGGTATCACATAGGCTACCGGTCTGTGTTTGAAAAGCAAGACGCCACTACCGCATTTACTTATTATCCTAGAAACAGCCATTTATTAACAGAGCATCCAGACCAGCAAGAGGTACAAGCCCTTAAGCAGTTTGCCGCAGGCTATTATACTGCCCAACAGAAGCAGGATACCTTGCTCTTTAATGTACTCAGGTTTGGGCAGGTGATGGGTTGGCGAGATACTACTTCTTCGTTTGCCTTCCATTATTACTTGAACCCCAAGCTGGATAATACGCTAGCCGTACAGAGAGGCCGTTTTAAGGGGTGGGATAGCCATACCGTCAAGCAGCTTTTCCACAGGATTTTTAAGCCAGATGAGGGTCAAGAAATTCGTTAAAACTATACTTATCCACAGGTAAACTCTATGCTAGAGAACCTCAGACAAAAATTACAGGCATCGCCGTTTGACTTTCTGCTGGACCAGGAGAATTGGATACTGGTGGGCAACAGTATTTACACGGTCATTTTGGTGCTGGTCTGTCTGCGCATCATCTATGACACCCGCTCCACGTCCAAGACCCTAGCGTATCTGCTCATCGCCATTTTTGTGCCGTTCTTGGGCATGATCATTTACTTTTCCTTCGGGATTAACTACAAGAAACGCCGCATCTATACCAAAAAGCTGATTGAGGATGAGGTCTTTATGAGTGAACTGGAACAGCGCGTGACGGCCTACTCAGAAAAGAACCTGCAAACCAGCAGCCCAGAGGTAAAAGCCAACAAAGAGTTGATCAAGCTTTTGCTCAGAGACAGTTTTAGCCCTTTGACAGCTGGCAACAAAGTCAAGGTACTTCTTAATGGCGAAGAGAAATTCCCTGAGGTGCTGGAAGCCCTTAAGCAAGCCAAGCATCATATTCATATTGAGTACTACATCATAGACAATGACCGAATAGGCAATCAGATTAAAGACGTGCTCATTCAAAAGGCTAGGGAGGGCGTGCAGGTCAAATTGATTTATGATGACTATGGGAGCCGGTCTATCAGGCGGCGGTACGTGGCAGACTTGGCAGCGGCGGGCGTAGAGGCACATCCGTTCCACAGGGTGCATTTCTGGTTACTTGCCAATAGATTGAATTACCGCAATCACCGTAAAATCATCATCATTGACGCCAAGACGGCCTTTGTAGGCGGCCTCAACATAGCAGACCGTTATACCAATAACCCAGCGTACAAGCAGACGCTTTACTGGCGAGACACCCATCTGCGCATTGACGGCCCGGGCATCTATTATCTACAATACCTATTCTTCTGTGACTGGAATTTCTGTTCGGGGCAGTTCTTGCACCCAGAGGAGCATTATTTCATTGCCGAGCCCGTGCCAGATGCCCATTGTAGGGTGCAGATAGCGGCCAGCGGACCAGATTCCCCAACATCTACCATTCTCTTCTCCTTGCTGCAGTCCATTTATCTGGCACAGGAAGAGGTGTTGATAACTACCCCGTATTTCATCCCCGGCGAAAGCATTTTGAACGCTTTATGCGTAGCGGCCATGGGTGGCGTTTCTGTAAAGCTGTTGGTGCCAGGCATCGCAGATTCTGCGCTAGTCAACGCCGCGGCCTGGTCTTACTATGATGATTTGTTGTTGGCGGGTGTGGAAATCTACCTGTACCAGAAAGGTTTCATGCACGCCAAGACCATGGTCATTGACGGTAACATGTCCATGGTGGGCACCGCCAATATGGACAACCGAAGCTTTGAACTAAACTTTGAAGTAAACGCCGTGGTCTATGACAAGGAAATCTCTCAACAGCTGCACAATGCCTTCTACCGAGACTTGAAGGACGCCAAGAAGATTGACCCAGACGAGTGGCGCAACCGCTCCAAGGTAAAACAGCTTTTTGAGAAACTAGCCAGATTGCTATCGCCGTTACTATAATCCTTAAAATTCCATTTTTGGCCTAATTTCACAGAAATAGACCAAAAACGCCTGTGGATAACTTATAGGTCAAAGGCCATTTGACAGCGCTGCCCTTGCAAAACCGGAAGATGCTGTTGCAATTCCAGCTTGGTCTTAATCTCCTTGAACTCCTGCTCAGAGCGGGCTTTGATTTCTTTGCGTTGCAGGGCCTCAATGAAGCGACGTGCGTCTTCGGGGGTTTCTAGGGTGAGGCCGGGTACTTGGGCGGGTTTGTCGTCTTCGCCTTTGGCCACCATGGTAAAGTATGACGTGTTGGTGTGCTTGACAGAACCGGTCTTCACGTTCTCGGCAATCACTTTAATGCCCACCAGCAAAGACGTTCTACCCACGTAATTCACCGAAGCCAACAAGCTGACCAACTCGCCCACTTCTACAGGCTGTAGAAAATGCACGCCGTCTACTGTCACGGTCACGCAGTAATTGCCCGCATGCTTGGCCGCGCAGGCATAGGCTACCTTGTCCATCAAGGACAACAGAATACCGCCGTGAATCTTCCCGCCAAAGTTGGCATAGCTTGGGATCATCAGCTCGGTGAGCGTAGTGCGGGAATGGGAAACGGGTTTGAAGAAGTCTGGGTCTGGCATGGGCGCGTTACTGGTTATTCGTTGTTCGTTTTTCGAATCAGCAGAATTAGATGTTGTGTAACCCTCCTGCTTAATGTTGTGATGAATGGTACGACGTCTTTTCGTTTTTAGGCTAATTTCTCAGAAATACCCTAAAAACGAATGACGAGCAACCAACAACCAATAACGAATCTACAAGAACACCACGTCGTCAATGACAGATTCGCCTACCTCAGCGTTAATGAGCGTAAGCACTTTGGCTTTGGCCATGTTGAGTTCGTGCTTGAGCGGGGCAGAGGTGAGGCGCACAAACAGCTTGCGGTTGCGCACAAAGACTTCTTGCGTTTTCATGGCGATGGCCTTGCCCATGATCTTCTCCCAAGAGGCTATCAACTGTACTTCACTGAGCTTGCCGTTGAGTTTGTACGCCCGTAGCATGGCCTCAATGCTGTCTTTCAAAGAGATGGTGTCTGCTTTGCGCATGAAGGGGCTTCTGGGGTTCAAGGGGCGTAATGACATAGTTTTGCGGGTAAGGATTTGCGGGTTCTGAACTGCTAAGGTAGCCGTTTAAACTGCGCCTAAATCCTTTTACGGCAGATGAATTTATCCACCCGGTTATCCCCAGAAATACGCTAAGTTCTGCACCTTCGTTTTCACCCTGATTTCCAGGAAGTAAGCCAAAAACGGTATTTGCTTTTAAGAATGCTGGCCTGCTACAATCCTTTGGTAATCACTTCTGGTGAGTTTCCAGCGGTTGACCTCCTGCTCAAAGTTGAGCGAGCCGGGCACGGTGACGTACCGCTTCTCAAACGTGAAGCCCACTTTCTCCAGCGTCTTGTTGGGGGCTATGTTGAGTGCGTAGGGCTCACTGTAGAGCTCATGCAATTCAAGATTCTCAAAGAAGAAAGGCAGGGATTTCTTGACCAGCTCCGTGCCCATGCCTTGTTGCCGCGTCGCTGATTGCCACAGATGCAGGTGCATGTACGCACTCTGCCCAAACTGAATGTTGTTGACGTTGCAGTGACCTACTGGCGTTCCGTCCACCAGCCAAATAAGCGCATAGGTCATTTTCTCAGACATGGGCGCTTTGAGCTGTTGGGTAAGCATGTGGGTGAGGCCTTCGCGGGAGGGAAGCTTCTGCAAGTCCACGCCCATGCTCACCAGAAAGTCCGGGTCTGACTTCAGCCAATAGTCCGCAATGAGGGAAATGTCATCTGCCTGCAGTTCTCTTACTTCTAAAGATGCTTTCATGGGAGTGAGTTTAGAAGTTCAAGCTAATCGTTTTTACCTTGATTTCCAGAAAGTAGGCGAAAAACGAATTGGATGGGTGTGTAAATCGTAGCGTCGTTCCGCGGAACGACGTGTCTCCATGGAACAAGCACGCTTCCTTTAGCCAATAGCCCACTTCTTGGGTAAATTTTGGGTTACTGTTGGCAAAAGAGATGCTAGGTGCGGGAGACGGATTGGCTGCGTAGAACCACGTCGTTCCGCAGAACGACGCTACAACTCCTCGTCCTCAATGGTCTCTGCCTTGCCTTCGGAAATCCTGAACCGCCTAATGTTGTTGGAAAGCGGCTGGAGAATCTTGTCGGTGCGGTCCAGGTGCGTGTCTGTCAGGAAAATCTGCCCGAAGGTGTTGTTGGCCACCAGCTGCATGAGGTGCGTGATGCGTTTCTCGTCCAGGCGGTCAAAGATGTCATCCAGTAGCAGCAACGGCTTGTTGTCGTTTTTCTGAGCCAGTACCTCAAACTGCGCCAGCTTGAGGGCAATGACGTAGCTTTTCTGCTGGCCTTGTGAGCCATAGTTCTTCACGCTTTTATCCGCCATCAAGAACACAAAATCGTCTTTGTGCGGGCCCACGGTGGTGCGTTGCAAAAGCAGGTCTTTGCGTTGGCTCTGGTCTAACAAATAGGCGTAGTTCTGCCGGATAAGCTGGCTCTGGTAGCCCAGCGTGACCAGTTCTGAGGAGCCCGACAGGTGCTGGTAATGGCGCTGGAAGACCGGTTCAAAGGTCTCCAGGAACGCGGCCCTACGGATACTCAGCTCAGTACCTAACGGCATGAGCTGCTCATCCAGAATCTGCAGGTACTCTTTGTCTACGTAGTTTTTCTCTGCGAACTGCTTTAACAAAGAGTTGCGCTGCTTGAGGACGTAGTTGTATTGAATGAGCAAATCCAGGTAGGAATGGTCCAGCTGGGCCATGAGACTGTCAAAGAACTTGCGCCGGTCCTCGCTACCTTCCCTTATCAAATCTGTGTCATAGGGTGAAATCAGTACCACCGGAAACTGGCCCACGTGCTCACTCACACGCTCATAGGGCGTTTTGTTGAGCGTGATGATTTTCTTCTGGCCGGCCTTCAGGTAGCACTGTACGGCGCTCACCTTGTCATTGCTCACAAAGCGGCCGCGCACTATAAAGTAGTCTTCTCCGTCCTTGATGTTCTGCAGGTCTGTGCCCGTAAAGGCGCTTTTAGTCAGGGACAGGTAATGGATGGCGTCCAGCAGGTTGGTCTTGCCGCTGCCGTTGTCGCCAATAAAGCAGTTGATGTGCGTGGAAAAGGGTAGCGTGGCTTCCTCGTAGTTCTTAAAGTGGAGCAGGTGTAGATTTTCGAGGACCATTAATTTGTTTCCGGTATTTTTCTTAATTTCGCATGTTTAACACTTTTCGGAACATAGCCAGTAGCAGATCTTTAGAGAAAACTACGGCTGCCTTCCGGCCCCTGACTTAACTAGTACGCACAACAGACATAAAGTATGGCGGAGACGAAAGACGCGAAAGCGAAGAAAGCAAAGGTAAACGCTGCCCCTGCATTTTCAAAAGAGACCTACATGCGCTGGTATGAGATGATGCAGCTCATGCGCAAATTTGAGGAAAAAGCCGGCCAGTTATACGGTCAGCAGAAAATCAAAGGTTTCTGTCACTTATACATCGGTCAGGAGGCCTGCGCTGCCGGTGCCATCACCGCGCTTACCAAAGATGACAAATGGATCACTGCTTACCGTGATCACGCGCATCCGCTGGGGCTGGGAACGTCGCCAAACGCCGTTATGGCTGAGCTGTACGCCAAGGCCACCGGTTGCTCTAAGGGCAAGGGTGGTTCTATGCACATCTTTGACAAAGAGGTAAACTTTGTAGGCGGTCACGGCATTGTAGGTGCGCAGGTGCCTATGGGCGCGGGTCTGGCCTTCGCTGAGAAATACAACAAGACAGGCAATCTGTGCATCACGTACATGGGTGACGGTGCGGTGCGTCAAGGTGCTTTGCACGAGGCTTTTAACATGGCCATGCTCTGGAAGTTGCCGGTTATCTTTGTAGTAGAGAACAACGGCTACGCCATGGGTACTTCTGTGGAGCGTACTTCTAACGTGACCGAATTGTATAAACTGGGTCTATCGTATGACATGCCTTCTGAGCCGGTGAACGCCATGCGCTGTGAAGACGTGCATGACGCCGTAGCCCGTGCCGCTGAGCGTGCTCGTGCTGGTGAGGGTCCAACGTTCCTGGAGTTTAGAACCTACCGCTACAAAGGCCACTCTATGTCTGACCCGGCTAAGTACCGCACCAAAGAAGAATTAGAGAGCTATCGTAATCAAGATCCAATTGAGAGCGTTCGTTTTACTATCTTGGAGAACAAATTTGCCACAGAGCAGGAGTTGGAAGAGATAGACAACAAGATCAAGGCGCAGGTGCAGGAGTCAGTGGAGTTTGCTGAGAACTCGCCGTACCCAGATCCAAAAGAGTTGTACACAGACATTTACGTTGAGGCAGACTATCCTTACTTAATGGACTAAACCTTGGCGCTGCGGGAACGCTCTGTTAAAACGAGTGGTTCTTGGAGCTAGCAAGGCGAACAGAAAGCATAAAACTTATTATCTTATATTACTGATGTCAAATAACACAATGAAGCAAGAAAGCGAATTCGAGCTAGTGGAAAACCCAGACGCCCTGGCAGATCGCCTTGTAGGCGGGTCCGAAGATTTTGTGAACCGTCACAAGAACTTGCTGATTGGAATTTTTGTGGCCATTGCCGCCGCCGTGGTAGGTGGGTTCCTGTACTACCAGAACCAGCAGACCAAGAACCAAGAGGCGCTGGCCGCCATGTTCCAGGCAGAGTATTACCTGGAGGCTGACTCTCTGGCCAAAGCCATCAACGGTGACGGTCAGCATGACGGTTTCAAGCAGGTAGCCGATGAGTACGGTAGCACCAAAGCTGGTAACCTGGCTAACTTCTACGCGGGTGTGGCTTTGTTGAAAGACGGCAAATACCAGGACGCCTTGAACTACCTGGAGAATTTTAAGTCTGATGACTTGTTGCTACAGGCCCGTGCCTACAGCCTGCAAGGCGACGCCAACATGGAACTAGGCAAGAAAGAAGAAGCCGCTGACCTGTACAAGAAAGCCGCCGATCACAAAGCCAACGAGTACTTCACGCCGCAGTACTTGATGAAGGCCGGTGTAGCGCTTGAGTCTGCCAACAAATACTCTGAGGCCGCTGAGGTGTACAACCGCATCATCACAGATTTTCCGGGTGCGCCAGAAGTAAACGACGCCAAGAAATACAAAGCCCGCAACGAGGCTCTGTCTGCCGCTAAATAAGCTTCTATTACAGAAATGTACAGAACGGTTCGCTGAGGAGATTTTCTCTCTTGAGCGAACCGTTTTTTTATGCATTTTTGCGTAGAACCGTTTTTGGCCTCTTTTCTTGAAAACAAGCCAAAAACGACGTGTATCCAAGAAACCTATCGTCCCCTTTTAACCAGAAGAACGCATGGCTACCAGCCTAAAGAACCTAAGCGAATACAACTCAGATAAACTGCCAGACATCTCTGGCAAACGGTTTGGAATAGTAGTAGCCGAATGGAACAAAGACATCACCGACGCTCTTTGCAAAGGCGCTTATGAAACCCTGTTAAAGCACGGCGCCCGGCCAGAGAACATTCACCGCAACACCGTGCCCGGCAGCTTTGAATTAACTTTAGGATCGCAGTACCTGGCCATGAGCAATGAGATTGATGCGGTCATTGCGCTGGGCGTGGTCATCAAAGGCGATACCAAGCATGATGACTATATCTGCCACGCCGTCGCCAAAGGCCTGACAGACGTCGCGCTTAAATTCAACAAGCCCGTTATTTTTGGCCTGGTGACTACCAATGATGAGCAGCAAGCCAAAGACCGCGCCGGCGGAAAGCATGGCAACAAAGGCGTAGAGGCCGCGGTTACGGCCATCCAGATGCTGGCCCTGCACAATTAAAACCAGTAGCCCCTTATCAACAGAAAGGCCCGCAGATAGTTCTGCGGGCCTTTCTGTTGATGTACATAGATGTAAATTGTCGTTTTTGGCCTGTTTTCTGAGAATCAGGTTAAAAACGCGTTTATCTCTGCTACGGCAGGCAATGGTTTAGAATCTTAAGCCCAAGGCAATGCCGCCTCTAGGGAGCCAACCGTTATAACCAGCGTCATCTATCTGCTCTTCGGTGCCGCGCTCTACGGTAATGTTGCCGTTAGTGTACTCAGGCCCAATGAAGATGTCAAAAGATACTTTCTCTTTAAAGATCCACTGGCGACCGGCTATCAGTCCGCCTCCAAAGTTGGTGGACTTGCCTTTGTAGCCATAGTCGGGATCCTTGTCTTCAATAGTAAATTTCATGAAAGAAAGGAAAGGCGCTACATAGAACCCGTCTGGCGCCGGTGTGTCAGAAAGATAGACTCTGTATTCTGGCGTGATGCCGTACCCAGAGACGTCTGCAATCTGGGTGAAGAAAACCCCCAACTGTACGCTCTTGTCTTCTTTGATTACCTGCTCTACATAAAAAGAACCCGTCTGAAACAACGGAGTCAAGAGGTTGGCTTTGATTAAGGTGTTTTGGGCCTGCACAGGCTTGGCCGTGATGGCCAAGGCACATACCAGTGCCATTAAGAATAATTTTTTCATGAGCGGATAGGGTTTAGATAAAGGGTTAGTATGCATAGGACAGGGAAGCCCGCAGGAACCCCTATCTCTGGTAACAATATACAAGTATGTTCACTAAGATTTCTATAGTCTGCTTAATTTCTCCATCCATATTAGGTTCTTACACACTAATAAAACACGCTTTAAATAGTTATATGCATTTCTGTAAATTTTCATAGCAATTCTCTATAAGTAGCCCTATTCTTATAATACTTTTTAATTTTCTAATCTTTTTTAGGTAAAAGAAGTAAACACTTGAAGCAGAGGCTTTTCCTGGCCAATTCCCCCATGCTACTTTACCGTTAACTTGTTGGTATGAGATGAACGCTACTAAAATTCTTTGGGGAGTATTGTTGCTTCTCTTTTGGGTGGAGACTGCGTCTTTTGCCCAATCTACCTGTGCTATATCATTAACCACTCAAGGCACCAAGACGCTTTGCCAAGGAGGACAGGTGATTTTAAAAGCCACGTATCCCAAGGCTGCCACCTTTGTGTGGTACAGAGACGGGCAGGTGATAGCTGGGGAATCTAAAGATCTTTTGACCATCCTGGTGCCGGGCACTTACGCGGTAAAAGCGCAAGATGCCTCCTGCCCCAGCTCGCCTAAGTCCAATGACCTGGTCATCACGCAGACCATGGGCAGAATCATTCCTGACTTTTCCATTCCGGCAGACACGGTCTGTTCAGGGAGCCCGGCTACCTTCACCAACAAGTCTATAGGGCAGAACCTGCGGTATTCCTGGGATTTTGGGGATCCTGCCTCGGGGCCTTTTAATTATTCATCCTCGCCCAATCCTTCTCATATTTATACCTCTGTAGGGGGCGAGGTAACCGGCTACATTGTCACCTTGCGGGTTTCCTCACCAGACGGTTGTACGGCCGTGATTCAGAAAACCGTCTTGATTAAGCAAGAGCCAGAGCCCGCGCTCATTGACTTGGTAGCCCAATTTGACAACTGCGCCAACGTGGGTGCCAACAACGGAGCCTTTACGGTGCAGGTGTCAGACGTGTCCATCACCAAAGAAAGCAATGCCAAATACCATATTGACTGGGGAGACAGCACAGAAGAGTTCTTCTCTGACAAGTCTTTTAAGGCGGTGCCGCATACCTACGCCAAAGAAGGCGTCTACCATTTAATAGTGACCGTGGTAGGCAAGAACGGATGCAAGGCGTTTAAAGAATACACCGTCAAAAATATTGGCAAGCCAGAGGGGCTGGTGCTTAGGGCGCCTCCCGCCAACCCTGATGGCTGCGGACCTCACTCCATCACGTATTCCCTCAACCAACCCAACAACGCCAAGACCACGCTCTATACCATTGATTTCGGCGACGGTAGTCCGCTGGTAAGTTTGCCCCATCCACCGCCGGCCACCATTACCCATGTGTTTGACAGCGCCTCCTGCGCCGTGCCGGGCAAGCGGTTCACTATTCAGACTACGGCCAGCAACGCCTGTAAAACCACTATGAACACCTTTAAAGGACCCGAAGTGTACAAGGCGCCCGTGCCGTTCTTTAGCGTGAGCAATAATGGGTCTAACTGCGTCAACCAGCCGTTGGTGTTTAAAAACCTTTCTGAGGCAGGGGCCAACACAGACTGCTCCAGCGCAGTGCAATACACCTGGGATTTTGGGGACGGCACCAAGCTGGGACCCTTTACGGATGTCAACGGTTCCAAACCCCAGCAAACGCACCAATATGCCAAAGCGGGTACCTATACCGTCATCCTCACCGCGCAGAATGGGTGCGGTGTTTCTGAAATAAAACGCCAGGTCTGTATTAGTGCCACAGAAGCCGCCTCGTTTACCATTGAGAAGCCAAGAGCCACCAGTTGCACCGCAGACGTTTTTGTCTTGCGGCAGCAACAAGCAACTTCTGCCAACGGATGCACAGATAGAAAAGTCAAGTGGCAGGTAGAACCCAGTCAGGGGGTTGCCTTTGTAAACAACACCACCAACCTCTCAGAGGAGGCCCAGATCTCCTTCGCCCTGCCCGGGGAGTATACGATTGGGCTCACGGTAACCAATGCCTGCGGCACAGAAACAACAAGCCAGATCCTAAAAGTAACCGGTAAACCCGCGGTGGCCTTCCTGCAGAAACAGGCGGTCTACTGCGCACCGCAAAAAGTAAAGATGGGGGCAGAAGGCACCTGCCATGCGTTATCTGTGACGGCCGGCAGCAGTCCTATTAGCGCCTACAACTGGATCCTGCCACGGGGAGCAACATTCGCGCAAGGCAGTACGGCTAGTTCAGCGTCTCCAGAGGTTGTTTTTTCAGAGAAAGGCGAGTATAGAATGGGGTTGGTGGTATCAAGCCTCTGCGGTCCGGCAGACACTACCTTCCAGACCATTTCTTTCTTTGACGGCAACCAAGCGCTTTCTTTAGTTGGTGACACAGTCATTTGTGAAGGGAAAGCTGCCATCTTGAGTGTTCGTAACCCGGTAGGTATTTACAAATGGTATACCCAGCCCACCGGCGGCACCCTCATCTACACCGGTAACATCTATTCCACGCCTCCCTTAACCAAGTCTCTTACCTGCTATGTAGAGGAAGAGAGTACAATGGGGTGCGTGGGCACCACCCGGAAAGAAGTAAGAATCCAGGTGTACCCAGCCTCCATTGTAAATAAGCTGACCCTAACCCAGACGGTGCAATGCGCCGGAGAGTCGCCTCCCGTCATTACGGGCTCCAACCCCTCAGATGTAAATGTTGGTTATGCCTATAAATGGCAGATGAGTGAAGACGGGTATCACTTTGTAGAAGCCGCCGGTGCCAACCAAGGCAAAGACTATCAAGCGCCTTCGCTCAGCAAAGACACCTGGTTTAGAAGAGTTGTCATTGGGGGCAGTTGTTTTGAGGCGATTAGCGATACTGTGAAAATTAGGCGTGTGACCAAGCCAGTGGCGCCCGTACTCCTCAGTAAGACCGTGTGCGCAGGGCAGGGCGTTTCTTTGCAGGTGGTATCTCCTAAAACCCATGAGGTGTACAAGTGGTTTACCCATGCTACCGGCGGTACAGAACTAGGAGAGACGGCCACACTTGCCCTACCCACCATCTTACGGGACACGGTATTCTATGTGCAGGCCAACGCCGCAGGCTCTGCTTGCGCCAGTAGCACCAGAACCAAAGTCACCGTCACCGTATTGCCTGCCTTAGTAAACAACACTATTACGGGTAGCCAAAGCATTTGCCCAGGTGCACGCATGACACCCTTTGTAGGAAGCACGCCTTCTGGCGGAGATGGAACATATACCTACCAATGGGAATACAGCGCAGACAACAGCGTGTTTGTGCCCGCACCAGGAACCAGCAAAGGGAGAGATTATGTGCCCCAACCGCTGGACAAGACCACATGGTTTAGGCGCGTAGTCACCTCCGGAGACTGTTTTAGTAGTGCAAGCGACGCCATAAAAATCACCGTGTCACCGCCAATCGCCAACAACAGCATTGGCCCTGACCAGGTAGCCTGCGTAGGGCAGGCACCCAAGGTCATCTGGGGTACGGAGGTCACGGGGGGAGGGGGCACGTATGCCTATCTTTGGGAGTCAAGTGACATAGGCCCTACGGGAGGGTTTGTGCCAGCTCCGGGCGTAAACACGGGCAAAGATTACCAGCCACCGCAAGTGAAAGACACCCGGTGGTACAGAAGGGTAGTGACCGCTGCCCCGTGTCAACAGAGCATAAGCACCGCTGTGGCCGTAAAGACCGAGCCCTTGCCCAAGCTGAACTCTCTAGCTCATCTCAACCAGAAGGTGTGCGCCGGGCAGTCAGCCAAATTTGAGATTTCTAACACCCAGTGGCAGTACAAGTGGTACAGCCAACCCACTGGAGGGGTAGTCTTACACACAGGCAATGTATTCACCTCACCCAGACTCCAGAAAGAGGCCGTCTTCTACGTAGAGGCCGTCTCAAGTAGCGGGTGCGTGAGTCTGGAACGAGAACCTGTAAAAGCAGAAGTAGTGCGTCCTGAAGTCATAGCCGGGCCAGATGTCTCCATCCTCAAGGGCAGGGGTGTGCACCTGCGGGCAACGGCATCGCCAGCCGCTGGCGGCAAGTTTGTATGGTCGCCTGCCACCGGGCTGCAATCCCCAGAAGGTGCAGAGGTGGTGGCAGCCCCGGAACAGAATACCACATATACAGTCACCTATACTTCACCGGAAGGCTGTACCGTCACAGACCAGGTAACGGTAGAAGTAACGCCGCACCTGTTTGTGCCCAACGTCATCACTCAGAACAATGACGGCATGAACGACGAGTGGGACATTAAGAACATAGAGTCCTACCCAGATTGTAAAGTAGAAGTCTACAACCACTGGGGCAGTCTGGTCTTCACCTCTAACGGGTATAAAACTAAGTGGAACGGTACCTACCAGGGCAACCCCTTGCCTGTGGCCGCTTACTATTATATCATCCATATCAACGGGCAGGAGAAACCAATTACGGGCAGTGTAACCATTGTGAAGTGATGAAGACAGGAAGAGGAATAGGGCTGGCTCTGTTGTTATGGAGCCTCACAGTGGGCACGGGCTCTGCCCAAAAAACCGACTACTACAGCCAGTACATGGTCAACAACCTGCTCATAAACCCTGCGGTGGCTGGCATTGAGAACTACATTGACGTGAAAAGCTCCATCAGGAAGCAGTGGGTAGGCATTGACAACAGCCCTTTTTCTGTCTACCTGAGCGCCAATGCGTCCATTGGGCACAATGACCGCAACGTGGGCCGTAACAGAATGTCAAGAGACGCCGCCTATTCTAACAACCGGGTAGAGCGTAACAATAAGTTCTACGGTGTTAGGCCGCACCATGGGGTGGGCGTGGTGCTGCAGGCAGACAGAATGGGTTTGCTACAGTCACAGGCATTGAATCTGGTGTACTCGTATCACATTCCCCTTACCAAGGCCATCAACTTCTCGGTGGGGGCCTCTGGGGGCTTTGCCCGGCAGTCCTTTAACAGTGCCCGCGCCGAGGTGAACGATCTCATGGATCCTTCTTTGAATGGCGCCAACATGGCCACCTTGAAAGCAGACGTGAGCCTGGGCGCCTGGCTTTATACCAGAAGAGGGTATCTGGGATTTACCGGGGCGCATTTACTCAAAAGCCGGGATGACTTTAAAAGCCCGTTTCTGTCCAGTCTGGCCATCAGTGTGGAGCCTGTGTATGTAGTGACCGCCGGGTATAGGGTGCAGCTGCAACGGTACGTGGCGGTGGTGCCCTCTGTGCTGGTAAGAAAGATGATTGACGGCCCCTGGATGACCGATGTAAACGCCCGCGTGGAATATGACAACCGGGTTTGGGCAGGTGCGTCTTACAGAGACAGAAGTGCCGTCTCTGTGATGGCCGGGGTGAACGTGAACCATTTGTTTAGCGTGGGGTACGCCTATGATTGGACTACCTCCAGTCTCTCAGATGTAAACGCCGGTAGTCATGAGGTCATGCTGGGTATGCGCCTGAAGAACTCCTCTAAGGCGCTTTGTCCACAGTGGGTTTGGTAAAGATCAATCGTATAGTTACTCACTACCACCGTTTTTAGCCTGTTTTTGAGAAAAGAGTCCAAAAACGGCAGAGGCTTGTCCATGAACGCTCATCTCTTCCTTCGGGCACGCTGCTTCTTGCCTAAGGTATTTTCCCTTGTCCTCGTTTCGTCTCGGCAATCTATTAGGACCTGGCTGGTCAATCCGTAGGGCTTCGGTTAAATTTTTTAGATAGACTTTTATTCCGGTAGGTATTGGGACTGAAAATGCCGTTGGTTCGCTGCCTAAGTAGAAGTAGGCGGTAAATTTGACGGTTTTTGTCTGTACAGGCATGCAACCATTGGCTCTGCAAAAGGCTCTTTTTGCAGAGCCTTTGTTTTTAGGAGGCCGTTAACCATTTCCGTTTTTGGGGTATTGTGGAGAAAACAGGCCAAAAATGATTTAATAAAGCGCCCAAACTGATTAAGAGGACCAATAGGAGCGGGTAAATTGTAAAATGAGGCTATCAATTTGAACTACTGCATAGTTTTCAGAAATAATAGCTGTATTTTTGCGCAAAATTGTAACTCCCCCAAGCTGTGCCTTTTACCAAGGGGCAGGGCAGAAATTGAGATTCGCTTAGGGCTTTGAGCAGGCAGCGGCTACAACACAAAAGGCCGTTTGTCGTAACCAAGCCCGAGCGTTAAATACTTTTATACTAACAAACTATAGCAAAACCGTTACCAAATTATAGCCATGTCTGAAGAAAAACTACGGTATTCCCGCGAGGAGTTGAACGAATTTGAGTCGATTATCCTTGAGAAATTAAATAATGCGCGCAAAGAGGTGACGTTTATCAAAGAAACCTTGAGCCGCCGCAATGATGAGGGTACTGACAACACGGCCAACACCTCTAAGGTCTTGGAAGACGGTGCAGACACCCAGGAAAAGGAAAGCTTAAACCAGTTGGCCTCCAGACAGCTTAAATTCATCCAGCAGTTGGAGAACGCCTTAATCCGGATCAAGAACGGAAGCTACGGCGTGTGCATCAAGACTGGTAAATTGATACCAAAGGAGCGCTTAAAGGCCGTGCCGCACACGCAGCACACCATTGAGGCTAAAATGAACCGCAACGACTAATAAGGAGTACCTGATTTGAACCTGCTACTGAATCACCTACAGGCACTTATCTTTTGTGCCACCTCGCCAGTGTCTATTGAGGAGCTGCAGAAATGCCTCTCAGAAGCCTTGGTCACGGAGGTGAGTGTAAGCGACGTGCTGGAGGGAATTGAGCAACTCAATGCTCAATTCTCTACAGACGCGTTCTCTTTCCAGATTTACGCCATTGGCGGCGGGTATCAATTTTTGACCAAGCCGGCCTACCAGGACTCGGTGAGCATTTTATTGAAGCATAAGTCCAAGAAGAAGCTCTCTGCCTCGGCGCTGGAGACCTTGGCCATCATTGCCTACAAACAGCCCATCACCCGCACCCAATTAGAGCAGATAAGAGGCGTAAGTTGTGACTACGCCATCCAGCGCCTGCTGGAGAAAGACCTTGTAGAGATCAAAGGCAAGGCAAACACCATTGGACGCCCCGTGTTGTATGGCACCAGCCAGAAATTCATGGAGTACTTTGGCATCAACCACCTCAGAGACCTGCCTCAGCTAAGAGACCTGGCCCCAGAGGAGAACACCATCGGCGAGACTGCTGATTTATAAGCAAATAGTACACATCCTTTTATACAGTAGCGATACTGCAATTTTTTAATTTCAACATGGCTAGAAGAGAAGACACGCCCCAAGAAGGCAGAGACAGAGACCGTAGCGCAGGCAACGGTGAGAGAAAAGTATTTGGCCGTGGCACCCGCTTTGACCGCCCAGCCGGCGGTGACAGAGACAGAGGCCCGCGTAGAGATAATGACAATAGCCGTTCTACCTCAGACAGAGGAGGAGACCGTGCAGAGCGTCCGCAGAGAGAACACAAAGACGACTACAGTGGCTATGCTGCCAGCACAAGAAGAGATGACAGAGAAAGAGCCCCACGCCGCGAAAATGACCGCCGGGGTGGCGACTTCCGTCCGGTAGAGCGCAACAGCAATAGCCGCTCAGAAAGACCTTCTTTTGGAGACCGTGATAGAGCACCACGTCGTGACGATGACAGAGGCGGGTTCAAAAGACCAGGCTCATCAGACAGAAACGAAAGAGGCAGCTACTCAAGAGGCGGTGAAGACCGTAACCGTGAAGGCGGCTACAGAAAACCAGGTTCTTCTTTTGGCGGAGACAGAGACCGTTCTTCTTCTAGAGGCGGTGATGAGAGACGCAGCTTTGGCAGCTCTGACAACAGAGAAAACCGTGGCTTTAACCGCGGTGGTGAAGGCCGTCGTGAGGGAGGCTTCAATCCTACAGAGGGCAAGAAGAGATTTGCGCCCAACCCGCACCCAAGCAGAAGTGAGGGCAGAGAAGAGCGCCCAAGAGATGAGCGTCCGCGTAAATTTGAGGAAAGACCTAAGCGTGCGTTTGAGATAGACAACCCAGACCGCGTTTCTTCCAGACCAGAAAGAGGAGACAGACCTTCTTTTAACAAAGGAGGAGACCGTCCGTCTTTCCAGGGCCGTGATGACCGCAGAGGCAACGATAGAAACAGCAGACCGGGTGACCGCGACGCCAGTAAGCCGCGTAGTACCAGCCGCTATGACCGCTCTAATGAAGAAACCCAGGAGGCGCCTTCTTACAACTTAAAGCACTACGAAGACCGTAAGAAGCGCAAGCAACAGGACAGCGATGACGATGGCATCCGTCTGAACCGTTACATCGCCAATGCAGGTATCTGTTCCCGTAGAGAGGCAGATGAACTGATTGCCGCCGGCGAGATCAAAGTGAACGGCGAAGTGGTGACAGAGATGGGCTACAAAGTAGATCCCGCTGATACTGTGCAATACGGCCGTAAGACCTTGAGCCGTGAGAAAACGGTGTATGTGCTCTTGAACAAACCAAAAGACTTCATCACTACCACTGAGGATCCAGAAGGCCGCAAGACCGTGATGGATTTGATCAAGAACGCCTCTAAGGAGCGCATGTTCCCGGTGGGCAGACTAGATAGAAACACCACCGGCCTGTTGCTTTTCACCAATGACGGTGAGTTGGCTCAGAAACTAACGCACCCATCGCACAAAATCACCAAGATCTACCAGGTAGAACTGGACAAGCCCATTACCAAAGATGACTTGGCCAAGGTATCTGAAGGGGTGGAACTGGAAGACGGCAAAGCAACCGTAGATGATGTGGCTTTACTGGGGGACAGTGGCAAGTTCCTGGGCATTGAGATCCACATTGGCCGTAACCGCATCGTGCGCCGCATTTTTGAACACCTGGGCTATGAGGTAGTATCTCTGGACCGTGTACAATATGCCAGCCTCACCAAGAAAGACCTTCCTAGAGGAGACTGGAGATTCCTTTCAGAAAAAGAAGTAGTGCGCTTGAAATACTTTATGTAATCAATCGTTCTCTGGATGTTGAATCTAGCCATTGACATGGGCAACTCCCGCATCAAAGTCGGCTTTTTTGAAGGCGGTTCTTTGGTGCGGGAGTCCATTTTTACGGATCTCTCCCAAATAGGGGAGGCCTTGAAGGACCAAGAGGTACAGCACGTGATCGTCTCTTCGGTGCGCAAAACGCCCGAGAAGCTGAGTAACGTGGTTCCGTTACTGGGCAAGCAGTTGCTGTTTTCTGCCCAGACGCCGGTACCCTTGCAGAATGCCTATGCCACGCCCAGCACGCTAGGGGTAGACAGGTTGGCCGCCGCCGTAGGCGCGCAGCACTTGTTTCCAGAGCGCAACTGCCTGGTCATTGACGCCGGCACCTGCATTACCTATGATATTGTGGAGGCCGCGGGCGTCTATCAGGGCGGAAGCATTTCGCCGGGAGTAAACATGCGCTACCAGGCCATGCACACGTTTACTGGTAAGCTGCCGTTGTTGTCAGGGACAGATTTGCCGCCCCGCCCGGGTAAAACCACAGAAGAGGCCATGAAAAGTGGTGTTCTGTATGGTGCGGTGGCAGAGATGGAAGGCATGATTCAACATTATGAGCGTCAATACAAATCATTGACCGTGGTTCTTT
The DNA here is from genome assembly GCF_039541795.1 of Nibribacter koreensis. Classification (NCBI taxonomy): domain Bacteria; kingdom Pseudomonadati; phylum Bacteroidota; class Cytophagia; order Cytophagales; family Hymenobacteraceae; genus Nibribacter; species Nibribacter koreensis. The sequence continues at coordinate 1,297,969 of NZ_BAABGX010000002.1, read as the reverse complement.
GCGGCGGCGACGCTCCGTTTTTTGAAAGTACAGTAAAAGCACGCATCTTTGTCATTCCCGAATTGGTTTTAATCGGGCTAAACCGAATTTTAGAGTATAATGTATAAGCCTTTTCGCGCACTGCTTCTCCTTTCAGGTCTTGTTATTGGGTCGCATGTACAAGCGCAACAACTCGCCAACTCTCCATACTCACGGTTTGGGGTGGGTGACGTAGTGCAGGGCACCGGCGGTGTTCGTAATTTTGGAATGGGCAACGTAGGAGTAGGCACCGCCAACATGGGTTCTATCAATGACATAAACCCCGCCCTCCTGTATTATAACAACATGGTCAACTTTGAGGCCGCGGTCATCTCTGAGCTTAAAAAGCTAGAGGATAGAACTGCCTCACAGGTAGACGGTAAAACCAACTTGAACTATCTGGCGTTGTCTATTCCTATCACACGCAGATGGACGGCCTCTTTGGGGCTTAAACCCTACAGCCGGGTAAATTACAACACCATTGTGGTCACGCCGGTCAATGATCCCTCAACAGGCAACAAAGTGGCTCAATCCTTTACAGAATACAGCGGAAGCGGCGGCCTAAACGAGGTCCATTTTTCGCATGGGGTGTCTCTGGCACCGGGTCTTACCCTAGGGGCGTCTGGGTCTTATATCTTTGGGACCATTGAGAAGGCTGCCTCTACTATTCTGGTAGAAGAAGGTGAAACTGACATCTCTGCCGTGCAGAAGGCTTTGGTGAACAACACTACCAAGTACACGGGCTTTATGTTAAAAGGCGGTACCCACTACCGCAGAAAGTTGACAGACAAGTTCCACATGGGCCTAGGGGCCACCTATTCTGCGCAGTCTGTGTTGGACGCTGACAGACAGGTAAGCCAGGAGCGCAGACGGGTAGACGAGTCTATTGTGTCACAGGTGCTGGTAGACAGCCTGGATGGTCATACTACTCTTCCGCAACAACTGCAGGTGGGCATAGCGGTTGACAATGCCAAGAATTTTGTAGTGGGCGCAGATTTTTCTTCATACAAAGGATCAGACTTTAGAGGATTCAGCAGCGAGAAGAATGCCGGCCGTCAAGAGCAGGGCGATGGCTACAGAATTGGTCTGGGCGGTGAACTAACGCCAGATGCAGGTTCTGTGAGCTCCTATTTTAAGCGCGTGACATACCGCCTAGGTGGTTACTACAGTGCCAATGAGGTAATGGCCACTACCGGCGCGCAAGAAGTGAAAGACATGGGCCTTACCTGGGGCTTTACCTTTCCGTTGGGCAGAGGCGTACGCCCGCCAGATTATACGCAGGCCGTTATCAACACCAGCTTTGCCGTAGGTAAACTAGAAGGCACCCAGACACAACTGGAGGAAATGTACTTTAGAGTGAACATTGGCATCAACTTTAACAGCCGCTGGTTCATTAAGCGTAGGTTTGACTAATTGCTGAGCGCAGGCTATTCTTTACTCAACCCAAGAACTTTCCAGACATGAAGGCATATTCTGTATACGTGCTGGCGTTGTTGTCCCTAATGATGGGAGCGGCCTGTTCGGGGTCTGGAGATGAGGCGGTCAAGGTAGTGCAGTACAAAGGCCCTGAGGCCGAGACCAAGGACCTGGTCACCATCTACAGCGATTCTGCCAAAACCGTCTTAAAGATGACCTCGCCGCTAGAGCAGAAAATGCAGAACGGCGACATTCTGTACCCCAAGGGACTGTACATCACGTTTTATGAAGACGGCAAGCCCTCTAGCATGGTGTCTTCTAAGTACGGCAAGTATGACCAGTCCAAAGACCAGTACTTTGTGCGCAATGACGTGGTGGTCAAGAACATCACCAAGAATGAGCAGCTCAACACAGAAGAGCTGTACTGGGACAAGAAGAAGCGCATCATCTTCACAGAAAAGTTTGTGCGCATCACCTCGGCCAAAGAGGTGGCCACCGGGCATGGCCTCACTGCCAATGAGGATTTCTCAGACTACCAGATCAAAAACTTCTCTGGAAGCTTTACCCTGCAACAATGACGCTTAAACAAACCATTTACCTGGCCCTGGCCGTTGTGGCGCTGGTCATAGGCACGCACCGGGCCACCAAAGACGGCATAGTGGAGAGCTACTGGATTTTCATGATCGCCATGATCTTTCTGTTCCTTTTTCGTATGAACAGAGGAAAATAAGCCTCTTCCCTGCTACTGAATGGAGTCAGACATACCCTATATATTTCTTAGCCTTGGAGCGGTTTTGCTCTTGTTGCTGGGCGCCTGTGAGGTAGCCCTGCGGCACTTGAACCCAGTAGTCTCTCAGCTGGAGGCCACAGAACAGAAAAGCATGATAGGCTATCTGCTGCGCAGAGAGTCTCAGGTCTTTCTCACCATTCAGCTAGGCCTGGGCATAGGGCTCCTTCTCTTTGCTGCCGGCTTGTATGAAGTACTCTATCAACTGCTCCTGAACCAGACGGCGCTCATGCACAGCCTGGCCATGGTGCTGGCCGCCGGTAGTACCATCCTCATGAGCTGGTTGTTGTTTCTGGGCGTAGGCATGGGAGCAGCGTCTTTGGCCACCAGCGGTAAAACGTTACGGGTGCTTTCTGGTCCTCTGCTGCTTGTATATCTGGTGCTGTACCCCATTACTACTCTGGTAAAAGCCGTTTTTAGCCTGTTTTCTGGAAAAGAGCCCAAAAACGAGAACGACCTGCTCACCAATGCGCTGGCGTTTGAACCCTTCGGTACCAAGCTGCCTACCCCTGAGGAATCTACTCTGGCGCTCCTGGCCACGGAGGAGGTAGACACCAAGATTTTTCATAATGCCCTGGAGTTCAAAAACGTGAAAGTGCGCGAGTGCATGGTGCCCCGCACTGAGATTGACGCCATTGAGCTAGAAGACGGGGTAGACGCCCTGCGTGAAGCCTTCATTGAAACCGGCCACTCCAAAATCCTGATCTACCAAGACTCCTTGGACAACATCCTGGGCTACTGCCACCAATTTACGCTGTTCAAGCACCCCAAGACGCTAGAAGAAATCCTCATGCCCATGGAGGCCGTGCCGGAGACCATGCTGGCCGGCGAGCTGTTCGTTAAGTTCATCACAGACCACCGCAGCATTGTGCTGGTAGTGGATGAGTTTGGCGGCACCTCTGGTATTGTGACCTTAGAAGACGTGATGGAAGAAATCTTTGGCGACATCAACGATGAGTATGATGAGGAGGACTTGCTGGAGCAGACCCTGCCAGAACCCGGCACCTATCTGTTCTCTGCCCGCCAGGAAGTAGACTACCTCAATGAAGCCTATAAATTAAATCTGCCCGAGGGCGACTATGAAACTCTGGGCGGATTTATCCTGTCTGTGCTAGAGGAAATCCCCTCTGCCGGAGACGTAATCACCGTCCCACCCTTTGAAATACGCATTTTGTCCATGGATGAGCACCGCATCAATACGGTGCACCTGTCTGTTAAAATCACTTCGCCAGAAGAATAAGCTGCGCTCTAGGCACTTATATTTTGATTTTACCACTTATTCAGATTATTTTGCATAACGCATAAAATACGTCAATTACTTACATGGCATTAATTAACAAGATTCGGGAGAGGTCAGGCTTCGCCATTGGCGCGATTGCCATTGGCTTGCTTTTTTTCATTGTGTTAGGAGACCTGCTGGGGCCAAATTCCCGGTTGTTCAGTGACAAAATGGTAGTAGGGGAGATTGCAGGGCATGAGGTGCCGGTACAGGACTTTGAGCTCATGGTAGAAGAAGCCAAGAACAACTATGCCCAGCAGTACGGCCGCCAGCCCGGTGACGCCGAGATGGCCTCTTTGCGCGAGCAGACCTGGAACCAGTTGGTATTCAAGTACGCCTTTGAAGAAGAGTTTGAAGAACTGGGCTTAGGCGTTTCTGATGATGAACTCTATGACATGGTGCAGGGCAAGAACATCCACCCGGCCATCAGACAAATGTTCACTGACCCACAAACGGGCCAGTTTGACTTGAACAGAGTGCGTCAGACGCTACAGAACTTAAAGTCCATGGACCCCGCCCAGCGCGAGTCTTGGTACAAATATGAAGCAGAGCTAGCCACAGACCGTCTTCGTAACAAATACTACAACCTGTTTACGCTGTCTAACTACGTGACTACAGAAGAAGTGAAGCGCTTCAACGCAGAGCAGAACAGCCGCGCCAGCATGAAGTACCTGTTCATTCCGTATTTCACCATCGCAGATTCTGCCGTGAAAGTGTCTGACAAGCAGTTGCAGGACTACCTGGACAAGAACAAGAAGAAATTTGAAGTAGAGGAAGGACGCTCTATCTCTTACGTGACCATTCCGGTGGCCGCCTCTAGAGAAGACAGCGCTTCTTACCAGCAAGAAACGTCTGCACTTGCCGCTGAATTTGCTTCTACTCAGAACGACTCCCTATTTGTAAAAGCCGAGTCTGACACGCCTTACAACGGTGCGTATGTGTCTGTAAGTGAATTGCCAGAGCCTTTGAAGAAGCAGACCTTGGAGCAAGGCAAATTGTACGGTCCTTTCATAGAGAACGGTACGTTCAGCCTCATCAAGGTAACCGGCGTGAAAGACGGTGGTGCCGCTTCTGCCCGCGCCAGCCACATCTTGATCAAGCCAGAGAACACCACCCCAGAGGCCAAGGCTGCTGCTAAAGCCAAAGCTCAGGACATCTACAACCAGATCAAAGGCGGTGCTGACTTTGCCATGATGGCTGCCCAGCACGGTACTGACGGCACGGCCTCTCAAGGCGGTGACCTAGGTTGGTTTACCCAGGGCCGTATGGTACCCGCGTTTGAGAAAGCCGTGTTTGGTGCTTCTTCTGCCGGCTTGCTGCCAAACCTGGTAGAAACTGAGTACGGTTTCCATATTGTAAAAGTGGTGAATCCTAAAACTACCAAGAGCTACCAATTGGCACAGGTAACCCGCTCTATCACGCCAAGCGATGCCTCTAGAGAAGATGCCTTTAGAAGAGCCAGCATCTTAGCCTCTGAGAGCAACAACGCCGAAGAGTTTGAGCAAGCCTTAGCCAAAGAGAAAGGCTTGGTAAAAGCCGAAGCCAAGAATATCACCGCCGCAGACCGTGGCGTGAACAACCTGCAGAACGCACGTGAGTTGGTGCGTTGGGCCTTTGACAAAGAAACCAAAGTTGGTAAAGTTTCTCCGGTAATGACAATGGATGACCAATACGTGGTAGCCGTGTTAACCGGTAAGCGTGAAAAAGGAACCGCCAAAGTAGAGGACATCAAAGACGAGTTGACGGCCGCCGTGCGCAATGAGTTAAAGGCAAAGCAGATCCAGGAGAAACTAGGTAAGATTACTGGTACCCTAGAGCAAGCCGCCGCCAAATATGGTCCAAACGCCATTGTACGCTCTGTATCAGACGTAACCTTGGGCACTGCCAACGCGCAAGGATTAGGTTATGAGCCAGTGGCCATTGGCAACGCCTTCGGGTTGAAGCCAGGCCAGCGCACCCAGCCTATCCAAGGCGAAGGTGGTGTAGTGGTGATGGAAATGACCAGCGTAACGCCAGCCCCTCCGGTAACAGACGTGAACACTGTTAAACAGCAGTTAGCAGGTCAGCGTGCCGGCAGAGTACAAGGCGCCATCTATGAGGCCGTTAAACAGAACGCCAAGGTTGAAGACAACCGCGTACGTTTCTTTTAATTAGAAGTCTTTATATAACTATCGCAAAAGCCGCACCTATCGTGCGGCTTTTGTGTTTTCAATACATTTCCGTTTTTGGCTTGTTTTCCAGAAAATGGCCTAAAAACGCTATCTTGTAAGAAGAGAAGCGTGCATAGCCCGGAAGACAATCTATTCGTTGAAATACGTATACTTTCAATTGCATCGTTTATAAAGTCAGTTCCTCTTTTAAAGAAAGATATGAGCAAGCGGCTAGGTTTGGGTGGATTGCTGGTGTGCTGGTGCTTGTGCGCTAGCCCTTTGCACGGCGTGGCGCAAACCCAGCCTCAGACGCAGAGCGTGCCAGAGCAGATGGCACTGGTGAAGGAATACCTCCGCAAGAGCGAGTTCCAGAAAGCCCAGGTTCTACTTAGTCAGCTCATTGAACAGGACTTGCAGTTTGGTATGGTCTACTCAGACTATCTCAAAACCTTGCTGGCGCTCCGTAATTTCAAAGAGGCTGAAAAGCTGGTGAAGCGGGCGCAGAAGAAGTTTCCGGGCGTGGCCAACTATGCCGTGGATGAAGGCAAGGTCTTGCAAGCCGCCGGTAATACTGCTGGTGCCGAGAAACAATGGGCAGAGGTCATCCAGTCCGTCAATCCAGAGAATGTGTACAATGTGGCTGCGGCGTTCCAGCAAGCCGAGATGTTTGACCAGATGGAGCAGGCCTACCTGCGCGCCAGAAAGCTGAGCGGCAATGAAAAGGCCTTCGCGCCGCAGCTGTTGCAAATCTATTCTTACCAGCGCAAGAGTGAGCAACTGATCAATGAGGTAATGGCTCAGGTAAAAAGCAACGCTGTACCAGTCAACTTTGCGCAGAACATGTTGCAGAATACGCTCCGCGATGAGGAATCCCTGAATCTGCTGGAGTCCAAACTGATGCAAGCGGTACAGCTGGAGCCGGACGCTACGCCTTTGCAGGAACTGCTCATCTGGACCTTGGTGCAACGCAAGGACTTTGCGCCGGCGCTTATGCAAGCCAGGGCCTTGGACCGGCGTACCCAAGGCGGGGGAGAGCGAGTCTTGTCTCTGGCTGACATCAGCTTACGGAACAAGGACTATGCTACTTCTATTGACGCCTACACGTACCTTATGCAGCAGTACAAAGGCACTGAGGTGTACCCCATGGCCCGCCAGCGATTAATAAGAGCTAGGGAAGAGCAGGTCAAAAACACGTTTCCGGTAGACAAAGAGAAGATAAAGCTGCTGGCGCAGGAGTATGAGGCCTTGCTAGCAGAATTGGGCAGGACCGGCCGCACCGCCGAGATTATCAAAGACCTGGGCGAACTGCAGGCTTTCTACCTGGACCAACCCGAACAAGCCATTAAGCACCTACAGGAAGTGATTGCCTTGCCTGGCGCCAACCCTAACGTGGTGGCAGAAGCCAAACTGGTACTGGCCGACGTCTACCTCCTGCGCGGGGAGCCCTGGGAAAGCACCCTTCTTTACAGCCAGGTGGAGAAAACGCACAAGGAACAGCCGTTGGGCTATGAAGCCAAGCTGCGCAACGCCCGCCTCAGCTATTATAAAGGAGACTTTGAGCTGGCCCAAAGCCATCTGGATATCTTAAAGCTGGCCACCAGCCGCGAGATTGCCAACGACGCCCTGGACCTGAGCCTTTTGATTGTGGACAACACTGGCATGGACACGTCTGCGGTGGCGCTCAAAGAGTACGCAGCTATTGACTTCCTGGTGTTTCAGCACAAGACGCCAGAAGCTTTGAAGGCGCTAGATGGTTTGCTTGTCAAATACCCCGGCCACAGCCTCACTGATGAGATTTATTACCAGAAAGCGCAACTGCTCTACCAGACCGGTCAGTTTGAAAGTGCCGCCCAGAATCTGCAGAAGATCATAGACAACCCCAAGTATGACATTCTCTCAGACGATGCCCTGTTCCTGCTGGCCAAAATCAACGAGGAGAACTTAAAACAGCCCGCCAAAGCTCAGGAGCTCTACAACCAACTGCTGGTCAAATACCCAGGGAGTGTGTTTGTAGCCGAGGCCAGAAAGCGGTTCAGGGCATTGCGAGGGAGTTGAGGGTCAGAAACTATTTTTGGGCTAATTCTCAGGAAACAGGCTAAAAACGGGAGTAATGAGGCGTCTTGTTTGCCTTCAGGCCACCAGACTACTCAACCACAATCTGCGGGTTCACCTCTTGCAAAGCCTTCACAAACGCTTCCTTATCTGCCGGCGAAAGGTAAATCTCATCCCATTTGTTGTAATAGATTACTAGCCCATGCAGTCCCAGCGCCGGTCTTAGTCCTGACCAAAGCCGTTCTTTTAGTTTTACGCGGGTAATGGAATGGATGTCTATTTGGCCGTGGAGAGGGCCAGACCGGTAGGTAAGAATGGAGCCTTCAATGATGGCGTACTTGGTCTCAAACCAGAACCAAAGCAACAAGCCCTGCACTGCCAGGGTGAGTACAGACCGGATGATCTGACCAGTGGTGATTTCAGTGGTGTAGAATTCCCAGGCGGTCAAGCCGGTCAGCAACAGAAACGTACCCCCGAAGACCAAGCCAATCCAGAAGTTTTTAGCAGAAGGGAAGACACGGGCTGTTATCATACAGGAAGTTACAAACAGTCTCCCCATAAAATCAAGTAGCTTCTGCAGAGGACTTCGTTTTTGGCCTGATTCCGGCAAAACAGCCCAAAAACGGTCTGTGCTCTTATGCGAAGAAAAGGAACAGCAACCCCAGGAACAGGAAGAAGGAGAGGTACATGAGAGCGTCTACCAGACCGTAGGCTTTGTACTTGTGGTAAAATTCTTTCAGGTTTTTCACGGAAGTCAGGAATTAAAAAAGGGGTTTCAGGATTTCTAACAGCGGGCGGGGCGCAACAGTGCCAGATGAATTCGTTATTTTTGCGCCCGCTTGTCCAATACATTTAACGCCGCAGCCACACACCAATGCAGAAGAGATGGGTAGTAAAGGAGGTGCCAGACGCCGTAAAAGTACAGAATTTGAGCGACAGCCTGAAGATTGGTTTGCCTCTGGCGGCCATTCTCTGTCAGCGCGGCATCTGTACCTTTGAGGAGGCCCGTTCCTTCTTTAGGCCGTCTCTGGAAGATCTGCACGACCCGTTCCTGCTCAAGGACATGGACAAGGCCGTCAACCGCTTGGTAGATGCCCTGCACCGCCAGGAACGCATCCTCATTTACGGCGACTATGACGTGGACGGAACCACCTCGGTGGCACTGGTCTTCAGCTTTCTTCAGCCGTTTTTCAGAGACAACATCCAGTATTACATTCCAGACCGCTACGCCGAAGGCTACGGCATCTCCTTCCAGGGCATTGACTGGGCGCAGGAGAATGGTTTTAGTCTGATTATCTCTTTGGACTGTGGCGTCAAGTCCATTGACAAGATCGCCTACGCCAATGAGAAAGGCATTGACTTCATCATCTGCGACCACCACCTACCCGATGACATGCTCCCCGACGCGGTGGCTGTCTTAGACGCTAAGCGAGCAGACTGCCCGTACCCGTACAAAGAGCTGGCCGGTTGCGGCGTGGGCTTCAAGTTCATGCAGGCCTTCTGCCTTCAGCAGGGCTTTGACCTGGAGCCGCTGTATCAATTACTAGACTTGGTGGTAGTGAGCATCGCCGCTGACATTGTGCCCATCACGGGTGAGAACCGCATTCTGGCCTACCACGGCTTGCAACGCATGAACAGCGGCCGGCTGTTGCGCCCCGGCTTAGAGGCTTTGAAAGAACTGGCTGGTTTGCGTTCAGAGCTGGACATCACGCAGATTGTGTTCGGGTTTGCGCCGCGCATCAACGCCGCCGGCCGCATGGGCGATGCCAAACGATCAGTAGCCATGCTCTTGGCCAAGACCAAGGAAGAAGCCTTTGACATGGCCGCCAACATCAACCTCTCCAACTCTGAGCGGCGCGGGCATGACACCAGCATCACCAAAGAGGCCTTGCAGATGATTGAGCAGGATGATTTTCTGCGCAACGCCCGCTCTACGGTCCTGTTCAAAGACAGCTGGCACAAAGGCGTGGTAGGGATTGTGGCCTCCCGATGCATTGAGAAATACTACCGCCCCACCATCATCCTAACTGAATCTCACGGCAAGGCCACCGGTTCTGCCCGCTCGGTGCACGGCTTTGACGTGCACCAGGCCATCTTGGCCTGTTCTGACCTCTTAGACCAGTTTGGCGGGCACATGTACGCCGCCGGCCTGACCATGCCCGTGGAGAATGTTCCGGCCTTTAGAGCGCGCTTTGAAGAGATTGTGGCCAACACCATCCTAGACGAGCAACTGGTGCCCATGGTAGAGATTGACCTGCCCTTGGAGTTCCATCAAATCAAGCCCAACTTCTTTAGAGTGCTCAAGCAGATGGAGCCGTTCGGGCCGGGCAACATGTCGCCGGTGTTCATGAGCACCTGCGTCTATGACACCGGCTCTGTACGCGTGGTAGGGGATACCCATCTTAAACTTCGTCTTACCCAAGACGGAGACATTTCCTTTGACGCCATCGCGTTCGGGATGGCCGAGTTCTACCCACTTATTCAAAAAGGTATCCCGTTTGACGTGTGCTACAGCATTGAGGAGAACGTGTACCGTGGCAACGTGACGTTGCAGTTACGCATCAAAGACATTCGGTTCTCATCTTAACGTTCGTTTTTAGGCTATTTTCTGGGAAACAGGCCAAAAACGGTGGTGCTTTATTCACCTTTCTTGATCTACTATTGGCTTTAGATTCTTCTGGGTTTAATTTGCAGAAGTGGCCGTCTCTCCTGGTTATCCGTTAAAGCCGTTGGCGCTCAGCTATATTTTAAAAAGACTACATGCAACTTGAGGATATCCTGGATCTTGTCAAAGAGATAACAGAGAGCACAGTACGGGAAGAGTCTTCAATAATAGACAGAGAGGCCAGATGGCCAGAGAAAAGCATGCGCCTTTTTCAGGCTGAGCGGCTCATGGGGATGGTGGTGCCCAAAGAGTCGGGTGGGCTGGGACAGGGGCTGTATGCCCTGGCCAAGAGCTGTGAGATCATTGGAGAAGCCTCTGGCTCTACAGCTTTGTGTTTTGGCATGCACCACGTGGCTTCTGCCGTGATTGCCGCCAAGGCCACGCCTCAGCAAAAGAAAGAATTCTTAGAACCCATTGCCGCCGGCGAGCACCTGACTACCCTGGCTCTGAGTGAGCCGGGTACGGGCGCGCACTTCTATTTTCCGCAGACGCAGTTGCTGTCTGTAGACGATGACGCCTATATAGTGAACGGCGCCAAAACCTTTGTGACCAACGGCGGACAGGCAGACTCTTATGTGATTTCCACCATGGGCGTGGAGCCCACCGCCTCTACCCATGAGTTCTCCTGCGTGGTGGTAGACAAGGACGCCGAAGGCCTTACCTGGGGGCAGCCCTGGCAGGGAATTGGCATGCGGGGCAACTCTTCGCGAAGTCTGCAGTTGCAAGGGGTGACCTTGCCGGCAAGCCGTCTGCTGGGAGCCCGAAACGACCAGATGTGGTACGTATTCCAGGTGGTGGCGCCTTTTTTCCTGACGGCCATGTCTGGTACCTATCTAGGCATTGCCCAGGCGGCTTTCAATGAAGTAAAACAACATCTCTTGCAACGGAGCTACCACCACAGCGGCGATTCTCTGAGCCAGGTGGCGCTCATCCAGCACCGCATGGGCACCCTGTGGGCCAAGATTGAGCGCACCAGACGGCTTATTTACCACGCCGCCCAGCAAGGCGACCAAGGCGACCCAGAGGCCGTTCTGGCCATCCTCTCGGCTAAGGCCGAAGTGGCCCATTGTTGCGTTGACGTGGTGAATGAGGCCATGACCCTTGCCGGAGGCATTGCCTACCGTGAGAATTCCAGGCTGGAAATGCTGTTGCGCGACGCTCGGGCCTCGCATGTAATGGCGCCCACCACAGACATCCTCTACACTTGGCTGGGAAGAGCCATCCTGGAGCAACCCATCTTAGATAGCTAGGCCGGGCCTCTATATGGAAAACATCGCCTACATAGGTCTTCAGAAGGAAACCCTGGCCTACCTGCAAGCGCAGACAGACAGCCAGGCGTTTGCCTTGCAAGAGGTGCTGGAGGCAGACCTGGCGTCTGCCTTGTCCCACGCAGAAAACTACAGTGCTTTTTTGCTGGGCGAAGAGACAGAAAACCCCATCAAGGCCACCCAGGAGATTTGCAGACGGGACAAGCACCTTTCTATTTTGGTGCTCACAGATAAAGCAAGACTGTCCCAACTAAAACAGGCCATCCAGTTTTCGCCTTTTATTGGTACCACCGTGCGGGTGGCCAGCAACGAGGCCGGCGAGCGGCTTCTCTCCATTCTGGAGGATTTGCGGCAGAGAACCAAGCAACGCCGCAGTTACGCGCAGGTAAAGAGCATCTCCACCCCCGTGACAGACTTCTCGGGCAACCTCTACCAGCAGATAAAGGCAGAATACATGGGCCGAGTCTTGGAGGAGGCACCCATTGGCGCTATTCTGCTCCATTCCAACGGCACCGTCTTGACGGCCAATCCTTTTTCTTTACACCTGTTCCAGAAGGTAGAGCATGAGGTAATCAACAAACCTTTCGCCCAGCTTTTCCCAATTCCTCTGCAAGAGCAGGCGGAGCGATTTTTACGGCAAGAGTACCACCTGCAACCCAAGCAGGAGTTTAGCTTGCAAGAGGAGAGCGCAGAGCGGCATCTGGAGATTTCCCTGGCCAGTATCACCAAAGGCGGCGCCCATTCTCACCTCATCTGCATCATCAATGACATTACCCAGTTGGTGCAGGCAAAACAGCTCATGGAGGCGCACCTGCTGGAGGTAGAGGCCATTAACACGGATTTAAAGCACACCAACCACGAGCTGGACACGTTTGTCTACGCCGCCTCGCATGACCTAAAATCGCCTATAGTCAACATTGAAGGGCTGGTGAACATGCTGGACGAAGAGTTGGTAGAGGCCACCCCAGATGTGCAGATGGCGCTCAAGCTCATAAGAGGGGCGGTGGATAAGTTTAAGCAGACGCTGGCAGACATGGGAGAGGTCATCAAGTCCCAGAAGGCGATGGAGTCCAAGGCGGTTTCTATTAGCGTGGTAGAGGTAGTGGAGGAGATAAAAGGCTCTATTGAAAGCGAAATTAAAATGTCTAAGGCCGTTATAGAGGTAGACGCCTCTCAAGTGCCCTACATTGTGTTCTCAAAAAGCAACTTTAAAAGCATTCTGTACAACCTCATCAGCAACGGCATCAAGTATAGGTCTTCTGAGCGTTTTCCGGTTGTTTTCATCAAAACAGCCCAAAAACAAGATGGAATCATCTCCCTGTCCGTGACGGACAATGGCTTGGGCATTCCAGAAAAGAAACAGGCACAAGTGTTCACCATGTTCAAACGGCTCCATTCGCACGTAGAGGGCACCGGCCTGGGCCTGCACATAGTGAAGCGCATTGTAGACAAAGTAGGCGGCACCGTTACCATTTACAGCCAAGAAGGGGAGGGCACCACCTTTGAGATTTTGCTGAAGCAATAGTGTGTTTTTACTTAGGGTGATTGCCCTATGAAGTAGACTAAAGTCGCAGGTTTGCTTTTCTGTGCTTATCCTTTTTTTTACCCGATCAACACCTCTTGGAGGCATCTATTGCTTCACTTGGCAGTCTGCCGTTTTTAGGCTATTTCTTGGAAAACAGGTCAAAAACGAATTGCTGGTTGTTGATTGCTATTTGTTGATCGGTGATTGGTTCATCTGCAGGTGTAAACACCCCCCTTAGAGCTGCGCTCGGTGCCTCAAACTCTCGTTTGGGCAACCCTCAAGGGGGAATCTGCGCGGAGTAGAAGCCTTTGCTACTAGCACGATATCCAGTCTTTCCGGCGAGTCGCCTAAGCAGGTTGCCGCCTCTGAACCGGTCAGCGGTCACGACAGAGCAAAGCAGGTTCAAGAGCCATAAGAGGAACCATGCAAAAGAGGCAAGCTGGTACAGCGCGAGGCGGGAAGACGGGGCCCCGCGGCCGCGAGCGCTTAGCGGCAATAATGCAACAAAGGGCATAAGGGCACCGGAAGAAGCAGTCTTTCTCAGGGATAGCTAAATGCGTGCAACCGGGCCGTGGCAGAAAGCAATACAGTTTGAAAGGCAGTTTAAGTCGTTGGTGAGAACATCAACAACGGCGTGCTTGTTGAAGTGCTTTAACAACTATCAATCAGCAACCAACAAGGTAGCTAGCTTCATTTTTGGGCTGTTTTCTGGAAATCAGGCTAAAAACGAAGCTAACTCTCTAGCCACCTGTAGATACATTTAATTCTCCGGCGCAAAACCCGTATCTTTCTCCTTTCCCAACCACACTACCTACAAACAACTTTATATGAAACTACCTTCTCTCCTCATAGGGCTGGTACTAGGGGCTGGTGCCATGACCGTGCAAGCGCAGTCCGTCACTAAAAAGCCCCTGACCCATGACGTCTATGACTCCTGGAAAACCATTGACAGCGACTCCCTTTCCGCAGACGGGAAGTTCTTGCTCTACGGCATAAACCCACAGGAAGGCGACGGCCTATTGTACCTACGCGACTTGACCCAGGCCAACGCGTCCAAGCAGTTTGCCCGAGGCTACAGAAGCGCATTTACCACAGACAGCCGGTTTGCCGTCTTCCAGATAAAGCCCGCGTTTGCCGCCACCCGCCAAGCCAAGCTCAAAAAGAAGAAGCCCGAGGAGATGCCCAAAGACTCCCTGGCCATTCATGACCTGAGCAAAGGCAACACCCAATACGTGGCCCGCGTGAAGACCTATAAACTGCCCAAGCAGAACGGCGAGTGGCTGGCCTATCACCTGGAAGCTCCCTTGGCATCCAAAGCCCCCAAAGACACTGCAAAAGGCAAAGCCCCGGCCAAGCCTGCCGCGAAACCAGCACCTAAGCCCGCCACAGGCGCCAATAAACAAGATCCTACCGAACTGGTACTACGTCATTTGCCCACCGGCCAAGAGTTCCGGTTTGACCGCGTAACGGACTATCTGTTCTCTAGCAAAGGCAGTACGCTCTTCTTCGTGAAAGCCGAAACCGATTCTCTGCACAAAGCTGGCGTGCACGCCTTCAACACCGCCACCCGCAAAGCTATGGCGGTAGACACGGGGAGAGTGAGCTATAAGAACCTAGCCACCGATGCCACTGGTCAACAACTAGCCTTTGTGGCCAGCAAGGACAGCACGGGCAAAGACCTGCGCTACTTCCATTTAATGCACTGGACTGCCAAGGACAATCGCGCCAAAGTATTAGCCGACACGGTGTACAAAGGCATGCCGGCCAAATGGATGGTGAGCGAACACGCGCAATTGGGCTTTGACGACAAGGGCGAGCGCCTGTTCTTCGGAACGTTCCCGCGCCCTACGCAGTATGAGAAAGACACCACCAAGCTAGACGAAGACAAAGTAAGCCTGGACATCTGGACCTACAAAGACCCGCTCATTCAGCCGATGCAGTTAAAACAGCTGGAGCGTGAGCAAAAGCGGTCTTTTTTGGCGGTGTATGACCTCAAGAGCAAGAAGATGATTCAGCTGGCCACGCTTGAAGTCCCGGAAGTGGCGTTGAACCCGGGCCGCACCGCCGATTATGCCGTGGGCACCAGCAACGTGAACTACCTCTTGAGTGTGGGTTATGACACGCCGTCTAAGCAAGACGCCTGGTTAATCAACCTCAAAGACGGAAGCCGAAGACTAGTCGCCAAAGCCGTGAGAGGTAATCCGAGATTGTCGCCTGCTGGCAAGTATCTGTACTGGTATGAGCCCGCCGACAGCTCCTGGAAAGCCATGAGCGTTAAAGCTAATTCTCCCATTAACCTGACTCGCGCCCTTAAAACACCTTTCTACGACGTGCAGCATGACATGCCTACCTTGCCTGATGAGTACGGCTTGGCCGGCTGGACCAAGGAAGACGAGCACCTCTTGGTGTATGACCAGTATGACATCTGGCGCCTGGACCCAAGCGGAAAAGGCAACGCCGTGAACGTAACTGACGGCTTCGGACGCAAGAACAATCTGCAGTTCCGGTATGTGAGCCTAAACCCTACGCAACGCACCATTCCGGCAGAAGACAAGCTATTGTTGAGGACCTTCGACCTGAAGACCAAGAGCAACGGTTTTTATACGGATTATGTGACCAAGGCTGGAGAACCTCAGAAAGTGTTGATGGAGCCTAATTCCTTCACCGCCGTGCAGAAAGCCAAGAACGCTGACCGCTTAATCTTTAGAAGAGGCAGTTACCGTGAGTTCCCGGACGTGTGGGTAACTACCACCAGCTTCAACGCTCCGCAGAAAGTGAGCGACGCCAACCCTCAGCAGAATGAATACGCCTGGGGCAACGTGGAACTGGTGAACTGGCGCTCTAATGACAACATTCCGTTAGAAGGCCTTTTGTTCAAGCCAGACAATTTTGACCCCAACAAGAAGTACCCGATGCTGGTGTACTTCTATGAGCGCACCTCTGAGACCCTGCACAACTACCGCCAGCCAGCTCCAAGCGCCTCTACCATCAACATTCCGTTGTTCGTGAGCCAAGGGTATCTGGTGTTTGTGCCAGATATTGTCTACAAAGACGGCTACCCAGGCGAGAGCGCCTATAACTCCATCATTCCGGGCGTGCAGAGCCTGGTGGCCAAAGGCTTTGTAGATGAGAAGAACATGGCCTTGCAAGGGCAGAGCTGGGGCGGTTACCAGATTGCGTATTTGGTGACACGTACCAACCTGTTCAAAGCGGCCATGGCCGGCGCACCGGTGAGCAACATGACCAGCGCCTACGGTGGTATTAGATGGGAAAGCGGCATGAGCCGTCAGTTCCAGTATGAGCGCACGCAGAGCCGCATTGGCGGTACCCTTTGGGAGAAGCCTATGCAGTATATTGAGAACTCACCCCTGTTCTTCGCACCAAAGGTAGAGACGCCTTTAATGATTATGCACAATGACAATGACGGCGCCGTTCCGTGGTACCAGGGCATTGAGTTCTTCATGGCGTTGCGCCGTCTGGAGAAACCGGTTTGGATGCTGGTCTACAACGGCGAGGCCCACAACCTGATGCAACGCAAGAACCGCAAAGACCTGTCCGTGCGTCTGTCGCAGTTCTTTGACCATTACCTGAAAGGCGCGCCAGAACCCGCCTGGATGAAGAAAGGCGTACCTACGCTGGTGAAAGGCAAAGAGTATGGTTTGGAGCTGATTGAAGAGCCCGCCATCACCACGCCCACGCCGGGTCAGCCGCCGGTTACCAACACCACGGCCGTACCTGTGAACGCCGATAAATAATCCGTTTTCGGGCTAGTTCCCAGAAAACAAGCCAAAAACGCCCAGTTACTAGAAAGTAGCTGGGCGTTTTCTGTTTAAACTGATTACCTTCCTTAAACGCGAACATGCTATGAACACTTCCACCAAAATATCCGCCGTCCTGCTGGGCAAACTCGGCGAAGCTGTGCAAAACTCTTTACCAATTGAGAAGATTCCAGCGATGGAAATAGTAACCAATCTGCCAGCTCTAAAAGAACAACTGCTACGTGTCCCCTCTCTGCAAGAAGAGGTTGTGCTATTGGTGACGGAACAGGAAGAGTTAACCACAACTCAACTGGCAGAGCTTCTTCAGCAGAGGCAGGCCGCCAACTTCTTCACGATTGTCATTACCGTGGCCACCAATAATTTAGAAAGACAGCAAGAAATCTTGGCTTTAGTAGATGCCATGATTGTGTTGCCAACTACTGAATTGGTTTCGCCGGCATTGGATAGAGAGTCAGTGAATGCTATTTGTCAAACCATGGCCTACCTAGCCAACCTGATTAAAGAGGCGCTGCAAGGTGGAATGAATGTAGATTTTGAGGACGTGAAGACTGTGATGCGAGGAAGCGGGGCATCGTCGGTTGGGTTTGCCAGGGCCTTTGGCGAGGAGAGGGCCAGCCAAGTGACGCAGAAACTGATGTCAACGCCGTTTATGAAACCAGGGCAGTTGACAAACGCCAGCAAGGTGTTGATTCAGATTTCTTCTGGGGCCAACGCTGAATTGGAGATGGATGAACTGACGGAAATTACGGATGCCATCCAAGAAGCGTGCGGAGACGAATGTGAAGTAATCTTCGGGCACTCACAGCAAGACAGCCTGGGCCAGGAAATAGAGGTCTTTCTGCTCGCTACCCATTAAAGCCTGATTTTCGTTTTTAGCCTGTTTTTCAGGAAATAGCCCAAAAACAACCACGGCTGTCCTTTAGTTAGTGCTTGATTGATAATCTGTTATCTGTGTTTTTGACGGGTTTGTCCAGTAACAATTCTCACACGTAGCAGGTACTTGAATACATACCAATTATCAACTACCATGGAGCAAGAAGAGGCAACTCATACCCAAGACAGCCGCATTGGCGTTTCCATCATCAACAGGCTGAGCGACAATGTTTCTATCAGAAACATCTTTGGCGAACCCATCCAGGGACCCGGCAAGATCATTATTCCTGTTGCCCAGGTGGTGCTTGGAATGGGCGGTGGGTATGGCCAGGGCAAGAAGAGCCTTCAAGCCACGCCCGAAGGCGGAGAGGGGCAGGGGTCTGGCGCAGGGGGCGGTTTACTGGCTCTTCCTAAAGGTGTGTTTGAAGTGACGGCCAAAAGAACAAAGTTCATCCCTGTTTCTTCTAGTCGACCCTATGTAGTAGGAGCTTCACTTGGCCTTTTGTTGGGATGGTGGCTAGGCAAAAGAAAAAGAATGAACCAGAGATAGCCTGTTCATTTTTAGCCTGTTTTCCAGAAAATAGCCTTAAAACGCAGGCTCGGCCTGGGCCATCGCAGGGGAAGCGGTTGTCGTAGGTGCTTTTGCCGGAGCGGGCAGGCAGTGCGCGTTGAGGGCGTTGATGTCGCCGTAGAACCAGTTCACGTCTACGGGGGTGTTAATGCCTTTTACGGTGCCTTTCTCTGAGTACTGCCAGAAGGCCATCTTGTCATTTGGGTGCGTAGACGGTTCTTCGTTCTTGTAGCGGGCAATCCAGAACTTGTAGCCGGCAAAGTGACCGCGCAACTTCTTGTCATAGAAGCCTTGGTAGGTATAGATGATGGGCTTGATGCCGTAATGTTCTTCAATGCCTACCAACCAACGCTTAATGTCAGCGCGCATCTGGGCATCAGAAATGTCTTTGGCATAGGTTTCTAAGTCCAAGACCGGGGCCAGGTCGCCGGGCTGTAAATCAACGGTGCTTTTAAACAGTTCTAGTTGGCTGTCTACGTCTACCCAAGGTAGATAAAAATGATAGGCCCCGCGTTTGATGCCATGTTGGCGGCTTGACTCCCAGTTGCGCTTAAAGTATGGGTCACGTAAAAAGTTGCCTTCGGTGGCTTTCATGAACGCGAAGGCAATGTTAGACTCCCTTACGTGCTCCCAATTCACCTCGGCCTGGTACCTGGACACGTCAATGCCGTGCAGAAAATTAGACTCATTGCTTCTGGCTCCCATCAAAATGCTACTACCTGCTAACAGAATAGTAGCAGTAAATGCTTTAAAACCAGCTGTAGTAAAGAAGGAGGCCATAACAGATAAGCGCTTGTACTAAAAGGTATTGTAAATTAGAAAGAAGAATAAAGCCAATCAAACATTCATTGAATTATAAAATAAAGTCCCTTGTAAAGTGCAATTATTAGTGAAACATTGCTGATTCATACGCGTAAGGCCCTCACTTGAGCGTTACACTATCACATCTGCGGTTTATTGCCTATTTTTAGCCCAATGATTTTAAGAGCTGAACACCTATTCAAAAAATATAAGTCGCGCACGGTGGTGAACGACGTGAGCGTGGAAGTAAACCAAGGCGAGATTGTGGGACTACTAGGGCCAAACGGCGCGGGAAAGACTACTTCGTTCTACATGATTGTGGGCTTGGTGAAACCCAACTCTGGGCGAATCTATCTTGACCAGGAGGACATCACCGAGCTGCCTATGTACCGCCGGGCCAAGAAAGGCGTGGGCTATCTGGCGCAAGAGGCCTCGGTGTTCAGAGACCTCACCGTAGAGGAGAACATCCTGTCGGTGCTGGAGATGACGGGCCGGCCCAAGCAGGAGCAGAAGGAGAAAGTAGAAGAGCTCTTAGAAGAGTTCTCCCTTACTCATGTACGTAAAAACAAGGGCGTGGTGCTGTCGGGTGGTGAGCGCCGCCGCACCGAGATTGCGCGCGCCCTGGCCGTGGACCCGAGCTTTGTGTTGCTGGATGAGCCCTTTGCGGGTGTAGACCCCATTGCCGTAGAGGAGATCCAGAGCATTGTGGCCAAGCTCAAGACCAAGAACATTGGCATTCTCATCACCGACCACAACGTAAACGAGACCCTTTCCATCGTGGACCGCGCTTATCTGCTCTTTGAAGGCAAAATCCTCAAATCCGGTACCGCCGAAGAACTCGCCGCCGATGAGCAGGTGAGACGCGTGTACTTAGGCAAGCACTTTGAACTGAAAAGGAAAGTCTGAGACAGTTAACAGTGAGCAGTAAGTAGTAAACAGTTTCTCAGTTAACAATTAACAGTCAGGAGTATGGAATTTTATCCTTTTGTTTCCTACCGTAATTATTGTCAATGAGCTAAAGCATCTTTTGATTATTTGCTAATTACTGCTCTCTATTTACTGGAAACCCCTGTTTACTAATTACTGTTAACTGATAACTGAAAAGATTTTGGAGAACAACCTGTATAAGAAGAGCTATGCTTTTGCTGTAGAGATGGTGCGGTTGTATCAAAAGATTAGTGGTGAGAAAAGGGAATATGTTCTTTCTAAGCAGTTGCTGAGAAGTGGCACTTCTATTGGTGCCAATGTAGCAGAAGCAAATGGTGCTATTTCTACAGCTGATTTCTCCTCTAAAATTTCCTTGGCCTATAAAGAGACTCTAGAAACCAAATATTGGCTAAACTTACTTAGAGATACAGAGTATATTGAACCTGTTTTAGTAGATAGATTGCTGACGGATGCGGACGAACTCAGCCGAATCATGTTTAGTATTCTAAAGAAAACCAGGATTGTACCTAAATAGGTACTTCTACCGAAATAAACTGTTTACTAATTACTGGTTATTGATAACTAAAATCACTGTTTACTAATTACTGATAACTGTTTACTGTCTGCATGGAAATAATCAATTCAATTGTGACGTGGGTAATGAAGAAGCGGGTCCATCAGATAGACCTGTTCCGGAAATATCCGCATGATGTCCAAAGTGAATTGTTTTCCAACTTGATAAATACCGCGAAGAACACCGAGTGGGGCAAACAATATGGCTACTCAGACAAACTGAGCGTGCGCGAGTTTCAGGAGCGGGTGCCCATCTGTACCTATGAAGACTTGTACCCGCACATTGAGCGCATTATGCGCGGCGAGCAGAACGTGCTGTGGCCGTCTAAGATAGCGTGGTTTGCCAAATCCTCTGGGACCACCAACGCCCGCAGCAAGTTCATTCCCGTAAGTCCCGAGGCGCTGGAAGACTGCCACTACAAGGGCGGCAAGGACATGCTCTCCATCTACGTCAACAACTACCCAGACACCAAGGTCTTCGCGGGCAAGGGACTGTCCATTGGTGGGACGCACCATCCTAATGAGTTCAACTCAGATACCCGCTGTGGCGACGTGTCTGCGGTGATTATGCAGAACCTGCCGTTGTGGGCCGAGGCTATGCGTACCCCGGCGCTCAAAGTGGCACTCATGGACAAGTGGGAAGAGAAGATTGCCAAGATGGTGGAAATCTGCGTGAAAGAGAACGTGACCAGCATCTCGGGCGTGCCTACCTGGACCTACGTACTCTTGAACAGGATTCTGGAGGAGACCGGCGCCAAGGACATCACCGAAGTATGGCCAAACCTGGAGCTGTTCGCGCACGGAGCGGTGGCCTTTGGTCCGTATAGAGAGTTGTTCCGTCAGATTATCCCTACGGACAAGATGCATTACCTGGAGATTTACAATGCCTCAGAGGGCTTCTTCGGGATACAGGATGAGCCAAGCCTCAAAGACGAAATGCTCTTGATGCTGGACTACGGCGTGTTCTATGAGTTTATCCCCATGGAAGAGGAGGACAAAGAAAACCCGAAAGTGCTCACCTTAGACCAAGTGGAGCTAGGCCAGAACTACGCCCTGCTTATCTCTACCAACGCCGGCCTCTGGCGCTATAAGATTGGCGATACCGTTAAATTCACCTCGCTGGCCCCGTACCGCATTAAAATATCTGGGAGGACCAAGCACTTCATCAACGCCTTCGGCGAAGAGGTAGTAGTAGAAAACGCCGAGACGGCCATCACCAAAGCCTGCGAGGCCACAGATGCCACCATCACCAACTTCACGGCCGCGCCCATCTACTTTGAAGGCAAAAGCAAAGGCGGTCACCAGTGGATTATAGAGTTTTCTAAAGAGCCTTCCAGTATAGAGAAATTCACCGAAGTGCTGGACCAAACGCTGCGCCAGATCAACTCAGACTATGACGCCAAGCGCTACAAAGACATGGCCCTGCAAGCCCCGTTAATCACGGTGGCTCCTAAAGGAGCCTTCCTGAACTGGCTGGAGCGCAAAGGCAAGATGGGCGGACAGCACAAAGTCCCCAGACTGGCCAACAACCGCGACTATCTGGAAGAGATTCTGGAGGTGAACAATTTGGTGTAGGCCTGTTGATTTCAGCCTGTTTTCTGGAAAATAAGCCAAAAACGGCAATTTGCTATCAGGCAATTAAACTTGATTCTGTTGCTATAACAATACTCGTTCAATGCTTAGGTCATTCATGAGCAAGAACAGTTTAAGCGTGTCCCCTTTCCAGAATGACTATTTAAAAATTTTGGATAGAACTTATATCCTTCTTGCATTTTGAGAGTATAATAATCTATATTCCATACTATCAAACACTTATAGTCTTATTGCTTCCTGCTCAGTGACTATTTAGGGTCGCTTGACCTTGGCAACCTTCGCGGTTCTCTGGTAACCCCCATTTTAGTTTATCCCTCTTTTTATGCATCGTGTAGGCCTACTTGGTTTTAGGTTATATGCGACTGTTCGCTATGTTTCTTCTCACCTTAAATAGACATACCCATGAAAAACATCTTTGCCATGTTATGTGCCATCGCGCTACTAGTAGCCTGTGAACGTAAAACCCAGGACAGAGCTGAAACCGTTGCCAATATTCCAGCGCCTACTCCGGTAGAGAATGCCTCGCTAAGCCAAGACCAATTGCTGGAAAGAGGAAAGTATCTGGTGGCCATTGGGTCCTGCAATGACTGTCATTCGCCCAAAGATGCCTCCCCGGAGAAAGGGAAAGAAGGCGCGCCAGATCCAAACAGACTAATGTCAGGACATCCGGCTACTGAGAAATTGCCACCTCTTGCAGCTGGCGCAAACAATGATGGTTGGGTGCGGTTTAGCATGGGAAGCACCGCCATGGTGGGGCCTTGGGGAACCTCCTTCGCGGCGAACCTTACACCAGATCCTACCGGCATTGGCAACTGGACTTTAGACAATTTTAAAACTGCCCTGCGCGAAGGCAAATACAAAGGCATGGAGAACAATAGAAACCTACTGCCGCCCATGCCATGGCCTAATTACCAGAGCATGACCGATCAAGACGTAGAAGCCATTTTCACCTACCTCAAATCATTGCCACCTGTTAAGAACGTGGTACCGGCACCTATTCCGCCTGCCGCTTCCTAGTCAAACGGCATGACTATTTATGGCCTGTTTTCTGGAAGCAGGCCATAAACGGTTATACAAAAAATGCCTGGCGTGAACCGGGCATTTTAATTTTAATTCAGAATGGATTGCTACTCCATGAAGCTACTCAGCAGACCACCTTCTTTGGTGGCGTTTCCGCCGTGGGGCATCAAGGCCTGGATGAGTTTCTTGATTGGCATGGACTGAATCCACACGCGGCCGGTTCCGCGCAACGTGGCCAGGAACAAGCCCTCGCCGCCGAAGACCATGGATTTTAAGCCGCCCGTCTGCTGAATGTCAAAGTCAATGCCAGATTCATAGGCCACCACGCAGCCGGTGTCTACGCGCAGGGTCTCATTGTGCAGGTGGCGTTCTACCACAGTTCCGCCCGCATGGATGAAGGCCAGGCCGTCGCCGGTGAGTTTTTGCATAATGAAGCCCTCACCGCCAAAGAAGCCCGCGCCCAAGCGTTGGTTAAAGTGCATGGCAATCTTGGTGCCCATGGCTGCGGCCAGGAAACCATCTTTCTGCACAATCAGTCCCTGCGGAAACTGCGCCAGGTCAATGGGCATGATGGTGCCCGGATACGGCGCCGAGAAGGCTACCTTGGCCTTACTATACCCGCGGTGCGTGAAGTGCGTCATGAACAGAGACTCACCCGTGATTAAGCGGCTTCCGGCAGACACCAGCTTCCCGAAGAAGCCTTGACTGGGGTTGGAGCCGTCGCCCATTTTGGTTTCAAACTGAATGCCGTCTTCCATGAAGACCATGGCGCCGGCCTCAGCAATGACGGTTTCCTGCGGGTCTAGTTCTACTTCCAGCACCTGAATGTCAGAGCCATGGATGCGGTAGTCAATCTCGTGTGATTTCATGCGGTTCTATTGGTTTATTTTTTCTTCGGCTTCTTGTCGTCCGCCGGAGGGTCTTTTAGTTCTTTGCCCAGGTCGGCCTCGTCTTCTTCAGACAACTTTGCCTTCCCTTTAAAGAAATCCTCCTCGTTCTCCTCCACATCGGCGGTCTCCTCAATCGGGAACTCCTCTTCCTCTTGTCCGGGGCGTTTCTTGCCTTGTTCGCCTACCAGTTTCTTGTCGCGCACATTGCGGTCCAGAAAGTCGTTGAGCTGGTCTATGTTGAAGTTAGAGGTAATGTCCCCCAGCGGGTTTATTTTAATCTCGAAGCCTTCCAGCTCAGGGTGTACCTTCGCTTTTTTCTCCGGCTTGCTCTCCTTCTTGTTTTCAGGTTTTTTCTTAGCCATGGCAGTAGGGATTTGTTTGTGGACCAAGCCTTGCGGCCCGGTAGGTCTAATGCTACTACAAACGGGAAAAATCCTAAGAAGGATAGGCGAATTAAGAAGAAACCATTGGCTTACGCAAGCAATTGCCCTTTCCTTTTATCAAGGACATGTAAAAGAAGAAGCCGTTTTTAGCCTGCTTTCTGAAAAACAGGCCAAAAACGGCTTCTAAAAAATATAAGTAAGCTATTTACTTAAACAGCGTACTGGCTCAGTTTGGCAATGGCGGCGTCAATGCGTTGTTGCGTTTCTTCCTTACCGATTATCTCAATGATGGCCATCAAATCCGGGCCAGCCTCTACGCCGGTTACGGCAATTCTCAAGGCTTGCATCACCTGGCCAATCTTCAGGCCGTTGCGCTCCAGAATCTGCAATAACAAGGCTTTTACTGAGTCTGCGTTGAAGTCCTCCAGCGTGCTCAGCTCATTCCGGAACTGCTCAAAGGCGGCAGCCCCGGCGGCATTCCATTTCTTGGCGGCCACCTGCTCGTTGTACTCCGTAGGCGCCGAGAAGAAGTAGGTAGCCTCTTTAGCGAAGTCCTGCGGGAAGGTCACACGCTCTTTCATGAGGCTCACAATCTTCACGGCGCGGTCTTCTGAACAGTCAACATTCTGCTCTTTCAAAGACGCCAACAGATATTGGGCTAACTCAGTATCAGGCTTCGCACGAAGGTATTGCTCATTGTACCAGCGGGCTTTCTGAATGTCAAAACGAGTACCTGACTTACCAATCCGCTCAATGCTGAAGGCCTCAATCAGTTCGTCCATGGTGAACAGCTCCTGCTGGGTGCCAGGGTTCCAGCCCAAGAAGGCCAGGAAGTTGATGAACGCCTCTGGCAGGTAGCCGCTCTCGCGGTAGCCGCTGGCCGTCTCACCGGTGTTAGGGTCTTGCCAGAACAACGGGAACACCGGGAAGCCCAGCTTGTCACCATCGCGCTTGCTTAGTTTACCGTTACCGTCTGGCTTCAAGAGTAGAGGCAAGTGGGCGAATTCTGGCATGGTGTCTTCCCAACCAAAGTAGCGGTACAACAACACGTGCAAAGGCGCGCTTGGCAACCACTCTTCGCCGCGTATTACGTGGGTGATTTCCATCAAGTGGTCATCCACGATGTTGGCCAGGTGATACGTCGGCATACCATCAGACTTCATCAAGACCTTGTCATCAATAGCCGAGGAGTGTACCATCACCCAGCCTCTGATCATGTCCTTCAGTCTGATTTCCTCTTTGCGCGGTACTTTGAGACGGATTACGTACGGGTCACCACTTTCCAGTCGGCGCTTCACCTCATCCTCTGGCAGGGTAAGGGAGTTCTTCATGGTGGCGCGCGTGATGGCGTTGTACTGCGGGGTGGCTACCTTGGCGGCCTTTAAGCGCTCGCGCATGGCGTCCAGCTCCTCGGCGGTGTCAAAGGCATAGTAGGCGTGGCCGGCGTTAACCAGTTGCAGAGCGTAGTCCATGTACATGGGCTTGCGCTCAGACTGACGGTACGGCGCATGCGGTCCACCGTGCACGGGGCTCTCGTCCAGCTTGATGCCGCACCATTCCAGGCTGTCAAAGATGTATTGCTCGGCGCCAGGCACAAAGCGGTTCTGGTCTGTATCTTCAATGCGCAGCAACATCTTGCCGCCCATCTTCTTTGCAAAAAGGTAATTATATAACGCAGTGCGTACCCCGCCAATGTGCAAGGCCCCGGTTGGGCTAGGGGCAAAGCGTACACGTACTTCTCTTTCCATGGTCATGCTAGGTTAAACAGGGTGCAAAAGTACAGTATTTAAAGGCTTTCGTAAAGCTTTTGCCTGTAAAACCTTGCGGTTCTGTCAGGTATTCTTAAAGGGACAGCCTGCATTCACTCCCCTTGCTTACAGCGGGAAAACCTATTGCCATGCAAGAAGTTTGAAAACCTATGGAGCGTCCTGCGTATGAAGGGGAAATCCATATCCATGTTTAAGAAGATTTTTGTTGAAGGCTGGTGCATCATCAAAGAGGTCTGGTATGACTTTCTGGACAACAACTCATTCCAGAAAGGGGCGGCGCTGGCCTACTACACCATCTTTGCACTGCCGCCCATTCTCATCATCATGATCAACACCGCCGGGGCCGTCTTTGGCCGGGAGGCCGTGCAGGGCGAAGTCTACACCCAGCTACGCGAGCTCATGGGCAGAAAAGGCGCCTCAGACATCCAGGAGATGGTAGAGAGCATCCACCAGTCCGCTGACTTTACCATGGCCACCGTGATAGGGGTGTTTACCTTGCTGGTGGGGGCCACCGGGGTATTTGTGTCTTTGCAGGAGTCCTTGAACCAAATCTGGGGCGTGAAACCGAAGCCCAAGAACGAGTACCTGAAAATACTGCTGGACCGTCTGTTGTCCTTCGCCATGATTCTGGGCATTGTCTTTCTCTTGCTAGTGAGTTTGATAGTAAACGCCATCTTGGTAGTGATTACCTCTTACCTGGCACAGAAGGTAGACCCGTCTTTGCTGCAATTGACGCAGGTGACTAATTTTCTGGTGTCTACCGCGGTGGTTACCTTCTTGTTTGCCCTTATTTACAAGTACTTGCCAGACGCCAAAATAAAGTGGAAGGACGTGTGGGTGGGCTCTCTGGTGACGGCCTTGCTTTTTGCCTTGGGTAAATCCTTGATTGGGTTATATCTGGGCAATAGTGACTTCTCCAGCATTTACGGGGCGGCTGGTTCTGTGATTGTGGTGCTGGTGTGGGTGTTTTATTCTTCGCAGATCATCTTTTTGGGCGCCCAGTTTACGCTGGTGTATGCCCGGCGCTATGGCGCCAACATCTATCCGTCCACGTATGCGGTCCGCATAGAGAACAAAGAGGTAGAACTAGGAAAGTCTCCTTTAAACGCAGAACCCGGTCCCAATGAGGCCAAGGCCAAAGGAGAGGAAGACCCTGACGACGAAGAGGGAAAAGAACCGAAGCAGTAACCTTCCGTTTTTGGCCTGTTTTCAGGAAATCAAGCCAAAAACGAGGAAGTTAAGTTAGTTCTTGGTAACTGCCTTCCCAAGTGCCCATGTGCACCGTCTCCTGCAGAGACTTGCGGGTAGACTTGGTCTGCTCACGGGTTTGTAATTCCTGGGTGGGGAGTAGGGTGAAGGGAGCCGGGTGGCCAACTACCGCCATGGCGATGGGCTGGTAGTCATGTGGTGCTTGTAATACGTCATTGGCCTTGTCCATGGCAAAGCCGCCCATCTGGTGCACCTGCAAGCCCATGGCTGTGGCTTGCAGACAGAACTGCCCCATGGCCAAACCCGTGTCATACAGGTGGCCAGGATGCGGCTTGCCGTTGTCTCTTTCGGTTTTGGAGAACACCACCATCAGGAAAGGCGCGTTCTTTGCCCAAATGGCATTGCCCTCGTCCAGAAGATTGACCAGCCTTTGAAAGGTCTCTTGCTGGTCACTGGTGGCATACACAAACCGCCAAGGCTGTGCGTTGCCAGAAGATGCCGCCCAGCGCGCCGCCTGAAACAAGCTTTCTATCTGTTCCTTAGTCAGCAGTTCAGAGGAAAAGCTTCTAGGGCTCCAACGGGCCTGCATGAGCTCATGGATGTTGTGCTGTTCTTCGCGGTGGTGCATGTTGTATTGAGTGAATGAGAGATTGAATGATTGAGAGAATGGGGAGGTATTAAAGGGCTTAGGGAATTTTGAGAGATTGAAAATTTGAAAATATGCTCATCTGAATCATCTCCAAAATCTACACATCGTCAAATTTTCACATCAATTTCATTCTCTCAATCATTCAACCGTTCATTCTCTCAATCATTCAACCGTTCATTCTCTCAATCATTCAACCGTTCATTCTCTCATTAGAATTTAACCGCGATGCAGGAGATTTCTACGTTTACGTCTTTGGGCAGACGGCTAACTTCCACGGTTTCGCGGGCGGGTTCATTGGCAGAGAAATAGCTGCCGTAGGTTTCATTGATTGCCGCGAAGTTGCCTAGGTCCTTCACGAAAATGGAGCACTTTACCACATGTTGAAAGCCCATTCCTGCTTCTTCAAGAATGTACTGCAGATTCTTCATAACCTGATGGGTTTCTGCCTGAATGTCTCCCTGTACCAACTGACCGGTGGCCTGGTCTAACGGAATCTGACCAGAGACATACAAGGTGTTGCCTGCCATCACGGCTTGGCTGTAAGGCCCAATGGGCGCCGGGGCGGCTTTGCTTTCTATGATGTTGGTTGCCATAACAAGAATAGTTAAATCAGTATCTTTGTGTGCTTAAAGGTACAGATTTATGAAGACAATGGTTTTGGCCTCTCCAGAAATGGAGCAGGAATACAGTTTGAAGTTCCCTAACAGAGCGTACCTCTACCTGCAAGACCCGGCAGAACTGGGTCTGTGGCTGAATCAGGTGGAAGTGGTCTTTGACTTGTTGCTGCATGAACAGCCAGAGCGCCTTGCCCAATACGCGAAAGCAGAGAAAGGCAATGACTTGGTGGTTTTCTGCAATGCCGCCAAGCTGCAATTGGCCGCCTTTGTCAAAGAGCACGGCCCGGTCAACTTTCATTTGTGCGGCGTAAATGCACTGCCTTCGCTCTTTAATAGAGAAGTGTTAGAAATAAGTGTCCTGAAGCCAGAGTCTGAAAAAGAAGTGAAGCGCGTCATGGAGGTCTTGGGCACCGGCTATGAGTTGGTGGCAGATAGAGTAGGCATGGTAACGCCGCGCGTGCTCTGCATGATCATCAACGAGGCCTGTTACACCTTACAAGAAGGGACCGCTTCTAAGGAGGACATTGATTTGGGCATGAAGCTGGGGACTAACTACCCCTTCGGGCCGTTTGAATGGGCGAATAAAATAGGGGTAGCCAATGTCTATGAGTTGCTGGAAGCTGTCTATGAAGACACCAAAGATGAGCGCTACAAGATTTGTCCCTTGTTGAAAACTGCCTATCTAAAAGGGGAAGAGCTATAAGTTAAAATTCGTTTTTAGCCTGTTTTCTGCAAAACAGGCTAAAAACAGAGCAAATAAAAAGGGCACCTGTTGGGGTGCCCTTTTTATTTATGTATGAACCAAATTATTCAACGGTTACAGACTTGGCCAAGTTTCTAGGCTGGTCTACGTTGCAACCACGCATTACCGCAATGTGGTAGCTCAGCAATTGCAATGGAATCACAGAAAGCAATGGCACCAAGGCCTCATGCGCTTCAGGCACCTCAATCACAAACTCCGCCATTTCTGGGATAACGGTGTCACCTTCGGTCACGATAGCGATTACGCGGCCTTTGCGGGCTCTTACCTCCTGGATGTTGGATACTACCTTCTCATATGAGTTGTCCTTAGTAGCAATCACCACCACTGGCATGTTCTCATCAATCAATGCAATAGGACCGTGCTTCATTTCTGCCGCTGGGTATCCTTCTGCGTGGATGTAAGAAATCTCTTTCAGTTTCAAGGCTCCTTCCAAGGCTACCGGGAAGTTCAAACCACGTCCCAGGTAGATGAAGTTGCTGGAGTCCTTGAAGATTTCGGCAATGGCTTGGATTTCTTTGTCTAACTGCAATGCTTTCTCCACTTTAGCTGGAATCTGCTCCATCTCCAACATCAATTGGTGCAAGGCTGATTTTTCCATGGTACCGCGTTTCTCGGCTAGCATCATGGCTATCAAAGTAAGAACCGTTACCTGCGCCGTGAAGGCTTTGGTAGAGGCTACTCCAATCTCAGGACCGGCGTGAGTGTAAGCACCTGCATCAGTCGCGCGAGCAATAGAAGAACCTACTACGTTACATACGCCAAAGATGAGTGCACCTTTAGACTTAGCTAACTCAAGCGCAGCCAACGTATCTGCCGTTTCACCAGACTGAGAGATAGCGATTACGATGTCGCCTTCATTGATGATAGGGTTTCTGTAGCGGAACTCAGAAGCGTATTCTACTTCTACCGGGATGCGGGCTAGTTCTTCAATCAGGTACTCGGCTACCAAACCAGCGTGCCAAGAAGTACCACACGCTACAATAAGAATACGGTTAGCGTTCTTGAAGCGGTTTTCATACTCTCTTATGCTGGACATGGTCAACTGCGTGTTCTCAGCCACTAAACGGCCGCGCATGCTGTCCATGATAGAACGTGGTTGCTCAAAAATCTCCTTCAGCATGAAGTGAGGGTAGCCGCCTTTTTCAATAGACTCCAACTCCAACTCCAACTTCTGGATATATGGCGTCTGGACAATGTCCTCTTTGGTACGAAGGTCCAATACGCCGTCTTTAATCAAGGCGATTTCAAAATCATTCAGATATACCACATCTTTGGTATATTCAATGATAGGCGTAGCGTCAGAGGCTAAGAAGTACTCACCTTCACCAATACCAATTACCAACGGGCTTCCTTTACGAGCTGCAATCAGTTCAGTAGGAGAGTCATGAGAGATTACCACAATGGCATAAGCACCTACTACCTCATGCAGGGCTAAACGCACTGCCTCAGCCAAGTTTACCTTGGTAGTCTCTCTGATGTCCTCAATCAGGTTCACAAATACCTCAGAGTCTGTGTCACTGTGAAATTCGTATCCTTTGTTGATTAAGTGCTGCTTTAAAGAAGCGTAGTTCTCAATGATACCATTATGGATGATGGCAATCTTCTTGGAGCTAGAGTAGTGCGGGTGCGCGTTGGCATCATTCGGCTCGCCGTGGGTTGCCCAACGGGTGTGACCAATACCAATATGGCTGGTGGTATCCTGGTTACCAATGAACTCCTCTAGATCACTTACCTTTCCTTTTCTCTTGAAAACCTTTAATTCGCCGTCATTTAACAGAGCCACCCCGGCGCTGTCATATCCACGATATTCTAATCTCTTTAAACCTTTAAGAATAATAGGGCAAGCTTCACGCTGCCCAACATAGGCTACAATTCCACACATAGTAAGTGATCTTCTTTAAATTAACCGGCAAGTTTAGGTCTGCAGCGGCTAACAAATAAAATTGATGATAAGTTTATTGAACGGTTGAATAATAAATCCGGAGGCGCGGTCTTCTGTTGGTATTAGACTCAGAAGGAGAATAAGGCTGGGCCTCTAGTACGGCTCTGTTCACCTGCTGCCCATTATTAGAGGGAGTAGACACAGACGTAGTCACATTAGACGGTAAGAGAATAAGGCCATTGTTCTTTCTTTTGTTGTAAAGCACGCTCTGTACATAAGAGGTAACATTTACTACGTATGCTTTCTGGGCCTTGTCATACGTTAAAGTGGCCGGAGAAGATCCACCTTCAGCCAATAAAACATTCGGGAATCCTTGAGTCTTGGCAATCAAGTTGTTAGAGGTGGCTTCTAGTACTGTGATGATAGATGGCAAAGGTGTATTGATAGTGTCTGGCAAGGCAGAGGCCAATACCGGAATCACCAGTTCTGCTTTGTTGACCACCAGTTCCAAGGTTTTGCCGTCTATGGTTTTTCTAAAATTCTCTAGGTTAGGCAACGTTAGCTTGGTCACCAAGCCAGTACCAGCCTGCAAGAACGTGGCATTGCCCGTTTGGCCAGATGGAATAAGTTGGGCATAGTTGGTGAAGGCTGCCAAGGCAGTACCTGACCTGTCTGCGGTAATCTGATTGAAATAACGGTCAGAGAACCTAAACGCATACTTCTTCGCCTTGCCATCCTTGTCTTTAAAGTAGAGGGTAAAGGCCGTTCTGGTAGAAGACGGGTTAATGCCTATGATATTGTTGGTGGCACCTGCTGGAACAATGGCCAGCCCTTTAAAGAAGTTAAGGAAGTCTTTCTGTACTTTAAGCGTAGAGGTTTCTGCCTGGTCAAGTATGCTTGTGGCCAAAGCCCTACCCGCCGATTGCTGATCTAACCTGAAGGTGGCCAGATAAGGAATCTTGGTGGAGGTGTCTGCTGGCAGAGTATACGTTTCAGTGGGCCGGGGCACAAAAGTAGACGTAGCCAGAAGGCTGTTGGCGTTGTAGCTGAGCCCAGAGGTGGTGAAATACGTGGTCTGGTCAATAAAGCCTTGCGTCAAAGGATACACGTTCCAAGTGACGGCAGACCGCTTGTTTATTTCTTTTGAGATAGCGTCACCGTAGGCATAGGCGTAGTCAATGGCCAATACCAGTGAGTCTAGTGTTGAGCCTTTGGTAATGGTATCATTGCCCCCCACCAAGGTAAGTTCTGCAAATGTTCTAGCCGTTATCTTGCCAAACTTCTCATCATTCAGCTGGCCTACCAATGTATTAGTAGCGCCAAGCGTAAAGATGGAGTCTTTTAAAAGAACCGTAGAAGCCAATACCGCGGTAGTGTCTGTAAACTTGGTCCCTATTTGGCTCCCGGGCTCCTGTAGCTCTAGACCCACGCCGGTGGGGTCTTCACAAGAGGCAAATAACAAAGAAGAAAGAAAGAAGGCAGCCGTAGCTTTATTAATTCGCCAGTTCATTGTACAGGTTAAAGTAAGAATCCATCACGTTGTCATCAGAGGCAATCATCCCAATGCGCTTGGTGTTGTTGTACTCTGTAAACAATGCGTTTAAGTTGTCGCTGAAGTCCTCATTAGACTTAAGGACCATGTCAGCATATTGCATGCCCATCTTGATGAACGCACCAAAATCTGCGGTCTTCAGGTGCTGCAGCATGTCATCCTCAATGTCCAGCATCTTGGCCTTCTCCAACAGGTCGCCTTCAAACTTGTGGGCAAACTCATTGTTGTAGACGCTAAACACAGACTTTGACGCCTTAAAGATAGGGTCGTTTTTATATGTAGTCTTCAAATAAAGCGGCATTAAGCTGGTCATCCAGTCGTTGCAATGCACAATGTCTGGGGCCCAGCCTAGTTTTTTCACGGTTTCCAAAACGCCTTTGCAGAAGAAGATAGCACGCTCATCATTGTCTGCGTGGAATTTGTTATCCTTGTCCACCAGAACGGACTTGCGGTGGAAATAGTCTTCATTGTCAATAAAATATACCTGCAGCTTGGCATTAGGGATGGAAGCCACCTTGATAATCAGAGGTTTCTCTTCTTCGCCTACCGCAATGTTGATGCCCGAAAGGCGAACCACCTCATGCAAACGGTTTTTACGCTCATTGATCAAGCCAAAACGAGGAACGAAAATACGAACTTCCATCCCACGCTCCTGCATGGCCTGTGGCAACATCCTCAAAAATTCCGCTACTTTTGTGGTCTGCAGAAAAGGGTCAATCTCGGTGGCCGCGTATAAGATTCTCAATTTGGACATAAGTTGGAAGTAATTAGACTTTGAATTAGGCAATAGGAATCGCGAGGTGCAAAATTACGCATTTCTTAGCTGATTTTCAATTTATTTGACGAAAACCATACCTTTACCCCCTTTAACAAATCCTGCTTTAACTCAGTTCTCTGCCATGTTGCAGCTTTCAGCGCTCTCAGATATTCGCCAACATTGTGAACAAGTACGTTGCCAAGGCCTCAGAATAGGGTTTGTGCCCACCATGGGCGCCCTGCATGAAGGCCACCTGTCCCTGCTCAAGGCCGCCAAAGCCCAGAACGACGTAGTAGTCTGCAGCGTGTTTGTGAATCCCACCCAGTTCAATAATGCAGAGGACTACAAGTTGTATCCCAGACTTTTAGAGCAAGACGCCCAGTTGCTGGCCCAAGTAGGCTGTGATGTGTTGTTTGCCCCGGTGGCCACAGAGATGTACAAGCAGACGGGCAAGCTGACCTTTGACTTCGGGAGTCTGGAGAACGTAATGGAGGGCGCGCATAGGCCGGGTCACTTTAACGGCGTGGCGACAGTGGTAAGCAAGCTCTTTCATCTGGTGCGTCCGCACCAAGCATTCTTTGGTCAGAAGGATTTGCAGCAGTTTGCCATAGTGCAACAGTTGGTGCAGGATTTGAGCTTTGACTTGGAATTGGTATGCTATCCCATCATCAGAGAAGAAGACGGGCTGGCCATGTCTTCCAGAAACAGAAGGCTCACTCCTGAGCAACGCCAGATGGCCCCCAAGCTATATGAGGCTCTGCAATTGCTGGAAAGGCAATTGGCGCAGGTGTGTATAGAAGAAGCCAAGCAGGCTGCCATTGACTTTCTCGCGGCCTATCCTCAAATTAAGCTAGAATATCTGGAAGTGATAGATGCCAACACGCTTCAGCCCATTTCTAGCGTGCAGGAGGTTGAAAAAGTAGCCGTCTGTCTGGCTGCTTTTCTAGGTGAAGTGAGACTGATTGACAACCTGCTATTGGAGCCGAAGGAAATTGGCCTGTAGGCGGGTAGACTCCATGAAATCATTCCCGAAGAATATTGGTTATGCCCATAACGCGTCTTGATGGTATTCTAAGAATGCCAGGTAGACGGGTCTCGTAAATTATTGGTAACTTTGCGGGCTTTTTAGATTTTTCTGATGCAGATTGAAGTATTAAAATCCAAGATTCACCGGGCTAAGGTAACACAGGCAGAATTACATTACGTGGGGAGCATTACCATAGACGAGGATCTATTGGATGCCGCCAACATGGTGCCCCATGAGAAGGTGACCATTGTCAACGTGAACAACGGTGAGCGGTTTGAAACCTATATCATCAAAGGCGAGCGCGGCAGTGGCATGATTTGCCTCAATGGTCCCGCGGCCCGCAAAGTGCAGGTAGGCGATGTGATCATCATCA
This sequence comes from Nibribacter koreensis, assembly GCF_039541795.1. Classification (NCBI taxonomy): domain Bacteria; kingdom Pseudomonadati; phylum Bacteroidota; class Cytophagia; order Cytophagales; family Hymenobacteraceae; genus Nibribacter; species Nibribacter koreensis. The sequence continues at coordinate 1,262,801 of NZ_BAABGX010000002.1, read as the reverse complement.
TCTCCTATGCCTTGATCCCCTTTCAAGACGCTCGTGCCCATGAGCCAACCGTGATCTTCCCAGACCAGCACAACAGGCTGGTATAAGTCTTTCAGGTGAGGATGAAGAAAACCGCCAACATTGTCAAGTACTTGCTGCTTTTGGCGGTATCTGTGTTTCTGATGGTGTACGCCCTCAGGAGCATCAACTTTGCGGCGGTAAAAACAGAGCTTAGTCAAGCCAACTTTTTCTGGATTAGCGTAACCTTGCTGCTGTCTGTGGCAGGCTATGTAAGCCGCGCCATAAGGTGGCGAATGCAGTATGCGCCGGTAGGCTACCAGCCCTCTTTCTGGCAGGTATACCATGCGCAAATGGTGGGCTATCTGGCCAATGTAGTACTGCCCAGGGCCGGTGAGGTCATCAGGTGTACCATCTTGCGGCGCACGGCCGGCGTTCCGGTTAATGTTTCTCTGGGCACCGTCATCACGGAGCGCATTCTGGATCTGGTAATCCTGGTTTCCTGCATTGGCGCTACCTTTCTTATAGAGTTTGACCGCCTCAACGAGTTCTTTCTAAAGATCTTTTCAGACAAATACCAGGGCTTGCAACAGAACCTGCAGACGCTCTATCTATTGGTGGGGGTGGTATTGCTGGGAACGCTGTTTGTGGTGTGGTACATCTACAAGAACATAAGCAGGCTACAGCACAACCGCCATTTCCAGAAGGTGAGTCTCTTTGTGATAGGGCTGTGGCAGGGCATCTTCAGCATAAGGAGAATGGATCAGAAAGGGCAGTTCTTGTTGCATACGGTCTTTATCTGGTTGTCTTATTACCTCACTAGTTACCTAGCGTTCTTTGTGTTGCCGGGTACGTCACAATTGTCCTGGCAGGCGGGTATGACCATTTTTGTCATGGGCGGCATTGGCATGTCGGCACCGGTGCAGGGTGGTATTGGCGTATACCATATCTTGGTGCGCACGGCCTTGTTGCTTTATGCGGTGCCGCTAGACAAAGGCATGGCCTATGCGTTGATTGTGCATGCTACGGGCGCCATCTTGGTGGTAGTGTTGGGCGTCATAAGCCTGATAGCCAGTCTGGCATCCAAAAAAAAAGAAGCGGTTCTGGTTGAACAGCCGGCCTAGTTCGCTCGTTTTTGGGTTATTTTCTTCAAATCAGGCCAAAAACGGCTGATTGCTTTTCCTCATTCATTAGTATAAAAATATATGCTTCCTTCCCAGGCTAAAATTTGCACGCTCCCAGAACTGTTAGATAAGATAACCGAATGGCGAGCCAAGGGCCAAAAAATAGTCTTCACCAACGGGTGCTTTGACATTGTGCACATAGGCCACGTGGACTACTTGGAAAGGGCCAGACTACTAGGCGACAAGCTTATCCTTGGGCTGAATACTGACCAGTCTGTCAGTAGGTTAAAGGGGCCAAGTAGGCCGTTGCAGGACGAAATGTCACGCCAGCGGGTCATGGCATCATTTTGGTTTGTAGATGCAGTAGTGCTATTTGACCAGGAAACGCCCTATGAGTTGATCAAAGCCGTGCAGCCAGACGTGCTGGTGAAAGGCGATGATTACACCATTGACACCATTGTGGGCCATGACCTCGTATTAGAGAGAGGAGGAGAGGTAAAAACCATTCCGCTGGTAAAGGGGTATTCAACCTCACAGGTGGTGGCCAGGATCCTTGGCTCGTAGCACCGCAACCAATAAAAAAACAAGACCATGGGAGGCATTTATTTAATAGTAATTGTGACCATGCTGGCCTCTGCGGCGGTCAGCTGGATGTTAAAGAGCAAGTTTGAGAAATACTCAAAGATAGGCTTGCAGTCAGGCATTAGTGGTCGTGAGGCCGCCGAGATGATGCTGGCAGATAACGGCATTACTGACGTGCGCGTGATTTCTACCCCGGGTAAACTGACAGACCATTACAACCCGGCAGACAAGACCGTGAACCTGAGCGAGTACGTGTATGAAGGCAGAAGCGCCGCCGCCGCCGCCGTAGCCGCCCATGAGGTAGGACACGCCGTGCAACACGCTAAAGCGTACGCGTTCCTTAAGTTCCGTTCGGCCATGGTGCCGGCGTTAAGCGTAGCCAGCCGTTACATGCAATGGATTCTGTTGATTGGGGTCCTAATGATTCAGACTACCTTATTGCCTTTGGCCATTGGAGTAGCACTGTTTGCCTTGACCACGCTGTTCAGTTTTATCACCCTGCCGGTAGAGTTTGACGCCAGCAAGCGCGCTTTGGCCTGGATGGATACCAGAGGCATTGTGACGCCGCAGGAGCACGGCATGGCCAAGGACGCACTTAAGTGGGCCGCCATGACCTACGTGGTAGCTGCCATTGGCTCACTGGCCACGTTGTTGTACTATGCTTCTATGCTGTTTGGCAGGAGAGAGTAATCTTTTTAAGACTGATTTGAGAAAAGGGCCTTCCTCAGGAGGCCCTTTTTTTATGTAATGCCCTCTGCGATAGCGCAATTTTTGCCTTAAACTGATGGATAAGAGCAAAACAAATGTTAGCTTGCCTGTTTATATAGCCATAGCCCCGGAAGTCATTTCTACTAGTAATTTCCTGCTACGGCTATAGATAGAGTACACAAGAATTTATAACACCTTTTTGATATGGAATTCCAATTTACCGAAGAGCAGTTAGCAGTGCAGGCGGCTGCGCGTGACTTTGCACAAACAGAATTATTGCCGGGCGTCATTGAGCGCGATGAGCTGCAGAAGTTCCCAACGGAGCAGATGAAGAAGCTGGGAGAGCTGGGCTTTCTGGGCATGATGGTAGACCCTAAGTACGGCGGCGGCGGAATGGACACCGTTTCTTACGTGCTGGCCATGGAAGAAATCTCTAAAATTGACGCCTCTGCCTCAGTAGTGATGTCTGTAAACAACTCTCTGGTTTGCTGGGGATTGGAGAAATACGGCAACGAAGAGCAAAAGCAGAAATACCTGACTCGTCTGGCCACTGGTGAGATCATTGGCGCCTTCTGTCTTTCTGAGCCAGAAGCCGGTTCTGACGCTACCATGCAGCGCACTACGGCGGTAGACATGGGTGACCATTACCTGTTGAACGGTACCAAAAACTGGATCACCAACGGTAGCACCGCTTCTGTGTACTTAGTAATCGCGCAGACCAACCCAGAGTTGCGTCACAAGGGCATCAACGCCTTTATTGTGGAGAAAGGAATGCCAGGTTTTGAGATTGGGCCTAAGGAGAACAAACTGGGCATTAGAGGCTCAGACACGCACTCTTTGATGTTCACAGACGTGAAGGTACCTAAAGAGAACCGTATCGGTGAGGATGGCTTCGGGTTTAAGTTTGCCATGTCTACCTTGAACGGTGGTCGTATTGGTATCGCTTCTCAGGCTTTGGGCATCGCCTCTGGCGCGTATGAGTTGGCGCTTAAGTATTCAAAAGAGCGTAAAGCATTTGGTGTTCCAATTTCGCAGCACCAGGGCATCCAGTTCAAGCTGGCAGACATGGCTACCAACATTGACGCAGCGCGCCTTCTTTGCCTGCAGGCGGCCGCCGACAAGGACGCACATCGGGATTATTCAAAAACCGGCGCAATGGCCAAGCTGTTCGCCTCTAAAGTGGCTATGGACACTACCGTTGAGGCGGTGCAAGTGCACGGCGGCTACGGGTTTGTGAAAGAATACCATGTTGAGCGTTTAATGCGCGACGCCAAAATCACCCAAATTTATGAGGGTACTTCTGAGATTCAGAAGATTGTGATATCCCGTGAAATATTAAAATAAGGAGGTTTTGTATGCCCTCTATCGCTTGATTGATAGCAAGATAGTGATAGAGGGTATATAATTATTTGTCCAAGTAATTTGACAAAGTCAAAGATAAGTACTAGTTTTAGGGCGACAGACAATCTTGAAAAACAACAAATTTCAGAACCCTTTATCTAGTACCCCTCCATGGAAGATTACAATAAAATAATTGAGTCGCTGAAGGTTCGCTACATCAAGGCCAAAAACCTGGTGTTGCAACAGCCGCTCACAGTGCGTAACTACTATGACGTTGGCAACAACCTCATCTTAGTGCACAACGGAATTATCGCTTTCGGGGATGACAAACAAATGGTAGAAGAAGGGCAGTTGCTCTTTATACCAGGCGGCCGAAGCACCAAGATCTACTACGGCGACACCGAGAGCCGCGTCATCTCAAATGATGACTACATCACCACCAAAGACAAATTCTTTAGAAGCAACACAGACCTGGACCTGATTGGCGAGGCAGACGACAGCCACAGCCACGTTAGCTTTGAGGCCAAGGTATTTGACTCTGTGAACTTCTTCACCTCTCTGGAGGTACCGGCGTTTGTGATCACCAGCAACAAGCTGGCTACGCTCATCATCAAGATTGTAGAGGAAAGCATGCAGGACTTGCCGGGCAAAGAGCGCATCATCAGCCTGTACACAGAGCAGATGGTAGTGGAGCTGATCCGTTATATCTTAAAGAACAAGATGTTTGTGGAGCAACTGGCCACCAACAGCACGTACTTTAAGGATCCACGCCTCATAGACCTGTTCAACTACATTAAAGAGAACCTGGGCGGTGACTTGTCTAACAAAGTGCTGAGCAACGTGGCCAACGTTTCTGAGGACTACGTAGGCCAGTACTTTAAAATGCTGACCGGCATCAACCCACAGGATTATATTGAGTACCAGCGTATGGAGCGCGCCGTGTTCTTGCTGCGTACTACCAAAAAGAGCATCAGAGAGATTGGCAAAGACGTGGGCTACAAAGACACCGCGTATTTCTGCCGTCGCTTTAAGATGATGTTCGGGATTCCGGCGGGCAAGATGCGCCGCAGAGAGTCTTCCATGAACGTGTAGACAGACTAGTGACTTTTTATAGGAAAGGCCCGCAATTGCGGGCCTTTCTGTTTTTAGGCTATTTTCTGGAAATCAGGCCAAAAACGACTTCCTATAGGTTACTGTTAATAGGCTCTGCTTTGAAACCAGTTGGCGCGGCGCATGAGCCAGTTCTCAGCTGACTCCAGGTCTTCAAACACTTTGGCCTTAAAGTAGCGCACCTGCTCATAAAATTTATCTGCAGAGGCTTCTGCGAAGGACTCTGGCTCTACCACCATGGCGTAGTATTGCAGACCGTCGCGGGCCGCCTGCGGTGCCCATTCTTCTAGCATCCAATCCAGGGAGTGGTGCCAGGAGCCCACCATGGCGCGAGTGTCTATGAGCATGGAATGAAAATCTGCTGACTCCAGTGCCTTAGTGTAGGCCTCTAGACCGGTCTTGATAGCCTCCTCTGTAGAGTAGCCTTGCCACTTGGCCGTAATCCATCTGTTCTCATGGTCCAGCGTGATGGTGAGAAACACATTCCCGAAAGCATTTACAAGTTCTCTTTTCATGTCACATAGGGTTTAAAGGGTAAAAGCATCTGGGCAAGACAGACGTTACGCTGCCTTGCTTAGACGTTTTAAAGCATGTCAATTTTCTTGCGCAATGGGCATAAGAATATTTCGTTTTTGGCCTATTTCCTGGAAAACAAGCTAAAAACGAACATTCAAGCCCAAGGCTTACTGCGAAGGCTACAAATGAAAATCGCCGGCGGCTTCTGGTTGGTACATGACTTCTTCAATCTCATACAACAGCGTGCCGCCGGGGGCAGGGCATTCTATCTCTTCGCCCACTTTGCGGCCCAAGATGGCAGAGCCCACCGGCGCCAGGACAGAGATCTTACGGCTGGCTACATCTGCTTCTTTAGGGTAGACCAAGGACAAGTCCATCACCATGCCGCTTTTCTTCTGCCGCAGGCGCACCAGGGAGTGCATGGTCACCACGTTTACGGGCACTTGATGGGCGGGAATAATGGTAGCGGTGCGCAGTTCTCTGCACAAGCCTTCTACTACGGCGGCGTTAGTAATGGAACGATGGGTCTGTACCAGAGACAACAGGCGTTCGTAATCCTTCTCGGTTAAAAAAATAGGATTCATACAAATTTGAGATTAAGTGGAAATTCAGGAAAGAGAGAATCTCCCAAAGGCTTTGCTTTCTCTGGCTCCGGTTTTTATAACAGCAGACAGGCCCCTAACATGGGTGCTGGGGCTAAGTAGAATGCTGATTAGGAAGGAAGCCGGAAAAAGAAAACGCCATGCAGCGCATTAGCAGAAACTGCTTTAAGGCAACTTCAGCTAATACAAGGCATGGCAATAGGATGGCAGGGCCGGATATGCTCCCGGCCTACTTGTTAAAGTCTTTGGGAGAGGTAAAAAAGGAAAGGCAATACCCGTTCAGGACATCACGCAGGGAGGCATGATGAGACGCTGCTACCAAGCCCATGAAAGGCTGCAAAGCGGTAGTGGGTATGTCTTTGTAAGGATACAAGTGCTTGATTACTATTATACTCAAAGATACCCCTTCTTTTACTGGTAAGCAACCGCAGGCGGTTAGGCTTCCTGGGTTTGGGGCAGGACCATGTTAAAGCGGTGCTTCACCTCACTAACCTCTGCAATGAACTGCGGGCTTTTCTCAATGTGGTTACCTACCACCAGCACATCGGCGCCGGCTTTCCAGGCAGTTTCTGCCTTTTCTGCCGTGTTCACGCCGCCGCCTACAATCACAGGAACGTCCACGGCCTGGCGCACGGCTTGGATCATGGCAGGGCTCACGGGGTACATGGCGCCGCTTCCGCCGTCCAGGTAGATGTGCTGCAGGCCCAGCATCTCACCAGCCAACGCCGTGCAGGCGGCAATGGAAGGCTTGTCATGCGGAATAGGCGTGGTACCGCTCATGTAGGAGGCCGTGGTCTGCCTGCCCGAGTCAATGAGCATGTAGCCGGTAGCGTATAAAGGTAAGCCGCTGGACTTGAGCAAAGGCGCCGCCGCCACGTGCTGTCCAATCAAGAAATCTGGGTTGCGGCCAGAGATAAGGGACAACAGCAAAAGCCCGTCTGCCTTGGCGTCTATGTACAGGCCACTGCTAGGGAACAGGATGACCGGAATGGAACTGTGCTGCTTGATGAAGGAGACAAAGGATGTCTGGTCTGGGTTAGAGATGAGACTGCCGCCCATGAAAAAGAAATCCACCCCATGCTTGTGGCTCAAGGCCAGAATCTCCTGGCAGCGGGCAACGGTGAGGTGGTCTGGATCTAACAGCACAGCCAACCGCTTGTGGCGGCTGGCTGGCGAAGTAGCATCTGATGTAGAAAGTAAGTTAGATCTGCGGTGCTGGTCTGTGGGCATGAGTGTCCTCGTCAGTCTGTAAGTGATAGACCACGTCTGTGGTTTCTGGCTCCTCATGGGTATGAGAGGTAAGGGCGGCGGTTACATGAAAGCGCTCCTCAATGATCTTAGAGAGGTACACCATCAGCATGGCCGCCAGTTGGTGCTCTACCGCCTTAAATAAATCTGACTGTAGAAACGACTTGGCCGCCGTCATGAACCCGCTTTCTCTTTTGTGTCTGCCCGGCGTAAACAGCGTGCCCGTGTTGGGGTGATAGACGGCCGGGTACGTGCGCTCAATGGCGCTATACAAAGGCTCGTCATCCTCCACGTCTGGAATGTTGGCTATCCAAGCACGGTCTTCGGCGCCTTTAAAAGAGGCAGACTTCTTTAGCTTATTGCCTTTTTTTTTCTTGGGCTTGTCGCCGTTGCTCTTGCCGCCAAAGGCTTTGCCCAGCAGGTACATGCCTACCAAGAGGCCGCCGGCCATCAAGACGTTCTTGCCCACCTGGGTAGACTGGGTTTTCAACTCGGCTACGTCGCTGAGCAACGCGTTTTTATATTCTTCTTTCTGGCGTTCCAGTAGTTCGCGCTGGTCTTCAAAAAGGGGATTGTTCAACTCGCTCATGGGTATAAATGAGGTTAATTGGTTTGTTCAGATTCGTCTGCTTTGTAAATGGTATTTCTGAAGGCCTTGTCGGCCATGCCTTGAAACACTTTCTTATCTAAGCCAACAAACAGAACTATCAGCAAAATAAGGTAAAAAAGTGTAATGATCCCGAAACCCCAGAAACGGCTGTCTAATAAGTCATTTAACAGCAAGGCCAGAAAGATGTTGAGGAAAAGCAAAACCATCAATCCCACCAGGCCCAGCAACACCCCGTGAATAGTGCTCACAAAGGCGCTCTTCAGTTTGGTTTGCATGTCTAGCTTAAGCAGGTCTATGCGGGTGTCTATGTACCCCATCATGTTGCCAATGATGCTATCTGTCTTGCTTTTCTCGTCTTGCGCCATTTGTTTCTTTCTGGTAAAGGTTTTTTTTGAGGATATACGGGAACATGTGATGAAAATATTCCAAAATTGTTTCCCGTCAAAACCGCATACGTAAATCTGGGAGCTATGGCTAACCCAAGTAAAAATTGTGCTGTTGCTCGTTTTTGTGCTAATTCTCAGAAAACAGGCCAAAAACAGAAGTCGGCAAACACCCCGCCATTAAAAACCACGTACTTTTGTAGCGGCCGCTCCGCCGTAGACATACCTTGACCAAAAACTATTACCATATACTGGGCATAAGCCCCAACGCCAGCGCCTCTGAGATAAAGGCCGCCTATAAGCGCCTGGCCCTCAAGTACCACCCAGACCGCAACCCGCTCAATGACCGCGCTGAGGACCAGTTCAAGTTGGTCAATGAAGCCTACCAGACGCTCTCTGACCCGCGCCGCAAAACCAGCTATGACCTAAAGCGGCAGTATGAGAAAAACTACAACCAGGCGCAGGCGTACAGCAACCCCCGCTACCACCACACCCGCCAGCCCGCTGGTTTTCAGGAGCGGCACTACCGGCAGCGCCCCAAAAAACACAGCCACTTCTCTAAGAAAGACCGTCTCATTGCCTTGGGTATCATCACCCTGGTGGTTGTTCTGCTGGCCACCATTAAACTCACCTGGGACAGTTTTGCCGGTCAGCGGGCCTACCAGCAGGGCATCCAAGCCGAGACGCAGAAACACTGGGCCGAGGCCGAGGCCGCCTTCTCAACGGTGTTGGAATATGACGCAGACCAAGCCGATGTGCGCCTGAAAAGAGCCCGAATGCGGATGGAGAAACTACAGGATGCGCAAGGCGCCGTTGCCGACTACTCTGTATTGTTAGACCGAGGCAGTAATCCCAATCCGCAGTTATGGCAGGAGCGGGCCAACGCTTTTCTGCAACTCAAAAAGTACCCGCAGGCTTTGCATGACTTAAACAAAAGCGTAAAGTTGGGCGCTACCACCACCTCTGTCTATTTTGACCGGGGCGTTGCCCGCTTACACCTGGAAGAAGACTTGGGTATGGCGGTGAAAGACCTTTCTCAGTTTCTAGAGAAACCCTCTGAGGATAGAAGGCTGGCAGACGCGTGGCTGTACCGGGGCTTCGCGTATTTTAAGTTAAACAAGCTAGAGCAAGCCAGTAAAGACGTAGCCCAGGCCATTGAACTGGACTCATTGAACGCCCGGGCGCACTACGTGCAGGCGCAGGTGTTCAAAGCCCAGAAGAATGTGCCGGGCGCGTACCAGTCTTTTAAAAAAGCGGCAGACCTGGGGTTCTCAGAAGCCGCCCTGGAGGCCGATAGGTTGCAGTAAGAGATTAGTCTTCCCAGATGCGTACCACCGGGTCATCGCCGCCCTGCCTGAAGCCCCTGAACATGAGGTTGCAGTTGTAGACCATGCCCACTTCGCCGTTGGGGTCCATGGCAATGATGCCCTTGTCGCCGCCAATCTTTTTCTTGTATAGGTCCACGGCCTCGTCTACGGCTTCCTGCACAGAAAGGCCTTTGTACTTCATGAGCGCGTACACCTCATGGGCCAGCACGGAGCGCATGATTTCCTCGCCTTCGCCGGTGCAGGAAACGGCTACCACCTCACTGTTGGCGTAGGTGCCGGCGCCAATGATGGGACTGTCGCCTACGCGGCCGTTCATCTGGTTGGTGAGGCCGCCGGTAGAGGTGGCAGCGGCCAGGTTGCCGTCCTGGTCAAGGGCAACGGCGCCCACGGTGTCTACCCGTAGTTTGGCGCGGGCCTCTGGCTTCTTCTTTTCTTTTTCGTGCTGTTTCTCCCACTCCTTGATGCGTTCCTCCTCCTGAAAGTAGGGGATGGGCTTGAGGGTGAGTTCCTGCTCGCGGGCAAAGTCCATGGCGCCGTCGCTGGTCAGGTACACGTGCTTGGTCTTCTCCATGATGGCGCGCGCCAGGGAGATGGGGTTTTTAACCTGCTGCACGTTGCTACAGGCGCCCGCGTTCATGTCTTTGCCGTCCATGATGGCAGCATCCATTTTGTTTTCGCCTAGTTCTGTGAGCGCCGCGCCTTTGCCGGCATTGAACAAGGGGTTGTCTTCTAAAAACCTGACCGCTGTTTCTACCGCGTCTACGGCGGTGCCGCCTTTTTTTAGCACACGCCAGCCCGCGTTGAGCGCCTCAGAGAGGCCCTGGCGGTAGGCTTTTTCCTTTTCGGGGCTTACTTCGCTCTTTTTCATATTCTCAGCACCGGCATGGATGGCAATCGCGAATTTTTTCATGGCATATGTGGTTAGCAAGGACGCTCTCTGCAAACGGGGCCTTTACAACAGGGTTGCAAGAGCCAGGACAAGCTACGTGCGTGATCGCTTTTGTTAAAAGATGCTTGAAGGTTTGCTGCTGGCAAGTAGAGGGCCGGCAAAACCAGACAAGACCAAGAAGATGATGGTGTTCTTGCGGGGAAATGGCCTGCGCCCGCAACAGGATATCTGGAAAAGAGTAATAAATTACCCTGTGAACGTACTAAACATAAGGGCTAAAGCGTATTTTAGAAACAGCCAAGAGAGGAAGGATATGCAAGTAAAGGAGTTTGTGGAGTTGCCGCTGGTAGAGCAGATAAAGCAGGTGCAGGACCAAGGCCGCTACCTGCACTCGCGCCTGAAGGGCTGGTGCCACATCAGTCTGTACGCCATGGGCTCTTTTTACGCCGAGGTCTGGCTCTTGGAGCACTGCGGAAGCATAGCGCTGGTGCGCACGTTCACGGCCCAGAAACAACTGGACCCCTACCTGCAAACCACTTGTATGGAGAACGTGCTCAAGCAACTCACCTCCTCAGAATAAACGTACGGCTACCGGCCTATGGCCTAATGGCGGCTTCTGTCGTTTTTGGCCTCTTTTCCAGGAAACAGCCTAAAAACGACTTTCTTCTTCCTTTCATCTTTCTCTTCTCGCCTTCATTTCAAAAACAATCTTTTGGAGCGCGTCTGCTTATGAGAAAATTCTGCCTGAATTGCCGTAAGTTGAAGCTTCATTGAGCGAAGCCGTTTTAACGGGCGCCTTGCTTGAGCAAAACCTTATACCATGAACCGTGAAATAACCTACCAGGCGGCCCTGGCGGTGGCAGAGACCATAGAAACCCATTTTGTGCAACACCTTAGGGAGGCCCGCGCCCGCGGCGAGAAAGGCCTGGCCCCCGAGCCCCATGCCAAGGTCATTGCCGCCATGATAGACACTGCGTTCTGGGCCAGCCTTAGAAAGGAAGAGGGGCATTCGCCTAAGATATCTCTGGCGTTCCTGCCCCCTGAGAAAGCCCAGCGCCCCCTGGTGTTTGAACAACGCCTGCCGCTTTCTTCTTTTATCCTGACCAAGCTGGCGCCGGGCGTAGAGCGGGCAGGTATTCACCTGGGCGTGTGGTATGAGGGCGAAAACCTCTACATCTGGGGCACTATGCATGAGATTACCAATTTCTGCTTCGTGCTGGATGTCTCTGAGCCGGGTCTGCTGGTGATCAAGCATCGGCGCTTGGGTGGGTTTGGCAAGTTCAACAACGTGGCCGTGCTCAAAGGCGACCAGGTGAAGGTGGTGGATGAGACCAGCGCCTCTCTGCCAGACTGCCCGGCGGTGCTTTCCTCTTTGCTGGGCTTTGCGGCGGCCTCTTCCTGGAACGACTCTGTGAACGTGCTGGTGCAGATGGCGGTGTCCATGCGCGCCCACGGCCGCGGCGGCACTCTGCTGGTGGTGCCCTCTGGCAAAGAAGACTGGCGCGGCTCCATCATGCACCCCATCCAATACGCCATTGCCCCCGCCTTCTCTGAACTAGCCGACCTCATGCGCCAGGACGTGTCGGTGCGCAGCCGCAGCAAATGGCAGACCGCCCTGGTGCAGGCCATAGACAACATTGCCGGCCTCACGGCCATTGACGGGGCCACCGTCATCACAGACCAGTATGAGTTGCTGGCGTTCGGGGCGAAGATTGTGCGCGCCACTGACAGCGCCCAAGTGGAGGAGATGACCTTCACAGAACCCGTCATTGGCGGCGAGGCCATGGTGGTGTCTCCGTCGCAGAGCGGCGGTACCCGGCACCTCTCTGCCGCCCAGTTTGTCTATGACCAACAAGACGCCCTGGCGCTGGTGGCCTCGCAAGACGGCCGCTTCACCATCTTCAGCTGGTCCCCGTGTGAGAACAGGGTCCATGCGCATAGAGTGGATGCCTTGTTGTTGTAGAAGGCGTTTTTGGGCTGTTTTCTGGGAATTAGGTGGGAAATGGATTTAATAAAAACAGTATAAGCCATTACCCCTTAAACATTACTTCCCTATGCCAAGACAAATTCTCTTGCGCGGGATAATGAATGGCACCGAAAGGGAGATTGAGACGTTTGCCCTCTAGCTTTTTCAAGGCATAGGTATTGTTCTCGTCTTCGGCGATGGAGGAGGAGACCAGTACTTTCAACTGAACATCTACAGAGATTAGCCCCCGGTCAAAGGCCCTGTGCAGATTGGGGCACAACGCCAATCCATTGGTTACTTTGTCGTCTTTGCTTAGGCTGAAAGGCACTATGTGGCACGCGTCCACCATGGAGAAGCCATGTAGGGAGCTGAGGCGCATGCCCGAGATGCAACAAGAGAAATTGTAAACCTGTGGCACCAGCTTTTTGAACAAGCCGCCTCTTACAAACAGCTGTTCTTCGTCAGGCGCGGTCTGGGTGATGGTGTACGTAGCGGCGCTCTCATTTAAAAGATACTGCTTCAAATCCTGTAAATAGCCGCTGCTGTTTTTTGCCTGAAGATACAACTGGGTGCTCTCCGGGAAATATCTGTTTAAGACGGCAGACTTTAAGATGGTCCTGGTCTCTGAGGAATGCAGAAGCGTGAACAAATCCTCTGAGAAGAAGGCATACTCTACCAAGCCATTCAGCACCGTGAAATTCTTAATCACCGAGTTCAATTCCTTGCCGGGCCAGGTCTTGATAAACCAGAAGCCTTCGCCGGCCAAGTGATAAAAGGGAAGGTAGAAATCTGGGTTGTGCCCAGTGGTGACCAGTAGAGTGAAATTCTCTTTGAACGTGCCTACCAGTTCTGGGGTGATGAAAACCTTGTTTTCCAAGACCTCGCCTTTTTCAAACAGCTCTATCAGGCTCAAAAGCAGCATGGGTTTATGGGGCGCTGCCCCATATTTTGTGACTCCCTGCCTTAGGTGAGTGAATTTGTGAAGATATTTCTGGAGAGCGTCTGGGAGCGAGGGCATACAGTTTTGCTGGCTTGGGCTCAAGTTAAAGAAACCTTTCAAGGCAATCATGTCGTTTTTGGCTTCTTTTCTGCAAAACAGGCCAAAAACGAAAACATCCCATGACTACAAGCGCCAAGGGATGTTCTTGCATATATGAAATCCTATCAATTAGTTGCCAGCGCCCAGCGTCAAGGTGTCTGAGGTGATGGAAACGTCTTTGGTGGTATCTGCTGCTACGGTGGTGGTGTCTGTAGTAGTAACAGTAGTCGTGTCAGTAGTGGTGGTTTCGGCGGTTTCTGCCTCAGTGCCCTTTTTCATATCTGAGCAAGACATAAAGGAAAGAAGCGCCACAACGGTTAATAATTTTTTCATAAGGGTATAGTAGATAAGGTTTTAAGATTAAATAGAAATTGAAGGTATTGATGAATTACCATATATGCAATTTTCTATATGACTGTCATGGGACAAAAACAGCGAAAAGTGATACATGAATACCAAGGCGTGTACCACGGTGGTACATGACCATTTTATAGTATTCCCGTTTTTTGCCTCTTTTCACCAAAGCAGGCCAAAAACTAGAGCCCCGCTTCAAGTAATTGGAGTGGGGCTCTAGTTTAGCTCTTAGAAAGCAAATGGTTATAGATTAGATAGCTTATAGACGAGTCATGGGTAAAAAAGTCCAAAGTTTACCCACGTTTACATTCTTATGGGTAAAAAATCTAAAAATTTACCCACGTTTACTTTCGTTTCTGAATGGGAGTAGTTATTCACGAAGGATTCAAGTTTTCTTGAGGGTTTCCATTATGCATGATTACGTGGACCAAACTTGGGTTTAGATAGAAGTTTGACTTGCCTATTCGTTCCTTATGTAGAATACCAATCTCTACTAATTGTTCAAGGTACTTTGCGGCAGTCTTGCGTGTAATCATCAAGTCCTTTTCTAAAAACTCTATTTTAGTGTAAGGGTGACGGAAAAGGTTGTTTATTAAGTCCTGTGAATAAAGTTTGGGTAGCTCTGCCCTGATTAACTGCTTATGCTCCTGCATCACTTGTTTAATACCTTTTACTAACTCAATAGTTTGCAGAGCCGTGATTTCAACACCCTTTAATACATAAAGTAGCCATTCTTCCCAAGAGCCTGTATCACGCACCTTTTGCAACAACCTATAGTATTCTTGCTTCTCTTCAATAATGTAACGGCTAAGATATAAGATGGGCAGATTCAACAAGTCTTTGATGACTAAGTACAAGATATTGATGATGCGACCGGTTCGGCCGTTGCCATCGTAAAACGGGTGAATACTTTCAAATTGATGATGTATAACCGCCATTTTCACTAACGGGTCTACATTGCTCATATCATCGTCATTAATGTACTCTACCAAGTTCTGCATGAGGGCATATACCTTGTCATAACCTTGTGGTGGCGTATACACAGTCTCTCCGGTTTGTGCATTTTTAAGTGCCGTGCCTGGTAACTTACGCAAACCCGCATTATTCTGCTCTAATTCTTGTTGAATAGATAGGATATGGTTAAACGTAAGTAATTTGTTTTGACGGGCTATTTGAAATCCTTTCCTAAGCGCGTGTGCATAGTTCTGAACTTCTTTAGTAGCGGCAGAAAGTGCCAGACTTTCCTGGAGCTCAGCTTTAAAGAGTTCATCTTGGGTGGTAATTATATTTTCTATAGCAGAACTGTCTCGGGCTTCTTGGAGGGTAAGGGTGTTAATGAGAATGTGTTCATTGGGAATAGTACTGGCAATTCCTTTGAGTTCTGCTAAGTACCTATGGGCCAATGCTGCCTGCTTAAGCACTGCTTTGGTTTCTAGTTCTGTAGTAGGCGGGAGCAGAAGAAGGTCAGAGGCCATCATAAGAGGTTAAATTAAACAATCAATTTAGAAATTTTAAGGAAGCAAACCATGGCTCTCGTTTTTCGCCTCTTTTCACCAAAACACCCCAAAAACAAAAATCCCGCTCCAATTGCTTGAAGCGGGATTCTCTTTTGTACTGGTGGTGATGATTGGAATCGAACCAACGACACAAGGATTTTCAGTCCTTTGCTCTACCGACTGAGCTACATCACCAGCACTGTTTCTTAACTGGTTAAGCAGTCTGTTACTGCCGTTCCCGTTAAAAAGTATGCAAAGGTAAGCAGGCAGACCACATTTGCAAAACTTCTGGCAAAAAAATCTTTTACCGGCTTTTGCGAATAGTTTACTAAATTCGTTCGTAGTAGAAGCAGATTTCAACGCTAAACTCCTTTCCTGTGATCAATTCTATCATCTTTATTCTGGTGGCTGCGCTGGGTATCGGTCTGTTTGTCTGGCAGATCCGCAAGATCACGCGCAACATTAACCTAGGCCGCGACAAAGTCATTTCGGGCAACACGCCAGAGCGCGTCAACAAGCTTTTATTGATTGCCTTTGGGCAACAAAAAATGTTTAAGCGCCCCTTGCCGGCCGTCTTGCACCTGTTTGTCTATGTAGGTTTCCTGGTGATTAACATTGAAGTGCTGGAGATTTTCATTGACGGCATCTTCGGGACGCACCGTGTGCTGGGCTTTATGGGGCCGGTGTATGACGCCTTGATTGGCTTCAATGAGATTCTGGCGTTCTTGGTAATCATTGCCTGCGTTATTTTTCTGGCGCGCCGCAACATCACCAAAGTACCTCGCCTTACCACCAGCCCAGAGATGCGCGCCTGGCCCAAGATGGACGCCAACATCATTCTGATGATTGAGATTGTCTTGATGGTGGCCTTGTTTGTCTTTAACATTGCTGACCAGAAACTGCACCAACTGCGCGGCGCCGAGCTGGCGGGCGCGTTCCCCATCACCGGTCCTTTGGTGGATTTGTTCGGGAACAACCCAGATTCGCTACATGTGATTGAGCGCACCGGCTGGTGGTTCCACATCATCGGTATCCTGGCGTTCATGAACTACCTGCCCAGTTCCAAGCACTTGCACATTGTGACCGCGTTCCCTAACGTGTACTACAGCAAAGTTGAGCCGAAGGGCCAGTTCAGCAATGTAGAGAGCATCACGCATGAAATAAAAGCTATGATGGACCCAAGCTATCAGGTGCCAGCTTTACCAGAAGGTGCTGAGCCGCAGAAGTTCGGGGTGAAGGACGTGGAAGACCTAAGCTGGAAACAGTTGTTGGATTCTTACTCTTGTACCGAGTGCGGCCGTTGCACCAGCGTGTGCCCAGCTAACCTGACGGGCAAGCTGTTATCGCCGCGCAAGATTGTGATGGACACCCGTGACCGCATGGAGGAGAAAGGCGAATCGCCGCTCATCTTTGACCCGGCCAATTACAAAACCGAGTCTGAGCGCGTGAAGGTAACCGAAGAAAAAACCTTGCTACGCGGCTACGTGACCCCAGAAGAGCTTTGGGCCTGTACCACCTGCAACGCCTGCGTAGAGTCTTGCCCGGTGAACATTGACCAGCTGTCTTCTATCATGGACATGCGCCGCTACCTGGTGCTGGAAGAATCGGCAGCGCCGGCTTCTTTGAACACCATGTTCAACAACATTGAGAACAACGGTGCGCCGTGGGCCTTCTCAGCAAGCGACCGCGTCAACTGGGCAGACAACCTGTTCGTGGCATCCAAAAACTAATAACTTCCTGATTTAGGGAGAAGGAAAATAACCTCTGCTGAACTTCTAGAAATAGCTCATCAGCACATTACAACATTAGCACATTAAAAGAATGTCAGAGAAAAGACAGATAGAAGTACCGGTAATGGCAGACCTGGCCGCTCGCGGCGAATCTCCGGAAGTATTGTTTTGGGTAGGCTGTGCCGGCGCTTTTGATGACCGTTACAAGAACGTGACCCGTGCCTTTGTGCGCATCTTAGAGCACGTGGGCACTAAATACGCCGTGTTGGGTATGGAAGAATCCTGCACCGGCGACCCGGCCAAGCGCGCCGGAAACGAGTTCCTGTTCCAGATGCAGGCCATGACCAACATTGCCACACTGGACGGCTACGGCATAAAGACCATTGTGACGGCTTGTCCGCATTGCTTCAACACCATTAAGAATGAGTACCCAGCCCTAGGCGGAAACTACGAAGTCATTCACCACTCCACTTTCTTGCAGAACCTTATCAATGAGGGCAAAGTAAAGATTCAGGGAGGCGGCGAGTTCAAAGGCAAGCGCATCACGTTCCATGACTCGTGCTACCTGGGCCGCGCCAATGACATCTATGAAGCTCCGCGTGAAGTGCTGGCCGCGCTGGATGCCGACCTGGTAGAGATGAAGCGTAGCCGCGCCAACGGTTTGTGCTGCGGAGCCGGTGGTGCCCAGATGTGGAAAGAGCCAGAGCCAGGAAAGAAAGACATCAATGTAGAGCGCGCTGAAGAGGCCTTAGGCACCGGTGCCACCATCATTGCCAGTGCTTGTCCATTCTGTATGACCATGATGTCTGATGGCGTAAAAAGCCAAAACCAAGAAGATAACGTACAAGTATTTGATATTGCAGAATTGATTGCTCAAGCCGAAGGTTTGAATGCCTAGCGTTCTGCGTATCAAGTAGCACGTATCAGGTAGCAAGACTGAAATAAACCTAAGCCGTTTTTGACTTGTTTTCTGGAAAACAGGCCGAAAACGGTAAGTTAAAAACCTGCTTCAAGTTTCTAACTTGGAGCTGACTATATGGCAAATTTTCAACTTGCATTTTGAGATTGTAGAGAGGCGGAAGTTTATAAGTCTTTTGCTGTTCGGGGTTTCAATAGCTGTTCGGGATTTACCAATCCCGAACCACTCTGTAGGGGATTTCTGAATCCCCGTTATAAATAGTGCAGTGAGCCGAGGATTTATAAATCCCCGACAGAGTACTTTCGGATTAGGAAATCCGAAAGAGCGAAGAATCCGAAAGAGCGAAGTGAGAAGATTTCTAATACGAGGAACGAGAGCGAGGTGCTGAAATGACAGTACTTGACAGTAGCGGAAGTTGAAAACTTCCACCATAACAACAACCATAAGCTACAAGCTTGCGGTAGAAAGTGAGCTTCGTTTTTAGGCTGATTTCCAGAAAACAAGCCAAAAACGAATAGTCTTGCGTCTTACATCTTGTGTCCTGTGTCTTTCATTAGCACATCAGCACATTAAAAAATTAGCACATTAACCAAATGTACGTTCCGTTTCATCAGTTGCCTCCACATAGCCGCCTCTGGATTTACCAGCTGGACCGGCCGCTTTCTGACCAGGAAGAAAAAGCCATGGAGCAAAAGCTGGAGGAATTTGTAACCGAGTGGAGCAGTCACGGCAATGACCTGCAAGCGTCTTTCCAAATAAAGGAAAAGCAGTTTGTAGTGTTGGCGACCAATGAACAAGTGGCCTCGGCTAGTGGTTGTTCCATTGACAAGTCTGTAAACTTTCTGAGAAAAGTAGAACAGGAGTTTCGCGTTCAATTATTTGACAGGACGCAACTGGCGTTTCAGCAAAACGGAGACGTGAAGTTGGTGCCCATGGCGCAGATAAAAGCCGAAGTGGAGAAAGGCACCCTGTCGCCGGACTCATTGTATTTTGATACCTTAGTTTCTACCGTGGGCGGCCTGCAACAGCAATGGCCCGTTCCCGCAAAAGATACCTGGCTGGCGCGTTATTTTCAGCCTGTGTCCTAACATCTTTACCATATGATGCGACACTACAAAACGCTTGGGGCGCTGGCCCTTCTAGTTGCTCTCAACGGGTGCGGCCCGTTTAAATCGTCTTTGTCTAAAGGCGATAAAGATTTTAAGCAGGGAGAATACCAACTGGCCATTGAGCACTACCAAGCCGCTTTAAAGAACAGTCGCAATGCCAGAACGGCCAACTTTAAACTAGCCGAGGCCTATCGCCTGTCCAACCGACTTCCGCAGGCCGAACCTTTCTACAAAGCCGCCATTGACGCTGGACAGAAGAATGAGGAAACCTTGTTCCGCTATGGCATGGCCCTGAAAGCTGTGGGTAAATACGATGAGGCCGCCGCGCAACTCCAGCAGTACTTATCTGTAGCCGCCAACAAAACCTTTATTGCCATTGCCAGCCGCGAGGTAGAGAACCTCAAGCAGGTGCCGGCCATCCTAAACACCGCAACTTACCAAGTCATAGAGCCTTTAAAAGCCGCCAACTCTCCAGCCTCAGACTTCGGGCCGGTAGTGCACCAAGGGCAGTTGATCTTTGCCTCTACCCGTGAATCTCAAGTGTACAAAGGCAACGGCGAAGGCTTCCAGGACTTATATGTGATGACTCAGAATGACACCACCGGCAGTGCGGTTTCTTTGGGAGAGCCGGTGAACTCGGTCGGCATACATGAAGCCACGCCCACGTTCACCAATGAAGGCCGCACCATGATTTTCGCCCGAAGTAACAGCGGCAAGAAGAACGGCCGCCAGGACGTGGATTTGTTTGTGTCTCAGTTTAAGACTGGCAAATGGTCTGAGCCTACTTTGTTGAGCTTCAACGATGATGCCGCTTGGGATGCCACGCCGGCCTTCTCGCCAGACGGCAAGACCTTGTACTTCTCTTCTGACCGTCGCGGCGGCCAGGGAGGCAATGACATCTGGAGCACTACTTTAGATGAAGGCGGTCGTTTCTCGCGCCCCGTCAATCTGGGAGCTCCCATCAACACACCCGGCAATGAGTCCTTCCCGCACGTAGCCCCAGATGGTACCTTGTACATCGCCTCA
This sequence comes from Nibribacter koreensis, assembly GCF_039541795.1. Classification (NCBI taxonomy): domain Bacteria; kingdom Pseudomonadati; phylum Bacteroidota; class Cytophagia; order Cytophagales; family Hymenobacteraceae; genus Nibribacter; species Nibribacter koreensis. The sequence goes on along the minus strand of NZ_BAABGX010000002.1, from coordinate 1,242,724 downwards.
GACGGGCATCCGGGTTTGGGTGGTTTGGACTTGTTCAGAATCAAAGGAGACTCTATCATCAACCTAGGCACTCCTTTGAATTCCGTAGGTGATGATTTTGCTATTTTCTTTACAGAAAGAGCAGTTGGGCCGCATTCTGATGGTTTTAATGAATATAATCTTGATACTCAGAAAGGCTACTTCTCTTCTAACCGTGCCGGTGGCATGGGCGGCGATGATATATATGGTTTCGAGAAGCGCCAGCCTAAGTTGGTCAACTTCTTCGTGGACGGCCGCGTGGTAGAGCGCAATGACAAAACCAACGCCACCACGGCCATGGGCAACATTCGCGTGACCTTGCAGAACGAGCAGGGCCAGAAGGTAGCTGAAACGGTCTCCACCGCTGGCGGAGCTTTCACTTTTAAACTAGATACGGCCAGCGTGTATTCTGTGCTGGCAGAGCGCGAAGGCTATTTTGCCGCCCGCCAATCGGTGATTACGCAGGGCAAAACGCCGCCGCAGAGCCAACTGACCCAACCGCTCACCGAGATTAGACTCACCACCACGCTCACCCTCACCAAGATTGTGAAGAACAAGGCCATTGTGGTGGAGAACATCTTCTATGACTTTGACAAAGCCAACATTCGGCCAGACGCGGCCATTGAACTAGACAAACTGGTGCAGACCTTGGTGGACAATCCTAAAATTACCATTGAGCTGAGCTCGCATACAGATAGCCGCGGTAACGATTTGTACAACCAGGATTTGTCACAGCGCAGGGCGCAGTCAGCGGTAGATTACATCATCTCCAAAGGCATTGACAAGAACCGCATCACGGCCAAAGGCTACGGCGAGTCAAGACCGGTGGTGAAGAACGCCAAAACCGAGGCCGAGCACCAACGCAACCGCCGCACGGAGTTCAAGGTGACTCGCATTGACGAGTAAGCTTTCACCCATTTTTCAATTGATTTGATAAGATGTCGTTTTCGGCCTGTTTTCCAGAAAACAGGCCGAAAACGTTTTTAAGAGTGCCCATGGAGCTACAAAGGCTAAGCGCAGACGCATACGCAGATATTTTTCCGGCGCCTTACCATGTCTACAATTCCGTGGCCTTCAACCAGTTCAACGCCGATAGACTGGGGCTGGAGTTACACTGCCTCGCGTTCAAAACCAAGAAGTATAGGCTGGGTCTGTTGGGAGTTGTGCAGGATGGTGTCTTTAAATCACCTTTCTCAGCACCCTTCGGCGGTTTCTCTTTTGTGAAGGACGATGTGCGCATCCAGCATCTGGACCAGGCACTGGACGCATTGCAGGAGTATTGCTCAGCGAAAGATGTTTCAAAAATAGAATTCACGCTTCCGCCGCTGTTCTATAGTCCCAGCTTTGTCAGCAAGGTCTATAACTCGTTGTACAGTCACGGCTTTGCGGTGACACAGCTAGAGTTGAATCATTCCCTTCATTTGGCAGGCCACACGTTAGAAAGCTATCAACAAACCTTTAGAAGAAACGCCCAGAAAAACCTGGCCATCACATTGGCGAAAGACTTCACTTTTGAGGTTTGCGAAACGGAGGCGGGAAAGCAGTTAGCCTACGCCATCATTCAGCAGAACAGAACTGTTAGAAATAAACCTCTACGCATGCCGTTCGAGCAGTTGATGCAGACGGTTAAGCTTATTTCTTCTGATTTCTTTTTGGTGCGATTAGTGGGAGAGCCCGTAGCAGCGGCCATCGTTTTTCAGGTAGCCAAAGACATAGTACAGATTATCTACTGGGGAGATTTGCCCGAGTTGTCCAGCAACAGAACCATGAACTACCTGTCTTTCCAATTGGTAAAATACTACTTGGACAAAGGTGTACAGGTGATAGACGTGGGGTATTCCACCGAGGACAGCGTGCCCAACTACGGCCTGTGTGACTTCAAGGAAAGCATTGGCTGTACGGCCTATCCTAAGCTTTCATTCAGTAAGGTGTTGTAAGAGTAGCTAAGGAATTGCCGCTTGCGAGAATACAAACGGTGGCTGTTCGGGATTTGCAATCCCGAACTAGTGAGAAGCGGATTTGCAATCCGCCTGCGGAGAGGTGCATTCACTCAAGCCCACACGGGGATTACAAATCCCCCTTTAGGTGCTTCCGGATTGCAAATCCGGAAGAGCTCGGCTTAAATGCTCGGCTTCTCCTAAGCTTTCTTTTAGTAAGACGCTTATAGAATAATCCATTGGCCGAGGGCTTTGCAGGATTATTTTCAAAGCAACCAGAATAAAAGCCTTCAAACCCAGAAGGCTTTCTTATTTTTACCTCAGCAAAGGCACGGCCGCGTTTTTGGCCTGTTTCTGTCAAAATAGCGCTAAAAAGGCGTTCATTTCTTTCCACCATTCCAGAGAAGCCCAACATGGAAAACCGGTACCTGCAACGCGGCGTGTCTGCCTCCAAAGAAGATGTGCACAACGCCATCCAGAACATTGACAAAGGCCTCTTCCCGAAGGCTTTCTGCAAAATCATCCCAGACCTGCTGGTAGGCGACCCCGAGTACTGCAACATCATGCACGCCGATGGCGCCGGCACCAAATCTGCTCTGGCGTACCTGTACTGGAAAGAAACTGGCGACCTCTCCGTCTGGAAAGGCATTGCCCAGGACGCCATTGTCATGAACACCGATGACCTGCTATGCGTGGGTGCCACGGAGAACATCTTGCTGTCCTCTACCATTGGGCGCAACAAGAACCTAATGCCCGGCGAGGTGATTGCCGCCATCATCAACGGCACCGAGGAAGTGTTGCAGATGCTCCGGGACAACGGTATTGGCATTTACAGCACCGGCGGCGAAACTGCAGACGTAGGCGACCTGGTACGCACCATCATTGTGGACAGCACCGTGACCGCCCGCATGAAACGCTCTGAGGTCATCTCTAACCACACTATCCAGCCCGGCGATGTGATTGTAGGTTTCGCGTCGTATGGCCAGGCTACCTATGAGAGCGAGTATAACGGCGGCATGGGGAGCAACGGCCTTACCAGCGCCCGTCATGACGTCTTTGGGCATTACTTGGCCCAAGCCTACCCAGAAAGCTTTGACCCCGCAGTGCCTTCAGATTTGGTGTATTCCGGCTCTTGCAAACTCACCGATGTGAATGAAGAAACCGGCCTGACCGTGGGTAAACTGGTCTTGTCACCCACCAGAACCTACGCGCCTTTGGTGCAGGCCATCTTGAAAGACTACCGAAGCCAACTACATGGCATGGTGCATTGCAGTGGCGGGGCGCAGACCAAGGTGTTGCACTTCACAGAGAAGGTCCATATCATCAAAGACAACCTTTTGCCGGTGCCGCCGCTGTTCAGGCTCATTCAAGAGCAAAGCAACACCAGCTGGCAAGAGATGTACAAGGTCTTCAACATGGGCCATCGCCTGGAACTGTACGTGCCACAGGAGATTGCTGAAGACCTGGTGAACATTGGAAAGTCCTTCAACATTGACGCCCAAATCATTGGCCGCGTAGAAGCGAGTGAGAGGAATGAATTAACGATTAAGAGCCCGTACGGTGAGTTTTATTATGATTAGACGTTAGACGCTAGATATTAGATGCTAGACTTTTGGAGTAACTAATTTTAAATAAGAGTCTAATATCTAGCGTCTAACTACTAACGTCTTCAAGCGTGGGTGCTGTTTTTAGGCTGTTTTCATGAAAACAGCCTAAAAACAGCACCCACGCTTGCTTTAAATATAGAATTGGCACAATACTTGGATAAGGCTTTGCATGAGTTTTACCTAACTATTATCAGCCATGAAACCTTTGTACGCCTTCGTGATTTTATGCTTGCTGCTAGCCCTGCCACAGGTAGAGGCCAGACCCAGACAAGAAGCGGCCCTCTCTATCGCCAGCGTGCGCGGCGAACTGTTCTACCTGACCGTTGGCGGCAGAGTCATTAACCGTACCCCTACAAACAGAGTGGACGTAGGCGATTTGCCAGCGGGGCGGTATTGGCTGGACATAAGGATACTCAGAAGAGGCCGGGCCCAGAACATCCGCGCCGAAGTCTTCTTGCAGGAAGGCTATGAAAGCATCTATGAACTGGCCCGCGGACCTAGAGGCAATGCCTTATTTCTGCGCAAAGTAGGCGAGGAGCCCATGCGCCGCCGTCCTGACCCAAGACCAACTCCCAGACCCAACCCAAGACCAGACAATACCTATGATCAGGACGATGTAGTGTGCCGGAACGCCATGCAAGAGCGGGAACTGGAACGCGCGCTTCGATTCATGAAAGAAGAAGGCATGGACGACCGTAAATTGGAGATTGCCAAAGGCGAGATAAAACTAGCCGGTGGTATTATGACCGAAGACCTGATGGCCCTCATGGACGCCCTCACTTTTGAAGACCGCAAAGTAAAACTAGCCAAATACGCCTACACCTTCGTGTGCGACACCCGCAACTTCCCTAGAGTGCTAGATGCTTTAGAGTTTAGTAGCAACAAGCGCGAGATGCAGGATTTTATTTACAAGCAGTAGTTGGTTAGACACAAGACGCAAGACATAAGATTCAAGACTTGATTTTGAATCGAACTAAAGCCTATAAAACAGAAGAGCCTCTGCACAATGCAGAGGCTCTTCTGTTGGTTCTAATGTTTTTCTTCTAACACTAATATCTATTCACCCCCTCTTTGTCATCCTGAAAGGATCTTGGTGGCGAACTAGGCAGGCAGTTACAATGAAACACCCCTCGTCTATTCATAACCAATAGAGGTATTCTCTCTTAGCAAACGCTATTACAGCTTGCCCACAAGATCCTTTCAGGATGACAAAGAGGGAGAGTTACCAACAGGAAAGTTGACAAGGGAGAGACAAAGTGAAGGGATTACTAAAGCAGGCCAGAGACCTAAAGAAATAAGGCCTTCCGTTTTTGGCCTGTTTTCATCAAACCAAGCTAAAACCGAAAGGCCAGGCAAACCTCAAGAAACTCTTGAATCTTACGTCTTGTGTCTTATGTCTAAGGCTATAGCGCTTAGCGCAGTCTGTCCATGGACCGCACCAAGTCCTCATCGCGTTTGATGAAGCGGTTGGCCAGCACGTTCATGAGCATGGCAATGAAAGGAAAGTAGAAGCCAGAAAGGTATTCGCCGCGTTCTTTGGTGGCAACCAGGTCTTCGCCCACATATGAAGAGAAGTAGAACACCACGCCTACCAGAGCGGCCAGAATCAGAGAGTTCAATAAGCCTAGTTTCATTTGAGTGAGACGGCTTTTGTATTGGAAAATCTCATAAAGCGCAATGAGGGCGGCGGCGGCGGCCAAGATAGCAATGTAAATGGTGCTTTGAGAAGTGGCTCCGTCGGTGGCGGTTTCAGGGCCTAATTTGTAGGCATCCAATACATATTCTACGCCGGTGGCAGGATTGGTCTTCGCCCAGATAGGGAAAATGAAAAGGCCCACCATGGCAATCACAATAAGGAACAGAAACACGCTTTGAATTCTTTGTATCATAACAGGGTTAGTTAACTTGCAGTCAGTAACACAAAGCTACATAAAACTTGTCAATCATGGCTCAAGACGCTTATATCATAGACATCATCCGGACGCCGGTAGGCAAATTTGGCGGCTCGTTGAGCACCGTTCGGCCCGACGACCTGGGCGCAATGGTTATCAAAGAACTGATGGCCCGCAACCCAGCCGTGTCACCCAAAGACATTGAAGACGTTATTTTTGGCGCGGCCAACCAGGCCGGCGAGGATAATCGCAACGTAGCCCGCATGTCTGGGCTGTTGGCAGGCTTGCCGCAAGAGGTGGGCGGCGTGACGGTGAACAGACTGTGCGCCTCGGGCTTGCAGTCCATTGCAGACGCGAGCCGCGCCATTAAAGCCGGCGAGGGTGAGGTTTACATTGCCGGCGGTGTGGAGAGCATGACCCGTGCGCCGTTCGTGATGGCCAAAGCAGACTCGGCCTGGAGCCGTACCCCTGAGATTCATGACACGACCATTGGCTGGCGCTTCGTGAACCCGGCACTGTCCAAGCTGTACCACCCATATTCCATGGGCGAGACCGCGGAGAACGTGGCCAAGCAGTGGAACATCTCGCGTGAAGACCAGGATACCTTTGCTGTGCAGTCGCAGACCCGTTACCAGGAAGCCGCCAAGGCCGGTAAGTTCAAAGATGAGATTGTGCCCGTGACCATTCCGCAGAAGAAAGGCGAGGCCCTGGTGTTTGACACCGATGAGCACCCACGCCTTTCCCCTCTGGAGAAATTAGCCGAACTGAAGCCTGCCTTCGTCAAAGAAGGCGGCTCGGTGACCGCCGGAAACGCCTCGGGCATCAATGACGGTGCCGCTGCGGCTTTAATTGTGAGCGGTGACTACATGCGCAAGCACAACCTCAAGCCCATGGCCAGAATTGTAGGTGCCGCCGTGGCGGGCGTGGACCCTGCGCACATGGGCATCGGCCCGGTGCCGGCTACCCGCAAAGTTTTGGAGCGTGCCGGACTGAAAGTGGAAGACCTGGACTTGGTGGAGCTCAACGAGGCCTTCGCGTCGCAAGCCTTGGCCTGCTCGCAGGAACTGGGTCTGGACCCGGCCAAGGTGAACGTGAACGGCGGTTCTATTGCCATCGGGCACCCGCTGGGCGCCAGCGGTACCCGCGTTACGGCTACCTTGCTGCACGAGATGAAACGCCGTCCAGAGGCCAAGTACGGGTTAGCGACCATGTGCATTGGCGTGGGGCAAGGCCTGGCCGTCCTCTATGAAAAATGCGAATAGCCTAGCCATTTGATTTGTATCAGAATAATCCCGCTTCTAGTATTCAGAGGTGGGATTATTTTTTTATGCCTGATTTTGAGCGGGTTGAAGCTGTTTTTGGCCTGTATCCTGAGAGTTAGTCCGAAAACAAAACGATTCTGGCACGGACGTTGCATTCTACCAGTCAGAACTTAAAAATCACGGATATGAAACGGTACTTTTTACTCGCAATGATTAGTGTTTTGTCTTTCGGGAATATGGCGATGGCCGCTGGCGTGACCGATGCCAAGAAAGACAAGCAACAGCAAAAAGCCGCTGAGCAAAACCGCAAAGCGTTTGAGAAGGCTGCCAAAAAAGACGTTAAGAAAAGCAAGCGTGGTGATGAGTCTTCTTACCAACAAGAGATGGCTCGCGCCAAGACACAATACAACAGAGACAAAGATCGCCTCAAAGACGAATACAACCGCCGTCAGCATGAGCTGCGCGACCGTTACCGGGCAGATGAGAACAGTTTGTCCAGAACAGACTATGAGCAGGAGAAGGCGCGTATGAAAGCGAATTATGAAAGAGAAAAAGACGCCTTGCAGGCCCGCTATGAGCAGGACCGTGACAATCGCCAGCAGAACTGGGAAGCGTCCAGAGGCAACATGTCTTTGATTTCTTTCAATAGATAGTGAATGTGAATATTGGTTTTTGATTAGGTTAAGGTGAAAAGGCGGCTTCCCAGAGGGAGGCCGTTTTTTTGTGCCCGTGATGTCGGTTTTGACCTGTTTTCTGGGAATGAGGCTGAAAACGATGTTCTGAAGAAAGGAGCTTCTTCGTCCCCCTTTGAAGGGGTTAGGGGGATGACATGCTTTATCTGATTCTTGATTTCCGCCTCTGCCTCCCAACTCCTTCATCTTAAATTTTATCTCTTGTCGCTCCGTTCGGGCGTTTGTCACTTTTCTCCTTGATGAGAAAAGTAACCAAAAGAATCAAGAGCCCCCGAACTCGCTGACCGCTCGGACAGGGCGGGGGCTCACAAAGGTGCACCGTGCACCGGTTTTGTTTCATAGTAAACTTATGTCACTGCCAAGTGACAATCCATTACTTTCTCCCTCAGGTGAAGAGACTTAAATTGACCAGTCTCTTCACCTTCGGTCAAGGGCTGGCGAGTTGATGACAGAGGTGTTGCAATGCCTTCATCGCCCTGCGGGCGGGATTCTATTATGACTCAAGACTCGCGAGGCAAGACTCAGAACTCAATTTGCTATCTTTGCGGCATGCGGTATTTCTTAGAGGTGGCCTATGACGGCACGCGGTTCCATGGCTGGCAGACGCAACCCAATGCCCTTACGGTGCAGGAGGTGTTGGATGATGCCATTTCTAAGGTGTTCAGGGTGCCGCAGGTAGATAGTATTGGCAGTGGCCGAACCGATACTGGCGTGCACGCGGGCCAGCAGTGGGTACACGTTGACTTGCCGCAGGTGATCACGCCAGAAGAGATAGTCTACAAACTCAACCGCCTTCTGCCCCCAGACATTGCCGTGCGGCACGCCAAGCAAGTAGGGCCAGAGGCGCATACACGCTTTGACGCCATCTCACGCACATATGAGTACTACATCACACTGGAGAAGAATCCATTTCTGGTGAGGCATGCCTATTTCCTGTCGCGCAGACCAAATGTGGAGCAGATGAACTTGGCGGCGCAGGCGCTGTTAGAACTGGAGGACTTCACCACGTTCTCCAAAGTAAAAGGAGACACCAAGCACTACCGCTGTACCATTACCCAAGCCTTTTGGCAAGAAAGGGATAACAAGCTTGTCTTCACTGTTCAGGCCAACCGCTTTCTGCGCGGCATGGTGCGCCTGATTGTGGGCACGTTGCTGGATGTGGGCAAAGGGAAGTTGAGCGTTAATCGGTTCCGTGAAATCATTGAGAAGCAGGATAGAAGCTCGTCCAGCGGGGCCGCTCCCTCAGAAGGCCTTTTTCTGCACCGCGTAGACTACCCCACAGGCTATTTTGAGCAACAGCAAATCTTGTTCAAGCAAGAGGCGAAACGCCTGCAAGCTATGAAATCTTCGCCCAATCAAGAGGAATAACTGTTTTTGGCCTGATTCCTAGAAAGTAGCCCAAAAACGCATTCCTCACTCAGGACCCAAGACTCGCGACTCAGGACCGCTTATGATTAAGCAATATTGAGTACTTTTGCCTGAGGCTCAGGCATAGGCATTTTTGGCTTGTTTTCCGGGAATCAGGCCAAAAACGGAAGCGGCGCAAAACTATCAGGTACCTGCAAAGGTTTGTTTTCCGTACCACGTTCTCAGGAGCCCATCAAATTAAGCACAAGACCACATGAGTGAAATAGGCGGCAGTAAGACAGGAAGTGCCTTTGACTGGGAGGTGCTCAGGAAGATTTTCCGGTTTGTGAAGCCCTACAACAAGGTGTTTTATTTCGTGATTTTCCTGACGGTGGCCTCCGCCGTGCTGGCCACGGTGCGCCCCTTCCTGATTCAGGAGATGGTGGACAAGCAGATTCTGCAATACAACTGGGCTGGCGTGAACCGCATGTTCATCTGGCTGGTGGTACTCCTGATTCTGCACACGCTGGTATCCTACCTGCACACGTATTTTGCGGGTTGGCTGGGGCAGTACGTGGTGCGCGACATCAGGGTAAAACTCTATGAGCACATCCTTAAGCTAAGACTCAAGTTCTATGACCGCACGCCCATCGGGACGCTGGTGACGCGTAACGTGAGCGACGTGGAAACCCTCTCTGACGTCTTCTCTGAAGGCCTGGCCGCCATGATTGGCGACGTCCTGCAACTGGTCTTCATCCTGGCCTACATGTTCTGGCTGGACTGGGAACTGACCTTGGTGAGCCTTTCCATGTTCCCGCTGTTAATTCTGAGTACCTATGTGTTCAAGGAGAAAGTGAAGGCGTCTTTCCAAGAAGTGCGTGGGGCCGTGGCTAAGCTGAATGCCTTTGTGCAGGAGCATATCACGGGGATGATGGTGGTGCAGATTTTCAACAATGAGGCCCGCGAGATGAAGAAGTTTGAGGCCATCAACAAGGAGCATACCCGCGCCAACGTCAAGTCCGTGCTGTATTACTCGGTGTACTTCCCGGTGGCTGAGGTGATTGGCGCGGCCGGTACGGGCCTCTTGGTTTGGTACGGCGCGAAGGGCGTGGTGCAGGACCATGTCACGCTGGGCACGCTCATCGCCTTTATCATGTACATTGCCATGTTCTTCAGGCCCATCCGCCAGATTGCCGATAGGTTCAACACCTTGCAGTTGGGCGTGGTGAGTTCTGAGCGTATCATGAAACTGCTGGAAAGCAAAGAGTTGATTTCAGACACAGGCGAATACCGGCCGGAGACCATCAAAGGCGGCGTAGACTTTGAGCAGGTTTGGTTCGCTTATAATGACGAGGACTGGGTGTTGCGCGGCATTTCGTTCCAGGTACAACCAGGTCAGACGGTGGCCTTGGTAGGTGCCACTGGGGCTGGTAAAACGTCCATCATCAACCTGCTCAGCCGCTTCTATGAAATCAACAAAGGCGTGATTAAGGTAGACGGTCATGACATCAAAGAATATGACCTAGACGTGTTGCGCCGGCACATTGGCGTGGTCTTGCAGGACGTGTTCCTGTTCTCGGGCACCATCCAAGAGAACATCACGCTGGGCAACAAGAACATCACTGAAAGCCAGATTTGGGAAGCCGCCCGCTTAGTGGGCGCCGACAAGTTCATTGAGCGTTTGCCGGGTGGTTTGCAGTACAACGTAATGGAACGCGGGGCAACGCTATCAGTGGGACAGCGTCAGTTGATTTCATTTGTGCGCGCCATGGTGTATGACCCTAAAATCATCATCCTGGACGAGGCCACCTCTAGCGTAGACTCAGAGACAGAGGAGTTGATTCAGTTTGCCATTGCCCAATTGATGCAGGGCCGTACTTCTATTGTGATCGCGCACCGCCTGTCTACCATCCAAAAGGCAGATAAGATCATTGTCCTGGACCACGGCGAAATAAAGGAAAGCGGCACCCATGAACAGCTTCTGCAATCTGGCGGTTACTACGCGCAGTTGCATGAGATGCAGTACAAGAACTTCGTATAAGAGCGTTTTTGGCCTGTTTTCCGGAAATCAGGCTAAAAACAAAAATCTTACCTCTTAGATTCTCAACTAGCGCATCAGCACATTAAACCATTAGCACATTAACCACATTCTCTCATTCACTCAATATTAAAATGAACAAGCGTTTCTTGATTTACATGGGCATAGTGGTAGCCGTCATGGTGGCGGTGTATGCGTATGTGGGCGGTTTTAAGCAGGTAGAAATCACCAAAACCACTTCAAGCCAGGTTTTCATTGCCGGTAAATTATATGAGGGAAAAGCCGATGCCGAAGAGTTGGGAGCATTGTTCCAGGAAGTTGGGCAGTTGGTGGAGCAGAAGAAGCTAGACGGCGAGGCGGCCGGCATTTACTACAACAACCCAGAGAAACAGAGTCAAACCTTGCGCGCTTTTATTGGCGTGGCCATTGTAGATACAACCGTGGCTTTGCCGGCGGGATATAAGATACGCGTGGTGAAAGCGGGTGAGCCGGTCTTGCAGGGAACCTTGAATGCCAGCCAGATGATTGCCCCCAAGAAAATCTACGAAGCCCTGTTTGACTACGCTGAGGAGAATAACCTGAAGGTGAAGAACTACTTTGTAGAGCGCTACCCCAGTAAAGAATCTGCCATCATCCAGATTGGCTTAGAGTAAGCAAGCGCTTACCCAAAAAACGAAAAGAGCGGCCCGCATAAGGTCGCTCTTTTCGTTTTTAGCCTGTTTTTTGAAAATCAGCCTAAAAACGGATGGGCAGTACTAGGCTTGTTGTTTCCGTAACTCTTTTCAGGGAAATTATTCCTAATATATCATACGCTTGGGGTATTCCAGAACATAGATTATTGGGCTGGGTTCGGCTGGTAAGCCTTTAATTTTTAGAGTTGGCATTGGTTCCTTTGGGCAAGTTGGTTGTCTTGGCATATTCCACCTTGACCAGCTGGTGCAATTCATTACTCCTACCGCGTATCTCAAAGTCCACCACCATGGGCGTACTGTCCCAATGGAAGCGCATGATGCCAAAGTTGAGCCGGTCCTGCATCTGGCCCACGCGGTACCGGTTGAACTCATTGACCATGCCGCCCATCCAGTAATGCGTAAGTCCGCTGGAGGTGAATTCATAGATGGGATAAGGGATTCCTGGCCAGGACATACGGGATAGTTCAGCAAAGTGCCGGTCACCAGAGAGCAAGATCACATTGGCGGCCTTGGTTTTGGCAATAAGGTTGAAGAGCCGGGTGCGGGCTTTGGGGAAGTTGCCCCAGCGCTCATAGCCATGGTCATTGGGAATAATCTGCAGGCCGGTGCCAATCAAATGAAACTGTGCCTTGCTGTTGCGTAGCTCGCGTTCCAGCCAGCGCCATTGCGCCTCGCCTAATACATCTCCTTTTGGGTTTTCATGGTACGCAGGTTCTCTGCCTATTAAAGAGTCTCTGTTATAACGCCCGTCTAAAAGCAAAACCTTCACTTGCTTGCCAACTGGGCCGTAGGTATGCGAGCTGTAAACGCCTTTGTGCTTTCTGTTGGGACTGGTAGCGGGCTCATCTAAAAAGTCCCAGAACAGGCGGGCGCTCTGGGCTTTAAAGGCATATTCTTTGCCGGCGTTGTTTCTACCGTAATCATGGTCGTCCCAAACGCCAATGACGGGTAGCTGCTGGGAGAGCGTTTGGTAGTCTGGCTGCTGCTTTTGTTTGTTGTATTTGGCTTGGAGCACGCGCATGTCATCCGTGTCGCCGTAGATGTTGTCGCCTAGCCAGATCCAGAGCTGTGGGTTGTTCTTGAGAATCTCCTTCCAGAGGGGCTGTTCCCTTTCTGTAGAGCTGCAGGAGCCCAAAGCCAGCGTGGTTAATGGCGTCTGGGCATTGGCTGGGGCAAAAGAGTGCTTGGTCGGTTGGTTGTTGTCTGCAGTAGCGCAGGAAAGTAGCGTGAGCAGAAAAAGCCAGATGCTTCTGGACAGAGGGCGGTGCAAGTGCGTCATAGGCAGGCGTACGGCAAGCAGGATGAAAGTGATGCGCTCAAGGTGATGGTAAGAAAAGAAGCCAGCGGTTTAGCGCTGGCTTCTTTTCTGGGTGATTTTAATTACTATTGTTGCTCACTTGCACCACGGCCCAGGTAGAAGGAAATGCCAACAGAGGTATTGCTTAGTCCGAAGTTGGCAGAAAATTCGCTGTATTTATTAGTGACATCTGATCCTTCATACTCTGCTTTTGATTTTGAATATCCTAGCCTCCCAAACACGAGCTCCAAACCAATCTGGTTGCTAGGGAAAAAGACAATCCCAGGTGATAAGCTTACATTTCCTCCCTTTGTTTTGCTCGTGTACTCTTCGTTTCTAGAGCTAGAAAAAGAGGTGCCTTTTCCTTGTGAATAAGAGGCAGAGGCTTCAGCGAAGAATGAAAATTGCTCTCCTACCGGTTGGTATGCCCTAACAAAAGGACCTGTAGAGAAACTGTTAAACTTAGATTCCATTTCATAGGGCTCAAAAGAATAGGTGAGTTTTGATTTTGAATTGGTATATCCCATCTGGGCACCCACTGCTAATCGGGGATTGACAAACCAGCCTACTTTAGGTGAAAGCCCAAAAGAATGACCTTCACTACTTGGGTCAGCTTCACTCTCGCCTGAGCTATAAGAGAATGAACCAGAAACCAAGGTTCTTCCAAAGTCTTGAGCGTAACTCAGTATAGTTAGACTGCAGAATGTAATAAGAAGGGTTAATTTTTTCATAAGATGTTACTATTGGGTTTAAGGTATATAAATTGAATAATGGAATCTTCTATATACTGTTAAAGCTATATGCGCTTTTGAAGGGAAACGTTTGCGCTGAGGTGATAGTGTGCAGGTAGAAAATAATAGGCAAAAAAGAAGGACTGGCTTAATGCCAGTCCTGTTGGGGGTAAATGTGGTTTGCACCGGATCTATATACAGCCCTATGAAAGGGTACACAGCTGCTTTTAGTTGGCTCTGGTATTCATGATTCTAAACGCCTCTTCTCTAGAAATCTCTCTGTCTGCCAGTAAAAGATTGTTGCTGGCCACTATCAGTAATTGAAACTTCTTCTTAAGGTCATGGTAATAGATAAGCATAGTCAAATCTTCATAAGCCCTAGAGAAGATTTTTCTAGCCTTCGTCTTTAAATTAAATAATTCTAAGCGTATCCTTCTTAATCTCTCCATCATGCTTCTGTGTGACATCAAATTTCCAAGATGCTTCACATGGTCTTTATACTAAGAAGCAGGGGGGAGTGTTACGGTAATAATAAAAGAATGAAATTGTATTAATTGAATGTAGTTGAATTTCTATATATATGATTGTGGTAAAATGGGGCTTATTGAGTCGTTCAGGTAATGTTCAGTTGGCAAGAATAGGTTCTAGACGTAACCTGCCTATAGACAACCAGTGTAGGCGTTTTGGGTGCGCCAGTTATAATCTTACTTAGGTTTTAGCCGTATAAGCCCCTAGAACCTACTTTAATTTGAGTTATATGAAAACTTTGTACAAATACGTAGTAAAAGTGTTGGCTACTCTAGTGTTAACCTTATTGATAGGACAGGCGGCCACCGCGCAAACGCTAACCGTGACAGACTTGGTAAACCTGCAGTCAAAGCCTCTGGAAGAGGTCAAGGGCACGCTAGAGAAAAAGGGTTGGGTTTATGACGGCAACTGCGGCAGCGGTGACGTAAAACGCTACTGCTTTAACGCCGCAGACAAAGGTGAAGGACTAGCCGCTATTGTGTACCTAGAAGTGGATGCCGCCGGGCAGCAGGCCGTGGAGTACAGCGTCTTCAGGCCGGGGCTTATTGCCAACATCCAGAAGAGCATAAAAGCCGCCGCTCTTAAACTCACCCGCCAAGAAAAACTGATGGCCTCTGACGTAAAGCAGACCATCTATAAGAAAGGCGAGTATACCGTCATCTCCAGAGGCAGCAACCAGCAAAAGTACCTTAGCCTAAAAGTGCAGAAAGGCGACGCCGGCACCAGTGTGAACATGCAAGCTTCTAACTAAGAGCGTAAAATTTTAAAAGCCCCATCTGCCTTGCGCGTAACGTGTACGGCAGATGGGGCTTTTCTATGATACAGGTTCCTCTGGCCAATCTTGAACAAGGAGGCAGGGTCTTCCTGCGTAAGAGCATTTATAGACGTAGATGCTGTGTGAAAAGGAATCTGTAAAAGTAAAGGGCCCAGCAGCTATTGCCGCTGGGCCCTTTCATTAGTTCTCAGAAAACGTGTAGCCGCAGAAATTATAGATCTCGGCTAGCGGGGCTACCGGCGGCAACGTCTGTTGCAACACCAACGGCGGATTGTCTCCTGCCACAAAACCCCACTTATTCCGGTTGCAGTACTGCAACTCTATTGGTAATTTAAGTTTTCGGTGTTTCATAAAAAGGTCCTCCGTATTAGTTAGACGGAAATTCCATAGCGCCACCCCTACGCGGTAGGCTATTTTTTCCTTACTTGCACACTCACGCCTGCCCGGTGTTCTACATACTGGTACAAGACCGGCAAACGCGCCTTCAAAACTAAAATGAATACTAAAATAGGACGGATCCTTGCGGTTGCCTTGTTACTGGTGGTAACGGGGCAGTTCGCCTTCACCCAAGATTACCTGGCCGCCGCCGCATGGGGCAGTCTTGCCGTTGCGGTCATGCTCTCAGAGAAAAGAATTCCTGGTGAGCAGCGCACCGTTAAAACGCCCCGGCAGTATGCCATGCTTGGGTTTATTGTACTGGCATTGGGTCTTTTTGGTTTCCAGCTTTACCAAGACCTAACCGGTCAAGACAAGAGCCGTCTGCGCACCACCACGCCCGTGCAAGAGTAAGGGCAACCGTTTTTGGCCCGTTTTAAGGAAAACAGGTGAAAACTAAATATGTTTGGTGAGCTCTCTGATGCGGTTTCTGAGCTGGTCCAGGTGGGTCTGCTCTTGTTGGTGTTTCTCAATTTCTTCCAATTGGTGCAGTAGGTTCTGCATCTCTGAAAGGTAAGCGGTGCGGTCCTTCTTGAGGTGCGCTTCTGGGTGGGCATCGCCTTCGCCTTTAAACACATTTCCCTCGCCATAGATGACCCACCGCGAGTTAAGGTCTGGCAACTGTTTAAGAAACGCCAGCAGATCATCCATGCAGTATTCTTCACCCTGCACAATGCAGCCTACCATGGCCGGCGGCGTTTGCGTCATCACGCTTAACTGGTACACGTCCAGTTCTTTAATGCGCATGTAAAAATTGAGACGGGCGCTTATCTGCTGTAAATTTATGGCCATGGCGTTATGCGGTTAAGGTAGGAGCATAAACGGCCTGTTGCCACCAGCGTGCATGGCCGTTCCTTTGTGTACATACGCAAATGGCCCGTTCTATGTTAAAGTAGCTATATTCAGCCACCACGCTCATGCGCGCTGGCGTGTCACATGATGGAATCCGTTTTTGGCCTGTTTTCTGGAAAGTAAGCCAAAAATGGCGGATCATCATCAATCCAGAAGAGCAGGCATGAGAAAGACGCGGTCCAGCCTGCAAGACAATGCAACGGTCACGCATCTTTTTATCAAGAAGCGCGGGCACTTAGAAAGCCCATATAAGTTTCTTATATTTGCACTATAACACGTGGGCATTCATTTTCCCTAGACACAAATTTGCTATGAATAGTCAATACGAGCCGTTGGATTTAGTCATGTTGGTGGACGACGATGACACTACCAACTTTGTGAACAAGCGTCTGCTAGTAAAATTAGGGGTTGCCAAGGAGATTCTGGTGAAGAAGAATGGCGTTGAGGCGCTAGAGTACCTGCGCGAAGCAGAAGAAGAGGGATCTAAGAATCCGTATCCAGACATGATCTTCCTGGACCTTAAGATGCCCGTGATGGACGGCTTTAAGTTTCTGGACGAGTACCACAAGCAGGAGCGCCGCAAGGGCATGATCATCTTAATGCTCACGTCTTCGGCTAGCTTCTATGACCTGGAGCGCCTTAAGCATTATGAGCACGTGAAAAAGCACTTCTCCAAAGCCCTTACAGAAAACGACATCAAAGACATCATGTCTCAATACTACAACCGCTAACCAAGGTAGTTGTTAAAACGAGAAAGCCGCAGATACCCTCTGCGGCTTTCTCGTTTTAAGGGACATAAGTAAGCAACTAGGCTTCTTTGCTCAGAGGCCAGGTAAAATGCATGGCAGTGCCACGGCCCTGGGACTCTACCCATACGCTGCCTTCCTTCTCCTGCACTATCTTCTTGACAATGGCCAGGCCAATACCGGTGCTGCCCGGGTGGTTCACGTCACTGGTGGTCTCAAACATGTTAAAGACCTTCTCCTGGTCTTCTTGCAAAATGCCGGGGCCGTCATCTGCCACTACAAACTCCCAGCAAGAGGGTTGCTCTTTGGCAGTGATGGTAAGATTGCCAGTTTCTTTGTCATGGTACTTAATGGCGTTGCTTACCAGGTTGCCAAAGATCTGGCGAAGGTAAATCTCCTCGGCCTCCACTACTGGCAGGTCTTCGGCTACTTTTACCTTGAAACCTGCCGGCACTACCAAGCCGTCCAAAACGCTGTCTACCAGTTCACGGACGTTGATTTGTTTAACGGGTATCTGCTGCATGCCCGTCAGGGAGTACTCCAGTACGTCCCGTATGAGGTGGTCCATGCGCGTGATCTGCAGTTGCACCATGGGCAGGATGGCCTCTGCCTCGTCCTTAGATTCTTCGGCCAGGAAATCTGACATGGCCTCTGTCAGGCCAATCAGGTTTTGCAGCGGCGCCTTTAAGTCATGGGTGATGGTGTGGGCAAACTCATCCAGGGTCTTGTTCACGCGTTGCAGCTGCAGGTTGTTCCGTTCCCGTTCCTGTAAGAGGGCGTTGATCTCATGGTTAGAGGTCTGCAGTTCATCGTTCAGGTGCTGAATCTGCTGCAACTGGTACTCGGCCTCAATGGTGCGTACGCGCAGCTGCTCCATCACCTCAATGAGCTGCATGTTCTGGCGCTTGATCTCTGCGTACGGAGAGATCTCAGGCTCCAGGTTAAAATAGTCTGACCAACCTTTCAAGATAGCCGGGTTGATGGGCGGATGGTTGGCTGGTATCTGTTTTTGCAGGCGTACGCGGGTGCCTTTCTCAAAATCACTCTCAATCTGAAAGACGTCCACCAGTTTGCGTGAACTGTGAATGCCATGCCCTTTGCTGCCCGTGGGCATAAAGCGCCGGTCCAGAATCTCTGAGAGGTTGGGTATGCCCCGGCCTCGGTCCGTCACATATGCCTCCAGGTACAAAATGCCCCGGCTTTCCAGCACGCTAAACCTAATGTTGCCCTCGCCCACGTGCTCCAGCACGTTGCGGCAGATCTCTGACACTGCGGTGGCAAACTTGGTCTGGCCTGCCACCGGCAAACCCGTAAACTGTGACAACTGCATGGCGCGATTGTACGCCAGCACTACGTCCAGTTCATTCTGCAGTTTAATGGTGATGATGGATTGGTTCATGCGTGTGTTATGCCGTAGCCCTGACTACTATCACCAGCGTGTCATCTAAAGTGCGGGTATTGTCTTTATACAACACGGCCGCCACCATGGTTGGGTCATGCCGGGTAAGTTCTGGATATTTGGTGAAATCCCAGCGGGTTTTTAGTCCGTCTGAGTGGAGCACCAGCATGGTCTGGCCGCTCCAGTTGTGCTGGTGGTCATGGATGGTGTTGGGGACCGCCATGCCCAGCGTACCGTTGTAAGAAAGCAGGTTCTTGGTGACGCCCGGCTGAAACAAGCGCCCGCTTATATTGCCCACACCGCAAAAAAACAACTGGCCCGACTCTGCGTTCCAATGCGCAATGGCGCCCACCGCCCCGCGCGTCTTCTTTATTTGGGCATGAATCTCCCGCAGCATGGTAGACGGCGATTCTTTGGGCTGTTGCAGAAACACCTTAATGCCTTGGTTAGACGCCTCATGCGCATTTTCTCCGTGGCCCAATCCGTCTAAGATTAGTACGTAGGCACCCTCCTGTGAAAGACGCAGGCAGTAACCGTCGCCGCTCACTTTCTCACCCGGTTTGGGAACCATCACTACGCCCATCTGAAATCTGTGCGCAGCCCTGGCCGCTGATTTGGGGGCTTTGCCTTTGCGGTAAATGCGTGATAACAGAACGGTGCCCAGTTCTCGTTTAGAGTAAATGTCAAAAAAGTCTGACTGCCGCTTAATGGCACCCAAGCCTTGCCCCATGCTGCCATAGGTAGAGACGCCGTCTTCCATCATGCGCTGAGGGTCAGACATGCCTGGGCCGTTGTCCAGGCAGATGATTTCCAGGCCGCTGGTTTGACCGTCCTCTTCCTGCATGGGTTTGACCAAGAGCTCGCCGCCCTTTGCCCCGGCGTGCTTTAGTAAGTTGGTAGCCATCTCAGTGACCACTAGGTTTACCCGGCCAATCTCCACCTCAGTGAAACCAGCAGTTTCTGCCACCTTGCCAATATCTCTCCTGACAATGTTTAGAAAGCTTCTGTCTGACAGCGGGAAGTGTTGATGTGCGCTAAAATTAAAGTCCATTTTTCCACCGAATTATGGTGACAGTGGTGCCTTTGCCGGGTTCGCTCTTAATGTCAAATTCATTGACCAGACGTTTGGCGCCTGGTAACCCCAAGCCTAAGCTCTTGCCAGTAGAGTAACCATCTTTCATGGCTAAGGTTATGTCCTGGATGCCGGGTCCCTCATCAATGAAGGACAACTTAACACCAGGTATACTGTTACGACTCACTACCTCTAGGTGCGTAATGCCGCCGCCACCGTAGCGCAGCATGTTACGCACCAGCTCACTGGCAGCCGTCATGAGTTTGGTTTGGTTGACCAGGCTCATGCCAATCTTGGTGGCTACTTCTTTGATGCGGTTCCTGAACAGAATCACATCCTGTTCTTTCTGGATTGGGATCTTCTCCTTAGATAAAACTATCATAGAGGCCCTCTTCATCTGCATCCTGCTGGCCTATTTTGGTTCTTAACAGTTCCATGCCCTGCTCTACGTCCAGGGCGGTGTGTACGCCAGAAAGCGTAAGCCCCAGTTCTACCAGCGTAATGGCAACCGCCGGCTGCATGCCCACCACCACCGTGGCGGCGTCCATGATCTTAGACATAGACGCAATGTTGCCCAGTATGCGGCCCATGAAAGAGTCCACAATACTCACTGCCGAAATGTCAATCAATACACCTTTGGCTTCTGTCTTGCTCACCATGTTGATGAGGTCGTTCTCCAGTGTGAGGGCCAGCCTATCATACAGGTCTACTTGAATAGTGACCAGCAGAAAGGGGCCCATCTTTAAAATAGGAATTCTCTCCATAAAGGCGTACTGTTAAAACCCGAAACCTTTGTTGCCTATCTGCGTGCCTTGGGCACCGCGCGTCACCTGTATGTTCAACATGGAGAAGGACATTTTCAAGGCGCTGGCCAAAGAGGCTTTGGTGTAGATGTTGGTCAAGTCAATGCCCAGGTGCACAATGGTCTGGGCAATCTCTGCTCTAATGCCACTAATGATACACTCGGCACCCATTAAGCGGGCCGCGCTTACGGTCTTAATCAAATGCTGGGCCACCAGGGAGTCTACCGTGGGTACGCCAGAAATATCCAGAATGGCAATGCGGCTGCCTGTGGCAACAATCTCCTCCAGCAAGGCTTCCATCACCACCTGGGTGCGGGCGCTGTCCAGGGTACCAATGATAGGCAAAGCCAGGATGCCTTCCCACACACGAATCACCGGCGTAGAGATTTCGCTCATCTCATTGGTCTGGCGCATGATTACTTCTTCGCGGCCCTTGATGTAGGTTTCCATGGACACAATGCTCAGGCTGTCCATGATTTTGTTCATAGAGATGATCTCTTGGTACAGTACCGTTGGGTTAGAGGAGAACTGCTCTACCAAGGCGTTGCTCAATATCTCCTTCAAGCTTAAGATGTACGCGGTGGTTTCACGCGGCGAAAAGCCCTGACGCGCTCTGGAGATAGAAATCTCATTGATTAAGTCCTGGGTGTTTTCATACCCTTCAGAGTCTACGTTGTCTGCCTGTGTACTAGTAAATGCCTTCAAAAGGGAGGTAAGCAACTCGTCTGATTGTTGTTGTAGCTCAGACACGCTCATGAGGTCATCTCTTAAGGCGGCGTCTTTGATCTGGCTGCCCATCCAGGCTTCCAACAGTTGCTTTTTCTTACCTTTTAAATAGGTAGCGGTTTCTTTGTTCATAGAGATGAATATAAATGCTGATGGAGCAATTCGTTTTTAGGCTCTTTTTCAGGAATCAGGCCAAAAACGACCCTATAAGAGTTAGCGTAAAAGTAAGAAGTTTAAAGAGAAAAAAGGGGGTAAATGCCAATGTTTACGATTTGATTATTGACGTAGATTGCCTTAAACGCAAAACTCCCTTTCAGGTGCTCTGAAAGGGAGTTTATAGGGAGGCAAGAAAACCAGTTACTCTGTCTTTAACGCATGCACCGGATTAGAGAGGGCGGCCCGCAAGGCCTGCACGCTCACCGTAGCCAAGGCAATTAATAAGGTAAGGGCACCGGCCGCTAAGAAGACCCAGTAAGAGATGTCAATACGGTAGGTAAAGTCCTGCAGCCATTTCTCCATGAAGTAGTAAGAAACTGGTGCGGCAATCACAAAGGCCACCAGCACCAGCTTGGTAAAGTCCTTGGAGAACAGCCCTACAATGCTGGCAGAAGACGCGCCCAGCACTTTGCGCACACCCACTTCTTTGGTGCGCTGCGTCACCATAAAAGACACCAGGCCATACAAGCCCAGGCATCCAATCAAGATGGCAATCACAGAAAAGACCTTGAACAGGTAAGACTGGCGCGCCTCTTCTTCATAAAACCTGGCTACGGTGTCATCCAGAAACTCATAGTCAAAGACGTCATCTGGGTAAGCCGTAGACCATACTTTCTGTAAGTGGGCTAATGCCGCTTTGCTGTTTTTGGCCTCAATCTTGGCGTTGGCGAAGAAGTAAAACCGCGTGAACGTGCCCATCAAGACCGGTTCAATCTCCTCTCTTAGTGAGGTTAGGTGGAAGTCTTTAATCACGCCTACAATGGTGCCCACGGTCTGGCCTCCATTGATCTGGATCTTCTTGCCCAGGGCGTTCTGCGGATTGGTTTCGCCTACGCGTTTCAGGAAGGTCTCGTTCACCACAAAGTCACGGAGCGTGTCACCTTTCTCATACATGCGCCCGGCAATGAGCGGAATGTTAAATGTCTTAAGGTAATGCTCATCTGCCACCTTCACGTTCACGTCAAAATTGCGCACAATGGAGAAGTCATCATAGCGCAGTGACATTTTCATGTCCATGTTGTAAGACGGCGGCGTGAGGGCAAACGAAGTAGATTTAATGGCTGGGTGCGCCTCTAACTCTGAGCGCAGGGCCATCAACTCACTGGCCCGGCCCGCGGGCATAGGCATGGTCACAATGGCTTCTTTGTCAAAACCCAGCTCCGCGGTCCTGAAGTACTCCATCTGGTTGTGCACTATGATGGTGCAGATGATCAAGGCCTGGCAAATGGTGAACTGCAATACCACTAATACTTGTCGCAAAGAAAGGCCTGCCGTGCGCGCCGTAGCCACCTTGCTTTTAAGCGCCGAGATAGGCTGGAAGCCAGACAGCACCAAGGCAGGGTAGAAACCGGCAAAGAACGTCACCGTCACCAGTAGTATAACCAAGAACAGCAGCACGTCTGGGCGCTGAAGCACATAGAGCTTTATCTCTACTTCCAGCAGTTGGTTCAGGTAGGGGAGAAGCAGTTCTGCCAGCACCACAGACAACAAGACGGCCAGTAAGGTTATCAAGCCCGTTTCGCCTAAAAACTGGGTCATTAGCTGGGTTTTGCTGGCGCCCAGCACTTTGCGCATGCCCACTTCCTTGGCTCTGCGCAAGGCCTGGGCCGTGGCCAGGTTCACGAAATTGATAGACGCTACCAGCACCAGGAACATGCCAATCAAGGCCAGGCCCCAGAGGATGGTCTTGCTTACGGTACGATCAGAGAAAGTACTGTAGCGCTCGTCAAAATGAAGCTCAGACAGCGGCTGAAACACAAAACGTTCTTTTTCTCCCGGAGCGCGGGCCCGGTACTTGGCGGCCACCTCGTTTAACCGGTCTTCGGCTTGTTTTAAAGAGGCGCCTTCTGGGGCGGCAAAGTAGATTTGCTGGTTACTGCTGGTACTGTTCCAGGAGTCGTTCATGAAGGTGTTAATCTTCTTAGACGACTCATAGTCCACCAGCATGCTGTAAGGCAAGTCTGTGGTGGTGGGCGCATCTGGGATGACGCCCGTCACCTTGAGCGTGATGAGGTTGTTCATGCGCAGGGTCTTGCCCACCGCGTTCTGCTCCGGAAAGAACTTCTCTGCGATGCTTTTGGTCAGCAACACCGTGTTCAAGTCCTTGATGGCTTCTTTGGCATTTACCCCGTCTGTCTCAATGTCAAACAACTCAAAAAAGGCGGGCTCTACAAACAAAAGAGGCTCTTCTTCTCTAAACCGTTTCACGGCACCTTGGGCCGTGGTGGGCTCAATGGCGAACGTACCACCTTCCTCGCGGTAGATGTGCG
Source organism: Nibribacter koreensis (assembly GCF_039541795.1). NCBI lineage: Bacteria > Pseudomonadati > Bacteroidota > Cytophagia > Cytophagales > Hymenobacteraceae > Nibribacter > Nibribacter koreensis. The sequence goes on along the minus strand of NZ_BAABGX010000002.1, from coordinate 1,219,389 downwards.
TGGCGGGCGTAAACTCCGGCAAAGTGGTCTTGAACGTAGCCAGCATGGGCGAAGGCGTTCCTGAGGAGTGAGTTGGGCCGGTCTGGTCCATCTTGTCCACGTTGATGCGGTAGATGCGGTCTGCTTTGCTGTGGTTGGCGTTGAAGCTCAGCTCATGGCGCACCACCAAAAAGATGAGCAGACTACAGGTAATGCCCAGCGCCAGCCCAACCACGTTGAGCATAGTATACCCAAGGTGCCGGCGCAACGTGCGCACCGCCACTAAAAAGTAGTTTTTTAACATGTCTGGTAGGGTTTAAAGAATAGCCAGTTCCTTCACGTTCTCAGAGATGATCTGTCCGTCAAACAGGTTCACGATGCGGTGGGCATAATCTGCGTCTGAGGGGGAGTGGGTCACCATCACAATGGTAGTGCCCTGCTCGTTCAAGCCGCTCAAGAGTTGCATCACTTCCTGGCCGTGCGCCGAGTCCAGGTTACCCGTCGGCTCATCCGCTAATAGTAGTTCTGGTTTGGAAATGACGGCGCGGGCAATAGCCACCCGCTGCTGCTGACCACCCGACAGCTGTTGCGGGAAGTGGTTCCGGCGGTGGGCAATCTGCATCTGCTCCAGGGCCTGCTCCACGCGCTGCTTGCGCTCGGCGTTGCCAATCTTGAGGTAGATCAAGGGCAGTTCTACGTTTTCATACACCGTTAATTCGTCAATCAAATTGAAGCTCTGGAACACAAACCCGATGTGCTTTTTGCGCAGGTTGGCCCGCTGGCGCTCATTGCACTTGGAGATTTCCTGGTCCAGAAAGTAGAACTCGCCACTGCTGGGATTATCCAAGAGGCCAATGATGTTCAACAACGTAGATTTGCCGCAACCCGATGGCCCCATGATGGCCACAAACTCGCCTTTGCGTACGTGCAAGTTTACGTTGACCAGCGCCGTGGTCTCTACCTCATCCGTGGTGTATTTTTTCTGAAGGTTTACAGTTCTTAACATAGCTTTTATCTATTGCTAATTGTTGATTGCTAATTGTTATTCGGTAGTGCGTATCGTGCATCAAGTAGCACGATATATTTTCTCTTTTTCGTCCCCCTTTGAAGGGGGTAGGGGATGATTACTCTTGCTAAGAAATTCGTTTTACTTTTTTTTAAACCGCTTCAAATGAAAGTCTTTTCAAGTTTGATACTGCCTTGTCATCCCTTACCCCCTTCAAAGGGGGACGAAATGCGTGAACAATTTCTAATTCTTAATTTCTAATTTTTAATTGGGAGCTGAAGTAGGTTCGTTTTTGGCCTGTTTTGACCAAAACAGGCCAAAAACGAACCTACTTCAGCTCCAGTCTATCTGTATTGTTGTATGCGTCATAAGAGGAAATAACCACTTGCTCGCCGGGCTTCAGGCCATCCAAGACCTCGTAGTATTCTGGGTTCTGGCGCCCTAACCTGATGTCCCGCTTGGTGGCAAACTTACCCGACTCATCCAGCACGTACACCCAGGCCCCGCCGGTGCTTTGGTAGAAGCCGCCCCGTGACAACAGCACCGCTGGCGCCGGGTCAGAAAGCTGTAGCCGTATCTGTAAGGTCTGGCCTCTTCGGATGCCTTCGGGCACCTTACCTATGAACTTCATGTCCACGGGGAACTTGCCGTTGGTCACTTCTGAGTACACCAGAGAAATCTCCAATGGGTAGCTCTGGCCGTTGTAGGTGAACTCCCCGCGCTGGCCGGCAAACACGCGGCTTACGTAGTGCTGGTCCAGTTCTGCCTTCACCTTGAAACCGCTCAGGTCGTCTATCTGCCCGATGATTTGCCCCGCCTGCACCGGCGTTCCCAATTCCACCTGAATGGAAGACAATTGCCCCGAGATAGGCGCTTTGATGTACAGGTTCTTGAGGTTGTCCTCCATCATGCGCAGGTTGCGGCTAGTGCGCGAGATGGTGGTCTCCAATTGCGCTATCTGCTGGCGGGCATTGTTCTCCTCAAACTTCTGGCTTTCCTGTTCAATCTGGTACTCGGCTTTGAGGCGCTCGTAGTCTCTCTTGTAGTTGAAGAACTCCTGCTGAGACACGGCCTTGGCCTCATACAAAGAGATGTTGCGTTGGTACAGGTCCTTGGCGGCGTCTACCTGCGCGGCCAGCGTGGCCAATCTTCTGCGTAGGTTGAACTTGTTCTGCTGTAAGCTCAGCTTGGAGTTCTGCAGGTTGTTGATGAGGTCGTTCATGAGTGTCTCCTGGTTCATGAAGTCCAGGACCAGGCGGTTGTTGTTGAGCTTCAGGATGGGGTCGCCTTGGTTCACGGGCTTGCCGCCCTCCAGGTATTTCTCCTCTACGGTGCCGCCCTCTACCGCTGGTATCACAATGGTTTTGATGGGGTGCACGGTGCCGTCAATGGGAATAAACTCCTGAAAGGAGCCTTGGCTCACGGTGGCCATGGTAATCTTCTGGCTCTCCACGTTCAGCTTGGAGCTGTTGTCGGCGATGGCCAGGTAGTAGGTCAAGAAAGCTATCACGCCCACGGCCAAGGTGAGCAAGGCTATTTTCTTGGGTGTCCAGCGTTTTTTCTCAATGATGCGGTCCATGGTACTTGGGTTGACTAATAGGGGTCACTCTCTTTTATCCAATAGCTGTGCCATTTTTGTAAACCACTGAAATTCAACGGAAAACGCAGGTGCATTTTGTTAGGGTGTGCGCCAGCGGACACTCTCACGTTCACGCCTGAACACATCACCGGTCAATTGAACAGCTAAGAAAACCGTTTTCGGCTTGTTTTCTGAGAAGTAGGCCAAAAACGGAGGGAGGTCTTTTTGGGTCTTGTCTATTGAGATAAGCTACTCAATTGAAAAGGTAATAGGCACTACCCATTGACTTTTCTGTCACCTTTCCTCTCCAATCACTTTCACTCTAATGTCACCTCCGTTTTGTGTCATCATTCCTCTTTTGTCATTTTCTCTCCATTGTCATACTGAAAGGACCTTGTGGGCAAGTTGTAACATCAGTTGCTAAGAGAGAAGATAGAATCTATCCTTCAAGAGAATTCTGGTTGTTTCATAGCAGCAGCCTGTCTAGTTCGCCCACAAGGTCCTTTCAGGATGACAAAAGATATAGTTGTTGTTGGGTTGTGTTTATGGCTAATGTGAGAGGTCAGTTTAAGCAAGGTGCTCCCTAATTGAAAGCCAAAATGAAATCTTTTGAAACTTTTAAAAGCTAATATTTGTATATACAATAAATGTACATACATTTGTTTATTATTTCGAAGGACGAAAGCAACAAGAGATTTTTAAAACTACATAAAAACACACGACTATGGCAACTACAAAATGGGCAGTAGACCCAATGCACTCAGAGGTTCAGTTCAAAGTGAAACACCTCATGATTACCACCGTGACCGGTTATTTCCAAACCTTTAACGTGGAGGCCGAGACCGCAGATGAAACCTTCACCAGCGCCAGCAAAGTGACCTTCACAGCAGACGTGAACTCCATCAGCACCAACAACGAGCAACGTGACACGCACTTGAAGTCCGCTGATTTCTTTGACGCCGAAACCCACGGCCAAATCAAATTTGAAGGCACTACCTACGAGCGCGTGAGCGACGATGATTACCTGTTGCACGGCGACCTGACCATCAAAGGCATCACCAAGCCCGTGACCGTGAACGTAGAGTTTGGTGGTATTGTGGTGGACCCGTACGGCCAGACCAAAGCCGGCTTTACCGTGACTGGCAAAATCAGCCGCAAGGAGTTCGGTCTGACTTGGAACGCCGTCACAGAGGCCGGTAGCGTAGTAGTGAGCGATGAGATTAAACTGCAAGCTGAAATCCAATTGGTGAAGCAGGCCTAAGACCAAGCGGGCTTCGTTTTTGGCCTGTTTCAGAGAAAACAGGCCAAAAACGGAAAAGCCTGAACATCAGACCAAACCTGCGTCCGTACAACCATCCAAACAGCAACCGTATGCAAGTAGAAAGATTCAACCCCTCTGATAGAGGCGTTAAAGACCTGGGCTGGCTGAAGAGCAATTTTGTGTTCAGCTTCTCTGGCTACCAGAATCCGGTAAGGGCTGGGTTTGGCTTGTTGCGGGCGTTCAATGATGACTTTGTCCAGCCAGGAAACGGCTTCGGGCTGCACCCGCACGCCAACATGGAGATTATCTCTGTGATGCTGGCCGGGTCCATGAGCCACATTGACTCACTGGGTTACAAAGAGACGGTGCATAAGGACTGGGTGCAGATTATGAGCGCCGGTAGTGGCATGCGCCATGAGGAGCACAACGTGGGCGCAGACCAGGTCAATTTCCTGCAAATCTGGATTGAGCCCAAACTGCAGAACATCACACCCCGCTACCAGCGCCGGCACTTCCCGGAGGCAGAGCGCGAAAACCAACTGGTCACCATCGTGAGCCAGGAGGAAGGCGCCGGCCACTGCTGGATTAACCAAAACGCGAAGCTGTCGCTGGGCTACTTTGAGGCCGGTCAAACGGCTAGCTATGCCTTCAACCCGGTGAACAAAGCGGTGTTCATCTTTAACATCAGCGGAACGCTGGAGGTGAACGGTGAGCCACTCACCAACCGCGAGGCCCTGGGCATCTGGGACACCGCGCAACTGGAGTTTGCCTTCACCCAAGAGAGCAGGTTTCTGCTCATAGAAACACCTATCAACCATTAACAGCATGTTTACATTACTCTTTTGCGCTACAAAATTCCATAGCAAGAACCTGAGTTCGCATTTTTATCGGCCCGTAGCCCTGCTACGCTTCTCAAAAAACGCTTCCTCAGAACCTTACTCTGGCCTTTTTCGCCTGCAAAACAGTAATGTAAATATGCTTTAAGCATTTACTACTATGGAAAACAGAATATTAGGCCTGCACCACATCACGGCCATCGCCGACAAGGCCAAAAACAACCTTGATTTCTACACCAAAATTCTAGGCTTGCGCCTGCTCAAAAAGACCGTCAATTTTGATGACCCCGGTACGTACCACTTGTACTACGGTGATGAAAAAGGAAGCGCAGGCACCATTCTCACGTTCTTCCCGTATGAGGGTTCCCGCCGTGGAAGCGCCGGCATCGGCATGGCCACCAACATCGGCTACTCGGTGCCCGAGGGAAGCTTTGACTTCTGGATGAAGCGCTTCGAGGACCACAACGTCATTTACAACAAGCCTTCGGAGAAGTTCGGGGAGAAGTATTTGACGTTCCTGGACCCAGACGGCCTCAAGCTGGAACTGGTTATCCCTAAAAACCAGGACAACCGCACCCCCTGGGTTACAGATGAAGTGAGCGCCGACGTGGCCACCAGAGGCTTCCACAGCGTGACCCTGACCTTGAAGGACATCAAAGCGACCGCCGCTATTTTGACGGACATCTTCGGTTACACCTTGCAGGAGAAAAGCGGTAACCGCTACCGTTACATTACGGACGCCGTGGAGCACGCCGCCATCATTGACTTGGTAGAACTGCCCAATGAAGCCAGAGGCATCGGCGGGGCTGGGACCAACCACCACATCGCGTTCCGGGTGAAGGACGAGGCCACCTTGATGGAATTTAGAAAGAAGGTAGCCAGCGCCGGGCATAACATCACTGAGAAGATTGACCGCAACTACTTCTATTCGCTTTACTTCAGAGAGCCGGGCGGGGTGTTGTTTGAGATAGCCACTGACAACCCGGGTTTTGGCATTGACGAGGAGTGGGATAAACTAGGTTCCAGCCTGCTGTTGCCTCCGCAGTACGAAGCCAGCCGGGCAAAAATTGAGGCCGTGTTGCCTAAATTAGACTAAGATGGAAGACTTTAAAATCACCCGCGTGTACGCAGACCAAAACGGAGACAGTCGGTTTGCCGAGGTGTCCAAGCCCTTGCGCCACGCGGGTGACATTGGCTTCCTGTCCGAGCCCGAGCAGGTAGAGACCATCAGTTTCAGGAAAGTGGTGCCGGGCTATGATTATGATTTCCATACCGCGCCGGCCCGGCAGTACATCATTCTTTTGAACGGCGAGATTGAGATAGAAACCTCCCTGGGCGAGAAAAGGCAATTCAAAGCCGGCGAGATTCTGCTCATGGAAGACACCACTGGCAAAGGCCACAAGACCAGGAACCTGTTGCCCCACGTCCGGCATTCCATATTTGTCACCTTGAAAGATTAGCTTTAACATCTATTACATCACACTGCTATGTACACGCATCAGAAGAACGTCATCACTGCCGGCCAGCCTTTGACCCCAGACAGCAAAGTGTTGGTCATGGTCCATGGCCGGGGCGCTACGGCCCAAAGCATTCTGGAACTGGCCAACCATCTGCCGGTAGAGGGGTTCGCTTTGTTCGCCCCGCAGGCCGCTCAGCACAGCTGGTATCCCTACAGTTTCATGGCCCCCGCTGACCAGAACCAGCCGGCTTTAGACTCTGCCTTGGAGCAACTAGATGACTTGGTGAACAGTCTGCTTGCTCAAGGCGTGAAGAGCGAGAACATCTACCTGCTTGGCTTCTCCCAAGGCGCCTGTCTTTCCTCAGAATACGCCACCCGTCATGCCAAGCGCTACGGCGGGTTGCTTTTGTTTACCGGCGGATTGATTGGCCAGCAACTGGAGACAAGTAACTACCAGGAAGACTTCGCCGGCACGCCGGTCTTGATTACCACCGGAGACCCAGACCCGCACGTGCCCGTAAGCCGGGTGGAGGAGACGGTGGCCATGATGGAGAAGATGGGCGCGAAGGTGACCCAGAAAATCTACAAAGGCCGTCCGCACACCATTCTGCAAGAAGAGATTAACCTAGCCAAAGAAATTCTGTCACCGGCTACAGTCAGCTAATTCTCATGGACTTGACCATCACCAACAATGAGGCTACCCATCGGTTTGAAACCGAAGTGGAGGGCCATACCGCGCATATTGAGTATAAATTAAAACCCGGCGTGATGACCGTTCTGCACACCATTGTGCCCAAAGAGCTGGAAGGCCGGGGCATTGCTGGCGCCATGACCAAGCACGTGTTAGACTACATCGCCAAAGAGAACCTCAAGCTGGTGCCGTTGTGCCCGTACATGGCGGCTTATCTCAAAAAGCACCCCGAGTACCAATATCTAGTAAAGCCGTAAAACAAGGTTGTAACCTTAACCCGTCTGGTATGGCCTGTCACGTTGATTTCAAAGGAGAGCAGTTGGTGCTGGTGGCCGAAGGGCAGACTTTATTAGATGCGTCCCTAAAGGCAGGCATTCCGCACTACCATGCCTGCGGCGGGAAAGGGAAGTGCACCACCTGTAGGGTGCGGGTGCTGACCGGCCAAGAACACCTCACTCCAGAAACCCATGCCGAGAAAACCATTAGGGCAGTCCGCCATTTCCCCGGCAACGTGCGCTTGGCGTGTCAGGCGCAGGTCATAGGGCCAGACGTGCAGGTGCAACGTCTCATCAAAGACGATGCAGACCGCTTCATCTTCCTCAACGGAGAGCAAGAAAACATCACCGAAGTCACCGGCGAGCGCCGCAAGATGGCCTTATTCTTTATTGACATCCGCAATTTCACGCCCTTCATAGAAGCTCATTTGCCGTTTGACGTCATCCACATCATGCGCCGTATGTTCAGCCTTACGCGCAACGCCATTGAACAGTATGACGGCAGAATCATTGACACCGCCGGCGACGGTTTGTACGCGGTCTTCGGGATGGAAACTAAAATCAGAAAAGCCACCGAGTCTGCGGTGTTGGCGGGCCTCAAGATTCTGGAAGACGTCAAAATCTTCAACAACACCTATATGCGCCCCTACTTCAACCACAACTTTGAGGTGGGCATTGGCGTGCACGTGGGCAAGGTCATCTATGGGAACGTGGGCATAGGGCTGAACAACAACCTCACTGTGATGGGCTACCCCGTGAACATTGCCGCCCGTTTGCAAGCCGCCACCAAGGAAGTGAACAACAGCTTCGTGATTTCACAGCGGGCCTACAGTCTGCTCAAGAACCCGCCATACTCTCTTGACAGCGCCATGCTCAGCCTAAAAGGCGTGCGCACCGAGTTTGAGGTGCAACTCATCGGGAAGCCCTACCAATACGCCAATTCCGCAGCGCAAAGCAAGTAGAAACGCAAGAGCGGACTTCGGAAGGCATGCCTTCGTTTTCGGCCTCTTTTCCAGGAAATAGGCCAAAAACAGATATGTGGCTCCCAGCCTTCGCCTGGATTTCAAAGTGAGCGTGCAACCCTTTCTGCAAATCTGCTACTTTAGAGAAAACCTGTCCTTATGAAAAAGCTATTCCTATCTCTTACACTTTGCCTGGTTTCAGTTCTGGGCTGGGCGCAGTGCGTTTCTACAGAGCAAGACAAAGCGGGCGTGCAGGCGGCGTGCATGGATTACATTCAGGCCTTTTATAAGGCAGACACCACCATCGCCTACCGTAGCGTCCACCCGAAGCTACAGAAGCGGGGCTTCTCTTTTTCGCAGGCCAACCAAATCTATTCACAACAGCTAGAGATGCCGTTTCCGGCTTTGATTAGTCTGGCCAAGCGCTGGAACAAAGACGGCAAGCAGGCCAATGCCACTTCGGTGCAGACCGTGCAAATTCTGGACATCTGTGACAAAACCGCCTCTGCCAAGGTAACCGCCGTCTGGGGCATTGACTACATCCATCTGGTGAAGGAAGACGGCAAGTGGTGGGTCATGAACGTGCTCTGGCAGTCCCTGCCTAATCAGAAGAAATAGGTAAGCAATTTCTACATGAAGGCACTAGCCCGTTTTTAGCCTCTTTTTTGGAAAGGAGGCTAAAAACGGGCTACTTTAGTTTAGCGTTATTAGAAGCAAGATGATGAAAGCCCGGCTGTCAATTTTTATCATGTACCTATTCATGAATCTTTTAACCTGTACCCAGATTCAGGGACAGGCCATGGGCGCACAAAGTCAAGGGAAGGCTATTTACCAAGATGAAGATACGGAGGAAGCAATTGCTTCCGATGAGACTGATGCTGATTTCTCCCCGGGTTTGCTGTTCTTCTTGTTGCTAGGCATAGGAATAGTTTTGGCCTGTATTGGTGCTGGCATAGTTCTGACGGTAATTAGCCTATTTATAGTATTTGGGCTTATCACGGTTGGGGTGCTTTCTACTTCTGTAATGGTGGGCCTGTATCATAAGTCCTTGGCGAAAGGCTTCAAGACGTTTGTTGTTCTATTCTCCGGGGCAAGTGGGGTGGTCATTTGTGCAATTGCTTTAGGCATCATAAACGCAATTGCTCATTGGTGGACAACGCTGTTTGCTATCATGATGGGTGCTGGATTGGGGTTAGTTGCAGGGTTGATCTTCGGATACTTGGCTCACTATACTTTAAAAAGGCTGTCTACTATGTTTATGGATAAGCTGCGATTAAGGGATAAGGTGGCAGTTGAAAATCTGGCATAACCGAACACACTAAACCACCGGACAGAAACTGTTCACCAGCGGACACTTTTTTGTTCAGCGCCGAACACACGTTGCGGGCTTATTTTGTACATTCACCTTGCCAGCAGGCATATAGGGTATTTTCTATCTTCTGGCACAGTTTAGGTGTAGCGTTCTACAAACTCAAGCCCAATCATCGTGCAACCAACCTTAGGCAAAATCCTGATTATAGATGACAACGAGGACGTGCTGTTCTCGGCCAAGATGCTTTTGAAAAGGCACGCCCAGCAGGTGCTCATTGAAAAAGACCCGCGCAAGATTCCGTTCCTGCTTAATCATGATACCTATGACCTGATTCTGCTGGACATGAACTTCACCGAGGACATTTCCAGCGGCAACGAGGGCTTCTTCTGGCTCAAGGAGATTCTGGCCCGCGACCCCAGCGCCGTGGTGATTATGATTACCGCCTTTGGAGATGTGGAGATGGCCGTGCGCGCCCTCAAAGAAGGCGCCACGGATTTTGTGCTTAAGCCCTGGCAGAACGAAAAACTGATTGCCACCCTCACTGCGGCATCAAGACTTAAAAGCTCCTACAAAGAAATCTCCTCGCTCAAGAAAACCAACTCGGCGCTGGCCTCGCAACTGAACCAGAACGTGGAGCTGGTGACGGGCAAAAGCCCGGCCATGCAACAGCTGTTGCACCTCATGCACCGCGTGGCCAAAACTGATGCCGATGTTCTGCTCCTGGGTGAGAATGGCACTGGGAAAGAAGTCATCGCCCGCGCCCTGCACCAAGAATCTGCCCGCCATGACAAGGTGTTCATCACGGTAGACATGGGCGCGGTGACAGAGACTTTATTTGAAAGCGAATTATTCGGACACAAGAAAGGCGCGTTTACAGACGCTAAGGAAGACCGCGTGGGCCGCTTTGAAATGGCTAACGGCGGTACCCTGTTTCTGGACGAAATTGGCAACCTGTCCCTGGCCATGCAGGCCAAACTGCTCACCGTCCTGCAGCGCCGCGAGGTGATACGCGTGGGCACCGGCCAGCCCATTCCCATTGACGTGCGCTTGATTTGCGCCACCAACATCCCCTTGCAGCAGATGGTGGCGCAAGGGCAGTTCAGGCAGGATTTATTGTACCGCATCAACACCATAGAACTGCATCTGCCCCCTTTGCGCAACCGCCTGGAGGACCTGCCTTTGCTGGTAGACCATTTTCTGCAGCGCTACGCCCAGAAATATAAGCAACCGGCCAAATCCCTGTCAGAGGCGGCGCTGGACAGGCTCAGGCGCTATGACTGGCCCGGTAACATACGTGAGCTGGAGCATGTGCTGGAACGGGCGTCCATCATCTCAGAGAACCACGTGCTGCAGCCGCAGGACTTCTTCTTCCTGCGAGTACAGCAACATGCTCTGCAAGCAGACACCGCCTCGCAGACGCACAACCTGGACGAGGTAGAGAAAGCCACCGTGGTCAAGGCCATGAGCAAGTATGACGGCAACATCTCCAAAGCCGCCAAAGAACTGGGCTTATCGCGCGCCTCTTTGTATAGAAGACTGGAGAAGTATGGGCTTTAGGAACTTCCGGTTGCAAATAGTGGCGCGCGTGCTGTTGCTGGTGGCCACCGTGTTTGTGTTCTTCAAGATTGGCTTTGACGCCTCTCTGGTGAGTACGCAGGTGTTTGTGGGCCTCTTGATTGCCGCGCAGACCGTAGCGCTCATTGTGTTTCTGGAGCGCACCACCAACCGCCTGGTCAAATTCCTGAACACCATCAAATATGATGACTTCACAGAGGTCTTCACCAGCCGGGGCGAGGGCGAGAAGTTTGACGAACTCTACAAAAGCTACAACGAGGTCATCAAGAAATTCAAGGACATCCGCTCAGAGAAAGAAGCCACCACGCACTACTTCCAGACGGTGGTGCAGCACATTGGAATCGGGATTCTCACGTTCAAAAAATCCGGCGAGGTGCAGCTCATGAACAATGCCGCCAAGCGCCTCTTGCAGGTGCCGCGGCTGGAGCACGTGGAGCATCTGCGCGCGGTGTCTCCCCAACTGGCAGAGCAACTGCTCACGCTCCCCGCGGGACAGAGTGCGGTGCTCAAACTGCCGCACGGCAAAGAGCGCGTGCCGGTCTCCCTGTATGCTGTGGATTTGGTCTTGCGAGGCGAGGACTTCAGGCTGGTATCTATCCAGAACATTCAGCGCGAACTGGAGGACAAGGAGATGGAGGCCTGGCAGAACCTGATTCGCGTGCTCACGCATGAAATCATGAACTCCGTCACGCCTATTGCCTCTTTGGCCGGGAGCGTCGCCTCCGATGTGCAGGATTACCTGGAGGCCCAGCCCGGCACCCAAATCTGTCTGGAGCGCGAAGAAACCGAAGACATGGGCATGGCCCTGCAAACCATTGAGAAACGCAGCCAAGGCCTAGTGCGCTTCGTGAACGACTTCCGGAGCCTTGCCCGCGTACCCACGCCTAAAAAGGCTTTGTTCAGCGTAGAGGAGATGTTCAGGCAGTTGCAGTTGCTATTCCAGGAGGAGGTGGCCCATGAGAACATCCTGTTCATTGTCAACTGCCGACCGGCTTCCTTAACCGTGCTCGCGGACCGTGAGCTACTGGAGCAAGTACTCATCAACCTAGTGCGCAACGCCATCCACGCCCTAGCAGACCAACCTAACAAAACGCTGCAACTGGAAGCCTTCCAAGACTCAGACAGCCGCACAGTGCTACAAGTTTCAGACAACGGCATGGGTATCTCTGAGGAGGCACAAGAGCAGATTTTCCTGCCGTTCTACACTACCAAACCCACGGGTTCTGGCATTGGCTTAAGTTTGTCCAAGCAAATCATGCGCCTGCACAAAGGGTCCTTGTCAGTGAGTTCAGAGTTGGGAAAAGGTACCACGTTTACGCTTCGTTTTTAGGCTGTTTTCTGGAAATCAGGCCAAAAACGCATTCTCTTGTTTATGCTTGTTTTCTGCTTGAGCCTTGTGAGATGAGCAAAATTGTACACGTCATTAGTGCCCACCACAGGCCAAAGTGTTATACAAAAGACAAGGCGTTTTTGGCCTGTTTTAGTTAAAATAGGTTAAAAACGAAGGATGTTGCAGATGGTCAATTATCTTAGGGAACACAATCTATTGGCGCATGTTTCCTTCTCCTCGTCTTGTCTTGTTATGCCTTTTATGCGGAGCAATGCTGGTTTTTGGCTTGGCCAGTAAGGTTCAGGCACAAAGCCCGGGCAGCGTCATAGGGACTACCTTTGACACAGAGACTAACCAGCCCTTAGGGTTTGCCACGGTGTTCATTGCGCAGACTACCTTCGGGACAACTGCTACAGAGAACGGGGCCTTTAAGTTAAACGCCTTGCCGGCGGGCAAGCATGAACTGGTCGTTTCCTTTCTGGGCTATGAGACGGTCTCCTATGCCTTCACGTTGCAACCGGGTCAGGAACTGAGGGTAAAGGTAGGACTCACGCCCAAGGCCAATGCGCTCCAAGAAGTGGTCATCACCAAAGACCCGCATTGGCGCGAGAACTATGCCATGTTTGTAAAGCATTTTATAGGGCAATCCGCATTGGCCACGCAGACACGCATCCTTAACCCAGAAGCGCTGTATTTTGAATATACGCCGGCTACCAACGTCCTCACCGCCGAAGCCTCTGAAGCCCTCATCATTGAAAACAAAGAACTGGGCTACAAGCTACATTTTCTGCTCAAGGACTTTACCGCAGACTTTAAGAAGAACCAAATCTTTCATGCGGGTTATCCCAGGTTTGAGCCCATGGTTTCAAAAAGCGCCGCACAACAGAAACGCTGGCAAAAGGCCAGACTTAAAGCGTATCATGGCTCGCTCATGCACTTTGTGCGGGCCCTGCACAGCAAGACATTGGAGCAGGAGGGCTTCAGTGTGCGCCGCCTGCAACGTCTGCCCAACCCTAACCGTCTGCCAGAGGATCAAATTCAAGCAGGGCTCAAAAGATGGCGGCTTATTGGAGGTCCTTTAGTGGTGCGTAGTACCAACCATGGCGCGGCACAGGATAGTCTTAGCTATTGGTATCAACAGTCCAGGCTAAGCAAAATAATAGCTGTCTTGCACAAAGACCCGGTGCCCTATGAGAACATGGTACAGAGAGAGGAGGGCAGTAATTTGCTCAAGCTGCAGTTTCAAGACCATTTGCAAGTAGTGTACACCGGTGAGAAGGAAGAACTGGCATTTCTGGCCGCTCAGCCGTTTGCTCCCAAGCGCACGCCGTCTTTTCAGACCTCAATACTCTCTCTGCTGGAACCCTTCACCTACCTGGAGCCTAATGGCATGGTGCTTAATCCTTATTCTTACCTGGTAGAAGGCTACTGGGGCTGGGAGAAACTAGCCGAGATGCTGCCCTTGGATTATGAGCCTGAAAAGAAGGAAAGTTCTCTCTAACATCATAATATAGGTGAGTTGCAAAATAGGGCAGGGTGCCAAGGCTGGTGAACCTCATTGTGTATGGGTTTTCTTCTTAAGTCCCTCAATCAACCTTTGGTGATTTTTTAAACGGCTCCGCTGCAGTAACGCAAAAATAAAGCCTGCCAGAGTATGGCCGGTCATTAACACGGCCAGCGAGAACAGCTTTCTAAGACCATAAGGGTCTGTTCCTGGTAACGTGAGCCTGCCTACCGTCACCCAAGCCGTGTAGGTCATCATAAGAAGCAGATTGGCCAGAAAGAAAATCCAGAACTTGGCCCACTTAGTAAGCCAGAAGATGCTTGCTGCCCAAAGTCCAAGCAGAAGCACTATGAACAAAGCTAGCACCACTGGTGTAAGATAGGCACAGAATGGCCCAACAACAGACTTGTCAAGATATTCTAATAAAGGTTTGGTATTTTACTCCTGACTTTCATTAATTTTAGTGGAATTACTGGAACGGAGGCGCCAAGCTTGTTTTGAGTCCTTCAGGACGGGCCACTCCTATCTACCACTTCTTCATTTTTCGCCTGGCTTTCTGCTGTTAGAATACGCTAGATTTTAATTCAAAAATAAATTCATTTAAGATTAACCATTTCATTTTTAAGGGTATCAATCAATTATTTAGCTTTTATATCCATACTGTTTCCAATCTATTTTAACCCTTTATTATGCGTATTTCTACCCCCTTGCCACTTCGGGGCCTTTTCTTGGCGCTTTGCCTGCTAGGCAGTGCCATGGCCCAGGCTCAGGACGCCCCCGTCAAATACGGGAAAGTGACCGACGAAGAACTTAAAATGAAATCTTATGCCAAAGACACCAGCGCCGCCGCGGTGGTCTTGGTAGACTATGGCCGGTCTTTCTTCACGGTGGTCAATGATAAGATGAAGGTCAACTTTGAGCGCGTCCTTAGAATCAAGGTCCTCAAGAAGTCTGGATATGACTGGGCCAACGTAACGGTGCCTTACTACCAGCAGACATCCAATAGCAAGGAGCTGGTCATGAACGTAAAAGCCACTACCTACAACCTGGAGAACGGCCAGGTGGTGAAGGTGAAGATGGAGAACAGCGCCATTTTTGACGAAAAGGAAAGCGAGCACTGGTACAACAAAAAGTTCACGCTGCCGGCGGTCAAAGAAGGCTCTGTGTTAGACATATCGTACCTGGTGAGCTCAGACTTTATCTTCAATTTTAGAGACTGGACCTTCCAGAGCTCCATTCCGGTAATGCACAGTGAATACCGCGCCTCTATCCCTGAGTACTATGAGTACAAGAACTACATGCAAGGGTATGAGCCGCTTCTGGTAAATGAAACCGTGCCGGGCTCCATGAACTACACTGTAAGAGTGGGTGGCTTGGCAGAGTCCCGCGCGGGCGCCAGAACTCCTAGTGAGTCTGTGTCTAACACCATCAAGACCCAGAACCACAGATGGGTCATGAAAGATTTGCCGGCCATTGCCTCAGAGTCTTTCATCACCACCATTCAAGACTACATCTCCAAAATTGAGTTTGAGCTGGAGTGGATCAGATACCCGGGCAGTGCACCTGAGCGCGTAGCTGGCAACTGGAACAAACTCACAGATGAGTTCCTGGAGTTAGACCGTTTTGGCGTACAGCTAAACCGCACCGGTTACTTTAAAGCCGAAGTAGCTGCCCTGCAGTCTGTTAAAGACACCTTGGAGAAGGTCAACACCATCTATGACTTCGTGAAGAAGAACGTAAAATGGAACAACAAAGGCGGTGCCTTGGCCACTAGTACCTTGCGCAAAGCCTTTGACACTAAATCTGGCAGCGCCGCAGACATCAACCTAATGTTGGTAGCCATGCTGCGCGACGCCGGTCTGGAGGCCGACCCCGTGGTGCTAAGTACCCGCGACCACGGCAGAGTGCCTACGCACGCCCCCATGATCAACAAGTTTAACTATGTAGTGGCCTTTGTGAAGACGCCCAAAGGCGACTTGCTCTTAGATGCTACAGACCCTTTCATGCCCATAGGACAGTTGCCTAAGCATTGCTTAAATGGACAAGGCTGGCTGGTAGCCAAAAACAAAGGCTCCTGGATACCGCTGGTGCCGCAAACCAAGTCTACAGAATTGTTGAACGCAGAGCTGAGCATTTTGCCCACGGGAGTCATGAGCGGCAAAGTGCAGGAGTCTAAGACGGGCATGTGGGCGGTAAACGTGCGCAACTCTGTGAAAGAGGATGGAGAGACCAAGTACTTGGAAAAACTGGTAAACGCCCAGAATGAGTTTGAGCGCAAGAAGCCTGTCTTTAAAGACCTGGCTCAAATCCAGAAGCCCATCTCCCTGGAGTATGAGATTTCCAGTGCCGGTGACGGTCAGTTAAAAGACATCATCTACGTAAACCCCATGCTCTTGAAAGATAAGCAAGAGAACCCGTTCAAACACACAGAACGCAAGTACCCGGTAGACTTCGGGCATGGCTCAGAAGAGGTGTACATATGCAATTTCACCATTCCAGAGGGCTACATGGTAGAGGAGATGCCTAAGGGCGTCATGATGTCCCTGCCAGACAACGGTGGCAAGTTCACCTACATGTTACAGCAGAACGGCAACAAGGTACAGGTGATGAGCAAGGTGACCATTAGCAAGCCCATCTTCTACGCACAGGAGTATGAGTCTCTAAAGCAGTTCTACTCCCAGATTGTGGCCAAGCACGCTGAACAGATTGTGCTTAAGAAGAAAATCTAGAACCGTTTTTAGGGTGTTTTCCCAGAATTTATGAAAAACTGGATATTAGCTGTTGGGGTGGCGGTACTTTCCTGTACTGCCGCCGTTGCCGGAGAGCCGTCTTATTCTGCCCTGGTCATTGATGCCTCGCTCAAGAAAGGAGCCAATGCCGTGGTACGTGCAGATGAGGTGACGTTTACCGTCCATTCGCCGCAGTCTGCCACGCAGAAGAACCGGCAGGTGGTCACGGTCCTGAATGAGAATGGCAAAGCGCACGCAGATTTGACCGTGTACTATGACAAGCTCACCAAGGTAGACTACATCAAGGGCACGGTGTATGACGTGATGGGCAAGAAGGTGAAGACGCTCAAGGCCTCAGACATTACAGACGTGAGCGCCGTGAGTGAAAGCGCGCTGTTTGAGGACAACCGGGTAAAAGTGGTGCGCCTTTCCATGCCCAGCTATCCTTACACGGTAGAGTACGAGTACCAGACGTCTTCTAACAACTTGCTGTTTTACCCAACCTGGCTGCCCATTAGTGCAGATAAGATTTCTGTAGAACAAGCAAGCTTTCAGGTGTCCATGCCGGCGGCCATGCAACTGCGCTACCGTGAGCTTAATCTGCCGGGCAAGGTAGAGACCAGTGAGGCCAGCGGCCGAAAACTGTACAGCTGGACCATGAAGAACATAGTACCCTTAGAAGTAGAGCCCATGGGCCCTAGCTACCGGGACATCATTCCCATGGTCTTCACGGCGCCGTCAGACTTTGAGGTGCAGGGCTACAAAGGCAACATGGCCACCTGGTCTGAGCTGGGTAAGTGGATTGGCCAGTTAAACGCGGGCAGAGACCAGTTGCCAGAGGCTACCAAAGAGCATATCAGAACGTTAACCGCCTCCTTAAAAGACCCTAAAGCCAAAGCCGAGGCCGTGTATGACTACATGCAGAACAAGACCCGCTACGTGGCCATTCAACTGGGCATAGGCGGGTGGCAGCCTTTTGAGGCCACCACCGTGGACTCCAAAGGCTACGGCGACTGCAAGGCCTTGAGCAACTATACCAAGTCACTGCTAGAGGCGGCGGGCGTGCCCAGCTACTATGCCTTGATCAAGGGCGGCGACGGTCAGTTGCCGGTTATGGCAGACTTTCCTAGCAGTCAGTTCAACCACGTGGTGCTGTGCGTGCCCATGGCCAAAGACACGCTCTGGCTGGAGTGTACCAGCCAAACCGAGGACGCCGGCTACACTGGTACCTTCACCGGAGACCGGTACGCGCTGTTAATCAAACCCGAAGGCGGCGTTCTGGTGAGGACGCCCCAGTTCACGGCAAAGGACAACGGACAGGTAAGAAATGTAAAGGTGAAGCTGAATGCCCAGGGCGGTGGCGTGGCCGAAGCCACTACGTTATTCACTGGTAGCCAGCATGAGCAACGCAAAACCATGACGCACCATTACAGCCCAGAAGAGCAGCTTAAGTGGCTTTACAAGAACACAGAAATCCCCGCCTTTGAGATTAAGAAGTTCACCCTAAGCCAGACAGAGAAGTCCAGATCGCCTAAGATGAAGGAGACCTTGCACCTAGATTTGCCAAGAGTGGCATCTGTGAGTGGCAAGCGTTTGTTCATCACGCCCAACCTCATGAACCGCTGGACCTACGTGCCGCCAATGGCCGAAAACAGAAAGCAGGATGTTGTTTGGCAGTCGGCGTTTTATGATGCAGACGTGGTAGAGTATGAGATTCCGGCGGGCTACACGGCAGAGAGCATTCCACAGCCGGTCAAGATTTCTTCCCTGTTTGGGGAATACAAGTCACAGGTGCAGTTAAAGGACGGCCGTCTGGTGTATGAGCGCGAACTGACCATGCACAAAAGCCGCCATGCCCCGGCCAAGTACCTGGAACTGATCAATTTCTTAAAACAAGTATCCAAGGCAGACCAGCAACAAGTGGTGCTGGCCGCCAATCCTTCTTAATATTTACTGGTCGTTTTTGGCCTATTTTCTCAGAAACAAGCCAAAAACGACCATATCTCCTCCTCTGTCGGTGAAGCCGGCGGGGAGGATTTTTTATATAACAGATTATGTACAAGAGATTAATGATTTCCGCCTTGTTTCTGAAGAATATGAAGTACGCGCTTCTTTTCTTGCTGGTAGGCGTGCCAGGCCTGGGTTTTAGCCAGGATCCGCTCAAGCTGGGGCAGACCACAGCAGAAGAACTGAACATGAAGGTCTATGCCCAGGACACCTCCGCGGCCGCGGTGGTACTGTATGACTATGGCCATTCTTCGTTCCTGTACACCAAAGGCGACCAAGTACAGCTGAAACGATTGATGCGCATAAAGATCCTGAAGAAGGCCGGCTTAGACCAAGCCAACATCAGCATCCCGTTTTATAGGAAAGACTTTAACCACAAAGAAGAAGTGCTAGACCTGAAGGGCTTCACCTATAACCTGGAGGGTGGCAAAGTTGTCAAGGTGAAGTTAGACGAAAAAGCCGTTTTTGAGGAGAAGGAAGACATCAACTGGTATGTAAAAAAGATTGCCATGCCCAACGTCAAGGTAGGCTCTGTGATTGAGGTGGCCTACACCATCAAATCAGACTTTCTATCTATTCTCAAGTGGACGTTCCAGAGTTCCATCCCGGTGGCCTGGAGCGAGTACCGCGTGAACATGATGCCCTTCTATGAATACACCCATCTGTTAAGTGGGTTCCAGAAGTTTCATCTGGAGGACATGAAAGTGATTACGCAGGCCGTTGCCTTTACCTCAGAACAACAGTCAGACAGAGTCACGACAGAAAGATGGGGGTCTGCCACCTATAAACTGGCCCAGTACCGCTGGGTGATGAAAGACGTGCCCGCCTTTACAGACGAACCCTACATGACCGGCTCAGAAGACTACTTGTCCAAGCTGGAATTCACCTTAACCAAAGTCCAGTACCCAGAAAGTAAGCCAGTGTACATGGCCGGCACCTGGGAGGGACTAGCCGCAGAATTACAGAAAGAAGAGTGGTTTGGCCTGCAGTTGCAAAACACCGCTGTCTTTAAAAAGGCCGTAGAAGAGGCCGCCGCCAATAGTCCAGACCTGCTAACAAAAGTGAAGAACATTGAGGCGTATGTTAAAAAGCAGATGGTCTGGGACGGCAAGCACAGGATTTACTCAGAAAGCATTAAGAAGGCTTATGACGCCCGCACCGGCTCCTCTGCCGACATCAACCTGCTCTTGACGGCCATGTTGCGCGAAGCTGGCATAGATGCCAAGCCCATGCTGGTAAGCACCCGTAGCCATGGTACGCCAGCCATGAATATGCCCATGGTCAGTACGTTCAACTATGTGATTGCCGCCGTGAAAGTAGGGGAGGCCACCTATCTGCTGGATGCCACAGACCGTGACCTGCCCTTTGGCGTGCTTCCGTACCGTTGCCTGAACGGTCAAGGCTGGGTGACCAGTCTGCCAGCCGGCAAATGGCTGCCCTTAAAGAACAGCGAGCGCAATACGCAACTGGTATCTGCCCAAATGGAAATTAAGCCCACCGGTGAGGTGACAGGCAAGATGGAGGAGTCCTATGGCGGTATGTCTGCTCACCAGATGCGCGCTACCATCAAAGAGCAAGGCCGAGACAATTACGTAAAGAAGCTGGCGTCACAAAATCCTGAGTGGACCCGCCAGGACATGAGCCTGGTCAACCTGGACAAAAATGACAAAGACCTTAAAGCCAGTTATACCTTGCACCGCGCAGGGGAGAGCCAACCGGTGAGTTTGCTCTACGTTTCTCCCATGCTCAACCATGCCACCCATGAGAATCCGTTTAAACTAGCCAACCGCTTGTTCCCTATAGACTTTGCCACGCCTCAAGACGAGACCTATGTGTTCACCTACGCCTTGCCGGCCGGCTATGAGGTAGAAGAGATGCCCAAAGCCATCAATTTGTCCTTGCCAGACAACTCAGCCAAGTTTAGTTACATGGTGCAGGTGGCAGACGGCAAGTTGCAGATCATGAGCAAACTCAACATCAACAAACCTGTCTTTACCGCCAAAGAATACCAAGACCTGCGCGAGCTCTACAGCCGCATGGTGGCCAAGCACGCCGAAAAAGTGGTGCTGAAGAAGAAATCTTAACCTTTCGTTTTTGGCTTGTTTTCCAGCAATCAGGCCAAAAACGGAAACCACTACCAACGCAAAAAGCCCTCGGCTCTATCAAGAACCGAGGGCTTTTCGTTGTTTCAGTCGGAATGGCAGGATTTGAACCTGCGACCTCCAGCACCCCATGCTGGCGCGATACCAGGCTACGCTACATCCCGATTGTGTATCAGTTACAAAGTTTAATTAACTAGGATTGTGGGTGACTAAATTTGATTTAGGATTCATCAGGTTAGACAAAAAGTGGAGCCTAGCTATTTGATTGGTAGGGCTTTTTTTAACTCTCATGCATTGTTGTTTTTGTTAAATTGCGAGTATGAACGCGTCCGATATTGAGCAGTTAATAAGACAGGGGGAAGGCCTAAGTATTGAGTTTAAGAAATGCAGAACATCACTACCCAAAAATACATTTGAGTCTATATGTGCTTTTCTAAATAGAAAGGGCGGGTACTTGGTGCTTGGTGTTGATGATGATGGGACTTTGGTGGGTGTGAACCCCAGCGAAATAGAGAATGTGAAGCGTGACTTCACTACCCTATCAAACAATACCAATAAGCTGAACCCTCCCTTTCTTTTAGAACTGAAAGAAGTAGAGGTTGACGGACATATTCTCCTTTACGTGTATGTGCCTCAAAGCTCACAGCTTCATAAATGTGATGGGCATATTTTCGATAGAGGGCATGAAGGCGACTTTAAAGTAATAGACAATGCTAGAATTAGTGGTATCTATAGCAGAAAAAGCGGCATTTACTCTGAAGGGAAAATATTTCCACACTTGGGTATAGGTGACTTTGACCCTGCTGTACTTCGCCGAGTGCGGATGCTTGTGCGTAGCAGGCAACCAGGTCACCAATGGCTTTCACTTTCAGACTTAGAACTTATCCAAAGCGCAGGACTTTACAGAAAGGATTTCCAGACAGGGGTTGAAGGTTGTACATTAGCCGCCGCGCTGTTGCTTGGTAGTGAAGATGTTATTCATAGCATAATTCCCCATTATCGAATTGATGCAATTGTCCGGAAGGAAAACATAGACAGGTATGATGACCGATTGGATATTAGGACCAATTTAATTGATGCTTACGAAAAACTTACAGGGTTTGTGGGAAGGCACTTGCCTGAAAGGTTTTTCCTAATGGGTGAGCAGCGAGTTAACCTGCGAGACATCATATTCAGGGAAATTGTAGCTAATATGATTGTGCACAGAGAGTATACAAACGCCGCTCCAGCTCGCTTCATTATATATCCTGACCGGGTAGAAACTGACAACGCCAATAAACCATATGGCTTTGGGGCTATAAACCCAGAGAATTTTTCTCCCTACCCTAAAAATCCTACCATCGCAAGGTTCTTTGTGCAACTTGGATTAGTAGAAGAGCTAGGCTCCGGAATTCGAAACGTCACTAAGCTACTAGAACATTACTCTCCAGACCATAAGGCTGAGTTTATTGAGGAAGATGTTTTTAGGGCAAAGGTTCCCGTAGCTTTTCCAGTTTCTACTCCATCTATTGCTACTCCCTTGGTACCGGCCATCATTGAAGAGGTATTAGATACAACTAGTGTATTTACTATGCCAACTGGCACCTTTAAAGAGCTAGAAATGTTTAAACCAGCTATGGCAAGTGAAATTAGGGACATTCTGACTTCAAATCAATTGTCAGACCAAGTACAACAACGTTTAATTAAAGAGATCGTCCTTTTTGCTAGACAAGCTCTCTATACTACTTCAGAGATGGCAGAAGTTTTGTCCGTCCATCCTCGAACAATAAGGCGTGACTTCAATATGCTTTCTGGAATGGGAATCATTATTTCCATTGGATTTGGAGTATATGATTTAAACCCTACCTGTCTCGCAGAATTAGATACTCCTATAGAGTAATATGTCCTACATATGTCCCACATATGTCCGAGTTTTGTCCGAGTTGGTGGACGATGTCCTAAGTTATCCACTGGTTATGCATGACTTATCCACAATTATAGTATCATTTTTCCACAAATAGATGACAAAAGGGACATGTTTTGATGTATTTTGTATAAATCACGGATGAATTATGAATATTTGGATGTTATAATTCATAAGTTGTCCATGCTAGAGGATCGATGGTTAAACATTTACAGTAATCTGGCCAAAAACAACCCCACCTTAAAAAGCAAAAAGCCCTCGGCTCTATCAAGAACCGAGGGCTTTTTATTGTTTCAGTCGGAATGGCAGGATTTGAACCTGCGACCTCCAGCACCCCATGCTGGCGCGATACCAGGCTACGCTACATCCCGATTGTGTATCTCCTGCAAATAAAGTAAAAAATCAGGTTCAGGAAAATACAAACAAGTCATAATTCATCTGTTTTTGGCCTCTTTTCACCAAAACAGGTCAAAAACGGGTAGGTTACTCTATGTCCTCGGTCTGTAACTGACGTTCATACAGGGCGCGGTACAAGCCGCTCATGTCGGCCATCAATTCATCATGGCTACCGTGTTGTACTACCACGCCGTCATCCAAGACCAGAATCTTATCGGCTAGTTTCACGGAGCTTACGCGGTGCGAGATGATGATGGACGTGCGGTTGTGCATAACGCGCTGCAGGCTGTTCAGGATGGCGTTCTCCGTCTTGGTGTCTACTGCAGAGAGCGAGTCGTCCAGAATTAAAATCTTAGGCTCGCGGGCCAGGGCGCGGGCAATGGAGACGCGCTGTTTCTGCCCACCAGACAAAGTGATGCCACGCTCCCCCAACACGGTGTCAAACTGTTGCGGGAAGCGCATGATGTTTTCATAGACATCGGCGTCTTTGGCGGCTTGTAGCATCTTCTCCTCAGACAGTGCCTCAACCCCAAACCCGATGTTGTTTCTGATGGAATCTGAGAACAAGAACACGTCTTGCGGCACGTAGCCAATCTGAGAGCGCAGGGTGGACAGGTTGTATTGTTTGATGTCCTCGCCGTCCACTAAAATTCTTCCGCCGGTAGCGTCATATAAACGGCACAGAAGCGCGGCAATGGTGCTCTTACCCGAGCCAGTGTTGCCAATCACGGCGAGCGTTTCGCCGGGGTTAATCTGGAAGGACAGCTTCTTCAGGGCGTAAATGCCGGTGTCTGGGTAGGTGAAATCTACGTCTTCAAAGGTAATAGAACCGGTAATGTCTTTCTCTTCAATAGGGCCCGAGAGGATGTCTGTCTTGGTGTTCAAAAACTCATTGATGCGTTGCTGAGAAGCGGCGGCGCGTTGTACCAAACTGGTAGTCCAGCCCAGAGCAGTCACCGGCCAGGTGAGCATGTTCACATAAATCAGAAACTCAGCAATTACTCCTGGCGTGATACTACCGTTAATCACTTCCTTACCACCCAGCCACACCGTGATGATAGTACTCAAGCCAATCAAAAACAGAATGAGCGGGAAGAAGAGGGAGTTGACAAAGTTAAGCTCCAGGGACTTGTCGCGGTAGGTGTCGCTGGCCTTGGTAAAGTTGGCATGCGAATCTTGCTCGCGCACGAAGGACTTTAACACCCTGATGCCCGAGAACGCCTCCTGCACAAAGGTGGTAATGCCACTCAGGCTTTTCTGAATCTCATCAGACTTGCGTTCAATGATGTTGTTCACGTAGTAAATGCTCACGCTCAAAATAGGCAGCGGCAGGAGCGTGTACAGCGTCAGCTTCACGTTCACTGAGAGCATGTACGGAATCACCATCAGGAACAAAGCCACCAGGTTGATGCCGTACATGATGGCCGGGCCAATGTACATGCGCACGCGGCCCACGTCCTCAGAGATTCTGGCCATGAGGTCACCCGTGTTGTTCTTGCGGTAGAAGCTCAAGGGCAGGGTCTGGTAATGCGCGAAGATTTCGTTCTTGAGGTCGTTCTCAATGAGGCGGCTCATGACAATGATGGTCTGGCGCATCAGGAACAGGAAGATACCCCGTAGCAAAGCCATGGCCACGATTACCGCCCCGTAAAACAAGGTGCTTCTGGCAAAGCTGTCATACACCGTTTCCTGCTGACCGAAGCCCTTATGCAACTGGTGCAGGTTAATGCCCTCGCGCACCAGGTCAAAGGCGTGCCGCACCACCTGCGCCGGAATAATGGCAAAGACGTTGGAGACAATCACAAACACAATTCCCCAGAAAAACCGGAATTTGTACTTGAGCAAATATTTATTGAGGTAGCGGAGTGATTTCACGGTATAAATTTAAGTTTTACTACGAGGCTAACAGATGTTAGGGTTTTCCTTGGCGTAGTAAAAAGATATGCCTACTTTTGCGGCAAAAGTACTAAATCTGGGAGCCGTTTTCCGCAGGTTATGGAAGTAAATCATTTTATTCAAAAATATGGTTGAAATAAACAAAATATCAGAGGGTCAGGAATCATCGGTTTTTAGTCAAATGGGTCAGTTTGATCATGAGCAAGTGGTATTCTGCCATGACCATGACACTGGATTAAAAGCCATCATTGGTATCCACAACACGGTATTAGGGCCTGCTTTGGGCGGTACCCGTATGTGGTCGTATGCCTCTGAGGCCGAAGCCCTACGCGACGTATTACGCCTTTCACGTGGTATGACCTTCAAGTCGGCCATCTCTGGTTTGAACCTGGGCGGTGGTAAGGCTGTGATCATCGGTGATTCTAAAAAAGATAAGAACGAAGCCATGATGCGCAAGTTCGGGCGTTTTGTCAACAACCTGAACGGTAAGTACATCACCGCCGAGGATATGGGCATGACCACCCTGGACATGGGCTACATTGCCATGGAGACCAAGCACGTAGCTGGTTTGCCAGAGTCGCAAGGCGGTAGCGGTGACCCGTCTCCGGTAACGGCTTACGGTACCTACATGGGCATGAAGGCCTCGGCCAAGAAAGCCTGGGGCAACGACAGCCTAGCCGGTAAAAAAATCTCTGTACAAGGTACTGGCCACGTAGGTGGTTATTTGATTGACTACCTAGTAAAGGAAGGTGCTCAGTTGTTCATCACGGACATTGACCAAGACCGTTTGCAGCGTATTTCTTCGGCCACCGGTGCTACCGTGGTAGGCTTGGATGAAATCTATGACCTGGACGTGGATATCTATTCTCCTTGCGCCATGGGAGCCACCATCAATGACAACACACTTTCTAGACTGAAGTGCCAAATCATTGCCGGTTGCGCCAACAACCAGTTGCAGGACGAGAACGTGCACGGCCCAGCTCTAGTACAGAAAGGCATGATCTACGCGCCAGACTTCTTGATTAACGCGGGTGGTATCATCAACGTGTACTCAGAAGTGAAGAAGCTGAACCGTGAGTGGTCTATGCAGCAGACAGAGCAGATCTACAACACCACGTTGAACATCTTCTCTAAGGCTGAGGCAGACGGCACGCACACGCAAAAAGCCGCCACAGAGCTTGCGCAGAAGCGTATTGACGACATGGCTAAAATCAAGAGAACCTACTAATTGTACTTCGTCTTATAAGGCGAAATCTTATTGAAAGCGTTTTTGGCTTAGTTTCTCAGAAACAGGCCAAAAACGCTTTTTTGCTTTATGATATTGAGAAAGAGCCCCTTCGTCCCCCTTTGAAGGGGGTAGGGGGATGACGTACTTTATTTGATTCTTTCTTTCCGCCTCAACTTCATTTGCCAAATGTTGATTCTCCCCTTGAGGGGAGCGTAGAGGGGTGTTTACTTTTGCTGGGGATTGCATTGCGCTATTTACTCCCAACACCTTACTCCCAACATCAACTTTCATTACTTTCTATTCGCGTTTGTCACTTTTCTCCTTGATGAGAAAAGTAACCAAAAGAATCAAGAGCCCCCGAACTCGCTGACCGCTCGGACAGGGCGGGGGCTCAAAGTGGTGCACCGTGAGAAGTGATTCGTTTCATAGACGACTTACGCCTCTGCTTATCGACAAGCCATTGCTTTCTCCCTCGGGCAAAGAGACTTAAATTGACCAGTCTCTTTGCCCTCGGTCAAGGGCTGACGAGTTGGTTTTATAGACGTTGAAATGCGTTTCACGCTGAAGCGGCAGTTTCTGAGGTTAATGTAGAGACAACGTCACCGCCTTGTCTCTTGCGCATTTCTTTGTCAGCCACTGCAATTACGGTTGCTCAAAAGACCTCGTAGCGTCCGGCCGGACCTGCGAGCGTCTGCGCCAACAGCCGTTTTTGGCCTAAATCCCAGAAAACAGGCAAAAAGCGCCTCACTATCAGCCATGATAAATGAGAACTCTGTAAGCTTTCTCCCAAAGACTCAGAATTAAAAAGGAAAGCTATTTGCTTCTTCCTCTCTTAGTTCGGACCTTTGCGGCAGAATTGGCGGTTTCGCCAAGCCTTGGCAGCGGGCCAATGGGTGCCTGCCAACTTTTACGCTTATTTTCACGTTCACCACGTTCTTTCCTTATCCTCATGCTCAACCGCAGAATACTCCGCATCAAAGCCATGCAAGCCATTTACGCCTACGTGCAGGCAGAAGGCTCTGACTATTTGCTGGCCCTAGATCGCATCGCAGACACGTTCGCGCCAGATTTGATGGCCATTGAGCCGCAAGACAGAAACCTGCTGGAAGGCAAAAAGCAAATTGCCACGCTGCTCTTCAAGGAGTGGTATGAGACCAAGAAATTTGACACCGAGGAGAAAGACAAGGAAATCCTGAATGCCGCCCAAGACGCGGTGAACTTCTACCAAAACACGCTCAAGAAAGACCTCAAGTTCTTCGGGAACCAGATGCTGTCTGCTGCCGAGGAAATCTATGACCGCTACCTGCTTACCCTTTTGGTGATGCAGGAAGTGACGCATTTAATTGAGGGTGAAGAAAAGAAAGCCGCCACCCGCTTTACGGAGCGCACCGACACGGACATGCGCGGTCTGCTTAAGAACAAAGCCTTGACCAAATTGCTGGAGAACAAGTTCTTGGAGCAGCGCGTGATAAGAAGAAACGTGAGCTGGGCCGGAAACCTGGACGTGATTACCCAGATCTACCGCAACGGCATCAAGAAAGACGAGCAAGTGCTGGCCTATCTGGAGCTGGTGGAGCCTACCTATGAGCAGGACCATGAATTGCTCAAGCACCTGTACAAGGAAGTCATCTTTAAAAGCGAAGCGCTGCAGTCTCTCTTTGAGGAGCAGGATCTGAACTGGGTAGAAAACAAGTCTGTGGTGAAGAGTCTGGTGAACAAGTCCATCAAGATGCTGGAAGAAGGCACAGATGAGCACATGGCCTTATTGGACCTTTCAGCTAGCTGGGACGATGACAAGGCCTTCTTTGAGGAACTGTACCACGAAACCCTACGGGATGACGCCAAGTATGAGGCCATGATCTCTGAGAGCGTGCAGAACTGGGACGTAGAGCGCGTGGCTCTTATGGACAAGATCATCTTGAAGATGGCCCTCTGCGAGATGCACATCTTTAGAAGCATCCCCGTAAAAGTGACCATCAACGAGTACATTGAGATCTCCAAAGTATACAGCACGCCTAAAAGTAAGCAGTTTGTGAACGGCGTGTTAGACAAGCTGTCACAGCAGTTAACGGCCTCCGGCGAGATTCGTAAATCGGGAAGAGGTTTGCTAGACAACAAATAAGAACCAGTTTTTTACGTTCAAAGAGGAGCGGGCTTTGCATTCAACCCGTTTTTACGCTATTTTTCTGAAAATAAGCCAAAAACGCGCAAGCGCCCTTTTATAGAAAACCTGTAACCAGAACCACTACTATGGGCAAAAAAACAACCTCCATCATTGCCTTTTCCACCGGAATCGCCACGGGTGCCATCCTGGGGATTTTATTTGCACCTGAGAAAGGCCGCGAGACCCGCGACAAACTCAGCTTTCAACTAGAAAAATACCGTGACCGTCTGC
The DNA here is from genome assembly GCF_039541795.1 of Nibribacter koreensis. Lineage (NCBI taxonomy): Bacteria > Pseudomonadati > Bacteroidota > Cytophagia > Cytophagales > Hymenobacteraceae > Nibribacter > Nibribacter koreensis. Next base: position 1,190,964 of record NZ_BAABGX010000002.1, on the reverse strand, counting down.
TGGATCTATCCAACGACCTGATTGCCGGCCGCGAGGAGCAAGGCTCTGCCGCCAAAGCAGAAGGGCAGCGCGTAATCAAAGACGCCCGCGACAAAGCAGAGCGCCTTTTGCAGGACGTAGACACGCTCATCAACGAAATTAACAGTAAGAAAGAAGTATAAGCCCTTGACCATGACAACCGTTACCCTTATTCCCGGCGACGGGATAGGTCCTGAGATCACAGAAGCCGTAAAGGCGATCTTTACAGCCGCCCAAGTTCCTATTACCTGGGAAGAAGAAAACGCCGGACAAACCACCTTTGACAGCATGGGTGAGTTGATTCCGCAGAGCTTGATTGACTCTCTGGAGCGCAACAGAATTGCTTTAAAGGGCCCCATCACCACGCCGGTGGGCAAAGGCTTCAAAAGCATAAATGTGCAACTGCGCCAGAAGTTTGACTTATACTCTAACGTGCGCCCTGCCAAGACCACAGCCGGTGTAAAAACTCGCTTTGAAAACGTGAACTTGGTCTTGTTCAGAGAAAACACCGAAGGCCTGTACGCTGGTCTTGAGATGTATGATGAGCGCCTGGGTATCTCTGACTCTGTTGCCCGCGTGACGGTAGTAGGTTGCCACAAGATTGTGCGCGCTGCTTTTGCCTACGCAGACAAAAACAAGTTAAAGGTGACCGTGGCCCACAAAGCCAACATCTTAAAATCTGCCGGTAGATTGATGCTGGAAGCCGCTGCTGATGTGTCTAAAGAATTCCCGAACGTAGTTTGGGATGACAAGATCATTGACAACATGTGCATGCAGCTGGTAAGCAAGCCAGAGCAGTTTGAGGTGGTAGTGACCACTAACTTGTTCGGGGATATCTTGTCTGACCTGTGTGCCGGTTTGGTAGGCGGTCTGGGCGTGGTATCTGGTGCCAACGTGGGGGATGACATGGCTATCTTTGAGGCGGTGCACGGCTCAGCGCCAGACATTGCAGGTCAAGGCCTGGCTAACCCAACGGCTATGCTACGGTCTGGCATCATGATGCTACAGCACATGGGCTTGCAGAAAGAGGCAGACAGAATTGAGGACGCCCTGGAGAAGACTTTATTAGACAAAAACTGCTGCACCCGTGACTTGGGTGGTACGGCCTCTACGTCAGAGTTCGCGCAGCACATTATTTCAAACTTGTAAGCACTTAGTAATATGAAAAAGCAATTTGTAATAGCTATGCTTCTGGCTGCCGGCTTCTGGACCGCCGGTTGTGAGAAGACCAAAGAAACTGAGACTGCCACCACTACCACAGAGGAGATTGCCCCTGTGACCACGGTAGCCACCAATGACCCTGCCACCAACCCTAACGTGGCCAGCGCAGAGCCGGTGAACCCTAACGCGCCCAAGCCTGTAATGACGTTCAAAGAAACGGAGCATGACTTTGGCACCATCAAGCAAGACAAGAAAGTACAGCACACGTTTATGTTCACCAACACGGGCAAGTCTCCTTTGGTGATTGAGAACGCCTCTGCTACCTGCGGTTGTACCGTGCCTGAGTGGCCAAAAGAGCCAATTGCGCCAGGTGCCACTGGTAAAATCACCGTAGAGTTTGACCCAGCCGGTAAAGTTGGTCAGCAGTCTAAGCAAATCACCATCACGGCCAACACAGACCCGCAGGTGAACCAATTAATTATCAAGACAAACATTGAGGGAATGGTGCCGCAAGCTGGTGCGTCAGGCCCGGTGCGTACTAACTAATCTCTGATGTTGACGATACTTCTACAAGCCAGCCCGCTAGGGGCTGGCGGACTTTCCAACATCCTGTTCTTCGGGGTGATCATTCTGGTGTTTTACTTCTTCATGATCAGGCCTCAGCAAAAGAAGGCCAAAGACCAGAAGAAGTTCAGAGACGAACTGAAGAAGGGGATGAACGTGGTCACCATTGGTGGCCTGCACGGCCGGTTGCTCAGCATTGATGAGGACACTGTCTGGATTGAGGTAGACAAGGGCATTAAGCTGAAGTTTGACAAAACGGCCGTAGCCGTGGAGGCTACCAGCCGCGTAAACAAAGCTACCACAGAAACTGCCGCTTAATTTTTTAGTAAGCCACATATTTTGCCATTCAACAAGACAAAGCAAGCCCTTCTCTGGTTAGTAAGGCCGTTTTCTCCCAAACAGAAACGGTACTGGAGAGTGGTTTTGCTTTGTTTTTTGACGGCTACCACCTTTTGGGTGCTTAACTCTTTGAACAAGAGTTACATTGCCCGCATCTCTTACCCCATCCAGTTTGTCTATGACCAGCGCCAGCTGGTGCCGGTTAAGCCCCTCCCCGAAGAGGTGATGATTAGCGTGACCGGCAAGGGATGGAAGCTGTTGCGTAAAAGCCTCATGTTTCAGGTGAAGCCTGCTGAGCTTTCCATCAGAGGCTTGCCCTACGTGAAACAACTGCCTGGCTATGCGTTACGCCCCGCCATTGCCAACGCCTTAGACGGCCTGGAGCTTAACTACGTGGCCACAGACACCCTCTACTTTGACTTTGACCGTATTGCTACCCGCAAGATGCCGCTCATGGTAGATACCACCACTGTTAAGATTGCTCCTGGGTTTGCGTATGGCGGTAACTTAGCCATACGGCCAGATTCTATCACGTTTACGGGACCTTTGCAAATTATCAGCCTGTTCCCCAATCCGTACCCTTTGGCTGTGCCAGACAGTCCGTTTAGTGCCCCTTTTAAAGGAGACATGCTCTTGATGCATGACTTCTCTAACCTGGTTAAGGCAGACATTAGCAAAGCGCAGGTTCAGTTTAATGTCATTCCGCTAGAGAAGCAGGAGTTGGTGGTGCAGCCGGTGCTCAAGAATTTTCCGGGCCAGTACCGCTTGCAGTATTTGAACGGGCCGGTGAGAGTGAAGTACGCGTACCACCCCAGAAGCAGGGACAAAATACAGTTAGGCCAGTTCCAGGTGACCTTAGACTATGAGCGCTACAATGCTGCAGACTCTACCATAGTCCCCACCGTGACGCAGAAGCCTGCCGGCGTGCGCCAGACGTCCATTGCCCCTGGCAAGGTGAAAATTTCCTTAACCGCGCTTTAACAGATGCTCAAGATTGGCATAACCGGCGGCATTGGCTCTGGCAAGAGCATTGTCTGCCGTTGCTTTCAATTGCTGGGCGTGCCCGTATATGACTCAGACGCGCGTGCTAAGTGGGTAATGAACTATGACCCAGAGCTGCGCGAGGGCTTAATTTCTACCTTCGGGCCTGAGACCTTTGATGCTCATGGCCAACTCAACAGAACCTATCTGGCCCAGAAGGTTTTCCATGACAAAGAAGAGCTCACCAAACTGAACGCACTAGTGCATCCGCAGGTGCGCCAAGACTTTCATCAGTGGTTAGAAGCGCATTCCACTGCGCCGTACATTCTCAAAGAGGCCGCGCTCATGTTTGAGTCCAACGCCTATACGCAGGTTGACCATGTGCTCACGGTATCAGCGCCCGTGGCCTTGCGGCAACGCAGAACGTTGTCCAGAGACCCGCACCGTACCGCCCAAGACATAGAGGCCATCATGCACAAGCAATTGTCAGAGGAGGAACGTCTGGAACGCTCCCAGTTTGTCCTGTACAACGATGACCAGCAATTGGTACTTCCGCAGGTGGTCAAGCTCCATAAAGCCTTTCTGACATTAGCTACAGAACAGGCAGCTACCACTTAATCCTACTGTCGGTTTTTTGCCTGTTTTCTAGAAATGAGGCCAAAAACGGCTCTTGACGCAGAAGCCCGTAGGTCCTGCAGGATGCCACTTGTTTAGTCATGAGTCGCGAGTCATGAGTCTTGAGTCTGAAATAGCTCCTGTCCTCCCCCTAGCCCCTCCCGGAACAAGCCCGGGATCTTCGACTTCAAAGGGGGACGGAATGCGTGGTGGAAGCCAGCGCTTCAGGGCAGTTGAAAACTGCCCGCCATCATGGGGCCAAGTCAAAGACTTGAACCAGTCCCGTGAACCAAGATAGAGCAGACCGTGCGCAGCACGCATGTCTCTGCAGCGACAGGAACTGCCATCACCTACAACTAACCCATTCAGCCAATAAGCCTATGCAGAGAGGAACCGAAACCAGTCTTGGCTTTGAGCGCCTCTGTTGTTTCGTCGCCCGGCAGGGCGGGGCCGAAGGCCCAGAGTACAACAGCAGTGCGAAGGGCCAGGACGAGGCCCCGCGGCCGTGAGCGCTTAGCAGATAAAATGAAACAAGAAAGATAATGCGCACTGGAGCAAACGGTGTTACCGAGGGAACAGCCAAATGCTTGCACTAAAGCTTATTTAAGTGAAAGGCGACTGGTGAGGCAGAAGCGGTCGTTGGTGATAACACCAACAACGGCGGCGGATGACAAACCTTTCATGCGGACACAAGCGGACGCTTGCGCCATGGAAACCTGCCACAAATAACACCCGCGAGTTTGGAGACTCACGCCAGACGGCAGCTTATACAGGATTCACATAGGAATTCTGCATAGCAATCAGTAATGGACTTTCAGCAATCAAAAATCGTTTTCCGCCTGATTTCCAGAAAACAGCCTAAAAACAACTTCTTACTTGATGATAGGATACCGGGTAAAAGGCTTGGATGGGTCAAAAATCTTACGGTAAGTGTGATGGGTTTTGTAAATGACCGCCTCCAGTCCTCTCACCACCATCATCATCTTCGGGTTAAAATCGCCTATCCAGTTCATCTCTACCTGCCCCACGCCCTGCGCCAATACCGCCTTCTGAGACATCACAGACATATAGCTGTCAATGCCTTTGCCCTGAAACTCTGGGATGACGCCAAAAATCAACCCGAGGGCCTTTTTGCGCGGTTTGTGGTTGTACTGCCAGCGGTAATACAAGAATTTAAGCTTGCCTAGCCAGTCTAGCTTGCCATGTAGGTGCTTAAAGATTTGGTTGAGTTCTGGCAGCATGATAAAGAAAGAGATGGGCTGGTCATGGTAGTAGGCAAAATAAATCAGCTTCTCATCCATGATGGGTTTCATGCTGTTGATGAGTTTGCGGGCTTTGTCCAGGGTCATCTCATTGAGGCCAGAATGCCCCGCCCAGGCTTTGTTGTAAACCTCCAGGAATTCCTGCGTGAGCTTCTCCATGTTCTTTTTGGAAACATGTTTAAAAGAGAGGGCAGGGTCTTTGAGGAGAAGGGCGGCGCGCTGATGGATCTTGTCGCTTAGCTTTGCCTCTGGGTCGCGGCGGTAGGTATACTGTTTAAAGTACACTTGAAAGCCGTAGTTCTCAAACAGCTCCTGGTAGTAGGGCGGATGGTAGAACATGCCGTAGTTGGGCTCTGTGAAGCCATTTACCAGCAAGCCCCAGAAGCGGTCCCGCTCCCCGAAGTTGATGGGTCCGTCCATGGCTTCCATGCCCTGGTCTGCAAGCCATTTTTGACAGGCGTCAAACAGCATATTGGCCGCCGCCTGGTCATGGATGCACTCAAAGAAACCCATACCGCCGGTCACGTACTCAGAGGCGTTCTTGGTCTTGCCGTTCACAAAGGCCGCCACCCGGCCAATGGTCTGGCCTTGGTCGTCCTGCAGAATCCATCTGATGGCTGCCCCGTCTCTAAAGTTGGGGTTGAGCTTGGGGTTAAACGTCTTCTCAATGTCATTGTCCAGCGGCCTTATCCAGTTAGGATGGTCTTTGTACAAAGCGGTGGGAGAATCCAGAAAGGACTTTATGTGAGCAGCAGAGGTAACTTCTATCAGGTGCATAGCGCATGAGCATCTTTGGAGCCCCAAATTACGCAATTGCCCTAGAAGTGCCATGCCCTCTTAGGGCAGTGCCTTTACGCCACGCGTGAGATGATGGATTGGTGCGGGTGCACCAGCATCTCAATGCGCATGGCCTCATTGAAGCTATACGCCTGGCGGTCATAAGGGCTAATGAAGGCCTCCTTCATCACCAGCCAGGAAATGTCAAAGCCCAGAAAGTACATGGGCGCCGGGCTTATCTGCCAGCCTTGGTCTAATAAAATTTGGGTGTTCTCTTCCATGGCGTTGTCTGTCTAAGGTGGCGTTAAGTAGGTGCGTAGGCCATTCTGCTTGTCCAGAAAGACATACGTAATAAGATAACAGGTAAGATTGCAGAAAGTTAGAGCCCGCCAGAGGGAATAAGGCTAGAGAGGGAAGCCTGAAGATATAGCAAAAACTATATAAAACAAAAAAGCCTTACCGGGTAGGTAAGGCTTTTGAAGTGTGGGACGTGCTGGATTCGAACCAGCGACCCTCTGCTTGTAAGGCAGATGCTCTGAACCAGCTGAGCTAACATCCCTTCTTTTGTCTTTCGGTGACCAATTGTCCCCGTTTGATGATGCAAATATGGGGGGTGAAATCGAATCTTCCAAATAGGACCCGCAAAAAAGTGTGAAATATTTTTCTGGATGCGTCTCTGAAAGGTTTTATATATTTAAACTCAATACGTTAACCCTTTAAAAATTTTATGGAAGAAAACCTTTACGCTGAACCCTCAAACACGATTACGCTTAGCCCATCCATGATGAACTTTCTTTACGCCACGGCCAAGTGGGGTAAGTTTCTGGCCATTGTGGGTTTTGTTGGAGTAGGCATCATGGTCTTAATAGGGCTTTTTGGTGGCTCCATCATGGGCGCAGCCATGAGCACCGCCATGGAGGCAGATGAGAGCATAAACAACCCCATGCTCGGCTCCATGGGTTTCTTGTTTGGCTTCTTTTACTTATTGATTGCCGTGCTGTACTTCTTTCCGGTGTTGTACCTCTACAAGTTCTCCACTAAGATGCAGGACGGCCTGCGCTCAAAAGACGAAATGACAGTAGAGTCTTCCTTTGAGAACCTGAAGTCCTTGTTCAAGTTCATGGGAATTCTGACGGTGGTGATTTTAGGGTTTTATGCCCTCATCATTGTGTTTGGAGTAGGCGCCTTTGGCGTAGCCAGCATGCTTAAATAAACCAAGCACGCTCCCTTGAGAAGACAAGCCTGGAAGAGACCGTATTGACTTCTGGCTTGTCTTCTCTTTTTTTAATACGCGGCCCTTGCCCTAAATCTTGGCGGCTAGGGTTTGCCTCTGTATCTTTAACGTCTGCTTGATTGAACGTGGTGGGAAAGAGAAAAAAGATAGCGCGGTATGTACTTTGGGCCGTAGGGGGGCTGGTCCTGGTAATGGGACTGGCGGCGGGTACTATCTATCTTTACCAGGACAAAATCATCCAGCTGTTTGTGGCAGAGGCCAACAAGCACATCAAAACCAAAGTGGCCGTTGAGAAGATAGACGTCTCCTTGTGGGAGAAATTTCCTCAGGTGGCCATCTCGCTTACAAACGTGGAGATCACAGAAGCCCTCCCGGGCAGTACCGCTCCGCTGGCCAAACTACAACAAATTCACAGCACGTTCAGTCTTTGGGACCTTCTCTGGGGCGAATACCACATCAAAGAGATTTACCTAGAAAACGGAGAGGTGCGTGTAAAAGTCCTGCCCAACGGCGAGGTCAACTACCGCTTCTACCAATCCGCAGACACCAGCCAAAGCGGCAAGCTCTCCTTTGACCTACAGGGCATCACCTTGCGCAAGGTGCACGTGCTGTATGAAGACGCGCCCGCCCAACAAAAATATGACGTGCAGGCACATTTGATGAATGCCGCGCTTAGCCTGAAGGAACCGGTGGTGAACATTGGGCTTACGGGCAATGCGCGGGTGAACACCATTCTAGTGGCCGGCGATGAGTACCTGCAGCAGAAGGAAATCACGCTGGGCAGTCAGGTAATCGTCAATACTACACGCAAACACGTAACAATTGGCTCTTCTGAACTACGCATAGGCAAGGGACAGTACCAGTTTGGCGGCACCGTGAACTACGCAGGTAAGACGCAACTAGACTTGAATTTGGAAGGGAAGAACACAGATATACAGTCCTTGGTAGCCTTGTTGCCGCGCCATGTCACCAAAGCCTTTGCCCAGTACCAAAGCGAGGGCGACGTTTATTTTAAAGGCATCATTAAAGGCGAGGCCTCCGCGCAAAAGAACCCGTTTATACAAGTGAGCTTCGGGTGCCTCAGGGCATTCTTCTTTCATCCAGAATACAAAGAGAAGCTAGAGCAGGTGAGCTTTGCCGGAAGCTTTACCAACGGCGCCCAACGTAACAGCCAAACATCTGCAGTAGCCTTGCGCAACATTAAAGGCCAATTGCGCGGTAAGCCGTTCTCCGGAGAGTTTGGGTACAAGAACTTTGCAAACCCAGACGTACAGGCCCAACTCAAAGCCGACCTAGACATAGCTCACGTTTTTGGCCTGTTTCCGGTAAAAGACGTCAAAAACGGAAGCGGCCGGGCCTTGGTTAATTTCTCCTTCGCGGGTAATCTAAAGGCATTTAAAACCAATCCCAGAGGACCGGGCATCAAGACTTCTGGCGAGGTACAGCTACAGAACGTGAGCCTGCAGTTTGCCCAGCACCCTTTACCGTTTAAAGGCGTGCACGGCACGTTTCAGGTGCGCAAGAATGACGTGGCCATCTCAGACCTGAAAGGCAAGATTGGCGACACCGACTTTCTGGTGAACGGCTTCCTTAAAAACATGCTGGGCTACCTGTTTCTGGACAAGCAACGCCTGCGCGTAGAGGCAGACTTTACCACCCGCTACCTCAACCTGGACCAGTTGCTGGCCGCTTCTACCACCGCACCGCCAGTCAAGCGCCCCTCAGGTAAAGTAGACGCTTACGGTTACGCTTTGAACATGCCCGCCAACCTGGAACTGGACATCAACGCCGCGGTGAGCAGTTTAAAGTTCAGGCGGTTTAGAGCCAAGCAACTGAAGGGCAATGTGCTGTTGAAAAACCAAATCATTTCTTCGCCTAACATTGCCATGCAGGTGGTGGGTGGCCGCTTTAAAGTGCAGGGAAGCGTAGATGCGCGTCAGCCGCTCATCAAAATCAACTCCACGGCGCACATCCAGGACATTAAGGTAGACAGCCTGTTCTATGCGTTTGAGGACTTCGGGCAGGCGTTCATTACCCAGCGGCATTTGCATGGCACCTTGACAGCCCAGATCAACTCTGAGCTGTTTTTTGACCATAACCTTAACGCGCGGCCAGACCTTATGCAGGCCGAGATTGCTACTACTATCCGAAATGGACAGTTGCTCAATTGGGCGCCCATGCAGAAGATGAGCATTTTCATTAACCGGAACGAGCTGGCCAACCTGCGCTTCTCAGAAATCAAGAACAATTTCTACATCCAGAACCGCACCATCTACATACCTGAGATGGAAATTAAGTCCAGCACCAGCCGGTTCAACAACATCACGCTGTCAGGTATGCACACTTTTGACCAACAAATGGACTACAAGCTCAAAATCCCTTTATCTGGTGCCACCAAAGCCAAGCGCGACAAAGACGAACGCTTTGGCGTCATTGCCACCACCACAACGGCCAGCCCCAACCTATTCCTCACCATCAAAGGTCGCGAAGGCAACTTTAAATTAGCCTATGACCAGGAGCGCGTCAAAACCAAAATTGCCGCAGACCTCAAAACCGAAAAGCAGGAACTGAAAGAACTCTTCCAGGGCAAAAAGAAAGAAGAGAAGAAGACCGTCAAACCCGCCACGGAGTACTTTGATTTTTAAGACTGTTTTTGGGCTGTTTTAGGGGAATGAGGCTGAAAACGAGATTATGGTTAACCTAAGGGAAGGAGCTATGTATTCCTAAAGGAATGTTTTATTGACTTGATAGGAATGGACACATTAAGTTAAATATACCTATCTGCTGAATAATATTTTTAAATTTGAGTTGAAGCAGTTTTAATGTATTAACCATTACTAATAAATTATCAATTTTTTTAATATTAATATAAAATGAAAAGAGTAGTTCTATTTGTAATACTTTTTAGTGTGGCCTTAATGGCCCAAAGTCAAAACCTGATAATTAATGAGCGTGTCTATAAGCCCGGAATTTATAAGACCTTTGAAGAATTCAAATTCAACAATCCCTCTTTTATTTTTAATTATAGTATTGAGCAAATCTATAAACCTTATGGGTCTGTGCTCTCCAGTGGAAGCGTGAATCATTATAGAATGAATATAGATAAACCAATGGGAAAGTCTATTGGAAGCGTTTTTGGGTTCAGTGACGGGACTAATATTTATGTAAACACCAGTAATTCTACATTGAGCCCTAAATTAGATTTTTATAAAATTGATCTTTTAGGCCAGTATTGCTATTATGAATTTGTAGGAATGAACAACATAGGCGGTAGTAATCTGCTTCAATTGGTGAGGAACGTTATTGATATAGAGTCAGGGAAAGTAACCGTATTGGGGAAGAAAGAGGTGAAGAAATTAATAGCAAAGGACAAGGAGCTTGTTGCTATGTATGAAAAAGAAGAAAAGAAGCTAGATAAGAGTAAAGAGTATATTAAGAAGTACAATGAAAGGTTTAAAAGCGGACAATTGTAATGTTAACTCTCTGAATTCACTTAAGTAAAGATGCATTACTTGTGCATTGCCTAATTGGAAACTATGAAAAAATACTTCCACCGCTTCCTGCCTTTCCTCTTTGCAGGATTGATGGCCTGCCAATCCAATTCCAGCACAACTTCCCAATCTGCCGGCTCAACCGCCAAAGTCTATTACCCTGGCGCGGGAGACAACTGGGAAACCAAAAAGCCCGAAGAGGTAGGCATGGACGCGGAATTATTGGCGCAGGCGGTGGCATATGCGCAGACGCAGGAGACCAAACGGCCGAAGGATTTCTCTGATCAGGAACAGGTCTTCGGGAAGTTGCTGGGGCCTATTCCCAATGACCGGGCGGCTACCAACGGCATCATTTTAAAGAACGGCTACATCGTGGCGGAGTGGGGAGACACCAAACGCGCTGACCCTACCTACAGCATCGCCAAAAGCTTCTTGTCTACCATTCTGGGCATCACCGTGGACAAAGGCATGATTAAAGACGTGCATGATCCGGTGGCCAACTACATCAAAGACGGAGGCTATGACTCTGAGCACAACAGAAAAGTAACCTGGCACCACCATGCCCAGCAGACCAGCGAGTGGGAAGGCGAGCTGTTCGGGAAGAGCCACACCTTTGTGGGCAAAGAGGAATTTGGAAGCGGCGAACGCAAGCCGCGCGCCTTGCAAGAACCCGGCACCTTCTATGAGTACAATGACGTGCGCATCAACCGGCTGTCTTTGTCCTTACTGCGCCTCTGGAAGAAACCTCTGCCTGAAGTCCTGAAAGAGCAGATCATGAACCCCATTGGTGCGTCCAATACCTGGCAATACATTCCCTACAAGAATTCATATGTAGACGTAGACGGCAAACAGCTACCCAGCGTGAGCGGCGGTACCCGCTGGGGCGGCGGCCTCTGGATCAATACCCGCGACGAAGCCCGTTTCGGGTACCTGTTCCTGCGCAACGGCCGCTGGAAAGACAAACAACTGGTCTCTGAGAAGTGGATACAGCAAGCGCTCACGCCTGGCCCGCACGGTCCCGACTACGGATACCTCTGGTGGCTCAACACCCAGAAAAAGCAATGGCCAGACGCGCCCGCTACCAGTTACGCCGCCCTGGGTGCCGGTTCTAATACCATCTGGGTTGACCCTGAACATGACATTGTGGTGGTATGGCGCTGGCACCAAACCAACGGCAATGAGTTCTTTAAGCGTATTCTGGCGGCGGTCAAGTAATAAAAAGGTCTATTCGCTTCTTGCTACTAAGCAATCTACCATAGCGCAAGCGTTTTTGGCCTGTTTTCTGGGAATTAGCCCAAAAAGAAAATTCATTTACCTAACGTAATGCCTGTCCTTAACGCAGATTCTCCCCTTGAGGGGAGCGTAGAGGGGGGTCTACACAGGAGAGTAAAAAGTATTGTCTTTTGTGTACATGAGTAGTTTTTTTGCCTTAATGGCACTTCGCAAATTCAAATAGGAATTTCCTGATCTGCAAATGTAAACACCCCTCTGCGCTCCCCTCAAGGGGAGAATCTAGATTTAGAGGAGGTATTCCAATCACAACTACAAGCAACTCACTCCGCCTAATTCATTCTCTTTAAAAATTTCCTGTAGGCTACTGACAGACTGTTGTCACTGGGGGCGGGTACTTTTGGTGCATCGTTCAACCAATAACCCCAAAACCTATGGAAACCATCACATCCACCACCCCCACCACATCCGTCATCTCTTCTCAAGACCTACTTGCCCACTGGCAAGGACACCGCGGCCTCACCAGAAGAGTCATAGAGGCGTTCCCTGAGAAAGAGCTGTTTGAATTTTCTATTGGCGGTATGCGCACGTTCTACAAAATGGTGCAGGAGCTATTGATGCTGGCCGCACCCGGGGTAAAGCAAATAGCAGACGGTACCGTGCCGCAACTCAGTGAGGAATTATACCAAGCTAACAGCAAAGAAGAACTACTGTCCCTATGGGATGCCCAAACCACGGCCATGGACCAGGACTGGGGCCTGATCCCAGACCAAAAGTTTCAGGAGACCATTCTGGCCTTCGGGGCGTATGAAGGTTCCGTGATTTCTACCGTGCTGTACTACATAGACAATGAAATCCATCACCGCGGGCAGGGCTATGTGTACTTGCGGGCGCTAGGCGTTACGCCTCCAAACTTCTATGAGAGATAAGCCTACAGCAACAGCTATGAGAACAGTGCTGGTGTTTAAGACCTCAGTGCGTACGCATCAGGGCGTAAAGCAGGTGGCGCCTCTGCTAAATCAACTGCTCAGGCCCACAGAACGCTGGAACTTTGACCTGGAGGATTGTGACCACATTCTTAGGGTAGAAGCCCAGGCCGTAACGCCTTCGGTTATTATTGACAGGCTGCAACAGGCGGGTTTTCTATGCGCCGAACTGGAGGACTAAGCCATAACGGGCTCAGGTGTGACTTGTAAAGAAGCCTGCACCTTGGCAATGATGTCGCTTACTTGTTCTTTCAGGCTCTCGGGTTCCAGGATCTGGGCGCAGTCCCCGAACATGAGAAACCACCTGGCAAAGCCTTCGCAGTGGGGCTCGGTCAGGAAGGTCATCACCACGTAGTCGCCGTCTGGTTTTTCAGAGGTGAAGCCATAATAGGTACGGCTGGTCTGGATGTATTTGGCAAACTGCTTCTCTACCCGCAAGACCACTTTCATTTTCTCAGAAGGGACTTTGGGCTTTCTATAATCAGATAACGGACCGTGCTCTCTGCTGAAGGGGCGGTCCGTTAATTTTATCTGGAGCATGCGGTCAGTCCTGAACTGGCGGTAATCTGCGCGCAGGTGGCAGTAGCCCATGATGTACCAGAAGTTATTCTCGTGAAACAGGCCCACGGGCTCAATGAGGCGCTCAGTAGGTTCCTCAGAACTGAAGGCCTGGTACTGCATAGCCACCTGCTTTTTCTCGGCCATGCTGTCCAGGAGCACGTCCAGGGCATGGGGCGTGTGCTGGTTGAATAACTGAGTAGAAGCGTCTACCCAAATCTGGGCCTCAAGCGTAGCCACCCGGTCTTTGGCACTGCCCCGCAACACAGATTTCACCTTGTACATGGCAGACTCAAAATGCGCGCCTAATGCTTTGTCGCTGAACTTCTGCATTAGCTTCTCTGCGGCCACAAAACTGCCGGCTTCTTCATGCGTGAACATGACGGGTGGTAGTCGGTAGCCTTCCAGCAAGGAGTAACCCACGCCTGCCTCGCCGGTGACGGGCACGCCCGAGGCTTCCAGGGACCGGATGTCGCGGTACACAGTGCGCAAGCTCACCTGAAAGCGGTCGGCCAGTTCCTGGGCTTTGACCGTGCGGCCTGACTGCAAATGCTGCAACATGGCCACGATGCGGTCAAAACGGTTGAGGGCTTCATTGTCCATAATCTAGAGGCGTTGGCTGGTTAAACTTACCAAAAATCAGAGTAGCATGTAGGCGGGAGAGCAGAGGAGTAGCAACTATTATAACGTTATCGTTTTCGGGCTGTTTTCCAGAAATGAGGCCAAAAACGCCAACTCGTTTTTAAGTGCTTCGTTCATAATGCTCTATACCAATGCAAACTGAACGACTATGACCGAAGAAACCACATTGCTTAAAAACTACTCAGACCAAGAGAAAGGAGCCTATTTAGGCGCATTGGCTACTATTGCCTCGGCAGACGGAACTGTTACTGAAGATGAGCTAACGTTCCTGCGCTTGCTAGGCGAGGCTGCCGAACTGCCTGCCAGCCTGGAGCAGGAGGTAGAGTCTATTGCCAAGAATCCATCGCAGATAAGCCTGCAAAAGTGCCTGGACGTGCTAAAGACCAGCGACCTGCGCTTCTCCTTTGTGACAGATCTCATCAGCTTCGCGAAGTCTGACGGCGAATACTCACCTGAGGAACAGCAACGCATTGGCGAAATTGGCCAGTACTTGGGCATTGACCAGAAGCAGTTCAGTATCCTGGACCAGTTTGTAGACAAAGCCAACCAGGCTCAGCAACAGGGCGAAGACCCAACCTCGCAATCCTTCCTGAACAAAAGCGGCTTTGGCGACATGTTCAAGAAGTCTGGCATCTCTCCGGGTATGGTGACGGGCATGCTGGGCATCTTGGCACCTATGGTCATCTCTGGCATGATGCGCCGAAAAGGCGGTAGGAGCATGGGCATGGGTGGCGGTATGATGGGTGGCATGGGCGGTGGCCTAGGCGGACTCTTAGGAGGTCTGCTGGGCGGCGGCATGATGAGCAGAGGGGGTATGTACGGTGGCGGTCGTACAGGAGGTCTAGGTTCAATGGCTTCTATCCTGGGCGGTCTAGCTGGACGTAGCCGCTACGGCGGCATGGGTTCTGGTGGATTAGGCGGCCTGCTAGGCGGTATTCTGGGCGGTGGCCGCAGAGGCGGCGGGACCGGCTGGTAATTCTTAGTAAGCTAAATGTTGAATCCCGTTTTCGGGCTGTTTCCATCAAAACAGCCCGAAAACGGGAATTTTTGTTTCAAACTTTCAAGAAGGAATTGCTTTGGGCTTATTCTCCTAGAGGGTAAATAAGACTTGCAAGTACCACACTGCCAGAGTATACCAAACTAAGCATCAAAGCCATCGTTCCGCCAATAATTTGGAAGGTTATAAAAATAGAAACTATGATGAAGAGGTTTATTAATGACTTGAGTAGGACAGCAGACGTAATTCTTTTAGATAAAAATTTAAAGATGATGAAACTGAGGGAGAGAGCCGGTAAGGAAAGCACTAATCCAAACAATACAAAGAGAGGGATAACTTCAAATCCAGTATCAAAATCTTCATTTAGCAATCCTATAATAATAAATATTATAGGGGCAATGAATACAATGCTAGAACCCCAAAGCAAGAAAACATAAGCTCCGGATTTAGTTTTGTTCTTCATCATTATCTGACCTTCTCCAAATCTCTATTCTATTTCCTGCTTCATATACACCGTCTGCGTTGGGAACGCAAATTGGGCGCCGTGTTGCTCTACAATCTCTACAATCTTGTAGTTGATTTCCTCTTTGATGTTCACGTACTCGTCCCAGTCAATGGTGTCAATGAAGTAGAGTACCATCACGTCTTTGGAGTGAGGTCCCAGGTTCATGAAACGCACGCGTCCGTCCTGGTTGGTGCGGGGGTAGTGGTCTATGAAATACTGGATGTCCTGGACAATGCTTTTAATCTGCTGGGAGGTGGTGCTGTAGGTGAGCGTGATGTCAAACTTAACCCGCCGGAACGTGCGAAGGGTGAGGTTGTCCAGCGGCTTGTCAATCATGTGCTTGTTGGGGAGGGTCACGTAGCTTTTCTCCATGGTGCGTATGCGCGTGCTCCTGAACCCGATCTTCTCAATGGTGCCCGTCACTTCACCTACCTGCACCAGGTCGCCTACCACAAACGGGTGGTCCAAAAAGATGGTGAAGGAGGCCAGCAGGTTCTCCAGGCTTTCTTTGGCCGCGAAGGCAATGGCCAAACCACCCACTCCCAGACCAGCCACCAAGCCCGCTACGTTCACCTTGAAGACTGTGCCCAGCATTACAAAAAAGCCAATGATGACCACAATCACCTTAATGAAATCCACGAAGAACGGGACTAGCTGGTCATCCAGTTTGGATTGGGTCTTGGCAGCACGCTTAGAGAAGATCAGGCCCGCAAAATCAACCAGGCGCATGACTACCCAGGTGAGCGAGAAGATCAGGAAGATGCTGTAAATGCGTTGCAAGACACGCTTGAGGCCCAGTTCATCCTTGGCAGGCAAGCCTAGTTCTGGCGGGTAGTTGAGGCGGTCAAAGGCAATGTACAGGAAGACCAGAAACGTCAGCACTTCCAGCGGTACTACCAGCAGGCGTCTGAACTCTTCTTTGGTCACCTCAGAAGAAAAGCGCTTGACCATCACCCTGAACAGGATGGAAGTGAGTAACTTAGAGAGGATTTCCTTGAACAGGAAACCGCAGAGCATAATCCCGATGAACAGGAAATACTGCTCCACGCTGTTCCCTAAAAAGACTTGGTCAAGTATGTTCTGAAGTTGTTCCTTCATGGATGTAAATTTCAAGGCGCTTGCAACCAACGGGTCGCTAGCGGGGTCAATAAAGTAAAAATGGACATTAATCTATGAAACGGAAAATTTTATCCCTCCTTTTGATTGGCTTCGGGCTGTTTCTGAACATAGCCTGCCAAGGTCCTGACGGCAAATTAGAGTGGCCAGAAGAAGCCCAAACCAAATGGCTGTCTTACCAAGAAACCCAGTGCGCCGATCCTTGGGGATACGGCAACAGCAACCAAGACAAGGTGCAGTACATAAAAGAGTATCTGCAGAAGCAGGGAATAACCGTCCTGGATATTTCCCTTAACAAGGTGAATGATGGTGCCATGTGTATGGCCTGTACCTGTGCCAGTGGAAGAGTCTTGAAGGTGCAGGTGAAGAAAGAAGACGAAGCCAAGTTGCTGACCATGGGGTTCAAGTCGGTTTAGTTCTGCCGAGTCCTCAATAGTAAAAAAAGCCTCTGCTTCTTGTGAGAAGCAGAGGCTTTTCTATGTTGATTTTATTTTATTTCTTTTCTGGTTTACTATTCTCGCTTTATCTCCTTCTTTCTATCCCTGCTATTCAACCTATCACCCTAACCGTTTCTCCTATTGTCATCCTGAAAGGATCTTGTGGGCCAGCTAAATAGGCTATGACTAAACGCTTTCCTATTTCCTGCTTCAAGCTTGTAGCTTGGAGCTAACCATGCTGGCAAGTTTTCAACTTGCTTTTATAACCAGTTCCTTTCCGCAAGTTTTTAAACTTGTCTCATGTTTACCCACAAGCTATAAGCTTGCGAGAGGATAGTTGCCGTTTTTGGCCTCTTTCCCAGAAAACAGGCCAAAAACGACAGTAGGCTCTTTGCACTTAGCACTCGCTACTACAGCTTGCCGACAAGATCCTTTCAGGATGACAATAGGGGGAGTATAAGTGTAGTTGATTCGTTGGGTTTTACTTACAACAACTGGCTCAAGGCAATCTCGAAAGAGGTTTTGGCTATCTCGGTTTTCTCTGGGTGGCGGGCGTGGGTTTTCTCTAGGGCCTGGCCAATGGTGCGGGAGATGTCGGTGAAGATGGCTTCATCCGTAATCTCCACGTCCTGCTCCATCAAGTAGGCAAATACGCGGGCCATGCCGCAGTTGGCAATAAAGTCGGGGATGACAGACACGTGCTGGTCGGCAAACTCACCCGTCGGCCCGAAGAAGATTTCAGGGTCCTGGAACGGTACGTTGGCACCGCTGGAAATCACCTCTAGGCCGTGCTGCAACATGCGCTCCACCTGCTCTTTGGTCACCAGTCTGGAGGCGGCCGCCGGGATGAAAATCTCAGACTCTAAATCCCAGATGCGGGCGTTGGTATCGTCAAAAGACAAAAGGTTTTCTGCGTACAGCGTGTTGCCGCGGCGGTTGAGGAACAGGTCTTTGATTTCGTCAAAGGAGAAGCCTTCTGGGTTAATCAAACCACCCGCGCGGTCTATGATGCCCACAATCTTCACGCCTTCAGACGCCAAATAATAGGCGGCGGCGGCGCCTACGTTGCCCCAGCCCTGGATGATGGCGCGTTTGCCTTGCAGCTCACCGCCCCAGATTTGGTAGTAATGACGAACGGCCTCGGCCACGCCATACCCCGTAATCATGTCTGCGATGTTGTATTTGCGGCTCAAGGAAGGAGAATAGTTGGGGTCCTCAATCACCTTGCTCACGCCCTGGCGCAGTTGGCCCAGTTTGTTGATTTTCTGCGGTTCGGTGGCTTTGAAGTGGCCGTTCACAATGCCTTCCTGCGGGTGCCACAGGCCGTATTCCTCGGTCATGGGGATTACCTCATGGATTTCGTCCACGTTGAGGTCGCCGCCGGTTCCGTAGTAGTTCTTCAATAAAGGGAACACCGCTTTGTACCAGCGCTCCAATACGCCTTTCTTTCTAGGGTCTGCCGGGTCAAAGTTGATGCCCGACTTGGCACCGCCAATGGCCGGGCCCGAAACGGTGAACTTCACTTCCATGGTTTTGGCCAGAGACTCCACTTCGCGCTTGTCCAGGCCTTTGCGCATGCGGGTTCCACCACCGGCCGCGCCGCCTCTCAGGGAGTTGATGACCACCCAGCCTTCGGCCTCGGTTTCAGCGTCTTTCCACTCAAAAACAATCTCAGGACGTTTCGTCTCAAATTTGGCCAGTAAGTCTTTCATAGAAATGAAGTGTTGGTTTTTGATGATGGCGCAAAGGTAGGATTTAACGAGCGTTCCTCCTTAGCAGAAAAATAAAAACCAGAATAATTCTATTGTCCTTGAAAGACCTAGCCGTTTTTAGCCTGTTTTTTGGAAATAAGGTCAAAAACGAATTACATCCAGTAGATGGCGCCGCCGCAGTTGTCCTGGCTGGCACCTGTCACGCTCTTCAGGCAGTTGGTTTCCTGCCGCCAGCGCAATACGCCCAAGAATGCGAAAATGAGCGCTTCCTTGAAATTGACCAGCTCTGGTTCCGGCACCACCACTTCAAATTCAGGTCCTAAGTAATGTTGAATCTGCTCCACCAGAAAGCCGTTGAAGGCCCCGCCGCCGGTCAACAACAATCTGCCATGGGCTTGGGAGGCGTGCTGTTTCACAGATTGGGCCACTTGGTAGCCAATATGGTGGCAGGCCGTGTTCAGTTTGTCTTGGGTTGATGCTTTGGAATGACTCAAGACCTTGAGGCTGTTCTCATCTGCCCACTCTTTGCCGATGGATTTTGGATAGGCCGCCGAGAAATAGGAGGCTTCATTGAGCTTCTCAAACAGGTCTGGCTGGAATTGTCCTTGTCTGGCCAGCTCGCCATTGCGGTCATAGGCAAAGCCTAATTCCTCGGCTAAGGGGTTCAGGAGCATGTTACAGCAAGAGATGTCAAAGGCCACGCGGCGGTCTAGCCCTTCCTGGGAGATGTTGGAGATGCCACCCAAATTCAGGCAGAAATCATAGTCTGAGAAAAGGAGTTTGTCCCCGATGGGCACCAGCGGAGCGCCTTGCCCACCCAAGGCAATGTCCAGGGTCCTGAAGTCGCAGACCACGGGCAGGCCGGCGGCGGCGGCCAGGTAGGCGCCGCTCCCCACTTGGAACGTAATGTCCAATTGCGGCTGGTGAAAAATGGTATGGCCGTGCGAAGAAACAAAATCCACCGAAAGTTTATTGGCCTCCACGAAGTTTTTTACCAACTCGCCCAAATAGCGTCCGTAGGCCCTGTCAGTGGCAATTATCTCGGCGGCGCTGGCTTCTGTGAGCGTTGAAAGACGCTTCAACCAAACATCTGTATATGGAAGTGTTTCAGTATTAAGGATTTTATATATCCAATTCTTTTCATTATACGTAAATCTGCAATAAGCTAAGTCAACTCCGTCAAGGGAGGTGCCTGACATTATTCCTATAACATGGTAAGTCGCCATGCGTTAAAGTAACATAATGTTCAGGTACCGTCAAATACTGGAGGGGATTTGGCGGGTTTAAAGGCGTGTAGTAGCGCTAATTGTAGTACTGGTAAGTGTGTCCCTTATGAAAAGTTTATTATCCAGAGTTGAATCTAAGAAGATAGATAAGGCGGCGTCCATGCTGAAGGTGTTGGCGCATCCTAAAAGGTTGGCCATTGTGGATCTTCTGGGTAAGGAAGACAAAATGACCGTGACGGAAATCTATAACTATTTGGATTTGCCTCAGGCCATTGCCTCACAGCATTTGATTACCTTGAAAGACAAGGGAGTTCTTTCTTCCTTTAAGGTGGGCACCAAAATCTATTATTCCCTTTCCATCCCTAAGCTGATTGATGTGATTGACTGCCTGGAGGAATGTTGCGGTGACCTGTAATCTTTCTCCGGCGTAAGTAATCTGTCAAGTAAGTACCCCCTGGAACCGTTTCCAGTCTGCAGTTGGTGTAGGCTAGAAACGGTTTTATTTTTTGCCGCCAGATTCTTTGTACTTGAGTACCAGCACTGCTGGCACAGGGCGCTGGCCTTCCTTGTCTGATGGCTTTATGGTGTCCCTGCCTTTTATAAAGAGGGCACTAGAGCCGCCGCCATCTAAGTTCACTGCTTCCTGACTACCCAAATCTATCATGAGTTGGGCCAGTTGGTCCAGGGTGGCGCCTTCGGCTACGCCCTTGTTGCGGCCTTCTACCACCAGAATAATCAATTGGTTGTTTGGTGTATAGCCCATGGCCGTCCGCGGATTTAGCCCTCTAAAGCTGGCCCCGCCGCGCATTTCTTCTTCTGCCGTTATGTGCATCTGCCCATTCTGTACTAAAACCGGTCCTCCGGCCACGGCTGTGCGGGGCTTCCAGCGCCTCATGCCGGGTACATTGCGTTTTGAAGGTGCCGGAGCAGGCAGGTCTCCTATTTTTGTGGGGTAAGGTGCAGACAGTTCTACGGGTTTCTTTTTCTTACCTAGGGTATAGGCCCATGCCACATCAGCTCTCCCTTTCTTAAAGAAGCCAATGGCACCCGTGGTGGGGTGGTAGGTGAGGGTGTCATTACCCTTGGGGTTTTTGCGTTTGACAGACGCTTGCGCCGCCAGCACTTTCCCGTTATTGATAACCAGATTCAAGTTGCTGTTGTCTGCGAAGGAAAAGAAGGTAGTGTTTACCACGGCTAGGACCTGGCCGGCTTCCTGGTCATAATACTGTTTGGGTGTATAGCGCTTGCCATTGCCTACTCTGGTTTCAATTTCCAGCTTCGGGTCTTTTAAATCTGCTAGCAAATAGTAGGCCTTGAAAGGCTTACCGTCTAATGAATCTGTGGTTGAAAATACCTTGACCGAGGCTGGCAACCCTTGTTGGTGCTCTATTGACGGTGCCCAGGTAACCTGTGCCCAACTTGGTATAGAGATTAGAAGTGCGAAAAGAATAGTGAGCATCTTTTTCATGAGACCAATATAAACGGAAGCGGGACTCTCTGTAAAGAAAGTCCCGCTCTATAATAAGGTTTGCGTTGGCTTAGTGATTGGCCTCTGCAGATTGTTTTTCTAAATCAAACAGGTCAGTTAAGACATCAATCAGAGTCTCGGCTTCACCGCGTTTGCAGGCGGCCTTTAGTTGAAGCACCGGTAACTTGATGATTTTTTGCATCATGGACTTGGTGATGTCGTCAATGTGCTTGGCTTCCTCAGCAGAAACCTTCTTCATGTAACGGGCCATCTCTTCCTGACGGATGGTTTCCAGGGCGTTCTTCAGTTTCTGGATGGTAGGGGAGACGTTCATCTCTTTGCTCCAGTCCTCAAAAGAAGCGATAGACTCGGTGATAATCTGTTTCACGTGCGGTACAGACTCCAGACGGCGTTGCAGGGCCTCAGAAGCTTTGCTTTGGATGGTGTCAATGTTGTACAGCAACACACCCGGCACGCTCTCTACTTCTGGCTCTACACTGCGCGGTACGCTCAGGTCAATAAAGAACTTGTAAGTCAAGACTTCCAGACGGCTTACCATTTCTTTGGTAAAGAACGGCTCATCGCGGGCCACTGAGGAGATAATGACATCGGCCTCTTTCATAGCTTCTACCAGATTCTCAAACGGAACCACTTCCAGACCGCACTCATCGGCTAAGATTTGGGCCTTGGCTTGGGTGCGGTTAGAGATTTTTACGTTCTGGAACTCTGAGTCTTTCAAGTGACGGCACACATCGGCGCCAATCTCACCTAAGCCTACCACTAAGATTTTAGGGTTGGCTACCTCGGCGGTCAGGCTTTCTACCAGTTCCAGGGCAGCGTAAGAAGTAGAGGCGGCTCCGTCACGGAACGAGGTCTCTTGCACTACGCGCTTGTTGGTAAAGAAGATGGTGTGCAACAAGCGGTGCAGGAACGGGCCGGCGGCCTCATTGTCTGCGCTCCACTGGTAGGCTTGCTTTACCTGGTTGGAGATTTGCATGTCACCTACCACTTGTGCCTCTAGGCCCATGGCCACGTTGAACAGATGCAGAACGGCGTCTGCGTGCTCATTGACAATGGTGAAGTAGTCTAGGTACTGTGAAATGTTCTGGATTCCCTTGCTGATGCCCAACAGCTTCACAATCTCGTGGCTGTAGTCAGAGTCAGCGGTATAGTAAACCTCCGTGCGGTTGCACGTGGAAAGTACAAGGATGTCAGTAGCTTGGATGTATGTTTTGAGCGTTTGCAGGAACTGTCGGCACGACCCCTCATCCAACGCGATAAGCTCCCTTATGTCTAAAGGCGCTTTTTTATGTGAAAGACTGACGGCTCTAAAGTTTTGGAACATACGGCACTTTAAAATAGCACGCAAAATTACAATCGCAATAGTTAAGATGAAACCATATTCTTTTATTATTTCATCTATTTATAGTCATTCAAAATTAGCGCGGGTAGACGCTTCTTCTGCTATCTTCGTTAAGAGTATGCTTAAATTGCTCTGGGCATAACCCTCTCACAGGACGGGCGTATCTCCTGAAGCGTTGCTTTGTACATGATTCCAACCTCCATTTATTCTAAAAAAGCCCGGATTAAGCTCCTCATCATGACCATTGCCCTGGTCATTGGCGCGTCTACCGTGATTTATACCAACCTTTTGGTGGCCAAACTCTCTGAGCGCGAACAACAGCTCATTGACTTGTACGCCAAAGGGTTGCGCTATATGAACAACGCTGATATTAACAGCGGAAACCTAGTGTTCATACAGGAGGAAATCATTGACGCCAACCGCTCGGTGCCCGTGATTCTCACAGATGAGAACGAAGAACCCATCGCCTATAAGAACCTCACCCTGCCCCAAAAGATTTCAAAAAAGCGCGAAAATAACCTCCTGCGCCGTGAAATTGCCAAGATGAAGCTTCAGCACAAGCCCATTGTGGTGGAGGAGCCGGGCGTGTTCAAGAACTATATTTTCTACAAGGATTCTGAGTTGCTCACCCAGTTGCGCTACTACCCATATGTGCAGTTGACGGTCATCGCCTGTCTTTCTTTGATTGCCTATTACGCTTTCAGTTACTCGCGTAAGGCTGAGCAGAACCGGGTATGGGTGGGTTTGGCCAAAGAGACGGCGCACCAGTTGGGTACACCGCTTTCTTCGCTCATGGCTTGGTATGAATACATGAAAGGAAGCCCGCGCTTTGACAACGAGCCCATTGTGGAGGAGCTGGGCAAAGACGTGCGACGGCTGGAGATTATCACCGAGCGCTTCTCCAACATCGGGTCTGTGCCGATTTTAAAAGACGAGCCTTTGAAAAAGGTGGTGGAGAACGCCATTGGCTACCTGCGCAACCGCGTGTCCCAGAAGGTGGCCATCACTATAGAAACTGAGTTCCCAGAAGAAACCACCGCCAAAGTCAACATACCCTTGTTTGAGTGGGTGATTGAGAACATCTGCAAGAACGCCGTGGATGCCATGGATGGGAAAGGAAGTATTGTCCTGCGCATTACCAAAAGCAACACTAAAAACGCCATCGCGCTAGACATCCAGGATACCGGCAAAGGCATCCCGAAGACCAAGCAGGAAGAAGTCTTCGTGCCGGGCTTCACGACCAAGAAACGCGGTTGGGGCTTGGGCCTAGCGCTGGCCAGACGTATTATTGAGAACTATCACCAAGGTAGGCTCTTTGTGAAATCCTCTGAGGTAGGCAAAGGCACCACGTTTAGAGTGGTGTTGAACCGGTAGGGCGTTTTTGGCCTGTTTTGGTGAAAAGAGGCTGAAAACGCTTTAGTGGAAGAGATTGCGGACTCTTTGATAGAGACCTCGTGGTGTGTACCAGTTGTGCCAAGCTATAACTTCTGCACCACCTAGAACTCGTGTATCTGATTCCATTACAATAATTAGATTCTCTAGCTGTGATAAATCTTCTATTTTCTTTTCCTGTGGTACATATCCAATGAAATTGAATAAAATTACTTTTTGAGCGCTTGTATAATCCTTTGGAATTGTAAGTGAAAATTTGCCATCTGCATCTGAGGCAACTGCGATTTGACTGTATTTTAATTGGATAGTCGTGCCTGCAATTGGCTCTTTGGTTTCTCCATCTAACACCTGGCCTTTTATGGTGATAGTGCCGTCTTGCGCTGGAAGTGTATTCTTTTCCTGAGGCTGTACCCCAATAGTTGTGAATAGACTTTCGTGAGTAGTAGGAGTGATGTTTTTAGTTTGAGCTTCAGCTGTCTTAGTACTCAACCACGCGGAAAGTCCTAATGCCAGTGCTCGCCATGTCCAGCTTTGCCCAGAAGTACCTGCTACAAGTTCTCTGGCTAATTGCTTTTCTGTGAACCGTCCGCAGGTGTTTCCTTTCTGCTTATTCAGCCAGCGCACTACCTCAGCATCTGTCATGGAAGTAAAGTCCACCACCGTCTTCTGGCAACTGTGGCAAAACCTTCCTTTTTCTTGGCGCGTCATAGCGCTCCAATCCTCGTGGCAAGGTTCAGGCACTGTGACGGTCAGGCGGCTTTTGAACATACAGGTCGTTTTTGGGCTGTTTTCTGAAAATTAGGCGAAAAACGGAATTAGCGGACGAACTAATCTTTTTTCTGTGAGGGTGTGATTGTCTTTATGTATCCGGGTTTAGCTGCGCAGTGAATGGAAATTACTATTTCTGTTTTTGCAGTTAAATCAGGAGATAAACCAATTACTAAGTTCTGTTGCTTGTGAATGTCTTGCAAGACTATTTCTTGTTTCAGGTAGCCAATGAACGATACTACCAACGTTTGCGGACTTGCCAACTGACCTTCTGTGACAGCAATGGTGAACTGCCCTTTGGCATTGGTTGGTACACCAGTAGAGGTACCTTTCCACATGACCGTTACACCCGGCATCGGTTCTTTGGATGCTGAATCAAGTACTTTTCCTTTCAGCACTTTAATACTGTCTGAGGAAGCTACTTTAACAATGATAAGAGACTGATTGTCACTTAGGGAACAGATTGCAGCTGGCTTTTGAAGCTGCGTTGATGCTATCGGTTTTGCTTCTGCACCTTGTATGCTTAGCCAAGCAGATAGCCCTAGAGCCGCCGCTAGCCAAATCCAACGCTTTTTGCTGATAGACACGGGTATTAATCCCTTTCTAGAACCTTGAGGGTTCATGGCGTTGCATGCCTCGTGGCAGGGCTGGGGGACGGAAACGGTGAGGTGTTGGCTAGGCATGAGACATATAGCTATGTCTAAATATACGCAAGCTTCTACAGTTCTGATTATTTTCATTAAATTTCACCTCGAAATTCTACACCAAACAAACAAAGTGAGTCTAAAGAGCCTTTTCCGTCGCAAGAGTTTGACGGCCTTATTACACACGCCTCCCGCCGATGTGGCCGCCCACCCGGGCACCGTAGAGGAAGGATTGGAGCGCAACCTGACCGTACGTGACTTAACCTCTCTGGGTATTGCCGCCATCATTGGAGCCGGTATCTTCAGTACCATTGGGAATGCCAGCTTTGAAGGCGGTCCGGCGGTGTCCCTGTTGTTTGTCTTCACGGCCATTGCCTGTGCGTTCTCCGCGTTGTGCTATGCGCAGTTCGCGGCTACCATTCCGGTAAGCGGCTCTGCCTATACCTACGCCTACACGTCTTTTGGCGAGCTGGCAGCTTGGATTATTGGTTGGGCACTCATCATGGAATACACGGTGGGCAATATTGTAGTGGCCATCTCCTGGAGCGATTATTTTACTGGCCTCCTGAGCGGGGTTGGGTTAGACCTGCCTATTTGGCTCACCATGGGTACCCAGAGCGCGTACTTAGGCTACCAGGCGGTGCAGGACTTACTGGCCTCGGGCCAACCGATTACGGCGGCAGACTTGCCTACCCAGGAAGCCTACAGAACCTGGATGAGCGCCCCTGATTTTATGGGGGGTAAACTTGTGATTGACTTGCCGGCGTTCATGATCAATGCCTTGATTACTGCGTTGGTGTACATTGGGATTAAGGAATCTAAGAACGCTTCTAACCTGCTGGTTATCCTAAAGATGTCAGTGGTGTTTGTGGTAATTGCCGTGGGTATCTTCTATGTGCAACCAGAAAACTGGAGCCCATTTGCGCCTAACGGCATTGGCGGCGTTTTGAAAGGCGTGTCTGCGGTGTTCTTCGCCTATATTGGCTTTGACGCCATCTCTACCACCGCCGAGGAATGTAAAAACCCCCAGCGTGACTTGCCAAGAGCCATGCTCTATGCCTTGGTCATCTGTACTGTTTTATATGTGATTATTACGCTGGTATTGACCGGTATGGTGCCGTACACAGAACTAGCCGTGGGTGACCCCTTGGCCTATGTGTTCACAAAAGTTGGTGTGGATTGGTTGGCCGGTGTAGTAGCGGTCAGTGCTATTTTTGCAATGGCTTCTGTGCTGTTGGTGTTCCAGATTGGACAGCCGCGTATCTGGATGGCCATGTCACGTGACGGTCTGTTGCCGCCGGTGTTCTCTAAGGTGCACCCGCGTTTCAGGACGCCTTCTTTCTCTACCTTGGTAACTGGTTTCTTTGTGGGCGTACCGGCCTTGTTGCTGAACATGGACCTGGTAATTGACCTAACCAGTATTGGTACCTTGTTCGCGTTTGCCCTAGTGTGCGGTGGCATCTTGATTATTGACCCGCGCGGTACCTCAGATGCCCGATTTAAAGTACCTTACCTGAACGGTCGCTTTCTGGTGCCGTTGATTTTAGCCATTATTGGCGTGATGGTATTATTATACAACCGCACGGCTATTAATGAATTCTGGAGTGCCGTAGCCTGGAAAGGCGGGTATGAGGAGTTCAAGCACCAGATTCCTATGCTTGTGTTCTTGATCTCGTGTGTGCTATTGACGTGGGTGTCCTTTACTAAACAACTATCCCTGTTGCCAGTGCTGGGCTTGCTGACTAACCTGTACTTGATGACCCAGCTGGGCGTGAATAACTGGTTGCTGTTCACCATCTGGTTGTTGATTGGCTTGGCCATTTACTTCGGGTATAGCCACAAACACAGCAAACTGGCCGTGAAAGCCTAACAAACACAAAACTGTTTCTATAGTAATAAGAATCCTCTGTCTCGGGTCATATGAACATCCAAGGCAGAGGAGTACACCTGAGCCCGTTAATCCAGTGATTGAAAAGGACATCCCCGAAAGTAATTTGCAACTCACCTATAGAAAGGACATGGGCATTCTGTTTCTGCGCTGGTCCAATAAAGTGGGTTCAGAACTGTTGCGGACGGGGTATGCCCAGGCCCTTGATTTTGCCGAAGAAGTAGGAGCGCACCTCTGGCTCTTTGACCTGCGCGGCAGAGGCGGAGCCACGCCCGAGGATGAAAACTGGATTCTGCAGGAGTTCTACCCCAGTGTGCATGAGCGCCTGCAACGCATTGGGTACTTCGCGTATTTGGTGTCGCCGAGGCACTATAGCCACATCAAGGAGAACGTGGGTTTAGAGAAACTGCTCAATTACAGCCAGCACGTCAAAATCTATGCCTGCGTGTCTGAGTTAGATGCGGTGGAGTGGTTGCAATTGAACAAGACCATCACCTCCGTTAAAGAAGAGGAGTAAGGCTTACTTGGCGCGGTTCACCAAAAGCACGCCGGCCAGAATCACCGTCATGCCCACGTAGTGCATCAGGTGAATGCTCTCGCCATCGGCCACGCCCCAAATCAAGGCCACAATCGGCATTAAATACGTAGACGTGCTGGCGAACAAGGTACCGGTCATGTGAATGAGCTTGTTGTAGAGTACCAGGCCAATGGCCGTGCTGAAGACCGCCAAGATGGCAATGTACCCTAGCGCCTCCCAAGCCTGCGGCACGGTGTTCAGTTTATGGAACGCATCTGTCGTGCACAGGTAGACAAACGCCAGCGGGCCCACCGTCAACAAAGCCAGACTAGCCATGGTGATGGCTTTTAGACCCACCAACTTGTGCTTGATGATGTTGAGGCTTCCGCCGTACAGGATGGTGGCCAGCACTACATACAGACCATAGAAACCGTTAGACGAATTCTCTTCTGAACTGCCCGAAAAAATCAACACCGCGGTGCCCACAATCCCAATCACAATGCCCGTCACGCGCAAGGCCGTTATCTTCTGCTGAAAGAAAATTGCCCCAATAATGAGCGTGAACAAGGCCGTCAAGGAATTCAACACCCCCGCCAAGCCGCTGGCCAACTGCGTCTCTGCGTACGCAAACAAAAACGCCGGTATGAGATTGCCAATCAAACCGCTAATCAATAAGAACTTCCATTGCTGACGCGTAGGCGCTTTCAACCCTCTCACCGCGAAGGGCAACAACGCGATGGTGGCGATGGTGATTCTGATGGCGCCCAACTCGTCTGAACTGTACACCTCCAGCCCTTTTTTAATCAAAATAAAAGACGTGCCCCAAATCAAGGCCAGACCAAACAGGATGATCCAGGCAAGAAGCGGGGTAGAAGTAGGGGCGGTGGTATTTTGAGTGGACACGATGAGGCGTTTGGGGAATGAGGACGCAAAGATAGGAGAAGCTTTTCCGTTTTCGGGCTAGTTTCTGGAAAACGGGCGGAAAACGGCTGGAGGTGTAGACACTCGTAGGAACTGCGCGTACTACGAGGTCGTTTTGGGCTTTTCGTACGTTTATGATTCAGAATTTTTTATTGCTCTTATCTTTTTTCCTTCCCTTTCTTTTGTCATCCTGAAAGGACCTTGTGAGCCAACTAGACAAGCCTTTGCCAAACGCAGATTCTCCCCTTAAGGATTGCCCAAACGAGAGTTTGAGGTAGCGGGCGTAGCTCTGAAGAGGGGGTGTTTACACCAGTTGGTTATATTCTCTCGCTGTTGTTGGTGTTCTCACCAACGACTCAAACTGCCATCCAATTCGCTCTGTCCCCCTTTGAAGGGGGTAGGGGGATGACAACTTTAGCTGGTAAATTCCATTTCAGCCTCTACCTCCCATTCCCATCTTCTCAACTTTTTACTTCACTTACTTCCCGCTCGGGCTTGTCACTTTTCTCCTTGATGAGAAAAGTAACCAAAAGAATCAAGAGCCCCCGAACTCGCTGACCGCTCAGACAGGGCGGGGGCTCAGAGAGGTGCACCTGGCTGGCGTGATTCGTTTCATGGTGAACTTACGCCACTGCCAATTGAACGGCCACTACTTTCTCCCTCAGGCAAAGAGACTTAAATTGACCAGTCTCTTTGCCCTCGGTCGAGGGCAGGCGGACAGCGGTTTGAGGGGTTGCAATGCCTACATGCGCTGGCGCGGGGGGGTAAAATAATGCCGATTTTAGCCTCTTTTCCAGAAAACAGGCTAAAATCGGAAATGCCCCGAAGAGTTGTCTTCGGGGCATTTCCGATTCATTCAATGAATGACTCAAGACTCAGAACTCGCGACTCAGGACTCTACCTCAGCGTATTCCAGCGTGTTGGCGATTTCATCCAAGATGGCGTAGATTTCTGCCGGGTCCTCGGTCTGCACCAGGCGCATGCGGTAGCTTCTCACGTTGGGCAGGCCTCTGAAGTAGTTGGCGTAGTGGCGGCGCATTTCAAAGATGCCTAGTTTTAGGCCTTTCCATTCCAGGCTTCGGTCAAAGTGCATTTTGCACATGTCAATGCGCTCCTGGATGGTGGGTGGGGCCAGTAGCTCGCCGGTTTGCTGGAAGTGCTTGATTTCCCTGAAAATCCAGGGGTAGCCAATGGATGCGCGGCCAATCATGACACCGTCTACGCCATATTTCTCTTTGTATTCCACGGCCTTCTGCGGGGTGTCAATGTCGCCGTTCCCGAAGATGGGAATTTTAATGCGTGGGTTCTCCTTGATTTTCCGGATGAGGGTCCAGTCGGCCTCGCCTTTGTACATCTGCACGCGGGTGCGGCCATGCACGGTGAGGGCCTGAATGCCAATGTCCTGCAAGCGCTCGGCCACTTCTTCTACGTTTTTAGTGGCATCGTCCCAGCCCAAGCGCGTTTTTACGGTCACTGGTAAGCCAAACGGTTCTACGGCTTTCACAATGGCCGAGGTCATGGACACCATTTTAGGAATATCCCGCAACAACGCCGCGCCCGCGCCTTTACAGGCCACGTTTTTGACCGGGCAACCGTAGTTGATGTCAATCAAATCTGGCCCCACGGCGGCAGAAATGGCGGCAGACTCGCGCATGGCTTCAATCTCAGACCCGAAAATCTGGATGCCGATGGGCTGCTCGTAATCAAATATGTCTAGCTTCTGACGGCTTTTGGCGGCGTCCCTGATGAGTCCTTCAGAAGAGATGAACTCGGTGTACATGAGGTCGGCGCCGTTGGCCTTGCACACTGCCCTGAACGGCGGATCACTCACATCCTCCATAGGGGCCAGCAACAGCGGGAAGTCCGGAAGCTCTATCTTGCCAATTTTTACCACGTGGAACAGTTTAATAATTTCGCGTAAATTTACGTCAAGTAAACCACACCGCCTATATGAAAGGTTTCATCTCTACCCGTCAGCATCCTTTTACCTCTATTCTATTGCTGACGGCTTTTGTCATTGCAGGCTTTTTTGTGGGCATGTTCCTGTCCATGGTGCTGGTGAAAGTCCTTTTTGGGTATGGCATGGTAGAGATGCAACAACTGCTGCAAAACCCTACAGATAACCCCGAGGGGCGCCAGGCGCTGTTGGTCTACCAAGGCGTGACCATGCTGTGCGGGTTTGCCCTGGGTGCGCTGGCCTTCATCAAGTTCAACAAAGGAGACGTGGGCGAGTACCTTTCGCCTAAATCTCAGGTGCCGTTCAATGCTTTGTTGCTTAGCGCCGTGCTCATTATTTTGATTATGCCCGCCAACTCCTGGCTCATTGAATGGAACGTGAATCTCCAGTTGCCTTCGTTTCTGCGCGAAATGGAAGCGGGCATGAAAGCCAAGGAAGAGCAGCTGAAAGTCTTGACAGAATACCTAACCAAGTTTGATACGATTGGGTCACTGCTCTTCGGGATGTTGATTATTGCGGTGCTGCCGGCCATTTGTGAGGAGTTGCTCTTTAGAGGCGTGTTGCAACAGGAGTTGATCAGGTGGTTCAAGAATCCGCATGTGGGCATTTTGCTGGCGTCGTTCATCTTCGGGGCCATCCATTTTCAGTTTTACGGCCTGTTCCCGCGCATGGCGCTAGGCATGGTGTTGGGCTATTTGTATTATTGGTCTAAGAATATCTGGGTGCCTATTTTGGGCCACTTTATGAACAACGGCTTTACCTTGCTCTTTTTGTATCTGCACCAGCAGGGCGCGGTTGACGTGAAGATAGAATCTACAGAGGCCATGCCGTGGTACTGGTCACTGGGTTCTGTGGTGATAAGCGGACTGGTTTTATATGTCTTGCACAAGGGATACAACCAAGTCACGCATCCGGCAGTAAACGAAGACCGTTTTTAGCCTCTTTTCCAGAAAACAGCCCCAAAACGAAACATCCATCGCGCAGGCCGTTTAACGCCTATCCTACCTTTATGGAGATACCAACCAAGAAACCTCTCAACAACCTGCAACAGCGCATCTGGGCCGGAGCCGCGGGCGCCACACTTTTTGTAGGAGGCATTTACTTTAGTGAGTGGACGTTCTTCCTGCTGTTTCTGGCCTTGACCGTGCTGGGGCTTCTGGAGTTCTACCGCCTGCTTACCACCAAAGGTTTTCAACCCAACCGCGCCATGGGCTTGCTCTTGGGCGTGGGTCTGTATGTGCTCTGCTTTTTAATCAAGCAGGACCAGATCACCAGCGACTGGCTGTTTCTTCTGCCACCGGTCATGCTCTTGGTCTTAGTAGCCGAACTCTACCGCAAGAAAGCCCAGCCGTTCACCAACATCGCCTTGACGCTTACAGGCGTTCTCTACATTGCCGCGCCGTTTAGCATGCTGCACGTGCTGGCTTTCTTGCCAGACCGCTACAGCTGGCAGATCATTCTGGGCGTTATGTTCTTGATCTGGGCCTCAGACACGGGAGCCTACATCGCGGGCAAGTCGTTTGGGAGGCACAAGCTGTTTCCTAGAATATCGCCGGGCAAGACCTGGGAAGGCATGGTGGGAGGCGTCATCCTGGCGCTCACAGTCGCTTATGTGTTGTCTATCTATTTTGAGGACCTTACCCTGGTGCAGTGGCTGGGCGTGGGCGCGTTGGTGTCTGTGTTTGGCGTGCTGGGTGATTTGGTGGAGTCCATGCTGAAAAGAAGCCTAGATGTGAAAGACTCAGGGACCTTGATTCCTGGGCACGGCGGCATCCTGGACAGGTTTGACAGTTTAATCTTAGTAGTGCCTTTTTTGGTAGCCTTTTTGGAGTTAGTCCGTTAAGCAAGAACAAATCATGAATAGCGCATTGATTTCTGGCTTTGCGTTAAAAAACTTCTAATTTTGTGACCCTAATAGAACCCAGAATTATAAAATTGATAATATGGCCTATAAAGAACCTGCCCCGATAAAGGACAAAGAGAGCCCATTTGAGTCTATGATGTCCCGCTTCAACATTGCTGCTGAAGCACTTGGACTAGACGATGAGACCTATAACGTATTAAAATCGCCGGCCCGTCAGGTGATTGTCAACCTGCCTGTGACCATGGATGATGGTAGCATCAGGGTGTTTGAAGGCTTTAGAGTAGTGCACTCTACCATCTTGGGTCCGTCAAAAGGCGGTATCCGCTATGATATGGGTGTGTTCCTAGACGAGGTGAAAGCCCTTGCCGCCTGGATGACCTGGAAGTGCGCCGTGGTGGATATTCCTTACGGCGGTGCCAAAGGTGGTATCATCTGTGATCCTAGCACTATGTCTGCCGGTGAGTTGGAGCGCTTAACCCGTGCCTATACCGTTGCCTTGATTGATACCTTTGGCCCTGACCAGGATATTCCTGCGCCAGACATGGGTACTGGTCCAAGAGAAATGGCCTGGTTGATGGATGAGTATTCTAAGACCAAGGGCATGACCGTGAACTCTGTAGTGACGGGTAAGCCGTTGGTATTAGGTGGTTCACTAGGCCGCGTGGAGGCTACCGGACGGGGCGTGATGGTGTCTGCCATGGCGGCCATGGATCGTCTGGGTATGGATCCTTACCAAACTACGGCGGCGGTGCAAGGCTTCGGGAACGTAGGTTCTTGGGCGGCTAAGCTGTTGGCAGAGCGCGGTGTTAAGATATTAGGTGTTAGTGACGTAAGCGGTGCCTACTGGAACGAGAACGGCATCAACATTGACGAGGCTATCATTTATAAAAACGCCCACAACGGTAGACTAGAAGGCTACATGGGTGCCGAGAAAATCAGCAATGATGACTTGTTGACTTCTAAAGTAGACTTGTTGGTGCCCGCTGCTGTGGAGGATGTGATTACCGTGCACAACGCAGATAAGATCCAGGCCAGACTGATTGTAGAAGGTGCCAACGGCCCAACGTCTGCCAACGCTGACCGCATCATCAATGAGAAAGGCATCATGGTAGTGCCAGACATCCTGGCCAACTCTGGCGGGGTGACTGTTTCTTACTTTGAGTGGGTGCAGAACCGCATGGGCTACAAGTGGAGCCTGGAGATGGTGACTGAGCGCTCTGAGCGCATCATGACCGAAGCCTTTAATAAGGTGTATGACGCCTCACAGAAATACAACGTGCCAATGCGTATTGCGGCCTACATCGTGGCCATTGACAAGGTAGCGCAGACCTATAAATTCCGTGGCGGATTCTAGGATGCCGACGCCGTAGAGGCAAAAATTTATAAAACTTAAGAAACCGCTTCCCGTCTTTGTAGATAGGAGGCGGTTTTTTTATATTTTTGCTGTAACTATCTAAAAGGAGTACATGAAAATTCACAAAGAAGGACGAAAGATTCTGTTCTTTACCTTGCTCGGCTTGTTAATCGCTAACCTGGTACTTTATTATTTTAACAGCAACCTACTCGTTAACCGAATTTTCACCGGTGCCTCTGCGATAGTATTCCTGCTCATTCTTCAGTTCTTCCGGAGCCCGTACCGCAACCTGCTGTTGCACGAGGACTTGGTGATAGCCCCCGCCGACGGGAAAGTAGTAGTGATTGAGGACGTAGAGGAGCCCGAGTACTTCCAGGGCATGCGCAAACAGATCTCCATCTTTATGTCGCCTATTAACGTGCACATTACCCGTAACCCGGTTTCTGGCGTGGTAAAGTACTTTAAATACCACCCGGGTAATTACCTGGTGGCTTGGCACCCAAAATCCAGTACCAAGAATGAGCGCACTACTACGGTGGTAGAATCTCTGGCCGGTCCAGAAGTGTTGTTTAGACAAATTGCTGGTGCCATGGCGCGTCGTATTGTGTGGTATGTAAAAGAAGGCGATGAAGTAAACCAAGGCGAAGAGTTCGGTTTCATCAAGTTCGGCTCGCGCGTAGACATCTTTGTTCCCCTAGACACCGAAGTAAAAGTACAGCTAGGCCAAAAGACCAAAGGCGGCCAGACCGTGATAGCTCAATTGAAAACCACGGTTTAAGCTGGTATCAGGTAACAAGATATTAAGAGGTATATATAAATCAGAAGCGGCTCCTTACATGTAAGGAGCCGCTTCTGATTTTAAGGGAGTTTCTGATATTGGTTAGTTAAGTCGTTTTTGGCCTGTTTTCTAGAAAACAGGCCAAAAACGGAAGTCTTGCTACTTGATGCCCACTACCTGATACTAGCTTAGAACCAGTTCTCGGCTAGCTTCATCAGTTGCTCCAGGTACTTCTGGTCTACCTCGTCAAAGTCATTGAGGCGGTCGCTGTCCACGTCAAGCACCATTTTCACTTCGCCGTTTTT
The DNA here is from genome assembly GCF_039541795.1 of Nibribacter koreensis. NCBI lineage: Bacteria > Pseudomonadati > Bacteroidota > Cytophagia > Cytophagales > Hymenobacteraceae > Nibribacter > Nibribacter koreensis. Next base: position 1,155,894 of record NZ_BAABGX010000002.1, on the reverse strand, counting down.
GATGACCGGTACCACAATCTCAGATTTAGAATCTGAGCTGCAGGCAATGTGTCCGGGGAAGGCTTCTACGTCTGGCACCAAAATGGTCTCCTGGCGGGTATAGCAAGCGCCGCACACACCCTTATGAAACGGAATACGCGTGCAGGCCACCGGTCCTTGAAAAGGTCCCAAAACCAGTTCGCCGTCCTTTACCAGGTACGCGCCCACCCAGAAAAACCCGAATCCCTGCCGCAAGGCCGCCATGGTGTTGGCCAAGTTGGCAATCAAATCGGTCTCTGGGCCTACCAGCGCTTCTATCTGCGGAAGCAACGCTTTGTATTTCTCCTCTTTGCTGAGGCTTGCATCTATTAACAGGTTTTCTGCCATTTGAATATTGTGCTAATGGTTGAATGTGCTGATGTGCTATATGCCAAAACTGAAAAGCCATCAGCCAAAAATTTAATGCAAAGGTAGCCTCTGAAGTTTCCTGCTACAACTGTAGATAAGTAACGAGAGGTAAACTTGCCGTTTTTGGCCTATTTCCCAAGAAACGGGCTAAAAACGATACTGTTTACTTTACTGATGTTTTAATCGCTTAGAGTTGGTTTCGGTAAATGGACAGTTCATCCTCGCCAATTCTTTCCCTATAGGTGGGATCGAGGTTAGGATGCTGCGGGCCCGCAATTCCATCATTCAAGTAAGTAGAAGACTTGAAGACCCTGATCTCGTCCCATAGGCCTTTGTGAATGAATGACTCTAATAAAGCGGTTCCGCCTTCTACTAGTACAGACTGTACCTGTCGCTGGTGCAAGTCCTGCATCATTTGGTCTAGCACATCTAGTTCTCGGGAAAGCGTCACGAAGTGTGTCTGCGACTGACTTGGCTTCTGGGCAAAAGTATAGATCCAGGTAGGATGGGAGTTGTCTAATAGATGATGCGTGCCAGGGAGTTGCAGGTGCTTGTCAATGGTAATCCTGAGTGGTGAAGGCCCCGCCCAGTGGCGCACATTGAGTTTGGGATTGTCATGCAGGGCGGTGCGTGTACCTACCAGAATGGCCTGCTCTTGGGTGCGCCATTTATGCACTAGCTTTTGTGGTAGCGGTCCCGAGATTTGACAGGCTTGATGATTTGGCAGGGCAATAAAACCATCGGCAGACTCAGCCCATTTTAACACCAGATATGGTCGCTTCTGGATCTGGAACGTGAAGAAGCGCTTGTTCAGATCCAATCCTTTGTATGCCAGGATTCCCGTCTGCACAGTACATCCGGCGTCTTTCAGTTTCTGGATGCCCCGGCCGGCCACCAAGGGGTTGGGGTCTGTATTGCAGATGACCACGTCCTTCACGTTATGACTGATGAGCAGGTCTGCGCAAGGCGGCGTTTTGCCGAAATGCGAGCAAGGCTCCAAGGTGACATACACGCGGCACTGGGGTAACAGGCGCTTGTCCTGCACGCTGTTAATGGCGTTGACCTCGGCATGCGGACCGCCGTATTGCTGGTGCCAGCCTTCGCCTATGATGTTGCCTTCATGGACAATCACGCAGCCCACCAGGGGGTTGGGTCTGGCATAGCCTTCGCCTAAAAGCGCTAGGTCCAGCGCGCGTTGCATGAATTTCTCGTCTTCCGTTTTCATAAGCCTATCATTGATGTGCCGAATATCGGGTGTTTTTTCAGAAATTGCCCAAAACCGACAAAGGCATGACTATTCAGGAACTTCTTCAACAGCTCACCGCCCAACTGGAAACAGCTCATGACACCAATGAAGCCAGAACCATTGCTGAGTGGGTGTTGCAGCATGAGCTAAAATGTTCTCGGTTTGAGCTACTCCAGCAGCGTTTTTCTGAAGCGCCAGTCCCTTTGCAAGAACAAGTAGAGAAGATTCTGCCAAGGTTGCTCCAGCAGGAGCCGGTGCAGTATGTATTAGGCGAGGCTTCCTTTTACGGCCGCGAGTTCCAGGTGTCCCCGGCAGTTCTCATCCCAAGGCCAGAAACCGAGGAACTGGTGCAGATGGTCATTCAGGCACACAAGCATACCCCAGGTATGAAGTTGCTGGACATTGGCACCGGCAGTGGCTGTATTCCTATCACCTTGTCCTTAGAGTTGCCCACCGCCCAGGTTTGGGGACTGGATGTTTCTCCTGACGCCCTAGCCATAGCCCAACTGAATGGTCAACAATTAGGTTCTAGTGTGCAATGGCTGCACCAGGATATCCTGCAGGAGATCCCAGCGCTGGAGCCTCACTCTTTAGATGCCGTGATCAGTAATCCGCCCTATGTGCTGGAAGAGGAAAAAGAGCTGATGCGGGAGAATGTACTGGCTTTTGAGCCGCACTTGGCCTTGTTTGTGCCCAACCATGACCCTTTGCTGTTCTATCGGCGCATTGCCCAAGTGGCTAAGGGGTTGTTAAAACCCCAAGGCAAGTTGTACTTTGAAATCAATGAGCGCTATGCTCAAGAGACTGCGGCCATGTTGCAGGAGCAGGGCTACCAAAAAATAGAAGTCAGAAAAGATTTACGTGGAAAAGATAGATTCGTGGCTGCTTTTCACGTTTAGCCAACAGGCGTTTCTAGCGCTTTTACTAGGGCATGGAGTAATTATTATAAATACCGTACCTTTGCCAATTAAAAATAATGATATCCTTTTGTCAGGTTTGTCCGTAGGTAGCCTGATTCTCTAGGGTCCCTTTTGCCGATGTCAGAAACTTCTCAATCCTACTTTGCCCATGAAACCGCCGTCCTAGATGAGGGCTGCACCATAGGCGAGGGCACCAAGATCTGGCATTTCTCCCATATCATGCCTAATTGTACCATTGGCAAGCGCTGCAACATAGGGCAGAACGTTGTCATCTCACCAGACGTGGTCCTAGGCGAGAATGTAAAAATCCAGAACAACGTCTCTGTCTACAGCGGAGTAGTCTGCGAGGACGATGTGTTCCTGGGTCCGTCCATGGTGTTTACCAATGTGTTAAATCCCAGAAGTGCCATTAACCGAAGAGGAGGGTACCTAAAGACGTTGGTGCAGAAAGGCGCGAGTATTGGTGCCAACGCCACCATTGTCTGCGGGAACACCATTGGATCCTACGCTTTGATTGGCGCCGGAGCGGTGGTCACCAAAGACGTACCGCCGTATGCCCTGGTGTACGGCAATCCATCCAAGCAACATGGTTGGGTGAGCGAGGCGGGCCACAAGCTGGTCTTTGACGAAGCGAACAAAGCCAATTGCCCCGAGACCGGAGAAATCTACCAGATAGAAAATAATACAGTAACAAGGTTATCCATTTAATAGAATACTTGTGTATCAGCAACTACTTAACAAAGAGGCCAAACTAGCAGTAATCGGATTAGGATATGTGGGACTCCCTATTGCGTTGGAGTTCGCCAAAAAAATCAGTGTGATTGGGTTTGATATCAATGAGAAGCGTGTAGAGATGATGCGCAACAACATTGATCCCAGCGGTGAATTAGAAGCTTCTGCCTTTGAAGGCACAGACATCACCTTTACGCATGACTTGGAGGTATTAAGAGAGGCGCGTTTCTTTATTGTGGCAGTGCCTACTCCCATTGACGCCTATGCCTTACCAGACTTGAAACCTCTGTTGGGCGCCTCTTCTACGGTTGGTAAGGTGTTGAAAAAAGGAGATTACGTGGTGTATGAGTCAACCGTTTATCCGGGCTGTACCGAAGAAGACTGCATACCGGTGCTGGAGCGCGAGTCTGGCTTGAAATTCCATCAAGACTTTAAAGTGGGCTACTCCCCGGAGCGCATCAACCCGGGCGACAAAGAGCATACGCTTACCAAGATTGTAAAGGTAGTTTCTGGCTGTGACGCTGAGTCTCTGGACGTCGTGGCTAAGGTATACGAGCTGGTGATTGAGGCCGGCGTGCACCGTGCGTCTTCTATCAAGGTAGCCGAGGCGGCCAAGATCATTGAGAACACCCAGCGCGACGTGAACATCGCGTTGATGAACGAACTGTCCATCATCTTTGACAGAATGGACATCAACACCTATGAAGTATTGGAGGCCTCGGGCACCAAGTGGAACTTCCTGAAATTCTTCCCGGGACTGGTAGGCGGACATTGCATTGGCGTGGATCCGTATTACTTGACCTACAAAGCCAAAGCCCTGGGCTATGACTCTAAAATTATCTTGAGCGGCCGTACCATCAATGACGGCATGGGCGCTTACGTGGCCAGCAAAGCCATTAAAATGATGATTAAAGAAGGCAAGGCCATCTCTAAAGCCAAAGTATTGGTGATGGGCGCTACCTTCAAGGAGAACGTAGAAGACATCCGCAATTCAAAAGTAGCAGATGTCATCAATGAGCTCAAGAGCTTCGGGGTGCAGGTGGACGTGGTGGACCCATACGCTGATTCTCAAGAGTTGGAACATGAGTACGGTTTTGGGCTTAAAGAAACACCAACCAATGACTATGATGCCATTGTAGTGGCCGTTAACCATAAAGACTATCTGGGCTTGGACGAAAGCTACTTCAAGAGCATCTCTACAGACCATCCAATCGTGATCGACCTGAAAGGAATTTACCGCGGTAAGATCAATTCTCTACCATACTGGAGCTTATAAAAATTGAATATGAGTAAAATACTAGTTACAGGGGGCGCAGGGTATATTGGCTCGCATACAGTGGTAGAGTTGGCTAATGCCGGCTATACGCCTATTATTGTAGATGACTTCAGCAATTCAGAGGAACGGATGCTAACAGGCATTTCTCAGATTCTGGTCCATGACGTGGTTTGCCATAAGGTAGATTGCACAGACGCGAAGGCCTTGCAAGAAGTGTTTACCAAAGAAGGTGATATTGCCGGGGTCATTCACTTTGCCGCTTTTAAGGCCGTGGGAGAGTCGGTGGCAGAACCTTTGAAGTACTACCACAACAACGTGGCAGGCTTGGTGACGCTTTTGCAAGTGATGGAAGCCAATAAGGTGACGCGTTTGGTGTTCTCTTCTTCTTGTACCGTGTATGGCATTCCAGAAAAACTTCCTGTCACCGAAGAAACGCCTACCCAGAAAGCCAACTCGCCTTACGGCAATACCAAAAAGATTGATGAGGAGATTCTAAGAGATGTGGCTTCTAGCGGAAGCTCGCTAAGAACCATCGCGCTCAGATATTTCAACCCGGTCGGAGCGCATGAGTCGGCGCTGATTGGCGAGCTTCCCTTAGGTATTCCAAACAACCTGGTGCCTTTCATTACACAGACGGCCGCCGGTTTAAGAGATAGTCTCACTGTGTATGGTACTGACTATGACACTCCAGATGGGAGCTGTATTAGAGACTATGTGCACGTAGTGGACCTGGCCAAAGCGCACGTGGCGGCTATTAAGCGTTTGGAGAAAGAGGAGCCTGCCGCTTTTGAGGTCTTCAACATTGGCACAGGGCAGGGAAGCAGTGTATTGGACGTGGTAAAGGCATTTGAAAAAGCAACAGGCAAGCCGTTCGCATACACTACTGGGCCACGCAGGGCTGGTGACGTGCCCGCCATCTATGCAGATGTGACCAAGGCAACCCAAGAACTTGGCTTTAAGACATCTTTATCTCTTGAAGAAAGTCTGGCAAGCTCATGGGCTTGGCAACAACATTTAGGAAAGTAATTATCTAAGAAGGAATGAAAATATTAATTACAGGAGGCGCGGGATTTATTGGCTCACACGTAGTGAGACTATTCGTCAATAAATACCCCAACTACCAAATATTCAACCTTGATAAGCTGACCTACGCGGGCAACCTTCAAAATCTGACAGATATTGAGAATGCTCCTAACTACAGCTTTATTAAAGGTGACATTACCGATCAGGAGTATATCAACGGCCTGTTTCAAGAACACCAGTTTGATGCTGTGATGCACTTGGCCGCCGAGTCGCACGTGGACCGGTCTATTACAGATCCCATGGCCTTTGTGCGCACAAACGTAAACGGTACCTGTAACTTATTGCATGCCGCCAAAGAGCTGTGGAAGTCTGATTTCAGCAACAAAACCTTTTACCATATTTCTACAGATGAGGTATATGGCTCTTTAGGCGAGGAAGGCATGTTTACGGAAGAGACCAAATATGATCCTAGGTCGCCGTATTCAGCCTCAAAAGCCAGCTCAGACCATTTTGTGAGAGCCTATTACCATACCTATGGTCTGCCGGTGAAAATCTCTAACTGCTCCAATAACTACGGTCCTAATCACTTTCCTGAGAAACTGATTCCGTTGGCACTCAACAACATCAAAAATATGAAGCCGGTGCCGGTGTATGGCAAGGGCGAGAACATAAGAGATTGGTTGTATGTGATTGACCATGCCCGTGCCATTGATGACGTGTTCCATAAAGGCGTGGTAGGCGAAACCTATAATATTGGCGGTGTGAACGAATGGCGGAACATTGACCTCATTCATTTGCTCTGTGACATCATGGACCAGAAACTGCATCGTGAGCCAGGTACTTCGCGTGGGCTTATCACGTTTGTAACAGACAGAGCCGGCCATGATCTTCGCTACGCAATTGACTCTTCAAAAATCATGAATGAGCTAGGCTGGGCACCATCTGTGACCTTTGAAGAAGGTCTGGAGAAAACCGTGGATTGGTATCTGCAGAATGAAGAATGGCTGACCAACGTCACCTCCGGTAATTACCAAGCCTATTACCAAGAGCAGTACAACCGCTAATCCCAGTGCTTCCGTTTTTGGCCTGTTTTCATGAAAACAGGCCAAAAACGGAAGTTTTATTTATTAAATGTTAGAAGGATTTTCTCTTACCGTCATGATAAAAGGTAATTCCTCAACAGAATTAAGGATAGACAGTCAACTCCTAATTTTTAATTCCTAATTCAATACCGTGTATAATCATCCTTTTCATACAGGCTCTTTGGAGCAGACTTCTTTTCTAGTAACCGGCGGCGCGGGTTTCATTGGCTCTAATCTGGTGGAATACCTCTTGAAGTACAATGCTAAAAAAGTGCGGGTACTGGACAACTACTCCAACGGATTCCACAAGAACCTAAGAGCATTTGAAGGCAATGAGCGGCTGGAAGTCCTAGAAGGGGACATCCGGAACTTGGAGGATTGCATGAAAGCCTGCGAGGGGATGGACGTAGTATTGCACCAGGCGGCCTTGGGTTCCGTGCCAAGGAGCGTGAAAGATCCGGTAACCTCCAATGAGGTGAACGTAGGTGGTTTTGTGAACATGCTCATGGCCACCAAAGAGCAGAACGTGAAGCGTTTTGTGTACGCAGCGTCTTCCTCCACCTATGGCGACAGCAAGTCACTGCCCAAAGTAGAGGATGTGATTGGCAAGCCGCTTTCTCCCTACGCCGTGACCAAATACGCCAATGAACTGTACGCCGATGTGTTTGGCAAGACCTACGGCATGGAAATCATAGGACTGCGGTACTTCAACATCTTCGGGCCAAGGCAAGATCCGAATGGTGCCTATGCGGCTGTGATTCCTTTGTTCATTGACGCCGTCATGAATGGCAAGTCGCCTAGGATGAACGGTGACGGCGGTCAGACCCGTGACTTTACCTTCGTGGAGAACTGCGTGGAAGCCAACATTAGAGCCGCTTTGGTTGAGAATCCAGATGCTATCAATCAGGTGTACAATATTGCGGTAGGAGACAGAACCTCTCTGAATGACCTGTTCAATATTCTAAAAGAAGAAGCCGGTGTGGACATCACGCCAGAGTACGGCCCAGAACGAGCCGGTGACATCAGAGACAGCTTGGCTGATATTTCTAAAGCTAAGCGTTTGCTGGGATATGATCCTCAGATCAGAATTCAGGAAGGATTACAAAAGACTTTGGCCTGGTTTAAAGACAACCAGGATTTCATTTACAATCAGAAATAATATATCATGAAAGGAATAATCTTAGCCGGTGGCTCAGGCACCAGATTGCACCCATTGACCTTAGCGGTAAGCAAGCAGTTGATGCCCGTGTATGACAAACCCATGATCTATTATCCGCTGTCTACATTAATGTTGGCAGGCATCAAGGATATTCTCATCATCTCCACCCCGCATGACCTGCCCATGTTTGAGCGCCTGCTAGGGGACGGCAGTCAGATAGGTTGTAGTTTCAGCTATGCCAAACAAGAAGTACCTAATGGCCTCGCGCAGGCGTTTGTCATTGGCGAGGAGTTTATTGGGCAAGACAAAGTAGCATTGGTGCTGGGAGACAACATCTTCTACGGTTCTGGCATGAGCCAATTGCTGCAGTCCAATAATGACCCAGAGGGCGGGGTAGTGTTTGCCTACCATGTACATGACCCAGAGCGTTACGGGGTGGTAGAGTTTGATGAGAACAAAAAAGCCTTGTCTATAGAGGAAAAGCCTACTCAGCCAAAATCTAATTACGCAGTGCCAGGGCTTTATTTCTATGACAATAATGTAGTAGAAATAGCCAAAAACCTACAACCCAGCCCGCGCGGTGAGTATGAAATCACAGACGTGAACAAGGAGTACCTGCGCCAAGGGAAACTGAAGGTAGGCATCCTGGATAGAGGAACGGCTTGGCTTGACACAGGCACCATTCAATCTTTAATGCAGGCTGCCACGTTTGTACAGGTGATTGAAGAGCGTCAAGGCTTGAAGATTGGGGCCATTGAGGAAGTTGCCTACCGCATGGGTTTCATCAACGCAGAGCAACTGCAGCGCGTAGCAGAGCCGTTGCGCAAGAGCGGTTACGGTGACTACCTGCTCAGCATCTTGAAGCACTAGAACCTGGAATTAAATAAAAGAAGAGCCGGCAAAGCGTAAACTTTGCCGGCTCTTTCGTTTTTTGGCTGTTTTCTTCAAAACAAGCCAAAAACGGCCTTGACAAGTTCAGCTTCTAGTAGAGGTTTACTTATTGGAGGGAGTGATTCTGCTCAATAGGCCGTTTAGAATTTCGTCTTCTTCATCTAGCAAATGGTCTTTGATGACAATGTCCGGTTGAACGCCTTTCAAGGCTTGGCTTTTGTTTGGACGTACCATATAACCTTTAGGGACTTTCACTTGAACGCTTGTTGCAGGCAAGTTGAAGGAAAACTGCGAGGCGTAGAGGGTAGGCAGATCACCGGTCTCTTCGCCCACAAGGATGGCAAACTGGTAGTCTTGCACAAGGGCCGCCGTTACCGCCGCCATAGAGTACGTCTGCCGATTGATCAGGACGTAGACCTTTCCCTTAAATCGCTTGTCATCTATTGCCGGTAGGTAACTTTCTGTCGCATAGTCAAAGACTTGCCCGGTAGCATGGGTTAAGATGGCCTGTGAGTAATTGTCTGAAGTGTCTTTTTGCAACCTAATCTGGTCCTTTAAAAGCGTGCTGGGCTTGAGTTGGAAAGAAGAATTCCATTTAAACGGTTTAGTGGCAATGTGAGAAATCAAGTAGTCACTATAGGCGTTATGGCCTCCTGCGTTATTGCGCAAATCAATGACTAGCACATCGGCTTTTTGATGTCTGATGGCTGCAAACGCCGAGTCTACAAAATGCTTAAATGAGGCTTCGCCGGTTGCAGGGTCTCCGCTAAAGGCTCCAGGATGCAGATAAGCCGTATTCCCTAAAAACTTGAAGCTCCTGGCAGAACGAAGAATTTCGCCTTGCCGGTTGTTTTCATAGTCCATGATGGAGATGGCGCTTAGGGTGTGAGCAGTTGTCTTTCCGCCGTGAAGAAAAGCGACCTCAAATGAGTCCTGCTCACCGAAGACCTGCCAATACAGCCGCGGAAGAGACCAGAACTCCAGCTTGGCATTCTTAAAGTAGAGGCGTTCAGCAGATATATGCGGATAGAGCTGAGCCAGTATCTTGTCCACTTTTTGGCCGTTCATGCTGGTAACCTGTGTTCCTATTTGGATAGCCTTATTTCCTGAGAAGTTCTTGCGCACATAAGCCTTGCCGTTTTCTAACGCAATCTCCAGCGGAAAGACAGTGCCGCCGTTTTGCGCATACAGAATATAAGAGTACGCCGGAAAATCAATCTCGCAATGGCCAGTTTGCGCTTTGGTCACTACTTTCTGGAAGAGATTGGTGGCCTGCAAAAGCGTGAGAGAATCTGTGGTAAGTGAGTTAATTATCCTCTTGTAATTCTTCTCAAATTCTGGTTTAGAGGTATAAGCATATAAATTGAAATGAGTTTCCTCTAAGGAGGATCGCAGATACCCCATATCGCTTCTCACCTCTTGGGAAGAGAATTTAATGCGGGGGCTTTGCGCAAAGAGACAGGTAGGAGCAATGCAAATAAGAAGTGTTACAACTATCCTCAGTTTAGGCATAGAAAATGATTTAGTAATAGCAGAAACATAGGCTTCGTTTTTAGCTTATTTTCACCAAAACAGGCCAAAAACGGATGCTTACCCCGGGAAGACAAACCCCACAAGCAACCCGGTGAGAATCAACAGCGGCGAAGGAATCTTGGTCCAGAGCAAGAGCGCAAACGTAACCACCACCAACCCAAAGTTATAAGGCGTGTTCTCAATGGGATGATAAAGCATAATAGCGGCCGCGCAGACCATGCCAGAACCCACAGCGTTGATGCCTTCCAGGGAGGCTTGAATGACACGGTACTTGCGCAGCTCCTCCCAGAACCTAATGACAAAGAAGATTAAGAATGTGCCGGGTAGAAAGATGCCCACCGTAGCCACAAACGCGCCCAGCAACTCGCCCCAGATACCGTATTCACGCATGGAGAGTACGCCAATGTAGGTACAAACCGAGAAGACGGGACCGGGCAGGGCCTGCACCAAGGCGAAGCCAGAAAGAAACTCCTTAGACGTGAGGTACTCCTTGAACTCCACAAACTCCGTGTACATTACCGGAATCAAGACTTGGCCCCCGCCAAAAATCAAACTGCCGTTCCGGTAGAAGTTCTCAAAAAGTAATACTGCCTTAAACTGAGTGAACCTACCTAGCAAAGCGGCCGCCACCAGAACGCCAATGAACAGTAGAAAGTTGGCCCACTCTACATGCATAGGTTCTTTCTTGAGAATGGGCTGTTTCTGAAAACGCAGGGCAGTCAGACTTCCGCCAATCAACAAAAGCAAAGGAAACACCCACGGTGACCGGAAGAAAAACGCCAGAATAGCGGAGAAGACCATGATGACGATGCCGCCCTTGGTATGCACCACCTTAGAACTTATTTTCCAGGCAGCGAACGCCACAAACCCAACCGCCATAGGCTGAATAAACCTGGTAAAGCCTAGTGGGGCGCCTTGGTCACCTAGAATAGAGATGGCTAGGGCGGCGGCGGTCATGATAACGGCGGCGGGCAGAATCCAGACCAGCAACGTAAGGTATGCCAGATTGGGACCCCCCACTTTAAAACCAATGGCCGTAATGGTCTGGGTAGAGGAAGGCCCCGGCAGAATCTGGCACAGGGCGTTCAGCTCCATGAGCTCCTTCTCGTCAATGTAATTGCGTTTCTCTACTAACAGCCGCATCATCATGGCAATGTGCGCCTGAGGCCCTCCATACGCGGTAATGGCCAGGTAGGCCACGTCTTTCAAGAAGATGTAATTACGAGGGCGCAATAGGGCAGAGTTAAATATCGGTTTTAGGCTATTTTCTAAAAATAGGCATAAAAACGAAAGGAGCCCATAAGGCTCCTTTCTAAATTGCTAAAAAAACTGAATTATTTCTTCTTCAGGCCAAGCTCTACCAAGCGCTCATTCAAGAAATCACCGGCGGTGATGTCTGGGAACTGCTTAGGATTCTGCTCATCAATACAGCCTTCCAGGCAGGTCAAGTCCATTTCTGAACGCGGGTGCATGAAGAACGGAATAGAGAAGCGAGACGTGTTCATCAGCTCGCGCGGCGGGTTCACTACGCGGTGGATGGTAGACTTCAATTTGTTGTTGGTATGACGGGACAGCATATCGCCTACGTTCACAATCACCTGCTCTGGTAGGGCGGTGATAGGAATCCACTTGCCGTCACGGCGCAATACCTGCAAACCGTCAGCAGAGGCACCCATCAACAAAGTGATTAGGTTAATGTCACCGTGCTCAGCGGCGCGTACGGCATCTGCCGGTACGGCGTCTGGGTTTTCAATAGGAAAGTAGTGGATAGGGCGTAGAATGCTATTGCCGTTGTGCACTTTGGCATCAAAGTAATCCTCAGACAGACCCAAGTAGATAGCCAGGGCTTTCAAGACTTGCTTGCCGGCAGCCTCCAGGCGCTGATACGCCTCTAGAGCTACTTCTTTGAACTCAGGTACCTCTGTTGGCCAAACGTTGTCTGGGTACTCTTCCTTGATAGGATCGTTGTCGGTTACTTCCTGGCCCACGTGGTAGAACTCTTTCAAGTCGCCGGTGTTGCGGCCCTTGGCGTGCTCTTTGCCTTTGCCCACGTAGCCGCGCTGACCGGCAAGACCCGGGATCTCATATTTCTGCTTCACGTCATCTGGCAACGCGAAGAATTTTTTGATGGCCGCATACAGACTCGCCGTCAACTCATCGCTTAGTCCGTGGTTTTTAAGGGCGACAAAGCCTATGTTCTGGTGCGCATCGCCCATGGCTTTCACAAACGCAGCTTTCTTGGCAGGGTCGCCAGACGTGAAATCGGCTAGATCTAAAGAGGGTATTTCCTCTAATAATTTATCGTTCATATGGTGTAAATAAACGGTTCTTGAAAAGGGTGTTTTTAGCTGGGCAAGATACAAAATTTCTATCTTTGAAACATTCTCCCGTGTTATACGAAAACCATTGTACTATGAAAAAGAAACACTTGTCTTTTGTAGCCATTGCGGCTATGCTCATGGCATCTGCCTGCAGCGAGAAAAAAACCACTACTGAAACCACCACCACTGAAGACCACACCGTTGCGCATGACACAGCCTCTGCGGTGCAGCATAACGGCACCATGGGCACGCCCATGGAGAAAGGCGGTTTGAAAGTGTACTCGTACAGCAACTCGGTTGACTTTCCGGATGCTGAACTGGAATTGAAACAGCCTGAGAAAAACGCCAAGGTGACCGGCGACTCTGTGCAGTTCACCTATGAGGTAGAAAACTTCCAGCTCACGCAACAAACCTCAGACGCGGGCACGCATGAGCACGCCAACTCCAAAGAAGGCCAGCACATCCACAACATCGTGGACAACGAGCCTTACACGGCGCACTACAAGCCAAGCTTCAAGAAAGCCATCAAGCCGGGTCAGCACGTAGTGCTATCGTTCTTGTCGCGTTCATACCATGAGAGCATTAAGCACAAAGAGGCTTTTGACCTGCGCGTTATCAACGTGGGCAATGCCCCTGCCAACGCCACCAAGTTTGACGAGAACGCCCAGCACTTGTTCTATAGCCGTCCTAAGGGCGAATACAAAGGCGCCGATACTAGAAAGGTGATGCTGGATTTCTATCTGGTGAACACCACCTTGAACAAAGACGGCAACAAGGTGCGCGCTACCATCAACGGCAACGAGTTCATCCTGGACCAGTGGTTACCCTACCTGGTAGAAGGCCTGCCCATGGGCGAGAACACCTTCAAACTGGAGTTGATCAACGCGCAAGGCCAGGTGATTCCCGGGCCTTTCAATACCGTAGAGCGTAAAATCACGTTGATGCAATAAGCACAACATCTTCCTCTACAAAAAGGCAGTCTGTGAAAAGGCTGCCTTTTTGCGTTTTCGGGCTGTTTTCCAGAAAACAGGCCAAAAACGACTAGCTTTCAATTTGTAAATCAGCCCTTCTCCCGTACCTACTACCACTATGAAAAACCAATCGTTTCATCTTGAGCTTCAGTTTGACCCCAAGCAGAGCGTTAACGCAGACGGCAAGCACGTGCGGGACGGCCTCTCTACCGTGCTACGCACCGGCGACTACCTCTGGGTAAGCTGTGATGAGCGCACCTCTTTGGAGCGCCTTAAGAAGACCGGCGAGAATACGTTTGCCGAGCATACTCATTTTGACTTGTCTGAGTACCTGGACCTGCCCGACGGCAAGAACTCTGAGGTGGACATTGAAGGCCTGGGCGAGTCTGGCGGCTACCTCTGGATTGTGGGCTCGCATAGTTTAAAGCGCAAAAAGCCGCGCAAGGAAGAGTCCTTTAAAAAGCAGATCAAACGACTGGCTAAAGTGTCTTCAGACCCCAACCGATACATTCTGGCGCGCATTCCCTTGACCAAAGACCAAGACGGCGTGTTTAGTCTCTGCAAAGAATGCCCAGATCCAAACACCCCCGGCGAAATGCTTAGAGCCGCCCAACTCAAAGGTGACAAGGACAGCAACCAACTCATGGACGCCATTCAGGATGATCCGCACATCAAAGACTTCCTGAAGATACCGGGCAAGGACAACGGCTTTGACATTGAAGGCTTGGCCATGCATGAGAACCGCGTGTTTGTGGGCTTGCGCGGTCCGGTGGTAAGGGGCTGGGCCATGGTCCTGGAACTGAAACTAGAGGAAACCAAAGACGAGGGCGTGCTGCAACTGGCCACGTTTAAGGAGACGGGAAAACCCTACAAGAAGCATTTCATCCATGCCAGCGGCAAGGGCGTACGCGAACTCAGGATCCAGAACAACGACCTCTACATCTTGGCCGGTCCTACCATGGATTTGGATGGAGTGATTGCCGTGTACCGCTGGCCAGACGCCATGCTGCATACCACAGGCGAAGAACAGATCGTTCATAGGAAAGACCTGGAGCATCTCTTTGACGTACCTCACGGAAGCGGCGAAACCACCGGCAGAGACAAGGCCGAGGGCTTGGCCATTTTCGACGAGAACCATCTGCTCGTGGTCTTCGACAGCCCCACCGACGCGCGCAAAGTAGGTGAAGACAATGTGGTGGCCGACGTCTTCTCAGTGGCTAAAGTAAAATAACTGGCTCCGCCTTATCCAGACCTGTCGTTTTTGGGCTGTTTCCTGGAAATCAGGCCAAAAACGACGGATCTGCTCTTACCTTGCATCCTAAACTAAATCACGTATGCGGCCACTTGGGTTTCTGGTCTTCGTCCTGTTTCTTTTGTCTGGTGCTGTCCTGGGGCAGGTGAAAGGAGTGGTGACAGACCAAACTACTGGCAAGCCTGTCCCATACGCCAATATCTGGGTAGAGAACGAAAACCTAGGCACCACCTCAGATGAAGCAGGTAAGTTCTCCCTGAGTAACGCCGCCACCGGCAAAACCCTGGTGGTCTCTTGCCTGGGCTATGATCGAGCAAAGGTTGATGCCCACGCGGGAGTCATGACCGTAAAGCTGGTGCCCGTGCAGACTACGCTTAAAGAAGTGGTGGTCAAGAAAAACATGCCCAGAGACAAGAAGATCATCAACAAGCTAAGTGACCGCACCGAGTTTGCCTTCAGTAGCAACGGCACGCCTTGGATAGTAGCGCAGTATATTCCGTACCAACCTTCGTTTTCTGCTACGCCCTTCTTAGATGAAATTGCCCTGGTCACGCTCAGCAACATAAAGAAAGCGAAGTTCAAGGTGCACCTCTACAAAGTAGGCGAAGACGGCGCGCCTGGCGCAGATTTATTGCCTGTGCCCTTGGTGGTAGAAGCTGGAAAAGGCGTGCAGAAGGTGGCCGTGGATGTAAGCCTGTATGATGTGCAGATACCCAAAACCGGCGTGTTCATTGCCTTTGAGTGGCTCATCCTCAAGCAGAATATCTATGAGAAAGAAGACTCAGAAACCGGCCAGAAGATAAAAGGCAGTGTCGCTTACGAACCCAGCATCAGAACCTACGGCCCCTCCAGCCAGAAACGCAACGGCTGGATTTATGACCAAGGCCGCTGGCGAAGCACCGACGAAAAGGACGGCGATGGCATCACCCAAGCCTCCCCGCATTTCCAGCTGACGTTGAGCAATTAGTTGTTTACTTTTGGTTGATGAAAAAACTTTTCTGCACTTACTTGATAGTAGGCTTTTTTGGCGTTTCTGCGGCAGGTCAGGATTTAGGAGATGAAGACAAGCGCAAACTCATTGTCTCACCGGGTATAGCCTATCAGGGGCAGGTATTTGGAGAAGTTAATCTTTTCTATGCAGATGTTTACCTAGGGCATGGGTATGGCTTCTTAGGGCCTAGACTAGGGCTGGAAGCTAATTTCAGAAAAGACAGATTCATTTATGCGCCAAAGATTGGGTTTGAATTGTCTGGTATGCTGATAGCGCTTCGGACAAGTGCAGTTGGATACGTAGATGATACAAAACTAGACTTAAGGATATTGCCTGAGGCCGGATTTGACTTTTTCTTCGGGAGTCTCACCTATGGCTATAACATTCCAGTTCTATCCTATAAGTCATCTGAAGTGAAAAACCATAAAATTTCATTGTCTGCTAGAATACATCCTGCTATTTGGAATGAACTGAAATGAATGGAGTTTGCAGTTGCATTTTAAGGCTTTATTAAAGTTTGTGCATCATAAGCCCGATTCATTATTGTAAACCAAAATGCCGTTTTCGGCCTCTTTTCCAGAAAACAGACCAAAAACGGCATCAACATAAAAGGCCACGCTGACTAATTCAGCGTGGCCTTTGCCTATTCAATTTTCTCGTAAGAGACTCTTCTAAAGCAGGAAGTAAACCAGTACAATTAACAACCCTAGAAAAGAAAGAAAAATCCTGCGCTGGAGATGCTTCTTGATATAGCCGTCTTCTTTCAAATGCCAGTCAGTTAATATCTCCATTAGAAAGTGGATGGGATTAAATAATAGGTCTAACCAGTCGTATCCCTCATCAAATCTTTTGTCAAGCGTTGCTTGACGTTTTCTTTCATAGAATCTGTCCCAGATGGCTACCTTCTTTTTGATAGTCTGTTCTGTAACCTGCCTATTTATTAGTTCCTGTTTTGCCTGTTCTACCGCGAGAGGATTCCACTTACCAGGAGAGCTTGCAATACGTATGAGCTCATTCGTCTCTCGTTCAGCTATGGGAGGCTTGAATTCCATCTCCTGATAAATAAGAATAGTAATTACTTGCCCGGCGTGTCTTTCTTTTTCGCCTTCTCCATGGCGTCATAGACTACCTGCATAATGTTAGTGCGGGTGTTCAACTGACTAAGTCTAGGGTTCTCACGGGTAGGGTGCACACGGTTAGAGGTGAATACATACACCAATCTGTTCACCGGGTCTACCCAGGTGTAAATGCCCGTGAAGCCCGTGTGCCCGAAGCTTTCAATAGGGGCGCTAGGCGCGGCATTTCCGTTGGGCGTGCCGGGCTTAGACGGACGGTCGAAGCCCAGGGCGCGGTAATTGTCCGGGCAGAACTGGCACTTGCTGAAGGTGCTCACCACGTGGTTGGCAATTAAGCGCTTGCCTGCGTAGATGCCGTCGTTCAAGTACAGTTGCATCACCTTGGCTACGTCATTGGCAGTACCAAACAGGCCGGCATGGCCACTGATGCCGCCCAGCATGGCGGCGCCCTCGTCATGCACGGTGCCGTGCAGCAACTGCTTTCTGAAAAGGGAGTCATACTCCGTGGGCACAATGCGCGACAACGGGTACAGCTTGTAGGGGTTGAACGTCAATGTATTGGCGCCCAGCGGACGGTAAATGCTGTCTTTTAAATAGGTCTCAAAGTCTTGACCGGTAATCTTCTGGACTACCAGCGGCGCTAGTATGAAGGACAGGTCACTGTACACGTAGCCCAGTTTCTCGTTGAGCGGCGAGTCTTTTATCTCTTCGTAAATCTTCTCCTCGGCGTAGTCTTTTCTAATGAACAGGTTCTGGGCCACGCGGTACGGGTACTTCTCAGACGAGTCTGGTTTAAAGACATGACTCTTCAGTTCGCCGTTGTGTTTGACGGCGTCCTTCCAGAACGGAATCCAGGACTTGAGGCGGGCCTGGTGGGTCAAGACATCCCTAAAGCGCAGGTTGTCTTTGTTAGACTCCTTCATGAGCGGCAGATACTCGCCCAGGGTCTTATCCACGTCAAAGCGTCCCTGGCCGTGCAGGCGCATGTAGGCCGCCAGAGAGGTAGTTATCTTGGTCACCGACGCCAGGTCATACAAGTCTGTGGTCTGCACCGGCGTCTTGTTTTCATAGGTATGGTAGCCAAAGGACTTGTTGTAAATCACCTTCCCGTTCTTGGCAATGAGTACCTGGCCGCCTGGGGTGGCTTTCTCTCGTATGGCCTGCGCCATCAAAGAGTCAATGCCGGCCAAATCCTGGCTCTTCAAGCCTACCGCCTCGGGGAAGGAATACGCCAGTCTAAAGCCAGTGTCGGTTTTGAGGCCATCGCCTACTTTAAAGGCGCTGGAAAGCGTAACGGGCAGTTTGCCTTTGGCGCCAATACCACCAAAAATCAACTGAGCGGCCAAGTCTTGGGTGATGTCATTTTCTTGGTAACCAGCCACTACGGCGTCGGCGCGTTCAACGTCCTCAAACTTGGCCAGGCTGTATACGTTGCCGAATACGCCCACAATGGTACGCTTGCTTCTAATGAGGTCTTTTAGGAAGAGGTTCATCTCAGCGGTGATGCCAAAATTGCTGCTTCCGGCTTTCAGTTGCAGTTTGTGTACGCCGGCAATGATGAGGTTGTAGCCTTGTAGTTGCTCTTTCAGTTTCTGCAAATCAGCGATGGAGCTGGTAGAAGGCAAAAAGAAGTTGTCTACTTTGGTATAGCGCGCCAAGCCTTTCTGGAAGTCGGTTTCCTGGGTGGTGCCCACGGCTAAGGTGGCAATCTTTAAGGTATCCAAGTCCTGCAAAGGCAAGAGTTTATTCTTGTTTCTGAGCAGGGTCAATGAGGCCTCGGTTAACTGGTTGTTGAGGTAGTTGGCGTACGGATTGTTGAGGTCAGCGATGAGGTTCTTGGTCTCAATAGGCTTCATGTTGTCCAAGCCCAACCACTGCTTGGCGGCCAGCACTTTTTTGCAACGAAGGTCAATCTCGGCCTGGGTGATTTCCTTGTTGACAATGGCTTTTTTCACCTCTTCAATGGTGTTTTTAACATCCATGGTATTGAGGAGCATGTCATTGCCCGCCAATAAGGCTTTCACGTCTACCACGCCGGGTGCGTAATATTTGGCAACGGCCTGCATGTTCATGGCATCTGTGAACACCAAGCCCTTATAGCCCATCTCCTGCTTGAGCAGTCCCCATACAATAGGTTTGGAAAGGGTAGAGGCCAGGTCTTTGGTGTTGTCCAGCACCGGTATGTTCATGTGCGCGACCATCAAACTGCCCAAACCGTTTTTCATCAATTCTCTAAACGGGTACAACTCCACCGAATCTAAGCGTTGCTTTGAGAAATGAAGCACCGGCAAGCCGTAATGCGAGTCTACGTTGGTATCGCCGTGACCAGGGAAGTGCTTGGCGTTGGCCAGCACCTGGTTGTCTTGCATGCCCTTTACGTAGGCCAATGCCTTGCGGGTCACGTTGTATTTATCCTCACCGAAGGACCGGAAGCCAATCACGGGGTTATTGGCGTTGTTGTTCACGTCAATCACCGGCGCGAAGTTCACGTGAATGCCCAGTCTACGGCACTGACGCGCAATTTCGGCACCCATGTCATAGATGAGTTTCTCATTCTCAATACCGCCCAAAGCCATCTGGTACGGAAACTTGACAGTGCTGTCCAGACGCATGCCCAAGCCCCACTCGCCGTCAATAGATACCATCAACGGCACCTTGCTTTCCTTCTGGTAACGGTTGGTCATATGTGCCTGACGCACCGGCCCGCCCTGGAAGAAAATCAAGCCGCCCACTTTGTAAGTGTTGATAAGCCGAGAGATAGAATCCACGTGCGCCTGGTTCTTATTAGAGTACACCGGAATCATAATCAACTGCGCAATCCGCTCCTCGGGGCTCAGGGTTTTGAACACCGAGTCCACCCAGCGGTTGTTTCCACCCAAAAAGGGAGGGTCTGTCTTGGGGTTGAACACCGGAACGACTGGTTTTTTAGCGGCGGCGGCTTTAGCGGTAGTGGCTGTTTTCTTAACCGGTGCCTTTTTAGAAGTAGTTTTCTTGCGAGACTGGGCCTCAACAGAGACAGAGGCCAATAAGAAAAACAAAGATAGGAGCAGGGGGTGTAAACTATATTTTTTCAAGACGAAGCAATTGTAGAGTGTGTGGGCAATGATTAACCTGCAAGTTAATCCGTTTTTCTGTAAAAAGGATAAAATGGTGGCTTGCAAGTTACACCACAACGCCGTTTAGCAGTTGAATAGTGCCATTGGTGGCGTTAATTTCTGCCTCGGCACCCACGGGTATGGTAAATTTGTGGGTAATGTGGCCAATCATGGCCCCGCTGTAAACTGGTACTTTTAAAGGTTGCAGGTGTTGTTCCAAGACCTCTTCCAAGGTAAGGGAGCCATAGCTATTGTTACCGGGCTCACAGTCGCTGCATTTGCCAAACACCACGCCACTGACTTGGTGTAGCACGCCCGCCAACTTTAATTGCGTGAGCATGCGGTCTACCTTGTACACATTCTCATTGGTATCTTCCAGAAACAGGATGGCGTCTTTCCAGTTGGGCAAGTACTCAGACCCTATGATGGAGGTAAGTACGGTCAAGTTACCGCCCACCAATTTGCCTTTGGCGGTGCCGGGGGTGATGGTGGTGATGCGGTCCCTAGTCAGGGCCAAGTTGTCGCCTACATCTTTAGGGTTTTCAAACAGAGCTGGCGCACCGTCAAACAGGACTTGCTTGAAAGAATCCACGGAGAACTTGTTCCAGGTGGCGGAGCCTACGGGTCCGTGAAAGGTGACTAATCCCGTTTTAGCAGTGATGGCCAACAGCAGCGAGGTGATGTCTGAATAGCCAATCAACACCTTCGGGTTATGCTGAATGGTCTTGTAGTCCAACAGAGGCAACAGGCGCGCGCAGCCCCAACCGCCATGAATGGCCAAGATGCCCTGCACACTTTTGTCCGCGAACATGGCGTTCACGTCCTCGGCGCGGGCTTGGTCGGTGCCGGCCAAATACCCGAACCGGTCGAAGACATGCTTGCCCAGCTTTACCTTCAGGCCCAAGGCCTCCAGAGACTCCACCGTAATCTGCACCTTCTCCTTGCTGAACGCCGCGCCCGCCGGACAAATCAGGCCCACCGTGTCATTTGGTTTTAAACGAGGCGGTAGAATGGTCTTGAGATTCTTATCAACGGTTTTAGCGTCAGAAGAAGTGAAGCCAAGTAAGGGAAGGGAGGCGGCGGCCAGAGATAGGGAGGCCAACACCTCGCGGCGCGAACGGAACGTCATAGGAGTACAGAATTTGCGAACCTGAAAATAAGCAGTTTGCCGGTAGCACCCAGTTTTTGCAGGGTATTTTCTTGCCATTCGTTTTTGGCCTGGTTTCCAGATTTCAGGCCAAAAACGATTTTCTTACCGCGGTGCTTTACCCATCCAGAATTTTTAAGGTACTTACCTCGGCAAATTCAAGAACCATGACTTTACGTTTCTCCACCTCCTTTCATAAACTGTTGCCGGTGCTAAGCCTCTTTGCCGTTATGGGTTGCTCTACCAGCAAACCTACCGCTACGGTAGAAAATACTCCCACAGTTACCGCAACGCCGGTGACGCCTCCTTACGGGCCCGCTGAAATCAAGCAGCAGATTCTAAGTTCAGAAGCTCTCAAAAATAGATTTGTGGGTTTTGCGCTGTATGACCCTGAGCTCAAGCAGATGGTGGTGGAGCACAACGCCGACAAGTACTTCGTGCCGGCCTCCAACACAAAGCTGTTCACCTTCTACGCCAGCCTCAAGATGCTGGGAGATTCCATTCCGGCCTTGAAGTACGTGGTGCGCGGCGACTCCCTTATCTTCTGGGGGACCGGCGACCCCACGTTTACGCACATGGACGTGAAGAACTCACTGGCCTATGACTTCCTCAAAAACCGAAAGGAAAAATTATATTACCTGGAGGCCCCGTTTGTGAGCACACCCTTCGCACCAAACTGGTCCTGGGACGACTACAACTACTACTACCAGCCCGAGCGGAGCGTGTTCCCCATCCATGGCAACGTGGTCAAGTTCGTGAAGAAGGCAGGAAGCAGTTCTTACTCGGTAGCACCCAAGCGCTTCAAGGCCTCGGTGAAAACAGATACGGCCCGCAATGCCAACAAAGACCCTTTCGTAAGAAACTGGCGAAGCAATGATTTCCAGTATTACCCTAAGCATGCGGCGGCTACTTATTCGGTAGAGGTGCCCTTCATTCCCTCGCCAGACATGACCGTGAAGCTGTTAGCAGATACACTCAAACGCTCGGTGACGCTGTTGAAGAAGCGGGCCTTGCCGCAGGGCGGGCAGACATTCTACGGGCTACCGGCAGACACCGTGCTCAAGCGCATGATGCAGGTGAGTGACAACCTCTTCGCGGAGCAGTTGATGGCCCTTTGCTCGGGGGCTTTGTCAGATACCTTGTCTGTAGAGCGGGCCATCAAGCATGCCACCAAAACCTACCTGGCAGACTTACCTGACGCGCCAATCTGGGTGGATGGCTCAGGCCTATCGGTGAAGAACCTGTTCACGCCGCGCAGCATTATTGCTCTGTTGCAGAAGCTGCAGCAGGAACGGCCTACGGAGCGCCTGTTGCCGCTCATGGCCACCGGCGGACAGCCCGGCACGTTCAAATCCATTTACCAAGCGGCGGTTCCGTTTGTCTTCGGGAAGTCCGGAACGCTGTCGCATGTGCACAACCAGAGCGGCTACATCAAGACCAAAAGCGGCAAGCTGCTGCTCTTCAGTTTTATGAACAACAACTACAGCGCCACGTCTATAGAAATCAGGAATGAGATGGTGCGCATCATGACCGAAGTGCACGAGAAGTACTAGACCACGTTCCCCTGAAAACTAAAAAGTCGTTTTTGGCCTGATTTCTAAGAATCAGGCCAAAAACGACTTTTGCATGGTAGGCTAAAAGAGTTCTCTTTACTTCACGGCATGCGCTTCATACAACGCCGAGGTGCGTAAATCTTGGAGCGTGGCCTGGGCCGGAATGCGTTTGGCGCGCAGGAAGCGGTTCAGTTCATAGGCGTCAAAGTTGGCGGCTTTGGGGTCCATACTGCTGATGCGCACGCGGCCCGCCGAGTGGATAAACTCATGGTTGCCAATCCACATGCCCACGTGCACCACGCGCTCAGCCTTCCCATCTTTGCCCGGTACCCCGAAAAACAGTAAATCTCCCGGGCGCAGGTTCTGGAAGCCGTTTTGGGTGTCCAGCAGTTCCCCCACATGTACCTGCTGTGAAGCGTCGCGCGGCAAAACCAAGCCGTTCATAAAATAGACCGTTTTGGTGAAGCCGCTGCAGTCCACGCCTTTCAGGGAGGTGCCTCCCCAAAGATACGGCAAGCCCATCAACCGTTTAGCGCTGGCAACCAAATTCTCCTCCGTAGGCTGGCGCGAGGCCACCCAGTCCTTATACAAGACCGCATCTGCCACTGGCACAAAACCCGTGCGGCCATCGGGGAATTCTACTTCGTACCAGGCTTTCGTTTTGTTTTTCAGGGCCAGCACATCACCGTATACCAAGTCAGAAACGGTGGCGCTCTGCGGCTGCGCCGTGGCCTGGGCAAAGCCAAACAATTGCGTGTAGAGTAGTTTCTCTTTCTGCTGCCAGCCTGCAAAACCGGCGGCGTCCAAGAGCTTGATGCCGGCCGCGTCTACCCAGGACAGGTATTTGTCAGGGGTCTGCACTAGGTACCAACCGTCTTTGTATTTGTAGACGTTCAGGGGCGTGCCCATGGTGGCCTGAGTGGCCAGTTCGGCGGGGTGTTTGGGTTCACTTCTCAGGTTGGCCACTGACAGCGTCACCACGGCAAAGTGCTTTCCCTGGAGACTAGCCTCGGGTAACACCTGAATGCTGTCTTGGAACGGAATTCCCGCAGAGGTCAGGCGGGCCAGCAGGGCGGCTTTGGCGGCGGGCGTGTTGGTTTCGCCGCGCAGTACTTGGCCGTGGGGGCTCACTTGAAACAGAACGGTGCGTTTGTCGGGCGCAAACTGCTGGCGCACGGCCTCAATGTGCGGCGCCAGGGGAGAAGGCGCAGAAGTAGTTTCTGACGGTGGTGTCTTGGCGGTGGCGCAGGCCATCAGAAACACCAGAAGATATAAAAGGGGGCTGTTCTTCATCATACAAACATGGATTCCTAAAGATACAGGTTCTCTCTGCAAAAAGCAGGCTTTGTCTTCAACAGGCAGATGCCAATCCAAGTTCTGGTAAGGACGGCCGTTTTTGGCTTATTTTCTGGAAATCAGGGCAAAAACGGCATGTGGGCATTGCTTATCTTTGTAGACATTCCTTAACGCAGCACGCATGACCTCAGCCCCAGCACAAGATACCGTCCACATTATAGACTACACCCCCGCGCACGCCACCCACTTCAAAGACCTGAACCAGGCCTGGATTGAGCGCTACTTTGAGATGGAAGAGCTAGACCACAAATCCCTGGGCAACCCAGACGGGTACATCATCCAGAAAGGCGGTCACATTCTCATGGCCGAATACCACGGCGAGATTGTAGGCACCTGCGCGCTCATCAAAATGGAGAACGACACCTTTGAGCTGGCCAAGATGGCCGTCACGGACAAGGCGCAGGGCCTGAAGATTGGCCGCAAGCTGGGCGAAGCCGCCATAGACAAAGCCAGAGAACTGGGCGGCAAGACCTTGATGCTGGTCTCTAACCGCAAACTGGAGACCGCCATTCACCTGTACCATCGGTTGGGTTTCGTGGAAGTGCCCATTGACAGCCAGGACTACAAACGCGCCGACATCAAGATGGAAATGCCTTTGTAATCTGTACATTTGAGAATAGGCTGGTTGCCTTGCCTAAGTAGAATTCAATAGTCCGTTTCCCTTTCCAATTCATGAAAAAAATAGTTCAGCTGCTGGTAGTGATGGCCTTGCCTTTGGCCGTGCAGGCGCAGACCGCCGTGGTGCAGGATAAAAGCAATCTAACCCCGCTGGTGGGCGTGAGCGTGGTGCCTACCACGGGCGGCGGCACCGTGCAGACCGACAGCAGAGGCCGGTTCAGGCTAGACGAGTTCCGGCCATCGGACAGTCTTCGGTTTGAGCGCTCAGATTACCAGCCGCGCACCTTGGCAGTGAGCCAGTTAAAGACCATGCAGTACCGCGTGTTGCTTTCAGAAAGAAGCTACTCTTTGAATGAGGTGGTGGTCTCTGCCAGCAAGTTTGAAGAGAAGCGCGCCGATGTGCCCCAGCAGATTCAAGTTCTCAAATCAAGGGAGCTAGCCTTCCAGAACAACCCCACCACGGCAGATGTGTTACAGCAAAGCGGACAGGTGCTGGTGCAGAAAAGCCAGGCCGGCGGTGGTAGCCCCATCTTGCGCGGCTTTGAAGCCAATAAGGTTTTGATGGTGATGGACGGCGTGCGCCTGAACAACGCCATTTACCGCGGTGGCCACTTGCAAAACGTGATTACGGTAGACAACGCCGCCCTGGAGAAAGTAGAAGTGGTGTTCGGGCCGGGGTCGGTGGTATATGGCTCAGATGCCTTGGGCGGCGTGGTGCATTTCTATACCAAGAACCCGGTCTTATCTGACAGCGTGGGACAGACCAAGTTCACCGGCAACGCCTATACCCGCTACGCCACGGCCAATCAAGAGAAAACCGCGCACGTAGACGTGGCCTTTGGTGGGCAGCGCTGGGGGAGCTTGACCAGCCTTACCTTTTCAGACTTTGATGACCTGCGCCAAGGCGCGAAGCGGAACCCGTTCTACGGGAGCTGGGGACTTAGGCCATTCTATGCCGAACGCGTCAATGGAAAAGATGTGATGATGGCCAATGACAACGTCAACATTCAGAAGCAGAGCGGCTACCAGCAGTATGACGTCTTGCAGAAAGTGTTGTTTCAGGCCAGCCCTACTACGTCACATGTGTTGAATCTGCAATACTCCACGTCCTCTAATATTCCCAGGTATGATAGATTGACCGAGGTTGACGGCAAAGGCATTTTGAAGAGCGCCCAATGGTACTACGGTCCGCAGGAGCGCCTTATGGCCGCGTATACGTTTGCCACGAAGGGCAGCGGTTGGCTGGAGAACCTGCGCACCACGCTGGCCTACCAAAGCATTGCTGAAAGCCGGAACAACCGCAGCTTCGGGAAGACCTTGCTGCAGCACCGCAAAGAGCACGTGGATATTTTTACCCTGAACGTAGACGCCAGCCGTTTGCTGGGCGAGCATGAGTTGCGCTACGGTCTGGAGGGTACCTACAATGACGTGCAGTCCCGCGCGTACGGCGAGCACATTGACACCGGCGAACGCTCGGCCCTGGACACCCGCTACCCGAGCGGTGGTTCTGACATGCGCTCTGCCGCCGCCTACTTTACCCACACCTGGGAAATCAGTCCGCGCTGGATTCTGTCTGACGGCATTCGCATTAGCCGCGTAGAACTGAACGCCGATTTCACCGATAAGCGGTTCTTCAATTTCCCGTTTGATGAAGTGAGCCAGAAGAACACCGCCGTGAATGGCAACGTAGGACTGGTGTTTCAGCCGGGGCATGACTGGCGCTTGGCAGCGGTGGCCTCGTCGGGCTTCAGAGCGCCTAACGTAGATGACTTGGCCAAAGTATTTGAGTCGGTGGCGGGGCAGGTGGTTGTGCCCAATCCTGACCTGAAACCAGAATACACCTACAACACAGAACTCACCCTTGGCAAGACCATTCAGCAGAACATTCACATAGAGGGAACCGGTTTCTACACCTGGTACCGTGACGCCATCACCACGCAACCTTTCCTTTACAATGGTCTGCCAGAGGTTGAGTACAACGGACAAGTAAGCCGCGTAACCGCCAATGTGAACGCCAACAAAGCCTACATCTACGGCTTCTCAGGAAGCCTCTCAGCCGACGTGACGCAGGCCTTCAGATTAGCCTCCACGCTTACCTACACCTATGGCCGCATTCAAGCCGAAGCCGGTGAGATTCCGTTGGACCATATTGCCCCGGTGTTCGGGAAGACCAGCTTGTTTCTGACCCTGCCCAAATTCAGGTCTGAGTTCTTTGTGCAGTACAACGGCTGGAAACGCCTGAAAGACTACAACCCCGTAGGCGAGGACAACCTCCAGTACGCCACTCCGCAGGGCGTTCCGGCCTGGTACACCTTGAACCTGCGCACCTCGTACCAGTTCCATCCTAAGCTACAGGTGCAGGCCGCACTGGAGAATATCCTGGACCAGTTCTACCGCGTCTATGCCTCAGGCGTGAGTGCTCCTGGTAGGAATTTGGTGTTGACGTTAAGAAGCAATTTTTAGGGATTGACGCTTCAATAGCAATTGGGTTTAAGCAGTTAGGCTCTCGTTTTTGGCTTCTTTTTAAGAAAGTAGGTCAAAAACGGGAGCCGGTGTTTTTATGGGATTGGTTGAGTGTAAAGGCAAATAGTAAGAACTGCCTTACCACAATGTCATTGCTACCCGTTGCCCTTTTTGTGTTCACCATTCGATTTGTTTTACTCTCCATTTTTGTCATCCTGAAAGGACCTTGTGGGCAAGCTGTAAGGGCCGTTGCTAAATGAGAGAACTAACGTGTTGTAATCTTCTATAATGGAAGTTAATATAATGCATAGCCACCGCTTGTCTAGTTCGCCCACAAGGTCCTTTCAGGATGACAAAAATGGAGAAGAGGGGAGAAGGACTGTTACGGGAGTGTTTATTAGGCAGAGGAGATAAAAATAGCTTCCGTTTTTGGCCTGTTTTCCAAAAAAAACAGGCCAAAAACGGAAGCTCTAAAAGTCTTGAATCTTGTGTCTGGACTTACTGCACCTGAGCCTTATCCACGCGCTTAGGCGTTTTCTTGCCAGCCACAAAATCCTTCGCACCCAGCGCCACGGCTTTAATCATGTTGGTCATGTGGGCCAGGTCCAGGCTTTCTACCTCGTCATCTACCGAATGATACAGTTTGTCCTGGTCTATCTGCACGGAGGAGATGGTATGCGCCGGTACACCTAAACGCGCCAACGTGGCATTGTCTGAGCGGTAGAACAGGTTCTCCTTTGGATAAGGGTCTGGGTGGAAGCTGTAGGCGGTACCCTTCACGGCCTGCTGCAACAACGTCCCGAAGTCTGATTTCTCAAAGCCTGTGATGTAGGCCGTGTTGGGACCAAACTTAGAGCCTTTGCCGATCATCTCAATGTTGAACATGGCCACAATCTCGTCTGGGTTCAACTGCTTGGAGAAGTGCTGCGACCCGAAGCCGCCAATCTCCTCGGCGGTGAAGGCCACAAAAATAAGGGTGCGCTCAGGCTTGCCTTGTTTCTTGAAGTGCTTGGCCAAGGTAATCACCGCAGTGGTGCCAGAAGCGTCGTCATCGGCGCCGTTGGCAATAGAGTCTCCGGCTACGGGTTTGCTAATGCCAATGTGGTCATAATGGCCAGAGAAGACCACGTACTCGTTGGCGCGCTTGCCGGGAATCATGCCGGCCACATTGGCCAGTGACATCTCATTGACCTTGTTCTTAATCTCTATGTCAAAAGAAGAAATCTGGGCCTTGTCTGTAAGCACGAAAATCAAGGTAGGGCCTTTCCCTAGCTCTGCCACCGGAGACGCTTGCTTGAAGAAACCGGCGTAGCGGTTGAACATCTCCTGGTGCTTAGGGTGCACCAGAATCATGGCGTCTTTGGTAGAAC
The DNA here is from genome assembly GCF_039541795.1 of Nibribacter koreensis. Lineage (NCBI taxonomy): Bacteria > Pseudomonadati > Bacteroidota > Cytophagia > Cytophagales > Hymenobacteraceae > Nibribacter > Nibribacter koreensis. The sequence goes on along the minus strand of NZ_BAABGX010000002.1, from coordinate 1,127,432 downwards.
GGCGCGCCTTGTTAATGGCGGCTCTAAAATCATCGGCCTCGCCAATCACAATGGGCTGGGGGGCTTTGTCTTCCCACTCAATCTTCTGGTGCGTGGTGCTGTAGAAAAAGGCCTCTGGTTTTACCTGGGTGCCGTCAATCTCAATGTCTGCTTTCTCAGAAGTGAGCGTGTACATCTTAAACTCCTGCTTGTAGTCCGTGTCACCGGCCAGAGGAGTGAGGCCAATGCTCTTGAATTCAGCAGAGATAAAATCGGCGGCTTTTTCTATGCCGGGCGTAAAGGTCTTACGGCCCATCATGTCATCATGGGCCAGGGTCTTGATGATGCGCTCTACGTCTTTCTGGACAATGTGCTTCTGCGCGAAGGCACTGCCCAGGGGCAGCAAGGCCAGACACAAGGCGAAGGTTTTCTTTGAGGTCATAGTTGGTGTGTATCCTGAAATTTGGTAACCTAAGTTTAGGCTTTTTTTCTGAAAAACAGGCCAAAAACGATTTACTCTTGTTCCTCTGGAGGTGTAGGCCGGTGTTCTTCCTGGGCAATGGCGTCTTCTTCGCCCTTCACCTCAATGCTTCTATCCTCCAGCACGTCTTCTATGTAGAGCATTTTCACCAGCACCATGATCACCGCCACCATGGGTACCGCCAGGAGCAGACCCCACGGCCCGGCAATAATGCCCATCAAGACCTGGCCCATGATGGTGAGCACCGGCGGCAGGTCAATGATGTGTTTCTGAACCAGCGGCGTGAGCACGTAACCTTCCAGGCTTTGAATGGCGATGAAGAAAATCACCACCGTCAGGGCTTTGTTAGGGTCTTCTACCAAGGCCAGCAAAATGGCGGGAGCGCTGGCTATGAACGGACCAATGTTGGGCACAAACTCCAGCAATCCGGCAAACACGCCCAACAGCAAGGCCAGCGGTACGCCAATGATCATCAAGCCAATAGAGGTAAGGGTACCAATCACCAGCATGGCCAGCAAGGTGCCTTTGAGCCAGCCCCAGAGCGTGAACCGCAATACGTGCACCACCTCTCTCGCGCGCGGCCTGTGCACTTTGGGGACCAGTCTTACTACGCCGCTAGCAGATTCTTGCGGCGAAGACGCCAGGTAAATGCCTATCACCAGCACAATTAGGATGTTGGCCAGCGCACCTAAGGAGGAAGAGAACAGCGCAATGGCATTTTTGAACGAGGCGCCTTTGCTGTTCATCAACTCCTCCTGCGTGGGGAGCTGTTTGATCATCTGTTCGCCCATGGGGAGCGTCTTCACCTTGGCCTCAAGTTTTTGTAAGACGTCTGGCAGTTTCTGCTGTAATTCCTGGGTCTGCTCTGAGAGGCTAGGTCCCAGAGCCAGAAAGCCGCCTACCGCTATGCCCACTATCAAGAGGCAGACCAGCCCCAGCGCCCAGGAATAGGCTATGCGGGTTTTACGATGCAGCCAACTGCTAAGGCCATGTAGCAAAATGCCAAACAAGACAGCCGCAAAAAACACCAGCAACACCTGGAACGCCAGCTTAATCACAATGTAGAGAACGGCCAACAGAATGACCACCAGCGCCGTGAGCAACAGCTTGTGCGTGAAGGTGGTATGCGTCTTGTAGGCGGGAGAGGAAGGTGCGTCTTGGGCCATAGTGCTAAATAGGTATATATTGTTTTTGCCCTATTCTACGGAAAGTAGCCTAAAAATGATGAAGTGTATTTAATGCTGGCCAGTAAGGCATTAGAGGAATCCTTGCTGAAATATGATTTTGGAAAAAATATTGGTTAAATTATAAATGAACGCAACCATTCGGCCAGTTTTCCGATAGAATAGATTCGGTTGCCGGGAACGGTGGCCGCTAACCGATACTTAATTTTTAGTACCACTTAAATACTTTAATACTATGGAAAACAGAACCAACCAAGCAGGACAGCAGTCTTCTGCTTCTTCGCAAAATAACCCAACAGCTAGCAACCAAAATACTTCTTCTGCGCAGTCAAGAAGCCAAAACGCTTCTGCCAGCAGCCAACAACAAGGACAGCCTAGCTATACCTCACAGAGCCAGAGCCAGCAGAGCCCAAGCGCACAACAGCAAAGCCAGGCCAGCGGCCGTAACCAGCAGCAGAACCGTCAGCAGCAAGACCGTCAAGGTCAGCAGAGCAGCGGCATCTTGGGCGGCATCACCAGCTCATTAAGCAACATCCAGGTGCCACAGGCTGTGAAAGACTTCGGGTCTTCTGTGTCACGTTCTTACGGTGGCCTGACTACTACTCAAAAAGTAGTGGGCGGTGCAGCCTTAGCCTTAGGCGCCAGCTACTGGGCCGCCAAGTCTAGCGGATGGGTTGGCCAGGGAAAAGCCAACAAGAACCGCAACAAATCAGGAAGATAAGCTGAAAGGCTTTTCTCTGTAAACAAAGAAGCCGGACACACAGTGTGTCCGGCTTCTTTGTTTATGTACAAATAAGATTAAGCGTCTGGTTGTTGCTTTTGTTGCCAGCCTTCTAAGTAGATGCAGAGCTCATGGCCGTTCCTGAGGTAGTACAGTGATATAGGAAAGATTTTTTTCCTGATCATGATGCCAGAAGGATAGACTCTCTTGATGTCCTGGGCCTTGACGGTGCGTCTTCGGCCAAAGCCGTCTGTAAACACTATCTCTGTTTCATAGAAGTCAACGGCCCTGAACCGGTTGGTGGCTAATACATACAGGTACCAGACTAAAAAGGCGGGCACGCACAGTAAAAGCAAGTACGTGGACGGGTCTATGGTCTTGGCCTGAAAGTTATAGGTAGCCTTTATCACAAACAACGCCGCTGTACCCAAGAGTACAGGATACGCTAACAGCGTCCAGAGCGAATGTTTAGGAATAAAGGTGAACACAGCCATAGTACGTAAGGCGCTTTCACCAGTTTCTACCTTCCGCCAGATCTGCGTCCGCCGCCGTTGTTGCTACTGCCGCCAGCACCAGAGCGTCTGTCTCTGTTACCGCTGCCCCCAGAGGCGTTGCCGCCCGCTGCACCAGATGGTTTTGGCTTGCGCGAGGACTGCGGTCTGCCCGCCTGTGGCTGTCTGAAGCTCCGGTTCCCGCCGCCGCCGCTGGCTTTGGCAATCTTGTCCGTAGACTTTCCGCCGGTCAAGGGCAGTTTTTTGTAGTCCACATGGAACGGATGTTCATCTTCAATCTCAATGGTCTGCTTGGTCAGGCGCTCGATGTCCCGCAGGTACGGCAACTCAGTGTCATCACAGAAAGAAAGGGCCAAGCCTTCAGCGCCTGCTCTACCCGTACGCCCGATGCGGTGCACGTAGGTTTCAGGCTCATTGGGCAGGTCAATGTTGATCACGTGCGTGAGGTCATCTACGTCAATACCGCGGGCGGCAATGTCTGTGGCCACCAGGGCGCGCAGCTCGTTGTTCTTGAACTGGGTCAGGGCTTTTACGCGCGTGCTCTGGGCTTTGTCGCCGTGAATGGCTTGCGCCGAAATGCCGGCTTTGGCCAGGTCCTTGGCAATCCTGTCGGCGCCGTGCTTGGTGCGGGAGAATACCAGGGCGCGAGTAATGTCACCAGCCTCTAGCAAGTGTCTCAACAAGGCGCGCTTAGCCGTCTTGTCCACAAAGTACACCTTCTGGGCAATTTTCTCGGCGGTGCTGGACACAGGCGTCACTTCTACGTACACCGGGTCCCGCAACACGCTGCTGGACAGCTTCTGGATTTCTTGTGGCATGGTAGCCGAGAACAACAGCGTCTGGCGCTTGGCCGGAATCTGGGCAATGATTTTGCGCACGTCATGGATAAAGCCCATGTCTAGCATACGGTCCGCCTCGTCCAAAATAAACGTCTCCAGGTGCTTGATAGACAGCAGGCCCTGGTTCATTAAGTCTAGCAAACGACCCGGCGTGGCCACTACAATGTCAACGCCGCGTCTAATCTGCTCCACCTGCGGAGTCTGGCCCACGCCGCCAAAGATGACGGTGTGCTTGATGTTGGTATAACGCCCATAGGCGGCAATGCTCTCGCCAATCTGCAAGGCAAGCTCACGCGTAGGCGTCAGGATAAGGGCTCTAATGGCTTTGGCCGGATGCGCCGGTCCTGCCTCGTGCAGACGTTGCAGCAAAGGCAAGCTAAAGGCGGCGGTTTTACCGGTTCCGGTTTGGGCGCAACCTAAAATATCATCTCCGTTCAACACCGGCGGAATAGCCTGTTCCTGAATGGGAGTGGGTTGCGTATAACCTTCTTCATGCAACGCTTGCAGAAGAGGTTCAATTAAATTAAGGTCTGAGAATGTCATTCTGAATGGAAATGGCCTGTGTTGGGCCTAAATAAAAAAGGCGTGGGCCTATGTGCCCGCCGCCGGATGTATGACACAAAAGTACGCAAAAAGATTCAGTTTCCGTTTTTGGCCCCTTTTGGCCAAAACAGGCCAAAAATGGAGTTGGGTTTCATCGCGCAGCAGGCAACCTTCATTCAGAAAATAGGTTAAAAGGAGGGAAGTTAAACCAATAGATTATGGCAAAGAAATTGACCTTGCGCGGTACCCAGACAGAAACCCTGGCCTCTACCCAAACTAAAAATAAACGAACCAAAACCACCAAGAAGCCCAAGAAGAAACGCCTGAACAAATGGCTGATTTCGGGCATAAGCGGTCTGGCTGGCGCGGTGGCCGTGACGCTGGTGCATGAGACCGTAAGAAGGTTCTATCCCAACGCCCCGCGCATGGATGTGCTGGGCATGCGCGCCATTGCCAAAGGCATGCGCTACGCTGGTCAAACCCCACCCAATGACGACAAACTGCATACCTGGTCCATGGTAGGAGACATCGTGTCCAACGGCTTGTACTATAGCCTAATAGGCGGTGGTAAAAAAGCCTTGGCCAAGGGCACCATTCTAGGCGCGGCGGCTGGCTTAGGCGGAGTATTGCTACCCGGCCCCATGGGCCTAGGCACCGCGCCTAGCAACAGAACCCGTGAAACCCAGGCCCTCACTATTGGCTACTATCTGTTTGCCGGGCTTGTGTCTGCCGCCGTGGCAGCTAGTTTAAGAAAGGTACGGCGGTAGAAGAACTTTATTTGCTTTAAAGAAGGGCTGAACTTTTCACTTGTTCAGCCCTTTTGCTTTTCTTAGCGACTTTGGGGATGACCCTTATTTTCTATTAGAAACCTTATGTGCAAGACACTGCTAACAAGCCTCCTCTTTTTCATCACCACGTTTACGTTTGCCCAGACCTACAATGAGGAGTACGGCGTCCCTATGGTAGTGCTCACTGAAGAGAATCCTTGGCTCATGGTCATCGGGTCTGACGTGCCCACCTTTGTGTTGTATGAAAACGGGCAGATCATTTACAAGAAAGTTGAAAACAGACAAGCCAAGTACTTTACGTTGAGCCTGAGCAAGGAAGAAACGCAGTCTGAGATTTACAAGATGGGTTTTACGGAAAGCCTTTTAAAATTACCCCCTTTCATTGAAGCCTATGGCGCAACAGACCAGCCTACCAATGAGCTTATCCTGAATTTTGATAGCACCAGAACCTTTAGGGTGTATGGCAACCTTAAAAACGAAACGGCACGGGCGGCTACGCCTAAAGCTTTCCTGACCGTCTATGATTATCTGGTAAGTTTCTCCCATGCAAAGGCTACGCCATGGATGCCAGAGAAAATAGAAGTGCTGGTCACAGATTACAGCCACTCCAAGGAAAAGGCTGCCAAATGGCCAGCTTCCTGGCCCGATTTAAAAAGTCAAGAGACGGTGAGCAGAGGCGAAAACTTGTACAGCATCTACTTGCCCAAAGACCAGTTTGAACGCTTTCTGCAACTGTCCAAGGCTCTTAAAGAGAAACAGGCCGTAGAGATTAACGGTAAGAAATTTAGCTTGTCTTACAGGCTGCCCCTTCCTAACATAAAATAACCAGTAAAATAAGAAACCCGTTTTTGGCCTGATTCTGGGAAATCAGGCCAAAAACGGGTTTTCCATTATTTGCTGCAAAAGCTTAGCTCTTTTTTCCGGAACCGCTTTTCTTGCCGCCGCCATCATGTTTGTTGACGGTGGCCCAGGCGCGTTTTTCGGCTTCGTCTTCAGAGACGCCTTTCTTCTCGTAGCTTTCCTCTATGTGCTGGGCCTGCCGCTTCTGTTTGTCAGTGTAGGCAGATTTATCTCCTTGTGGCATGGTTTCCTCCTTTCAGGTTAAAAATTGAAAAACACGTTTAGCTTCCTGTATACGAGATCCACTTTAGAAAAGGACACAAGATATAAGACACAAGATGTAAGACTTTCTCATGATAGAGAGCAAAAAATCTTGTGTCTTGAATCTTGTGTCTTGCGTCTAAACCTAAGGTTTACAATGGCAGAGGACTTCGCGCCGTAAAGGGGCGGTCTTGTAGTTGGGGAGGGTGGTTTCCTTCATGTAGACGATGGACAGTTCGTCAATCTTTTCCTGGCCAGTATGCGTTTCGTTCCAGCGGCGCATGAGGTAATGGCAATAGTAGGGCCGCATATAAGCGTTGGGCGCAAAAAGGTAGTTCTCTGAGTATTTGCGCCAGCGGTCGTTCTTGAACAAACTCACCACGCTGGCCGGTTTGACGGTGTCTGGTTCTTTGCCCTGCTGGTTAAGGTCTACTTTCTTGTCTTGCAGGGTAATGCCCTCTAGTACGTACCAGCCATCATCCTTGAACACGTTGGGCGCAAACATGCTCCAGTTCTGGTCCAGACGTAAGACCAAGGCAGCAGGCTGAGCGCTTTCTGGCAGCTTGACGTAGTTGGGTTTGTTGAGCGTGTCCACGTTCCACCAGAAGGCAATGACTACGGCGGTCAAGACCAAGACTTCGCGCAGCGCAATCATAGGAAAGTTGCGTGCCCAATGAGGCGTGGTCCACTGCACCTGCACCGTCACCGGCGACTTCCACTGCTGGGTGGCTGCGCTCCAGCGGCGCTGAATCTTGGCGTACCCCAGCCAGAGGCGTTTATCCAGAAAATCCATGACGGGCGTAGGCAACAAGCCAATCACCGCCGAGATGCTGATGAGGTAGAACAGTCCTACAAACAAGGTCAAACTGATGCCTATGTGCAACCCAATGATGGCCAAGATGAAGATCATCCTAAACCAAGCATTCTTCCAGGGGATGAGCAGCACAAACGGCAGCCACAGCTCCACGAACATGGTGGCGTGGGTCAGGAACTTCATAAGCTCTGGATACTGGTACAGCACACGACCGCCCGGCATCAAGATCTGGTCAATGCTGAGCGCGTAGTATAAGGCCGTGCCCGTGGTAGTCCACTCTGGGCCAGACTTGAGCAGCGCGGTGAACACATATACCCAAGCCACCTGCAAGAGGTAGGCAAACGTAGCGGCACTGAAATAAATGGTAGAAACTGGAGCCGGTTCTGTAGTTAAGGCTTTTCTGGCGTCTAGAGAATAATGCCGATGCCAGGGCAGAAACATACCCCAGAACAAGAGCATGCGCAAAAGACTGTCCCCGGACTGGGTAATGAGCGGATTTCTGTTTTGGATGGACAGTAGCAGAAGCCAGGAGATGACCGTGGCCCAGCGGGTTTTGTAGCCTAATAGCAGACTGATGGCCGCCGCCGCCGCAATGACAAACAACATGGCCTGGAACTGCCACAGGCCACTCAACGTGTGAAAGGAGAAGTAGTACTGGTTCCAGGCGTTGGCGTGCAGGGTGTGCAAGGGCAGAATACCCATGTTGGAGTAATGGGCCTCCAGGTCGGTGGCCCGGGTGAGGATGTCTAAAAGCAGGACGCTGGCCACCCAGATGCGCATGAGGGACAGGGCGCGGGTATCAGCGTAAAACACACGGTGCAAATACTGCTGTAATAGGTGCATGGGTCAATAGGAGGTAGCGTGGCAGGAAATGGAAAAGGCAAAACCAAACGGCTTTGCCTTTTCTGCTATATGCTTATCGTTCTAAGGACAGAACGGAAATTGCTTAGCGGCCAGTGGTAGTACCAGTGGTGGTTCCGGTAGTAGTGCCGGTGGTGGTACCAGTAGTTGTGCCCGTTGTAGTACCAGTGGTAGTTCCTGTAGTGGTACCTGTGGTTGTCATGCCTGTAGTAGTACCAGTGGTACCGGTTGTTGTACCCGTAGTGGTTCCGGTGGTAGTACCTGTTGTTGTGCCGGTGGTAGTTCCAGTAGTGGTACCAGTTGTGGTGCTAGTAGTGCCTGTGGTGGTGCCGTCTGTAGTACCAGTCTCAGTAGACATATCTGTAGTGGTGGTGTCTGTGGTGGTTTCGGTGCTTCCAGAGCAAGAAGTAAGTGCTGAAGCGGCTACAAAAGCGACTGCTGCGAACACGGTGAATAAGGTCTTTTTCATAGTCTTTGACAGGTTAAGTTTTTTAATGTTGAATTGGTTCTTGGTTACAAATCCTCTTTTACGACCTATTCTCAGAAAGGTGCTATATTTTATGTATAATTTATTCTTCAACGAGACCAGCGCCTTACCCGGTAAGGCCAACTAAGTATTGGCTTGTGCGTATTTTCCGCAGATTCTCTTACCTTGCCTTATGCCTACGTCTTTGCCTGCCACCATCCTGTTTGACGGCGTCTGTAACCTGTGTAACGGATTTGTACAGTTTGTCATCCATCGTGACCCGGCTGTGCGGTTCCATTTTGCCGCCTTGCAGTCAGAACTAGGTCAGAAGATTTTAAAAGACCACGGGCTGGATACGCATGAGTTCCAGACGGTGCTGCTATTAGAAAACGGAAAACTCTACAAGCAGTCTACGGCCGCGCTGCGCATTGCCCGGCGGTTAAAAGGAGGGTGGTCCTGGGCGTATGGTTTCATGGTAGTGCCCGGTTTCATACGGGATGCCGTGTATGATTTTGTGTCTAAGAACCGGTACCGGTGGTTTGGCCAGCAAGAAAGTTGCATGATGCCCACCCCCGCCTTGAAAGCCCGATTTCTTTCTTAACTTGACATAGCCTGAATACGGCATGACATTGTTTTTCAAAGGCTTAAAAGCATGAGCCGCCTTTTCTTGCGGCAGGCGGAGTTATTGCTAGTGATTGCCAATCTCTACTAGTTCTATAGAGATTTTCGTTTTTAGCCTCTTTTTGTGAAAATAAGTCAAAAACGGCCCTTACTTTTGCGCCCTGCTTTCTAGAGCGGCTTGTATACTTTAACTGAAACCACACGTGGAAAAAATAGATGCTTTCTTAGCCGAAGCCAGTAGTCTGGCCTGGGGTATGCCTTTGCTCATCTTGTTAATGGGAGGCGGCACGTTCCTTATGCTCTTTTCCAGGCTTATTCCGTTCAGGATGATGCGGCATTCCATTGGCATTCTGCAGGGCAAGTATCAGGACCCTAACGCCGCCGGCCAGATTACGCCATTCCAGGCCATGGCCAGTGCGCTGGCTTCTACCATCGGCATGGGCAACATCAGTGGCGTGGCCGTGGGTATTGCCATGGGCGGACCCGGCGTGCTGTTCTGGATGTGGGTGAGCGCCTTTGTGGGCATGGCCACCAAGTTCTTTACCTGTACGCTCTCTATCATGTACCGGGGCAAAAACGAACTGGGCAAAGTTGAGGGCGGTCCCATGTACATGGTCACCGAAGGGCTGGGCCAGAAGTGGAAGCCTTTGTCCATCCTCTTCGCGTTTGCCGGTCTGTTTGGCACCCTGCCTTTGTTCCAGGCCAACCAATTGACCCAGATCATCACAGATGTGGTCTTGAAACCCAGCGGTGTGGTAGGGCCAGATACGTTTGTGTCTAACTTGTTCATGGGTATTGCCATGGCATTGCTGGTGTCTATCATCATGTTTGGTGGTCTTAAGCGCATTGCCAGCGTGGCCAGTAAGTTGGTGCCCTTCATGGTGGTCATTTACACCGTTTCTGTACTGTTTATCATCTTCTATAACTTCTCTGCCGTACCGGGCATGTTCGCGCTCATTTTTGAGGATGCCTTTACCGGGAACGCCGTCATGGGCGGGGCCGTGATGCAGGTGATTATCATGGGTGCGCGCCGCGCTTCTTTCTCTAATGAGGCCGGTATTGGTACCGCTGCCATGATGCACGGCGAGTCACAGAACAATGAGCCGGTGCGCGAAGGACTGGTGGCTATGTGGGAACCGTTCATTGACACCATCATTGTCTGCACCATGACCGGCCTGGCCATTCTGGTGACGGGCGTCTGGGAAACCAATGAAGGCAACGGCGTTTCTATGACCGCCGCCGCGTTTGGCGCCGCCATGCCAAGCGTGGGCAAGTACCTGCTGGTGCTGTGCGTGTTCATCTTTGCGTTTACCTCTTTGTTTTCTTACTGCTACTACGGCTCCAAGTGCTTCACCTATCTGTTCGGGTTTAAGTATAGAAGATTGTATGACTACTTTTATATTCTCACCATTGTGATTGGGGCCGTGGTGACCATCACGTCTGTGATTAACCTGGTAGACACTGCCTTTGCCTTGATGGCCATTCCTACCATGACCTGCGCGCTGTTGCTATCGCCTAAAGTGCTGGCCGCTACCAGAGATTATTTGGGTAGGTTGAGAAGGGGAGAGGTAGAACGTTTTTAACAATCTAACAGAGATAATCAAGAAGGCTTGCTTTGGTTTACGACTAAAGGCAAGCCTTTTTCTTTTTGACCAAAATCCGTACACAATTAGAGTTCTAAAGGTGAGTGGCTTATGCTGTATGTGCTGGCGCTGTTGCCTGTTCTGGTGCTTGTGGTTTTTTCCCTTTTACGTAGTGTAAAAGAGGCGGCAGTGGCGGGGCTGGTGGTAGCCACCGGTTTGTTTTTTTATTGGGGAGCCTCTGCTAAACATTATCTGGCGGTAGTAGGCGTGTCCACGCTCTCTACCTTAAGCATCATCATGATTGTGCTGGGAGCGCTCTTTCTCTACAACCTGATGAGGGGCACCGGCTTGGTGCAGGAAATAAGTCAATCCCTGAAAAAGGTACACCCAGAAAAAGAGATCAGGTTCTTTCTGCTGGCTTTTTGCCTGACCGCTTTCTTTGAAGGGGTGGCCGGCTTTGGGACCCCGGGGGCTATAGTGCCGCTTCTCCTGATGGCCATGGGGTATAACGGCCTTGTCTCAGTATCGATAGTCCTGCTGTTTGACGGGCTCTTTGCCATGTTTGGGGCTGTAGGAACTCCCTTGATCACAGGTTTACAGATGCCGTTGCACCTGCTCCCTGACCAAGTGCAACGTATTGGTTTTTTAGCGGCGGTGCTAGGCGTGGTGGTACAAGGCATTCTTTTGTTGTTTGTGTTTAGACTTCTAGCCAAAGCAGGTGCTCCAGTGCAGTACAAAGGCAAAATACTGGTGCTGTACCTCTTCTTTGCCATTCCTTTCTGTGTATTTGCCTGGGTGGCCACTGACCTTGCCACCGTGCTGGCATCCATTACCATGTTAGTGCTGTCCGTGTTTTATTTGAAAGACAAAAATGCCCGACTAGACCTCAGACCATGGTTGCCTTACGCTGTGCTGGCAGGGTTGCTGGTCCTGCCTAAAATCTGGACGCCGCTTAGGGACTTTCTGCAATGGGAGCTTTCCTTCCCTGATTTCTGGGAGACAGGTATCTACTCTTCCATCAAGCCTTTGTTTTCCCCGCTCATCCCTTTTGTACTAGTAGGCTTGGGAGTGGCTTACTTCCGGAAAAGTCCTTCTTTCTACCTGAAAGAAGTCACTCAGAAAGCGCTAAACATTGCCTTGGTGCTGTTGCCTGCCATCATGATCGCTCAGTTAATGATTTACTCAGGGGTAGAGCAGCCGTCTATGGTGTGGCATATTTCTTCTCTGATGGGCCGCTTGCAAGAGGCCTATGTCGTGTTTGCCCCAATTCTAGGGTTGCTGGGAGCGTTTATTACCGGCAGTACCACCGTCTCTAACTTAGTCTTTGGGGCTTCCCAGCTAGAAACCGCTCAGCTGTTGGGGATTGATTCTGCTGTCATATTGGCCTTGCAACTAATGGGGGCTGGGCTGGGCAATGCCATCTGCCTGTTTAATATTGTGGCCGCCGCCTCCATTGCCAACATACAAGACTATAAAAAGATATTAGCCCTCAATCTTACGCCTGCCTTGATAGGAGCTTTTCTGGCGGGTGGCATAGGCTGGCTGTTGCTTCTGTATAGCTCATAAAACTAGCGGCTTAAAAGTCTCCGTTTTTGGCTTGTTTCCACCAAAACAGGCCAAAAACGAAAGGCCGCTCCTATTTGGAACGGCCTTTCTGGAATTTATTATGTCGTGCTACTTGATACGCACTACTTGCTACCTGCAATTACTTACTCAGGTACAGGTTGCGCTCAGAGTAGATCTTGGTGAAGTAGTCGTCCTCCAGGTCATTGATGAAGTAAATGGCCTCGCCGGTAGATTTCATCTCTGGTCCCAGTTCCTTGTTCACTTCTGGGAATTTGCTGTGTGAGAACACCGGTACCTTGATGGCGTAGCCGTCCAGTTTAGGGTTGAAGGTGAAGTCCGTGACCTTGTTGGCGCCTAGCATCACTTTGGCAGCCCAGTTTACATACGGCTCGCCGTAGGCTTTGGCAATGAACGGCACCGTGCGGCTGGCGCGCGGGTTGGCTTCAATGATGTAGACAATCTCGTTCTTAATAGCGAACTGGATGTTGATGAGGCCCACCGTGTTGAGTGCCAAGGCAATCTTCTTGGTGTACTCCCGTATCTGGTTCATCACGTTCTCGCTCAGGTCAAACGGCGGAAGTACCGCGTACGAGTCTCCTGAGTGAATACCGGCCGGTTCAATGTGCTCCATGATGCCCAGAATCTGCACGTTCTCTCCGTCACAGATGGCATCGGCTTCGGCTTCAATGGCGCGGTCCAGGAAGTGGTCTAGGAGTACATGGTTGCCCGGGCTGTCTTTCAGGATATCCAGTACCTGCGCTTCCAGTTCTTTCTCGTTGATGACAATCTTCATGTTCTGGCCACCCAACACGTAGCTAGGGCGCACCAACAACGGGAACTTCAAGTCCTTGCACACTTCCAAGGCTTCCTCTGCTGAGGTCACGCTCGCGAACGGCGGGTACGGGATATCGTTATCTTTGAGTAGGGTAGAGAAGGCACCGCGGTCTTCGGCTAGGTCCAGGCTCTCATAGGTAGTACCCATAATTTTTATCCCGAAGCGGGTCAGCTTCTCAGCTAGTTTCAAAGCCGTCTGTCCGCCTAACTGCACAATCACGCCCTCTGGTTTCTCATGGAGGATGATGTCATAGATGTGCTCCCAGAATACGGGCTCAAAGTAGAGCTTGTCAGAGATGTCAAAGTCTGTAGACACCGTCTCTGGGTTGCAGTTAATCATGATGGTCTCATAGCCACACTCGCGGGCGGCCAACACGCCGTGCACGCAGGAGTAGTCAAACTCAATGCCCTGGCCAATGCGGTTAGGGCCCGAACCCAGCACCACCACTTTCTTGCGGTCCGAGACTAGGCTCTCGTTCTCGCCGTCAAAGGTGCTGTAGAAGTACGGCGTCTGGGCCTCAAACTCAGCGGCGCAGGTGTCCACCATCTTGAACACGCGGGTAATGCCCATGCTGGTGCGCTTATCGTGCACTTCGCTTTCCTTACAACGCAGCAAATACGCCAGCTGTCTGTCGGCGAAGCCTTTCACCTTAGCGGTGCGCATGAGGTCTGCCGGGATGTTGTCAATGTGATATTTAAGGATTTCGCGCTCGGTGAGTTCCAGCTCTTCAATCTGCTGCAAAAACCACGGGTCAATCTTGGTTACTTTATGGATGGTGCTGGAGGCTACGCCAAACTTCATGGCGTCTTTGATGGTGAACAGGCGGTCCCAACTCGGGTTGGCCAGACTGTCCATGAGCTGGTCATAGTTGGTTTTCTCCTTGCCATCGGCGCCCAGTCCGTTGCGCTTAATCTCCAGGCTTTGGCAGGCCTTCTGCAAAGCCTCTTGGAAGGTGCGGCCAATGCCCATCACCTCGCCTACAGACTTCATCTGCAAGCCCAGCGTTTTGTTGGCACCCTTGAACTTGTCAAAGTTCCAGCGCGGTATCTTCACAATCACATAGTCCAGCGCGGGTTCAAAGAACGCCGAGGTGGTCTTGGTGATGGAGTTCTGTAATTCGTCTAGATTATAACCGATAGCCAACTTAGCCGCAACTTTGGCAATTGGATAACCGGTCGCTTTAGAAGCCAGCGCCGAGGAGCGGCTGACGCGCGGGTTGATCTCAATGGCAATGATGGTGTCATCTTCTGGGTTCACCGAGAACTGCACGTTACAGCCGCCGGCAAACTGCCCGATGCCGTTCATCATCTTGATGGCCAAATCGCGCATGCGCTGGTAGACCGTATCTGGCAGGGTCATGGCCGGGGCCACCGTGATGGAGTCACCGGTGTGAATGCCCATCGGGTCAAAGTTCTCAATGGAGCAAATGATGATGATGTTACCTATGTTGTCGCGCAACAGCTCCAGCTCATACTCCTTCCAGCCCATGATGCTTTGCTCTACCAATACCTCGTGGGTAGGGCTTGCGTGCAGACCGCGGGTCAAGGCGGCATCAAACTCCTCTGGCGTGTTTACAAAGCCACCACCGGTACCACCCAGAGTAAACGACGGACGAATCACCAGCGGGAAGCCAATCTCCTGGGCAATCTCCTTGCCTTCCAGGAACGAGGTGGCGGTGTGGCCTTTGCAGACGTTCACGTCCAGCTCAATCATCAAAAGACGGAATTTCTCGCGGTCCTCAGTGGTTTCAATGGCGCCAATGTCTACGCCAATCATTCTCACGCCGTACTTTTTCCAGATACCGGCTTTGTCACAGTCAATAGCCAGGTTCAGCGCGGTCTGTCCCCCCATGGTAGGCAGCACCGCGTCAATCCTGTGCTTCTCCAGAATCTGCACAATCGACTTTTTCTCCAGCGGTAACAGGTAGACGTTGTCTGCCGTGATGGAGTCGGTCATGATGGTGGCCGGGTTGGAGTTGATGAGGGTGACCTCAATCCCTTCCTCGCGCAGAGAACGGGCGGCTTGGGAGCCGGAGTAGTCAAATTCGCAGGCTTGTCCAATGACAATAGGACCAGAACCAATGATTAAGACAGACTTGATGGATTGATCTTTGGGCATGGTAATGGGGTATGTATAAATTGCCCAAAGTTAACGGAGAATCTTTAATACCCCCGGAAAAAGTGAGGAAACCTGCGTTTTCTAGTGAAAAAAATAAAGAGGGCTGAGGAAATGGTAAAATTGCGCAAAGTCGTTTTTGGACTGTTTTCTAGGAATTAGGCCAAAAACAACACAGTAAAGTAAATCCTTTCTCCCGGAGGGAAAAGGTTAGAATAAGAGGGTGAGCGTTGAAGATGTAGAGACCAGGCACTGCCTTGTCTCTGACGCATTGCTTTCTATTGCTAATTTTACCTTCTGATGTAAACACCCCTCTACGCTCCCCTCAAGAGGAGAATCCGCGTTTAGTAAGGGCAGTAGGAGAGACGCTTGCGTCATTTTAAAGTGAAAAGGCAAGGACGTTTTTAGCCTCTTTTCCGCAAAACAAGCCGAAAACGATGTGCCTGGCAACTGACTACGGCTCTACCGACGGATTCAGAGAAACCTGTCGGCGCTCCCATTCTGAGTACAGCTTTAAGGAAGGAAGCAAATCCTCCAGCAACCAAGTCTGCAACTCATTCTCCGTATGGAAGGACGTAATCTCCACAGGCAACTCCGTCCTGAAATGGTTCATGGTAGACGAATGCACCACCCTGGAATCCAGAATCACGAACGCGCCTTTGTCTTTCTCTCGGCGTACCAAGCGCCCGAAGCCCTGCCGCAACTTGTGCTGGCTGGCCGGATAATAGAATTTGCCCCAGAACATACCGCCTTCTACTTCCTTACGGTGTGCCACCAGCGGGTTGCTGATGGACGGGTTGGGCAGCCTAAACACAATCACCTGCGAGAGCGTCACGCCCGGAAAATCCACCCCAGACCACATACGGTCCAAGCCTAGCAAAACGGAATGCTCCTCCTGCCGGAATCGCCGAATCTCCCAGAGACTGGTGCCTTCCTGCTTGAGCAGTTCAATGTCATAGGCGGGCAGTCTGGTATGGAGCCAATTATAAGCGGCGTCCATGTCGCGGCGACTGGTGAAGAGCACCAAGGTCCTGCCGTTCAACGCCACGATGCATTGGAGTAGGGTTTCCATGGCGGTCTGGTGCCAGGCCTGCTTCTCGGCGGGCGGCATCTTGTAGTCAAAGCACGGAATGAACGCGGGCACCACGGCCTGCACCTGTTCCTGCTGTTCATAGTTAAACGGCGACAGCTGGCGTATCTCCTGGTCAAAGGGCTCGGTTCGGCCTAACTGGTTTCTAAAGTACTGCGTGGAGCTAGCCACATACAGTGTGGCCGAGGTGAAAAGCAAGCTAGGGTAGGCCTGTTGCAGGGTCTCCATCTCATATTGCAGGTAATACGGCACTTTGCTCACCGACCAATACTGACTGCCTTTTTCCAGCACATGAATCCATTTCCGGCTGGGGAAGTCACTGGTGATTTTCTGAAGCGTGTCGGCAAACTCAGCGGCTTTTTCTCTATAAGTCTCCAGGCGGCCGTAGGTTTTGTCATCGGGCTTTTTGAGGAGCTTGTGGATGCGTTCCAGCTTGCCGGCCACAAACTGAATGGCCGTGCGCAACTCCTGTAAGGTCTGTTCAATGTCGGCGCTATAGTTTCTGGTCACCCATCTGCCTCTTTCCTCAAAAGAAATATCTTCCTGCCAGCGTTGTTCGCCGTTCGGAATGGGCAAGGCCTGTAAGCGGTCACTGCTTTCTTTTACCGTTTGGCAGTCGCGATAAATAGAATCAATCTCGTCTATAATTAACAAGGCTGTCTCTGTTTCAACACCTTTGAGCACGCGGTCGCCTACCACGTCCAGAAAGCCTTTGCGCATGTTGGTGCCCAGAAGCGGGCGCAACAGGCGCGCCTCCAGCATGCCCAGACTGAAGCCGGTGCTCAGGGCATGGCGGGCATTGTCGGGGAACTGGTCAGCCTCGTCAATGATGCAGTGCTTGATGAGCTCGGTGAGCTTGGGGGGGAACTGCAACAACTTGTGGTGATTGGTCACAATGATGTCGGCGGCGTAGGCCAGTTCCATGTGGCGGGCGTACGTGCACTTGGCCGGCTCGTGGCACAACTGGGGAACGCAGACTTCCTGCGCATTGGCCTCGGCTAACAGTCTGGACGTATCTGGCAAGACTGCCCGTATGTTCTGCGGAATCTCCTCAATCTCGCCCTGGGTATAGTACACGCGCATGACCAAGTACAGCCAGCTCAGCCCTTCCTTGATGTAGCCTTTGCCCTGCACCACCAGCTCGTCATAAATGTTGAGCAAGGCAGATAGGCACAGATAATTGTTCTTGCCTTTGACAATGGCCGGACGCAGGTGTGCGTGTAAGCCTTCCTTAAACCGTAGCCTCGGAATCTCGCCCTGCACAATCTGTTCCTGCAGGTTTTTAGTAGCGGTAGCCACCACTACTTTCCGGCCGGGGTTCAGGCGCAGAAGCTCGGCGGCGGCAATAAGGTAGCCCATGGTTTTACCGGTTCCGGTCCCAGCCTCGGCGGCAAACGTGCCTTTGCCGGCAATGGCCTTGTTGCAGAAGAACGAGTATTGCATCTGCGGGTAGCGCTCCGGCAAATCATATCTATGGTACCAGGCCTGCAAAGCATCCTGAATGTTCTTGTTGTTAGGCGGAAGAATGTCTGGCCGGGGTTTGACTGTGGGCGCTTCGGGCACCGTGGGCAACCATTTAGTAAACAGACTTCGCAAATGGAAAGGCAGGACCGGTGCCTCTACCGTGGCGGGCGGCGTGAGCCAGGCCATATTAGGCGATTCCAGTTCTTCTACGGATTGGGTAGCCAATAGCAAGGCCCGCCACGCGCTGGCTGTATGCAGAGAACCCAGCGCCAACACCTGGCTGAGCAACTGCATGAAGAGCGTAGGCTGACCCGGTTCGTTTTCTGGGGTGCTAGGAATATTCTGAAGTAAGACTTCTATGAGTCGGAAGAGCTGGTCGTGCAAGGCGGCCAAAGCCCCGTGCATAGGCAGGGAGGCTGGTTTTTTCTGGGCGGCGCTGGACAAGGCCACCAGGTCAGCCATCTCCATCAAGTTCAAGTGCGGCAGGAAGTAGGAGCACAGCAAGGCCAAATCTGCAAGTACTGGCGGCCGTGACATGTCCTGTATGACATGGTGCTTGAGCCAGGCCTGTTCATGGCGTTCCTGAAAGTAGAAGACGTGCGTGAAGGTGCTCAGGTAGGCTTGAATTTCTTCTTTCTGCTCGGCCCAGGTCTCCGCGTTCTTAGCTTGCTCCTTGCTGATTTTGGACTGCTGGTAGGCACTTCGGCCAAACTCCACCTCTGGATTGATGAACCACTCCTTGAGCACGCTCTGGCCTCTCTGCAAAGACAGAATACCCACCTGCAATAAGCCCTGCTTCCGGCTGTAAGAGCCGGTAGAAAACAGATGGATGACCGCAAAAGATGGGGAAGGGGAACTCATGGACGCCTCAGTCTCAAACACAGCCTTAAAATTACGGATTATCTGACTGCTAATGAAATGAGCAAGAGCGGGAAGAGAGAAAATTAGACATCCAATTCTTTTTCCTGCTGAACGCCCTCTCTTTTGTCATCCTGGAAGGATCTTGGTGGCAAGCTGTAATAGCGTTTGCTAAGAGCATATCCCGCATTCTCCTTTTTTGTCATCCTAAAAGGACCTTTTTGGCAAGTTGTAATAGCGTTCACTAAAAGAGACCTCCCGCAAGTTTGAGCGTAGCGCCAACTTGTGGGTAACCATGGGACAAGTTTACAAACTTGGCAGGCTCTGCAGGATGGCCCACGCAAGTTTATAAACTTGCGCCATACCCAGCTCCAAGCTATAAGCTTGAAGCAGAGAAAGGCGTTTTTGGCCTGTTTTCTGGGAAAGAGAGCAAAAACGGAATTCACACGTAGTCACTGCCTTTCTAGCTTGCCCACAAGGTCCTTTCAGGATGACAAAAGTGAGGGAGGGATTAGTGTTATTGATGGTGAAAAGTTTGTTGGAATTAAAACATGGCTACTTATTTCATTTTTGGCCTATTTTCTAGGAGAGAGGCCAAAAGCAAAAAGGCCGCACTAACAGCGCGGCCTTTTCTTATATATGCAGTGATATAGGTATGTACTTATTTAGTCTCAGAGAGTTCTGCCAAAGCAGGATAATCTGTGTAGCCTTTTTCGCCGGTTGGGCTGTAAAAGGTGTTAGGGTCTGCCTGGTTCAAGGGCGCGTGCTGCGCGAAACGCTCTACCAAGTCTGGGTTGCCAATGTACGGCACGCCGTAGGCCACTAAATCGGCGTGGCCTGCCTCAATTACCTTGTTACCGCTCTCCTGCGTGTAGCCACCGTTGGTCACCAGCGTGCCCTTGTAAATTCCTCTGAAATGCTGGGCCACCTCTTTGATGGCGTGCGGCAATTCGCGGGCTTTGGCACCGGCTTCTGTTAAGTGCAGGTAGGCCAGCGAGTAGTCGTTCAGTTTAGAGATGATGTACTCAAACTGCTCCGGCGCGTCTTCTGTCAAATTAATACCAAAGAGGCCATGCAACGATGGGTTCAAACGAACGCCTACCTTGCTTAGGTCCAAAACTTCTTTCACGGCGTCCAGCACCTCAAACAGAATGCGGGCACGGTTCTCTACAGAGCCGCCGTATTCATCGGTGCGCACGTTGGTCTGGCTGTTAAAGAACTGATGCAACAGGTAGCCATTAGAGGCATGGATTTCCACGCCGTCAAAACCGGCTTTCACAGCGTTGGCGGCGGCATTCTTGAAGTCCTGCACAATGGCTTTAATTTCAGAAACCTCCAACGCTCTTGGCGTCACGGTGTCTTTAAAGCCTTTCGGCGTGTACGCCTTATCATTCGGGTTCACCGCCGATGGGGCTACTGGCAATTCGCCGTTATGAAAGTCTGGGTGCGACATGCGGCCCACGTGCCACAGCTGCGCGAAGATTTTTCCGCCCTTGGCGTGCACGGCGTCAGTGACCAGTTTCCAGCCTTCTACCTGCGCGTCTGTGTAAATGCCCGGCACGTTGATGTAGCCAATGGCCTGCGCACTAATGGGCGTCCCTTCAGAGACAATCAAACCGGCACTGGCGCGCTGCGCATAATATTTGGCAGTCAATTCTGTAGCTACGTTCTCTGGGTTAGTAGAACGGCTACGCGTCATGGGCGCCATCACAACACGGTTGCGCAAGTCTAAATTCTCTGATGTGTATGGGGTTAAAAGCGGTTGAGTATTCATAGTTAATTTAAGTTTATGTACAGACAAAAGTTGTGTATACAAGTATATGGGTAAAAAAATATTACCGCTGGCGCACTTTGTCCAGCAGGTTGCCCAATAGGGTTGCTTCTTCTTCGGTTAAATGCCCGAATCTGCTTTGGAAGTCCTTAATCACGGCGTCAATCTGCTTCAAGAGCTCCAAGCCCTTGTCTGTGATGACAATGTCTACCTTGCGGCGGTTGCCAGGGCATTGGCAGCGGCTCACCAAGCCTTTCTCCAGTAGCTTATCCACCAAACGCGTAGCGTTGGATTCACGGTCCAGCATGCGTTCCTGAATTAAGCCCAACATGCACGGGTTGGGATGCTGACCCCGCAGGATAGACAACACATTGTGCTGTTGCAATGACAACCCGAACGGCCGTACCGTGCCCGCCAACTCCTTGTGCAGCCAGTTACCGGTGAACATGATGTTCACGGCCATCCGGTGGTACGGACTGGTAAAGGATTTCTGTTTTATTTCGTCTTCCAGGTTCATCTGTTGCAAAAGTAACTATAACTATTGTATATACAATTGTTGTGCTGGTATGGTTTCAGAAACCAGAAAGAAAGTCAGATTATTTACTAGGGCCTACCAAAGAAAACAGGCCAACCCCGCCGAAGCGTTTTTGGCCTGTTTTCCAGAATTTAGCCTAAAAATGGCTTATTTGTTGAAGGCCTGCTTGAGCGCCATGCCCGCTTGGGCCTGGGCGTTCTTGGCCTCGGGCAGGACGGTGGCCATCCCGAAGAACTCATGCGTGACGCCGTTGTATTTCTGGTAGTCGGTTTCCACGCCAGCGGCTTTCAGCTTGTCGTTCAGGGTCTGTCCCTCAGAGGCAAGGGGGTCAATCTCGGCGGCCACGATGGTGGTGGGTGGCAGGCCTTTCAAATTGGCGTTCACCAGGTCAATCCAAGGCTTCTTGCCGTCTGTGGGGCTGTTCAGGTACTGCTTGAAGAACCACTCCATCATGGGCTTGTCCAGGGGCTTGGCCTTGGCGTATTTCTGGTAAGACGGCGAGGTGGTGTTGTAGCTGGCAATGGGGTAGACCAACAGCTGGTGCACCGGCATCTGCACTTTCTGGTCGCGGGCCATCATGCTCACGGCAGCGGCCAGGTTGCCCCCGGCGCTTTCCCCCACTACGGCCACTTTCTTAGGGTCGCCTTTCATGGAAGCAGCGTTAGCTAAAGCCCATTTGTAGGCGGCAAAGGCGTCATTGTGGGCGGTAGGATATTTGTGCTCGGGCGCCTGACGGTAAGCTACTGATATGACAATAGCGCCGGCTTGTTCGGCTAAGCCTCTGGCAGAACCGTCATAGGTGTTCAAATCGGCAATGACCCAGCCACCGCCGTGGTAGTAGACAATCACTGGATAAGATGACTTGCCGGTTTTAGGCGTGTACACGCGGGCGTGAATCTGACCACCCTGTACCGGAATCTTCTTGCCCACGGTATCCACTTTGCTAGGCGGCATGGGAATGTTGTTCTCCTTCATCAAATCCATGACTGCGGTGGTAGGAGTAGGGTTGGTTCTGGCCTGGGCGGCGGTCAGCTCAGGAATTGGTTTGGCGCCGTAGCTGGCTAGTTTTTCCATGACGGCTTGCATGGGAGGCGTGATGGTAGATCCCCAGGCTGGTTTGGCGCCGGTTGGCTTTAGACGCACCATGCTGGTGTCTGTAGTCACTGACTGGGAGGCGGTATCTGTGGGAAACAGGTCTTCTTCCATGCCAGCGGCTTTCTTGGCCGCATCACGTGATCTGGCTTCAGAGTCTACCGTGCGTTTAGGTTCACAGGCGTTGAATAAAATGGCGCCAAGCGCAAAGGTTGCCCAACCCGACTTCCAGAGGGAGCGAGCGAGGAAGGTTGATGGATTTTTTTTCATAGTGTTCAGGTAGATTGATGTATGTATCTACGGTAAACACAGAGAAAGTGGCACTTGTTTTAGGAGGTTTATACGAAGGCTGATTTGCCCTTCTAAAGTCTTCCGTTTTTGGGCTATTTTCCAGAAAACGGCCCAAAAACGGAAGTAGGTTATTTATTGCTGTTGACCGTCAATTGATTGTCTACCATGCGGTTGTTGTACTGTTGGATGAATGCTTTGAGTTTGCGCTCCATGGCGGTCTGCACTTCGGGCAAGGTGTCTTTTAAGTCTTTCTTCAATAACTTGTCTTCGCGGTAATTGAAAAGGCCTAAGGCGTTGGTGCCGTCATGCTGTAGCAAGTACTCGCCCTCGGTCCATTGGTAGCCGCCCTGGTAGTTCACCGCAAAGTTGCCCTCGGCGGGATTCAACATGTTCTTCCCGAAGGAGAAGTACGGTTTGTCATACTTGAGGTAGCCCAGCACCGTGGGCATGATGTCCAGCTGCTGCACCACGCGGTCTTTCTCCACGCCTCTGAAATTGGCGTCGCCGGGCGCGTAAAACAAGATGGGCACGGCAAAGTTTCCCCAGGCGGTCTGGTATTCTGGGTAGTAGGTGTACGTGGCCGAGTGGTCTGCCGTAATCACAAACAGCGTGTTCTTGAACCAGGGTGCCTTGCTGGCCGTCTCAAAGAATTTGCGCAACGCCATGTCTGAGTAGCCAATACACTCAAAAATCTCATACGGCCCTTTCTTGAATTTGCCTTTGTAGCGGTCTGGTATTTTGTAGGGATGGTGCGAGGACGTGGTAAACACCGCGCTCATGAACGGTTCTTTGAACGTGCCCAGCTTGCCCGCCATGAACTGCAGAAACTCCTCGTCCCAGATACCCCACATGCCGTCAAAGTCTTCGGGCTTGCCATACTCCGTCATGCCGTAATACTGCTCCACGCCCATCAAATTCATGAGCGCGTCAAAACCCATGGACCCATTAGGCGCCCCATGGAAGAACGAGGTCTGGTAGCCTTTCTCACGCAGCGTGCGCGGCAAACTAGGCAAGGTGTTACTCACGTACTGCGTGAGCACAAAGGGTTCCTGCACGCTGGGAATACCCGTGAGCACGCTGGGCAGCGCGTCAATGGAGCGCCGGCCGTTGGCAAACGAGTTCCAGTAGACTTTGCTCTGCGTCATCAAGGAGTCTATAAACGGCGTGAAGCCCGTGTACTTGCCGCCTTCCAAGTGCTGGTTGTAGCCGCCAATGGCCTCCTTCCCGAAGCTCTCCAAAATAATCACCACCACGTTCTTGGGCGTGAACTGCCCGCTGTCCGCCGGCTGGTGAATTGGGTTGAAGAGTTGAGATAGCTCAGGCTCCTGGTAATGCGTAATCTTGTGGTAGGTAGGTTTGTTGAGCGTCCTGATGACCGAAAAGGGCGTGTTGAGCACGATGTACATCTCCTGCGGCCGCTCTACGTACTGACCGGCGTTGCTCAAGGTGATGGGCCGCGTGCTGTGCCGAATGCCGCCCCTGATGGCCACAATGGTCAATCCCACCGTGAGCAGCATGAGCAGCGTATGCCACGGATAGTAATACCATGGGTTGAGGTTCTTGGGCCTAACCAATTGAATGCGATTGTACAGCCACGCCAAGGCCACTACCAGCGCTAGCCAGATCACCGGCACGTACCAGAAATCCACCAAAAAGCTGGTCGCAAACTTGCCCCAGTTCTCATTGCCAAACTCCTGCACCACGCTGGCCGTGGTGCGCCGCAGCGTGAAGCGGTAGTACACAAAGTCAATGCAGTTAAAGGCTATGCCAATGGCGTTGCACACCAGAAACACCCACTTGACCACCTTGCGGTAGACAGGATGGTACCTGAACGGGAACGGTAAAATCATGAGCACCAGAAACAGCGCATTGGTGTACAGCACCGCCGACAGGTCAAACTGCAAGCCCGCCAGCATCAGGTACAGCAAGTCTGAGAACGAGGTCTCCTCAAAGAACCCTTGGTTGAAGACGAAGAACAGAACCCGGCAAATGGTATAGAACAGCATGGCCAGCCCCAGCGAGAGCAGCAAGGCCGCATACACACTTTCCCGCAACGGCCTAGGCCTTAAGAATTTCATCATGGAGTAAAATCAAGAACCGCAAAATTAGGCATACCCCGGCACTTATAGAAACCGTCTGAGAATCAATGCCGTTTTTAGCGTGTTTTCCAGGAAGTAGGCCAAAAATGAAAATTGGCTGGTTGTTGATTGATAATTGTTGTTTGTTTTATCTGCTGGTGTAAACACCCCCTTAGAGCTGCGCTCGGTGCCTCAAACTCACGTTTGGGCAACCCTCAAAGGGAGAGATTCTGCGTTTGGAAAAGCAGTTGGTACAGACGCTCGCAGGTCCTGCCGCACGCTACGAGGTCTTGTGAGTAGCGGCGGTTGTTGATTGCTAGGTGATTCATCTGTTGGTGTAAACACCCCCCTTAGCCCCCCTCAAGGGGGGAGTCTGCGAGTAGTAGCCGTATTGGTGTAAAGGCTCGTTTGGGCAGCCCACAATGGAATCCCCATTTAGTAACAGCCTCTACTACTAGCACCAGTTCCAGTCTTTCCGTCGAGTCGCCTAAGCAGGTTGCCGCCTCTGGCAGGAGGGCGGTCGCTACAGAGCAAGACGGGCTAGTCAGACCAAAGCGGCCCTACGCAGAAGAGGCAAGCTGGTACAGCGCGAGGCGGGAAGACGGGGCCCCGCGGCCGCGAGCGCTTGGCGGAAACAATGAAACGAAGGGCATAAGGGCACCGGAAGAAGCGGCCTTGCTCAGGAACAGCCAACGGAAGCGCACGGCAAAAAGTCACGGAGGTAACCTCCGCGCCATAGAAGGGGCCTAAAGCTAGTCAGAAAGGCAGTCTAAGTCGTTGGTGATAACACCAACAATGGAGGCTTGGATGCAGGCAAACCACATCACCGGAAAGAACACCTTCTAGTAAAACATGCTTTTCATTAGAAAACACTGTCACTCACCTGCTTTCAACAGAATGTTATTTTACATAACCACATAGGGGAGAAGCACTGTATCTTTGTCTTGCTTGGAACAAAGCAACCCGGCGGCGCTTCACTGTCCTAGTAAAGGCATAGTTTTTGAAAAAGCGCTAGGGCATTTAACCTCAGACTGATGATATTTTCTTTTACAAATAATGTAGTGAGCAAATTAAGAGCGGCATCGCGGCAAGTGCAGTTGGGAATCCTAATAGGAGCGCTGGCCGTGACCAGTTGTACCGCACCCAGGTCCATCATCCATTCGGGGCGCGTAACACCGCACGGACAGTTCAAGGCCGGGGCCAACTTTGGCGGCAACATCGCCACAGAGCCCATCGGGCAGTTGAAAGACGTGACCGAAGACGCCATTGTAGCCTTGGCCAACCGCGACTCCGTGTACTATGACGGACTGGTAAAGTCTGCCACCAAAGCCGCCATTGCCTATTCGCTAGACCCAGTAGGACCGACTTTTGACTTTTATGTGCGCTATGGCGTCCTCCCACGGGTAGACGTGGGTTATAAGTATGCGTCTGGTGTGCACGTGCTGGATGCCAACTATCAGTTCTTGGGACCAGAAGCCGGTACTAATGCGGGCGCAGAAAGATGGTACGGCAGTGTGGGCGTGCAGTATGCGGGCCAGAACTCAGACATCTTTGATAAACTGTTTTTGAACAAGCTAAGCTCAGTGCTGGAGTTCAAGGCTGCCAGAAAAGATGTGTTGGTGCCCTTGACGTTCAGCCGGTCGTTTGGGCCAGACGAAGAGTTCGGGAACATTTCCTTCGGGGTAGCTTATAATCACACGTTTGTGGAATATGGCCTGGTACCGGGCAAATTGTATGAGAAAGTGGGCGGTGGAAAAGCCGTGAAACTGGAGGGCCTCACTAGAAAGCAGGACTTTGCATCTTACGGACTGTTTGTGAACGCCAAAGTGGGCGCCAAGCGTATTTTCCTGTTGCCGTCCCTGTCCATGTTCTACCAGAAATATGGTACCTATGAGTTGTTGAAAGGCGAGACCGAAGACTTCTCAGGTATCTCCATCATTCCGTCCATTGGCGTGCAGATTGGTCTGGGCCAAGGCAAGGTAGGCAGATAAACACCTAATCGTTTTTAGGCTGTTTTCTGGAAATAAGGCCAAAAATGAATCATTTATAGAAAGCATGAAAACATAAAAAGCCCGCCTTCCATTGCTGGAGGCGGGCTTTTGCTTTGGGCAAGCGTGATTATTTGTTCCGGAAGGTGAGGCCGGTCAAGGCAATGATGTACACACCGCGGTCTGCGTCATACTCCAGGGTGTAAGAGGTTGGGTAATAGCCAGGGTCTTCTACAATGTTCAATTGTGGTATGTTAGACCAAACCGGCATGCCATCTTGTAAGCTCTGCATGTAGGCCAGCGTGATCATGGGTTCTAAGAACGTCACCTTATCTTTGTTAGAACCATAAATAAAAGTCTTGGAGAAGCCCGCCGGTGAGAACTCCGGTGAGGTGATGTCTGACCAGTGAACACCCATGTGCGGTACGGCAAACGGCGCCGGTCCAAACACATACGTAGGCGGCAGAACGCCCCGCTCCATCAAATCATAAGCGCCCGCGTCCAGTCCACCCGAAATCTTCATGATTTGGCTCTGGGTTATCATGTAAAAGTGGAAGTCAAAATGGGGCAGGGTGTACACGCCTTCTGGGTCATGGCCGTCTGGGTTCCAGCCAATGGTAACGGCCTTAATGCCGGTGGCATGCAGTTGGCCCGGCAGTTTCAAGAAATACTCACCCGGCATGTGCGGTAGATTCATGAGCGTTTCCTCAGATATTTCCAGACCCATGGCGGTAGGGTGCCCGTTGACCATCTCCACCCAAGTGCGGGACGTGCCTCCCCACAGCGACGTGGTAGGGCCATAATAGGTAGAAGACATGCCTTTGGCCAGGTTCTGGTTGAGACCGTCTGGTACTACCTCTTCCTGTGACTCACAGCCTGTAAAGAAGAGCAAAGCAAAGACAAGGGGTGCCAGAAAAAGGCCTTTAGTCTGGGTCAATACGTTTTTCATAGAAAGAGTGATTAAAGAGTTTTGTAACAAGGAAAAGCATCAATAGAAAGCCCTGAAAGCGGGAACGGCGGGACGGTATCATTGCAGAAGAAAGAAATAACCCTACAGTAAATAAGGAAAGGAGTACACCATGCTAAGCGTCCTCCAAGGCGTTTGTAGGAGAGCATGGCCCGCGCACGATTTTTCTAAAGAAACAGCCTTTTTTGCTTGCCCAGGCATTACAGAAAAGGAGACGGTGTGTCTTTGCGGCGTCTAAGCAGTAGGAGTTGGTAGGTAGGCGCGCTGGTAAATGATGGGCAAAGGTATTGGGGCAGATAGGCAAAGTATTGCATAAACCCGACATTCAAACTGACCACAAAACTATCCTGCTAACCGGCGCAAGAGAAGCCGTTCCCTTAAAGAAAGCATCTCTAGCGTAGACACATCTGTAGCCTCCTGTCTTATGCATAAAAGCGGTGGGCACTAACAGGAGAGGTAGTCGTTTTTGGTCTGATTTCTTTAAAACAGGCCAAAAACGGATGAACAAAACTGGTGTCTGGTAAGAAGATGGTTAAAACGTCAAGAACTCCTGCGGGTGGGCCAGGTACTTAGTGGGCACTACGCCTGTCATTCGTTTGAACTCACGGTTAAAATGCGCCTGGTCTGAGTAGCCGCCCAAGTACGAAAGCTGAGCCAAGGGCAGATTAGGGTTCTGTGCAATTAACTGTAAGACAGAACTGAGCCGGCTTAGGCGCATGTAGGTTTTAGGGCTCAGCCCGAGGTCTTTTTTAAAGGCGCGCTCCAACTGCCGCATGCCAATGCACAGGTTCTGGCTGAGGCCTTCTACGCTCACGTGGCACTTCTGGAGCCTGATGAGCCGTGCGGCGGTCTGCACATAGTTAGACTCTGCCGTGGGGGACGCCGCCTGTATAAAGGACTTCAAGTACGTGTCTGTGAGGCGTACGCGCTCAGTGCTGCTTTTAACCTGGCTCAGGCGCTGCCGAAACGTGGAAAAAGAGGCATCCAGTTCTTTCTGGCAGGGAGCCGCGCTGTTCAACACGTCAGACGCAGATACCCCAAACACGCCCGGCAGGGCTTCGGGGTTAAAGCAGATGCCAAACCATTCTTTGCTCTGGGTGCGCGGCAACGCATGGGGTATGGTCCAGAAGCCTACTTCGCCCATCATGAGCTCAGCTTCCTGTTTGTTATTTTTTTTAGCGCTTTTGACAGGCGGGCCCAGGGGCAGGACCACCTCTAAATAACTTGACGGGAAAATCTTTTGGTTCTGCACATTGTCTGCATCTGTCCAGATGCCTGCCCAATAATGGTCTACTACTGTTTGGAGCGCCGCTGCCGGCGCGTACTTAGTAATTGTTAATCCCATGCCCACATTGCTTACCAACCCCTCTCTTCTTGCCTCAACCATTGGGCAACCGCAGTTGCCGGACTGCCTTACAAGACGCAGACAGTACGCAGATTATGTTTAGATGTAACGCCTACAGTCACAGGATGTTGCAATGAAAAACATTGTTTAGTACAAGAGCGGCCAAAGAAGGCCAGAAACCGTTTTTGGCTTATTTCTCAGAAAACAGGCTGAAAACGAGATGCCTGTTGAGCGCAAGTCAAGGTCTTGCTAGAAAGCGTCCAGCAAATCATGCCTTGCGGCTGTGACACACGCTCAAATCCCAGTTTTTCCAGAATGCGGTAAGAGCCTCTGTTGTCTGCCGCGCATTGGGCGGTGACGGTCTGCACATTTGGTTGACTTACGGCTCAGTTGGTGAGCGCTTGGGCAACCTCCAGACCGTATCCCTTCTGCTGCTCAGCGGCAATGATGCCGTAGCCTAAGTCCACCTCGCCGTTGGGGTTGGGTACTCCTTTAAAGCTGGCGTCTCCAATTAGCGTCATGTTTTCTTTTTTGAGCACCATCCAAGACTCAAAACCAGTGGGAGCCGGCACCTTGGCCAGGTTCTTTAAAATTTTGGGCAGCGTGTCTAAGGTTTCTTCATCTGGCCAGCCCGGGGCCGGTGTAATGCCAGTGTGCTCCAGTGCGGTGTACTCGCCTGCCAATACCTGCTGGCAAATCTCTTGCGTGAACGGCAACAGGCAAAGTCTAGAAGTGACTATTTCAAGCGAGGGCATAGGTAGGGACAAACTTGAGCAATGGGGATCGTTTTTCGGGGTGAAGGTGAGTTATGTGGCAAGGATACCCTGTGGTAGACATTCTTTGAGGGTATGGTTGTGCTGCTGGTTGTGCGCCCTCAGGACAGCGCTTGCGGGGCGGGACTACCGGCGGGGCGTGACTTGTCCTCGGGCAAGGGCACAAACTCCAGGTTGTCATTGGGCGGAAGCAAAATGCGGCCCGCCTGCCAGTCGGCTTTGGCCTGTTCAATGCGCTCTTTTTTACTAGACACGAAATTCCACCAGATAAAACGCTCACCCAGCGGCTCACCGCCCAAGAGCATGAGGGTGGTAGGCTCTTTGGCCAATAGAACGGGATCCACGCCTTTGATAAAGACCAGCATCTGGCCCGCACTATACATTCTGCCGCCAACCTCCAGACTTCCTTTGGCAATGTAGATGCCGCGCTCGGCGTGTTCCATGGGCAAGCCAAAACGGGCGCCAGTGTCTAACTGTACATGCAGATAGAATAGCGGCGAATGCGTTTTGACATCGTTCCGGAGGCCGTAGGCGTCACCGGCAATCAGGCGCATCCAGACGCCGGTGTCAGTGAAGATGGGCAGCTGGGCTGGTTTGTAGTTGTCAAAGGCAGGCGCGGCTTCTTCGTCTTTCTCAGGCAGGGCCACCCAGGTCTGAATCATCTCCAGGTTGCCGCCCGCCAGCGCCGCCGGGTCTTCAAAGCGCTCTGAGTGCGAAATGCCGCTTCCGGCCGTCATCCAGTTCACCTCGCCGGGCAAGATAATCTGCTCCACGCCCAGGCTGTCACGGTGGGTGACCTGGCCGCCAAACAGGTAACTCACGGTAGACAAGCCAATGTGCGGATGGGGCAAGACGTCCATGTTGTGTACCAGCGGCGGCTCTACTTGAACGGGGCCAGCGTGGTCCATGAAGATAAACGGCCCCACCATTCTTCGCATTCTAAACGGAAGGATTCTGCCCACGTCCATGCCCGGGGCAAGGGAGGCTTTACGAGCTTCAATGACAATATCCAGCATGGCTATACAGATTGGTTTCTTTTACAATAAACGGATTTGGCCGAAAGCAGCCAACAGTGGTAAGGCGTAGACGCATCGGTTTTGGTCTGAATTCTGGAAAACAGCCCAAAAGTGATGTATTATAAGTGGTAGAAGCGACGGTAGGTTGGTTTCTGAAAGGATAGTTGGTATGCTATGGCGGGCGCTCTGTACACCTTGCCGTTGAAGCATTTATCTTTCTACCTCGTTAAGATATTAAAGACACAGCACAACCATGGAAATAGGCATCACCACCTTCGTTGAAAACACCCCAGACCCGGCCACCGGCAAGCTGTTGCCCGCGCATGAGCGCATGGCCAACCTCATGGAAGAAATTGAATTAGCTGATCAGGTGGGCCTGGACGTCTTTTCCATTGGCGAACACCACCGCGAGGACTTCATTGTCTCCTCGCCGGCCGTGGTGCTGGCTGCCGCGGCGGTCAAGACCAAGAACATCAAGCTTTCCAGCGCCGTGACGGTGTTGAGCTCAGATGACCCAGTGCGGGTGTTCCAGGATTTCGCGCACGTGGATTTGTTGTCTAAAGGCCGCGCTGAGATTATGGCCGGCCGCGGTTCCTTCATTGAGTCGTTCCCGCTGTTCGGTCAGGACTTGGATGACTACAATGAGCTGTTCTCTGAAAAGCTGGACTTGCTGGTGCAACTGAACAAAAGCGAAAAAGTAACCTGGACCGGCAAGCATCGCCCCTCCATTCATAACCTGGGCGTGTATCCAAGGCCGTACCAGGCAGAGCTGCCCATCTGGGTGGCGGTGGGCGGAACCCCGGCCTCGGTGGTGCGAGCGGCGGACTATGGCTTGCCCATGGCCCTGGCCATTATTGGCGGTAGCCCAGAGCGGTTTGTCCCTTTCACCGACCTCTACAAGCAAGCCTACCAGCAGGCGGGACATGACATGTCCAAACTACAACTGGCCATCAACTCGCATGGGTACTTGGCAGATGACTCCCAGAAAGCCGCCGATGAGTTCTATGGTCCTTATGCGTACCTGATGGGCAAAATTGGGAAAGAGCGTGGCTGGTCGGGGATGAGCAAAGAACAGTATGACCTCATGCGCGGTCCTGAGGGCTCTCTGCTGGTGGGCAGCCCGCAGCAGGTGATTGACAAGATTTTGTGGGAGCATGAGCTATTCGGGAACACCCGTTTTCTGTTGCACATCAGCGTAGGCACCATGCCCCACGCGCAAGTCATGCACGCCATTGAGTTGTTAGGGACCGTGGTAGCCCCGGCGGTGCGGAAGGCGGTAGGGGAGAAGAAGGGGAATTGACAGCGCAGGAATCTGGAATGCGTGGGAGACAAGGCGGTTCTATTTTAAAAACTCCAACGTCCCAATTTGTCATTGTAGCTAATTACCCGCAGACTCTCCCCTTGAGGGGAGCGCAGAGGGGTGTCTACACAGGAGAGTCACTTTTGTCTTTCTTTGTAATCCTCAATCCAATGATAGATTTCCTGCATCACGTAGGCCATCCTTCTTTTCACGTCTAAGTCTCCAAACCTAAGGACGGTCAACCCATACGCTTTCAGTTCCTGCTCCCTGTGCGCATCGTAATCCGCCTTATGATTGTGGCTATCGCCGTCCACCTCTATGGCCAGACGTAACTCGTGGCTGTAAAAGTCCATGATGTAATTCAGCATTGGTACCTGTCGGTGGAACTGGTATCCCAGCTTTCTGTCTCTGATTTCCTCCCAGAGCAGAATTTCAGCCAGCGTGCTGTTCTTTCGCAACTGCCTGGCTTTCTCCTTAAGATCTGGTCGGTAGGGGATGATGCGGTTGGGCATAAATGCCTTTTACGGAATGCGTGCCCGCAGGTGTAGACACCCCTCTGCGCTCCCCTCAAGGGGAGAGTCTGCGCGTGATAAACTCATTGGTTGTAGAGACAATGGCACTGCCTTGTCTCTCAAGTATTTCAGAAATTACCTCTTAGCACTTGCCACCATTTCCTTGTTCTGAGCCTTGGCGCTATCAGTAGTGGCTGGATATAAGAACTCCCGAATGTCTTTCAAGTAGCTCAGGCTTCCGTTGGGCAGGTTGCTCAAGACAATGAGGGCGCTATGGTCTTTGGGATTGCGCAGAAAATAAGTAGAAAAGCCATGCCAGAGGCCACCGTGGTACACGGCCGTGTCGCCGTTCTCCAGAGGCTTTATGCGCCAACCGAAGCCATAGTCTTCATGCTGTTTCTTTTTGAGCCAGGTACCGGTGTAGGCTTCCTGCAAGGTCTCTGGGCTTACTAATTTATTGGTGTACAGCGCCTGGTCCCATTTGTAGAGGTCTTCTACGGTGGAGAAAATGCCTTTGTCCCCTAGCACGGTGTCCAGGTAATCTGTGGTGCGTTTTTGGCGGTAGCGGGTGTGACCAGTGGCTATTTTACCAGTGAGCACCGCCATGTTGGGACTGTAGGTGAAGGAGCTGGTCATGTCCAGTGGCTTGAAAATACGCTTCTGCATAAACTCAGCGAAGGGCATCTCACTTACCTGCTCCACAATAGAGGCCAACAGACTATAGCCGGTATTGCTGTAGTTGAAGCGCGCATTGGGTTTGAGGTACGCAATTGGCTTGTGCTGGGCCATTAAGCCCAAAACGTCTTTGTTGGTGATGGGCACCTGACGGTTGGGCCACAGCTTGTCACTGAAATACGTATAATTAGGCAAACCCGACCGGTGGGTGAGGAGCATCCTGATAGTGATACCAGGATACGGGAAGTCTGGAATGTACTGCTGTACGCTGTCTTCATAGCTCAGCTTGCCTTCTTCTTTGAGCATCATGATGGCCACGGCTGTGAACTGCTTAGACACTGAGGCCAGCTGGAAAGCGGTTTCTAGCGTGAGCGTGTCTCTCTTGTAGAAATCGGCGTACCCGAAGGCGCCTTTGTAGACCACTTGGTCATACTTGGTCACCAGCACCGTGCCATTGAAGCCCCGGCGTTTATGGAAATACTTGAACACCGAGTCTAAATGCTTGCTCAGTCTCTGCACGCTGTCCGCCGTGAAAGACGCCGGCACCGGTACCGTTTGCCGTACTTCCTTCTTTCCCCACAGTGAAAACCGCTTCGTTTCCCCTTTCTCTTGACAGGAAAAAAGAAAAACACAGCCCATTACCGCTATGAGGCTTTTCAGCCAACCATTCTGTTCTCTCAAAAATGCCATATCTGCTACTACCTACAAGAAACCGATTCTAAAGATAAGGAGGTTGTTTCAGTTTATAAAAGGAAGCGCCTGTGTTAAGTTATATCTAAAAACTAAATATAGGCTGGTCCATTTCATTAGCTAACAAATCATAATTTGGTCTTATTCTTCCTTTCTAAAGCTTTCGTGAGTTTGTCTTTAAACTTTCCCAGCTTCGGATTTCCATAAAGGACTGTTCTTGCAGTTTCTTTATTATATACAGAAACTGCAAGTTCTAGAACCCTTATTTCGTCCTCTATTTTACCTAATTTCTTGTAGATAATAGATAGCCTTTCATATGGATGGCTTCCATCGAACTTCTCTTTTACATTTTCCTCATAAAGAGAAATGGCCTGTTCAAGATTCTGGGCTTTTTCAAGTTCCATGCCCTTTAAATTACGCTCTACTTGTTTGTCAAGCCTCTGCATAAATTTTTTTGTAAGGTTAAATAAGAATGTATTCCGATATAAAAAATGTATTCTGATATAAAATATTGGTTATTAAGCTATTAAACTGGTGTAAGCTGAATGTCTACTCGTTGCTACCTAGAAAATATATGGGATGAAGCGGAAGCATGTTTTTATCTTCATCAGATAATTTGCTGTAGAACTCCTGCCACAAGGCTATAAAATTATCAATGTCTAACAACTTAATGTGGCGATGACTCTCTCTGGCTGAACGGTTTGATTCAGAGGTGAAATATCCAGAGGTTACAAATAGGCCAATATCACCGTCTTTGTTCAATAAGCCAGTTAAGCTTCTAATATCATCCACTGGCACTACCGCATCAGGTCTGTGTTTAACCTGAACTTTTAACCTCGGTGAAGTTGCTCCTAATGGGTCATTGTAAGCGATTATGTCTAGACCGCCGTCTTTACCTTTAGGTGATATAAAAGGGGTGTGATAATTCATGGCTCTCAATAAAGCTGCAACCATATCTTGAAACTCATAAGCGTTCTTGCTCCTTATGAAATCCTTGATACCTGAAATGGCTTGCTCTTCTAGTAAATCAAGATTGGCCTTCTGAGTCTGAGTTTTATTTTCTTCTAACTCAGCTACCTCTTCTGCTTGTTTCTCTTTCTTTACCTTTGGGTCTTTGTTATCGGCAGCCCAATTTCTATAAAGTTGAGATGCAGTCTCAAATAATTTGGCTGGGCCTAACTTTATAGCTTTTTCGCCTTCCTCTGTTAAATACCAGATTCCCTTATTCTTTCTTAGAAATCCCGCTTTTATACAGTCTATTGTGTAGAAATGAAGGATTGATTCCCAACGGATGTAACCAGTCTTTTCATAAACCTCCATTTCCCAGTCATTAAGAGGAATAGTGTTTCTTATTGTTTCTATTACTGTTTTGCCTGGTAGCTGACCGCCTGCATCTTTTAGAATGTTAAATGCTGCAAACATATTTTTAGCAGCGGAGCGTTTTGAGGGCGCCCATTTTTCTAATTCATTATTCATTATTAGATATCAATTATAATTTGGTCTAATCTATCAACTAAGGTTTGATTAATATTTTATGCCCTGTGAAAACACGAATAGGTAAGCTAGAGAATTATTTTGATAAAGTGGAAGTGCCCACATTTCATTTTTAGCCTATTTCCGCCAAAACACACCAAAAACGCTTCCCTTTGTTTTCTCCCGGTAGAATCCAGAACTTTACCCCGTGAAATTCTTTCGTAAACTATTGGTCAAGGCGCTCGGGTTTGAGGGCTATCTGCGTCTGGTGAGCCGGATGTACATTATCATGGTAGGCTCGGGCAGAGGGCAGGCCAAGTACCCAGAGCTGTTTTTCCTGCGCAGAATCATTCGGCCGGGGTATACGTGTCTGGACATTGGCGCCAACCTGGGCTACTATTCTACCTTCTTGTCTAAGCTGGCAGGGCCTACAGGGCAAGTGCTGGCCGTGGAGCCGGTGCCCTTGTTTGGTAGAATCTGGCAGGACAATGTGCGGGCCAGCGGGGTGGACAACCTCACGCTGTTGCCGTTCGCCTTGGGCGGGGAGAACA
Organism: Nibribacter koreensis; assembly: GCF_039541795.1. Lineage (NCBI taxonomy): Bacteria > Pseudomonadati > Bacteroidota > Cytophagia > Cytophagales > Hymenobacteraceae > Nibribacter > Nibribacter koreensis. The sequence goes on along the minus strand of NZ_BAABGX010000002.1, from coordinate 1,091,954 downwards.
CCACCATTGAGATGGGCACGCCCCTGCGCGATGGGCTGGTGCACCACGGCATGACCAAAATTGCGAGCAGTGCCCAGGAACAATACGCCCAAACCTATGAGGTAGAGATGCGCGTGCCAGATGAGCTGTTCGCAGATTTGGAGCAACTTCACTTTATCAAGTGCGACGTGGAAGGCTATGAACACCAGGTGTTTGCCCACCTGCAGGAAACTATAAAGAAGCACAAGCCGTTGATTCAAACAGAGCTCAACGGGGCCGAGAACCGCCGGAAAGTAGTGGAGATTTTAACCGGTTTGGGCTATGGCGTATACACGTTAAGCCCGCAACGCACGTTATCTGTCTGCGCGCTCTATGAAATTGACTCTTACCAGGGCGGTGACTTTTACTTTAAACCAAACCAGAATTAGACTTGAAGACCTTCCTTATACTTTTAGCCATCGGTTTTGCACTGCGGTTCCTCATGCCGTACATCATCAAGTATGCGCTTAAACTATTTGTGCAGAAACAGATGCGCAAGGCGCAACAATTCACGTACCAGGCCCACGCCCAGCAACAGCGCCCTTTCCAGGGCAACGGCCACAGCACGGCGTCTGCTAACCCCGGCACCGGTAAAATAAAGGTAGACTACGTGCCCGAAGAGGTGCGTCAGAAGAAAGACTTCCCCGACGGGGAGTACGTGGATTATGAAGAAATAAAATAAACTGATTATCTTTCAAGCCCGATGCTCTCTGCATCGGGCTTTTTTCTTCTATTAGACGCTATGGCCTCTTCTTTACCGGCGAATTTTAACTTCAATCGCCATCTGTTGCCGCACCTGTTGGTGCTTCTGTTTTTCTTGCTACTGACGGTAGCCTATTTCTCACCCATTTTCTTTGACGGCAAAAGCCTGATGCAACATGACGTGGTGCAGTTTCAGGGCGGGGCCAAAGAGATAGCGGACTACCGCCAGGCCACCGGCGAGGAAGCCCTCTGGACCAACTCCATGTTCAGCGGTATGCCGGCCTACTTGATAAGCGTGCAGTTCTCGGGTGACTTGTTCCAGTACGTGCACCACATCTTCACGGCGGGCTTGCCTTTAGTAGCGTCTAACGTGTTCATTACCTTGCTGTGTGCCTATATTTTGTTTGCGGTGTTGGGCTTGCGCCCGATGCTGGCGGCGGTAGGGGCCATCGCCTATACGTTTGTGTCGTATAACTTTGCCATCTTAGAAGCAGGGCACAACACCAAATCACTGGCCATTGCCTACCTGCCGTTGGTGCTGGCGGGCTTGATTCACGCCTACCGCAAGAATCTCTGGATTGGGGCTGCGCTGTTCGCCTTCGGGTTGACCATGCACATACGCATGAACCACTTGCAGATTACGTATTACCTGCTCTTGATTGTCCTCATTTTTGGCATTGTGGAGCTGGTGCATTGGTACAAAGAAGGCCGTACAGCCGATTTCTTTAAACGCACCGCTGTTCTAGCTATTGGCGCTTTACTGGCCGCGGGCGTAAGCTTCGGGCGTATCTATACCACCGCCGAGTACGGTCAATATTCCATCAGAGGCGCCTCAGAACTAAAGCAGAACCCAGACGAAGCCAGCACCGGCCTTGACCGCGAATACGCCTTCCAGTGGAGCTACGGCATCGGGGAGAGCATGACTTTGCTCATTCCTAACTTCTACGGCGGGGCCAGCCAAGGTCCATTAGAGAAAAACTCAGAAACCTACGCCGCTTTAAGCCAGGCCGGCATGCCAGCCGCGCAATTAGCAGACGTATCTATGCCGTTCTACTGGGGAGACCAGTCGTTTGTAGGTGGACCGGTGTACATGGGCGCTATCATCTGCTTTCTGTTTGTTTTAGGCTTAATGGTAACGCCTCGCCGTCTGTGGGTGTGGCTGTTGAGCGCGACTATTCTGTCCTTGTTCCTGGCTTGGGGTAAGAACTTCGCTGGGTTCAACTATTTCATCTTTGACGCCCTGCCAGGCTACAACAAGTTTAGAGCAGTGAGCATGGCTTTAGTGATTGCCCAAGTAACCATGGTGCTGTTAGCTATTCTGGCCCTTTGCCGTGTCATCCAAAACGAAGCCCTTGACCAGAAAGAACTTCAGAAGAAAATCTTAATCGCCTTGGGCATTGTGGGCGGTATCTGTGCCTTCTTCTTCGTGTTCAGTGGTATTTTTGATTACGTGGCGCCGGTAGACGAGCAGTTGTTGCAGTACCAGTACCCGGTACAAGCCATCCGCGCCGACCGCCAAGCGATGTTGCGTGGTGACGCCCTTCGTTCTTTGGTATTCATCTTATTGGCGGGTGGAGCCTTGTACATGTTTACTAAGCGTAAACTATCGGCTTTTGTGACCACGCTTATTGTTGGTCTCTTGATTCTGGTGGATTTGTGGGGCGTAGACAAGCGCTATTTGAATGACAAAGACTTCCAGAAAGACTACAGCAAATCGTATTTCACGCCAACTACCGCAGATGAAATCATTCTGCGCGACAAGTCCCTGAGCTACCGCGTGTACAATGTTCCTAATCCGTTCAACGATGCGCGTACGTCTTACTTCCACAAATCCATTGGCGGGTACCATGGTGCCAAGTTACGCCGTTACCAGGACGTGATTGAGAAGCACATCGCGCAGGGTAACATGAACGTACTCAACATGCTCAACACCCGTTACGCCATCACAGGCAAAGACGAGCAACCGGTTCAGCAGATTCCGGGAAGCTTAGGCAATGCCTGGTTTGTGCAGACCGTACGCGCCGTAAACTCGCCAGACGAGGAACTAGAGACGTTAAAGACCTTTGACCCAGGCAACGAGGCCATCGTGGATATTACCAAATTCCCGAACGTGAAGCCTCATGTATACGGTGCCTCAGCATCCAGAATCACACTCACAGAATACAAGCCCAACTACCTGAAATATGACGCTGAAGCCACGCAAGATGGTGTAGCGGTCTTCTCTGAGGTATATTACAAAGACGGCTGGCAAGCCTATTTGGACGGCAAACCAGTTGACCACTTCAGGGTAAACTACATCTTGCGCGCCATGCCTATCCCGAACGGCAAGCACGTGGTAGAATTCAAGTTTGAGCCTACGGAATATACCTTGGGCAATACCGTGTCGCTAATCTCATCTTTGCTCTTGTTGGCAGGCTTGTTTGGCGCGGTGTACGTGACGTTTAAAAGAAGAAAACCAGAGACGGTTTAACCCAATGAGGTGCCCCGTTTTTGGCCTGTTTCTGAGAAAATAGGCTAAAAACGGGGCATTCTTGTGTCTATCCCAAACCCATGGCCACCCCGCTCCAGTACCTGTCACACCCTTTGCTCACCCAGAAACAGGTGACGTTGGCGGTCCTGCGCGAAGACCTGTTGCATCCCACCATCCCCGGCAATAAGTGGCGCAAGCTCCACTACAACCTGCAGGAAGCGCGTACCCAACACGCCGAAACGCTGGTCACCTTTGGAGGCGCTTTCTCTAACCACATTGCCGCCGTGGCCACGGCAGGGCAGGAGTTTGGGTTTAACACCGTTGGCTACATACGTGGCGAGGAAACCGTACCCTTCAACCCAACCCTACAGCACGCTACATCTTGCGGAATGCAGTTGCGCTACCTTTCCCGCGAAGATTACCGCCTCAAATATGAGCCTGCTTTTCAGGAGCAATTGCTGGCAAGTATTCCCAATCCTTATTTACTCCCCGAAGGCGGGACGAACCTATTGGCGGTAAAAGGCTGTACTGAGATTGTCACCGAGCTACAGGAGCCTTGGGATGTGATTTGCGTGGCTGCTGGCACCGGCGGGACCTTGGCGGGCATCATTGCTGGAGCACAAGGCAAAGGCCAAATCATCGGTTTCCCAGCATTGAAAGGCGGAGACTTTTTACAAGCCGATGTTGCGCATTGGCTGCAGGCCTATTCTGGCCGAGGCTATGGTAACTGGGAGCTACAGACAGGTTATCACTTTGGAGGCTACGCCAAACAGACGCCTGAACTGCTAGACTTTATTGAAGCGTTTTACCGCCAGCACCAGGTTCTGCTGGACCCCGTCTACACGGGTAAGATGCTATTTGGCGTGTTCGATTTGATTGAAAAAGATTACTTCGCCGGAGGCACCAAAATCATTGCGGTACATACTGGTGGCTTGCAAGGCTGGACGGGTTTCAAGGAGCGGTATAGGTTGAGTTGGCCAACGGAGGATTTGTTGAGCTAGATAGCTAAAAAGCTCTTTCAATACTCGCAGCTCTCTTTAATTTCTGTCATCCTGAAAGGACCTTGTGGGCAAACTAGATGGGCGATGGCAATGGAATAATTTGCCTTCATCTTACTTCAATAATCATTTCCTTTGCTTTTGAGAGACGTCATTACAACTAGCCCACAAGTTCCTTTCAGGATGACAAAGTGGAGTTATGTAGGTTATGGAGTAGGAGCTTTTTCGTCCCCCTTTGAAGGGGGTAGGGGGATGATTTACTTCTGCTGAAAAAAGTGAAAAATCCCATTATAGTAGAAAAGGATTCCCCCCTTTCTTTAAAGCGGTTACAAGTTGTGAAGCGCCCATCGTCATCCCCCTACCCCCTTCAAAGGGGTACGAAATGCGTCAATTTCTAATTCATAATTTCTAATTTTTAATTCTCTTCGTTTTTAGCCTGTTTTCACCAAAACAGGCTAAAAACGAAGAGACCGTAACCTTCGGCGTGGTTTTCGCTTATCTTGTAGTAGAAACTACTTATACCTGATGCGACTTCTTTACGTGCTTCGTAAGCTCATTCCCTGGATTCTGATTTTCTTGGTGGCCTTTCTGGGTTGGCGCGCCTGCAGTAGCTCTATTGAAAAGCTTTTGGGCGGCAAGGAGGAGCCTGAGGTGGAGGTGACACACAATACCATTCTCACCAAGATTGAGGAGATGGGCAAGCTGGAACTGGTGCGCTACAATTTCAAAGACGTGGTGGAATATAGCAAAGAAGTCTCCCGGTTCCTGCCTAATTCTAAAGTAGCACTCATTGTCTCGGGTGAGGCCGTGGGTTGTATTGATTTGCAGAAACTTCAGCCTTCTGATTTGCAGTTCCTGGGAGATACGGCCCTGCATATAAGCCTGCCTGCGCCTGAGATTTGCTATTACCGCGTGAACCACACCGAGTCCAAGGTCTTTGGCAAGGAGAATACTTATTTCCAGGACGCCGAGCTGGTGGACGAGGGATACAAGTTCGCGGAAAAGAACGTGAAGCAGGCCGCGCTCAACAGCGGTATTTTAAAGCAGACGTCCATCAACGCAGAGAAAATCCTGAAGCCCATGCTAGAGAATATGACCGGCCGAAAGGTGTATTTGATGCCGAGAGAGACAATGCAAGCCCCGCCAGTGCCCAAGAAACGATAGTTAATGTGCTGATGTGCTATTTTCTTGAGTTGAAGACTCCCTTTATTTGTCATCCTGAAAGGGTCTTGGTGGCTAGCTAGGGAAGCAGTGGCTATGAAATGGAATGCGCTTTTTATGTGATTAGTGCTTGTTCAGGGTTAGAATGTTCGGCTTCTCTTCTGGCGCGAGTCTTCAGACTTGGGCCAGTGGATGGGTGGAGTCTACAGACTCCATTTTCAACCCATCTTGCGCAGTGATTCTGGAGACTCGCACCATCTTATGTCACGAGACTGTAGTCTCGCGCCAGTGAGTTTTCGTTTTTGGCCTGATTCCTGTGAAAGAGGCCAAAAACGGTGTTTCGGCTTAGGAACTGCCTGTCTAGCTTGCCCACAAGGTCCTTTCAGGATGACAAAAATAGAAGAACAGTAGAAGAGTCGAAAAATTGAATTCCTTTGGCAATAGCTGTAAAGCACATTCTCTAATCTTCAAATCAAAAAAATAGCACATCAGCACATTAAAACATTAGCACATCAATCCAACCCTAACTCTTTCCAGGCATCATTGATCAGGTCTAGTTCATAGCCTTTGCTTTGCAGGAAGTAGTTAATCTTTTGCTTGCGGGCCATGGGATTGCGCTCGCCTTCGGTTTTGTGTTTGCGCTCCAACCAGTGCAATAGGTTCTCCCAATATTTGTCGGGGTCAATTTCTTGGAGGCCTTTCTTGATGCAGTAGTCAGAGATGCGTTTGGCTTTGAGGCCTTGCATGATTTTGCGTCGGCCCCAGCGTTTGAGGCCGTACTTGCCCCGTACATAAGCTTGGGCGTAGCGCTCTTCGTCCAGGAACTTCTCCTGGGTCAGGTAAATTACCAAATCATCAGCCTCGTCCAAGTCCAGCCCATAGTCTAAGAGTTTGGCGCGCACCTCGTTCTGCGTACGCTCCTGGTAGGCGCAGTAGGCCGCAATTTTGGGCAGAGCCTCTTTCTTGGTGTAGACTTTCTTTTTCTTGGGTGTGAACACGGCAACCGGATAAATGCAAGGGGGAATATCCCTTTCTATTAACCAAAAGTAGGCAAAAACAGTTTACCCTTGGGGTTGGTTACATAGTATAAATGTCTTGGTTTAAAGCACTTCTTTTGCCATAAATCTCCCGACCTTTGCCTTTCTTATCTTCCCCTGCCTCCATGACCAAAGGTGCCCAGTACATGTTGCTCTCCACGTTCTTCTTTGCCTTGATGAACGTGTGCGTGAAATACCTGCCGCACCTGCCGTCCATGGAAATCATTCTGTTCAGGTCTGTTATATCCTTGGCTATGAGCTATGCCACCCTACGCTACCTAAACGTGGCACCTTGGGGGAGCAACAAGCTTATTCTGGTGGGACGGGGCATTACGGGGGTGATTGCCTTGATGATGTACTTCACCACCTTGCAGAACATTCCGCTGGCGGGCGCGGTGACCATTCAGTATCTATCTCCCATTTTTACGGCGCTGTTGGGGGTGTTCATTGCCAAGGAGAAAGTGCACCCGTGGCAGTGGCTGTTTTTTTTGATTTCGTTTGTGGGCGTGTTGGTGATTGAGGGCGTAGACACGCGCATCTCTACCTATTACCTGCTGGTGGGCGTGGGCGGGGCGTTCGTGTCGGGCTTGTCCTACAATTCCATCCGGAAGCTTAATGCGCGCGAGCATCCTATGGTCATTGTGTTTTACTTCCCGCTGGTGGCCTTGCCGGTGTCTGCGTTGTTCTGCCTGTTCAAGTGGGTGCCGCCGCAGGGTATAGACTGGGTGTGGCTGTTCTTGACGGGCGTCTTCACGCAGTTGGCGCAATATTACATGACCAAAGCCTACCAGGCCGAAGAGCTGGCCCGCGTAGCCAGCCTCAACTATGTGGGCATTTTCTACGCGCTGGGTCTGGGGTTCCTGCTCTTCGGGGAGGTGTTTGACGTGTTCTCGTATCTGGGCATTGCCTTGGTGTTGGTAGGCGTGTTGCTCAACATGGAGTACAGCCGTCGTCTGCGCAAGAAAGAAGCCGTGGAAGCTCAGGCAACCACGTAGCCGTTTTTGGCATCTTTTCCAGAAAACAGGCCAAAAACGGTGTTGCTGACGCCTTCTACCAAAGTTCTTTTGTCTTATCTTTAGCAATAAGGAATCTGTGAGGAGGTTTGTCCATGCTTACCGGCATAGGATGGAAACAATATTAAGTATTTTGAATACTAGATATGTCGAAAGCCTACCTAAGTGCGTTCTCCTGTTAATCCTTGCCATTTCTTTCTTACGCTTCGTGTTTATGCCCACCGCTTCGCTTTCAAGGGTCTTCTGGTTTCTGCTTTTCTCTTTATTGGCACTGTCAAGTGCGCACGCCGGCGTGCTAAAAGGGAAGGTAACCGATGAAAAAGGCGAGGGGATGGGCTTTGCCACCGTCTACATTAAGGGCACTACAATAGGCTCCACTACCAACGAGCAGGGCAATTACCAGCTTACCGTAGACCCGGGTACTTACACGGTGGTGTTCCAGTACGTGGGTTACAAAAGCCAGAGCCGGACGGTGGACATCAAAGACACAACAGAGCCAGTGGTGCTCAATGTGCAATTGGAGCAGGACGTGTACAGCATAGGCGAAGTGCGCATTAGCGGAGACGGCAAAGACCCGGCCTACAGCATCATGCGCCAGGCCATTGCCAAACGCGACTACCACCTAAAGGAAGTGGAAGCCTACAGCGCGCAGGTTTACATTAAAGGATTGCAACGCCTTATCAATGTTCCTAAACGCGTGTTGGGGATTATGAAAGTGCCGGCGGGCCTGAAGCCAGGGATCATTTACTTGTCTGAGTCTGTCTCTGAGTTGCATTTCAAGCAGCCCAACAAGATGCGGGAGCGCATGATTTCGTCTAAGGTGAGCGGGAACAGCAAGGCCTTCAGCTTCAACAACGCCTCAGACTTCAGCATCAATTTCTACAAGAGCCTCATCAAGGCCAACGGCATCAATGAGCGGGGCTTTATTTCGCCAGTGGCCGGGAACGCCCTGTTGTTTTACAATTATGAGCTCATGGGGAGCGCCCAGAACAACGGCAATCTGGTGCACCGCATCAAAGTAACGCCCAAGCGTCGGCATGACCCGGTGTTTACGGGCTACATTTACATTGTAGACGATTCGTACCGCATCCATAGCCTCAACCTGTTTGTGACCAAGGCCCAGCAGATTGAGTTTGTGGACACTTTGCGCATCACCCAGCAGTTCACGCCCGCGCCCGGCAACGTGTGGGTGTTGCAGTCCCAGAAGTTCACGTTTGACGTGGAAGGCTATGGCTTTAAAGGCAACGGCTACTTTACCGCGGTGTACAGCAAGTACCGCGTTCAGCCTGCCTCGTTTGTGAAGCCGCCCGCCCCGGCGCCCACAGTGGCCGCTCCGGTAGCCGAGCCTGAGAAACCCATTGCTGTGGTAGTGCCGGTGCCCGAAAAGAAACCGAAGCGCCAGTCCAGGGACAAGAAAGACCAGGTGCCCGCCAACGGTGTGCCCGATGATGCCTTTTTCAAGAAGAAGGAGGTGCTGGCCATTGAAGAGAACTCCAACAAACGAGATAGCGCTTACTGGGACGAGATTCGCCCCGTGCCGCTCACCGAGGAAGAAGTGTCGGATTACCATGAGAAAGACAGCATCCAGGTGGTCAAAGAGTCCAAGCCGTACAAAGATTCCCTGGACCGCAAGAACAACAAGCTCTCCCTGGCCGATGTCTTTTTGGCGGGTTACTCATACAGGAACTCGTTTGAGCGCACGGCTTACACCGTGGAGCCCATTACGCGCATCTGGCAGTACAACACCGTAGAAGGTTTGGTGGCCAACCTGCGCCTGGGTTATAGCAAACGCTTTGAGGACGGCAGAAACTATTCCATCACGCCCACGGTGCGCTATGGCTTCAAGAATGAAAAATTCAACGCCAAGATAGCCGCCGGTTACCAGTACAACTTGATTAAGCGGCAGTCCATAGGCATGGAGGCGGGACGCTTTGTGAGTCAATTCAATGCGCAGGATCCCATCACGCCCTTCATCAACACCGTCTACACCCTGCTAGCCGAAGAGAACTGGCAGAAGCTTTACCAGCGCGACTACCTGCGCCTCTGGCACCAGCGCGAACTGGTGAACGGTCTGCAGGCTACGTTCATGGTGGACTATGCCCAGCGTCGTATGCTGTTCAATACCACAGATTATACGTGGCGCGACCGTCCGCACAAAGAGTTCACGCCCAATGAACCAGTCAACGCCGAGGTAGCCTCTACCGCTTTTTCGGAGCATGAAGCCCTTACCGTTTCTTTGGCGCTCAGCTACAAGCCGGGCCAGGAATACATCTTGCGCCCAGACCGCAAAATCAACCTGGGTTCTAAGTGGCCCACCTTCACGGCGCAGTACCGCAAAGGCGTGAGTGGGGTGTTGAGTAGTGACGTAGATTATGATTTGGTCACCTTGGGCGTGCGGGATGAACTTCGCCTGGGCCTGTTGGGGACCAGCAACTATTCAGTTAACCTAGGCACGTTCTGGCGCAAAAAGCAGATGTACTTCATGGACTTCAAGCACTTTGAAGGTAACCGTACGTTGCTCTCTGGCGACTTCAGCGGATTTCAGCTGCTGGATTACTACCGCTACAGCACCCAAAGCACTTACCTGGAAGCGCATTACAGCCACCACTTCAATGGCTTTATCTTGAACAAAGTACCGCTCTTGCGCAAACTCAAATGGCAGGAGGTAGGTAGTATCAACTACCTGCACACAGACGCCGCTGGCCATTACCTGGAGCTAGGCGTGGGCGTGGAGCATTTGTTTAAAGTGTTGCGCGTGGATTTCTTCACGGGCTTCCAGGAAAAAGAGAAGGTGAGTTCTGGAATACGGGTTGGGTTTGGGTTTTAACTAAGCTACCTTGATTCTTAAATATTAATTTTCTAAGGTGTAAGATTTTTGCTTGATGGGTAACTATCTTATTTTGATTGCTTTGGCTTTTAAAATTATGAAATAAACGCACCTCTTAAATTCTGTGACTATATTTGAAATAAACGCATCTGGTGCGTTTATCCAGGCGTTGGCGGTCAGTCATAGAATAAAATCAGATATAATGGAAATACTATTAAGGGCTAAGAATTGGCAAATATTCATCATACTAATAGTCGGAATGGCTTTATCAAATACAACCCTCCATGACGACCCTACAACCACCATGATAATAAACTTGGTAGGTATTCTGATTTATTTCATCTACCCGTTTGTAATTGGATACTTCTTGCAAGACTTTTTGCCTAAGAAGGTTGAGGTGAATAACACCTTCTTTCAGATAAATTTCTTTGCTTGGATTGGCGGTTATTTAACATTGATGATATTGTCCGACGGACAAGGAATGACTCTGACTGGCCTTGCTGCACTTCCTTTCTTCTATGTGCTTTTTGCTTTTCTATATTACCAAGCTTTTCCAGCAAAAGTATTGAAGTCAATAGAGATGAAAAAGGAGGCAAGCCTCGGGGACTACTTCAGCGATTTCATACTTATTCTTTTTCTACCATTAGGTGTCTGGGTATTACAACCAAGAATCAATAGAGTTGTAGAAAAAGAGAAAGCCGCAGCACAAGCATAAAAAGACCGTCCGCCAACAAGAGCTAAACGCCAGCCTCGGCCGACGGCCTCCGCCGTCGTTTAGCCCAGCCGTTGGCAGAAAGCGAAATATAAAAAATTGAATAGAATTAGCAGATGAAAGGTTTGAATTCAAAAAGAAAAGTAAATTTTATTGACATACTGTTAGATAAAATTGGCAGCGAATATGAACCGGAGCAAGTTCCTATTTTTGTTGAACCATATTCAAAACCAAACAATTGCTTTTTGAATGTTGAGGAAAAAGTAAAAAGAGACGGCGGAAATGTTCACTACGGTTGGACAATTCATAAATCCGAAATTCTCTATGAAGGGGAAAGACATGCTGTATGGGAATCACCGGATGGCGATTTGATAGATATTACTCCTAACGAATCTAGTTCCAATCAGAGAATGTTTGTTTCGGACAACAATTTCATCTTTGATGGCCAACTAGTTGATAATATTAGGGTCAACATAACCGACAATCCTTTAGTTGATGATTTTATTCTATTATGTGAGAAAACAGAAAAATTATACACTTATGGAAAGAGGGTCGATGATGAACAAATGTCAGTTCCATTACCCGCTTTAGAAGTAATTAACCACTTTCAGCAATTGAAATCTCTTTTATTAGATTATATATATATATTGGAGGAAGACCCTATAAGAATTGCTTTTGTGGGTCTAAAATTGCATATAGAAATTGCCATGGACAAAATTTAAAGGAAGAACTTGACTATCTTATGTCAAAAGTAGAAAGTCTTTTAAAAGGTGGTTTATAGTGGTTGAAAAAACGCCATCTGCCAACAATGCATAAACACCATGCTACGGCCGACGGCCTAGCACGTTGTTTATACGAGTACGTTGAGTTTTAATTGCTCCATCAACAAGTAAATGATCATCCATAGCCATACAAGTACAATACCTGACGCATCACTATTGGAAAAGGACGATCACCTGTTTGATTACGTTGACAGCTACCATGGTGCTTTCTCTGATGTCAATCCATCCATTGGCGCTACAGAAGTTGGAAGGATGTTCTTCTCACGCAAATCAAACGTAACAGACACGCTTTTTGCCTTGAGGAACAAAGTGGTTAAGCTGTTTGGGTTGAAAACCTCAGGAGAAGTTTTAGACAGGCAGAAGCTGGTAGAGAATTCAACCTTTGAGCCAGGCCAGCAACTGGGCCTTTTCAAGGTCTATGATAAGACAGAAAATGAGCTGGTAGTAGGGCAAGACGACAAGCATTTAGACTTCAGGGTCTCTTTGCTGGTGGATAGCCTGCTGGATGGCACCAGCCAGAAACATCTCACCATCACCACTGCCGTCACCTTTCATAATCGCTTCGGGCGGTTTTATTTTTTTCTGGTAAAGCCGTTTCACAAATGGATTGTGCCAGGCATGTTAAAGGGCATGATTGAGCGCATAGAAAATAGCCAGCTTCCTGCTGCTAACCTTGTGTAAGCCAAATGCTTTCCGCTATTTGCAGGCGTGTTGCTTAGGCAAGCCAAGCAGCAACTATCCACTCCCTAAACCTACCTATGAAAAGACTTCTAACCCTGCTTTTCTCTCTTTCTGTTATGACCTGCTTCGGGCAGAATACTCAGGCCGCTGACTCTCTGCGCAACGAGTACAAGGCAGAAATGAGATCCGTGAGCCGGGTGTTTGAAGCGCTTTTCTACCCGAACAGGCCTGCTATTCATTCATTAAAGGAATCCCAGTTTCTGAGCAAGATTGATTCTTTAAAACAGCCTTTCGTTACGGTTACCCAAAAATACGACGCTCCTTTTCAAACAATAGATGCCTCCTTTATTCCTACCCAGTTGAGAGACATTGACTACTTCTTTGATGGCATCATCTTAAGCTACCCGTACTTCCATGAAAACCACACTTCTAAGAAAGTACAGCTTTCAAAGCCCACACAAACCAGGCTAGACCAGCATCTAGAGGATTTCAACAACCCTGCCCTTTTGTCCAGCGAAGACTTTAGGGGCTATGTGGAAGGCTTCTTGCGGCATAAGTCTACAGAAGAAGTCAAGAAGGCGCAGTATAAAAAATCAGACAACAAGCGGCTGGATGCTTACCTGAATTTGGTCCCAAGGTATTTTACCAATGAGCAGTGCCGGGAGTATTGGCAGTACCATTACCTGCGCGCGCATCTGGAGGACTGGGGAAGTAAAAACATGGAAAAGGCGGTGAAGACCTTTCTAACCACCAGCCAAAATAAGGTGCATGTCAAGACCATAGACAGCCTATACGTAGAAAGCGCCAACTCCTACAAGGGGCATATCATTAAAACTTACAAAACCGTAGATGGCGTGGCGCTGGACCTGCACATTTTCCTGCCAGATTCTGCTTCTCTAAAATCGAAACGTCCGGTCATGGTTTTCTTTAGCGGTGGCAGTTGGACGAAGGGAACGCCTGAGTGGGACTTCTACAACGCGGCCAATTATGCCAGGAAAGGCTGGGTAGGGGTAGCCGTTGAATATAGAATAGCCGACCGCCATGAAACCAAGCCCTTTGAAGCCGTAAAAGATGCCCGAAGCGCCATCCGGTGGCTAAGACTAAATGCTGATGCCTATAACCTTGACCCCAATAGAATAATAGCGACTGGTAATTCGGCGGGTGGGCACTTGGTCTTAAGTACAGCTTTGGCAGAAAGCGTAAATGAGCGCAGTGACAAGTTGAGCATTAGCCCGGTGCCCAATCTGCTGTTAGTAAATGCCGGCGTGTATAGCCTGTATGCAGACGGTAGCACAGATTGGATTAGCAAGGGCCTCAAAGATAAAACCGAGGTAAAGAAAATTTCACCCCAGCATTTGTTGAAGCCTGGCCTGCCTCCTATGTTGATCTTGCACGGCACCCATGATCAAAGCGTTGACTATGCGTCTGCAAAAGCTTTTGTAGAAGCCATGACGCAACTAGGCAATGAGGTAGAATTTCACACCTTTGAAGGTGCGCCCCATACCATTTGGTGGGACAGGCGGTATTCTGGCCAAGTGGCCAGCTTCAGGAAAGAGTTCTTGAAGAAAAACGGGTATGAGTAAACGACAAGAATAGGAGGAGCCACGCCATCACTGTGCCCATCTTAAATACGGCTCTGGTGGCTACAAGAACACATTTTATAGAGACAAACCTTAACCAACAACGTATCGAACCGGAAGCCATATTAGTCCAGCACTTTGAAAAGTATATACGGTTAACTGCAGCCTTGAAAAGTGAGTTAGTAAAGAGAATTCACTTTAAAACCTTCAAGAAAGGAGAACTGGTCCATGACGCAAACACTGTCTGTACTAAGAGTTACTTTATCCAGAAAGGCCTGCTTCGTGGGTATTTTATTAAAGAGGGCAAGGAGATAAGCGAATATTTCTGTGAAGAAGGCGAATGGGTAAACTCGCCTAGAAGCTTCATGCAAAGACAGCTTGACATCTATTACATTGACGCCATTGAAGACACAGATGTATTCTGCCTGCACGTGCATGACCTGGTGTACTTGTTTGAAAACTTCCCTGAAATGGAGCGGTACGCAAGGCTCTCCATGGGTACGGTGTTTGGGCATTTCATGGAAAGAATAACCTCCCTGCGGTTTACCACAGCCCAGGAGAAGTATCTGCATTTTTGTGCAACGTACCAAGGTATTTACCACCGTATTCCTTTGGGCATGATTGCCTCTTATCTGGGGATTACGCAAGAAACGCTGAGCAGAATACGGGCCAGGAAATGATCTTTTTGATCTAGGTCAAAATTTTATGGCTGGCAAAAGCTCAGTTTTGTGTTTCAGTTAAACCCAAGAAAATGAGAGACACACACAAAATCAGCGCAGGGCTTTTCATGGTATTTGTCCTGCTATCCTTCAGTTCCTTTTCTCAGATACCCTTAAATACCGCCAACACCCAAAGTATACTCTACCTAGGGAAAGGGGAGAACCAACCGTTGATTGTTGGTCTTGGCGGTTCAGAAGGCGGCAACGCCTGGGCAAGCGACTACTGGAAAGCAACGAGAAACCAATTTATTGAGAAAGGGTACGCCTTCTTGGCCGTCGGGTACTTTGGGGCCAAAGGGACGCCAGCCACCCTTGACAAGATTGCGCTAGAAGATGTGTACCGTGCAATAGCCGAGGCAAGGGAAAACCCAAAGGTAAACAAAGCCCGAGTTGCCATCATTGGCGGGTCAAGAGGCGCTGACCTGGCCTTGCTTCTGGGCAGTTATTATGATGACATTAAGTGCGTCATCGGGCTTGTGCCAAGCCATGCCGTTTTTCCGGGACACACAGACCATTTCACAAGCTCCTGCTGGACCTTTAAAGGCAAAGAGCTGCCCTTCGTACCGGTCAATGAAGAGGCTGTTCCTTCTTTAATGCAGAGAAACTTGCGGGGAGCGTTTGAGGCAATGTTGCAAGACACCAGTGCAGAGCAGAAAGCCCTGATTAAAGTGGAGCACATCAACGGCCCTGTTCTTCTGGTTTCAGCCACAGAAGACGAAATTTGCCCCTCCACGCCCATGTCTGAGAAAATGATGCATCGGTTGAAAAGCCATAAATTCAAACACAAGTTTGAACATGTGGCCGTTAAAGGCAGGCACGCTGAGCCGTTGAAGCACTTCAATCTGGTCTTCAGGTTTCTGGAAGACAATTTTGCAGTAAACTAAACGTCTGCTCGTAGCAAAGCAGCAGCAAATAAAATAAACGCGTTTTTTTCGCCTCAGGCGTGGCCGTACACCAACCATCATTTTTAGCCTGTTTCCCAGAAAATAGGCCAAAAACGGAATAGATTCTCGACAGCATGTATCAAAACAAGAAGTCAATTATAGTAGGCCACATTTATCTTATTGTGCTGGTTCTATTGTTCAATTCCTGCAAGGAACCGCGCACATATAGTTTCAAAGAGATTCCCTGCCCTTACGCAGAAACACCAGACCTTACAAAGCAACCCGTCACTGACCTCAACAGTTTGTCTGGGGAGAATGGAAAAGACACGCTGGGCGAACTGAGGCGCAAAGGGCAAGTTATCTTTAAACCCTGCCGGGAATATATTTACAGAGCCGTGTATAAGGCCAAAGACGGAAGCCTGCTTTCTGACAGCAAAGTCTGGATGATGGCCACCGGAAGAAGTTGGGTAGCGCAGCCAGACGTGCAGGAAGAAATGGCCATGCAGTTTGAGGTGACAGATAAAGAACTAGTGGCCTTACGGAAGCATTTTGTGAACAGAAAGTTCGCCAGCCTAGACCGCATTACCACCCAGGAGACTACGGGTGTGATTGAAACCCCCGCCGAGGTTTGGATGCATCCCTTCCGGGAAAATCAATTTAACTTCACGGAGGTGGCCGGCTTCCCTAATGTGCAGTTGCCGCTAGAGTCAGGCAAAACCTGGAGCAATGAAATATACCCGGGCAAAGGCTGGGGAGATTGGGCCAAAACCACCGTGCATAATTTCTACCAAGTCAAAGGGCAGGAAAACCTACAAACCAAGTTTAAGGAGTTTAAAAACGCCTGGAAGGTAGTGGCCCTATCAACTGCCCCCTTCGGGAAGTCTGTGCATACCTTCTGGTTTGATAAATTCTATGGCTTCATCAGGATGGAATATGTCAATTACAAAGGCCAGACGCTCACGTTTGATTTGGAGGAGGTAATAGAAAAGTAAGCTACCATCGTTTTTAGCCTACTTTCCAGGAAACAGGCCAAAAACGAAGAGGCCCTGATGTAGCAAGTACATCAGGGCCTCTTCGTTTTATAAGCAATCCAATTCAATGACAGAGCGGGCAAAACCAAAAGGTCTAGAAAAGCGAAACCCGCGGTCCTTGACCGCGGGCTCACCTCTTTCAAACAACCCTCTATCAATAAACTCGATAAAGACAAACTAAAGGGAACGTACCGTCACAGAGATGGTCTGCGTTTCTGCTGGCACAGCAGAGGTGTTGGGGTACGGTTCCACGGAGTGGAGAATCAAGCGGTAGTTCTTCTGGCCCAGGGATACTTCCACTGAGTCGGCGGACCGGTCTCCTCTGTTGTTGGGGGCTGGCAGCTTCTCGCCCAGATACAGAATCTGGGATTTGCTGTTGCCGGCGGCGTCCTTCACTTCAAGGGTGGCAATGGCAGAGCCCTGGGTAATGCACATGGCATTCATGGGGCATCTACTGTCTTGCAAACTTTGAAGCTGTACAGAGAGCTGGTTGAGCGTGACTACCTGCTTTACTTTGAGTTGTGCGGTCTGGCCAGTACCAGAGGTGACCTTGGGGGAGGTTCCCTCTTTTTCTGTCCCCGGCGAAACATCTGCCCGGGTACAACCCATGGCTAACATTCCGGAAAACAACCAAAGACTTTTTCTCATAAACATCTCCTTGAAAAGTGCCCTAATGGGCGCCTTTACTATGAAGAGCCCTCAAACCGATGATTGGTTGCATGGGCTCAGAAAAATTTTTAAATATTTTTTATGCCCCCGCCACTACCTTCTTTTTACCTATGGGCAGGTTGTACAAAATCACCGACAAAAAGATAACCGCGTACGCGATAACTTTTTGGGTGCTAGCCACTTCATTAAAATAAACAAAGGCCATGGTGAAGTTGATGATGGGGTTGAGGTACATGAGAATACCAATAGTCGCCGACTTGATTTCTTTGAGCGCATACAGGTTTAGGAACAACGGGATTACCGTGAACACCCAGCTCAACAGCACAATCTGCCGCACAAAATGCCCCGTGATGGGCACGGCCTCGGCGCCCACAAACCAAGAGTAGCTGGGCCCGATGATGCAAAACGCCAACAGTAATTGAAGGGTCAACAGCACAATCTTGTCATAGTCCTTGAGCAGGCGCTGGGTAATGAGGTAGAAGGCATACGAGGAGGCAATGAGCAAACTGAAAAGCAGGTTGGTCAACGAATCTGTGCCCACCAAGAGACAGCTCATTAAACTCAAGGCCACGGAAAGCCACTGGTTGACGCGCAGGTGCTCCTTCAAAATCAAGAAACCCAGCACCGCCGTGAGAATGGGGCAGAGCAGATAAGAAAACGAGCCGGTCTGGATGTCCACGTGGTTCACCACATAGATAAAGGCCAGCCAGTTGACCGTGAGCAGCAAACCGCCCAGCAAAGTAAACGCCAGGAATTTGCGCTTCTCCTTGGGTGCGTGGCCCTGGAATAGGGCTTTGGTCTCCTTCCACTGCTGGCGGCGCGTCAGCAAGGACACCACAATCAAGGTCAGGACGGAGACCAGAATCCTGAAGTACAGAATCTGACTGCTGGGGTAGTCGGCTAAGGCTTTTAGGGGAAACGGGATGAAGCCCCAGATGATAAACGCACTGATAGCGGCGCCATAATATTTATTCACTTTCACGTACGGTCGTTCTTTAGAAAGTACAAAGGTAGGGCTTGCCCCAGACAACGGCTCGTTTTTAGCCTCTTTTCTGGAAAACAGCCCAAAAACGGTTCTACCTGCTGCGTAAGAAGTTTTGCCAAGGCCATTCCTCCGCTTTGAAACTTGCCAGCCCTTAAGTGGGTAAGAAGTGGGTGCTCCCCTCTGACACGTTCTCAGTGTCCTGTTTCTTCTTGTATCTTTGGTTTTGACTAACGTTACGCCTATGCTCACGCTTCAAGAAATTTCTCAGGCCACCGGCGGGTATGTGGTGCAATGGGCCCAGCTGTACCCGGTCCAGCACCTGCTCACCGACAGCCGCAAACTGGTCAACGCCGCCACGTCAGTGTTCTTCGCCATACGCGGGGATTTCCATGACGGGCATGACTACGTGGCCAGCCTGTATGAACAGGGCGTCAGGCAGTTTGTAGTGGAGGACTTGGGCGCGTTCGCCGGGGTGCCTGAGCACAAGGATGCAAATATTCTCTTGGTGACCAGCGGCGTGAAGGCCCTGCAAGACGTGGCCGCTTTCCACAGAAGCCAGTATCATTTGCCGGTGGTGGGCATCACGGGCAGCAACGGAAAGACCATCGTCAAAGAGTGGCTGTCGCAGTTGTTGAGCCCCACTGAGCGCGTAGTCAAAAGCCCCAGAAGCTACAACTCGCAGATTGGCGTGCCGCTGTCTGTCTGGCAGATTAATGAGACGCACACCATTGGCGTGTTTGAGGCCGGCATCTCTGAGCCCGGCGAAATGGAGAAACTGGCTCGGGTCATTCAGCCCACCATCGGCATTTTCACCAACCTGGGCTCGGCGCACAGTGGGGGTTTTGACTCTGACCAGCAGAAGCTGGAGGAGAAGCTGCTCTTGTTCCAGGACGTCTCTCAACTCATCTACTGCTCTGACCAGGAGCTGGTGCGCCATACCATCCAGCATCAACACCTTCCGAGCTTCACGTGGAGCCTGAAAGGCAATGCCGCCGATGTGCAGGTGAAAATCAAGTCTACTTCTACCCACAAAACCAAGATAGCCTACAATTACCAGGACCAGGAGCATTCCTTAACGCTTCCTTTCACCGACGACGCCTCCCTTGAGAACGCTCTGCACTGCCTCACGCTTCTGCTGTACCTGGGCCTACAACCCGAAAAGCTGAGCACGCCCTTTGAGCGCCTGGTACCCGTGGCCATGCGCCTGGAGCGCAAAGAGGCCATCAACGGCTGTTACGTGATTGATGACACTTACAATAATGACCTGGCGGGTTTAAGAATTGCCCTGGACGTGCTGGCCCAGCAAGCGCGCCGCGGCAGAAAGACCTTAATCCTCTCTGATTTGCTGGAAGCCGGTCTGGACGAGAAAACGCTCTACCAGCAGGTGGCCTATGACGTCAAGGCGCACGGCGTGGACCGGGTCATTGGCATTGGCGATGTGATTAGTAGGAACCAGCACCTGTTCCCGGCGGGCAGCGAGTTCTATTTCGGGACAGATTCTTTCTTGGGACAACTGCGGCCCGAGACGTTTAGGCAAGAAACCATTTTGGTGAAGGGCGCGCGCGTCTTCCAGTTTGAGAAGGTGGTGGCCGCTTTGCAGCAGCAGGTGCACGGCACGGTGCTGGAGGTGAACCTGGACGCGCTAGTGCACAACCTCAACTTCTACCGCTCCAAAGTGTCGGCGCAGACCAAAATTATGGTCATGGTCAAGGCCTTCGCGTACGGCGCGGGTTCCTATGAGATTGCCAATCTCTTACAGTTTCACCGCGTGGATTACCTGGCCGTGGCTTACACAGACGAGGGCGTGGCCTTGCGCGAGCACGGCATCACCCTGCCCATCATGGTCATGAACCCCAGCGCGGATAGCTTCTTGAAGATGCAACAATTCAATCTGGAGCCCGAGATTTACTCTCCGGACCTGCTACATCGGTTTTTGGACTATTTTCCGGAAAACAGTCCAAAAACGCCCCGCATCCATTTAAAGCTGGACACCGGCATGCACCGCCTCGGCTTTGACGCGACCGAATTGGCAGACGCGCTAGAGGTATTGGTGCAAGTGCCGCACGTGCAGGTAGAAAGCGTCTTCAGTCACTTGGCCGGCGCCGATGAAGCCCTGTACAATGATTTCTCCAGACAGCAGATTGCCGCCTTTACCCAAATGGCCCAGCAGGTGGAAAGCACCTTAGGCTATCACGTGACCAAACACATCCTCAACTCGGCAGGAATTGTGCGCTTTGGACAGGAGGCCGCTTTTGACATGGTGCGGCTGGGCATTGGGCTGTACGGCATAGAGTCCTCGGGCACCGAGCAGGAGGGGCTGCAGACCGTGGGCCAGCTCAAAACCACCATCTCCCAAGTAAAGCGCGTGACTAAAGGCGATACCGTAGGCTACAGCCGCAAAGGTGTAGCCGATACCGACAAAGTCATTGCTACCATCGCCATTGGCTACGCAGACGGCTATGACCGCCGGTTTGGCAACGGGGTGGGCGAGGTGCAGGTGAACGGACAGCGCGTGCCCATCATCGGCAACATCTGCATGGACATGTGCATGATAGACGTGACTGGAGTAGACGTGCAGGCGGGAGAAGAGGTGCTGGTCTTCGGGAAGGAACTGCCGTTGACGGAGCTTTCCATTCGCATTGGTACCATTCCCTATGAATTGCTCACCAACGTAAGCACCCGCGTCAAGCGCGTGTTTTACAACGAGTAAGCTGGACTGCCTGATGAAGAAATTATTACTTCTTGCTTGCTTCCTGATTTGTACTCACCTCTCTTATGGACAGTCCATCAGTTTATCTGACAGCGTGCAAATAAGACAAGCGTTAGATGAAGTGTTCAGAAATTTTGAGAGCCTTAACTACGCTGAGTTTAAGAAGATAGCCTCAAAGGAGATTTGGTGTCTGGTTTGTGATGCCGGGACGCCTCCCGGACCAAACGCACAAAAGATGAGCAGGAGAAAATTCCACTCCAGAAAATTGAGGGCCATAGCTAGTTCTGAAAGTTGGGCAAGAGCCCGGCAAATGAATGATATCAGATTACATAAGGAGAATCATCCTTCTTCTGATATCAGCGCCATAATTACCATCTTGCAACCGGGAGAATATGCGCCAGGGCATGAGGGTGCTTCCATTGCTATTCATTTTAAGAAAATTAATGGTTTGTTTAAATTCTCAGGTATAGAAACAATTCCATAAATATCCTTTGGGCGTGTTCTATAACGAGTAGCCTTTTTTGGCCTCATTTCTGGAAATGAGGCCAAAAAAGGCTTAAAATAAAAGAAGCCTTGACCGTTGGGTCAAGGCTTCTTTGTGTTACTTCTTCTTTATACAGTTGGGGACTTGCTTGCCGTCTTTGTCTTTCATGCCGGCCTGTTCATAGCCTTTCCAGCAAGGGTCCTCCTTCTTCTGTTCTTTCTTGGTCTTGGGCATAGCAGTAGAAATTTGGTACTACTGTATGTACGTTGGCCGCAAAAGAGTAGATTCTTATCTTCTTAATTTAGAAAGCAAACGCAGAATCTCCAGGTACAGCCAGATCAAGGTTACCATCAATCCGAAGGCCGCATACCATTCCATGTACTTAGGCGCGCCCATTTGAGATCCGTGCTCAATGGTGTCAAAATCCAAGATGAGGTTCATGGCGGCAATCACCACTACCAACAGACTGAAGATGATACCGGCCATGCCACTGCTGTGAATCAAAGCCACCTCAATACCAAAGAAACCAAGCACCAAGGCAATCATGTAGTAGGCAAAGATACCCAGAGTGGCGGTCATGATGATGGACTTAAAGCGCTCAGTGGCTCTAATTACGCGGGTGCTGTACAAAAGCAACATGCCGCCAAACACTGTGAAGGTGAGCAACATGGCCTGGTTGGCTATGCCCGGGTACGCTATCTCCAGAATGCCAGAGATGGTGCCCAAAAATAAACCTTGAATGGCACAGTAGACAGGCGCTATGTACGCGGCCAGGTGTTTCTTAAATGAAATCAGGAACACCAGACCCAAGCCTACCACCGGCAAGCCAATCATGAACGGTAAGGGCTCGCCCACAAACTGCAGGAACTCCCATGAAAACAGGGCAAACGCCACCACCACGGCAAACAAGATGGCCGACTTGGCAATGGTGCCTTGCAAGGTCATGACGCCTGCACCGGCAATGTCCTCAGTGCCTGCCGCAGAGACAAAGGCTTCTTCTTTAAGGGTTGGGTTGTTAGAGCTGAATAATGACATAGTTTTTCTTTTATCTAGGTGAAATTTAGAGAAATGCCCGTCAAAAAACAATTATGTGTTGCAAAAGCAGGTGTAAATACGGAAAGAGCGCATCTTTTTTGGATTCAACCGGAACACCTAGTACCTTGCAACTGTTTATAACAAGTCTAAATAAAAGCAGGCCAGGTGGAAAGCGAGCAAAAGAGCGTTCGGGATTTGAAGATTGGAGAAAGCGGCGTCATCTGTTGTTTAAATGACCCCGAAATGTCTCTGAAATTATTGGAGATGGGCTGTATACCTGGTGAGAAAGTGAAGCTGAACAGCCGCGCGCCGCTGGGGGATCCCATTACCATCATCGTGAACGATTACACCCTGTCCCTGCGTTTAGACGAAGCTGCTACTATCATGCTAAAGGCTTAGTCTATGTCTCAAGTTCTTGCGCCGGCCCCCGCCGCTGCCTCCTCCATTTCTGCAGACGCACCAGAGCGCGTCGCCAAAATTGCGTTGATCGGGAATCCCAACTCGGGAAAGTCCTCGCTCTTCAACCAATTGACGGGCTTAAACCAGAAGGTGGGCAACTTTCCGGGTGTAACGGTAGACAAGAAGACAGGCATCTCGCACTTGACGCCCAACCTGCGCGCGCAGGTCATAGACTTACCCGGCACCTACAGCCTCTACCCCAAGTCCTTAGACGAGAAGGTAATCATTGACCTGCTCCACAACAAAAAATCAGACTTCTATCCAGACGCCCTCATCATCACGGCAGACGCTTCTAACTTAAAGCGCAACCTGCTTTTGTTCACCCAGCTCGCGGATTTGAAGATTCCGGCGGTGTTGGCCTTGAACATGATGGACCTGGCAGAAAAGCATGGCATTTCCATTGACATAGAAGAACTGCAACGCGAACTAGGTGTGCCCGTAGTGCCCATGAATGCCCGTAACGGAAGCGGTATTGCGGCGCTCAAGATTCTGTTGTCCCAGCCCTTACAGGTGTCTACGTCGTCTTTCTTTGAGATACCCGAAGACCTGCTGGTGATGGTGCGCCAGATTCGTTACTACTTTGAACTGAGCAATGACTACCTGGCCCTGCACTACGCCCACCAGTACCAGAAGCTGTCGTTTCTGTCTGAGGATGACAAAGAATACATAGCTGAACTGGTCAAGAAATACGATTTCAAATCCAACACCCTGCAGGCCAACGAGACTATTGCTCGCTATATGCGCATCAATGAGATGCTCCTGGACGCCATGCAAGTCACCAAAGCCGAAAACAACGAGAAGCAGAGCAACAAGCTGGACCAGATTCTGACGCACAAGGTCTTTGGTTACTTGATTTTCTTCGGGGTGCTGTTCTTGATGTTCCAGGCCATTTTTGCCTGGGCCAGCTACCCCATGGACATGCTTGACCTGGGCATAGCCACGCTGAATTCCTGGATTCAAAGCAAAGCAGAAGGCCCCTTGATTGACCTCCTCACCGAGGGCGTCTTGGCCGGTTTGGGCGGCGTACTCATGTTCGTGCCCCAGATTGCCATTTTGTTTGCCTTCATCGCCATTCTGGAAGAATCGGGCTACATGGCCCGAGTGACCTTCCTGATGGACAAGATTATGCGCAAGTTCGGGTTGAACGGTAAGAGCGTAGTGCCTTTGATTTCGGGTGTGGCCTGTGCCGTGCCGGCCATCATGGCCACGCGTAACATAGACTCCTTCCAAGACCGCCTCATCACCATCTTCGTGACGCCGCTCATGAGCTGTTCGGCGCGTCTGCCCATTTATACAGTCATGATTGCGCTGGTGGTACCAGAAACCTACGTGTTGGGTGTCTTGAGTCTGCAGGGTATTGTCCTGATGGGCTTGTATTTGATTGGCTTCCTGGCGGCTATTTTCTCGGCTGCGCTTATGAAAATGGTCTTGCGTACCAAAGAGCGTAGTTACTTCATTATGGAGTTTCCTACCTACAAAATGCCCCGCTGGAAAAACGTGGGCCTTACCATTGTAGAGAAGGTGAAAGCCTTTGTGTTTCAGGCGGGTAAAGTCATTCTAGCCATCTCCATCATTCTCTGGGTGCTGTCTTCTTACGGGCCGGGCAACAACATGCAGGTAGCCGAGCAGAGAGCCACGGTAGAGGCCCAAGCCCAGAAACTGGCAGAGCAGGACGCAGAGGCGCACATTGCCGGTCAGAAGCTGGAGGAATCGTATGCCGG
Organism: Nibribacter koreensis; assembly: GCF_039541795.1. NCBI lineage: Bacteria > Pseudomonadati > Bacteroidota > Cytophagia > Cytophagales > Hymenobacteraceae > Nibribacter > Nibribacter koreensis. The sequence goes on along the minus strand of NZ_BAABGX010000002.1, from coordinate 1,067,276 downwards.
GCAGTTTGGGAAGTTCATTGAACCGGCCATCCGTCCGCTGGGCTATGACTGGAAGCTGGGCATCGCCTTGCTCACGTCCTTCGCCGCGCGTGAGGTGTTTGTGGGGACTATCTCCACCATTTACAGCGTAGGTGATTCTGAGAACATTGCCACCGTCAAGGAGAAACTGAAAGCGCAGAAAGACGAATTCGGGCAGCCGTTCTTCACACCGGCCCGGGCCTTCTCACTCTTGATTTTCTACGTGTTTGCCATGCAGTGCATGAGCACCATAGCGGTGGTGTACCGTGAGACCAAAGGCTGGAAATGGCCCATCTTGCAGATGCTCTACATGACGGGCCTGGCCTACGTGTCTGCATTTGCCGTCTTCCAGCTATTCTCCTAAAGACCTTTCCGTTTTTGGGGTATTTTCCAGAAAAGAGGCCCAAAACGATAAAAATTATTTTTATAACCAAGTGCTGTCTATGTACTATATAGGCCAGTGCTTGTGTTTTAGATGATTTATTTGTACATTTGTGCGATTAAAGAGCAAAGAAGGGGACGCGATAGTCCCCCTTTTTATTTCTTACCCTGTTTGCAAAATGGCTCTAGACGAAAAAATGATTGAAGGCTTCGCGTTGGAGGCACTGCCAGAACCAGACCTTTTTCTGGTATCTGTGACGGTGTCAGACTCTCCGGTGCGGCCCAAAGTGACTATTCTGGCAGACGGTGACCAGGGCATCAGCATTGACCAGTGCGCCAAGATTAGCCGCCGCGTGGCCAAGAAGATTGAGGAAACCATGGGCGAGGAGTTCAGCTTTGTGATTGAAGTGTCCAGCCCGGGCGTAGATTTTCCGTTGACCACGGCGCGTCAGTTCACCCGTAACATTGGCCGCAACGTAAAGCTGAAATTAGCGGACGGTGTGGAGAAAACAGGTGAGATTAAGGACGCCATGGAAGATGGTTTCCTATTTGCCGAAGAAGTGAAAGTAAAACATAAAGTATCTATGCTGGAGCCCGTGCACGTGGCCTACAGTGATATTGTGAAAGCGCAGATTGTAATCTCTTTTAAATAAGATAAGACATGGATAGTTCAGTATTGATTGAATCGTTTGCGGAATTCGCTAAGTTCAAGAACATTGACCGCCCTACCATGATGCGGATTCTGGAAGACGTTTTCCGCACCATGATCAGAAAGAAGTGGGGAACAGACGAGAATTTCGACATCATCCTGAACGTAGAAAAAGGTGATTTGGAAATCTGGCGTAACCGCGAGATTGTGGATGACAACTCAGAGGATATCTGGGACACAGACAAAATTCCCTTCTCTGAGGCCATCAAGATTGAGCCTGACTTTGAAGTAGGCGAAGAGGTTTCTGAGTTGATCAAGCTAGAGGATTTTGGTAGACGTGCGGTGTTGACTGCCCGCCAGACCTTGATCCAGCGCGTGAAAGACCTGGAGAAAGACTTGCTGTACCAAAAATATAAAGACCAGGTGGGTGAAATCATCTCTGGGGAAGTATATCAGGTGTGGAACCGTGAGGTGTTGATTCTGGATTCAGAAGACAATGAGCTGCTGATTCCTAAAACGGAGCAAATCCCTAAAGACCGTTACCGCAAAGGTGACGTGGTAAGAGCGGTGGTGCAGCGTGTGGAAATCATCAACGGTAACCCAAAAATCATTCTTTCTCGTACTTCTCCGCAGTTCCTGGAGCGTCTGTTTGAGAATGAGGTGCCAGAGATCTTTGACGGCCTTATCACCATCAAGAAGATTGTACGTGAGCCAGGCGAGCGCGCCAAGGTAGCGGTAGAGTCGTATGATGACCGTATTGACCCGGTAGGTGCCTGCGTGGGTATGAAAGGATCTCGTATCCATACCATCGTACGCGAACTGGAGAACGAAAACATTGACGTTATCAACTACACAGATAACATGGAGCTGTACATCCAGCGGGCGTTGAGCCCTGCCAAGATTAGCTCTATCAAAGTAGATGAAGAAAACGGACGCGTATCAGTGTTCTTGAAGCCAGACCAGGTTTCATTGGCCATTGGTAAAGGCGGACAGAACATTAAACTAGCCAGTAAATTGGTGGGCTTGGAGATTGACGTATTCAGAGAAACCGAAGGGTTTGAAGAAGACATCAGCCTGGACGAGTTTACAGATGAGATTGAAGGCTGGGTGATTGATGAGTTGAAGCGCATTGGCCTGGACACTGGCCGTAGCGTTTTGGCTGTGGGCAAAGAGGATTTGGTGCGTCGTACAGAGCTTGAAGAAGAAACTGTAGAGGACCTGCTGAACATCATCCGCTCAGAGTTTGAGTCAGAGTCAGAATCAGAAGAAACCAACTAGTGGCGTGGTACTTGTGCCAGATTATTTGACCTAGGGGAGTGGGTGCCGTTTTTGGCCTTATTTCTGGAAAACAGGTCAAAAACGTGAAAACGTACCGGCAAACCCACACCATCATAAAAGAGTCACGTAATCAAAACAGAACCAAATAAAAACAACAGCATATTGAGCATGTCAGAAGAAAGAACGATGAGGCTTAAACAGGTAGCCACCACCTTGAACATCAGTACCTCTACGGTAGTAGAGTTCCTGGAAAAAAAGGGAGTGGATGTCGAGAATAAACCTACTTCAAAAATTACCCCAGAGCAGTTCAATATGCTGTCTAAAGAGTTTGCCTCGTCCATGCAAGCCAAGGCAGAGGCAGCTGAGTTGAACATCGGGAAGAAGCCGGCCGGAGCAGAGGAGAAGCCAGAACCTAAGAAAGCCCAGGACCCAGAGCCCGAAATGCTCATTAAAAACAGTGCCCCGGTACGGCCGGCGGCAGAGCCAGAGAAGCCAGCGGCGCCAAAGCCTGCTGAGCCAGCTCCGGCACCTGCTTCCAGCGCTACGTTGCCAGGGTTTAAAGTACTAGGCAAGATTGACCTGGATGCCAAAGGCCGTCCAGTGCCAAAGCCGGCTCCGGCCGCAGCTCCGGCACCAGAGAAGCCTGCTGCCCCGGTAGCAGAAAAGCCAGCCGCGGCGCCAACTCCGGCACCAGCACCAGTTGCAGCTACTCCAGCTGCACCGGCTCCGGTAACGCCAGCGGCTTCAGCACCTGAGGCGCCTGTAACTCCAACCCCAACGCCAGCCCCGGCCGCTCCAGTAGCCCCGGCCCCGGCGCCAGTGGCAGAGAAACCAGCAGCTCCAGCTCCAGCAGCACCTGTAACACCTGTTGCTCCGGCTGCCCCGGCCCCAACGCCAGCCCCTGCGGCTGAAGCGCCAAAGCCAGCTCCCGTAGCCGCTGCACCTCAAGCCCCAGCTACGCCGGCCGCCCCAAGCGCGCCAGAAGCTCCTTCTGCTGACGCAGACACCACCCCGCAAGGCACCATCAAAGCCCAAGCCGATCAACTGAAAGGTTTGACGGTTCTAGGTAAGATTCAATTGCCAGTGAGCGGTGGTCGTGGCAAAGGCGGTAAGCCAGTGGCCTCGTCTGACGAGCGCCGCAGAGGCAACCAACCAGGTGGCCAGCCAGGACAAGGCGGAGACAAAAAGAAACGCAAGCGCATTGAAGTGCCTAAACCAGGTACTTCGGGCGCAGCCAATACTAATCCTAACGCACCACAACCACACCGCGCCGGTGACAGAGCCAACAGCACCCGTCCTTTGGGAACAGGTCAGGCGGCTAATCGTCAGCCAGGAGCCGGTGGACCAGGTCGTCCAGGCGGCGGCTACCAAGGCAACCGTCCAGGCGGTGGCGGCGGACGTCCAGGTGGACCAGTTCAACCTAGAGCTGAGCTAACGGATAAGGAAATCCAGGATCAGATTAAGGCTACATTGGCCCGTCTGAGCGGTGGCAAAGGCGGTAACCAAGGAAACCGTTCTAAATACCGTAGAGAGAAACGCTCTGCCGTGGCAGATGCCGCAGATGAGCGCAGAATGCAGGAGCAATTAGAATCTAAGATTCTAAAAGTAACAGAGTTCGTGTCTGCCAATGACTTGGCCGCCTTAATGGACGTGAGCGTCAATGAGGTAATCAAGACCTGTATGAACCTGGGCATGTTCGTGTCCATCAACCAGCGTCTAGATGCCGAGGCCATCACCATCATTGCAGATGAGTTTGGCTATGACATTCAGTTCGCTTCGGCTGAGGAAGAAGAGAACACGGGTATTGAGGAAGTAGACGCCGAGGAAGATTTGTTGCCACGCGCTCCAATTGTGACCATCATGGGTCACGTGGATCATGGTAAAACCTCTTTGCTGGATTACATCAGAAGAACTAAGGTAACTGCCGGTGAGGCCGGGGGTATCACCCAGCACATTGGTGCCTACCAGGTAACCACTGAGGCCGGTAAAGACATCACCTTCCTGGATACACCGGGTCACGAGGCCTTTACCGCCATGCGTGCCCGTGGTGCCAAGGTTACAGACGTTGTAATCATTGTGGTGGCGGCAGATGATAACGTAATGCCACAAACCAAGGAAGCCTTGAACCACGCGCAAGCGGCAGGCTCTCCAATTGTAATCGCCATTAACAAGATTGACAAGCCAACGGCCAACCCAGACAAGATTCGTGAGGAGCTTGCCCAGTTGAACGTACTGGTAGAAGAATGGGGTGGTAAATATCAAAGCCAGGAAATATCCGCTAAGACCGGACAAGGCATTGATGAACTCCTTGATAAAGTATTGCTAGAGGCTGAATTATTGGAGCTGAAAGCCAATCCTAACCGCCGTGCCGTAGGTACCGTGATTGAAGCCGCCTTGGATAAAGGTAGAGGTTATGTAGCCACGGTATTGGTGCAGACGGGTACGTTGAAGATTGGTGACATCCTAGTAGCTGGTTCACACCACGGCCGCGTGAAAGCCATGACCGATGAACTAGGCAAACGCCATAAGATTGCCGGTCCGTCCATGCCGATTCAGGTATTGGGTATTGACGGCGCTCCGCAGGCGGGTGACAAGTTTGTGGTAATGGAAACTGAGCGTGAAGCCCGTGAGATTGCCGTAAACCGTCAGCAGTTGCAGCGTGAGCAGAGCATGCGCACCAAGAAACACATCACCTTGGATGAAATCGGGCGTCGTTTGGCCATCGGTACATTTAAGGAGCTGAACGTGATTGTACGCGGTGACGTGGATGGTTCTGTAGAGGCACTTTCTGACTCATTATTGAAACTGTCTACCGAGGAGGTACAGGTGAACATCTTGTCTAAAGGGGTGGGTCAAATCTCTGAGACAGACGTATTGCTGGCCTCGGCGTCAGATGCGATTATCATTGGTTTCCAGGTGAGACCGTCTGTGAATGCCCGTAAACTGGCTGAGCAGGAAGAGATTGACATCCGTCTGTACTCTATCATCTACAACGCCATCAATGAGCTGAAAGACGCCATGGAAGGTATGTTGGCACCAACGGTGAAAGAAGAAGTGACCGCCAACGTAGAAGTACGCGAGGTGTTCAAAATCACCAAGGTGGGTACCATTGCCGGCTGTATGGTGACAGATGGCGTGATTACACGTAACTCTAAGATCAGAATTGTACGTGACGGTATCGTGGTACACTCTGGTGAAATCCTGGCCCTGAAGCGTTTCAAAGACGATGTCTCTGAGGTGCGTACCGGCTACGAGTGCGGTATCAGTATCAAGAACTTCAATGACTTGGTACAAGGTGACGTGATTGAAGCCTACGAAGAGCGCGAAATCAAACGTACTCTATAAGTAGAATGCATATAGTGAAATACTGCCGCCCCGCCTGCAAAGGTGGGGCGGTTTTTTTATGTCCTACTGAGATACAGGATATTAGAGCGTTTTTGGCCTGTTTTCCAGAAAGTAAGCCCAAAACGATAGAACTGATTTTAGGCAAAATAAAAGTCTAAAACAAAACCGCCTCTCGTGCTAAGCAGGAGAGGCGGTTTCTATGAAAGATGCTTTGTAAAGACTAAAAGAACAAGAAGGTCTTGTTGCGTTTCTTCTGGCTTTTCTTGTAAAGCTTGCCGTTGGGGTTGTCCAGGTCTATCACTTTTCTGGGGCCTTTAGACTTTTTGGTCTTGGCGTAATTGGTCTTGTTAACATACTTGCCCTGCGAGAAGCCGCCTTTGCCTTTGTCATAGGTGTTTTTAGCAATGGCCAGACGCGGGCCGTTGTACACGCCGCCGTTGGCCTTGGCCTGAGCGATGGCCTGCTCGCGCTCCAGCAGCATCTTGCGGTCACCGTTGCCGTCTGGAGCCGCGCCGCGCATTCTTCCGTCCGGGCCTTTGCGCCGCATTTCTTTTTTGGCTTTGCTCTTCTTTTTAGTTTGCTGGGCCGCCACTTCTGTAAACACCGCCGTGGTCAAAAGCAGGATAATTGCCAGCGTTATCTGTCTGAAAAAAATACGCATACTTAAGTAATGGTGTGAGATGGAGATACGTAGGGAGTAAACTGTATGTAAAACGCAACAGTTCCGGTTGGGGGTATGTAAAGTAAAGAAAGAATTTTCAGTTCATTGTCTTCTCCCTCAGGTGTTTCCCCTACTTTTTTTGTCTTGTGCCAGATGCCCATATATCTGTGGGGTTTGTTTATATTTGCGCCTTTCGTTTTGAAAAAGACATATTCTAGAATTTAAGCCATGGCGCACTATAATAACCTTCTGTTAGACAACCAGGACGGCATTTTGTTCATTACCGTGAACAGACCCAGCAAAATGAATGCCTTGAATATTGAGACGGTGCAGGAGATTCAGACGGCCATGCAAGAGGTGTATGACGATGAAGACGTGCGCGGTGTCATCTTGACCGGAAGCGGCGAGAAGGCCTTTGTGGCTGGCGCAGACATCGCTGAGATTTCTGAACTAAACGAGGTGAACGGCCGTCGTTTTGCCGAGCGCGGACAGGACGTCTTCTCTATGATTGAGGAATGCCCTAAGCCCGTGATTGCCGCGGTGAACGGCTTTGCCTTGGGCGGAGGGTGTGAGCTAGCCATGGCCTGCCATATTAGAGTAGCCAGTGAGAACGCCCGCTTCGGACAGCCCGAGGTGAACTTAGGACTGATACCCGGTTACGGCGGGACGCAACGCCTAACCCAGTTGGTAGGCAAAGGCAAGGCCATGGAGTTGATGATGACCGGTGACCTTATCCCGGCACTAGAGGCCAAAGAGCTAGGTCTTGTCAACCACGTGACCGCCGTAGAAGACTTAATGCCGAAGTGCTTGGAGATCATGAATAAGATTATTTCTAAGGCGCCGCTGGCGGTGGGCATGATTGTAGACTGCGTAAACGCCTGGTATGACAAAGAAGAGCACGGCTACCAGACAGAGGCCAACTCCTTTAGCCGGTGCTGTGGCTCAGATGACTTCAAGGAAGGCACCAGCGCCTTCTTAGAAAAGCGCAAGCCTCATTTTAAAGGCGAATAATTCTCCAAGCAGAGAATCAGTACATACTAGAATTAATCTTACTCCCGTTTTTAGCCTGATTTCTGGAAAAGAGGCCAAAAACGGGAGTACCTGTGCCTAGCCCAAAAGAGTTTCAAGTAATGCCTATGCTTCTGCCGTTCTTACCATACCAATTGCCTACATGAGCATTGCTAAAAAACTCCTGGGTCAGACTGCCGCGTATGGCTTAAGCAGTATTGTGGGCAGGGCCTTGAATTACCTGCTGGTGCCGCTGTATACGGGTATTTTCCTGCGGGAGGAGTATGCCGTGGTGACCAAGCTCTATGCCATTGTCGCGTTCCTGAACATCGTCTATACCTATGGCATGGAGACCGCTTTCTTCCGGTATGCCAACAAAGAAGGGGCAGACCGGAAAGAGCTTTATCAGAAAGTGCAAACGCTAGTACTTACTACCAGTCTCACCTTCACGGCGCTTCTGCTTATCTTCAATTCCTCCATTGCGTCCAGCCTGGGCTACCCAGAGCATCCAGAGTACATCATTTGGCTGGGCATCACCATTGCGGTAGATGCCATAGTGGCCATTCCCTTCGCCCGTCTGCGGCTAGAGAACAAAGCCGCCCGTTTTGCCATCATCAGGTTGACCAACATCTTTCTGGTCATTGGCGGTAATTTGTTCTTTCTGCTGTTCTGCCGCCACGTGTATGAGGGCAAGTATTTGCAGGAACTGCGGCCAATGGTAGAAGCCATTTACAATCCTGACTTGGGCGTAGGCTATATTTTTGTGGTGAACATGGTGGCCAACCTGCTCTTCATTCCCATGCTCTGGCAACAGTTTAGGGACTTTAAATTCAGACTGGCCCTGACTGAGATGCAACCCATGCTGGTCTATGCGTTCCCTATTCTCATCATGGGCCTGGCCGGGGCTACCAATGAAATGCTTTCCAGAATCATGCTGGACGAGTGGCTTCCCGAAGGCTTTTATCCCGGCACTACCAATGAGCAGGCCTTGGGCGTGTTTGGGGCCAATTACAAGCTGGCTATTATGATGAGCCTCATGATTCAGGCGTTCCGGTATTCAGCAGAGCCGTTCTTCTTTTCGCAGGCGCAGGACAAGAACTCGCCGCAGACGTTTGCCATGGTCATGCGGTGGTTTGTCATTATCTGCGCCTTGGCCTATCTAGGCATCAGCGCTAACCTAGACATCTTCCAGTATTTCCTCGGGAAGGAATTCAGGACGGGGTTGGAGATTGTACCAGTGCTGTTGCTGGCCTATCTGTTCAATGGGGTGTATTACAACCTCACGGTCTGGTTCAAGCTCACAGATAAAACCTACTACGGTACCTACATCACCATTTTCGGGGCGGTAGTGACGGTGGTGGCCAACTTTCTGCTCATTCCGGTGCTGGGCTACATGGGCAGTGCCATTGCGGCCTTTCTGTGCTATTTCTTGATGGCCGTGGTGTGTTACGTGATTGGGCAGAAGTATTTTCCAGTGCCGTATCCCCTTAAGGCCATCTTCGGGTATTTGCTACTGGCCTCTGGACTTATCTGGCTGGCGCAAGCGTGGGAACTGGATAACTTCTGGATCAGGCAGGTATACCACTTGGCTCTATGCGCGGTTTTTGTAGCCGTGGTGTGGGTGGTGGAGAGGCCAGCGCTTCGTGCCTTAAATAGATAATTTTGTATATTAGCTGTCTATGAATTCTTCGCTTTCTGTTAAAGTCATCAATTTAGGCAAGCATCCCTTGCCGCATTACCAAACCGAGCAGTCTGCTGGCATGGACTTGCGTGCCAACTTAGAGGCTTCTGTTACGCTAAAGCCCTTGCAACGCGCCCTCATTTCTACGGGCCTCAGCATAGAGTTGCCCGAAGGCTACGAGGCTCAGATTCGTCCGCGTAGTGGGCTGGCCTTCAAACATGGCATTTCCATCGTGAACACGCCCGGCACCATTGACGCAGATTACCGCGGCGAAATAAAGGTCTTGCTGGTCAATCTCTCTGATACTGATTTTGTAGTAGAAGATGGCGAACGCATTGCCCAGATGGTGGTAGCCAGGCATGAGCGCGTGAGCTGGCAAGCCGCTGAGGAACTGTCTTCTACTGAGAGAGGCGCGGGCGGCTACGGCAGCACCGGCACCAAATAAACTCACCGTTTTTGGCCTGTTTTCGTAGAAAGAAGTCAAAAACGTATTTTTTAAATCTAAATTTTGGCTTGCCCGTACGTAGGCCAAACTTACCTATCAAAAATCACTACATACTATGAGAATAATAGTACCAATGGCCGGCATGGGCAAACGCATGCGCCCCCACACGCTTACTGTTCCTAAACCATTGATTCCTATTGCCGGCAAGCCGATTGTGCAGCGTCTGGTAGAAGACATTGCCAAAGTGTGCCAGGAGCCTATTGAAGAAGTAGCCTTCATCATTGGGCATTTTGGAGCAGAGGTGGAGGCCCGCTTGATTAAGATTGCCGAGTCTGTAGGGGCCAAAGGCACTATCCATTACCAGGAAGAACCATTAGGCACGGCCCACGCCATCCTGTGCGCCCAGAGCGCCTTGAAAGGCAACGTGGTGGTAGCCTTTGCAGACACCCTTTTCAAAGCAGACTTCAAACTAGACACCTCTGCCGAGGGTACCATCTGGGTGCAGAAAGTAGAAGACCCGCGTCCGTTTGGCGTGGTGAAACTAAACGAGCAAGGCCAGATCACGGAGTTTGTGGAAAAACCGCAGGACTTTGTCTCTGACTTGGCCATCATTGGTATCTATTACTTTAAAGACGGCGAGTACCTGCGCAATGAGTTGCAGTACCTGCTGGACAATGACATCAAAGACAAAGGCGAGTACCAGTTGACCAACGCGCTGGAGAACATGAAGAGCAAAGGTTCTGTGTTCATACCAGGCCCTATCTCTGAGTGGCTGGACTGCGGCAACAAAGACGCCACCGTGTATACCAACCAGCGCTATCTTGAGTACATCAAAGATGAGCAGGGTTTGGTATCTTCCAGCGCTACCTTGAACAACACGGTGATCATTCCGCCGGTTTATATTGGAGAAAATGCGGTACTGAACAATTCAGTGATAGGTCCGCACGTTTCCATTGGAAACAACACGCAGGTAGACGGTTCTGTGCTGAGTAACAGCATAGTGCAAGAGAACAGCAAGATTAAAAGTGCCCTCATTGCAAACTCAATGGTAGGAAACCATGTTGTGTATGAGAAAACACCGGCAGATCTTAGCTTGGGCGACTACAACACCCTGCGCGACTAGATTAGCATACCACATTTTATGTTGAAAAGAGGACTCACATTAGTGGCCGCTCTGTGCGGGTTGGTAGTTACGGCAGAGTCGGGCTATGCCCAGTCTGACCGTAAAAAGCAGAAGGAGGGGGCTGTTGAGGCAACTTCTCCGGTAGCTTTGCCTGCCCTAAGCGTGCAAGAAGGCCAGCTAAGTGAGTCCTATTTTCTAGAAGGCATGAAGTACTTCGTGCTGGAAGAATACGCCAAGGCCCTGGACCGTTTCCAGCGGGCCTACGCTATTAGTCCGTCCAATGCGGCGGTCAATTACAAGATAGCCGAGACCAGTCTGTTGCTAGGAAGCGCCCGCGGGGCCTTGCCCTTCGCCAAAGCAGCCTTAGAACTGGCGCCTACCAACCCCTATTATCATCTACTGTTAGGACAAATCTATACCAACCAACAACAGGTAGACGAGGCCATCAAGGTGTTTGCGCGGCTTACCCAAGAATTGCCCAACACAGAGCAGTACCTGTTCAACCTCACAGATCTGTATTTGTCCAAAGGCCGTCTAGATGAAGCCCTTAAAACCTTAGCGCAGATAGAGGTGAAGTACGGCTACATTGAGGAAGTCTCTTTCAAGAAACAGCAAATCTATCTAAAGCAAAACAACCTGGCGCAGGCCCTCAAAGAAGGCGAAAACCTGATTGCGGCGAACCCCGAGGAAGTACGTTATGTGTTGGCCCAGGCCGAGATGCTGGCCGCCAACAAGCGGTTTCCGGAAGCCACAGCCATGGCGGAACGCGCTTTAAAAGTTGCCCCAGACAATGCCTACGGTCGCCTTATGCTGGCCGATCTTTTGCGTCAGCAAGGCAAAGTGGCCGAAGGTGAAGCGCAATTGGAACTGGCTTTTGGGAATGCCGGGCTGGACATTGACACCAAGGTAAAGATTCTGGTAGACTACATCAGGCGCCTGCCAGATGAGAAGGTAGCCGCGCAGGCCATTAAACTGGCCGAGCTCACGACCAAGTCACACCCGCGCGAGGCCAAGGCCTTTGCCGTGGCCGGTGACATTTACGCCAACTCCAACCGCAAGCAAGCCGCAAGAGACAATTACCTGAAAGCCGTCAAATTAGACCCGGGGCACTACAAGATCTGGCAGCAGATTGTCTTGCTGGACGGTGAGATGAACCAGACCGACTCACTGATCATCCATTCTGAGCAGGCACTGGAGTTCTTCCCCAACCAAGCCATGTTCTGGTTCTATAATGGCACGGCGCACCTTATTAATAAGAACTATCCTAAGGCTACCAAGTCTTTGGAGTACGGCAGAAGGTTGTCTGTGGGGAATCCTGAATTATTGTTGCAGTTTAATATGCAGTTAGGCGATGCCTATAATGCCGCAGAGCAGTATGAGTTGTCTGACCAGGCCTTTGAAACGGTCTTGGCCATGGATCCCAACAACCCGCATGCCCTCAATAATTACAGTTACTTTCTCTCTGTGCGCGGCCAGAACCTGGCCAAGGCCAAAATGATGTCCAGTGTGCTGGTGTCTCAGTTTCCGGACAATGCCACGTATTTAGACACCTATGCCTGGGTGCTGTACAAGATGAAAGATTTCCAGGAGGCCAAACGCATTCTGGAAAAGGCCGTATCCCTGTCTTCTGATGCCACCATCATTGAACACTACGGTGACGTGCTTTACCAGCTGGGCCAGCGCGAGCAGGCGCTCAAGCAATGGGTCAAGGCCAACCAGGTGGGCGGCGCCTCGCAGGTCATCAGTAAGAAGATAAAAGACAAAAAACTCTATGAATAACAAGTTCCTGACGCTTTGGGCAGTTTCCCTCTTCTTATTTGCAAGCTGTAAAAAAGACATTGTTCCCACCGCGTCTTCTGACACCACGCCAGAAACCATCAACAAGGTCAACGTGGTCAACACAGACTACAGTTACCTGGCCGCCAAAGGCAATGTGCAACTAGAAAGCCAGAACCTGAGCGCCAACGTGACCATGCGTCTCAAGAAAAATGAAATGATCTGGGCTTCTGTGTCTAAACTGGGTATTGAGGCAATCCGCTTGAAAATAACGCCAGACTCTGTTTTTATGGTCAATCGGCTTAAGCAGGAATATTTTGCCGGGTCTTATGCGCTCTTGCAAGAGAAGTATAAGATTGACGTGAACTTTAAAGAATTGCAGGACATGCTGGTGGGTAATTTTGTGCCCGGTGATCCTAACAAAGAAAAATACATGAACATGGGCCCGGTGCAACACGTGCGTCAACTGCGCAACAACCTGCAGGTAGACCAGTATGTGGACACCACGCGCTACAAGCTCAAACGCGTAGAGGTGCGCAACCTCAACAACAAAGACCTGATGACCATGGACTATCAGGAATTTGACAACGTGAACGGCAAGCCTTTCCCTATGGCCTTGCTGTTGACCATTCAACAACCAGAAGGAAATTCGGCCAAAACCACGGTGGTGGCGGTCAAGCACAAACAGGTTTCAGTATCGGAAACTTCTCTGGATTTTCCTTTTTCTGTACCTTCGGACTATGAACGTAAATAGGCGGGGGGCATTTTTTCTTTTTTTCTTTCTTTTATTGCTTGGTTCTCTGGGAGTTGACGCCCAGCAGAAGCAGCCCACGCGTGCCAAAACCACTATCAAGAAGGCTCCGGTAAAGAAGGCACCCGCCAAGGCGGCCGTTAAAAAGTCTCCGGCTAAAACTCCTGTTAAAAGCAAAGCGCAACTAGAGCGCGAAAAGCGGGAGAACCTGCGCCGCATCCAGGAGGCCAACCGTATTCTAGAACAGACCGCTCAAAAGAAACAGGCCTCTTTAGGTCAGTTGAACGTTATCAAAGAAAAGATCACGGTGCAGAAGGGCATGATCAGGAACATCTCCTCAGAGATTAATTACCTGAACAAAGACCTGAGTGCCACCGAGGAGAAGGTAGGCGAGACCCAGATGAACCTGGCCCGTCTGAAGGAGGAGTATGCGCAATTGATTTATGCGGCCTCTAAGTCCTCCAACAGCTACAACAAGCTAATGTTCCTGTTCGCGTCCAAGTCTTTTAACCAGATGATGCGCCGCATGAGCTATCTGCGCCAGTACACCGAGGCGCGTAAAAAGCAGGCGGCCGCCATTGAACGAACCCAGCAGAACCTAAGCCAGCACCTTTCTACACTTACTTCTCAGAAACAGAAGAAAAAGAGCCTGTTAGACGTGCAATTACAGGAGAATAAGAACCTGTTGTCCATGCGCGATGAGCAGGACCAGGTGGTGCAGCAGTTGAGCTTGCAAGAGCAGTCGCTTAAGCAGGAGGTGGAAAAAAGACAGAAGGCCGTTCAGCAGTTAGACCGGTTGATTGAGAACATAGTGCGCGAAGAGATTGCCCGTGCAGCCCGCGCCGCTGAGGCCGCCGCTAGAGCCAAGGCCGCCCGTGAAGCCGCCGCCGCCGCCAAAGCAGGCAAACCAGTGCCTACAGACACAGATGATGAGCCAGCCGCCCCGCGCAGTAGTAACAAAGTAGCCCTCACGCCAGAAGGCGAACTGGTGTCTTCTAACTTTGCCGGTAACAAAGGAAAATTTGCCTGGCCGGTAGAACGTGGATTTATCTCACAACGCTTCGGGCGTCATGCGCACCCGGTGTTAAAAGGCGTGGTGATAGAAAACCGCGGATTAGATATTCAGACGGGTGCCAATGAGAAGGTGCGCACCATTTTTGGCGGTAAAGTATTGGCCGTACAGACCATCCCGGGCATGAACAACATTGTCATGATCCAGCATGGCGAGTACTTTACCGTGTATGCCAAACTGCGCAGCGTGAACGTGTCTGAAGGCCAGCAACTGGACGCTAAAGACGTGATTGGCACCGTGTACACAGACCAAGAAGGCACCTCAGAACTGCAGTTCCAGATCTGGAAGAACCAGACCAACCTTAACCCAGAAGGCTGGTTGTTACGGAAGTAATTCAACTTTCTTTGTCATCCTGGAAGGACCTTGTGGGCAAGCTATAATAGCGCTTATTAAAAAGACACCTCCCGCAAGTTTGAAGCAGGGAAATTGGAATGCGTTTTTTGCCTGTTTCTTGAGAAAAAGGCAAAAAACGCATTTAGTCACCGTCTGTCTAGCTTGCCCACAAGGTCCTTCCAGGATGACAAATCTGGGGAAGAGTTTTGGTGGAATAGCCAATTGATTTTACATCCAAATTTGAAACAAAGAAGAAGGCCGATGCTTAAATAGCATCGGCCTTTCTGTTTTATCACTACCACCGTTTTTGGGCTGTTTTCCAGAAAACAAGCCAAAAACGACCTCTAGCTTCTACCGCTTGTAAATCAAAAAAACTGCGGGCTGTTTATGCAAATCAGGCACTTTGCCTTTCCAATTGGCGACGGTTTTGGTTTGGATGAATTCATTGGGGCCAGTGATGTTGGCGGCTATGCAGAGCTTGGTGTCCTTGCTCAAGTTCTGCAACAGGTCGTCAATCATCTGGCGATTACGGTAAGGCGTCTCCATGAAAATCTGGGTCTGGTCTTTCTGTTGCATTTCCTTCTCCAGTCCGCGCAAAGCCTGTAACCGGTCCCACTTCTCAATAGGCAAGTATCCATGGAACGCGAAGGACTGCCCGTTGAACCCAGACGCCATCAAGCCCATCAAAATCGCCGAAGGTCCCACCAAAGGCACCACCTTGATGCCATTCTGATGCGCCAATCTAGCCAGTTCTGCGCCCGGGTCAGCCACGCCGGGACAACCCGCCTCAGATACTACGCCGCCGTCTTGTCCTGCCAGCAACGGCTTTAACGCCGCCGACAGTTCTGTATCTGAGGAGTCTTTGTCTATGACCGTAATCTGCAGTTCTTCAATAACCTGCGTAGGTGCAATGGACTTGATGTAGCGGCGAGCCGTGCGGGCGTTCTCCACCATAAAGTACTTCAACTGCGCAGTCACTTCGGCCACCTGACGGCAGATGACGGCATTGGCGGTGTCCTCAGCTAAGACCGTAGGGATGAGAAATAAGGTGCCTTTGGCGCTCATCTTAAGCTTGTAGGAATTGGTTGACAATGGCAAAGAACTCTTGGGGCTTTTCGGCGTGTAGCCAGTGGCCCGTGTTTTCAATGGTTTCTATGCGTGCCTGCGGGAACAGCTTTTGAATTTCTGCGGTGTCCTGTTCTGGCTTGATGTAACGGGAGTTGCCGCCTCTTATAAACAGCGTGGGTTTGTTGAAAGGCGTGTCTGAGACTACTTCATCCAGGATGCCGGGCAGGTTGGCTTCAATGGCGTCAATGTTCAGGCGCCAGCCGAAGGTGTTGTCCTCTTTGCGGTACAGGTTCTTGAGCAGGAACATGCGCGTACCCACGTCGCTTTCCTTCTGGGCTAAGATGGCATCTGCGTCATTGCGGCTTTGTAAAGTGTTCAGGTCAATGGAGCGTAGACCTTCCAGAATAGCGTCATGGTGCGGCGGATAGGCTTTGGGAGCAATGTCCGCGACAATCAACTTAGAGAGCTTGTCTGGGTACTGTACGGCAAAATTCATAGCCACTTTTCCGCCCATGGAATGCCCCAGGATGATAGGGTCTTGGATGTTGTGCTGTTCAATAAATTCAGCCAGGTCATTGGTCATCAACTGGTAAGAAAACTCATCTGAATGAGGGGAGCGACCGTGGTTGCGCAGGTCTAATAGGTACACTTTATGCGTCTCAGAGAACTGCTTGCCCAAGGTCTGCCAGTTGTCTGAGGTGCCAAAGAGACCGTGTAAGATGATGAGCGGCGAACCTTCGCCCATAGTGCGGTAGTGTAATTCCATATGAATTGTGTTTATAGGGAAGTATCGTTTTTGGCCTGTTTTACAGAAAACAGATGAATTTCGTTTTTACAGAATACGCGGCGCGGGGCCAAAGTGCCTTCAATTGTTCTACATCAATCAGCAGTGACGTTATAATAAGTTGGCTACCGTCGGCTAGCGTCAGCGTCAGGTACTTGTAAGGGCTCCAAAAAAAGCTGTTAGAACTGCACTTGGTCTCCTGTACCGCGTGCACTTGGGCGGCGTCTAAGTAATACCGCTGGCCAGGACGCAACAGCAAGGCTACTCCGCTTTTGGTATCCAGTTCCAGCGCGCTTTCCTGCTCAAATCGCCAGTACTGGAAGTGCACGAACAGGCTAGGCAACGAGAACAGCAACAGGGCAGATCCAATCCCCGCGGCTAAGCTTTTCTCCAGCAACGTATCCGTCTGCGCCCTAGGAATCAAACTCAGGATAGAAGCACCCAGCCAGGTGCCGATGGCGGACCAGAACACCATCCCGAACTGCCTTGCCGGTGCCAGGTAGTAGACTTTGCTCTTACGCGAGAAGACCTTCAGCAGGAAGCCCACCACGTAATGCGCCAGCACCAGAAAGGCCGTCATCTTTATGATAGTCCCTATCATGCGCGTGGCGTTTTTGGGCTACTTTTCAGAAAACAGGCAAAAAACGGAAGTTCCAGCATTAGTAGTTGAGTTGGCGCAGGTACAGCTGGATGGTATTCTCCAGCCCGAAATAAAGGGCATCACAAATCAAGGCGTGGCCAATGGAAACTTCCTGTAGGTTGGGCAGGCGCTCCTTCAGGAAACGAAGGTTGTCCAGGTCTAGGTCATGCCCAGCGTTCAATCCCAGGTTGCATTGCAGGGCTGTTTTGGCGGCCTCGGCGTACGGAGCGACGGCTTTCTCGCGGTCTGCTAGGTACTGAGAAGCGTAGGCCTCGGTATAGAGTTCTATGCGGTCTGTGCCCGTCAAGGCGGCGCCTTCTACCTGCTTGTTGTCTGGGTCCACGAAGATGGACGTCCGGATGCCTTGCTCTTTAAACTGCGCGATGATGTCTACCAAAAAGTCTTTGTGCTTAATAGTGTCCCAGCCAGCGTTGGAGGTGATGGCATCGGGCGCATCAGGCACCAGGGTCACTTGCTCTGGCTTAACACTCAGGACCAGTTGGATGAAGTCTGGCGTGGGGTTGCCTTCAATGTTGAACTCGGTGGTGACGGCGGGCTTGAGGTCCAGCACGTCCTGGTAGCGGATGTGGCGCTCATCGGGGCGTGGGTGCACGGTGATGCCTTGCGCGCCAAACCGTTCGCAGTCCAACGCCGTTTGAAGAACATTAGGACGGTTGCCGCCGCGGGCGTTCCGCAACGTGGCTATTTTATTTATATTTACACTCAGTTTCGTCATGGTTGTCACGTTTTACTTGGTCATTACCCTCATACGGGCTGGGCAAAGATAAAAACAATTTGACGGCGCCGTTCAATAGATGTCTCACGTCGGTTCCCTTTATGAGAGCCTTACAAAATTTAACTATGAGTTTAAAAGCAAACGTAGAAGCAGGTATCAAGCAAGCCATGCTGGCCAAAGATAAAACCCGTCTGCAAGCCCTAAGAAGCATCAAGTCCCAAATTCTTTTAGCCGAAACCGAGAAAGGCGGCGCCGAGGAATTAACCGCAGACGCAGAGATGAAACTGTTGACCAAGTCGGCCAAGCAACGCCGCGACTCGGCTGAGATTTACCGCACCCAGGGCCGTCAGGATTTGGAAGAGGTAGAACTGGCTGAGCTGGCTGTGATTGAGGAATTCCTGCCTCAGCAATTGGACGAAGGAGATTTGCGCGAGCGTCTTTTGGAAATCATTCAGCGCGTGGGTGCTTTGGGACCCTCTGACATGGGCAAAGTAATGGGCGTAGCCTCCAGAGAACTGGCTGGTCTAGCCGACGGCAGAGCCATCTCCAGCGCGGTGAGCGCCTTGTTAAACAATACCAACGCCTAAGCATTTACCTGATTGAGCACGTTTGACATGTTTCTGCTTCTTCCGGTGGCCTACGGGGCTATCAGAGGTTTGTGGAAAGGCTTGATATTAGAAGTTGCCTCTTTGGCGGCCCTGGTGATCATTATCGTCTTCGGGGTGAAGTTGGTGAACATGGCCTCGCCTACCATCAATGAATGGCTGGGTGACAGCGCCGGTTTCTTGCCGTTTCTGCCTTATTTGCTGGTGTTCATTGCCATTGGGTTTGCCGTACGGTTCATTGGTCTGCTCTTAAAGAAGACGGTCAACCTCACGCCCCTGGGGCTGTTAGACAAGTTGGGCGGTGCTTTTTTCGGGGCGCTTAAGTGGGGGTTTGCAGTGTGCTTGTTGGTATACTTCGCTAATAACGCTGGGTTAGATACTGCCTTTGCCACCGTGAAAGAGTCTACCTTGTATCCCTTTTATGTAGAGGCCGCGCCTAGTGCCTGGGCCTTTGTGCAATGGGTGATTCCGGTGGGCAGAGACGCCTTAACCGCGCTTCAGTAAATAATAATATGATTTCCGTTTTTGGCTTGTTTTCTGGAAAAGAGGCCAAAAACGGAAATTCTTTTCTTACAGTATCTATTCCGTGCTGCTGCTCCTGGACAACTTTGATTCGTTTACTTATAACCTTTATGACTATTTTAAACAGATAGGCGTGGAGGTGGAAGTGCGGCGCAATAACGTATCTCTGGAGGAATTGCAGAAACTTCCCTTAGAAGGCATTGTGCTGTCGCCGGGGCCGGGCACGCCCGAGAAGGCTGGGGTCATGCCTGCGGTCATTGACTACTATCATGACCGGTTGCCCATGCTGGGGATTTGTCTGGGGCATCAGGCTTTGGGGCAGTTCTTTGGGGGGCAGGTAGTCAAAGCGCTCAAGCCCATGCACGGCAAAATCTCTGAGATTACCTGCGCACCAGACCCGCTGTTTGCCCACATGCCCCAAAAGGTACAGGTGGTGCGCTACCATTCCCTAGTGGTCACTAAAGCTCCGGCTTCCTTGATTCCCTTAGCGCAAACCCAAGAAGGCGAGTTGATGGCTTTTAAGCATAACCAATTGCCGCTCTATGCGTTGCAGTTTCACCCCGAGGCGGCTTTGACTACTCATGGGCTCACTATGCTTAAAAATTGGGTAGATATTGTTAATATTACAACCCACTAGAAGTTTTTAGTAAAGATTACCACAACCGATTCTCTACACATGGACCTGGAAATTAAGAAGGAAGGCGGGTTTGAATTCATAGACGAGGGCGAAGGCCAAGTGCTGATTTTGTTACACGGGCTTTTTGGCGCGCTTAGTAATTGGCAGGGAGTGGTGTCGCATTTCAAGAAAAATTACCGGGTAGTCATCCCAATGATGCCTCTTTATACAATGCCTTTGCCGCAGGCCAGCGTGCCGGGCCTGGTAGAGTTTGTAGAGGAGTTTGTGGCGTTCAAGAATCTTTCAGAATTAACGCTTTTAGGTAACTCGTTAGGCGGACACGTGGCCTTGGAGTACGCGATTAAAAACCCTAGCTATGTAAAGCGTCTTGTCTTGACGGGTAGCTCTGGTTTGTTTGAAGACTCCATGGGTGGTTCTTTCCCTAAGCGCGGCAATTATGAATTTGTGAAAGAGCGCGTGGAGTATACCTTCTATTATCCAGAGACGGCTACCAAAGAACTGGTGGACGAGGTGTTTGACATCACCAACAGCAATCCCAAAGTATTACGCATCATCTCCATTGCCAAGTCTGCCCAGCGCAACAACATGGCAAAAGATTTAGGTAAAATCACCGCGCCTACTTTATTAATCTGGGGCTTGAATGATACCATCACGCCGCCCATAGTGGCCCACGAGTTCAACAGGCTCATTCAAAACTCAGAGCTGCACTTCATAGACCACTGCTGTCACGCTCCCATGATGGAACATCCAGAGGCCTTTAACAGTATCTTAGATAGATTTCTGATAAAGACCGCCTCTCTATGATTGCCGAAGAACTGATAAATCAAATGGTGCCTCCGCTAAAACTCTCTGACTCTGGGGAGAAGGCGGTGAAGTGGATGGAGGAGTTTAGGCTAAACCAACTGCCCGTGGTCAAAAACCGGAAGTACCTGGGTTTGGTCACCGAAGACAATGTGCTGGAAGCTAAAAATCCTGACCTAGTCTTAGAACAAATTCCCTTTGATTTTGAGCACGTACATGTACAACAGAACCAGCACTTTTACAGTGTCATGGAACTGGCCATTAAAAACAAAGTACAGGTAGTGCCTGTTCTGGATGAACTACAGGAGTATTTAGGCGTCATCACGGTAAGCGACACCATCGCGGCCTTCGGGCAAATGTCTGCCATACAGGGGCAGGGCGGTATTCTGGTCTTGAGCATGGCTGAACGCGATTATTCCTTATCAGAGATTAGCCGTCTGGTGGAATCCAACAACGCCAAGATTCTGAGCGCTTATGTGTCCCCAGATGAGGCAGATGTTTTTCAGATGAAGCTTACCTTGAAGATTAATACCGTTGACCTGACCAGGATTGTAGCCACGCTAGAGCGCTTTGGGTATAAGATCACAGCCCAGTTTCAGGATGCCGGCAACACAGATGAAGACCATGACCGCCTGGATATGTTGATGCGGTACCTAAATGTCTAGTTGCGTTGTCTTCTCGCTTAGTTAGATCTTATTCCTACATCTGTAAGACCCTATGAAGATAGCTATAGTTGGCAAACCAGTAAAGGATGAGGTGCTGCCGTATGTGAAGCGTCTCTTTGATAACTTGATCCAACGGGGCATTGCCGTCATCATCTCAGAGAATTTTGCAGAGCTATTACAACCGTATCTTGCTCTCCCCAAAGAAATAGAGACGTTTAATAGGCAGACCAACCTGCAGGACGTCTCTTATATGTTAAGTCTGGGCGGCGACGGTACTCTCTTGGATGCCGTCACCTACGTAGGGCCTTTGGAAATTCCTATTCTAGGCATAAACATGGGCCGTCTGGGTTTTTTGGCCTCTGTGCCCTATGCACAACTAGATGCGGCGGTAGATACGTTATTGAAAGGTCACTATACGTTTGATGAGCGTTCGCTTATTCATTTAGATAGTGATCAAGAGGTTTTTGAGGGGATTAACTTTGGATTGAATGAATTTTCAATATTAAAGCGAGATACTTCCTCCATGATTGCCGTTCATACGTACATAGACGGCGAGTATTTGAATTCATATTGGGCAGACGGGCTGATTGTGGCCACGCCTACAGGATCTACCGGCTATTCTCTGAGCTGCGGCGGTCCAGTAATGATGCCACAGACAAACAATTTTGTCGTGTCTCCCGTATGTCCTCATAATTTGAATGTCCGCCCTTTGGTGGTGTCAGACAGGAGCGTCATTTCTTTTGAGATAGAAGGGAGGAGCACCAAGTATCTGGTTTCTTTGGATTCCAGGTCCAGACCTGTAGATGCTTCCATCCAACTGGCCATAAGGCGGGAAGACTTCAATGCGCGTTTGGTGAAGCTTAACCAGGTTAATTTTTTAACCACGTTGCGCACTAAAATGCATTGGGGCTTAGATCAACGAAATGGATAACAACCATTTATACATATATTTTGTGTATATAGCTGATCTTTATGTAGAAAAAAATTATAAATTTGCCTGTTGGAGTGCAAGTGTAAATTCCATTAGAGTGAATCCAGCAAATTGTTTGACGGCATGAAAAACGTATTCTCAGCTTTTTTAATTTTAGTAACCCTTAGTATTGCGTTTTCACAGGATGCAGAGGCTCAACGCTTTAGAACCAGAAACAGATATAATTCTGTGGGTGTGAGCTTAAATGCCATGAACTATTTTGGTGATGTGACGCCAGAGGCAGATTTTACCAGTCTGCGTTTAAAATCCACTCGTCCAAGCTTAGCCGTGAGCTATACCAGAAGGTTCTTTCCAAGAATTTCAGCGCGTGGTTCTTTCAGCTGGGGCCGTATTACCGGTGATGATGCCAAAAGTGCCTCGCCAGATGAAGAAGAGAATGCGCCAAGATTTAAGCGTAACCTCAGCTTTAGAAATGATATCAAAGAGCTGAGCGTAGTAGGTATCGTTGACTTGTTTGAGAACCGTCGTTCTTACCTGCGTCGTCCAGATTTTACACCGTATGTATTTGGCGGGGTTGCTGTGTTGCATCATAACCCAAAGGCTTATTATGATGGCGGAAAGATTGCTACAGGTTGGTATGAACTACAGCCATTAGGCACAGAGGGGCAATATGCTGACGGGGATGGTTACCCTGAGCCTTACTCAAGAGTGCAGTTTGCTATTCCTTTAGGGATTGGAGCTCGTTATAGAATTGACAAACGCTGGGACATCGCGCTTGAGATTGGTTGGAGAAAAACTTTCACGGATTACCTAGATGATGTGAGCGGTACTTATGCCAATAAAGCTGACCTGAAATCTGAAGAAGCAAGAATCCTTTCTGATAGAAGCGCAGAGAGTGGCTTTGGGCCAATTGTTAATGATGGTGGGTACCCACGTATAAATGGTTATGGACGTAAAGGTGACCA
Organism: Nibribacter koreensis; assembly: GCF_039541795.1. NCBI lineage: Bacteria > Pseudomonadati > Bacteroidota > Cytophagia > Cytophagales > Hymenobacteraceae > Nibribacter > Nibribacter koreensis. The sequence goes on along the minus strand of NZ_BAABGX010000002.1, from coordinate 1,044,401 downwards.
ACGCGGTGACATTACAGATGATGACTGGTACATTACTACAGGCGTTACCTTAAGTTATATCTTGAGACCAGTACGAAGAGGACCTAAATTCCGTTAATAGGGAGAATCCAAACTTTACTAAATGAGAATACAGATTTTACGGACACTCCTTATTTGCCTTTCGGTTCAAATAGGGAGTGTTTTTTTTATGTCCTCTTTTGCGCAGAATCAGGAGAGAAGCACCAATGAGATTGGGCTGGGCATAGGAGGGATTTCATATAAAGGGGATGTGTCTCCTCGGTACAGAGTCTTAAGCAACCGTCCGGCTCTTACGCTGTTTTATAAGAAAGACGTGTCAAGGGCTTTGGTATTGCGCGGTAGTCTTTTAGCCGGGAAGGTAAAGGCCAAAGACACACAGTATGAAGACTTGCCTCTCTCAGATTACAGAAGAGCAGAAGTGACCACCAGTGTTCTTGAACTGGCGGTGGGCTTTGACTACAACTTTCTGGATTACTATGATTTTAGACGTCATATTAGATGGACGCCTTACTTTACCTTGGGCGTAGCTGGTTTAGCATACAACAACAAAACCATTGCTCAAAACCCAAGCATATTGTATCCAGAGAACGGAGGCAATAATGAGCCCTATAAGACGGCGTTTACCATGGCAGTGCCCATTGGAGCGGGCGTTAAGTACGCCCTCACGCATAGACTAAACCTAGGTGTGGAGTTTGGTGCGCGTTTTTTGTTGACAGACCGGTTTGATAACCTTACCAACCAGAATGAAAAGGTCATGAACCCACATGACAATGACTGGTATTTCTATAATGGAGTGAGCCTGTCTTATACCTTCTATAAAATCAACTGTCCTTTATTTTAAAAGAAATCAATGCTTTAATGTAAGGTATACTGGAAGGGGTGTGTCTAATATTGACAAGCTTTTCCTAAATTGCATTGAAATTTCTTTTTAATGAGCCTAAAGGAAAAGATAGATCTGGGCAATTTGCCACAACACATTGCCGTTATCATGGACGGAAACGGGCGTTGGGCGAAGAAAAAAGGCAACCTCCGGATCTTTGGACATCAAAACGCCATCACTGCGGTACGCGAAACGGTAGAAGCCTCAGCTGAGCTGGGAGTGGAATACCTGACGCTGTACGCTTTTTCTACGGAGAACTGGTCACGACCAAAGCAAGAGGTAGAAGCCTTGATGCAACTGCTGGTAAGCACCATCAGTAAGGAGACGGCTACGCTTAATAAGAATAACATCAGGTTGCAGGCTATTGGAGATACGGCCTCTCTGCCCAATTCCTGTAGAAAGCAACTGCAAGAGGCAATTGCCAAGACCAATCAGAATACCAGAATGACGTTGGTGCTAGCGCTAAGCTACAGCGGCAGGTGGGACATTACCAATGCGGTACAGCAAATAGCAAAGGCTGTACAAGCAGGTGAAATAAATCCTGAGCAAATCACAGAACAGACTGTGGAGAAGTATCTGGCTACTGCAGGTATGCCAGACCCCAGTTTATTGATTAGAACCAGCGGAGAACAAAGAATCAGTAATTTCCTGCTTTGGCAGTTAGCCTATACAGAGTTGTACATCACAGAACTGTTATGGCCAGATTACAGGAAAGAACACTTATATGAAGCCATACTTGCCTACCAACAACGGGAGCGCCGTTTTGGGAAAACAAGTGAACAATTACAAAAAGCAAATTCTTAATGAGTAAGTATTTCTGGCTGTTATGCCTATTAGTAATGTCTAATGCGGCAGCAGCACAAGTAAGGCTTGGCGTTGGCAGAAGCACCCCACAACAGCAATCTCCTTCTACGTTAGATTACAGCAATCCTAAAAGATACACCATTGGGGGTATCACGGTAAGCGGTGCTAAATTCTTAGACCCTAATACGCTTATCTCCTTGACAGGGTTAGATATAGGAGATGAGATCACCGTACCTGGTGAGGACATTGGCTTTGCCATCCAGAAATTATGGGACCAAGGCATTTTGGGCGGCGTAGATGTGCGTGCCACCAGTATTGAGGGGAACAAGATTTTCTTGGACTTCTTCTTAACGGAGCGCCCACGCCTTTCAAGGTTTGAGTTTACGGGTGCCAGCAAATCACAGGCCGAGGATCTGACCGAACAAATCTCTTTGAGCAAGGGACGTGTAGTGACAGACGCTTTGTTGAGCTCTACCCGTACGGCCGTTGAGAAATTCTACCAAGAGAAAGGCTATCTAAACGCCCAGGCTACCATCAAGCAAAGCCCAGACTCCATCATTGCCAACAGCGTTTCTCTGGACATACAGATTAACAAGGGCGAGAAAGTGAAAATTGCTGAGCTGAATATTGAAGGCAACGAAGCCATTAAAGACAGCAAGCTCAAAAAGAAACTGAAAGACACCAAAGAGAAGAAATTCTACAAACTGTTTACCAGCGGCAAGTTTCAGCAGGCCAAATTTGAGGACGACAAAAAGCTTCTGATTGACTATTACAATACGCAGGGCTACCGTGATGCCACCATCGTGTCAGATTCAATTTATAGAATCAGTGATGACCGTATTGGCATAAAGCTAGTCATTGATGAGGGGTCTAAATACTATTATCGCAACATTACCTGGAACGGTAACTACTTGTATGATGACGCCTACCTGAGCAGAGTGCTAGGTTTACAGAAAGGTGATGTCTATAACAAAGAAGAACTGGACAAACGTCTGAACTACAACCCAAATGAGTCTGACGTAACCTCGCTTTATATGGATGATGGTTATCTGTTCTTCCAGATTGAACCCGTAGAGGTGGCGGTAGAAGGTGACTCTATAGACATTGAGATGCGGTTGAGCGAAGGTTCTCAAGCCAAAATCAACTCCGTGAGTGTATCTGGCAATACCAAGACCAGCGACCACGTGATTTTGCGTGAACTGCGTACGCTGCCGGGACAGAACTTTAGCCGTGCGGCCTTGATTAGATCACAGCGCGAGATTGCCGCCCTAGGGTATTTTGACCCAGAGAACATTGGCATGAACCCAATCCCTAATCCAGCCAACGGAACCGTTGATATTCAATATTCTGTAGAGGAGCGGCCAAATGACCAGATAACCTTGTCTGGTGGTTGGGGCGGTGGCTTGGGTGCCGTAGGTACCGTGGGTCTAGTGCTCAACAACTTCTCTTTGCGCAAAGCAGGTGACTTTAAGCAATGGCGTCCCGTACCGTCTGGTGACGGTCAGCGTCTGGCCTTGAACATTCAAGCCAATGGTAAGCGCTACCAGTCTTACTCACTCTCTTTCACAGAGCCATGGTTGGGCGGCCGCAGACCAAACTCCTTGACCGTGAGCTTGAGCAAGTCTATTCAAAGATTCAATGATTTAGACGAGTTCAACCAGCAGCGTGAGGCCTATATTGACATCAATGGGGTGTCTGTGAACTTGGGTCGTAGATTAAGATGGCCAGATGATTACTTCAGCTTAAGTAACTCTCTGTCTTATTACCGCTACAACATGAGCAACGGCTCCACCATTTTTAGGGGCTATCCAGAGGCAGACCAGATAAAAGACGCTAACAATTTTTCTTTTATCACAGGCTTCTCCAGAAACAGCATAGACAATCCAACCTTTACCAGATCTGGGGCTGCATTGAGCTTAACAGCCACTTTGACGCCTCCATATTCCTTGTTTAAAGGCCAGACAAACTCCTTCCAATGGATAGAATTCCATAAATGGATGGCAGATGCCTCATGGTTTCACACTTTGGCAGGAAATTTGGTATTGAATACAAGAGCGCACTTTGGCTTTATTGGATCATATAGTTCAAAAGGAACTATTGGGCCGTTTGAAAGATTTAAACTAGGAGGCTCTGGTTTAGGAGGTGGTTCGTTTATAGTAGCCACTGACTACGTAGGTCTGCGTGGATACGAAGATGAAAGTATTACGCCGCTGTCTGCCAATGGCCAGATTTCTGCGGGTGGGGTGGCCTTCAACAAATACGTGTCTGAGTTGCGCTACCTGGTGTCTCCAAACCCAGCAGCTACGGTTTATGTGTTGGCCTTTGCCGAGGCCGGTAACAACTTCCCTAGCATGCGGACATATGATCCATTCAAATTGTATCGTTCTGTAGGGGTAGGAGCCAGAGTGTTCATGGCAGCCTTCGGGTTGTTAGGGTTTGACTATGGTTGGGGCTTAGATACCGTGCCAGGACAACCTAATGCCAACGGTGGTCAGTTCCACTTTATGATTGGACAGCAGATTAGGTAAACAAAAGAAGAGACAGCATGAAAAGTACGCTCAGGTTTCTACTAGCAATCACACTGTTCACATTGGGCAGTCAGACTTCCTTTGCGCAACGGTTCGGCTATATTGACTCTGAGTTTATCTTGCAGAAGATGCCTGCGTATGCCAATGCCCAGACAGAGGTAGATAAATTGTCTATTGCCTGGCAAAAGGAAATTGAGAACATGCGCGCTGAGGTGGAGAAACTCAGGAAGGCCTACCAGGCTGAAGAGATTCTGCTTACCTCAGAGATGAAGACCAAGCGCTTGGATGAGATTACCAAGAAGGAAAACGAAGTTAGGGAGTACCAGCGCAAGATGTTCGGGTTTGAAGGAAGCCTGTTCAAAAAGCGTGAGGAAATGATAAGACCTGCCCAAGACCAACTGTTTGAAGCCGTTGAGAAGGTGGTAAGGCAAAAAGGACTGAGCTTTATATTTGACAAGTCATCCAGAGACGTGGTTATGCTGTACACAGACCCGCGTCATGATTACACTGAGTATGTGCTAGAGGAACTGGGACTGGCTTCTAAAGAAGCCAATTCACAGGGCGCCAGACCAGCAGATGCTTTGATAGACAAACCAGAAGACATACCTCCGTTGCCTGAGGCGGCCACAGAGAAATCGCCTTCTAAGAACACCAAACCTGCCTCCGGCACTAAAAAGCCGCCAGTTAAAAAGAAAAACAATTAAACACACAAAGTAACGTACAATGAACAAACTGAAATCTCTGTTGGTGGCCGCTTTTGTATGCGTAAGCATGGCTTCATTTGCACAGACGGGAACCGTTAAAATTGGGTACACCAACGCAAACTACATTATCAGCCAGTTGCCAGAAAGCCGTCAGATCGAGTCTGATTTGAAAGCGCACAGCGGCCAGTTGGAGAAAGAACTACAGAATAAAGTGAGAGATTACCAAGGCAAGTTAGAGGCTTATAACAAAGGCGCTCAAACTATGACAGACGTAATCAGAGCAGATAGAGAGAAAGAGTTGACTTCGTTGCGTTCTTCTATTGAAGAATTCCAGCGCAACGCTGACGCTTCTTTGCAGAAAAAAGAGCAGACTGCCCTTGAGCCTGTAATGAACAAGATTCAAAAGGCAATTGATGACGTTGCCAAAGAAAACGGCTATACGCACATCTTTACCGCAGAGGCGCTGTTGTACGGACCAGAGGATGGAAACAACTTCACGGACTTGGTATTGAAGAAACTAGGCGTAACGCCGGGTGCTAAACCTGCTAGCCCAGCCGCTTCAACTGCTAAGCCAGCCGCCACGCCTGCCAAGCCTACCACGCCAGTTAAGAAAAAGAACTAAGCTGGACTTTCTTTAACGGAAAAGCCGATGGTGATAAGCACCATCGGCTTTTCCGTTTTTTGCCTATTTTCACCAAAACAAGCCAAAAACGACATGATCTCTTCTCTGGACCAGGAAGATGAAACCGGCAACAGCCTAGATTCTGACGATCTCTTTGAACACCACCGCATTGTGGTGGACAAGGGGCAGGCTTTGTTACGGGTAGATAAGTTCTTGATGGACCGTCTGCCTAACGTAACGCGCAACAAGCTGCAGGAAGCCATCAAAGCCGAGTCTGTGCGTGTGAACAACCAAGCCATAAAAGCCAGCTACAAGGTAAAGCCTCTGGATGTGATCACCATTACGCTGGCAGACCCACCCCGTGACACAGACGTAGTGCCAGAAGATATTCCCTTGAACATAGTTTTTGAGGACGAGGATCTCTTGATAGTAAACAAACCTGCCGGTATGGTGGTGCACCCTGCCTACAATAACTGGTCTGGTACTCTGGTCAACGGATTGGTGTTTTACCTGCAAAATCTGCCCACTAGCCGCAATGGCGAGATTAGACCGGGTTTGGTGCATCGCATAGACAAAGACACGTCAGGGTTGCTGGTAATAGCCAAATCAGAGCTGGCCATGGCACACCTGGCTAGGCAGTTCTATGACCACTCCATTGAACGCACTTATTATGCGTTGGTATGGGGAGTTCCTGCGCAAAACAAGGGCACCATCACTGGTCATATTGGAAGAAGCGCCAAAGACCGGAAGGTAATGGCCGTGTACCCAGAAGGTGACTTTGGCAAGCACGCAGTGACGCATTATGAGGTCTTAGAGAGCTTTGGCTATTGTAGCCTGCTTAAGTGTAACCTGGAGACGGGCCGCACGCACCAGATACGGGCGCACATGAAGTACTTGGGCCATCCTTTGTTCAATGATGCTACCTATGGCGGTGATAAGATTTTAAAGGGACAGCATACCGGCTCTTACAAGGCGTTTGTGCAGAATACCTTTGACGCCTTGCCCAGACAGGCTTTGCATGCTAAATCATTGGGTTTTATTCATCCTAGAACGCATGAGTTCCTCTTGTTTGAATCTGAGCTGCCAGAAGACTTTGGAGCAGGGTTGGCTAAATGGCGACAGTATGGAAAGCTTTTAGAGGAGAGAACACAACAATAGCTTTCGTTTTCGGCTTATTTTCCAAGAAACAGGCCAAAAACGACAAGACCATAAAAAAGGGTTGCTCAATATAAGAGCAACCCTTTTTTGATAAGGAGTATGTAGTTATTACTTAAGGGCTTTCAAGCCATTGATGGCATCTGCGTTAGTTGGGTCTAAAGCCTGAGCCTCTTGCCAGTATTTAGTGGCGTTGGCTTTGTCTTTCTTCTGGTAGTAGTAGTACCCTAAGTAGTTGTTGGCAATCACCAAATCCTTCTTGTACTTCTCCTTGTCACCAGAGGTGAGCTCAATGAACTTCTCATAGTGGGGCTTGGCCAGACCTTGGGTGCTTTCCGCGTCTAGATATGCATTGGCGCGGGCTCTCCAGAAGTGGCCATAGGCATAGTTAGGGTTCTTGGTGGTAATGATGGTGTAGATGCTGTCAGCAGTCTGGAACTGGTTGTTCAGCTCATGGGCCTGACCAAAATAGAACAAGTCTGTATTGGTTGGCGGCGTGGTGCTAAACTTGGCTTTGTATGACTCAATAGCCTTAGGATAGTTTTTAAGCTTGGTATACTGCTTGGCCAAGAGGTCATCGTATAAAGCATTCTTTGGGTCTACCTGCTTTGCCTTCATGATTAGGTCTACAGCCTCCTGGTTTTTGTTGTTGGCTACCAAGGCATTGGCATAGTACTCATAGTCAGAAGGGATGCGCTTAGACTCATCATACTTATTAAAGTAGGCAGTCATGGCCTCCAACGCCTTCTCGTTTTGTTTGGTGTCTACTAAAATGTAGCCCTTTAAACGATTCATGGCAATGTTGTTTGGATCTACCTTCAACGTATTGTCTATCTCAGCCTGCGCTGCGGTATAGTCTTTGGTTAGGTAAAGGATTGAAGCATACTTGGCACGTGTTTCTGGCGTATTCTCTGCCATGGTCACGTATTTCTTGATATACTCGGCGCTCTTAGGTAACTGGTCTGCACGATAGTACAGCTCTGCAAATTCTAGGTACGCGGGTGCATAGTTGGCATCTGCGGCAATGGCCGCGTCTAAAGACTCCTTGGCTGCCGTAAAGTTACGGGACTGGCCATATAGCTGCCCTCTGCGTAAATGCGCTTTGGCAAACTTAGGATTGGCTACAATGGCCTTGTCATAATTAGAAAGCGCTTTGCCACCGTCTTTGTTCTGCTTTAAGTAAGCATCACCTAAAGCTACAAACGCCGAGGCGTTCTTAGGGTCTTTCTTTACGGCTTCCTCTAACACTTTAATAGCAGGGGATAGGTCCTTGGCGTCTGCGTCTACATAGGCCTCGCCAATGGCGGCCATCACACTGGCATCTTTGTTTTTAGTAAGGGCCAAGGCTTTGTCAAAGAACTGTTGCGCTCCCGCAGCATCACCTTTCAATAAGGCTTCTTTTCCTTGTTTTACTAAACCCATGGCAGGGCTGTCCTGCATAAGGTTGGTATATGCTACGTATGCTGAGGGGGCATTATTTTCAAACTCACCAGAACGTTGCCCGTCTACACCATAGGCAAGGACTCCGGCAGTAGGCAAGAAGGCTACCGCTAAAATCCCATACTTTTTCCAGTTCTTAATCATTGTGTTGTGTGTGGTTAGAGTTATAAGTAATTGTTGTAAGCTGCTGTTATTCTTCTTCTTCAGAGAAACCTACGATGCGTACCGGCATAGAGGCAGGCACCAATCCAGATTTCAATACTATGCGTTGACCTTTGTCACCTGAAACAAAGGATGCAAAACCTGTGCCAAGACCTGTTCTGGCCTCGCGGCTTATGATAAAAACCTCCCTGGTAAGTGGATAAGTTCCTTGGGCCAGATAGGCCTGATAGGGTTGTATGTAATCCTCAACGGATGTAGGGGCGTTTTTAGTACTAATACCCACCACATTTACCTTTTTCAAAAAGCTAGTGGTGGTGGTGTCGTCTCGGTCACTGATCCAGTTCACTCCAATCACGCCAATGGCATTTTTGTTCTGGGCAATGTAGTCTACCAGGTTCCTGTTAGACTTGGTGGCGTAGGTATTGGCCGGCAGCGGCTTTTTAAGGTTGATAGAGTCCAGGATGTACCGTGCCGTGCTGGAATTGCTGTTGTCAAAGACAATGGTAATGGGGCCCTTGGCCTGGGCGCCGCTCACTTGGCTCCAATCCTTGAACTTGCCAGTAAAGATGTCCCGCACCTGCTGTAAAGTAAGGGTAGTGTCTGTATTGGCCTTGTTAATGATGAGGGCAATGCCGTCTGTGGCAATGTGAATGACCGTAGGAGTGATTTTCTCACGAGCAAAGGCGTCTTTCTCTTCTTGGGTAAGACGGCGGGTGGCTACTGCCAGACGTATGCTGTCTTGCAGAAGCGCCTCCATAACCTTTCCTTCAGATTGGTACACCGGGTTTATCTTGGCATACTTGTACAGGCCCATGAAGGTGTCAATATGAGATTCTAGAATAGGGGCGAATGATTCATCCACTCCAATTTTTATCTCACCAGACGTTGCAGTGTCTGTAGGGGAGGACCCGCCTTGGTTGCAGGACACAAAGGTGCACGCAAACGCAATGAGCCCAATGCAGGATAAAAGACTATACTTCTTCATCTCTTCTGGTAGGTTTCTTGTAGTAGAGTTGATAGCTTCTCACAAATCTAAACAAACCGTAGAAGAACAGCATGGCACCAAAGATGTATTTGCTGTTCTGTGAAATCCTTAGTTGTTCCGGGCCAGAGAAAAAGATGTACACCCCTATGGCCAAATACACCAAAGCCATAAACATGGATGCATATTTTAAGGCAGAAGACTTTTTAGGGAGTTCTGGTCTGGCAGGTCGTTGGTAATTCTCCATAGTGGTTATACGTTTTATTTGATAATTCAAATAAGTGGCTGTTATGCTGCTGGTTAAAAAAGAACTCCGGAAACAAACCATGCCGTGGCTTAGTTTATTTCCGGAGTTGGGTAAGCCTTTCAGCGTTGTGCTGAACTAATTATTTGATGGCAATACGGTAAGGGATTGTGTACTTCACAGAAACCTTACGTCCGTTCTGCTCACCTGGATTCCATTTCGGCATGCTCTTCACTACTCTGACAGCTTCCTCATCTAATCCATAACCAAGCTTCTTCAAGATTTGTACGTCAGATACTTCTCCTGATGGGCCTACTACAATAGAGAGAACTACAGTACCTTCAACACCTGCGCGCAAAGCGGCAGACGGTACGCGGTAGTTTTTCTGAAGGTATTTGTACATGGCTTCTTGTCCGCCCGGGAATTCAGGCATCTTTTCTACCGCTACATATACTTTGTTCTCAAAAACCTCTTCTACTGGGCCAGTGCCTTCGTCAATACCTTCTAGGGTTGGCGGCGCGTTGTTGTCACCTTTTACAGTAACAGTACCAGCGTCTACCTCTTTTAGTTGGTCTTGGTCTGGAATCTCTTCCTGACGCACTTCTTCGTCACGTTTTACAACCGGTGGCGTGAACTTTACAGTTGAACGCACGGGCGGTGGCGGTGGTGGCGCATCTGGCGGTGGCGGCGGTGGCGGAACCACTTTCTCTACAGATGGTGGCGCTTCTAAGTCCACTACTGTGATTTTTGGTGGGGCCTTTACAACGTCGCTCTCGCCAAAAAGTGCTTTTCTTACCACTGGAGCACCTAAGGCCAATACAGACAGAGCTATTGCAATGACAATACCTCTGTTTATATGGTTGTTGTAAATCTTACGAAGGCGATACGCACCGTACTCTTTGTTACGGCCTTCAAAGACCATGTCGTCAAGAGACGCGGTAGCTAAATAATTGCTATTGTCCATTATCTACCTCCTTTTTCTGTAAGTAATGTGGCATCTGCATTGTCCATGGGCACAATTGCATACTTCTTGGTACTGGTAATGGTCATCTCATCCAAGACATCCACCACGTTCTTGTACGTAGAAGTTTCATCTGGCTTAATTAGAACCACCAAGTTAGGATTAGCTTGGGTAGATTCTAAAACTGCTTTGCGAATCCCGTTTTTAGACCAATCTGATTCAATCAAATCAACTGGGTCTGTGCCATTGTTCAAGCCTTTGTAATAATAAACCTTGTCATTGTCGCCAATGAGAATGGTGAAAGCGTTTGAGGCCTTCAATTCATTCCGGTCTGCATCATCTTTAGGCTTAACAGGCATGTTAATCTCCATCGTTTGCGGCTTGGCAAGCGTGGTTGTCATTACGAAGAATGTTAGCAAGAGAAAGCCCAAATCCACCATAGGTGTCATGTCAATACGAGTTGACATTTTTTTGGCCCGTTTCTTACCGCCTTCTTCGCCGCCGCCTTGCTGTTGTACTTCTGCCATGTCGTTAGCTTAGGTTAAAGGGTTGGTCTGGTTTCCATGTCGGTTACCAGGTTGAACCGGTTAATCTTTTTCTCTTGCAAGATCTCAATCACACGTCCTACGGCTGGGTAGTCAGAAGAACCGTCACCTTTCACGGCCACAATGGCCTTAGGGTTAGAGTATCTGGTCTGCATGATCCAGTCGCCAAGTTCGTTTCTAAGAGAGTCTGTAGGGATGCCAGGCTGTCTCACTTTCTTCTGCTCCTCAGGAGTCATGTTCAAGAAAGACTTTAAGCTGGCAATTGGTACACCAAAACTAGCACTTCTAGAGAATAATTCTTTCTCTTCGTCAGTAAAGGCGATACCGTACTTCTCTCCCATTTTGTCAATGAGTTTACGTCGGGTGTTGGTTCCGTCTACGTTGTAGAAAACTCTTCCTTCTTTTCCAACAGAGATGGTAATCACGTCAGAGTCAGGAAGTTTGATTTCAGATACAGAAGACGGAGTGTCCACCACCAGCACTTCTTCTGGTGCGAACTTCGAAATAAGCATGAAGAACGTTACCAGAAGGAATGCTAAGTCCACCATGGGCGTCATGTCCAGGGAGGGTGATGTTCTATGTACTTTTACTTTAGGCATTTTTCCTTCTATTAACTTAAGAAGCTAATTCTAATTAGATTCTGTTGTTTTCACCGTGCTGAGCGGCATACGTCTGGATGATGCTGAAAGAAGCCTCATCAATGCTGTACGTCAACTCATCAATTTTGCTGGTGAAATAGTTGTAGGCAATGATAGCAATGGTAGAACCAGTAATACCAAGAGCCGTGTTGATCAAGGCCTCAGAGATACCGTTTGCCAGCTGTGTTGCATCTGGGGCACCACCTGCAGTTGCAAGGGCCGCGAACGCTTTAATCATACCCAATACCGTACCAATAAGACCTACCAGGGTAGAGATAGAGGCAATAGTAGAGATGATTACCAAGTTTTTCTCAAGCATTGGCAACTCAAGAGCCGTAGTTTCTTCAATTTCCTTCTGGATAGCCAAAATACGCTGATCCTTAGTCATTGACGTGTCAGTGTGCATTTCTTGGTACTTCAAAAGACCGGCTTTCACCACGTTGGCTACAGAACCTTTCTGCTGGTCGCAGATGGCAATAGCGCCGTTGATGTCATTCATGTTCAATTTCTGACGCACGTTGCGCACAAACTGCTCAAGACCTTTAGTACCTTTTGCTTTAGAGATTGTCAAATAACGCTCAATAGCGAAGGCGATTACCAGGATAACGATTGAAATCAAGATAGGAACGATGAAACCACCTTTATATACCTGACCTAGGTAGTTACCAGGAAGAGGGTGGTTGGCATTGTCACCGCCTTCAAAGTTAGCTGGGTTACCAAGGATGAACATATAAATCAAGATAGCAGCGATGATTGCAATTGGAATCACGATGCTGGCGAACATTGAGCCTGCTTTGCCGTCTTTTTTCTGTACTGGTTTTGCAGTTGCAGGTGCACTCTTTTTTTCCATTGTGTCTAAGAATTTAGGTTTAGTTGTTTTGTGTTACTGTGAGTTGTTAAAATTTAGTGTTACTAAAAACGCTCATAAACGCTATTGCCCTCTATTTGTTTTCAAGCTTTTAAATATAGCGTGTCTCTTCATGAGCAACATAAATACAAGCCTAGGGATTTTAATGCAAATAATCAAATATAGTGGTGAAAAACATTAGTTATGTACCGGTATACTCTAAGATTATTGCAATTAAAATCTATTTTAGATTAAAGTTGCTTAGCTTGGTTCCAGTAAACTTCCATTTGCTCCAAGCTTAACTCATTTATCTTTTTCCCATCTTGCTGGGCACAGGCTTCTATGTGCTGAAACCGCTTTATAAACTTGATGTTAGTCTTCTCCAGCGCTTCTTCGGGGTTCAGGTCCAGAAAGCGGGCGTAGTTGATCAAAGAAAATAAAACGTCTCCCAGTTCATCTGTCGCTTTAGACGTATTGGCCGGTGAAAACGCAGGGGCCTCTACTTCGGCTTTAAACTCAGCCAGTTCTTCCTCCACTTTTTCCCATACCTGGTTGGGCGTGTCCCAGTCAAAACCAACTCCGCGGGCCTTCTCCTGTATCCTCATGGCTTTTACCAGTGAGGGTAATGAGGCAGGAACGCCAGCCAGCACAGATTTATTGCCTTCTTTGAGTTTGAGGCTCTCCCAGTTCTTTTTCACCTGCTCTTCTGTAGTGGCTTCTGCGTCACCGTAAATGTGCGGGTGCCTAAACACCAGTTTGTCACATTGGGCGTGCAACACGTCTGCCAAATCAAAAGCGCCTTGCTCAGAGGCTATCTTGGCGTAAAAGGTCAGGTGCAGCATCACATCTCCCAATTCCTTTTTAATCTCAGGCAAATCTTCTTTTAAAATGGCGTCTGAGAGCTCATAGGTTTCTTCAATGGTGAGGTGCCGCAAGGTGGCCATGGTCTGCTTCTGGTCCCAGGGGCATTTCTCCCGCAAATCATCCAGGATGTCTAACAACCTGTTAAAAGCGTCTAACTGCGCCTGGCGGGTGGCCGTCATGGGCCTAAGCTGGTTTTCCATAAGCCAAAGATACATTCAAACTCAAATGAATAACCAGTGCTTTACGTTAACTTAATCTTTTAGTAACATTATTAATAACAACTAAACCTTCTTAGGCACGTTGGTGGGCAGACTGCTAGCTGCTGTCAATCTTTTCTAAGGGAGTCTTCATCTTTATAAACCATTAAATGAAACAGCGTTTGCCTATAAGATGCAGGGACTGCCGGCTTTCCATAAAAAACTTTTTAATTTTTTTTACGCAAGCTGGGGTAAGAGCCCAAAAGAACTGTCTACCCTTTACCTAGTGGCTGCTGAAAAAGACCATGCAGCAGTTGTTTTTGGCCTCTTTTAGCCAAAACAGGCCAAAAATGGCAGTATGCTAACGTGAGCATTTGTGCTGCGGGGCATGATTTGCTATGGGAAATACCCACTTCACTAATGATATTAGTAAAAAGCTCCAGTTCGGTTGAGAGAGGGTAAGGGTAAGTGAATTAAGGGGTTGTGCTGCTTAAGAATAGGGCGCTTTTGCAGGAGATAGTAAGGGATGTCATCAAACTTTCAAATAATAGGCAAGGTTTTGCTACTTTTGTAGGATATAATTGAAGAACACGTGGCGTTAATAAAATCTATTTCAGGAATAAGAGGTACCATTGGGGGGGAAGTAGGCGAAGCACTTACACCATTAGACGTAGTAAAATTTGCGGCCGCTTTTGGCACGTGGGTACTACAGACCACCAATAACAACAACATTGTCATAGGCCGTGACGCCCGTCTCTCCGGAGATATGGTCAACCGCCTGGTAGTGGCTACGTTGCAGGGCTTGGGCATCAACGTGATTGACCTAGGTCTTTCTACCACCCCAACTGTAGAGATGGCCGTGCCTGCCAAGAAAGCCGGCGGCGGCATTATCTTGACGGCCAGCCACAACCCCAAGCAATGGAACGCCCTCAAGCTCTTGAACCAGCATGGCGAATTCATTAATGACCAAGAGGGTAAACTGGTGCTGGAACTGGCCGAAAAAGAGTCGTTCCAGTTTGCTGAGGTAACCAAGCTAGGCAAGTATACCCAGAGCGATAAATTCTTAAAGCGCCATATCAAGGCCATCCTTGACCTGCCGTTGGTAGACGCAGAGGCCATCAAAGCTGCTAACTTTAAAATAGTGGTAGACGCGGTGAACTCCTGTGGCGGCTTTGCCGTGCCACAACTCTTGGAGGCCTTGGGCGTTACCCAGATTGAGAAACTGTACTGCGAGCCAGATGGCAACTTCCCGCATAACCCAGAGCCGTTGCCAGAGAACCTAGGCGAAATCTCCAGAATGATGGAGAAGGGCAAGTTTGACCTAGGCATTGTGGTAGACCCAGACGTAGACCGCTTAGCCTTGGTGAACGAGGACGGCAGCATGTTTGGCGAAGAGTACACTCTGGTAGCCGTGTCTGACTACGTGTTGCAGAACACGCCGGGCAATACCGTCTCTAATTTGTCTTCTACCCGCGCTTTGCGTGACGTGACAGAGAAATCTGGCGGTACTTACTTTGCTTCTGCCGTTGGCGAGGTGAACGTGGTCAACATGATGAAAGCCCAGAACGCAGTCATTGGCGGCGAAGGCAACGGGGGCATCATCTACCCAGAGCTGCACTACGGCCGTGACGCCTTGGTGGGCATTGCCTTGTTTTTGACGCACTTAGCCAAGTCGGGTTTGAGCATCTCTAGATTAAGAGCCAAGTACCCTAACTACTACATCTCTAAAAACAAGATTGAGCTAACGCCAGACATTGACGTAGACGCGGTATTGGCCAAAGTGCAGAAGCAGTACGCCAAGCAGCCCATCAACACCATTGACGGCGTTAAGATTGAGTTTGACAGAGAGTGGGTGCACCTGCGCAAGTCTAACACAGAGCCTATCATCAGAATCTACGCCGAGTCTGACTCGCTTTCTACGGCAGACCATCTGGCCAATAAAATCATAGGCGATATCAAAGACATCATCTCTGATAAAGAATAAATGAAAGGCCGCACCAGTTTGAGAGAACTAAGTGCGGCCTTTTTCCCTTTACACCCTATATCCTGCATTTGTATGCACCTCTCTACTTGTTTCACCTGTTGCTGTTGCCTTAATTAAAATCTATCACCCATGCGAGTTTACCTGGACAATGCGGCCACCACGCCCTTAGACAAAGAAGTTTTTGACACCATGACTCCCTTTATGCTGGAGCATTACGGCAACCCTTCCTCCATTCACTCGCACGGTAGGCAGGTGCGCGCCGCCATTGAAGGCGCCCGCAAGACAGTAGCCAGCTTGATCAACACCTCACCCGCCGAGATTTTCTTCACGTCTGGTGGTACAGAGGCAGACAACGCCGCCATTATCTGCACCATTCGTAGCCTGGGCTTACAGCACGCCATTACCTCCCCTCTAGAGCACCACGCGGTGTTGCACTCCTTTGAGTCATTGGAGAAGCGCGGCGAAGTGCAGGTGAGCATGCTGCGCGTTGATGAGAAAGGCACCTTAGACTTAGAGCACCTGGAAGAAATGCTGGCCAGCCAGCCACGTACCTTGGTCTCTATCATGCATGCCAACAATGAAATTGGCAACCTAAATGACCTGCAGGCCATCGCAGACATCTGCAAGAAATATGACGCCGTGTTGCACTCAGACACTGTGCAGACCATGGGCCATTACAAACATGACGTGCAGGAGTTGGGCATTAACTTCCTGGTAGGCTCGGCGCACAAGTTCCACGGTCCCAAAGGCGTGGGCTTCATCTATGTAGATTCTTCCATCAAAATACATCCCTTGATCCAGGGCGGGTCACAGGAGCGCAACATGCGCGGCGGCACCGAGAACGTGTACGGCATCATTGGCTTGGCCAAAGCCTTAGAGATTGCCTACCGTGACATGGAGGATCATCACCGTCACATCCAAAGCTTGAAAGACCGCATGATCTATCAACTGCGTGAGCAGATTGAGGACGTGCAGTTCAACGGTCTGTCCTCCGAAGCCGATAAGAGCTTGTACACGGTTTTGAACGTGAGTTTGCCGGCCTCTGAGATGAATGAGATGCTGTTGTTCAACCTGGACATCAACAAAATATCGGCCTCGGGCGGAAGCGCCTGCACCAGCGGCGTAGACTTGGGCTCACACGTGTTGCGCGCCATGAACGCAGACATGAGCCGCGGCAATGTGCGCTTCTCGTTCAGCAAGTACAACACCGCAGAAGAGATTGACTACACCGTGGCTACCTTGGCCAAGCTGTACCAGAAAGAGACCGTCTAAAAATAGAATCATGTAAGCAGCAAGCCCCGCCTCAAAAGCGGGGCTTTCGTTTTTAGCCTCTTTTCTGCAAAACAGGCCAAAAACGACTTTCATTAGGACAAAGGCTATTTATTAAGGGCTTTGGCCGCTATTTCCATTTGTTAAGGGCGTGTGTCCGTATAAGGCGTCTAAGGGTAATTGGGTAGAACCAAAAACCAAGAGTTAATGTTTTAACCATTTGTATTTTGTGCAGTATTAACACAGGATAACAGACCCTACCACCTTCCCGCACCCGTATGAATTCAGAATTAGAGCTCGTTTCAAGGTACAACCAAGAGAATCCCACTGAAGACATCTATCGGCTTCTGATTGAAGGTATTAAGGATTATGCCATTTTTTTGCTAGACCCAGAGGGCCGCATTGCCACCTGGAACGCGGGTGCCAAGAGCATTAAGCAGTATGAGCCAGCAGATGTGCTGGGCAAGCACTTCTCCATTTTCTACACCCCAGAGGCCATCTCCAAAAATTATCCCGCCTATGAATTAGAACAGGCGCTCAAGAACGGTAGGTTTGAGGACGAGGGCTGGCGCGTGCGCAAGGACGGCATTGTGTTCTGGGCCAACGTCATCTTCACGCCCATCTACAATGAAGAGGGCAAGCACCTGGGCTTCTCCAAGATTACCCGTGACCTTTCAGAGCGCAAAAAAGCCGAAGATGACCTTTACAAAGCCTATGAAGAACTCAAAGACAGCGAGGAACGGTTTAGGCGCTTGGTAGAGGGTGTCACAGATTATGCCATCTTTATGCTAGACCCCAGCGGGCACGTGGCCACCTGGAACGAGGGCGCCCGCCGCATTAAAGGCTATGAAGCCCATGAGATCATTGGCAAGTACTTCGCCAAATTCTACAGCCGCGAGTCTGTGCTGACTGGTTTTCCAGAATATGAGCTAAAAGAAGCAAAGGCGCATGGCCGGTTTGAGGATGAGGGCTGGCGTTACCGCAAGGACGGCACCGCCTTCTGGGCCAACGTCATCATCACCGCCATTTTTAATGAGAAGAAAGAGCTGATTGGCTTCTCTAAAATCACCCGTGACCTTACAGAAAAGAAACAGCTAGAAGAACAGCTCTTTAGAACCAATGAAGAACTGCGCGAGAGCGAGGAGAAGTCCAGGCTGATGATTGACAGCGTGCAGGACTACGCCATCCTCATGCTCAACACAGAAGGCCTGATTGTAAGCTGGAACACCGGCGCCGAGCGCATCAAAGGCTACACCGCCCAAGAGGTGATTGGCAAGCACTTTTCCTTGTTCTATCCCCGCGAGGCTATTGAAAACGGGTTCCCGGCGTTTGAGCTGAGCAAGGCCATCCAGGACGGTCGCTTTGAGGACGAGGGTTGGCGCGTACGCAAGGACGGGGCTGCCTTCTGGGCCAACGTGGTCTTGTCACCGGTGTACAACTCAGACCACAGGTTGCTGGGCTTTGCCAAGATTACCAGAGACTTGACTGAGCGCCGACGTAACGAGGACCTCATGCAGAAAAACAAAGAGCTGGTGCGCATTAACAATGACCTGGACAACTTTGTGTATACGGCCTCGCATGACTTAAAATCACCCATTGCCAATCTGGAGGGGCTTCTCTTGGCCTTAAAAGAAGACATGGGCAAGGAGTGCATCCCGCACCAAAACATCCTGTCCATGATGGGCAGTTCTCTGGAAACCCTTCGCAAAGTCATCAATGACCTTTCTGAAGTCACCAAACTGCAACAGGCCAAGGACCAGGCTGAGCAGGTAAGCCTGCACACCTTGCTGGAAGAAGTGAAGGCCAACCTGCGCGACTCCATCAAGAACAGCAACGCTGAGATTATGGTAGGCGATTTAGAGTTTGACAGCCTGTCTTTCTCGCGCAAGAACCTACGCAGCATTCTCTACAACCTGGTGTCCAATGCCATCAAGTACAAAGACCCGCAGCGGGCGCCCAAAATCACCATTAGCTCAAAAATAGCAGACAACGGTGACTACGTACTCTCGGTCACTGACAATGGGTTAGGCATTCCGGCGCACCAGGTCTCCAAGATTTTTGCCATGTACAAGCGCGTACATGACCACGTAGAAGGCACTGGCATTGGCCTGTACTTGGTCAAGAAGATCCTGGACAACTCAGGAGATGACATTACAGTACGCAGCGAATTAGGCAAAGGCACCGCGTTTCATGTGCACTTCAAAAACCAGAATTCTTGATACCTTGCCAAATAATATAGACATGATGCGTGCGTAGATTTCTGATTTCAATGGCCGTTGGGCTTGTGTTGATAGTGGCTAGTAATATCATGGGGCATTACCATGGACCCTTCTCCATCATAGCTACGGCCGTCCTTCCGTTTATTATTGTAAGTGCTATTAACTATCCACTATATAAAATTAACTTTTCGGTCACGGTTCTTTGGAGTTGTGGCGTCATTCTCCTGAATGATATATTCATCAGAAAGTTTGCTGGTGGCACGCATGACCAGGTAGGCAAGACTGTCATCATGCTATTTTCTCTATTTGCCTTAGCTCTGTGCACTATTACCATGTTGGTGTATGCCTACAGAATAATGCCATTAAACAATAGTACAATTCTGAATCAGAGGCGATTATACCAATTCTTGACGGTCATCTTAGCCGGGGTGGCTACCGTTATTTTCTACTTCAAGTTTTTGATGCAAGTTTAAGCCCACTCGCCTCTCATCGTTTTTAGCCTCTTTTCCAGAAAACAACCCAAAAACGCCTGCCCAGAAAATGCCTAGCTATAAATAAACTGGGAACGTTTAGCTTTGCAGGATTATTTAGGTTCTCATGGCACTTATAGGCAAAGACATACAAACGGCAGTTTCTTATTTAACCCAGGGTGACTTAGTGGCCATCCCCACCGAGACGGTTTACGGGCTGGCCGCCAACGCCTATGACGAAGCCGCCGTGGTGAAAATTTTTGAAGCTAAGAACCGACCGGCCTTTGATCCGCTCATTGTGCACACGCATTCCATCCAGGAACTAGAGAAGATCGCCCGCCAGGTGCCAGATGTAGCCTATAAACTAGCCGAGCGCTTCATGCCCGGTCCGCTCACGCTTATCCTGCCCAAATCTGAACAAGTACCTTTGCTGGTGACCTCGGGCCATGACTCCGTAGGCATCCGTATTCCCAAGCACCCGCTTACCTTAGATTTACTCCGGCAACTACCATTTCCACTGGCCGCACCCAGCGCCAATCCGTTCGGTTATGTGAGCCCTACCACGGCCCAGCACGTGCAGGACCAGTTAGGCGAACGCATTCCCTACATCTTAGACGGCGGTGCCAGCAACATAGGCATTGAGTCAACCATTATTAGAGTAGTTGGCAATGAGGTAGAAGTATTGCGCCTGGGCGGACTGGCCTTGGAAGAACTGCAAGAAGTGGTGAACATCTCCAAAGCCAATATCAAAACCTCCAGCTCAAACCCCGCCGCGCCCGGCATGCTAAGCAGTCACTACAATCCCGGCAAGAAAGTATATTTAGGTGATGTAGCGCAGAACTTGGAAAGGATAGAAGACAAATCTAGAGTGGGCATTATTACTTTGGAGAAAACATTCGCAGACATACCGGCACATCACCAAATCCAGCTTTCTACCACCGGTGACTTGCGTGAGGCGGCCCGCAACCTGTTCTCCGCCTTGCGCCAACTAGACATGCCTACCGTAGACATTATCTTGGCCGAACGCATGCCCAATCATGGCTTGGGCCTCGCCATCAATGACCGCCTACAACGCGCCAGCTTTCAGGGAGAGGAGTATTAATAGGAACCATGAAAAGAAATTTCCTCCTATATCTCCTGCTAACATGTTCCTCAATTACTCATTCATCTTGTGAAAAAGCAGAAAGCGTGAAATCCAAAGAATTTGGATTGGAGATTAAGACGTTCGGTCTTGGTAGCAAGTTTGAGGCATTTATGTATAATACTAATGTTTCCGTCTATGACCGAGAGCGCTTCAAAATCAACGATGGCCGCTTGGATGAAAACACGCTCTATGTTTTAAAGCGTCATTATCAAGATACAATAGAAGTAGTGGATACTTTGAAAGTAAAGTTTGAGGATAACGCCGTTGATTCACTCTACATTCTGAGTCATGCTTATCTCAAGACAATAAGTATGGATAACGAAGTGGATGGGAGTGATAGAAATAGAATAAGAGAAGATATAAAGGATGGGGCAAGCTTTTCAGTTTCATTGCTTTATGATAAGAAACAGTTAGAGGCTTCACAATGGGGATTGAAAGGAATAAGGGCCGCATCTAATCAAACAGACCAACTTTTTACTTTCATTAATAAGAGATTACCTGAGGAATTTAGACTGTATTAAAAACGATTATCTCATTATCATTTTTTCGTTTTTGGCCTATTCTCTGAGAAACAAGCCAAAAACGACATCTATAAAAAAGGCTCCCATTCATCCAAGAACGGGAGCCTTTTGCTTTATAAATCCTGAAACGACTACAAGTTGCGCAGGATGAACTCGGTCATTTTAGTGAACAGGTGAATGCTGGTGTTGCCGCCGCTGATGCCGTGGTTCCGGTTAGGGTAGTAGGCGCTCTCAAACGGACGGTTGGCTTTCACTAGGGCATTGGTCATTTCAATGGCATTCTGGAAATGCACGTTGTCATCGCCGGTGCCATGGATGAGCAGATACTTGCCTTTCAGGCGGTCTGCGTAGAATACCGGCGAGTTCTTGTCATAACCGTCTGGGTTCTCCTGCGGAGTTTTCAAGAAGCGCTCAGTGTAAATGGTGTCATAAAAACGCCAGTTGGTCACCGGTGCCACCGCTATGGCGGCCTTGAACACATCGGCGCCTTTGGTAATAGCCAAGGAGCTCATATAGCCCCCGAAGCTCCAGCCCCAGATACCAATACGGCCTTTGTCCACGTAGGGTAGGTTACCCAAGTGCTTGGCGCCCTCAATCTGGTCAATCACTTCATAGTGGCCCAGGTTACCATACGTCACTTTCTTGAAATCAGCGCCACGCCCGCCGGTTCCGCGGTTGTCAATCACGGCCACAATGTAGCCTTGGTTGGTAAGGTAGCTGTGCCACAGGTAGTTTCTGCCTCTCCAGCTGTTTACCACTTCCTGACTGCCCGGGCCGCTGTACTGGAACATGAGGACTGGGTACTTCTTGTTCGGGTCAAAATCTGCCGGCTTGATGGTGTAGCCATTCAGGTTCACTCCCTCTGAGGTTTTAAACTGGAAGAACTCTGCCTTGGGTAGGTTGTAGTTGGCTAAAGTGGTCTTCAGGCTCTCGTTGCTTTCCAACACCTTAATCTGCTTTCCGTCTGAAGTGTGCAGGCTCACCACCGTTGGGCTGGTGATAGTAGAGTAATAGTCTAGGTAGTATTTGAAGTCGCGGCTCAGGTTGATGGTGTGCGTGCCTTTAGCCGGAGTCAGGCTTTTCTTGTTCTTGCCGTTCAAGCCCATGCTGTAGAGGTGACGCTCCAAGGGAGACACCTCGGTGGAGGTGAAGTACACCAATCCGTTCTTCTCATCAACGCCATAGAAGCTGGCCACTTCCCAGTTGCCTATGGTGATTTGACGAACCAGCTTGCCGTTCATGTCATACAGGTACAGGTGGTTGAACCCGTCCTTCTCTGAGCTGTGCACAAACTGCTTGCCGTTCTTCAGGTAGGTCAAATCATCGGTGATGTCAATGTAGGCTTTGTCTGTTTCCTTCAAAACTACCTTGCTTTGGCCAGTCTGGGTGTTGGCGTGCAGAATCTCCAGGGTGTTCTGCAGGCGGTTCATTCTTCTGATAGAAAGAAGGTTAGGCGTGTTGGTCCAATTGATGCGCGGAATGTACTGGTCAGTCTCATTGCCAGTGTCCATCTTGGTGGTTTTACCAGAGCCCAGGTCGAAGGTGTAGATGTTGACGATGGCGTTTTTCTCACCAGCCTTCGGGTACTTGAACTTGTAGTCCGTAGGGTACAAAGGTCCCCACATCTGCATGTTGTATTCCGGTACCTGGCTCTCATCAAACTTGTAGAAGGCAATCTGGTTGCCCTGCGGGGACCAGAAGAAGGCCTGCGCGAAGCTGAATTCCTCTTCATATACCCAGTCCGTACCACCATTGATGATGAAGTTCCACTTGCCGTCATTGGTCACTTGGCGCTCCTGCATAGAGGCTAGGTCTACGTAGAACAGGTTGTTGTCGCGCACGAAGGCCACGTATTTGTTGTCTGGTGAAAACGTAGCATAGCTCTGCTTTCCGCCTTGGCTCAGCTTCTGTAATTTCTTGCTGGCACGGTCATACACGTAGAAATGGCCTTTGCTGCTACGGCGGTAAATAGGCTCATGCTCAGTCTCAAACAGGATTTTGGTCTCATCAGCGCTGAAGCTGTAGTCATCATAGTCCAGGATTTTACCGTCTATTTTGATGTCTTCGCCCTCAATGATAGTGCTCACCGGCTGACCCGTAGTCACGTCTACCTGCACCACGTCCACGCTCTGGTTTTTCTGGTCAGCTACCTGACTGGAGTAGAACTGGCCGTTGCGCATCCAGTTCACCCCGTACACCGACTTGGCCTGGAACGTGCCCTTCCGGAAGATGTCCTCTAAATCAAAGCTTCGCTTCTGCTGTGCCTGCGCTTGTAGGGCGGTGCCTACCACGGCCACTGTCAACAGCCAACGTTGTATGGTTTGTCTCATTCTAGTTTGTTAGATAGTTCTCAGCCTTAAAAATAGGGATTTATTTCGGCTTTGGCCTAAGAACGATAGCAAGGCGTTTTTAGCCTGTTTTGGGAGAATTAGGTAAAAAACGAGCAGGCTTGGGAGCTACATGTCATTTGAAAAGAATATTGTTTCTTTTTCAAAATGTCCCTTTTTGATATGGATGAATCTTTTAAAGTTGAAGTATTTAGTCTCTGCTACAATATGCCATTTATCAGTAGCAATTTTTCTACCAGTAATGTTGGCGTTATTTAAAGGTTCAGTCTTAAAATCTGAACACAGTCCACGGCAATTTGAAACAACTTGTTCAAAGAAGTGAGTAGAATCAGTTTGATAAAAAAATGAAGTGTCAGATAAAGGAATTGTTATACGTAGGGAGCGACTGTAGTCCGATGTGTCTGAATTAGTCCTATAGAAGAATTGATAAAACTTAAAGGTGATGTACTTCCCTTGTTTCAATTTAGGATTACGTACTTCTTTGTCAATTTGAACCGCTTGAAAGAAGTCAATCCGTACTGGGATTTTATTATCGCTCTTCTTTTTGCAGGTAATAAACAGTAAAGAAGCTAATAAGAGACCTACGTACAATTTCATGCTTTATTAAATGTGATATATATTCCCTCATTTCACCAAAACAAGCCAAAAACGACTACAGCTTCACGCAGACATTTTGCGCCTCGGTAAAGAAGCGCAGGGCTTCCCAACCGCCTTCCCGGCCTACGCCGCTTTGTTTTGTGCCCCCGAAAGGTGTGCGCAAATCTCTTAGCAACCACGTATTGACCCAGATCATACCAGCATGCAGTTGATGCGAGACGCGGTGGGCACGGGTGAGGTCATTGGTCCAGACGGAGGCGGAGAGGCCGTACTCGGTGGCGTTAGCATAAGAAATGGCGTCTTCCTCGGTGTCAAAAGGAATGAGTGTAACCACCGGCCCGAAGATTTCCTCAGTGTTGGTACGGCAGGAGTGAGGCAGGTTCTCAAAGACGGTGGGCTGTAGGAAAAAGCCGTTAGCGCATCGGCCTTCCAGTTGTACGCGTTCGCCACCAGCAAGCAAAATACCGCCTTCTTCTTTGGCCAGTTCAATGTACTGCAAGACTTTCTGCAGATGCGCTTCTGAGACCAAGGCGCCTTGTTTGGTGTCAGAATGCATAGGGTCGCCTACGGTTAAGGCCTTAACGCGCTCTAGGAAAGCCGTTTTGAATTGCTCATACAGCGGGCGCTCTACTAGAATGCGCGAACCGCAGAGGCAGATTTGACCTTGGTTAGAAAAAGCAGATTGCACGGCGGTGGCTACGGTTTTCTCAAAATCACAGTCCGCGAAGATGACGGTAGCGTTCTTGCCGCCCAGTTCCAGGGACAGTTTCTTGAACAAAGGCGCGGAAGTCCTAGCGATGGTTTTTCCGGTTTGGGTACCGCCCGTAAAGGAGATGGCTTTTACCGCAGGATGCTCACACATAGGCGCGCCTACCTTAGGGCCGGTGCCGTGCACGATGTTCAGGACGCCCGCTGGCAGACCAGCCTCTATGCACAACTCAGATAATAGATAAGCAGTGTAAGGCGTAATTTCGGAGGGCTTGGCGACTACGCAGTTTCCGGCGGCCAGGGCAGGGGCAATCTTCCAGGTAAACAGATAAAGCGGTAGGTTCCACGGGGAAATGCAGGCCACCACGCCCAAAGGTTTGCGCACCGTATAATTTACGGCCACACCCTCCATGAAATGCGACTCAGACGCGAAGTGCTGGATACCCGTCCCGAAGAAGTGCATGTTGCTGCTGGCCCTGGGAATATCCACGGTCTTGGCCAACCACAGCGGTTTCCCGTTGTCGGTGGTCTCTGCCTCGGCTAGCCTGTCCAGGTTCTGGTCAATAAGCTCAGAAATGCGCATCAAATACCTCCCCCGCTTCTCTGCCGACAAATTTGACCAAGCCGGGAACGCTGCCTCTGCTGCCTCTATCGCATTCAACACATCCTGCTCGCCAGAATCCGGAATCTGGGAATAGACCTCGCCGGAGGCTGGGTTGATATTAGGCAAGTACTGACCAGAGGCAGGCGCTACCAGTTTTCCGTTGATGTAATTCTGCAGATGCAACATGGTGTTAGACTGAAGATTTAAGACGCAAGATTCAAGAAATTTTTAATTTAGGAAGAAAAGCAGCGCATTCCGTCCCCCTTTGAAGGGGGTAGGGGGATGACTTACTTTTGACGATAATGACATTCCCGCGAGTCAATTTCAAGGCATTACAAGGTTGTTGCCGCTTACTATTCTGCTACTGTCTCTATCATCCCCCTACCCCCTTCAAAGGGGGACGAAGGAGTAAACTGGAGGTTTGCGTTTTTGGCTTTCCCCAGAAAACAGGCCAAAATGCATTCCCAACTCAGGACTCGCGACTCAAGACTAAATCAAAGGTTCCCCGTTCTTCCGCCGTCCACGGGCAGGTTAATGCCATTGATGTACCCAGCAGCTGGCGAGGCCAGGAACGCGGCGGCGGCGGCTACTTCATGCGCTTCGCCGAAGCGGTTGGCTGGGATGCCCGACAGCAGTTCGGCCTCCACGGATTGACGCGGTTGGCCGGTTTTCTCCATCTTGGCTTCAATGAGCGAATGGTGGCGGGCGGTGAGTGTGGCCCCAGGCAAGACGTTGTTCACCGTAATCCCGAAGGGCGCCAGCTCAAAGGAAAGCGTCTTCGCCCAGTTGGCCACGGCGCCTCTAATAGTGTTAGACACGCCTAGGCCTTTGATGGGCTGTTTGACTGAGGTAGAAATAATGTTGATGATGCGGCCGTACTTGGCTTCTATCATGTACGGTACGGTGGCCTGCGCCAGCACGTGGTTGCAGATGAGGTGCGCCGCGAAGGCGTTTTCAAACTCCTCTACCTGGGCATTGATGGCTGGTCCGCCCGCTGGTCCGCCGGTGTTGTTGACCAGGATGTGGGCCTGTCCCATTTCCAGCAAATGCGCCTCAATGCGTTCCTGCACCTGCGTTGGGTTGGTGAAATCTGCCACTACGTAGCGGTGCTGTTGCCCGGCAGTAGTATTCAGTTCCTGCACGGTTTCCTGCAGGCGTGCTTCGTTGCGGGCAACCAAGGTGACGGTGGCGCCCATGGCCGCCAGCTCCAGGGCAATGGCCTTTCCTATGCCCTGGGTGCTTCCGCAGACCACGGCATGCTTGTTCTCTAAGTTCAAGTCCATATGTGAAGGGTTCTGAGTCTAAATTTACACGTGGTCAAAATAGTGAATTATGCGGGGAAGTGCTTCTTCTTTGAGAAAGGCTCTTCTTTTTACGAAATTGCTCTGTAGTAATTTGCCCTTCTTATCACCTTTCAATGCAAGCAAACCTGTCGTTTTTGCCTTGTTTTGCTGAAAATAGCCCAAAAACGGAGGTCTATCTTTTATGGGAGAGGTTTCGTACCTTGGAACGGTCTCCTCCGCGGAGGTTCTTTCATTTTTCACCTTAGATTTTTAGCGCCATGGCCATCCAATCTGCCTTCAACATTCAACAATGGATTGACGAACACCGCCACCTGCTCAAGCCGCCGGTGGGCAACCAGCAGGTGTACAAAGACAACAAAGACTTTATTGTGATGGTAGTAGGCGGACCCAACTTGCGCAAAGATTACCACGTGAACAATGGCGAGGAGTTCTTCTACCAGCTGGAAGGCGAGATCACGCTCAAGGTCATTGACGAAGGCGAATTCAAGGATATTACCATCAAAGCCGGCGATATCTTTCTGTTGCCGCCCAACGTGCCCCATTCCCCGCGTCGTGGTCCCAACACCGTGGGTCTGGTCCTGGAGCGCTACCGCGATGAGAAAGAGCTGGATGGTTTCCAGTGGTACTGCGAGAACTGCAACACCAAGCTCTACGAAGAGTACATTCCCGTCTCTGACATTGTAGGCCAACTGCCCGTGGTCATGGACGCCTTCTGGGCCTCAGAAGAAAAACGCACCTGCAGTAATTGCGGTGAAGTGATGCAAAAACCAGCGCCGGTGCAGTAAAATGGTTTTAGTAATTCCTTTACACCCTTAAACAATGGGCTGGATTTTCTTTTTGCCGCTTGGCATATTAATGTTACTTCTTGGTGGCTTACTAAGGAAATATTGGTACTCCCCTCCAAAGGCGCTTGCCGCAGTTTTAGGGTTAAGTTTTTTGCCTATTATCTATTTATTGGTGTTTTCAAAGATAATAAGAGAAACTTCCTATGAGGTTGTCTTTGACATGGTTATTATGAGGTCTATGTTAGCTTTCATGTTTCTCGCTTTCATTGGAGGGACATTCTCTCTGGTAAGCTTAACGGTCTATGGGATAGCTACTTTATTAAAAAGAAGAACACATTAATATTTCACTTTTCCTCTCTTGTCATCCTGAAAGTAGAACATCCCGAACTTGTTTCGGGGACCTTGTGGGCGAACTAGAAAGGCAGTTACTATAGAAACAAAACCACTAATGGACCATCATCAAAGAGAACAAATTATCCGGCAATACATGGAAGGCTATAACCGGTTTGATGTAGCAAAAATGGTCCTCCACTTTGATGAGGATATTGTCTTTGAGAACTTGTCTAACGGTGAGGTGAATATGTCCTTACAAGGGATAGAAGCATTCAAAAAGCAAGCTGAACAGGCAACTGCCTATTTCTCTTCCAGAAAGCAAACGCCTATCACTTTCCAACACCAAGACGGACAGACTGAAGTCGCCCTAGATTATCAGGCCGTCCTCGCCATGGATTTTCCCACCGGCCAAAAGAAAGGCGATGAGCTGAAACTGCAGGGGAAGTCTGTGTTTACCTTTTCGGGTGATAAAGTGGTTAAGCTGGTGGATATAAGTTAGGGGTCTGGGTATGTTTCCTTTTCGTTCTTGCATTGTTAGATATTTATGAGCGAGTGAGGAACGGGCTGCCCAATACGTACATGCAAAAGCAAATGAAGCGTCTACTAAATAAATTTAATCCTTTCCTGTTTGTCCTTACTGGTTCTATTTTGACCTTTCTAATGATTGTGTCGTTCATATTTGCTGCGGCAGAAGATGAAGGGGCGTCTCAAGGAGGATTGGTTTCCAACTCTTTAGTAGGCTTGTTTTACATATTCAGGTTCCCGATTCATACATTGCTCTGGAGCTTCATTATTGATCACAAAGCTCTTTATCTTCCTGGTCTTTTGCTGAACGTAGCCTTTTATGCTCTGTTACTAGAAAGGCTAGTTGCTATTGTTTGGAAGAAGAAAATTGAAATGTGAAAATATGGCTTTATAGCAGCGGCTTGCTTTTGAAAAGAAAGCTAATGTTTAGAGAGAAAGAGTATTAGTAGTAAATTTACCTTATTCGTATACAATCAAAAATGACAGAGATGGCAGCTACTAAGGAGGATTTACACAAACTGATTGATACTACGCATGATGCCCAGTTGTTAGAAGAAATCTTCATGATTCTTTCTAGTAGAAAAGATTATCAAGAAGGAAGTCTATGGAATGGCTTATCTGCAGAGCAGAAACAACAGGTACTGTCCAGCGAGGGTGAATTAGAAGACCAATCAGCCTGGCTATCACATGATGAAATGCTGAAAAGAAATTCTGAATGGCTCAGGTAATTTGGAACAAGCGAGCCGCACAGCAGTTAGCCCATCTGCAACAATATTTACAGGAAGAGTTTGGCGAAAAGACTACCCAGACCTTCACTGTTCGGGTGTTCAAATTCTTGGAATTGCTAGTGAAGTATCCTCAGATTGGGAGTTTAGAAAATCCAGAAAAGGGCATAAGAGGATTTTTGCTTCATAAGCATACTACCATCTTCTATAAGCAGAAACAAGAAGATATTTATATACTGGCACTATTTGACAACAGGCAGCAGCCTAGTAAAAAATAAAACTGAGCATAATCATACGATAGTATTGTCATATAACACAAAGGCCCGCCTTCTCTAAAGAAAGCGGGCCTTTGCCTATATCTCCGTTTTTGGCGTCTTTTCCAGAAAACAGGCTAAAAATAGAGGCTATTCCTCGTCTTCGGCGTCTTCTTTCATGTTGTGGTACACGGCCTGTACATCTTCGTCTTCTTCCAGACGGTCTAGAAGTTTGGTCATGTCCTCTTGTTGCTCTGGCGTTAGTTCTTTCAATACCGTTGGGTAGCGTTGTAGCTCAGAGCTTTTCACGTGGAGGCCACGCTCTTCCAGGGCTTTCTGCATGGCGCCAAAATCCTGGAAAGAGGTTTGGATGATGATTTCGTTTTCTTCCTCGTCCTTGTCAATGCTCTCCAGCCCGAAGTCAATCAGGTCCAGTTCCAGTTCTTCCAGGTCCAGGCCTTCACCGTTCAAATGGAACACGCCTTTGCGCTCAAAGATAAAGTCGAAGGCGCCGGTACGGCCCAACTCACCACCGGTGCGGTTAAAGTGCATGCGCACGTTAGCCACAGTGCGGTTCACGTTGTCAGTGGCGGTCTCTACCAGGACGGCGACGCCGTGCGGGCCGTAGCCTTCATATACAACTTCAGAATAGTCGTTTTCTTCTTTGCCCTGGGCGCGCTTGATGGCGGCCTCTACGCGGTCTTTGGGCATATTCACGCCTTTGGCGTTCTGGATGCAGACGCGCAGACGGGAGTTGGTGTCTGGGTCAGGTCCGCCAGATTTAACGGCCATCACAATCTCTTTCCCTATGCGGGTGAACTGCTTGGACATCATGTCCCAGCGTTTCATTTTACGGGCTTTCCGAAACTCAAATGCTCTTCCCATTGCGGTTTTCTAAAACTGATTGGTGCAAATATCGATAAAAACAGCGGATGCCCCAAGAGGTTAGCTTACACGTGTTCGGCTAAATATTCCTCCAGGCGGCGCTGTCCTTTTACGGGCGCCACGCAATCGGTTTTGGTGACGGCCACTAAAAAAGCGGCTTTCTCAAACAAAGATTTGCTCACCAGTTTTATCATGGGCAAAAAGGTGTTGGCCACCCAGTACGGCACCTGCGGAATTTTACGGTAATGCCCCACTTTCTTGCCCACCATCCTGATCAAATCCATGCGGGAATACGTGACCGGACCGCCCAGTTCCACCACCGTGTCTGGAGAGGTGAGGGCGTGCACGCAGGCTTCGGCTACTTCATGCTCATGGATAGGATTGGTAATATGGTCGCCGGGACCCACTGAGGCCAGCTGCCCTTTGCGCGCCATGGGCACTAACTCCAGCACAGCAGAAAACAAAGCGGGCGGTTTTATGATGGCGTTGGGAATGCCGCTGTGCTGTAAATCTCTGGCGAAGTCCTCATGCGCTTTGAAATAGGCCACGCTAGGATGCTTCTCGCCACTGAACGCGGCCACGTAGACGAATTTCTGTATGTGCCCGTGCTGTTGTGCTAGCTTGAGAATATTGAGGTTGCCTTGGTAGTCTACCTCATGAAAGCAGGTTTTGCTGGTGTCTGCCAGACTCAGGCTTTTGCCTAAGGCAGAGATGATATAATCAACGCCGTGTACCAGTTCTGGCGTAAGGGTTTCTTGTTGCGTGGGGTTGCACACCACTACTTCATGAACTGACTGTTGCAGTTGTTCGGCCTTGAGGGCAGTGCGTGCCGTGGCTCTTATGGAATAGCCTTTCTCCCGCAAAACTTCTAGAATATGTGAACCCAAACACCCGGTGGCTCCTAAGACTAAAACTGTTTTCATAGGCCTTTCTTTTGGAGATTGACTGATACTCAATGCATAAGATATTTATTTTATGCTAGTTTTCCAAAATATAGCCCAAAAACGATTCAGCCACAGTACGCCGTCGCTTCAATCTCTACCAGCAGTTTTGGGTCAATCAGCGCACTCACTTCTACCATGCTGGTGGCCGGTTTAATGTCTTTAAAGAACTCGCCGTGCGCCCGGCCTACTTCCTGCCATTGACTAATGTCCGTCACAAACATCCGGGTTCTTACCACCTCTTTTAGAGATGCGCCGGCCTCTTGCAAGACTTTTTCTATCTTCTGTAGAATGCACACGGTTTGCGCATACACGTCTCCTTCGCCTATTACTTGGCCATTGTCTACTGCGGCAGTGCCGGCTACTTCAATTAAAGGTCCCACCCTTACCGCACGTGAGTATCCAACGGTCTCCTCCCAAGGCGCCCCCGAGGAGAATAATTGACGTTTTGTTTCTGTTGGCATAGGTTTAATTGTTAGTTGTCCATTGCAGATTGTTAACCAAGCTACTTAATAAGGGCGAAGCCCGAAATAAATTGACATTCATTTTTCTTTGGAAGCCCTGATGATAGAAATACATTCTGTCTACTGTCATACTTAAAGTAGCCCATTACACCATATCCTACTGTCATCCTGAAAGGACCTTATGAACAAGTTGTAATAGCGTTTACTCCAGCGTCACTACAGCTTGCCCACAAGATCTTTCCAAGATGACAATAATGGGGTAGGATAAAAAAGTAGGTTAACGGTTTTCAGCCTCTTTCTTGTGAAACAGTACAAAAACGCTTTTGTAAATATTGAACAACAATCAGCAATTGACAATCAACAATCAAATCTGTTTTTAGCCTGATTTCCAGAAAATAACCCAAAAACGGAAGCAGAATGAAAAAGCCGTTCCCAGAATTGCGCAGATTTTATTATTTTGAGCATCGAAGTAAACCGCACATGCCATTCTCATGCACCAACCGCTCAAAATAGACATCCACACGCACATCTTGCCCGAGCGCTGGCCGGACTTGCGAGAGCGGTATGGTTATGGCGGTTTCGTGCGATTGGAGCACCACAAGCCCTGCTGTGCGCGCATGATGCTGGATGACCGCTTTTTTAGAGAAGTGCAGGACAATACCTGGGACCCGCAGGTGCGCATGCAGGAGTGCAGCCATCACGGCGTGCAGGTGCAGGTCTTGAGCACGGTGCCGGTCATGTTCTCCTATTGGGCCAAGCCCGAAGACACCTGGGATCTCTCCAAAATCCTGAATGACCATATTGCCGGCGTGGTGGCAGATTACCCCACGCGCTTTATTGGCCTGGGTACACTCCCCATGCAGGACAGCAAACTGGCCATCAAAGAGCTGGAGCGGTGCGTAAAGGAACTGGGCATGGCCGGGGTGCAGATTGGCTCCAACGTCAATGACTTGAATCTGGATGATGATGCCCTGTTTCCCATCTTTGAAGCCGCCGCCGACCTGGGCGCTGCCGTTTTTGTGCACCCTTGGGACATGATGGGCGAAAAGAAGATGCGCAAGTACTGGCTGCCCTGGCTGGTGGGCATGCCCGCCGAAACCTCGCGCGCCATCTGCTCCATGATTTTTGGCGGCGTGCTGGAGCGTTTGCCTAACTTAAGAGTAGCCTTCGCGCACGGCGGAGGTTCTTTCCCGTTTACCATTGGTCGCATTCAGCATGGGTTTGACGTTAGGCCAGATTTATGCGCCGTAGACAACAACGTGCCGCCGGTCAATTACTTGGGCAAGTTCTGGATAGACTCCTTGGTGCACTGCCCTAACACGCTGGACTATGTGGTCAAGCAGTTCGGGGCAGACAAGATTGCTTTAGGCAGTGACTATCCTTTCCCGCTGGGTGAGCTGGAGCCGGGTAAACTCATTGAATCCATGCCGTACCCAGACACGGTGAAGGAACTGTTATTGAGCGGTTCTGCCTTGCAATGGCTGGGTTTGCAGAAAGAACAGTTCCTGCCCAACAGCCTCAAAACATCTCATAGCCCTTCTTTGTAATACAAAAGCCTGAGGCCGGTGCTGATTCCTGTTTAACATTGGGGGTTTCTCCTTAATTTAGCAGGCTAGAGCCGCACGCGCGGTGCTTTACAAATTCAAAGAGATGACCTTTCAAAATACGTTGGCCTTTGCCCAGGCCCAGGATGCGGCAGATTCCCTTCATAAATTCAGAGAGCAATTTCACATTCCGCAGCAAAACGGACAGGACACGGTCTACCTCTGCGGAAACTCCTTAGGCCTACAACCTAAATCTGCCAGAGCGGCGGTTGAGGAGGAGATGTACAAATGGGCCACCTTGGGCGTGGAAGGCCATTTTAAAGGAGACACGCCTTGGTTCACCTACCACAAAGCCCTGGCCGGACCCACTGCCCGCATTGTAGGAGCCAAGCCCGAGGAGGTGGTCATCATGAACCAACTCACCGTGAACCTGCACCTCATGCTGGTGTCCTTCTACCAACCCAAAGGCAATCGCTACAAGATTCTAACCGAAGCCGGTGCTTTCCCCAGTGACCAATATGTGTTAGAGACCCAAGTGAAATTCCATGGCTATACCCCAGAAGACGCCATCATTGAAATCTCGCCGCGCGAAGGGGAGACTACCTGGCGCAACGAGGATATTCTGCAAGCCATCCAAGAGCACGGCGATGAACTTGCCTTGGTCATGATGGGTGGCGTACATTACTACACCGGGCAGGTGTTTGACATGGCGGCTATTACTCAAGCGGCGCATGCCGTAGGCGCCTTGTGCGGCTTTGACCTAGCGCACGCCGCGGGCAACGTGCCCCTGCAGTTGCATGACTGGGACGTGGACTTTGCCGTGTGGTGTACCTACAAATACATGAACTCTGGACCGGGCGGAACCTCTGGGGCCTTTGTGCATGAGCGTCACGCCAACAACCCCAATCTGCCGCGCTTTGCCGGATGGTGGGGCCACGACCAGCAAGAGCGCTTCCAGATGAAAAAGGGCTTTATTCCCATGGCCGGCGCCGAAGGCTGGCAATTGTCTAATGCCCAGATTCTACCCTTAGCGGTGCACAAAGCGTCTCTGGCCTTGTTTGAAGAAGCCGGCATTGAGAACCTACGCGCCAAAAGCGAACGTCTGACTGCTTATTTAGAATTCCTTATTAAAGAATTGAATCAGCCGAAAGAGTTATTAGAAATCATTACGCCATCTGCGCCAGAAGCCAGAGGTTGCCAGATTTCCTTGCTCGTGAACCAGAACGGCCGTCAGTTGTTTGACACGCTTATGGCCAACGGGTTCATCTTAGACTGGCGCGAGCCCAACGTTATCAGGGTAGCCCCAACGCCTATGTACAACACGTTTGAGGACGTCTACCGCTTCGGGCAGTTCTTGGCGGCGCACTTTGGTAATGAATAGTGAGTAATGATCAATGAGTAAGGCTGTTGTTAGCGGTAAATAGGCATTATGTTTCTATAGTATCTTTGTCTTTCTTTAAGTAGACAAAGTGCATTCATCATCACTTAAGACAAACCCCGTTTTTGGGCTATTTCCTGCAAAATAGCCCAAAAACGGGGTTTGTCATGTTATGGAAAACTGCCGCTTACCCTGAGGTAGATTCCATCTCATGTAGCTTTTTAATGCGGCTGGGGCTGCCCACAATCCAGACAATATCGCCTTCTTCAAACACCAGCTCTGAGTCTGGGTTGAGGATGCGTTGGCCTTTTTTCTCAATCCCCACAATCAGGCCCTTGGTCTTCTCACGCACCCCAGAATCTCTGATGGACATATGCACAAGAAAAGACTCTGGCCGCAAGACCAGCTTCTGCAAGCGTATTTCCTCTTTTTCAGAGTCAACTGCCTCTTCGGGCCTTTCGGTTTCAATGAACTGCCTGAACGCTTCCATCTGCGTATCTGAGCCAAACACGTAAAGGACGTCGCCCGGGAAAATGCGCTCGTTCCTGGTAGGGGGCATGATGGTCTGGTCGCCGCGCTCAATCACGGCTACGTTCATGCCGTACTTTTCGCGCACCTGCAATTCTACCAGGGTTTTGCCCACGGCCTCAGAGAAAGGCGAGATGGTGAAGCTGGTCAGGTGCACGTCCCAGGGCGTGAGGGAGTGGTGCTTTTTGCTTTCCTCATGCAGCTCACGGGCGTTTAGGTTAGACAGGAACCGGTTTTCAATCCTGATGTAGAATTCCTGAATCTTCTTGGAGAAGAACGCCAGCAGCAGCAAGATGCCCAGCCCCGCCACCAACGCCACCTGCACAGAAAGGAAACGGTCCAGCAGGAAGGCAATGAAAAAGATAGCCACCCCAATCTTAAAGAAGGACAGCACTATGATGAGGCTTCTGTAGTTTCTGTTGGCCCAGATGCGGGCCTGCGCCTCTTTCTGTGGGTGGTGCATGACCAAGGCCCACAAAAAAGGAGCCATGGCCAGCAGCGTGATGACAATGGTAGCCATATTGGCCCAGTCTGGCGCACTAATAAGGTTAGACAGAAACGGACTCAAATACTGGCTAGACAGCAAAACCAAGGCAATGATGATCACAGAGTAGACCACCAGGTTAAGCACATAAGACTTGAGGACTAGTTGCCAGTCACTGGTAGTGTTGATGGTCTGCGCCCCAGAACTGTACTCGTTCAGAGAGGCTTTCCAGCGGTTGGGCAGCATCTTCTCAATGGCTTGGTGCAACGGTTCTGAGTACTTGATCATGTACGGCGTAGAGAAGGTGGTAATGGCAGACACCGCCACGGCCACGGGGTACAGAAACTCGCTGGTTACTTTTAAGGTGAGTCCCAGCGTGGCAATGATAAAGGAGAATTCCCCAATCTGCGAAACGCTCATCCCAGACTTAAGCGACGTCTTGAGCCCTTGCCCGGCTACTAATCCGCCGCCCGTAATACTCACCACTTTGCCCACAATGGTCACCAGCGTAATGATGGCAATGGGAGCGGCGTACTCCAGAATCACCGCCGGGTTAATCAACATGCCCACAGAGACAAAGAAAATAGCGCCAAAAAGGTCTTTTACAGAGGAGATGAGGTGCTCAATTTTTTCGGCTTTGGTGGTTTCTGCCAGGATGGAACCCATGATAAACGCCCCCAAGGCCGGCGAAAACCCAACCTGCGCGGCCAGGATCACCATTAACAGACAGAGCGCCAGAGACACAATGAGCAGGGTCTCATCATTCATGAGCTTGCTGGCTCTTCTCAGAAACGTGGGAATAAGGAAGATGCCGCCCAGAAACCAGACCACCAAGAAGAACGCCAGCTTTAGCACCGCAGACAGCATCTCTGTACCGGCAAACTGCTGGCTTACCGCCAGGGTGGAGAGCAACACCATCAACAAGATGGCCACCAGGTCTTCTACAATCAAGACGCCAAACACCAGGCGGGCAAAGCGCTGTGATTTTACGCCCAACTCGTCAAAAGCCCTAATGATGATGGTAGTAGAGGAGATGGAAAGAATACCGCCCAGAAAGATACTGTCCATGGTAGACCAGCCCAGCAACTTACCCGTCAGATAACCCAGCACCAGCATAACTACCACCTCAAAGAAGGCCATGATAGAAGAGGCGCCGCCCACTTTCACCAGCTTCTTAAAACTGAACTCCAGGCCCAGGCTGAAGAGCAGGAAGATCACCCCAATCTCGGCCCAGATGGTGATGTTGGCTGTCTCAATAACGGTGGGCAACAAGGCAAAATGCGGACCTACCAGCAAGCCGGCAATGATGTAGCCCAGCACCAGCGGCTGTTTTAATTTTTTAAAGATAAGGGTGATAATACCGGCCGCGGCCAATATCAAACCCAAATCCATGATTAAGTGGGGCAAATGTGTCATGGTGATATAGGAGTTTTCTGAGGCAGACTCAGAGAAATGGTTCTTGTGTTTTGATAGAAAATGGCTGGCTGTCAGGCCTGGCTAAAGGCTAAGAAATAAGACCTCTGGCACAAAGAGAATACGCAACTTCTATCTGTTTCACTTTCTTGTTACGCACATAGGATTAGCCTAGACGACAGGGACAGCCTAAAGTCCTTTACGTGATAGAAAGTGCCAAAAGCCCAAGCCCACTGGCAAAAGGCAGAGAAGGTAGAACCTGCCAGGTGTTTTGGGACCAAGAAAGAGAATAGAAGGTGCCGCAATAAACGCTAGGGCGCGTTGGGCTGAATAGAGGTGGGCAGCCGCCGCGCTACCAGTACAAAAACGCCGTAGACAATTTCATTGCCTAAAAGAATGGTCTTCACTGGCGCATAATCAACATGAAGAAAGGACGATGGAAGGCCAGCCGTGTGCTTTTGGAGAAAGCTGGTTTCAAACGTGGCCGGTCTTGCGTCTGCAGAGGCCATCACTTCCTGCGTATTTACCGTGGCCGTGTGCTGCTCAGAGACTGAAGCCGCTTCTTGCTCAGCAACCGGCGTAGACCAGGAAATCAGGAACTGGTAAAAGTCTACCTCTTGCCCAGGCAGCGTAAGCGCCCACAGCAGCATGGCCCACATCAAGGTAAGCCTAACCAAATGCCGTAAGAGTCCTGTCAATTTGCTCATGGGTTCAAGCAAAATTACCATTTTACAGCCCCAAACGCAAACCTGCCCGTTGTTCAACAGCAGTTCTTCCTGCGTTTGTCCTACTCCATAGAGCTACGCAGAAACGGTGGTGGCAGCATTTGACGGGCTCGTTTTTGGCCTGTTTTCTCAGAAACAGGCCAAAAACGAGGTGCTTTTTCATGGGTATTTATACGATGCTTCCGTATAAGTCTTTCGGCACAAGAAAGAACTCCCATGGATTTGTACCTTTTCACGTTTGTAGTCATTGGCGCGGCGGCGTTGGCCATGGCCTGGTTGCCCACGCTGTTTGAAAAGGTGCCGCTGTCCTATTCCATCCTATTCATTGTGGTAGGGCTCATCATCTATCAACTGCCTTTAGGCTTGCCAGACCCAGAACCGCTACGAGAGAATGACATGGTGCTGCGCCTCTCAGAGCTCTGCGTCATCATTACATTGATGGGCACCGGCCTTAAAATCAACAGACGGCCCACCTGGCAGAACTGGAGCGTGCCCTTGCGGCTGGTAAGCTGGACCATGGTCTTTTGTATTGCGGGACTGGTGGCCATGGCGTGGTTTTTCCTGAAGATGCCACTGGCCTCGGCGGTGCTGTTGGCCGCCGCGCTGGCCCCTACAGATCCAGTCCTGGCCGCCGACGTGCAGGTGGGGCCGCCCAGTGAAGAAGTAGAAGACCACACCCGCTTCTCCCTTACGGCAGAAGCCGGTCTGAACGATGGCATGGCGTTTCCGTTTACGTGGCTGGCCATTGCCTTGGCAGTTGTGGCGCAGGGCGGCGGGCAAGAAAACTGGCTCCTGCATTGGTTTGGGTATGATGTGCTCTACCGGGTGGTGGTAGGCGTGGCGCTGGGGTTTCTGCTAGGGAAAGCCGTGGCCTACCTTATTTTTAAATTGCCCAGAAAAGGGAGGCTACCCGAGACGCACGATGGCTTTGTGGCCATTTCCACCACCTTACTGGTCTACGGCCTTACCGAGTTTGTGCACGGCTATGGCTTTATTGCCGTGTTCATTACCGGCCTCACCATCAAGCACTCAGAGAAGCACACAAAATACCACCGCGAAATGCACGACTTTACAGACCAGATTGAGCGCATGCTGGTAGTGGTGGTCTTGATTCTCTTTGGCGGAAGCCTGGGCCAGGGCTTGTTGGACGCCCTTACGTGGCAAGGCGCCTTGGTAGGGCTGGCCTTTGTCTTTTTGATTAGACCGGTGGCGGGCATGCTGGGCTTAAAGGGGAGTGGCCTGCAAATGAGAGAAAGGTGGGCCATCAGTTTCTTCGGGATACGGGGAATTGGCTCAATTTTTTACCTTTCCTTCGCGTTTGCCCATGCCAAATTCATGAACCCAGACGAGATTTGGGCCATAGCCGGGTTTACCATCTTACTCTCCATCATCACCCACGGCATTTTGGCCACCCCAGTCATGAGTTATCTAGACCGAGTGAGAAGTCCCAAAGATGTACAAGTAGAGTAACGCGTTGTATGCCCCTTCTGCCTACTTTTACGATCACCTATGCCCCACAACGCCTGTCCCTGCCAGACGCAGACGTATACTTGTTGCTCCGGTTTATCCCAGAGGCAGAACAGGCAAGTCTCTGGCAAAGGCTACAACAAGAAATAGCCTGGCGGCAGGAAGAGATTAAGCTGTTTGGTAAGACTATTCCTCAACCAAGGCTCACCGCCTGGTACGGTGATGCAGGCAAATCATACACCTACTCAGGACTTACTTGGCAGCCCCTGCCCTGGATTCCGGTCCTAACCCAACTGCGCGAAAAACTGCTGTCCACCACCGGGATCTCTTTCAACAGCGTCTTGCTCAACCTCTACAGAACGGGCCAAGACAGCATGGGCTGGCACGCAGATGATGAACCAGAGCTAGGTCCCAGCCCCATCATTGCCTCCATCAGCTTAGGTCAGGAACGAAGCTTCCATTTCAGGCACCGTATTCAGCCAGACGTCAAACAGAAACTGATTTTACCATCTGGCAGTCTCCTTTTAATGGCCGGCCAGACCCAGCACCATTGGCAGCACCAGGTCCCCAAATCTGCCAAGCCTCTAGAGCCCAGGATCAACCTCACGTTTAGGGTGATTAGGTAAATTTGAAAATTTGAAGATGTGGAAATTTGAAGATGGGGATAATCAAGAACGGGAGCTCAATGGGGTTTAGTTGTACGGCAGGATTTACTTTCCTGTCTAGCCGAAAGTACTTTCCAGAAAAGCAAAGTCAGTGCTATAAACGCGCAGTAACTCCGTTGGATTTTAGGTTATTTTCTTGAAAACAAGTCAAAAACAGAACTATGTGTATAGGGTAACCATTAAGGCCCATCTTCACATCTCCAAATTTTCACATCTTCAATTCAATCCATTCTCTCACTCATTCAATCCCTCACTCAAAATTCTAAAAAAGTCTGGTACACGCCGCTCATCTTGGCTTCATGCTCCAGTAGCCACTTCTTCCGCCAGAGATCGCCGGCGTAGCCTACCAGTTCACCTTTTGCACCAATTACGCGGTGGCAGGGCACTAGCACCAGCCAGGGGTTGGCGCCGTTGGCCACGCCCACCGCCCGTACCGCGCCGGGGTTGTCAAAGCGTTTGGCCAAGCCTAGATACGTCTCTGTTTTGCCCGGTGCAATCTCTTGCAAGGCCTGCCAGACCTGCTGCTGAAAAGCGGTTCCCTGGGGTTGTAAGGGCAGGTCAAACGATTGACGTTCGCCGGCAAAGTAGGCGGTTAGTTGGGCTTCGGCTTCTCTTAAAATGGGAGGAATGATAGCAGAATCCGTTTTTGGCTCATTTTCTGGAAAAGAGGCAGAAAATAGATGGGTGTCATTGGCAGTCAGGCGCAGGGTGCCCAAGGGGCTGGACAGGTGCAGAACATATGGGGCAGAAGCACTGGGCATGATGAATATTTCACAAAATTTAACCAAGTTTAACCTTTCTAGCCGTAGAGCCCTAGTATTTGGCGCTTCGCGCTTAAAAAATTCACCCATACCCAAGTTTATGGAGAAAGATCCTCAGTTAAGTGTCATGGGCGGCGGCCTGGTTGGCTGTCTGCTGTCTTTGTACCTGGCCAAGCAAGGCTACAAGGTAGAGGTGTATGAGCGCCGTCCAGACCTGCGCAGCGCTGAACTGGCAGGTGGCCGCTCCATCAACCTGGCCCTGAGCGACCGGGGCTGGCGCGCGCTGGAAACCATTGGCATTGCTGAGGACATCAAGAAAGTGGCCATACCCATGTACCGCCGCGTGATGCATGACGTGCAGGGCAACCTTTCGTTTCAGGCGTACGGGCAGGCGGGGCAGGCCATCTACTCCGTAAGCCGGGGAGGGTTGAACAAGGCCTTGCTGGACCTAGCCGAGGCCCAGCCCAACGTGACCTTGCATTTTCAGGAACAGGTGCTGGAGGTAGAGCTGAGCACCAATGAGGTCACGCTCTTGAATACCGCCAGTGGCCAGGAACATACCATCCAACCAGATGTGCTCTTTGCCGCAGACGGTGCCTTCTCCATGGTGCGGCTGTCCATGCAAAAGACAGAGCGGTTCAACTATGAGCAGAGCTATCTGGACTACGGCTACAAAGAACTCACCATTCCGCCCGCGGCTGATGGAGGCTGGCAACTAGAGAAAAACGCCCTGCACATCTGGCCGCGCGGGCAGTACATGATGATTGCCCTGCCCAACATGGACGGTTCTTTTACCTGCACCATGTTCTTTCCTTATGACGGCGAGGTGTCCTTTAAAAACCTACAGACAGAGGAGCAGGTGCAGAGCTTTTTCCAGAAGGTGTTCCCAGACGCCGCGGCGCTCATGCCCGAGTTAACGCAGGAATTCTTTGAGAACCCGGTGGGCTCTCTGGTGACGGTCAAGTGCTTCCCGTGGAGCCACGCCGGCAAAGTGGTGCTCTTGGGTGATGCCGCGCACGCCATCGTACCGTTCTACGGCCAGGGCATGAACGCCGGCTTTGAGGACTGCACCATTCTGCGCGGTCTCTTAGAAGAACACGGCACCGACTGGGAGACCATCTTCAAGACCTTTCAAGAGGTGCGCAAGCCCAACACAGATGCCATTGCAGACCTGGCCGTGTATAACTTCATTGAGATGCGCGACAAGGTGGCCGACCCCCGGTTCCTGTTGCAGAAAAAGATTGAGTCCAAAATTACGGCGCAATACCCAGACGCCTGGCTGCCTTTGTACTCAATGGTCACCTTTTCTCCAGATTTACCGTACGCAGAGGCTCTGGCCAACGGGCGGCGGCAGGAGGAGATCATGCGCCACCTCATGACGCACATTGGTTCAGAGGCAGATTATGACAAACCAGAAGTGCAAGCCTATTTGCAGGAACAGTTGGCGTAACCAGCAATGGCCGTTTTTAGGCTAATTTCTGGAAATAAGGCTAAAAACGTTTAGGTGCACCTGCTTTGTGTACCTTTGCCGGTACGCCCCAAGAACACAACCCCTTACATGCTCATATCTCGGTTAAAAGACTATTACCTGGCCATTGGCTCCTTCGCGTTGGTGCTGGGAATTACGCTGTACGCGTACTATGTCTCTAAAACCAGTGACCAGGAGCGGGACGCTAAGCTCTTTGAACTGCGCACTGCCCAGATAAAAACCTCTTTGGAGCGCCGCATGGGCCATTACGTCCAGATTCTGAAAGGAGCCAAGGGCCTGTTTCTCTCCTCAGACACCGTAACGCGCCAGGACTTTAGAAGATACCAACAGTCCCTGGAGGTAGAGGCAAATTACCCGGGCATGCAGGGCATTGGCTATGCCAC
Source organism: Nibribacter koreensis (assembly GCF_039541795.1). Classification (NCBI taxonomy): domain Bacteria; kingdom Pseudomonadati; phylum Bacteroidota; class Cytophagia; order Cytophagales; family Hymenobacteraceae; genus Nibribacter; species Nibribacter koreensis. The sequence goes on along the minus strand of NZ_BAABGX010000002.1, from coordinate 1,001,893 downwards.
CATGCTTACCCCAGAACAAGTACCGGGCCTGGAGCAACGGGTTAGGGCAGAAGGATTTCCTAATTTCAAGGTACTGCCCACAGACCCCCGCATAGAATATTCCACCATCTTGTACATAGAGCCCATGAATGTGCGCAACCTGCGCGCTTTTGGGTATGACATGTTCCATGACCCCACCCGGCGCGAGGCCATGGAAGCCGCCCGTGACTTCGGGAAGCCTGCCATGACGGGCAAGGTGAAACTGGTGCAGGAGTTTACCAAGGGCGTTCAGGCCGGCTTTCTGGTGTACCTGCCCATCTATGACAACGGGAGCAACCCCACCGTTCTGGAAGACCGCCGCGCCCGCCTGCATGGGTTTGTTTATGCGCCGTTCAGGGCCATGGACTTGATTGAAGGCACCCTGCGCACTGATTTTACTGACGTAAGCCTTAAGATTTATGACGGCAAGCACATACAAGAAGAGAACCTACTTTACAGCAATGACACCGCCAACGTTAAACTAGACGCCAGCGGCAGGCAGTTGCACCGCGTAGAGCAGGTAAGGCTGGCCGGCCGCACCTGGACGCTTGCCTTCAGGCCGGCGCGCTCTTTCTCCAATGACCCTGGCATAGATGAGCACAACCTTATTCTCTTGGCGGGCAGCATCATCAGTCTCTTGATTTTCTTTGTGACCTGGTCGTTGCTGAGGTACCTGCAGTCCAATCAATTGACAGAACTCATCACCAAAAACACCACCGCGGGACTTTTCCTGCTGGACAACAACGGCTACTGCACGTTTCAGAACCCGGCGGCTGAGCGGCTGTTGGGACTGGGCATGGAAGACCTGCGTAAACAGCCTTTCCAAGAAGTGGTGCACTCCAAGGTAGATCAATCAATGGGTAGCTCGCCGTACACCTCGCTCACGCCGGTCACCTTTGAAGATACTTACCTGTGTCAGGACGGCAAGACCATTCCTGTTTCCTGCTCCATCCGGTCTGTGAAGCAACGCGGCGAAGTAGTGGGCCATATTCTGGAGGTGCGCAACATAGCCGAAGAGCGTAAAGCCAAGCAGGCTCTGGTAGAAAGTGAGGCCCGCTTTAGAAACATGGCCGACAACACCCCGGTCATGGTCTGGATCACAGACGCCAACAAGCAGTGCACGTACGTAAACCGCCAGTGGCTGGAGTTCACGGGTTCTACTCTGGCAGAAAACCTAGGCCGCGGCTGGGAACAGTTCCTGCACCCCGGAGATACAGAGGGCGCCTTCAAGATATATGCAGAAGCCATTGACAGCCACCAGGAGTTTAGGAGCGAGTACCGCCTGCGCCGCCATGATGGCGAGTACCGCTGGGTCATTAATACGGGCAGTCCGCGTTTTGAGGAGGAGGGAGAGTTTTTAGGCTACATTGGCTCCGTGTCAGACATCACAGAACGCATTGAGATGGAGAACCGCCTCAAGAGCAACGCCGAAATGCTCCAGCGCATCTTCATGCAGGTACCGGCCATTGTGGGCTTGGTTCGGTTAAAGGACATGACCTACACCTTAGTCAACTCCTATCTGAGCGAGCTATACAACGGCAAGGCCAAAGTGGGCGAAAACGCGTTTGCCGCCCTGCCGCCCTCCCAAAGAGAGCCGTTCCGGAAGATCCTGTACATTGTGAGCCAGTCTGGCGAAGCCTACATTGCCCAGGAGGTACCGGTAAAATTTGACGCCCAAACCCCGGAAGAAGTAGATGTGGTGCGCTTCTTTAACATTGTCTATGAACCCATCAAAGATGACCAGGACCAGGTAGAGTCTGTGCTCACCTTTGCCGTAGAAGTAACCGAGCAGGTGAAAAGCCGCGAGCAACTGGCCTTGATCAATGACCAACTGGTCAAGAAGAACGACGAGCTCCTGCGCATCAACAATGACCTGGACAACTTTGTGTACACGGCCTCGCATGATTTGCGCTCACCGCTCTCTAACCTGGAGGCCCTCACCACCGCCCTCATTGACAACGCCGCCACCAAAGACGAGCATGAAGATGACCAGGTGCTGTTAAAAATGGTGGCCGCCTCCATTGGCAAACTCAAAGGCACCATCATGGACCTTACAGAGATTACCAAGGTGCAGAAGAACTCAGAACAGCAGCCGGTAGAAGAACTACTGTTTGCTGAGGTACTGGCCGGGGTAGAAGAAGACATTGCCCCCTTGATCCATGAGGCCAAAGCCAGAATCAACGCGTCTTTTGAGGTCCAGTCCCTTAGGTATGCCCGCAAGAACCTGCGCAGTATCCTGTACAACCTGGTGAGCAACGCCGTCAAGTACCGAGACCCGCAGCACCCCGCCGTCATCAACCTAAAAACCCACCGCGAAGACGGCTACATTATACTCACCGTGCAGGACAACGGCCTAGGCATCAGAAAAGACCAGCAGGGCAAACTATTCAGTATGTTCCGACGGTTGCACTCCCACGTAGAAGGCACGGGCATTGGCCTTTATATTGTCAAACGCATCATTGAGAACCATGAAGGCCGTATTGAAGTAGACAGCGAAGAAGGCCAAGGCACTACGTTCACGGTCTACTTCAAGGAGTCCTGAGTCGCGAGTCCTGAGTCTGAAAGAGCTCCTTTCATCCCCCTACCCTCTTCAAAGGAGGGCGTAACACATGATTGAAGCCTGCGCTCCAGGGCAGTTGAAAACTGCCAGCATCATGGGTCCAAGTCGCAGACTTGAACCATGGCCCCGTGCAAGCAGATAGTTACAGCCGTGCGCCAGCACGAATGACTCTGCAGCGACAGAGACAGAAATTGCCTGCAACCACCAGAATCAACCAACAAGCCCTCACAGGATTGGGACCAGAACCAGTCTTGGTCCTGAGCGCCTCTGTTGTTTCGTCGCCTGAAAGGCGGGGCCAAAGGCCCAGAGTACAACAGCAGTGCGAAGGGCCAGGACGAGGCCCCGCGGCCGTGAGCGCTTACCGGAGACTATGGAACAAAGCTGTGAGTTCGCACCGGAGCAAACGGCATTGCCAAGGGAACAGCCAAATGCGTGCACCAAAGCCTTATTTCAGTGAAAGATGGAACTTGCAACAACGGCAGCGCAGGCGCAGATTGCTGGGAACGTTCCAGACCTGAGGTGGCAGTAACCGGTAATCAACCATCAAAACCGTTTTCCGTCTAATTTCCAGAAAACAAGGCAAAAACGGCGGGTCCTTACAAATCCTTGGCCACCAGGTCTGGGTCAATCTTCTTTAGTACTTTCTGAATCATGCGCTGGTCCATGTTGCCCTCCACTAGCAGGAGCACAAACCCGTTGCGCCGCTGGCCAAACACGGCCAGTTCCTTTACCTTTTGCTGGTCTTCCTTTACCTTGAGTTCTAAACCAGCCGGTCCGCTCAAGGGCAGAGAGCTGTAAGACGGCGTCTTGAACACATCTTGGATTTCGGGGAGCAGACGGTTGGTCAAAAAGCGCTGGCCTTTGTTGTTTTCTGGGGCGTAGCTGAGCAGCCGTATGCTCTTAATACCTTGCAGCATGGTGATGGTGGAGTCGTCTAACTGGCTGCCTATTATTCTGGTAACCAGGCCCACGGGAATGCTACTCGCTTTAAAACCGGCTTGGTTGCGGTACTTGTCATAGAACTCCAGGCTGGTTTGAGCCGGAGGTAATTTGCTGGTACTGCTACAGGCCTGCGCGCCCAATAACGCCACTGTAAACAGGAATAGAATATAGTTCTTGAAGGGAGGAGTTGCCGTGAAAACCGAAGGGGTCTTTGCCATAAGAATGTCGTTTTTAGCCTGTTTTACGGGAAACAGCCCAAAAACGGTCAGCAGGTTCTACTTCTGGTCCAGGAAAGCGGCGGTCTGGTAGGCATTGGGCGTGTGTAATTGCATGAACGGCTCGGGAGAAGGCAAAGGCGTAAACCCAAACTGGGCATACAGGCCATGCGCGTCTCTGGTGGCCAGTAACCAGCGTCTAAGGTTCTGCAATTGTGGGTGCGCTTGTAAGGCTTCCATCATCCATTTAGACAATCCCTGCCCGCGGGCACGCTCCAGCACAAACACATCGCAGAGGTAGGCAAAGGTGGCATAGTCCGTAATAAGGCGGGCAAAGGCTACTTGCTTTTCTTGGTGGTACACGCCCACGCACAGGGAGTTTTCCACGGCGCGCTCCACCACTTCCCTGGGAATGCCCGCAGACCAGTAACTCTGCGTCAGGTAGCCATGAATCACGTCCAGTTGCAGACGCCTCTTGTCAAAACTCAGGAGATAATCATTGGGGCGGTATTGGTTCAAGTCCATAGAACAAGATAAGAGGCCAGCAGCTTTTGCGCAACTACAAGCTCTGAATGACCAGCAAACTGGAAACACCTAAGCCCAGCCACAGCATCACGCCCAGCAACAAGGGCCGAATACCCACCTGTCGCAAGGTCTCCTTGGCCAGGCCGGCGCCCACCAGAAACAAGGTCAAGGTAAGGCCACGCTTAGCGGCAAAAGTGATGCCGGCATACAGCGGTTCTAACTTGCTGGGGCCGTAGCTCCCAATGAGCATGGTGAGCACAAAGCCGCCAATGAAGTAGGGAATGGACACCTTGGCGCCCGACTGTTTAAACGCGAAGGCCGTGAACAGCGCCAGCGGAATAATCCAGAGCGCCCGGGCCAGCTTGACCGTGGTGGCAATGCGCAAGGCCTCTTCGCCGAAGGTCTGCGCCGCGCCCACCACCGAACTGGTGTCATGAATGGCCAGCGCCGCCCATAAGCCAAAGTCTGCCTGCGTCATCCGCAACAGGTTGCCAATCCACGGGAACACTAATAAAGCCACTGAGTTGAGTACAAACACCGTTCCCAGCGCCATGGTCATCTGTTTTTCCTCGGCGTGAATGAGCGGTGAAACCGCGGCAATGGCACTGCCCCCGCATATAGCCGTCCCTGCACTCACCAGGTACGCCGTCTTGTAATCCACACCCAGCCACTTGCCCAACAAGTAACCCGCCGTCAAGGTGAGCACAATGGAGGCCACCGTTAATAGTAGTCCCTCCTGGCTCGCCTGCAAGGCCTGGTGCGCATTGATGCCAAAGCCTAAGCCAATGATGGAGTACTGCAATAGTTTCTTGGTGAGCTTGGAGGTAAGCGGCCTGAACGGATTGCCCACGGTATTGGCCAAAATGGCACCCGCGGCCAAGGCCACCGGCGGCGAAACCCAAGGCGTAAGACACGCCGCCCCCACTACAATGAAAATGGTTCTGGAAATAGTAGGGGAAGACAGCGCGAGGGACATGGGTACTTTAGAAAAGATACCACAAAAGTACCTTCCTTGTATGCTCTGCGCAAATGACAAATCCTGATGTGCTATTCCGGTAGGTTATACTGGCGCAAGCAGAACTGCTGGAACAATGCTGAGAGTCCCTCGGGCTGGCCCACCGGTTGCACAAACCAGAATGACCGCTTCAGACTAAAACCATCAGGGAGAAGCGTCACCAGTTTGCCCGAGGCTAATTCTTGTTGGATAGAGTACCCAGAAAGCAAGGCCACGCAGTCTGAGTGCTGAAGAAAGGACTTGATGGTCTCTGAGCTTCCCAAATCCAGGACCACGTTCAAATCTGGCAGGCGTAGCTGGTGCGCGCGCAAGGCTTCTTCAATGACTTCTAACGTACCCGAGCCGCGCTCCCGCAAGACCAATGGTTGCAAAGCTAGTTCTGGAAGGGTGATACTCCCGGTCTGGGTGAGGGCGTGTCCGGCGCGGACCACGGGCACCAGTTCATCGGGCAAAAAAGGTGTGTACTGGAGTTCTCTTCTGTGGCTGAGGCCCTCTACAATGCCCAGGTCAATGTCCTGATGGATGAGTGCCTGCTCCATGGCCTCGGTGTTGCCGTTGAGCAAGGAAAGTTTCACGTGCGGGTACCGCTGATGAAACGCCGACAGCACCGGTGCCATCACGTACTGGGCAATGGTGGTGCTGGCGCCCAAGCGTAGATGCCCACTTACCTGGTCTTTAAGTTTACCCATGGCAAAAGCCACTTCTTCTTGCAGGGCATGCGCGCGCTCGGCAAAGGCCAGCATGGTCTCCCCGGCGGGCGTGAGCTGGATGCGGTTGCCCTTGCGCAGGAACAGACGCAAGCCTACTTCGGCTTCCAGTTCCTGCACGCGCTTGGTAGCGGCGGGTTGCGTGATGAACAACTCACCCGCCGCCTTGGTAAAGCTCAGGTGCTTGGCCACGCTTCTAAAAACCTTCCACCGGAAATCTAGCATGCTTCTTTATTGAGAGATTGAATGGTTGAATGATTGAGAGAATGGGATGGAATGTGCTAATTTTTTAATGTGCTGATGTGCTATGGATTCTCTATGTGAACGAGCAATCAGCAATTGACAATCAACAATCAATCGTTTTTACCCTGTTTTCCGGAAAACAGCCCAAAAACGGATTTACTGGTCCAGCCAGGCTCTAAAGGTAGAAACCCGCTCGCGGCTCACCAAGACTTCTTCCTGAGGGTGTTGGCGTAGCACCAGTTTCAGGCGGCTGTTGGTGTAATGGATGATGTCTTTGATGGCCGGCAACTGCACCAGGTAACCGCGGTTCACCCTGAAGAACTGCTGAGGGTTGACCAGTTGCTCCAGTTGGTCCATGGTGTAGTCTAGGGCAAAGCGGCGGTTGTCTGTGGTCTGCAGAAAGGTAGCCTTCTCAAAGCTGTAAAAGAAGTCAATCTCCTCTACCGGAATGGCCCGCAGATGCTCGCCCACTTTCAAGACGAACCGGTTTTTATACGCCGGTGCCGATGGACTTTGCAATTGTTGCAGGGCCTGCTGAAGCAGTTGCAGAGAACCGTCTGGCGCGGGAGTAGCTGGTGCCGAGGAAGCGGTAAGCCGTTGCAGTTTCTGAAGGGCTTTGGTCAGGTCTTCCTCGTCAATAGGTTTTAAGAGGTAGTCAATGCTGTTGGCTTTGAAGGCGCGCAGGGCGTAGGCGTCATACGCCGTTGTGAAGATGATGGGGCAGTGCACCTCTACCTGTTCCAGAATCTCAAAGCTCAAACCGTCGCCTAACTGGATGTCAAAAAAGGCCACGTCTGGCAACCGCTGTTCCTTGAAATACTGCACCGCCTCCTGCACTGATGCCAAGGTAGCCACTACGTTAAGCGGCACCTCTGTTTGGGCTTGCAGAAGTTGCGCCAGTCGGTTGGCGGCTAAGGGTTCGTCTTCTAGGATTAAGGCGCGGAGCATGACAATTCGTTACTGGTTATTCGTTTTTGGGTTGTTCGTTTTTGGGGTGTTTTCTGGAAAAGAGGCAAAAAACGATTATTGGAACGTGAGCAAGGGCAAGCGCACGGCATACGAAGATTCTGTGGTTGTTACTTCCATTTCGCGGTTAGTGAGCATCTGGTAGCGGGCTTTGATGTTGGGAAGTCCCAAGCCGCTGGGCGGTTCATGCTGGGTCTTGGGCTGCAGGTTGTTTTCTACCCGCAGGATATTCCCTTCAATGCTGACCTGAATGCGCAAAGGCTCTTTGGCCAGTATCTTGTTGTGTTTGATGGCATTCTCCAGGAGCATCTGCAAGGCCAGGGGCGGCAGGTAAAAACCGGCTGGTACCGCTTCGGGGAGGGAGACTTGCAACCCTTCGGCGTGCCGAATCTGCTGTAAAAACACGTAGCGCTGGGTAAAGGCCAGTTCTTCTTCCAGTTCCACCACCTCTTTGTGCTGGGAGTCCAGGACGTAGCGGTAGACTTCAGAGAGTTGCTTGATGAACTTGACGGCCAGGTCTGGTGACGGATGCACCAGGCTGGTGAGGGCGTTGAGGCTGTTGAACAAGAAATGCGGGTTCACTTGGTTCTTGAGGGCCTCATACTGCGAGATGGCCTGTTCTTTCCTGAGGCGCTCTGCGTTGATGGCACTCTGCCGCCATTCTCTCAAGAAGGAGACCGCATACACAGACAAGGTGATGAAGAACGTGACCAGTAGCTGTGTGACCATGGTCCACCTAAACCTGGTAGAGAGAAAAACTTCTGTAGAGAGGCCGTTTAAGAAAATTACATACACCCAGTTGATCAGCAGAATGGCTACCGCCGAAAAGAGGGTGGTGGTGACAATGGTAATCAAGAACCGCTTTCCTGGATTTTCAACCCAGGAGACTACCCGGTTGAGAAGGTGTCCTAAGAAGCCGTTGCCCAGCCAAAGGGAGGCGAACAGCAGAAAACTGTAGGTGAAGTTTATTAAGATCCAGCCGCTTTTAGAAAAACAGGAAGCGCAGTTCAACGCCATGTTGAGCAGGGCCAGCCCAGAGAAAATGGCCACCCACTTCAAGACAGATTTTACGCGCAGGTCTGGGATAGCAAAGTTGGCCATGGCAGAAAGTTAAAGATTTTTAGGGATTCCTGCGCCTTGGCACGTGCCAGGGCGCAGGAATCTGGGTTATTCGCATTTGGCCAGCAGGCTCTTGGCACCGTTCATGCCCCAACTGGGCGACAGGCTGTTGGCAGGTGGGGCAACCGCGTATTTCTCAACGGCGGTGGTCAATAGAGGCTTGGCTACGTCTTTGCCGCCTCCTACCATTTTGGGCATGTTAAAGTAGTGCTGGCCTAGTAAGAAGTAAGTTCTGGGATTCTCGGGGTTCAGGGCTTTGGCTTTCTCTAAAGACGCCACCGTAAGGCCAGAGTACTTCATGCCCCGGCTCATAGGCGAGACAGCCAGTCTGGCCTGGTGCAAGTAGCCTTGTAGCACGTGTAGTTCAGACTCCTTCGGCTCCAGAGTCAAGGCTTTGTCCAGGGAGGATTGGGCTTTGTCCAGGACGGCATCGCGTTGGGCGTCTTCTTTCAATTGAAAGCTCAACGCAATGTGCGCATAAGTGGCGTAGTAGGCCGGTAGCCAAGCCTTTGGTTCGGCGGCCGAGATGCGGCTGATCTTGTTGGCGGCGTCCTGGGTTTCTTCTGGAGTTTTGGCCGCTTTCAACTCAGTGAGCGCCTCACCTAATGCGGCCTGGTAGTTTCCCTGAGCCTGTACTAAGAAGGTGATGAAGAATACCGGAAGTAAGAGTAGTTTTTTCATGGCAGTAATTTTTAAGTTGTTGGTTTTTTAATTGTTGATTGTCAATTGCTGCTGGTTGGTCAATTATATGAGGTCGTTTTTTGCCTGATTTCTGGGAAACAGCCCAAAAACAGGTTAATTGTTGATTGTTAATGTGCTGATCGTTAGCACATCAGCACATTGAAAAATTAGCACATTACTTGGCGTCATTAATAGAAATGAGCAGGGCTATTACCGCGAAGCGCTTGGCGCCAGGCTCAATGGCTTGGGCGGCAAACTGACCATCCTGGCCGGGAGTAGTCGCGTAGCGGTAGCCAAATACATTGTTGAAGCCCAAAATATTGTTGCAGGCGCCGTGTAGCACTACATTATGTCCCTTGAAGGTGGTGAGGTAGCTGGCACTCAGGCTCAGGTCAAGGTAGTTTCTGGTGCGTCCCTGCATAAAGCCTTCCTGGTTGGGATTATGGAACGGCCGGCCGCTGGTGTAGCTGAACGTGGTGCTCACGTAGGTTTTGATGGGGTCTATCATCTGCTTGTACACTAGGTTCACATTGTGGGTAGAAGCAAAGGACGGACGGGCCAAGGTTGGATACCCTTTGTACAGGCGCTTGCTGTCCAGGAACGAATAAGAAATCCAGTAGTCGCCTTTCTTGATGGTTTCCTGGTCCCGGAAGAAGAATTCTACGCCTCTTGCATAGCCGTGTCCGCTGTTATTGATTTGGGTGGCATTCAGCAACTCTGGAGCATCGTACCGGATGAGGTGCTGGTATTGCTTGTGGTAGCCTTCTACTCTAAGCGTGCGCTTGCCAAAGGTGCGCTGGTAGTTTAAGATGTAATGCACGGCCTTCTCAAAGGTGAGCGGCTGTTGGTACTTGAGGTAATCCTGCTCTGGCGTCTGGTAAAAGTGACCATAGGCGAAGGAAACCTGCCCGTCCTTGCCAGCCTGATAAGCCAGCGCCATTCTAGGTGACAAAGCGTTTTGGCCCAAGAACTGAGAACACTCCCAGCGTAAGCCCGGTCTGGCCACCAGTTTGCTCCCTAGGTACACGTCTGCCTCAGCGAAGCCCGCTAGGTTTTGTTCATTCACCAAACCATGGCGTGTGTCTGCTTTCGGGTTCTGCTGGAAGGTCTGGTCATAGTGGCTCAGCTGGGTCTCCAGGCCGGTGCGCAAGGTCACGGCGTGCCCCAAGTCTCGTATCATGACCGCTTTTCCGTTCCAGGTATGCGTACCGGTGTTCACGTCTGTGGTGCCCGCTGTTATGTCTTGGGTGGTGTAGGTATAGGTAGTGCCGGTTTGCAAGGTCCACTTCTCCTGAAACACTTCTTCATAGGTACTGTTCAGGAACAGATTTTGGTTATACAGGTTGACCTGGGTAGGCGATTCTGGTTGATTGATATTCTCCTGATAAAGGCCCAACTCACTGCTGGCGTAGGTGCCGTACAGCTTGAACATGCCCGTGGCGGACGTTTTCTGCCGGAAGACCACGCTTCCGGCTTTGGTCTCAGGCATCTTGATCCAGTCTTGGCGCTGGGGCACCAGGCTCATGTACGGTTGCAGATTGGTGTATTCTCCAGACACGGCCAAAGACGTATTTTCCCAGCGCTTGGTGCGGGAGAGGCTGGCCCCCACGCTCATCAAAGAGATACCGGTCTGGGATTCATCTGGAAGGTCCTGGCTTTGCAAGAGCAGGGCAGAAGAAAGCGCCTGTCCGTACTCAGCAGAGTAGCCGCCAGAACTGAAGGCCATGCCACTGAACAAGAACGGGGAGAAGCGGCCGCGGGCAGGCACGTCTGGCACGCTGGCGCTATACGGGTTGGCCACCACCATGCCGTCAATAAACGTCTTGGTTTCATAGCTGTCGCCGCCGCGTACGAAGAGCTTTCCTTCTTCGCCCACTTTCTGGGTGCCGGGCAAGGCGTTGATGGCGCCCATGATGTCGGCAGCGGCGCCGGCGGTGGTGACAATGTCTCTAGAGGTAAGCAAGGCCGCGCGCTTCTCATCACTGGCCTCAAACGCCCCCGCCGAAATCTGCACCGCCTGCAACTGGCGGTAATCTGGCTTTAAAATTATGTGCAAGGGTGCCAGCGGCTGGTCCAGGTTAATAGACTTCTCCAAAGTGCCAAAGCCCAGGTAACTCACAACCAGTACCTGCGCCCCGGTGCTTTTGGTCTTAAAGGAGAAAGAACCAGCCGCGTCTGTAGAAGCTCCGTCATACGCGCCCTTCAGCATGACATTGGCGCCAATGATGGGCTGACCGTCGGTGTCTTTTACCTGGCCTTTCACCAGGCTCTGGGCAAATAACTGGTGGCCGGTTAGGAGCAGGAAGAAGGAGAGAAGGAGCGTAGCGGTTTTCATAGCGGTTGCGGTTAGGTTCTGAGCAAAGGTGCACCGCCCGCCAAGGCTATGAAATTAAAAGGGGATGAACTGTAGAGAGAGGTAGATGAACTGTCAAGAGGCCATGATGAACGTTTCATGGGATTGAACAGATTCTCCGTTTTTGGCCTCTTTCCGGTAAAACAGCCCAAAAACGAAAGAGCCCGCTTACCGGCGGGCTCTTCATGGTTATAGTAAGTGGAATGCGGTTACGCTTTCTTCTTTTCTCTGGCGGCGGCTTTTTTAGCGGCTTCCTTTTCTTTGGCAGCGGCGGCTTTCTCCTTGGCGGCTAATTTTTTGGCAGCAGCCTTTTGCTTGGCTTCAGCGGCTTTGGCTTTTTCCTTTTCTTTGGCGGCTAACGCTTTTTGCTTAGCGGCTTCTTTCTTCTGTTGCTCTTTGGCTTTAGCCGCAGCGGCTTTCTCTTTGTCAGCGGCCTTCTTAGCGGCCTCCTTTTCTTTAATAGCGGCGGCCTTGGCTTTCTCTTTTTCCTTGGCGGCCTGGGCCTTGGCTAGGCCTTCGGCTTTCTTCTCAGCGGCCTTTTGCTTGGCCAGCTCTTTCTTTTCTTTCTCCTTGTCTTGTGAAGACTGAGCCTGCGCACTGCCCACAAAAAGGGCCAACACCAACAGCAGAGAGGTTGCGTACTTCTTCAACATAGTAATAATGGGTTTTGTGTTATTTTGCTAAAAGTAGAAAGGAATCAAGAAAGTTTCACCAAGGTGCGGCTTTAATAAATTTGTTATGCTTCTAAGCCTCAAGTATAAATCCGTTTTTGGCCTATTTTCTAGGAAAGAGGCCTAAAACAGGAAGTCCCTACTCTTATGATTGAGAGTAGGGACTTCCTTTATACTTCATTGGTGTGGCTGAACCAATTAAAACTCGGCGCTCTTAGGGAAGCGTGGGAAAGGAATCACGTCTCTGATGTTGCCCATACCGGTTACAAACAGCAATAGACGCTCAAAGCCCAGGCCAAATCCGCTGTGCGGCACAGAGCCAAAACGGCGGGTATCTAAGTACCACCACATTTCTTTCTCCGGGATGTTGAGCTCCTGCATGCGGGCCACCAGCTTGTCATAGTTCTCCTCGCGCTGAGAACCGCCAATGATTTCGCCAATGCCCGGGAACAACACGTCCATGGCGCGCACGGTCTTGTTGTCATCGTTGAGCTTCATGTAGAAGGACTTCACCTCTTTAGGGTAGTTGGTCAGGATAACCGGCTTCTTAAAGTGCTTCTCTACCAGATAGCGCTCATGCTCGCTCTGCAGGTCGGTGCCCCATTCTACTTTGTACTCAAACTTCTGCTTGGCATCACGCAAAATAGCCACGGCCTCAGAGTAGGTCAGGCGTTGGAAGTCATGCTCCACCACAAAGTTGAGGCGGCTCAGGAGTTCCTTGTCATATAGGTCGTTCAGGAACTGCAAGTCATCCAGGCAATGGTCCAGGGCGTAGCGTACCAGGTAACGCAAGAAGTCCTCGGCCAGGTCCATGTTGTCTTCTAGTTCATAGAAGGCCATCTCTGGCTCCACCATCCAGAACTCGGCTAGGTGACGGCTGGTGTTGGAGTTTTCGGCTCTAAACGTAGGCCCGAAGGTGTAAATCTCAGAAAGCGCCATGGCACAAACTTCGCCCTCCAGCTGGCCCGATACAGTCAGGTTGGTAGACTTACCGAAGAAGTCCTGCGAGAAATCTACCTGGCCGTCCTCGGTACGAGGCGGGTTGATAGGGTCCAGGGTGGTGACCCGGAACATCTCACCGGCACCCTCGGCGTCTGAGGCCGTGATGACCGGGGTATGAATATAAAAGAACCCGTTGTGGTTAAAGTAGCGGTGAATGGCAAAGGCCATGGCGTGCCGTATGCGCAAGACCGCGCCAAACGTGTTGGTGCGGGGGCGCAGGTGGGCAATCTCCCGAAGAAACTCCAGAGAGTGGCCTTTCTTCTGCAAAGGATAGGTTTCTGGGTCTGCCAGGCCAATCACCTCAATGGTGCGGGCTTGTATCTCTACGGTCTGGCCTTTGCCCTGGCTTTCTACCAAGGTTCCTACTACAGACACGCTGGCGCCGGTGGTCACGTCGCGCAGAGACTCATCTGTGAACAGATTCATGTCTGCCACCACCTGTATATTATGAATGGTAGAACCGTCATTGACGGCAATAAACGTCACGTACTTGTTACCGCGCTTGGTGCGCACCCAGCCTTTGAGTAAAACGTCGTGGCCTCTCTCCGCAGATTGGAGCAATGCTTTTACTTTTGTTCTTTTCATAATAGTATCACGTAGCGCCAAATAGGTAGCGCGTATCAAGTATCACGTATCAGGACAAAGGTAACAGGTAAGCGTACAAAGTATGAAGTACTTAAAAAGAAAAGTCTTGCTACCTGATCCTTGCTACGTGATACCTCGCGCCCTTGGCACGAAATTCAAAATTAACCTTTTTTGCAAAGCCGTAGTAAAAAACCATAACTTTGGCCTAGTCCGCGCTTGTGGGGCCGGTGCCGTTCGCCTATGCAGAGACTTGACTTAAAACAGCTTTTATCCCAGAAACTATCACCCCAGCAGATACAGTTCATAAAACTGCTGCAGGTGCCTACCGCTGAGCTGGAGGCCCGCATCAAAGAAGAACTGGAAATCAATCCTGCGCTGGAAGAAGGTGACGTAGCCGATGATGCCCCCGCCGAGGAGGACACCTCCTCAGACGCGGACGAAGATTTCGACAATACCGAAGATGATTACGCCGAGGAGGAGATGCGCCGCGACGATGACGACGGCGACCTCAACCTGGAAGAATATATGAGCGATGATGACATTGCCGGCTATAAAATGCAAGGCGATGGTCCCGGCGAGGAAGAGGAGCGCGAGACGCCCATTGCCTTCACGGGTTCGCTCACCGACTCGCTCATGGACCAACTGGGCTTCCTGAACCTCAATGAGAAACAACAAGCCATTGGCGTGCAGTTGATTGGCAGTATTGACGAAGAAGGCTACATACGCCGTGACCTGCAGGCCATCTCCAATGACCTGGCCTTTTCGCAGAACATAGAAGCCAGCGTAGAGGAAATTGAAGATGTTCTGCGCCGCATCCAAGCCTTTGATCCGCCTGGCATTGCCGCCCGCGATTTGCAGGAGTGTCTGCTCTTGCAACTAGAGCGCCGCGACCCAGATGACATTACTGAGGTAGCGGAGCAAATCATCCATGACACCTTTGACGAGTTCACTAAGAAGCATTATCCGCGCATTCAGCAGAAGCTGGAGCTGGAGGACTATGAACTCAAATCGGCGATAGACTTAATCTTGAAGCTCAACCCCAAGCCCGGCGGTAGCGGGGGCGCTACGCGCGTGCAGTACGTGATTCCGGACTTTATCATCACCAATGAGGAAGGCCAGTTGCAACTGTCTTTGAACGCCCGCAACGCGCCAGACCTGCGCATCTCGCGGTCTTACGCCGACATGTTTGACGCCTATGACAAAAGCGCCAAGACAGACAAGAAGCTCAAGGAGACGGTCACCTTTGTGAAGCAGAAACTGGACTCGGCTAAGTGGTTTATTGACGCCATCAAACAGCGCCAGAATACCCTGTTGCGCACCATGGAATCCATCATGAAACGCCAGTATGAGTATTTTCTGGACGGCGATGAAAGCAAGCTGCGCCCCATGATTCTGAAAGACATCGCCGAGGACATCGGTATGGACATTTCTACCGTCAGCCGGGTGGCCAACAGCAAGAGCGTACAGACCGAGTTCGGGATTATACCGCTTAAGTTCTTCTTCTCTGAAGGCATTGCCACCGATGCCGGCGAAGAAGCCAGTAGTCGCGAGGTGAAGGCCATTCTCAAAGACATCATTGAGAAAGAGAACAAACGCAAGCCGCTCTCAGATGACAAGATTGAAAAAATGCTCAACGAGAAAGGCTATAACATTGCCCGCCGCACCGTGGCCAAATACCGTGAGCAGTTAAACATACCCGTAGCGCGCCTTCGCAAGGAGTTGTAAGCCAAATGGCTTACAACTCCTTGCGAAGGCGAATTAGAAATTAAAAATTAGAAATTATTTTTAACCAAATTTACGATTGAGCTAGAGCCGTTTCCTGCATGCCCCCATTCCTAATTTCTAATTTTTAATTAACGAAGTGAATCCCCGCCTCGCGCTGGTGCTGTCAGTGGTGTTTCATCCACTGCTGTTGCCATCGTACTTGTTCGCCCTGATCTTGTTCTACCTGCCGGTGGGTGCCTTGACGTTCCCGGTAGAAGGGCGGCGTCTGGTCTGGATTATGGTCTTTCTGACCACTTTCCTCATTCCAGGGTTGGGAGCGTATGCCATGCGGCGGGCGGGACAAATCTCATCCCTTACCTTAGAAAGCAGGGCAGACCGGCGCTGGCCCTTATTGTTTGCCGCAGCCTGTTACACGGTGACTACCGTCCTCTTTTACCGCCAGACCTACTTTGACGACCTGTTCTTTTACGTGATGGCCATCATCACGGCGTCTGTCTACATGACGCTGGTCATTAACCAGTTCTGGAAGATTAGCGCGCACGCCATTGGGGTAGGCGGGGCCTTGGGTATTCTGGTTTTGCTTTATGACTGGCTCCCAGAACCGCATTTGTTTTACCCCGCCGTTATAGGCATTGCCATTGCCGGAGCGGTTCTTTCTGCCAGGCTGGCGTTAGGCGCCCACAACACTAAACAAGTCTACACAGGCTTTATTCTGGGTTTTCTGCTAGGCGTGATTCTCTGGGGGCTTCCTTTTTAAAGCAGCTGTTTATATGAGACTCAGCTTTAGTTTAAATAAGAGTAACTACCATTACCTTCTTACAGCATTTTCCTTTCTTCTATTATTCCTCATAATAGTTGACGATTCCATAGCATATTTCTTCAAGAAGAAGTTTTATGAAGGGTTTATGCTGGTATGGCAAGTTATAGTTTACTCCTTTTGGAATATCCTATTGCTTTTCCTGTACTTGTTCAAAAAGGACTTCAGACAACTGGGTATTTTGTTTGGGATTTTGACCTTCATCACATTTTTAGGGTTCTTAGGTTTTAAAATTCCTTTGACTGTCCTTCCTCTAATCTCAATATTTCTAGGAGTTCATTACTTCAAACTAGCACATCAAAAGAAGAAATAGAACATTCATTAACCCTAGCTCTATAGATTCAAAATGAGTATATGATAGCTTCATCTGTTGAAATAAACACCCCTCTGCGCTCCCCTCAAGGGGAGAATCTGCTCTTATGCAACCGCCTGTCTAGTTCGCCCACAGGTTCCTTTCAGGAAGACAGATGAAATTGATTTACCTTAAGAAGAAACAGATTCTAATTAGTATCATTGGTAACATATTCCCTCGTATGAAGGTCAATGCATTTCTTAAGATTACCATTTTTTTATTCTCCCTTGGTGCATACTCAGCCTGCTCTGAAAATAAACTGCCCTCCAAATTTCAGTATTATAATGCCTCAAGAGATGATGTCAAGAGGTTTCTTGTTGGACAAAATATAAGAAAAGCTCACCAACTTCAGGTTAAACGATTAGAGTCAGATTCAGTAGAGATATCCTTTGTTCTTTGGCATTCTACAGACTGCCCGCTCGATGGTCTTATAACCCAAATAGAAGATACTATTTACATGAACATTGGAGCAAAATGCCCTCCGGATACTGAGGCATCAACCCCCTCTGCAGAAATCTTAAGGTTTGTATGGAGATTAAAGCTGAAGGACCCTGCTAAGTATACCTTCATACCAAGGAAAGCCGCCTCTGGCCAGACATGGCATATTCCTGTAAAGGAATAAATGGTTGACTTGAAGAAGTAAACGGTGACTCTGTTGAAAGGGATTACTATTACTTAATTGTACAAGAATTTCAACCAGCTTATATCCATTTTTAGCCTAATTCTCAGAAAAAAGTCTAAAAACGTAAAGGCCCTGAAGAGTTTTCTTCAGGGCCTTTACGTTTTATATGATGCTTGACTCAAGACTCAGAACTCGCGACTCAGGACTCTCTCAAAGACTTACTCCTTTGCGTTTGCCGGCTTGCCTGATGACTTCCCGGACGGTTTCCAGGTGCTCTTCTGGGACGTCCTCTAAATCGATTTCGCCGGTGTGGCCGGTAGAGAGGCGGTAGATGAGTTTGTTTGGCTGGACGCGCAAGAGGTGAATGTCTTCCCAGGGCAGAGTGTACGCGTCTTCATCTGGCTCTAGTTTGAGTTCTATCTGCTGGTCGTCTACCTGCACGTAGCTTTTGCCCACCGGGCGTCTTCTTCTAATCACCACCACCAGGTAAGAGATGCCCAGCGCCATCTGGACCAGCGGCAACAGGTAGTTGTGCCATTGGGCCTGCCCAGAAGCAAATTCGGTATAGACGCCTACACAGCCTACCAGCAAAAAGATGGCCGCCATGGCCGAGTATAGCCAGGACAGCGTGGATCTGTTCTCATTGGGAGGAGACAAGTTCAGGAAGAAGGACTCCATAGGGGTAAGCGGTTAGGTTATTTCTGTTTTCGGTTTCTAAGGGTGATGATGAACTTGAACACGACAAAGATCAAGAATCCTACGAAGGACAGCGCAGGCACCATGATGTTTGGATGCTCTATGTTGCGCATGAGAATCAAGAAGGAAACCACCAGCATGCCGTTTAAAAGCATGTTTGCGTTGCGAGTATTCATAAAAGCGTAATAGGGTAATTAGTAAAGATACACAATTACAAGATACGGTAAACAGTCAGTAGGAATTAGTTGACAGGAATCAGTTATTGCTGATTGATAACTAGTTAGAATGATGTTGAAGAGAAGATGTTCGTTTTTGGGCTGTTTTGCGCAAAAGAGGCTAAAACCGACCGGGTTCATCTCTTTGGATGCTTTCAAAGAAATCAGAATAGTATGCGAGGCGATAGCTAGGTGCAAGGACCCTTCCGCTTGTTGGTGAAAACACGCGACAAGGGCGGGAGAAAAATCCGTTTTTGGGCTGTTTTGGTGAAAAGAAGCCAAAAACGCCCCGTCCCCATTTACACTTCATCAAAAAGCCCGATGCTCTGGAAAGAACACCGGGCTTTTAGGTTATGATTAAAGCTAAACCTTATGACTGCGGCTTAGGCATGGGTTTGCGCGGCAGTTTCTCTGCGCGGTTGGCGGTCTGGTACACAAAGTTGGCCACAATTACAGAGGCTTGTTTTAGGTCCTCGGGCTGTAGTCTGTCATAGGTGTCCATGTTGGTGTGGTGGGTGCGGGTGTTGTACTCAATCTCATCCTGGATGAACTGGAAACCCGGTACGCCCAGCGCGTCAAAAGACAAGTGGTCGGTGCCGCCGGTATTGCGGTTGGTCACGGTAGTGGCGCCCATGGCGTTGAAGGGCTTCAACCACTCAGAGAACAACGGAGCCACGGCCTCATTGCCCTGCGTGTAAATACCTCTGATCTTGCCAGTACCGTTGTCCAGGTTGAAGTACGCCGAGATTTTCTCCTGTTGTGGCAACAAGGCCATCGTTTTGGTGTCACCTATGTACTTCTTGGCATAACCGCGGGAACCGTGCAGACCTTGCTCTTCACCACCCCAAAGCGCGATTCTGATAGTGCGCTTAGGCTGAAGGTTCAAGGCTTTGATAATGCGTACGGCTTCCATCATCACGGCCACGCCCGCGGCGTTGTCTGTGGCGCCGGTAGCGGCGTGCCAAGAGTCAATGTGACCGCCTAGCATCACTACTTCGCTTTTCAGTTTTTTGTCAGAACCTGGTATCTCAGCGATGACGTTGTAGCCTTGCGGGTCATCAGTTAAGAATCGGGTTTTGCTCTCTAGTTCTACTTCTACTGGAATGCCAGCGCTCAAAAGGCGGCTCATGCGGGACAGGTCTTCCTGGGCAATCTCAAACTCAGGCAGGGCCGGCTTGGCGTCCATGGCGTACGGTGCACCGTTGGTAGTAAAGAACGTACCATGTGAACCTCCGCGTGAACTTAGGATGGCGGCAGCGCCTTCAGAGAGAATCATCTCGTTCATCTTGGTTACAAATGCACGACGGGCACGCATCTGGGCCATACGCTCTTCGCTCATAGGTGCGCGTCCGGCAGTTGGAGCCACTGGCTCGGCCATCTTGTGCAGTTGCTCGTCGGTGTAGCGGTTGCCGTCGGCCTCAAAAGTGGTTTTGATAGGATTGGTGACTTCGGCCATCACAATCTTGCCTTTCAGCTTGCCGGCGTACTGGGCCAGGTCTTCTTCTTTGGTGGCTTTCACCAAGACTACCTGCCCTTTTACCGGACCGTTGGTGCTGGGCGTCCAGGCCTTGGGTGAGCCAATCATGGGCTGGTAATACGGCTTGGTCAGGGCCAGGTAGGATTTCTCTACTTCCCAGCCTTTCCCGAACGTTCCCCACGGCTCAATGGTGGCGTTCTTTAAGCCCCAGGAGGCAAGTTTTTCTTTGGTCCACTGGTTGGCTTTGGCCAGTCCGGTAGAACCCGAAAGGCGCGGGCCGTTCACGTCTGTGAGGTAGAACGCAATGTCCATCACCTGAGACTTCTGCAGTCCTTCCTGCTTGATTTTCTCTACGATGGCCGCGTCCAGCGGCTCGGCTTTTTGCTGGGCCATTGCCGGGAACGCCAAGAAAGCGGCCCCCAGCAAAAGGGTATAGGTTTTGTTCATGTTAGGTTGGAGTGGGATTAAGAAATTGAGATAGGAAAGAAACAGAAAAAAAGCACCAATGGCAACCCTTTGGCACTCCCAACCCAAATCTGTACTTTTGATAAAACCGTTTTTAGCCTACTTTTCATAAAACAGCCCAAAAACAACATGTCTGAGCAAATTCTACAATATAGCGTCACCAATGGCATAGCCACCATCATGCTCAACCGTCCAGAGGTATTCAACGCCTTTGACGACCAGCAGAGCTTTGAACTACAAGACGCTCTTAAGCAAGTAACCAGAGACGTGAACGTGCGCGTGGTGATTTTGACGGGTGTCGGCAGAGCCTTCTGTAGCGGCCAGGACTTGAAAGCCATTGCCGGCGCAGAAAAACGCTCTCTTGCAGACAGCCTGCACAAGCGCTACAATCCCATCATCAGGGCCATGCGCGAACTGCCAAAACCCATCATCTGCCGCCTGAACGGCGTGGCCGCCGGGGCTGGTTGTTCCCTGGCTTTGGCATGTGACTATGTAGTGGCCAGCACAGAAGCTAGTTTGATTGAAGTGTTTGTCAACGTAGGCTTGGTGTTGGATTCGGGTTCATCGTACTTCTTGCCGCGTCTGGTGGGCATGCGCAAAGCCTTTGAACTGAGCACGCTGGGCACAAAGGTAAAAGCCGATGAAGCCTTGCGACTAGGTTTGGTCAACCAAGTAGTTGCTCCAGAGGAACTGGATGCCGCCGTGCAAGAGATTGCCGAGCGTTATGCCAGTGCGCCTACCAAAGCCATCGGCCTCATGAAGAAGATGCTGAACAAATCCTTTGAGTCTAGCCTGGACGAAATGCTGGACTATGAAGCCTACTGTCAGGAGATTGCCGGCAACTCTGCTGACAACCGCGAGGGCGTGGCCGCCTTCAATGAAAAGCGCAAACCAGTCTTCACTGGTGAGTAAGCGTTTTTGGCCTGTTTTTGAGAAAACAAGCCAAAAACAAGAGAGCCCGCGTCTTGCAAAAGGCGCGGGCTCTTTCCGTTTAAATGTATACTGGTAAAATCACAACAATGCTCTTTGCAAGCAAGAAAACCGCCTATGAAAACCATCCTATGGCAAGCCCGTAAAAATAGCCAGCAGGTGAGACCTGTATGCCATTTGTACAAAATACCACTATGAAAAAAAGATTGTGTTTTCTCTTCAGCGGCGCCTTGTTGACAATATTGACCAGCTGTGGCGGTTCCTCAGACTCCACCTCTGTAGACGCTGCCGGAAAGCACAATGAAAAACTCCTGGAAACCACGGGCAAAGACGAGAAAGCCGGGTGGTTTGTAGCCGAAGTCACCAGCGGTGGCTTGCTAGAAGCAGAGCTGGGCCGGCTGGCTTCCAGCAAAGGCGCGTCTCCGCTAGTGCGCGAACTAGGACAAACCCTCCTCAACCACCACACGCAGGCCAACGCCCAGCTTAAGCAGATTGCTGATCTCAAGAACCTGGTAACGCCCACGCAGATGGGAGACGACCACCAGGACGAGTACAATGAGATCATGAGCAAGAGCGGCGCTGCTTTTGACATGGCGTACCTGAAGGCGGTCATGAAGGAGCACAAGCAGGCCATCAAAGATTTTGAGGACATGGCTGCTGAAGGAACAGACGTAGAATTGAAAGCCTTCGCCACCAAGAGCCTTCCTATGCTGCGGGCCCATCTGGCACAGGCAGAGCAAGTAGAAGAGCAACTAAACCCCTAATTCAAACAACCAATCAACAGCAGCATGATGAAAAAATGGATCTACACCCTTGGGGTGGCAGGCATCTTGTGCAGTAGCACCGGGTGTGCCACCTTGGGCATTGGCACAGACGGCACGCCCACGGGCACCGGCACTGGTACAGAAACGCAGTCTACCAAGCAGGCAGACCAAGCCTTTGTGACGGCCGCCGCCAGCAGCGGACAGCTAGAGCTACGATTAAGCGAGGTGGCGCTGCAAAAGGCGGTCACCATTGAGACGCGGGAGTTCTCCAGAATCATGGTGAACCATCACGGCAAAGCCAACAGTGAACTGCAAAGCTTAGCCCGCCAGCAAGACTTGTCGTATTCCACCACGCTACGGTCAGAGCACCAGGCCATCTATGACCGCGTGTCTAAACTAACGGGCGCCGCCTTTGAGAAAGCATATGCCACCGAGATGGAGGCCGTGCACCAGCAAGACGTAACCCTGTTTAGGGGAGCTTCACAAGGTAATTTAAACGTGTCTTTAAGTGGCTATGCCCTTAAGACGCTGCCGGTCTTGCAAGGACATGTGCGCCTGGCCACCCAATTGAAAAACGTATTAACTAAATAATTCCTCACAGGGAAGGTGTTGAGAACAGCACATTGACTACCATAAACACCAGCACTATGAGAAAGACAGGATATACCATTGGAGTTTTGGCCGCCGTAGCCCTAGGCGCGTGCAGCAGGATAGACGCCTCTACCTCTAATACGGTGCCTACCACAGACAGCCACACCGCCAGCGTTATGAACAAAAGCGATGCCGCCGGCGTCACCAAAGAGACCGGCAGTGCCGGCTACATGAACACGGGCACTGGGTCTGCCGTCTCCAACACCATGCTCTATGACAACCGCCCCTTAACAGAAGAGCAGTTTCTCACTGAGATGGCCAGCCGTAACCTCATGCAAGTGACCTTAGGGCAAATGGCCGTGCAAAGAGCCACAGATCCAGAGGTGAAGGAGTTTGGCCAGTTGATGAAAGACCACCACACCAAAGCCAATCAAGAATTACTATCTGTAGCCCAGGGCATGAACCTGGAACTGCCTACGGCCATGATGGCCCGGCATCAAAAGCTGGTAGAAAAGCTTGGCTCCATGACGGGCACCCAGTTTGACCGCAAGTATATGGATGCCATGGAAGAAGCCCACAAAGAAGACCTGGCCAAGTTTGAAATGGTGAGCAATGCGGCGGCTACCACCAGCGTGCGGGCCTTTGCCATACGCGCCTTGCCTAATCTGCGCGCCCATGGGCACAAGGCAGACCAGCTAGAAGATAAAGTAGAGAGAGCCGCCAACTAGCCAACTGCTAGTGCCTAAGAGAGAACCTGACGCACATTACACAAACACTAAAACACTACTTCTATGAAAAAATCAATGTTATTCTTTGCCGCCGGAGCCATGCTGTTTGGCGCCGCCTGTACCAGCACTACCACAGACTCTGACACCAACACCACCGCCGAAACCACCACAGACGCCACGGTGGCCAATGAAACTGCTTCGGGCGGCACCACTGGCTTGGGCGGCGGCGGAAACGCCACAGGTACAGCCACTGCTACCGGCGCCGGCAGCACGGCCAACAGCACTGGCATGCTAGACGCCGAGACGATTGCCAACATGGACGATGCCACCTTTATGATGACGGCCGCCAGCAGCAACATGCTAGAGATACAGGCCGGTAAGCTGGCCGCGCAAAACGCCTCCAACGCCGAAGTAAAACGCTTCGCGCAGATGATGGTAGACCACCACACCAAGGCCAACCAAGAGCAGATGTCCATTGCCTCACAGATGAACGTACAGCTGCCTACCGTTCTAATGCCCATGCACCAGACCATGCTGGACAAACTCAACAACAAAACCGGCAAAGACTTTGACGAGGCCTACATGGACATGATGGAAGTGGCCCATAAAATGGATATCGCCCTGTTTGAAGCCAAGAGCAACAACGCCCAGGCTCCAACCGTGAAGGCGTTTGCCACTAAAACCCTGCCTATGCTTAAGTCCCACCAAGACATGGCCACCAAGATTGAAGACCAGGTAGACTAAGGCATCGTTAGATATATTTGTTGAAGAGCCAACCAGTGTAAATTTGGTTGGCTCTTCGTTTTTGACCTGTTTTCTGGAAAATAAGCCAAAAACAGTTCTTGGCTAAGATGCTCTCAAGTCTTAAATAGCTCTGAGTCTTGAGCCCGAGTCCTGAATCTAGGTAATGGTGTTGGCCTCACCCCAACCCCTCTCCCTGCTGAGAAGGGCTTTTCTCTTTATGCGTTTTCGGGCTGTTTCCCGGATTTCAGGCCAAAAATGACAGGTCGGTTGTTTCCGGTTATCCGTTCCGTAGCGGCGTTATGTATAACGCCGTGTCCACTACGAAGAGACCAGGTGACGAACTGGTAGAGGCCTTAAACTCTGCCCATAAAGAGATTCTGGCGTAGGAAAGCTTATGATTTGGGTGCAGTGATCGTTGCATGGAGACGCGGCGTTATGTATTACGCCGCTACGGACAGGGCGCAAGCCCGGCCGGTCACGTGCGAGCAGATGGCTACAGCCGTGCGCAGCACGCGTGACGTCTGCACAACAGAAGCAGTCATTGCCTACCATCGACTAAATCCACCAACAAGCCTAAACCAAGCGCACCCGAATCAGCCTTGGTCCTGAGCGCCTCTGTTGTCTGTGCGCCGCGGGAGCGGAGGCAGGGACGAAGTCCCACAGACAACAGCAGTGCGAAGGGACAGGGCGGGGCCTCGCGGCCGTGAGCGCTTACCAGAACAAATGAAACAAGGCAAGAATTTCGCACCGGAAGAGAGAAGGAAGGTAAGAATAGCCAAATGCGTGCACACACCGGAACAGACGGCAATGCCAAGTGAACAGCCAAATGCATGCACCACAGAGCAGTGATGGATAGGAAAGTCCTACCCAGAAAACCAATGTAAATGTAAGGCTAGTGTCTTAGTGATTAGAGGAAAGAATTTTTCTACCCATAACAGAGATAAACCCCTGACCGAGGGTGTGGTATAAGCCCCAAATTATTTACCTTTGCCGCAACACATTACAAGATATATGAAAAAGATAATGCCATTTTTTGTGGCTGGTGCCTTATTGGTAGGCTCGGCTTGTAATACATACACAGCCTCTACAGACGTAGATGATAAAGGTACTGGCTATGGTTTAACTGATAATCAGGCAGGAACCGGTCATAACAGCAGTGACGCCGTGGCCGAAGCCAACAGCAAGGCCACGCTGGCCAACCCAGAAACGCAGTCTCCTAAAGACACTACGGCCGTTACAAAAGATACCACTGCCACTACTGCCAAGAAAGACACCGCCGCTAAGAAATAGTCTTTGGTTTCCTCTGGCCAAGACTTTTCAAAAGGAGCCATTTTAAAGTCTGACCTAGCTGTCTACTGCCAAGGCGATATTCCAGCGAAATCATCCTTAAACAGAAAGCCCTCTCCGCACACGTGCAGAGAGGGCTTTCTGTTATCTTCGTTTTTGGCCTGTTTTCAGAGGATCAGGCCAAAAACGCTAGTCGGTCTTCTTTTTACGGCCGGGTTTTTTCTTCTCCGTAGCCGCGGCAGGTGCAGCAGAAACATCTGCCGTTTCCTCTTTCTTCTTGCGGCCTCTGGGCTTCTTCTCCTTTACCTCATCGGTTGGCAGGTCGTCAAAGGCTTCTTCTACCTCTTCTTCTACAAACACAGGCGCGTCAATGTAGTGGCTGGTGCTGAGCTCATTTTTCAAGAAACGCGACGTGTGGCCTAAGCCGGTGGCGGCTACTTCCTCGGGCGTGCCCTGGGCCACAATGCTTCCGCCTTTGGCGCCGCCCTCGGGCCCGATGTCAATCACATGGTCAGCTACTTTAATCAAGTCCATGTTGTGCTCAATAATAAGCACGCTGTTGCCTTTGTCCACCAGACGGTTCAACACATCAGAGAGATGCTCAATGTCCTGGAAATGCAGACCCGTGGTAGGCTCATCCAGAATGTAGAGCGTGCGGCCCGTGTCTTTCTTGGAAAGCTCCGTGGCTAGTTTCACGCGCTGCGCCTCACCACCCGAAAGCGTGGTAGCCTGCTGGCCAAGGGTGATGTAGCCTAAACCCACATCATTCAGCGTTTTGATTTTGCGCAGGATTCTAGGCTGGTGCTCAAAGAACTCTACGGCCTGCTCCACGGTCATGTCCAGAATATCTGTCACCGACTTGCCTTTGAAGCGAACCTCCAGCGTCTCGCGGTTGTAGCGTTTGCCTTTGCAGGTCTCACACGGCACGTACACGTCTGGCATGAAATTCATCTCAATGGTGCGCATACCGGCTCCCTCACAGGTCTCACAACGACCGCCTTTCACGTTGAACGAGAAACGACCCGCCGCATAGCCTCTGATCTTGGCCTCGGGCATGGACGCAAACAAGCTTCTGATCTCGGTGAACACCCCTGTGTAGGTGGCTGGGTTAGAGCGCGGCGTACGGCCAATCGGGCTTTGGTCTACCTCAATTACCTTGTCAATGTGGTTGAGGCCTTCAATGCCTTTGAACGGAAGCGGCTCACGCTTGGCGTGGAAGAAGTGCTTGTTGAGGATAGGGTAGAGCGTGTCATGAATCAACGACGACTTACCGCTCCCCGAAACCCCGGTCACGCAGATGAGTTTGCCCAAAGGCAGTTCCAACGTCACGTCTTTCAGGTTATGGCCGGTGGCGCCGCGCAGAATCACGCTCTTGCCGTTGCCTTCACGCTTCTGACGGCGTACTGGAATACCTCTTCTGTAGCTTAAGTAGTCAGCAGTAGTGGTACCGCTTTCCATCATTTCTTGGGGTGTGCCGGCGGTTACAATCTGCCCGCCGTGAATACCTGCGCCCGGACCGATGTCCACCACGTAATCGGCGGCCAGAATCATGTCTTTGTCATGTTCTACTACCACCACGGAGTTGCCCAAGTCACGCAAGTCCTGCAAAGCCTTGATCAGTTTCTCATTGTCGCGCTGGTGCAGGCCAATGCTGGGCTCATCCATGATGTAGAGCACACCCACCAACTGCGTACCAATCTGCGTAGCCAAACGTATCCGTTGGCTTTCGCCGCCAGACAACGTGCGCACGGAGCGGTGCAAATGCAGGTACTCCAACCCTACGTCTACCAAAAAGCCAATCCGTTTGCGAATCTCTTTCAGGAGTTCGCGCGCGATCAGGTTCTGGCGGTCATTGAGGCGGTCTTCCAGGTTGGCTATCCAGTCAGCGAGCTGTTGGATGTCCATCTCAGAGAGTTGTCCAATGTGGGTGTTGTCCAGTTTAAAGTGCAGGGATTCTTTTTTCAGGCGGTAGCCGTTGCACTCAGGGCAGGTGCTTTGTTGGGTGTATTCCTGAATCCAGGCGCGTACGTTGTCAGAGTCAGACTCCAGTTGTTTTTTGAGGAAGTTGATAACACCTTCAAATACGAATGGCTCTTTCTTGCCCTTTGGGTCTTCCTCTTCAAAACCGTACATCAATTGATGCCAAGCCTCTTCGGGGATGTCCTCAATGGGAGCCATTAAAGAAAGCTTGTGGCGTTTGAGTAAGGCCTGTATCTGTGAGAAAATCCAGATGTCGCGGTACTCGCCCAAGGGCGCAATCCCGCCCCGGCTGATGCTCACGCTCTTGCTGGGGACAATGGATTCCTCGGTCAGTTCCTGGATTTCGCCTAGGCCATTACACACCGGGCACGCACCGTACGGCGAGTTGAAGGAGAAGGTGTTGGGCGCCGGGTCATCATACGCGATGCCTGTGGCCGGGTCCATCAGGTGACGGGAGTAGAATTGCGTCTCGTTGGTGTCGGCGTCCATGGCCAGGGCGGTGCCTTTGCCGTGTTGCAATGCGTTCTGGATAGAGGTGGACAGGCGGTAGCGGTCCTCGGCAGAGGGCACCAGCTTGTCAATCACAATCTCAATGTCGTGGATTTTGTAGCGGTCCACCTGCATCTTGGGCGTGAGTTCCACCAGTTCGCCGTCAATGCGGGCGCGCAGGAAACCCATCTTTCTAATCTGCTCAAACAGCTCGCGGTAATGGCCTTTCCGGCCTTTCACCACGGGGGCCAGAATGATGGTGCGCTTGCCGTTGAAGTACTCCAAAATGTGGTTCACAATCTGGTCATCACTCTGCTTGACCATCTTCTCACCGGTCTCATAACTGAAGGCCTCGGCGGTACGGGCGTACAGCAGGCGCAGGAAGTCATAAATCTCAGTGATGGTGCCCACGGTAGAGCGGGGGTTGCGCGAAGTGGTTTTCTGCTCAATAGAGATTACCGGCGAAAGCCCTTCAATCTTGTCTACGTTGGGACGTTCCATGCCCCCCAGAAAGGAGCGGGCGTAAGCCGAGAAGGTCTCCATGTAGCGGCGCTGGCCCTCGGCGTAGATGGTGTCAAAGGCCAGGGAGGATTTACCAGAGCCCGAGATGCCCGTGAAGACCACCAACTCATTGCGCGGTATCTTAAGGCTGATGTTCTTGAGGTTGTGTTCCCGGGCGCCATACACTTCAATGAAGGGCACATCCACGGTGGTTGAGGTATGTTTTTTGGCTACCTGCGTAGCATCCGTATCTTTTGGCGTCATCCGATTTGGTTCGGTTTAAAGAGCAAAGGTAGGCATTCCCGCGCTACCATGGCACCGGGCAATCCATCTCTTCTTAACCGAATTTGTAAAGGAATAGTTTAGCGGAAGGTGGTTGTTCTTCGGGAAGACGGGCAAAGGCGTTTTTGGCCTGTTTTGAGGAAAAGAGGCTGAAAATGGGAGGCTAGTATTTACTTGGGGGAGGGGGAGGAGGTGGCGGATCTGGAAGTGGAGGAGGTGGAAAGAAAGAATTTATTAACTCTGGACGAGCCAGAAATGGAGCCATCAAACTGTCTTCGTTCAGTTTGTTTGCAGTGACTTTTAATTTTTCTGATTCTGTAAGTCGATTAAACAGCTCAGTCACATGTATGAAGGCAGGAATCCCAACCATGTTGTTGTAAGCAAAAACCTGTTCAGCAGAATCAGTTTTTAGTCTAACATAAAAGACTTGAAAATCAATTCTGCGCAGATGTCTTATTTCATCTAACCTGCCATTCCTACCTGCGTCTTCTATTTTCTTCCTTTTTAATGTTTCCTTCAAGTAAAAATTTTTAAAATCAAACTGTAATAATTGGTTTGCAAAGCCAATAAGCAGCGTGTCTGAATTCAGGTTTGCTATAATAGTATCTTTTTTGAACCTGTCGAATTCGGGCAAGAAATACTCTGCAAACTTTTTCCTATAAATTGATGCCCTGTTATTTGCGAAGTCAAAATGGACATAAGCCCAGATTCCATGATGCGGATTTACAGCTGTAGCAGAATCAACAATGCCAGATTCCATAATTGTAATGGACTGAATAACTGGCCTCGCCTTTTCTGTGTGAGGTGTACAGCTAACAATAAGGCCAAGGGCGGAGAAGCAAAGTAAAAGTCTTGTGCGCATCATGTGAATAGGCAAGAAGTGTTTTTGATTAGATGCGTTTGTGGTCTATTTTCCATAAAGCAGGCTAAAAACGATTACCTCACTTTTGTCATCTTGGAAAGATCTTGTGGGCAAGCTATAGTACCGTTTATTTGAGCGCCTGTCTAGTTCGTTACCAAGATCCTTTCAGGATGACAGAGAGGGAACGAGGAGCTAGGCGACCAAGATGAGCCAGCTTCATAATTGTCAGATCCCATAGATGCTAGACCTAGTAGTGTGCGAAGCTCCTGCGAGTGTCTCTCTGTCCTTACAATACTATGCCGCTCAAATGCTCCAGCCGTTCACCGGTCAAGGTCAAATAACTCCTGGCAACATCTGCCGTCAAACAAGAGTGCACTGGTAACACACCCACCAAACCGCCTTGCTGGAAATGGTGCATCAATGCTGGCGTGGTGCGAACAATGCCGTGCTCCTGAGAGAGGGAGACCACCGCCGTATCTGCCAGAGGTTCACCCCAACCATTCTCGGTCAAAGGCACTACCAACCCGAAGATATTGCCGTCAGGCAAAGGCAGGACGTCTTTGGAGAAATGCACGGAGCCACCATAGAGAATGACTTCGTTGCGGTTTGGGTGCAGAGCTACCACGGGGCAAGCCAGCGCAACGGCAATGTCCTGCAGTTGGCAGGAGCCAATTTGGTGCTGGGTGAGGTCATAGAAAACGTAGTTGCCGGGGCGTATCTCATCTATGCCAGCAAAATCTTCCATGACACTGCAACACGGCGTGTCACCGATGGAAAGTTGCAGATTTGGCCAGTCACCTAGGTAACGTTCTTTCAAGCCGCGCATCTTGTCCAAGGTCTGCTGATGCACGGCGGCAATCTCCTCTTTTCCTCTGGCTTTGTAGGAATGCCCAGCGTGCGCCAGAAATCCTTGGAACGTATGCGCCGAGGGTTGCTTCAATTCATTCAAAATCAAATCCAGCGTAGCAATGTCTTCAGCTTTGATGCCAGTGCGGCCGTACCCAGTGTCTGCCTTAATCCAGATATTTACTGGGGTTTGCAGATGCTCGCGCAGGAAAGCCACATCGTCCGAAGACGTGATCACCAAGCCCAACGTAACCTGTTGAGCCAGTTCCTGAATTTGAGGTAATTGACGACGGTTCAAGGGAAAGGCCACCGTAATATCCTGCCAGCCATGCCGGGCAAAGTACTGCGCCATCTTCACAGAAGAAACCGTGATGGCGGTGGTGCCGACTTCCCTAAACCATTCCCCTACCTGCCAGCTTTGGTGCGTCTTA
This sequence comes from Nibribacter koreensis, assembly GCF_039541795.1. NCBI lineage: Bacteria > Pseudomonadati > Bacteroidota > Cytophagia > Cytophagales > Hymenobacteraceae > Nibribacter > Nibribacter koreensis. The sequence goes on along the minus strand of NZ_BAABGX010000002.1, from coordinate 971,487 downwards.
AAATGCGGGCGCAAATGCACCCCGGCGCGTTGGGCTTTCTGGGCCATGCGCTGGATGTTGGCCTTGGCAATCTGCTCATTCAGGAGCAGGGTAGGTTCAGTAATTTGGTCAAGGGAAATGTTAGCCATACCGTAAAGCAACAGAATTTACCGGACAATCTCCACCCAACCTTTGAGCAGGCGGCCGTCCTGGTTATTGGCTAAATGGTAATAGTACACCCCGTCAGAAAAGCCCTTTCCTTCCCATTCATTTCTATAGTCCTTGGTGTAATAGACCCGCTTGCCCCAGCGGTCATAAACAGACAGTTCCCAGCGAACGGCATCGGTGGTATTCTTTGGATTCAGCAAGCCCATAATGAAGAAGTTGTCATTGATGCCATCGCCGTTGGGCGTGAAGATGTTGGGAATGAACAAGCCGGCTACGCAATCTTTTGCCTTTATGGTGATGGCATCAGACTCAATACAGATGTCCTGCAAAGAGACCGTGACGCGGTAGGTGCCGGGTTTGGTTACATCCAAAGTGGCATTAGTAGAACCGTCAGACCATTTGTAAGTCACGTCAGGCAGTGTCTGGCCAATGGTCAGTACATCGCCGTTGCAAATGGTGGTATCATTGCCCAGTTCAATGGTTGGGGGATTCAGGTAATAGACTTTTATCTCGTCGCGGGTGGTGCAGTTGAACTCATTGGTCACATCTACCCAATACGTGCCGGGCGCATTGACAAGCAAGGTGGGTTGCGTAGAACCGTCTTTCCATTTGTAGGTGGCGTTGGCGCGTGCTGCGTTAAGAAGCAGCGTCTGGCCTTCGCACAGGGTAGTGTCCTTGCCTAGGTTAACTACCGGTAATGGGTTGAAAAGCACGTTCACCTCGTCTCTGGAGGTACATCCGTTGATAGTGATATCCTGCCAGTACGTCCCGCTTGCTGTGGGTGAAATAGTAGCCGAAGTAGCGCCCGTGGACCATTTGTAGATAGCACCGGTTTGCGCAGTGCCTAAGGTGAGCGGGTCATTGGTGCACAGCACGCGGTCCGGCCCCAGGTTGACGATGGGCAATGGTTTGTATGTTACCGTGACTGCGTCTGTAATGGAGCAGCCATTTGGGCTGGTGACAGTGACTTCATAGCGGCCTGGTTTGGTCACCGTAAAGGAATTCTTGGTGCTGCCATCCTGCCACCTAAAGGTAGCGCCGGCGGCGTTGGTGGGCAAAGCGTCCAGTACCATAACCTCTCCTTCACAGAGCTCTTTGTTTGGTCCCAAATCAAAGGCGGGTACCGGAAGCAAGGAGATGACTACTTCGTCTGTATTCACGCAACCCGTTGCCGAGGTCACTTGCACAGAATAAGTGCCCGGGGTAGAGGTGGTGAGAGTGGGCGTGGTGAGGCCGTTGCTCCAGAGGTAAGAAGTAGCGCCTGCCACGGTGGCATCCAGCGTTACGGGCGTGCCCGGGCAAATCTGGCGGTCTAGCCCCAGGTTTACGTTGGGCAAGGGGTTCACTACAAATTCAATGGTATACTCCTCTAAGGTGTTGATGAAGGTGCGGGTAAGCTTGACTTTGTAGGTGCCCGGCGCGGAGAATCTATGCTTGCCAATGGCTTGGGTAGAAGTGTTCAAGACGCCTGAGGCTGGGTCCCCAAACTCCCAAAGCGTGGACAGGGGCGCCGGGGCGTTGGGCGCCACGTTCAGTTTGAAAGTGGTCTCCTCGCCAAAGCAAGTGTTGGTCATTTTCAGCTCGCCGTCATAGTAGAAAAAGCTCTGCACAAACACCGGTAGGCCACACATGCTAATGCCCCCGCCCAAGTCCACGCCTTGATCTACGTACTGGCAGGCCGCGCCCAAGGCATTGGGCTGATGGATCACGCCCAGGTGTTTGCTGGTAGGCCGGGCCACGTAGATCTTTCCGTCTGGGCCTATCTGCAAGCTTCCGCCTACGTAGCGCTGGGCGCCGTCCTGGCCAATGTTGGCAATGCGCACCGCAGAGGAGGCCACCAAGGCCGGACTGCCCGCCAAAAGATTGACCTGCATCAAGTCTATGTTGCCAGAAGTGGTGTAGTAGAGCTTAGACATGTCCGGAGAAAACTCAACGCCATACCCGTTAAAAAAGCCATTGATGGCAATGGGGTTGAAGATGGTTCCCGTTGAGGCGTTAAAGTCATACACTTCTACGCCTACGCCAAAAGAGGCCACCGCCAGTCGGCGGCCGTCTGGAGATGCCTTCATACAACCAATGGCTGTGGTATTAGCATTCTCTGCTTTGTGAATCTTGCCTGTCTGGCTGATGACAGGTTGTGTCTGTACACCGTTTTTAGTGACCAGAAACGTTTTGAAGGTGTTGGTGCCGTACTCGTGGCAAATCACCCAGATGTCCTGCCGGTTGGCGTGTTGCACTGCCGTGACCATCTCAGAGACGGGCGCCGCCAAAAACATGTTCTTCTCTATCACCTGTCCCTTGCCGCCATACAAAGACATGTCTACGATGCTGTACCTGAGGCCGTTTGGTTGCGCGTTGTTGGCATTAGTGAAGATGTAATACCGCTGGGGCTGGCCCGGCGCCGGGACCACCACTGCGGCCTGCGCCGTAGAAGAGTGACCCATTAACCCAGTGCCGTCTGCCATTACCTTGTGGTCATGACTCCAAACGGTGATGCCATCTGTGTAAAAAAGCAGGTTGCCCTGCGCATCCGAGATAGAGGCACAGCCCTCAGAGGTATTCATGGCGCTGTTGAGCAAGGGCTTAGGACTACCAGAGCTAAAATCCAGCGCAGCGTTATTCCCGAAGTACCAATACGTGCCCTGCCCCTGGGCAAAAGCGCTTTTAGGTACACAACAGAGCAGACAGAAAAAGGCCAAGACGCCGCCAACCAGCAACCTGGAAAGAACAGATGAACGCACAAAAAAGGGTTTAGATAGAATTGGGGAGGCAAATCTAAGAAAGCCAAAGGGGAATTAAAATAGCCTGAGGAAGCTATTTGTATCACAGCCTCAGTTACTTACGCTTTTAGCCTCATTTCCAGAAAATAGCCCCAAAACGACTTGTTAGGCTTTTGTGGATTTTTCCCTGAAACAGGAATGATGCACAGGCTAAAAATCTGGATGCTAGTTGCCTCTGAGTGGTCTGGCTGGTCTATGGACGGTCGTGGTAGGGGAGAGAGAAGCGGAGCTGCCCTGCTTCATGCGTTTGGGCCCGTACCACAACCAGAAACCCGTGATGGTGAAGATGAGCAAGGCCACGCCCATGATGGTGCTGTAAATGACTTTGAGCGTGCCACTGTCAACGCCGAAGATGCGGTCCAGAATAGAACCGTCGTGCAGGTTCTCAATGAAGTCGGCGCGGCGGGTTTCTAGGTGCAGGACTTTGCCCGTGGCCGCGTCTAACTGTACGCCCAAATATTCTTCCACAAACAGAAACTTGACAGTGCCTTTGTCTGGTCGCATGTCAATGCGGTCCAGGGTGAGCATGGTAGTGTCCATGCCTAGGGAGTCTTTTACCGCTTTAAAGGCATTCTGGGTGAGGCTGTCCACAGGGAGCCAGTCTTGCAGGTTGGTAGACGTGCCGGTATAGGTTTTGGCCAGAATTAGGCCGCCCGTGTGCTTCTTCCAACCCAGCAGCAGTCCCGTGATGGAGATCACAAAAAAGAACACAAACAGCAGAGCCCCCGTGAGCCGGTGCACTTTTCTGAAGTCACGCAGAACGCGCGCCTGTTTCTGTCTTTTGGTACTGTCTATGCTCATGGAGAGTAAAGGCGGCTTTAGTGGTTAACGCAAAAACCGCGTCTTTCATGCAAAGATGGTAAACATCTAAGAGATCCATTGCTGATCAGCCCTTTTTATGACCCATTTGTGCTTTACCTTCTCTACCGTTAATACTTCGCCCATGCCGCAGGTACCACCGCAAAAGAATTCATAATATAGCCAGGCTTTGGTCTGATCTTGATTATAGATCGCTTTTGAGAACTGCATGCGGCCCACTTCGCAGTTGTTCTTATCCTGTTGATAATCCTTTATATCAGCTACTTTGAACGTGCAGGTTGAAAAGTCCTTGGCGGTGAATTCTTTCTGCTGGGTTTGCAGGGTATAGAGATAATGAGGTTTCCAATCCGGTGCTTCAAAACCGAAGTGACGCCTAAAAAACTGTTCTGTGCTGTCTTTCGCGTAATATCTAAGCATGTCCTCAAAGTGGTGCTTGCCATTCCAGGTGGTGTCAAGGTAAAGCGTACACCATTTTTCTGGCCGTTTAAAAATGGCTCGCTGGCGTTGGCCGTACAAGGCATACACCTTTCTGAGTTTTTCATAGGTCCTGATTGAGTCTTATGGTTCATATAAGTTATGTATCTTACTTACAGAGTCTGCAAAGCTTCTACCCAAATATCCTTGAGAGTTGTTTTCTATTAGCGCTATCAAGACGTCATTATACAACTGCAAATTGGGATTGCCAGTCTGGTACGTGCACTCCTTTAAACTCAGTTTAGGCGGCTGGGGCTGTTTGCAGGAAAGTATGAGCAGGAAGCCAATCGAGAAGAGTAGCGCGTTTCTCATAGGAGCGAGGTAGTTGAATGCTTGGAAGATGCGCAGATGACTATATTTCCATAAGTAAGCCGAGTTTATTTCTGAGCATCATTCATGCGCCTAAAACCAAAAGAGCCCGAAGACTTTCGTTTTCGGGCTCTTTTCTGGAAAACAGGCCAAAAACGGCCGTGTCTTGTAAATGCTTCTCCTAGAAGTTGGGAGACAACAGGTACTTGCTGTAGAAATCGTCAATCACCTTTACGGCGTCGGTGGCGTTGTCTACCAGGTGTACCAGGTCCATGTCTTCTGGGCTGATGTTGCTTTCCTGCTCCAGCATCACCTCCTTGATCCAGTCAAACATGCCCTGCCAGTATTTCTTGCCTACCAGCACAATCGGGAACTTGCCAATCTTCTTGGTCTGGATTAACGTTATAGCTTCAAACAACTCGTCCAATGTCCCAAAACCGCCGGGCATGCCAATAAAGCCCTGGGCATATTTCACAAACATCACTTTGCGCACAAAGAAGTAGTCAAAGTTGATGAGCTTGTCTGGGTCAATGTAAATGTTATTGAACTGCTCAAACGGCAAGTGGATGTTCAAGCCCACAGAGCGTCCGCCCTCTGAGTGCGCGCCTTTGTTACCAGCCTCCATAATGCCCGGGCCACCGCCCGTGATCACGCCGTAGCCGTGGCGCACCAGTTTGGCGGCAATCTCTTCGGCCATGATGTAGTACGGGTTGTCTGCCTTGGTACGGGCAGAACCAAAAATAGACACGCACGGTCCAATCTTGGCCATCTTCTCAAAGCCCTCCACAAACTCAGACATCACCTTGAAGATCTGCCAGGAGTCGGCTATTTTAATTTCATTCCAGTTCTTGTCTGTGAATGCCTCTCTAATGCGCTTGTCATCTTCAGAGATCTGGGGAACCTCGCGCTTGGCCATCTTCTTAGCCTCATGCAAAGAGGATACTTTGTTGTCATTGGCGTCTGGCTGGACAATGGTCTGACCACTGCCCACGTTGCTTACCTCGTCTTGCAACTTGGTCTTGCTGGTTTTTCTCAACTTCGTCATAATATCAATCAATCGTTTTTGCCCTCTTTTCTGGAAAACAGCCAGAAAACGGAGCGGGTACTAAATAGGATGTATGCCCTTTAACAAGAGAGCGGTTGTGTACAGAATAGAGGTCTGTAAGCCTTTAGAACAGGACTGCCTGGCGCAAAGTAAGAGACGCAGAAACGGGCCGGACCTTTTTTAAGATCCAGTAAAAGCGACGCTCACTAAGATCCAGGATTTTATTTTGACCGGATGGCCACCACGGGGTCAAGATGGGAGGCAATCACCGCCGGAATGATACCCGACAATACCCCAATCACGACCGATACGCCCAGCCCTAAAAATATGTTGCCGGGCGTAAGGATTATCTCCAGAGAGCCCGTAGGGATGAACGTGATCAAGGACACCAGCAAGATGCCCACGCCCCCGCCAATCAAACTCAGGAACACAGACTCAAATAAGAACTGGAACAAGATGAAAAAGTTCTTGGCCCCCAGTGACTTTTGAATGCCTATGATGTTGGTGCGCTCCTTTACAGACACAAACATGATGTTGGCTATGCCAAAGCCCCCCACTAGGATGGAGAAGCCGCCAATCACCCAGCCGGCCAGCCCAATGATGGAGAACAGGTTGCTGATCTCATCCTGCATCATCTCTGAGCGGTTAATGGCAAAGCTGTCATTCTGGTAGGGCTTAAGGCCCCGTATGGTGCGCATCTTGCCGCGTACCTCATACTCCAGGTTCTGTAAGCCCGGGTCGTCTATTTTTCCTTTCACCATCAAGGACGGTTGCACGCCCCTGGGGCCGCCGGCAAACATCTTCCCAAACGCGCCAAACGGCACATAAGAGTTCTTGTCATTGGTGGGCAGGCCTTCAAACAGCCCGGCGCCTTGTTTCTCCATGATGCCCACCACCGTAAAGCGCTGGCCCATCACTTTAATGGTCTGGCCCAGACCGTTGCCTTGCGGGAACAGGTTCTCTGCCACCTCATGGCCAATGATGATTACGTTGCGGGAGCCTTCTACCTCTTGCTGGGTAAAATAGCGGCCCTCTACAATGGGCACTTCGGCCACCTGGTTAAAGTTTAAGGACACGCCCTGCATCATGATGCCGGTCATGCTGTTGTTCATGTGCTTGAAGGTGTTGCCGCCCCGTCTGGAGACAATGGCCACGCCCTCTGCATTCTCCAGGGTCTCTTCCAGGTAGCGGTACTCGCGCACCGTGGCCGGCGGACGCTTCATGTACTCCCACCAGGGCATGTCATCGCCCTTAAAAATCCAGGGCCATTTCTCAATGTAGATGATGCGCTCGCCCACAAAGCTCATGCTCTGCCTAATGCTGCGCTCTAGAGAGTCCACCACCGTAAATACAGAGATGATGGCAAAAATACCTATGGTCACGCCCAGCAAGGAAAGAAGCGTGCGTAACAGGTTGGCCTTCAGGGCCTGCATCGCAAAGCGTACACTTTCAAAAACTAGCCGTAAATAGATCATTCTACTCCTTAAGTTAACTTAGTTGGCTAAAAGTAAAATAAATTAAGACAATCTGCCTACCTTTGCCCTCTATTTTTGTAGATATTTTAATACCGTAATATTAAATATGAAGTTATCTGAGTTTAAGTTTGACCTGCCCGAAGGTCTGTTGGCCACGCATCCAGCCGCCAACCGCGACGAAGCCCGCATGATGGTGCTACACCGTGACAGTGGTAAGATTGAGCACAAGATCTTTAAGGACGTCATTGGTTATTTTGACGAAGGTGACGTGATGGTGACCAACAACACCAAGGTGTTTCCGGCGCGCATGTACGGCAACAAGGAGAAGACCGGCGCCAAGATTGAGGTGTTCCTGTTGCGTGAGCTAGACAAGCGCATTCACTTATGGGACGTGCTAGTAGACCCGGCCCGCAAGATACGGGTAGGCAACAAACTCTACTTTGGGGACAGTGACCTGGTAGCCGAAGTGATTGACAATACCACCTCCAGAGGCCGTACCATCAAATTCTTGTTTGACGGCACAGATGAGGAGTTCTACAAGACCATCCATGACCTGGGCGAGACGCCGCTGCCTAAATACATCAAGCGCGAGCCAGAGCCAGAAGACCAGGAGCGTTACCAAACGGTGTACGCAGAGATCACGGGTGCCGTGGCTGCCCCAACCGCCGGTCTGCACTTTACCAAAGAGGTTTTGAAGCGTCTGGAGCTGAAAGGCGTAGACGTGGCCCCGGTAACCTTGCACGTGGGACTGGGTACGTTTAGACCCGTAGACGTAGAAGACCTGACCAAGCACAAGACAGACTCTGAGCAGTTCTTTGTAACAGAAGAGACCGCCGCCATGGTGAACCGCGCCTTGGACAACAAGAAGCGCGTATGTGCCATCGGGACAACTACCATGCGCGCCATGGAGTCTTCTGTGTCTGCCAACAACCGCCTAAAGGCCAATGAAGGCTGGACGGATAAGTTCATCTTCCCGCCGTATGACTTTAAAATAGCCAACAGCCTCATCACCAACTTTCACATGCCAGAGTCAACGTTGTTGATGATGGCTGCCGCCTTTGGAGGATATGACCTGGTGATGGAAGCCTACAGAACCGCCATCAAAGAAGAATATAAGTTCTTTAGCTACGGTGACGTGATGCTGATTCTCTAATACTTTCGTTTTTAGCCTCTTTTGGCCAAACCAACCCAAAAACGCCTTGGCCTGTGTCAAGGCGTTTTTGTTTTTTTAGAAGGGTGGGTTTGGTGGTTGAAAAATTAAAGGCCTGTTCTTTTGAGGCTAGGGCCAGACCAAGTATCTTTAGGAGTTGGATTTTGTGAAGTTGACAGACTCTTTGGCTTTTCCCCGCAACCGGTTTTGGTGTATAGCCCAGAAGCGCAACGCAAACGTATCCCTCCTCTGCTCACTGCTAAGTAAAAGGCCAAGGCAAGGGAGACAGGGCTGTTTTATTTAAGACCAAGAGAGAAACTAAGAATATGTTGTTTGCAGAAGATGCACTGCTCACCCCGCAGACCGGTACCCAAAATGAGACGCCGGCCCAAGAGGTGGTGCAAGAGCTGGAGGCGGCCAAAAAGCGGCTTGCCTTATTGCAGGAAGAACTTTACCTGGTCAAAGGAGAGCTGCACCTGCTTAGAGAGCAGCGTGACAGCCAGCCAGAGGCCCACAGCGCGCCAGGTACGGGGCGTCCAGAAATTGACCTGACAGAGTACAAGCGCGTGGTAGCCTTGGAGCGTCTGGGCAAAGAGGTGCTGGAGATGAACGCCTCGGCCAAGTTCTCCCTGCAAGAAACCATAGCCTTTTACCTGGCTGGCATTGAGAAGATCCACCCAGACATGCTTTTGTCCTTCATGCGGCTGGAGGGAAACAAGCTATACTCCTTTGCCTCGCCCAGCCTGCCCCCGGCCTATAGTGAATTGCTGGACGGCACCACCATTGGCGACAACGTGGGTTCTTGCGGCACCGCCGCCTTCTTTAAAGAAAAGGTCATTGCCGTAGACATAGCCACAGACAAGCGCTGGAAAGGCTTTAAGGACCTAGCCTTGTCTTATGGCTTAAAAGCGAGCTGGTCTTTCCCCGTCATGGGTTCCAGCCAACAGATTCTGGGCACGCTGGCCGTGTATTACCGCCACGTAAAATCACCCCAGCCCGCCGAAGAAAGCTCACTGGACAGCATCAGAAACCTGTTGCAGCTCATTCTGGAAAGCAAGCTGGCCGAAGACGCCCTGCGGCAGAGCAATGACCGCTACCACCTGGCCACCGCCGCCACCAATGACGCCATCTATGACTGGGACCTTGTCAACAACAGCCTCTACTGGGGCGTAGGCTTTGAGAAGGTGTTTGCCTGCCAACGCACGCCTACCACCTCAACGCTTCAGTTCTGGGCAGACATGCTGCACCCCCTGGACCAAGAGCGGGTAAACCAATCATTAGAGGAGGCCTTGCAGGACACCAGCGCAGACAAGTGGCAGATAGAGTACCGGTCCATCATACCAGACGGCACTACCCTCCACCTGGAGGAGCGTGGCTTTATTCTTAGGGATGAAGCCCAGAAAGCCATTAGAATGGTGGGCGCCGTGCATGACATCACGGCCCGCAAGTATGCAGAAGAAGAGTTGCGCAAGCTCTCCGTCATTGCCAAGGAAACCATCAACGGCGTGCTCATTCTACAGCTGGGCGGCAACCTGCACTGGGTCAATGACGCCTTTACCAGAATGATGGGCTGGACCCTGCCAGAAGTGTTGGGCAAGTCGCCGGGCAGCCTCATGAACGGTGAAGAGACAGATCCGCACACCTTGAGCCAGATCCATGACCACATGGCGCAGCGCCTGCCCTTTGAATGTGAGATGATCCAATACTCCAAGACCAGCCAGAAATACTGGTTTAGGTTGCAGATACAGCCCTTAGAGGACGCCAACTCAGAAGTGGATTTGTTCTTTGTGCTCTTAACAGATATCACTCAGAAAAAAGAAGAAGAACAGCGGTTGCGCTTGCTGGAGTCTGTCATCACCCACGCCAAGGACGCTATTGCCGTCAGTGACATGAGCGCCGTGCCGGGCGGCGAATTGAAAACCATCTTTGTGAACCCTGCTTTTACAAAGGTGACCGGCTATGCCTCAGAAGACGTGTTGGGCAGAGAGCTCAAGATGCTGGGCGGCCCCGCCGAACTCCCTGGCCAGGCCGAAGCCATTGAAAAGTTGAATCTGGCCATTGCCAAGGCAGAGGCCTGTGAAATAGAGCTCATCAACTACAGAAAAAACGGGGAGCCGTACTGGGCTCATCTGGAGGCCGTTCCCATTTACGACAAGGCAGGCGAGCACGCCTACTGGCTGTTTGTGCACCAGGACATCACCGCGCGCAAAAACTACTTGGCAGAGCGTGAGGTGCTTATTTCTGAACTCACCCAAAACAACTCAGATTTAAAGCAGTTTTCCTTTATTACCTCGCACAACCTGCGGGCGCCTTTGTCCAACCTGGTGGGCATCTCCAACCTCATAGACATGAAGGCCATCCCGGCCGGCCGAAACCGCATGCTTATTGAGAAGTTCAAGGAGTCTACTATAAAGCTGAACCACGTCATTGACGATCTGCTGGAGATTCTCATCATCAAGAACAACGTAGCCCTTAAAAAAGAGATGATTTCTGTAGAATCTGTCTTTGCGCACGTGCAGGGCTCCTTAGAGGGCTTGTTGCAAGAAGTGAACGGGCAGGTGCAGACAGACTTTCCTGCCGGGCAGGACGTGTATTGCAATCAGGGGTACCTGCACAGCATTCTGTTAAATTTGCTGTCCAATGCCATTAAGTACCGTTCTCTGGAGCGGCCCCTGCAGGTACACCTAAAAACAGAGCGTACCCCAGACGGCTTGGCGCTTTCTTTTGCAGACAACGGCCTGGGCATGGACCTGGACCGGTACGGAGACCGCATCTTTGGCCTGTACCAGCGGTTCCATGACAACGCAGACAGCAAGGGCCTGGGCTTGTACATTGTGCATTCTCAGATAAAAGCCATGGGCGGTACTATTTTTGTTAACAGCGAAGTAAACAAAGGCACTACCTTTGTGCTACAGTTCAAGGGACAATAAGGTCATGCTGAAGAAGGTAGTATTAATTGACGATGATGAGATTGCCCTCATGCTCTGTGAGTTGGTCATTGAGCAGAATGATTTTACCCAAGAGGTGGTAAAGCTCGCCAATGGTAAGCAGGGCTTGGATTTCTTTGAGAACCAGGCAACAGGCTTGCAGCAGGGCGGCGGCAAAGAAACGCCTTCTTTGGTCTTTTTGGACTTGAACATGCCCATTATGAACGGCTGGGACTTTCTGGACGGTTTTTCAGAGAACTACCAGACGCTGTTTCCAGAGACCCGCGTGGTGGTGCTTTCCTCTACGGTAGACCCTCAGGATTTTGTGCGGGCCAAGCAATACGGCTTTGTGGCAGACTTTCTCAACAAGCCCCTCAGTGACGAGGCCATCTCTAGCTTGCGCATGAATAGCAAACTGCAAGGCCTGTTTCATCCTGAAAACCTGAATTAGATTTATTTGACGCTTCAGGGGGCTTGGTGTCGTTTTTGGCTTGTTTTCTGTAAAACAGACCAAAAACGGCTACAGGTGCTGGCGGCTTTCTTTCGTTTCTGTATTTTGCAACGTCCATGCAAGAACCATCTTACCCTATCTATACCATTGTGGTGGCCGGCGGCACAGGCAGCCGTATGAACGCGCCCTTGCCCAAGCAGTTTCTGCCGGTGGCGGGTCTGCCTGTGCTCATGCACACGCTGTTGCGCTTTCATGCCTATAATCCTGCCATGCCCTTGGTGTTGGTCTTGCCAGCAGCAGAACTAGCCACCTGGAAAGACCTCTGCCTGCAGTATGATTTTAGAGTGACGCACCAAGTGGTAGCCGGCGGCAAAACCAGGTTTCAGTCGGTGCAGAATGGGTTGGCAGCCTTGCGCATCTATGAGGACGGGGTGGTGGCGGTGCATGACGGCGTGCGGCCGTTTGTAACCCAGGCCATCATCCATACCGCCTTTGAGACCGCCCATGAGCTAGGTACCGCAGTCGTGTCTGTTGCCTTGAAGGACTCCATCCGACGTGTGACGGGCAACGTGTCCAAAGCTGTGAACCGTAACGCTTATAAGCTGGTTCAGACGCCGCAGTGTTTCAGGTTGCCCTTGTTGCGCCGCGCCTATGAGCAGGGCGAGAGCTCGCAGTTCACCGATGACGCCTCTGTGGTGGAAAAATTCGGGCATAAGATTCATCTGGTGGAAGGCGCTTACCAGAACATCAAGCTCACCACGCCAGAAGACATGCTCCTGGCAGAAGCCATCTTGGCTGCAGAACGATCCAATCAATCTCCCAAGCAATAGCAACAGCGCTCTTTCTAAAAGCATTACCACCCTACCATGGAGGACCCAAAGATTGTTGACCTGCCAGAGAAGCTGTTAGTGGGCCTGCGCAGTACTACTAGTCTGGCAGAAAACAATGCAGCAGCGCTATGGCAACAGTTTATGTCGCGTCACCGCGAGATTGGGCATAGGGTAGGGCAGGAGTTCTATTCAGTGCAAGAATACCCGGTCAACTTCTTTAGTCAGGTGGTGAATCCCAGTACTAAGTTTGAGAAATGGGCAGCGGTAGCAGTTAGTTCTGCAGACAACCTGCCAGAAGGAATGGAGCTATTGACGGTGCCAGCCGGAAAGTACGCCGTATTTGTGCACAAAGGCCCATCCAGTGAATTTTATGTGACGGCTAGCCATATCTTCGGGACGTGGCTGCCAACCTCTGGCTTCGCATTAGATGATAGACCGCATTTTGAGGTGATGGGCGAAAAATACTTAGGCCACCTGCATGCAGATTCTGAAGAGGAAGTCTGGATTCCTATCAAATAACTACTACTATATCAAAAGAGACAGCCGTTTTTAGCCTGTTTTCCAGAAAAGAGTCCAAAAATGGGGCATTACCAGATGTGTTTCCGTTGCTAAGGATTTAACTTTCTACCTGAAGCTTATACTTTGAACTTGTTTGGAGTATCCAAGGGAAAGATTTTCTCGCTCGCCTCTGGCGAGTGTGAGCAACAGGCGGCGTCCCGCCGCGTCTTCCATACCTGCCTGGTTTTTTATGCGGCCAGAGGCCGCCCGTAGCCCACACTCGCCAGAGGCGAGCGAGATACATATCTGAGTAAGCTACCTAAGGTTGCTAACCAAATCATCTTACTAACACCTGCTTGTTCTCTAAAAACTGCTGGTGTGCCATGATTGTCTCTGGTGTGATTTTCTCTAGTTGCGGGTTGGGCTGGGAGATATTAAGCAGATAGCCTTGCAGCGGGAGCAGGTTCAACAAGTCATGCGTAATGCAGAGCACGGTCTTCTGCTGGTCTTGCACCCAAGAAGCCATCAAATCAAAGACGCGTTTCTTGTGGTATACATCCAGCTGTTGCGTGGGCTCATCTAGCAGGGCCAGCGGCGTTTCCTGTAGCATCAATTGCGCCAGCCAGACCAGCTGTTGCTCTCCACCAGAAAGATCTGTGAAAGTGCGGTTACTCAGGTGAGAGATGTGGAGTTGGTCTAAGACCTGTTCTACGCGCTGGTAATCTGCAGCACCATACGGCTCCAGCATACGCTTTTTCCTGAACAGTCCCATCACTACCAACTCTCTGGCCAGGATAGGAAAGGCTACGTTGTTTTTTTGAGGCAGATAAGAAAGCGTTCTGGCCATGGCACCCATGCGCGTGGGCAATGGTTGACCTTGCACCAAGACCTGTCCTTTATAAGGAATCTGCCCGGTCAAGGCCTTGAGAAAGGTAGACTTGCCGCTACCGTTGTGCCCAATAATGGCAATGAAGGTAGGAGTGGGCACTAAAAAAGAAAGGTTGCGGATTAGCACGCGCTCCGCGTACCCCGCAACCAATTCTCTTATCTCTAAAATGGCCAAAATAATGACTAGTGATTAATGAATAATGATTAATAGTTCTGGAGATGCTCCTTTAATCATTAATCACTAGTCATTATTCATTATTAATATTCGTCCTCGTTGAACATGAAGTCCTCTTTGGTCGGGTAGTCCGGCCAAACCTCCTCAATGCTCTCGTATGGCTGACCATCGTCTTCCAGGGCTTGCAGGTTTTCTACTACTTCCATGGGCGCGCCCGAGCGGATAGAGTAGTCAATCAATTCATCCTTGGTGGCCGGCCATGGTGCGTCTTCCAGGTAAGAGGCTAGTTCCAGTGTCCAATACATAGTAAAATCTCCTTAAAGTATAGCTGTTAATTGTTGCAAAAATAGAATTAAGATTGACAAATCAAACATTCTTCTCAAAGCTGTGCAGGCTTTGATAGTTGCACAACGCGTGAGGCCGAAAAATGTTGAGATTTTAGGATGTTTTTTCTATTCGTGGCGGGCCGGGCTGGTGCCGTCGCCGGTGTTGAACAAGAAATGTACGCCAACCTGTATGCCAATCACAAAGTTCTGGCGCAGGTTGTACCAGTCTGGGTCTCTTGTCTTGTCGTTGATGTTCTCCTCTTTTCTGATGTTGACAAAGTTGTAATGGCCGCGCAGGTTGGCACTAAGGTAGGTGTTGGAATTGACGTCAAACTCAAGGCCGGTGCCAACTGCCGCCCCTAGGTCATATTTGTTGAAGCTGCCCACTTTGCTGTCTTTCTGACGGTCCTCTTCATCTACACTAGCCAACAAATACGTGCCTGGCGCAGGGCCGGTAAACTCCACCCCTTTCTGGCTGTAGGTGGCAGACCTTGAGATGCGGTTGGTCTCGGTGCCCTTCTGTAAGAAGCTGATCTGCGGCCCGAAGTGGAAGTTAAAGCGCATTCTACCCGTGGTGGTGTACTTAAACAGCAAGGGTACGTTCCAGTAGACCAGGTCAATTTCTTTTTCGCCGGTCTTGTCACCGTTCACGTCTACAATGTCAAAGTTCTCGCCTTGCTTGGATCTGATGAGTTCTACCTGCAGGTTATGATTCTCATTGAACTTGTAGCCGGCAGTAATGCCAAAGGGCGCCCACTTGGTGGTGAATTTGTGTTCGTAGTTCACGTCCTCGTACTGCTCGTCATTGATGATCCACGTGTTTTGGAACTGCGTGGTCACGCCAATGTAAGGACCCTTGGTGCTTTGGGCCTGTGACAGCAACGGGAAAAGGAGAAAGGGGAGTAAAAGGTATTTTTTCATAGCGTAAGCCGTTTGGTTCATTGTGTATTAAACTCAAACGGCTTACGATGAACTTAGGCTGTTTTGTTGCTGGAAGTGGTAGTTCTTTTCTTCAAGAGCTCAATCAACTCGTTTTTAGTGCGCAGTTTTCTGTTGAAGTTCTTGATCTTTCCCTCCAGCATGGTCCTGAAGGTTTCATTGCTCTGGTTAGGGTGCAGGCGGTCCAGGTTGGTTTGCAACACCTCCAGTTCTGCCTTGTCAGACTTGATGAATTCACGCAGGGCGTTGATGCGGGCATGGATCTGGTCGTTCTCAGAGTTTTTGCCTTCTGGTAAGGGGCGCTTGCGCATGTAGTGCTCCAGGCTGCTCAGCTCAAAAATCTTGTCACAGGCTACCAGGAATCCTTCCCAGACAATGTCAGACTCGTCCTGCTTAACGGGGCCAATCTTCTTCCAGGCGGCTTGCAGTTCTTTGGCGCGGGACACGGCTTCTGAGGTGGGTCTTTCTAACAATTCCTCGGCCTCGGCTACCAGGGCTTTTTTCTTGGCTAGGTTATCTTCCAGGTACTTATCCTTAGACTCAGTCTTCTGGCTGTTGATGTGTTTTTTAAGGCGCTCAAAGAAATGGTTGTTGGCGGCTCTAAAGCTGTTCCAGAGGTCATTGGACATCTTGCGGGGCAGGTTGCCGCCAATCTCTTTCCACTGGTTCTGCAGGTCTTTGAGCTTCTTGCTGGTCTCTTCCCACTCGTCAGAATTCTTGACCGCTTCTGACTGGGCAATGAGGGCTTTGTATTTGTCAATGGTGCGGGAGAGCATGTCCTTTTTGTCCTGGAAGAACTCTTTCTTACGGGTAAAGAAGGCCTCTACGGCGGTTCTAAAGCGCTCTTCCAATTCGTCGGTCAGGCTCTTTTCTACCGGGCCGGTCTTAATCCAGGTCTGGCGCATCTCCTTGAGTTTGTCAGAGGTCTCCTGCCAGTCAATGCTGTCAATGAGTTCTTCGGCCTGTTGGATGAGCGTTACTTTGGTAGACAGGTTTTTGTCACGGTTCTTGGCAATGGCGTCTTTTATCTCTTGCTCTGCCGCGGACAGGCGGTGGTGCAAGGCTTCAAAGTCACCAATGGCGTCATATTTCTCCACCTGTTCTTTCAGGTGCAGGACTTTCATCAAGAAAGAACCTTTGTTCTCAGAGGTCTCTATTTTCTCCAGCAGGCTGTCTACCTTCTGTCTAAAGTTCTCAAAACGGTTCGCGAAGTAGAGCAGGGAATCTTCGGGCACCTCCTTTACTTCGCCTACCTGGCGGGCCGGGAAATTCATGAATGGCTTAAGCCAAACCTGGGTTCCCTCCACGTAGCCGAACTTATGGGCTTCCTCAGACAAATCTTTGGTTTCCATCAACTGGATTATTTTCTAAAAAATGAATAGTCTATATTTTCTACAAGTTTATGAATTGCCGCCAATTTTCATAACCCCGCACCGCCAAATTTGCGATATTTGCGAGCCTTGGCCAGAACAAACCATTGCCGGACGTCTGCATACATACTGATTTCATGGTGGGAATGTTCTAGTACGTTTTTGGGCTATTTTTGTGAATTCAGGCCAAAAACGATTCCTTAGCCGCTAAGCACCAGTATCTAACCAACCCAACAGGTCTATGAGTAACGAAACCATCATCTTTTCCATGGCGGGGGTAAGCAAGATTTACCCTCCCCAGAAACAGGTTCTTAAAAACATTTACCTTTCTTTCTTTTACGGCGCCAAGATTGGCGTGCTGGGTCTAAACGGCTCTGGTAAGTCTTCTCTCTTGAAGGTGATTGCCGGCGTAGACAAGGCCTACCAGGGCGAAGTGGCGTTCTCGCCGGGTTATTCTGTGGGTTACCTGGAGCAGGAACCGCAGTTGGACCCTACCAAAACCGTGATGGAGATTGTGCAGGAAGGCGTAGCCGAAACGGTGGCCCTTCTGAAAGAGTTCGACGAAATCAACGAGGCCTTCGCGCAAGAAGACGCTGATTTTGACAAGCTCATTGCCCGCCAAGGCGAAGTGCAGGAACGCCTGGATCATCTGGGTGCCTGGGACCTGGACAGCAAACTGGAGCGCGCCATGGACGCCCTTCGCACACCGCCAAGTGAGGCTGTAATTGGCAACCTCTCTGGTGGTGAGAAACGCCGCGTAGCCCTTTGCCGCCTGTTGTTGCAAGAGCCAGACGTGTTGCTACTGGATGAGCCTACCAACCACTTGGACGCCGAGTCTGTGCTTTGGTTGGAGCAACATTTACAGCACTACAAAGGCACCGTGATTGCCGTTACCCACGACAGGTACTTCCTGGACAAAGTAGCGGGCTGGATTCTGGAACTGGACCGCGGAGAGGGTATTCCCTGGAAAGGAAACTACACCAGCTGGTTAGAGCAGAAGTCTGAGCGTTTGGCCAAGGAAGAGAAAACCGAAAGCAAGCGCCAGAAAACCTTGCAGCGTGAATTGGAGTGGGCCCGCATGAGTCCAAAGGCGCGTCAGGCCAAGTCCAAAGCGCGTTTGGGCAACTATGAGAAAATGGCCTCTGAGGAAGCCAAAGAAAAAGAACAAAGACTGGAGCTCTTCATCCCAGATGGTCCGCGTTTGGGTAACGTGGTGATTGAAGCGGAAGGGTTAAAGAAAGCCTACGGCGACAAGCTTCTCTTTGAAGACCTTTCCTTTAACCTGCCACCGGCGGGTATTGTGGGCATCATCGGGCCGAACGGTGCAGGTAAGTCTACCTTATTCCGTCTCATTACAGGCCGTGAGACGCCAGATGCCGGTACTATCAACGTGGGCCCTACCGTAGAATTCGCCTACGTAGACCAACAGCACGAAAGCCTGGACCCCAACAAGTCTGTGTTTGAAACCATCTCGGGTGGTACGGAGACTATGCTTTTGGCAGGCCGTCAAGTAAATGCCCGCGCCTACGTGAGCAAGTTCAACTTTAGTGGCGGTGACCAGGAGAAGAAAGTAGGCGTGCTGTCTGGGGGTGAGCGCAACCGCGTGCACCTGGCCATGACCTTGCAACAAGGCGCCAACTTGTTGCTACTGGATGAGCCTACCAACGACCTGGACGTGAACGCCATTCGTGCCCTGGAAGACGCGCTGGAGAACTTTGCCGGTTGCGCCGTAGTCATCAGCCACGACCGCTGGTTCCTGGACAGAATTGCCACCCACATCCTGGCCTTTGAAGGTGACTCACAGGTAGTTTGGTTTGAAGGTAACTTCTCTGACTACGAAGAAGCGAAGAAGAAACGCCTAGGTGACGTGGAGCCTAAGCGCATTAGATATAAGAAGCTGATGGACTAAGTCTGTTTTTTACCTATTTCCCAGAAAAGAGCCCGAAAACGAAAGTCTTCGGGCTCTTTTGGTTTGGGGTGGGATGGTTTTGTGATTGGGTTAGTTGAGCCGCTGTTGTGCTTGTTGGTGATAACACCAACAAGGGCGGGAGTGATTTGATGGAGAATAAATGGTTTTACATCTATTAAGTTTTCCATATATACCTCCTTTGTAATCTTGATAACGTTGTTAATTTGCTGATTGGTAATTAGTTGTGATATTGATAACTCATGTATAAGAAATGGATAAAATAAATTTCAATGGGAGGCTTAACATAAGATTCACCTCTATATTTGACTAAACCAATCAACGAAAAATGAAGTGAAGGTAAAATCAAAAACAAAAGGCACTAAAGAAACTATTGTCTCTTCAGTGCCTAGTCATGTAGAAGGTCCTAAGTGGTTATTGATTGGCGTCTTAACACTCGGGTACCTCGCCAGTATTTTGACTCACCTTGATAGCATCATTACGAAGCTACTCCAGTGGTTCAATTAATGAAGGGTGCCTCATATAGGGGCACCTTTTCATTTACTCCGCAATTATAGCTTTTAAAGTTGAGTATCTATATTATGCTTGATTCTTTTGCAGGTTCTGATAGATGCTAATAGTAAATAATATGCTTGCTGACCTACCCTGCAATGGTAATAGTAAATGAGATTCCCTCGCAACTTTCCTTTCCTCCCCACAGTAAAAACGCTCTAAACCAAACGTGTAGAAAGCCATGGCAGATAGAAAGATATATCACGTGAACAAAACCGAAGAGGGTTGGGAAGGGAAGTTGGAGGACGGACAGCGAGCCTCGGTGACGGGTACCAACAAGCAGGAGGTGGTGAAGAAGACAATTGAGATAGCCAAGAACCATTCTACCAGTTCTGTCATCATCCATACCCAGGACGGCAAGATAGAAGAGGAGCGCACGTTCCCTAGAGGCAGTGATCCTAGAGCCACCAAAGGCTAATTCAACCTCATGACTATTCCCTTAGAACAAGGCAGAACCGTTTTTGCCCTGTTTTCACCAAAAGAGCCCGAAAACGAAAGTCTACGGGCTCTCTTGGTGTATAGGATCTTGCTTGGCATGCATAGAGGATGTGAGAGCCATTCAAAACAAAATGAGTAGCTTTCACTTCTAATCAAAATCACCTTGGCCCAGTCATGAAGTACCTGATCTCCATACTCTTTTTATTTTCCTGGTTTGTCGCCTCATCAGTACAAGCTCAAGCGCCAGCACCTAAACTCATTACCTGGCAAGAGTTGATGCAGCTGCCCACGCCGGCGCCGGGCCAGAAGATAGCCTATAGCACAGATTCCTTACAGTTTGGCGAGTTGCGCCTGCCGCAAGGCAAAGGACCGTTCCCAGTGGTGGTGGTCATTCATGGCGGGTGTTGGCTGGCGCAATACAATTACCAGTACATGAACCACCTCAGCGCCGCCTTGACCAAAGCCGGATATGCCACCTGGAACATTGAGTTCAGGCGCGTGGGCAACCCTGGCGGCGGCTGGCCAGGCACGTTTCTGGACGTGGCGCAGGGCGTGGACTTTGTACGGCAACTGGCCAGGCAATACCCTGTAGACAGCAAGAAGGTGGTAGTGATGGGACACTCGGCGGGAGGGCATCTGGCTTTGTGGGCGGCGGGCAGAAAGAACATTGCCAAGACCAGTGAGTTGTACACCAAGAAGCCTTTGAAAGTGAAGGGCGTGGTAGCCTTGGCGGGCATTCCAGACTTGGCGAGTTACGCCATGGCCCCAGGCAGTTGCAACAGCGCGGTGCCGCAATTGATGGGTGGCCTGCCAAATGAAGTTCCCCATAGATATGCCTCAGGTTCTCCCATGCAGCTCAAGCCCGGCAGTGCTATCATTAGACTGGTGCAAGGTGAGAAAGATCCCATTGTACCCGTGGCGCAACCTCAGGCGTTTGAGGAAAAAATAAAGCGGCCTTACTCAGAAATACAGACAGTGTTGCTGCCCAACGCCGGGCATTTTGACTTGGTCGCGCCCACCTCACCGGTTTGGTCTACTGTGGAGCAGGTCGTGAAGGACGTCCTTAGAAAATAGTTATCAGCTCAGGACAGTGGCTGGATGGTTTAAATGTACTAGGCGGTCCTTTCGGTTTTGGCCTGTTTTCATGAAAAGAGCCCGAAAACGCTTGGTCTTCGGGCTCTTCTGTTTTCAATTTAAGGGCAGTTACCGGCCGGCGGTCACGTCATTGGGTTTCTTGGCTTTGAGGTCTAGCTCAATGTTCACGGTCTCTGAGATAAATTTGTCCCCTAAGGTTTTGTCATTGCCATAGTTCATCTGCCACTGGCGGCGGTCAATGTCAAAGTTGGCTTTGGCCTTGAGGCCGTTGTCATCCAGGTCAATGCGTGCCGGGAACGAGATGTTCTTGGTCACGTCTTTCAAGGTGAAGTTACCGCTCACGGTATAGTTGGCACCGTCTACCAATGACGTGTCTTTGCTGTTGGCCTCATAGGGAGCCACGTTGGTGATCTCAAACCGGGCGGTGCCAAACTTGCCCGCGTCAAAGAAGTCGCCGCTTAAGAGGTGGGGCTTTAACTTTGTTTGGAACATTTCCTCTTTCTGCTCCACATCCAGAGAGTTGATGTTAATCAGGAAAGTGCCGCCCGTGATCTGGTTGTTGGCCACGGCCACTTCGCCAGAGGCCAGATGGAAATTGCCCGGGTGGTTCTTGCCCACGCCGTGCCCAATAAACCTTACCTTAGAATCAGCGGTGTCTACCACAAAGGTCTGGCCAGTAGCATTGGCGGCTTGCTGTTCATCGGTGATTGTGGCTTTGTCTCCCTTGGGGGCTTTGTCGCAGGAGGCCAGGCCCAGGCCGGCGGCCAGGAACAGGCAAGCAGTGTAAATAGTGAAGGAATTTTTCATAGTTGTAGAGAATAGTGACGTGAACGTGTAACAATCCATAGGGTTGAATTGCTTTGAACGAACTTTTACCAGCTTAGTTTCCAAAGTGTTAGGACGGACGGCGTCTTGGCAGAAGGCGCTTCTAGGAAAGAATAATCTTCGTTTTTGGTCTGTATTCCAGAAATTAGCCCAAAAACGGGTTTCCAAAATACAGCCCTCTTTTCTTGCCACTTCAAGGCAACCTGTTGTACTTAGGCAATGACCGGGCAGAGCTAGTTAAAGTTTTGTTAAACCCAGCGGCAGACGCACCAGAAGCGGGGGCTTTTTGCTAACATTACCTTTCCTAAAAGAAAGCTCTGTCACCACTATCATCCTTACTCAAATTTGTATGAAATCATGTTTACTGCTGGTCTTGCTGGCGGCGTGTACGTTACTGCCAAGCCTGGCTTCTGCCCAGAAAGGCGAGGTAAAAGGCAAGCTCCTGGATGTGCAGCACAAAGAGCCGCTGGGCTATGCCACCATTGCCGTCTACACCGCCCAGGACACTAGCCTGGTCACCTTTAGGGTAAGCGATGAGAAGGGTGCTTTCAAGGTGCCCGGGCTGGCGCTCAACCAGCAACTACGCATTGTCATCTCCATGACCGGCTTCAAAACCTACCGCAAAGAATTCAAGCTCACGCCAGAGGCATCAGACCTAGACTTAGGCGAGATTGGCATGACCATGGCCGACAACGTGCTGGGCGAGGTGCTCATCACCGCCGAGACGCCGCCCATCATTGTGCGCAAGGACACGCTGGAGTTCAACGCCAACTCGTTTAAAACTTTGCCCACCGCCTTGCTGGAGGATTTGTTGAAGAAACTGCCCGGTGTGACCGTGGACCAAGCCGGCGACATCTCTGTGAATGGCAAGCGCGTGAACAAGATTCTGGTGGACGGCAAGGAGTTCTTCGGGAACGACCCCAAAGTGGCCTCGCGCAACCTGCCGGCAGACATGATTGATAAAGTGCAGGTGGTCAATGACCCAGACGCCGTGCGCCGGGACCCAGACCTGCCCGTGAATGAGATTCCGCAGGTGATTAACCTAAAGCTCAAGAAAGGCATCAAGCAGGGCGCGTTTGGCAAAGCCTACGCCGGCAAAGGCACCAAGAACCTGTATGAGGCGGGCGGCATCTTGAACGTGTTCAGGGACACGACTCAAATTAGTTTGCTGGGTTACTCTAACAACTTAAACAGACCGGCCTTCGGATTTGAGGATATCTCCAGGATTGGCGGCTTTAGCAGAAGCGGCATGAATACCATCATGGTGCGCAGTGACGGCGGCTTTGCCGTGAACGGCATCTCTTTTGGCGGTACCGAGGACGGCATTCAGCAGTCCAGCGGCGCGGGCGGTAACTTCAACACCATCTTAAAGAAAGACCTCAAACTGAACCTGCAGTACTTCTTTGGCGGCATTGACGCAGATTTGGGCCAGCTGATCAACTCCTTGCAGACCCTGGAGGGCGACACCACTAACAGCCGCCGCGACAGAAACCAGTTCTCCAAGAGCCGCAACCACCGCTTGGGCGGACGTCTGGACTGGAAGATAGATTCCCTCACTACGTTCAGTATCACGCCGGGCTTAACACTGGCCAAGACCAGAACCAACCAACAAATCTACACCCTCACCAGCGGCAATTACGGCGAGCTGGTGAATGAAAGCGACAACCACCAGTTGCTGGAAAGCGACAACGTCACCTTAACCGGCGAAGTGGCCTTTGACCGACTGTCAGCAAGCAAGAAAGGGCGTCAGTTCAACTTCTTCGGGAATTACAACTTTAACCTGGGAGACCAGCAACAGTACTACACCGCCGCAGACCGGTTCTTCAAGCCCAGTCAGCGCTTTGAGTACCTGGACCAACTGCGCGACAATGAGGTGAACAACACGGCCGTCAACACCTCCTTCTCGTTTACGGAGCCCATCAGCAAAACCCTGAGCGGCGTGGCCAGGATCAATACCGAGTATTTTGAAAACCAAAACCTGGTCAACACTTTTGACGGCAACAGAGACACCGGCGAGTACCCAGATCAGATCTTTGCCCTCTCAGATGAGGTAGAGCGGAGCGGTTGGCGCAATTACGTGACCACCAGCTTGAAATGGAAATACAAGGACTTTACCCTGCAGCCGGGCGTGCGCTTCACCCTGCTCAATATTGAGAACACGTTCTTAAAAAGTGCAGATATTCCGCAGGAGTACTTCTACGTGTTCCCGTCCATGACGGCGGCGTACAAAGGCTTTAACCTGAGCTACAACGTGAACGTGCGCGAACCCTCTGCCGCCGACCTGCAACCCGTGGCGGACTACTCTAACACGCTTTTCATTCAGGAAGGAAATCCGGGCCTCAAGCCTACCATCTCCAATTCTGTGAACCTGAACTACCGTAAGTTTGACGCCAAGCATTCCATCAATTACTGGGCGTACATGTCTGGGAGCATGAGCAAAGACGCCGTGACCCGTTCCAGAACCATTGACCAGGTAACCAAGGTGCAGACGTACAGACCTGTCAACACAGACGGCAACTGGCAGGTGAACGCCAACGCAGACGTGAACAAGGACTTTAAGTTTGACGGCAAGCGCCAGTTCTCCCTGGGGGCCTCTCTTTGGTTTAACTACACCAAGTCGCTTATTCTAGTGAACGACGTGCGCAGCTACGGCCAGAACGTCTCCTGGAACCCCAGCCTTAAAGCCAGCATGAACCTCAATGACAAGCTGGAGTTCAATGAGACGCTTACCCTGGGCGTGCGCAACAGTTCTTACACGTCTAATGCCATCCCAGACATCAACTTTACCAGCAAAACCTCCAGAACCGGGGTGGTGGTGCGTTTGCCCAAGCGCATTGTCTGGGAGGCCACCTTTGACTATACCTACAACTCCAACGTGGCCCCTGGCTTGCGTAGGGACAATGGCCGCCTGAACGCGGGCGTCACGTTCCTGTTCATGAAGAATGACCGCGCCCAGCTCAAGTTCTCTGTCTATGACCTGCTAAACCAGAACATTGGCGCGTACAGGTCCATCAGAGAGAACTTGGTAGAAGACTACCAGACGGTGGTGTTGCGCCGGTACGGGTTGGTCACGTTCACGTATAACATTAGAAACTTCGGCGGAAAAGTGGGAGGCACCAACACCTTCTTTCGGTTCTAAGCTTCGTTTTTAGCCTGTTTTCCACAAAAGAGCCCCAAAACGTATGGGGCTCTTTTGTTTTAAAAGCCCTTAGATAGTAAAAAGTATATATCTTAATTGAGGTTTCTTACGTAGAGAACTAGTTCTTGAACTAGACTCCTGGCTGGCCCGCTCAATCGGTCTGTGAATCTCTTATACCGCTGTACCCTTTTGTATGTCTACTCTTACTCCTTCCATAACCCAAGATGCCTCTACTATTTTTTTGGGAGGCGGGGAAATGGGAGCTCTCATGCGGGCCTATGACTGGGGTTCTCACCCTTTAGGCAATCCAGCCGCCTGGCCAGAGAGCTTAAAGAGCAACATCAGGCTTATTCTGCATTCCAGGTTTCCTATGTTTGTGTGGTGGGGCAAGGACTTGTACGCGTTTCATAATGATGCCTATCTGCCTGCCCTTGGTGAGAAGCACCCCGCGGCCCTAGGCGCACCAGCCAAAGTCTTATGGGCCGAGGCCTGGGAGCAGCTAGGCCAGATTGCCGAACCCATCTTAAGCGGTGGCGCGCCTTTTTACGCCGAGGGCCTTTATATTCCTTTAAAGCGCAAAGGCTTCATGGAGGACACCTACTGGACGTTCTCTTACAGCCCGGCCTTTGATGATGCCGGCCACGTGAGCGGCATTTTCTGCGCCTGCTTTGAAGAAACCATGACCGTGCTTGGCCAGCGCCGGCTCAAGTCCCTGAAGGATATCTCTGAGGCCATGGCCCAGATTCAAACCCTGGAGGACGCCTGCCAGACTATATGCGAGGTGCTGGACCAGAACCCTGGAGATGTACCGTTCAGCCAGATATACCTGTTAAGCGAAGGGGCCGAAGAAGCGCGCTTACTGGGTCAGGCGGGCATGCCTGCAGACAAAGCCGTACCGTACATTTTTTTGGCAGAGGAGCGCCTGTCTGGCCATTGGCCATTGGGCAGGGTGCTGCTTAGCAAACAGAAAGAGATCATCCCCCACGCCAACGGAACGTTTGTGCTAGACAGACAGGAAGCCGATGGCTCATGGGCGGTGATGGTGCCCATCTACCGGCCCGGGCAGGAAGACTTGCTGGGGTTTCTGGTGGCGGGCCTCAGCAGCAAGTTGGAGTATGACTTGCCGTACCAAGACTACCATGGCCTCATAGCCGGTCAGATTGCCACTTCCATTGCCAGCGTGCAGGCCCAGGCAGAAACCGCCCGCCGCCAAGCCTACCTAACCGAATTGTTTCAGCAGGCACCCGTGGCCATCTGCATCATGTCTGGCCCAGAGCACGTCATTGACATGGCCAACCCCGGCATCTGTGAGCTGTGGGGCAAGAACCATGATGACGTGATAGGCAGGCCTATTTTAGACGCCCTGCCCGAAGTAAGAAACCAAGGCATTAAAGAACTGCTGGACGGCGTGGTGCAAACGGGCATTCCCTATGTGAACAATGAGCTGGCGGTAGAACTCTTGCGCAACGGCGCCCTGGAGACTGTGTACGTGAGTTTTGTCTACCATCCGCTGCGCGATGCCCAGCACAACATCATGGGCGTGATTGCCATTGCCGTGGGCATCAATGAACAGGTAGAGGCCCGGCACCAGATAGAAGCCAAAAACCGCGAGCTGCTGGCCATCAACGCAGACCTGGACAATTTTGTGTACTCGGCCTCGCATGACTTGCGCGCGCCCATCTCTAACATTGAAGGGTTGATAGAGGCCCTGCTGCAAGACCTTCCGCCAGAAACCCTGCAACGCGAGGTGGTGAGCCAGGTGGTGCGCCTTATCCATGGCTCCATAGATCGCTTTAAACGCACCGTCTCTGACCTTACCGAAGTGGCCAAGATTCAGCGCGAGGCGGGAGAAGACGTGGCCGCCCTCAACTTAGCCGAAGTAGTGTCTGAGGTCTGCCTTGACTTTAAGGCCTTCATAGAAAAGTCCGGCGCCCAGATAGAGACAGATTTCAGGTCCAATGCCACGGTGCAGTTCTCGGCTAAGAACATGCGCAGCGTGGTGTACAACCTCATCAGCAACTCTTTAAAGTACCGGGCCCCAGACCGGGTGCCGGTGGTGCGCATCTCTACAGAGGTCATGCCCCATCATGTGGTGCTTTCTGTGCAAGACAACGGCCTGGGCATCAACCCAGGTGACCGCACCAAGATTTTCTCTATGTTCAAACGCATGCATGACCACGTAGAGGGCACCGGTATAGGCTTGTACATAGTAAAACGCATTGTAGAAAACGCCGGCGGCGAAATAGCAGTGAAGAGCCAGCCCGGCGAAGGCACTACCTTTAAAGTCTACTTCAGGAGATAGGGGCACAGGTAACCAAAGACCCCGTTTTTGGCCTCTTTTCTGAGAAACAGGCCAAAAACGGAGCTTAGTTTATTTGCCGGTGTACGCTATGCGGTAAATGACGCCGTTGTCATCATCTGAGAACAAAAGGGAGCCGTCTGGGTGCTGGGCAATGCCGCAGGGTCTGCCAAACTGGGCTTTCTCACCGTTCACCAAAAAGCCTGTCAAAAACTCTTCAATTTGCTTGGGCTGGCCGTTCTCAAACTTTACCCGCACCAGATTATAGCCAGAAGCCTGCGCGCGGTTCCAGGAGCCGTGCATGGTGGCAAAGGCGTCACCGCTGTATTCCTTAGGGAATTGGTTGCCGGTGTAGAACACCATGCCCAGCGGCGCGGCGTGGGCTTTGTACAGGAGTAGGGGATTCTTGCTCATCTTGGCGTATTCTGCCCAGCTCATGTTTTTGGGCTCATCTGCCTTGTTGGCCTTGCCGTTCTCATACACGTACGGCCAGCCATAGTTGCCGCCGTCCTCAATGCGGTTGAACTCTTCCTTGCTTTCTTCATCGCCTAGCCAGTCAATGCCGTGGTCAAAGCCATACATGACCTTGGTGTCTGGGTGCCAGCCAAACCCGATGGTGTTGCGCAAACCCTTGGCGTAGATGCGTCTGTTTTTGCCGTCAGCGTCTGCCTGTAGCATGGTGGCGCTTTCTTTGCTGGTCTCGTCGCAGGCGTTGCAGGTGCTGCCCACGCTCACGTACAGCTTGCCGTCAGGTCCAAAGGCCAGGGTGCGGTTGTTGTGCTGCCCGCCGTCCGGTAGGTCTTTCATGATTTCCTTTAGGGTACCCAGCGTGCCATCTTTGTTGATGTCGGCGGTGTAGACTTCTTTGACCGTGATGAGGTAGGCCTTGCCATTTCTGAGCGTGATGCCGTGCATGTTCTCCTTCTGGGCCACTACTTTAGAGACCTCGGCCTTGCCATCTTTGTTTTTGTCCTGTAGCATGGTCACGGTGCCTTTTTCTCTGCTGGTCACGTACACCGTGCCGTCTGGCGCAACGGCCAGCATGCGGGGTTTGCCCAGGTTCTCGGCGTACTTGGTGACGGTAAAACCTGCAGGTACTTTGAGCTGCTTGACGTTGGCGTCTGTGGCTTCTACCTGCGCGGGCTTGAAGATGTGGCCTTGCACGGTTTCAGCAACGGCTGGTTTTTTTACCTGTGCCCATGCGTGGGGCGTCCAGGCAGCCAACGATAGGGTGAAGAGACCCAAAGACCTTACAACAGTAGTTATTTTCATAGTTTTGGTGGCTGTAGAAACTGGGTTTTCGTAGGGGAAGTCAGTTTCTGTGTTAATTTATTTCACTAGTAATAACCTACCACCGTGCCGTTTGTTATGTTTCAAATCATGACAGATAGCCAGTTGGCTCAGCTTTTCTTTTAGGCGCAACCTCTATGAAACACCTTTTTCTTTCTCTGCTCTTCTCACTGCTTTTTTGTTTGACATCTTGGGCGCAACAGTTGGTGACGGGGCAGGTGCTAGAGGCGCAGACCAGAAAACCTCTGGCCGGAGCCGCCGTGGCAAATAGCGCTACCGGCGTAGGAACTATATCAGATGCAGAAGGACGCTTTTCATTGGAGCTACCCATTGGCCAAACAAGGATGACGGCCACTCTGCTTGGTTACAGACCCGTTACGGTTACGTTACCCGCGGCCTCGCAAGAGCTGATCATTCTACTAAGTGCAGACAATACCCAATTGCGCGAAGTGGTGGTGACTGGCTACGAATCCAGACGACCTCTGCAGGAAACGGCGGGCGCTATTGGCGTGCTTTCCAGCCGAGAACTACAACGTTTTTCTGAGACTACCTTGGTGCCGGCCCTCAATACCCTGCCGGGCGTGCGCATGGAAGAAAGAGCCACCGCCAGTTACCGCTTGTCTATAAGAGGAAGTAGTCTGCGGGCACCGTTTGGCGTACGCAACGTGAAGGTGTACCTCAATGAGATTCCCCTGGTAGAAGCCAACGGCACCATTCCTCTAAACCTGCTGGACGCCGCCACCATTGGCAACGTAGAAGTGATAAAAGGACCCTCCGGAAGCGTCTATGGTGCCGGCACCGGAGGAACAGTCCTGCTAGAAACGGTAAGGCCCACGGAAAGCAGCATCATGGCCGGCGGCTTAGTAGGTTCTTACGGCCTGCGCCGAGGGTTTGCTGGCGCCAGCGTAGCCACTGAGAAATCAAACCTGCTGTTGCGCTATGACCGCCAAACCCTGGACGGCTACCGCGAGCAAAGTGCCATGGACAGACAATCTGTTTTATTATCAGGGCAGTTTTACCCTACGCAGAAGCAGACTTTCTCTTTTCATGCGCTGTACTCAGACTTGTACTATGAACTGCCGGGTGCGCTCACCCGCGAGCAGTATGAGGCCAACCCGCGCCAAGCCCGCCAATTGAACAAAGACCAGAACGCGTCCATTAACCTGGACGGCTTAAACCTGGGCTTGGTGCATAGCTACCAGTTCAACGACCGTTGGAGTAATAACACCAGTTTGTTTGGCGTGTTCAGCTTCTTGAACCATCCCTTCACCAACGACTACGAGCGCAACACCAACCAAAGCCTGGGCGGCAGAACGCGCACTGCCTACCGGACGCAAGTAGCTGAGTTGCCCACCCGCTTTGTCTTGGGCGCCGAGGGTCAGCGGAGGTTCGTCAATTCGCGCCATTACCAGAACGTGAAAGGTACCGCTGGCACGCTGTCTTTTGACGACGAAGTAGTGGCCACGCAAGGCTTCGTCTTCGGGCAGGCCGAAGTGGAGTTGCCCGCGCAGTTCATCCTAACACTGGGCGGAAGCCTCAACACCTTGAACTATGACTTGACCCGCGTGACTACTGGCGCAACCGGCGTAGGTTCTAATAACAGCAGAGGCTTTGACCCGCAGTTCTCACCCAGAGCGGCCTTGGTGAAGGTCTTTTCGCCGAAACTCTCAGCGCATGCCAGCATCAGTGCCGGCTTCTCACCGCCCACCGAAGCCGAAGTACGTCCCTCTGACGGAAGTTTCAACACCGCCCTGCAACC
This sequence comes from Nibribacter koreensis, assembly GCF_039541795.1. Lineage (NCBI taxonomy): Bacteria > Pseudomonadati > Bacteroidota > Cytophagia > Cytophagales > Hymenobacteraceae > Nibribacter > Nibribacter koreensis. The sequence goes on along the minus strand of NZ_BAABGX010000002.1, from coordinate 941,560 downwards.
CGAAAAAGGCACCAACTATGAACTAGGCATTAGGGGGAATTTATTCAATCAGCGTCTGACTTATGACGTGGTTGGGTTTAGGTTGAACCTCTCAGAGACTATACTCATCCAAAGCACCCCCGAAGACATTGACGTGTTCCAGAACGCTGGGGCCACGCGCCAGCAAGGAGTAGAGGCTGCCCTTGGTTTTGCCGTGGTACAAGCCCCGGAGCAACCCTTGAGTCTGCTTAAACTGTGGAGCGCCTACACCTACAACCATTTTCGGTTCAGAAACTATCAGCCCAATGACCAGAACTTCTCAGGCAACTCCCTCACCGGCACGCCCGAGCACGTGTTAACAGCAGGATTTGATGTAGAAAGTGCCTTCGGGTTTTACCTGAACGCAACGGGTAATTATACCAGTGACATACCGCTCAACGACGCCAACACGGTCTTTGCAGATTCTTACCTGGTACTAGGCGGAAGGGGCGGCTACAGAAAGACCTTCGCGCAGACCTGGCACTTGGATGTGTACGGCGGTGTAGACAATGCCACGGATGAGCTGTACAGCCTGGGCAATGACCTGAACGGTTTCGGGAACCGCTACTTCCAGCCCGCCCCCGGCCGGAATTTTTATGGAGGAGTACAGCTGAGGAAGAGTTTCTAAAGCAGGATTTACAGGATGGAATTTAATTTGTCAGGAGTAGGAAAATAGCTTCTTTGAAATTGGAGAAGAAGGGAATGCATATGAAATAAGGCAGTGCCAGTGTCGCTAGATTTGCAAAAATAATCCCCCTTAATCCTAACCTTCTCTCTCTCAGGGAGATGATACAGAGTTATTTCGTTTTTGGCCTGTTTTCTGGGAAATAGGCCAAAAACGCGGGAAGACCCTTTTAGGCGTTTTCCAAGCAAGGCATGAGAGACAAGGCAGTGCCATTGTCTCTACAATACCGCGCCAGCGCATACAGGCATTGCCACGTCTCCACCAGCAGTCCGCCCGCCGACCGACCTTGCGCAGGGCAGCCTTGGCTGTGCGCCCGGAGCATGGGCAGGGAGCAAGCAGCGGCTTGTCATCTGGCAGAGGCGTAAGCCCGCTATGGAACGAATCACACCAGCCAGGTGCAGAAGACGAAGAAAAGCTGTCTGAGCGGCAGCGAGTTTCTTTTCTTCTTGATTCTTTTGGTTACTTTTCTCATCAAGGAGAAAAGTGACAAACGCAGGCAGAAAGTAAGAAAGAGGAAAGTTGGGAGACAGAGGTGGCTGGTAGGAAGTATGTCTAGGTAATGTAAACACCCCTCAACTGAGCTGCGCTCGGTGCTTCAAACGCTCGTTTGGGCAATCCTCAAGGGGAGAATCTGCGTTGAAATAAGGTAGCTGGGTCAAGTCTAAGGGCTCGAAAGTCATCCCTCTACCCCCTTCAAAGGGGGACGAAGAAGCCCTGCCTAAAACCCGTTTTAGCCTAATTCCCAGAAAACAGGCCAAAAACAAAAAGGCGTTTCCAAACCTGAGTCTGGAAACGCCATTTTTAGTAGAGGTCAAAAGTAGAAACTACTCAAGACATCTTGACAATGATACTTAGAAGCTTCTACCTACCGTGTCTTTAGCCTTACGGCCTTTCTTAGGTTCTTCTTTCTTTACTTCAATCGGAGGAGCAACGGCGGCCGCTTTGGCCACCACAACGCCTTCTGGGTCTAGTTCTACCACTTCATAGCCTAGTTTCTCAAGGCCTGGTTTGATAGAAGCTTTGTCACCTACCAGCATGATGTTCATCTTCTCAATAGGAAGGTATTTCTTGGCCAGGGCGTTGATTTCTTCCTTAGTGATGGTCTGCAGAATCTGGTTTTGCTTGGCTACGTAGTCAGCGTCCAGGTTATAGCGCAACATGTTGTTCAAGAAAGAAGCTTTCTGGAAAGAAGTCTCATACTTGCGGGCATCAGACTGACCAATGGCGCTGCGCATGAACGCTAATTCCTCATCTGTGATGCCTTCTTCTCTGAAGCGCTTGATCTCCTTCATGAACTCTACCACGGCGCTGTCAGATACGTTAGAACGTACGCCAGCGTAGGCGGTGTAAGGACCAGAAGTCTCAGTGCCTGAGAAGTAAGAACCAGCTCCGTAGGTGTAGCCTTTGTCTTCGCGCAGGTTTAGGTTAATGCGGCTGTTGAACGCACCACCCAACACGTAGTTCATCAAGTTGGCTTTGTAGTATTCACCAGTGGCGTCATACGGCATGGCCATGTACCCGATTCTGATTTCAGACTGGGCGGCTTTCTCTTTGTCTACAATGAAGATCTTGGTCTTGTCAATACCGGCTGGTTTCATGTCAGCAGGCATGGCTACTGGCTTAGCAGCCCACTTGTTCAAGAACGCCAGTTTAGGCATGATCTGGTTTTGCTCCACGTCACCTACAACTACCAGGTTGGTCACTGATGGAGAGAAGTAGTTCTGGTAGAATTTCTTCACGTCATCCAGAGAGATGCTCTCTACCGTCTTGATGGTGCCAATCACCGGAATAGCCTGGATATGGCCTTCGCCGTACAGCATTTTGTTGTACACGTTGTTGGCAATCACGGTAGGCTGGGTGCTCTGGTTTTTGATGGCCTCTAAACGTTGTTTCTTTAAACGGTCAAAGTCATCTTGAGAGAAGCGTGGATGCATCATGCGCTCTTCTAACAGAGCCAAGGTAGCGTCCAGGTTTTTAACCGGCGTCTGCACAGAAACGGTCATGCTCTCAGAGCCACTCCCGAAGTTGATAGACGCGCCCAGTTTTTCCATCTTGCTGCTGATTTCCTCTGCCGTGAACTTCTCAGAGTCCTCGTTCAGCAAAGATGCCACCATAGAGGCAATACCCGCTTTAGATGGGTCATGCGCTTCTAGCTTGTGACCACCTTGCAAGGTGAACAACAAGGTTACGGTAGGCACCTCGTCGTTTTTAGCGCCAATCACTTTAATGCCGTTGTTTAAGTTCTGCTTCCAGAACGCAGGAACGGTGATCACTGGGTTGGCACCGGCCGCCGGAATCTTGCTACGGTCAAAGGTATCTTTGGCTTTCACGTATTTCAGGCCGGAGTATTGGTCTGCCGGGGCTTTGTAACCAGAAGGATCAACTTTGAAGTTGTCTGCTTTGGCTACCATCTCTGGCTTGCCTTTAGGCACTACGCTTAGTACTACTGCTTTCTTGCCTTTCAAGTACTTGTTGTACACCCGCATCACGTCTTCTTTGGTCACGGCACGGTGGGCTTTGAGTTGGTTGGTCAAGAAGTTAGGATTGCCCGTGAACGTCTGGTTGGCGGCCAAGGTAGACGTCTTGCCAGACACGCTGGAAAGGCTGTTTAAGATGTTGGCTTCATATGAAGACTTGAAACGCTCCAAATCCTCATCGGTCACGCCTCTTTTCTCAAACTCTGCCAACGCGTTGCGCAGTTCTTTCTCCATGTCTGCCAAGCTGTGGCCCGGTAACGGAAGAACAGTCATGGTAAACTCACCCGCTAGCTCAGAAGCTGGATGGCCGGCGCTGGCTTGTACGGCTTTCTGGGCCTTGGTCAGGTTCTGGTAAAGAATGGAGGTTTTGCTTCCGCCAATGATTTCGGCTAGTACGTCCAAAGGAACCTCGTCTGCGTGGTAGTTAGGCACGGTAGGGAAGGTCATCTGCAACATTGGGAAGCGGATGTTGTCCTCGTAAGAAATGTAACGGTCCTGGGTTAATACCGGGGCCGGCAGTTTCATGTTCTTCACCTCTGGTCCTTTAGGAATAGAGCCGAAGTATTTTTCTGCCAACTTCACCACCTGGGCCGGCGTCACGTCACCACCTACGGTCAAGGTAGCGTTGTTTGGTCCGTACCAGCGCAGGAAGAAGTTCTTCAAGTCATTTACGTCTACACGGTTCAGGTCTTCTAAATACCCGATGGTGGTCCAGGAATACGGGTGGCCGTAAGGATACAAGGCCGCTGATGTTTTCTCATACACCAAGCCGTACGGACGGTTGTCATAGTTCTGGCCGCGCTCGTTCTTTACGGTCTCGCGTTGTACCTCAAATTTCTTCTGGGTTACCGCGTCCAGTAAGAAGCCCATGCGGTCCGCCTCTAGCCAAAGCGCCGTCTCTAACTGGTTAGAAGGAACTGTCTCAAAGTAGTTGGTGCGGTCACGGTTGGTGGTTCCGTTCAACGTACCCCCAGACTGCGACACAATCTTAAAGTGTTGCTCATCTGCCACGTTGTCTGATCCCTGGAACATCATGTGCTCAAAGAAGTGCGCGAAACCAGACTTGCCTACCTCTTCACGGGCAGAACCTACGTGGTAGGTCACGTCTACGTGTACAATTGGGTCTGAATGGTCTTCATGCACTACCACGGTCAGGCCGTTTGGCAATACGTATTTCTCATACGGAATCACCAGTTCGCCGCTCTTGCGGGTTACTTTCTCTACTAAGCGGGTACCGCCTTTTTGAGAGGCCGCCGTAGCAGTTGGATTGGCTTTTTTGGCGGGCGTGGCTTTCTGCTGGGCTTGCGCCTGCATGGAAAGAGCCACCGCTACACAGATAGCCAGTGTGCTTTTTTTAGTCATAATCAGAGTTTGTTTTGTTTGACAGAGTGTTTGCCTTCTTAAAAATAAGCATTTCTAACCATTTCTCCCAGAATCAACCAGTAGAAGCGCGGTAGAATGCCTGTGTCTTTTTAAGAGAGACGAGGCATTAGTCGCACGGCCGGGGAAGAACTTACAGGTCTATGGACATTCCTTTCTGCTGATGGTTGCATCCTGGAGGGGCGGTCTCTGTTTTTGGCTTGTTTTCTGGGAATTAGGCGGAAAATGATTTTGATTGATGGTTGTGCGTTGGCTAAACTGTAGCTACCCTGCCTGCCGTTGTTGGTGTTATCACCAACGACCCAGACTACCTCACCAGCCGCCTTTCAACTTAAATGAGGCTTTGGTGCACGCATTTGGCTATCCCTGCGTAAGACCGCTTGCACCGGTGCGCACCACCTTTCTTGTTCCATTTCTTCCGCTAAGCGCTCACGGCCGCGGGGCCTCGTCCTGGCCCTTCGCACTGCTGTTGTACTCTGGGCCTTTGGCCCCGCCCTGCCGGGCGACGAAACAACAGAGGCGCTCAGGACCAAGACTGGTTCTGGTTCCAGTCCTGTGTAGGTTGATTGGTTTACATAAGGATTGCAGGCAATGACCGGTCCTGTCGCTGCAGAGTCATTCGTGCCAAGGCACGGTCTGCTTTATCTTGGTTCACGGGACTGGTTCAAGTCTTCGACTTGGCCCCATGATGGCGGGCAGTTTGCAACTGCCCTGAAGCGCTGGCTTAAGGCTGCGCATTCCGTCCCCCTTCGGAGGGGGTAGGGGGAGGACAAGTACTCCTTCAGACTCATGACTCGCGACTCAGTGCTAACGAGTAGCGTCTGTGTCGTAAGATTAGGCTAATTCCCAACCTTCGCTCAACAGAAGAGACATACTTCTTCTTTTTTTTTAGCCTGTTTTCTAGGAATTAGCCTAAAAACGAAGAAGCCCTGCCGGATATATTCTCCGGCAGGGCTTCTTTGATTAAATAAATGCGAGCGCTACTTCACTCTGGTGAATTCTAACTCTGAGAAGTGGAAGTCTGGGTTGTTGGCGTCTAGTCTCAGCTCCGTCAAGGTGCCGTCTGGGCCGGGCAGGAACCGTACGTTGGTAGGCGTCAAGAGCGCAAAGTTGTTTTTCCAGTTTAGGTTGAAGATGTCCTGTTTCCAGAAGGTAAGCTCACCGCCCAAGGCTGGGGCAGAGGGGAGATACAACATCAGTTTATTGTTCTGCAAAGTCACCACCGCGTCACCGTACATAGGGCTATGGAAGGTGCCCACGTAAGCGTTGAGGTTGCGTGTGTTTTTGATTTTCTCGGCTTTCTCTTTCGGCTTTTTGGCTTCTTCTGCTTTTTGGGCGGCGCGGTTCTTGGCAGCCATCTCCAGGTTGAATTGGCTCCAGTCGCGGCCGTTGGTGATGCCCAGAAATTGGTCCACGGTGTAGGTGGCGATTGGGCTCATGATGCTGCTCATGCTGTTGGTGAGAATCACAATGCCTAACTTCTCCTCGGGTACCAATACGGTGCGGCTGTTCATGCCTTCATGGCCGCCGCCGTGTGCTATAATCTTACGGCCTTGGTAGTCATTGAGCATCCAGCCTAAACCGGCGCCCGTGAAGTGCGTGCTTGGATTTATGGCAGAGTTTTGCGCCGGGATGGGCGTTGAGTTGTGCAAGGTCCACATCATATGGCTGGAGGCTTCAGAGAAGATGCGCTTTCCGTTGTAGGTACCCCGGTTGAGCTGCAGCTTCAGCCATTTGGCGTCTTGCAGCACGCTGGTGAAGATGCCGGCGGCGGGGTTCCAGTTGTCCCAGGCGGTAATGACGGTAGGCACCGGTTTCCCGTTTTCTTTCTCGGGGTTGGCGTGCGGGGTGGCTACGTTGGCCACGCCCTTCAATTGGTTGGCGCTGGTAAAGGTACGGGTCATGCCCAAAGGCTGGATGATGCGCTCTTGCACAAACTGCTCCCAGGACTGCCCTGAGATGGCCTCAATCACCTGCCCAGCGGCAATAAAGCCTAGGTTGGAGTAGCCGTAGCCGTCTCTAAAGCCATAGGTGGGTTTCAGGTACTTGGCCCGCTCCAAAATTTCTTTACGGGAGAAGGTGGTGTTGTACCAAAGCAAGTCCCCCGAAAACGTCTGGTAGCCCATGCGGTGGCTCAGGAGGTCTTTAATATTGACTTCCTTGGTCACAAATGGGTCATAGAGCTGCAACCAGGGCAGGTATTTTGTCACCTTGTCGTCCCATTTCAGTTTGCCCTCATCCACCAGAATGGCCAGTGCCGCCGAGGTGTACGCTTTGGTGTTGGAGGCAATCCCGAAGACGGTATTCACGTCTACTGCGCCGCCTTTCTGCTGATCCAGCACACCGTAGCCTTTGGCAAACACCACAGAGTCATTCTTGACTATGGCGATGGCCATGCCCGGCACATTCCAGTCTTTGAGGGCTTTCTGGTAATAAGCATCCAGTTTCTGTAAGTCTGCCTGCGCCTGCGCCCAGAAAGGCGCCGTGAGTAGCAAGGCTACTAAGAGAAGCTGTCTGCGTAAAAATCTTGGAGGGATAGAAAAGGTCATGGAGATTACGGATGGTATTACGGCAGGAAGTTACGTAAAAGCCTGAGGGTTTAAAACAGGGCCGGGCACCAAGGTCCAACAGTTTGCCCTAGAATTGCTACCTTTGTCGTTTCTGGGCTATTTTCCAGAAAACAAGGCAAAAACGATACCCATGGGACGCATTCTGGCGATTGATTATGGAGTGAAGCGCGTGGGTCTGGCCGTCACCGATCCCCTGCAACTGATTGCTTCGGCGCTGGACACGGTGCATTCCCAGGACGTGCTGGCCTTTTTAATAAGCTACCTGCAGAAAGAAGAGGTAGACCTGTTTGTGGTGGGCATGCCCGTGCACCTGGACGGAAACGCCACCAACAACACCCAGCACGTAGTTGGCTTCATCAGAAAGCTGCAGAAACAGTTCCCAGAGGTACCCGTGGTCACCCATGATGAACGCTTTACCTCCAGAATGGCGTTTAGAACCATGGTAGACATGGGCCTGAGTAAAAAAGCCCGCGCCAACAAAGAAACCGTGGACAAGATTAGCGCCACTATTATTTTACAGAGTTATTTAGAGAGCAGACAATACTTATGATTTATCCTATTGTTGCCTACGGCGATCCGGTCCTTAGAGCCAAAGCCAAAGACATAGCCTTGGACGCCCCAGAGCTACCCAAGCTCATAGAAGACATGTTTGAGACCATGTACCACGCCCACGGCGTAGGCCTGGCCGCCCCGCAGATTGGCAAGAGCGTGCGCCTGTTTGTAATTGACTCCACGCCGTTCATGGAAGACGAGGACAAAGACAAAGGCGTGAAGAAGGCGTTCATCAATCCTGTGATTCTAGAGGAGTCTGGCGAGGAGTGGGGCTTTGACGAAGGCTGCCTAAGCATACCCGGCGTGCGCGAAGAAGTTTGGCGCCAGGAGTACGTCAAGATTCAGTACCAGGACCTAGAGGGCAAGACACACGTGGAAAACTTTGATGATTTGACGGCCCGCGTGATTCAACATGAGTACGACCACATTGAAGGCATCCTGTTCACTGACCACCTTTCTGGCCTCAAGAAGCGCCTCTTAAAAGGCAAGCTCACCAAAATCTCCAAAGGAGACGTAGACGCCGACTACCGCATGAAGTTTGCCGGCATGAACAAACGCTAAGCGAATCAATATTTGAAAAAAGCCTCACTTGTTACAGAACGAGTGAGGCTTTTTCGTTTTTGGCCTGTTTTGATGGAAATAAGCTGAAAACGTGCTTGGTGTTCATCAATACAGTTCAAATGTTAACTCATTCAACCCCTTGCTGATGGAGACTACCCTATAAGTCGGCGCATAGTCCTTTCTTATGAATTTGAAAAATACCCTCTTGTAAGAATATTCAGTTTCATAGTCCTCACTAAAAACCCCGCTTTTGTATTTACTATTAGTTAAAAGTGAGAAATTAACATCGTTCGCCGCTGGAGTTTCTAATGTTCTGAAGTTAGAGGAGTTTTTAATTTCAGATATTATTCTGGCTTTATCTTTTGCTGATATTTCCAAAATGAATTTTTGATATGAATCGCCTATTCCAGACGTAGATTCATTGTCCTTTAATGCAAAGTTGTCGTGTAGGACAATGTTTTGCTCAAGTAATAGCTCATTAGCGTCTCCTTTTGTAAAGAACTCGTCTTCAAGACTAATATAAGCTATCACCAATGCAAAGACAGAGAAGAGGGTGCTAGAAAGAATTCTTCCAAGCCTTATATAGCCAAGTTTTTTAGGGAACCAGTAAGCTAAATAGATAAAGCCACTTGGTACTCCAAGTACTAGTAGTAAAAATAGAAGTATGAACATTGTTAAGTGCCCTGCGCTATCAAAGGTACTATTTACCTTCCATGAAACGTCAGCCTATTGCCAAACGGGTCTATCACTTCCATGGCAAGGGTGTTGCCGCCCAAAGTGGTGGCTTCTAGTTCTGGTCGGTTAAACTTGTAAGGCTTAGCCAACAGCTGGTGGTGGTACTCCTTCAGGTCTTTGAAGAGGCTGATGTAGGCCCGGGCGCCGGGAGTGCAGTCGCCGTGGTGCTCGGTGAGGTGCAGGTGCATGTCTTGTAGAGAAACTTGTATGTAGTGCGGGGCATTGTCAGGCTTGTCTTCCCAGTCTATTTTAAAGCCCAGCCAGGAGACGTAGAACTCAAGCGCCTTGTCGTAATCAAATATCCTGAATATGGGAGTGATGGTAGCCATGGCGTCTTCGGGTTAAGGTGAAAAGGAGTATAGTTTAGTCTAAGGCTTCGTCAAGATAAGAAGCCTTCCCGGGAAAACTGAACCGTTGATTCACGTATACGTCTGCATGTCACGAGTATTGTTGCTGTTCTTTCTCCTTTTTACGGCTGTCACGTCTGTGGGGGCGTGGGGATTTTACGCCCATCAACGCATTAACCGGCAGGCGGTGTTTACTTTGCCGCCCGAGATGATAGGCTTCTACAAACTGCACGTGGCCTACATCACGGAGCAGGCCGTGGCGCCAGACAAACGCCGCTATGCCGTGCCCGAGGAAGGCGCCCGCCACTTCATTGACTTGGACGTGTATGGCGACAGCGCTGCCTACAAGCTTCCGCGTAATTGGGAAGCGGCCGTTAAGCAGTTCACGCTGGACACCCTGCAACGGCACGGCATTGTGCCCTGGCACATCAACTTCATGCAGTACCAACTCACCGAGGCCTTCAAGCAGCATGACGTGCAACGCATCTTAAGAGTCTCCGCGGAGTTGGGACATTACGTAGCCGATGCCTGCGTGCCCTTGCACACCACCAAAAACTACAACGGCCAGTTTACCAACCAGCGGGGCATCCATGGTCTCTGGGAAAGCCGCCTCCCCGAACTCTGGAGTCAGGACTACGACTTCTTGCTGGGGCCGCCGCAATTACTCAAAAGCCCCAGCCGCACCGCCTGGGAGATTGTCACCCGCTCCAACGCCGCCCTGGATTCTGTCTTCACGTTTGAGCGGCAAGTGACCCTGCGTCTGGCAGAGGACAAGAAATACAGCCTGGAGGAACGCGGCAGCAGCACCGTCAAAGTGTATTCAAGAGACTTCAGCAAGGAGTACCATCAGGCGCTGCAGGGACAAATAGAGCGCCAGATGCGCCTGGCCACGCACCTGGTGGCCAGCTATTGGTACACCGCCTGGGTTAACGCCGGCCAACCCAATCTCAAGAACCTACAACCCCTCACCCCAGAACAGCGCCAACAACTAGAGGCAGACAAAGTCACGTTCCAAACCGGGGAGCATGATGAAAGATGAGTTTACAGCCAGATGACGCAAGACTTTCTTCTATGCTCAACGTTTTCTGGCTCACTTGAAGGAGGGCGTTAAAGCCAGTTTCAGTTAGAATAGCTTTTACTCAAAAGACCTCGTAGCGTCCAAAGGACCTGCGAGCGTCTGCGCCAAGAACGCCTCATTTACGAATTCCCCCTTTGATGAGCTCTAAGGGTGTGTTTAGCCACTAGAGACTAGGCAATGCGTCAGAGACAAGGCAGTGCCTGGTCTCTACAGAAATATGTAGTAAACCATCGGTCTGTCCCCTGGCAGACAGATACGCGTCTCCGCTCCACAACAATTTTCTTGGTAGTTGCACTTCAGCAATGCGCACTTGTTTCACGGCACCCGCGATGGAATTCTCCAGAAATCCTCTGGGATAAACTACGATTCGCGCCAGATAAAAGGCCCCTTCGTATTGGGAAGGTTTTAAGTTCTCGAGGTCATGGTACTGCGTCTGTCGTTTTTGGCCTGTTTTCAGGAAAAGACACTAAAAACGGAACCATCCTAACTGCCAGTTCCATCCTCCTGCCTCAGCTGGCGGTTATCCCAAAGAAGATTTGGAGAGGTGTCAGGCTAGAAAGAAAGGGGTAAGATAGACGCGGGTATTTAGCAAATAGAAAGAATTGCGTTACTTTAGGTAAGGATGCTGTATTACAAAAACAGCCTTACGTATTTTAATCATGACCTCACTTACTTTTACCCCCCGCAATCTCCTTGTTTACGCCCTGGCATTTGGCATGGGGTGGGCTGGCTGTACTCCGCAACAAAAAGAAGAAGAAACCCAAACCGAGGCTCCCGCCCAGGCAACCGCACCGGCCCTGCCTAAAACCCCTGAACAGGAACTGAGCCAGGATTTTGACGTGACCCTGCCGCAGGGCTTTAACCTGGCAAGGTTGACCGTCCCCAAAGGGGATACAGAGAACCCTCTAAAAATGATAGAGCGGTTGTCTATGATGCACGTCAAGCAAGACCCCTGGACCAAGCTAGACCGTCAGTTTAGAGAAGTGCTGTTGGTGCATGAGGATGAGCCGTATCATTTTATCCTGCAACAGCAGGCGGCCAACGTCATGTTACGCAATCACCTGTTTGGGCACTATTACCAAGACCCAGACAACCCAGAACTGTTGAAGGCCATTGGGTTTTACACCATGCAGTTGCTGGAGGCCAAGTCTGAAGACGCCGAACTGGTGTACAAGTGCCTGAGAGCCCTCAAGGATTTCTGGCCGAGTGAACAGATTGCTCAAGCGGCCTTGGTTACGGCGGGGCGTACGCAGGCCCGGCCCATTACGTCTGCGGCAGACACCACCGGCAGGGCTAAGTACAGGCTCACCTATGCCAAGGCGCTCAACAAGATGGCCGAGAACCTGAACCAGTAGCAAGTTGGCGTACGCAACTTTCAGGAGGTGAATTTTGTATTATGAGGGAGGTGTCTGGCGGATTACATCTTTTCTGCTTATCTAGCAATTGTATTTGCGCCAGAACCTTGCCGCAGTTTACCTGTTTACCCTTTTACCATGGCTGAGAAAATCAAGAATTCCACTTTCCAGATACGGTTACCGCTTTTTTTGGGCTTGGCAATAGCGTTGGGCGTTTTGTTGGGGGCTACCATTTTCAGGCCCAGCGCCAGCAACCCAGAAGGCACCGCCCGCGGCTACCTTAAGTTCAGGGAGATTCTCAGTTACATTGACCGCGAGTACGTGGACACCGTCAACACCGAGGAGCTTTCTGAGTACGCCATCCAGCAGATGCTGGAGAAGCTGGATCCGCACTCGTCCTACATTCCGGCCAAAGAACTAAGCCTGGCCAAGTCATACCTAGAAAGTGACTTTGACGGCATTGGCGTAGAGTTCAACATCTTCAGGGACACCTTGTATGTGATTGCCCCCATGAGCGGCGGCCCTTCTGAGCAGGTGGGCATCCAGGCCGGGGACAAGATTATCAAAGTAGACAACGAGAGCATGACTGGCGGTAATCTGACCACGGAGAAGGTCTTCGCCAAGCTGCGCGGTCCCCGCAACTCTAAAGTAAACCTGACCATTCTTAGACGCGGCGAGAAAAAACCGATTGCCTTTACCGTGACCCGCCGCAAGATACCTTCTGTGTCTGTAGACGTGGGGTACATGGTAGACGACCAAACCGGTTACATCAAAGTGAGCCGCTTCTCTAACGGAACGTATGACGAGTTCAAGCAGCAACTCACCAAGCTCAAAAAACAGGGCATGAAACGCCTGGTGCTGGACTTAAGAGACAACCCCGGCGGCTACCTGGACCACGCCACCCGCATGGCCGATGAGTTTATCTCTGGTACTAAAAAACTGGTGTACACAGACGGAAAAGGCTCTAAGTATGACGCAGATTACTACGCTCGTGCCAGAGGCGATTTTGAATCTGGGGACGTGGTAGTATTGGTGAACGAAGGCAGCGCCTCTGCCTCTGAGATTCTGGCCGGCGCCCTGCAAGACCATGACCGCGCTTTGATTGTGGGCAGACGTACGTTTGGCAAAGGATTAGTGCAGGTGCCTATCTCCCTGTCTGACGGCGGCGAACTGCGCCTGACCATCTCCAGGTACTACACGCCAAGCGGCCGCTCCATCCAGAAACCCTACAGCCCAGAAACCTCAGAAGACTATGACAATGAACTGGAGGAGCGCTACAAGCACGGCGAGTTCTTCAGCCAGGACAGCATCAAGTTTAATGACTCGCTTAAGTATAAGACAGACAAAGGGCGCGTAGTGTACGGCGGAGGCGGCATCATGCCAGACGTATTTGTGCCTAGGGACACCATGGAGTACACCAACCTGCTGGTAGAGCTGTACCGCAAGAACGTGCTGCGTGAGTACGCTTTGTCTTACTACAGAGACCACAAGAAGGAACTGGAGAAGATGCCGTTCCCGCAGTTTAAGTCCACCTTTACGGTAACGGACGCCATGGTGCAGGGCATGTTAAAAGATGCTACCCTGGCTGGCGTGAAGGTTGATCCTAAAGACTTGCAACGCTCCAACAGAGTCATTAAAAACAACCTGAAAGCCTTTATTGCCAGAAGCGTTTATCAGGCTGATGGCTTCTATCCTGTACTTAATGAACTGGACAATGATTTCCAGAAAGCGCTGGGGTCCTTTGGGCAGGCCAGGCAAATTAGTTTAGGAAAATAAGCCAGAAAGCGCAACAGGAGACAAGACCTGTTGCGCTTTTTTGTTTTCTTTACTTTTCAAGTGCTCCCGTACCGTTTTTGACCTGTTTTCTGGAAATCAGGCCAAAAACGAAGTGCTTTAAGTAGCACCTTCATTCTCTCATTCATTCCATCACTCAATCTCTCAATAGTAATGGCATACTATCATAAACTAGGCACCTTTCCGCATAAACGGCACACCCAGTTCAGGCAGCCCGACGGCAGTCTGTACCATGAGCAGTTGGTGGGTACCCTGGGCTTCAGTGGGGTTTCTTCCTTGCTGTACCACAAGAATCCGCCTACCAAGATTACGCGCATAGACGAGCCGGTGCCGTACGCGCCCACCAAATCCAACGTGCCGCTGGCGCCCTATCATCTGCGTCCGTTCAAAGGCGAGTCTACCGGCCAGGATTACCTGTCCGCCCGCAAGACGGTTTTGATGAACAATGACTGCGTAATTTCTATCTGCCTGCCGGTAGAGCGGGAGATGACGTATTTCTATAAGAATGCGCTGGCAGATGAGATTGTGTTCATCCATGAAGGCTCTGGTGAGTTGCTTTCGCAGATGGGCCGCCTGGAAGTAAGAGCCGGTGACTACGTAGTCATTCCCAGAACCATCATCCACCAATGGAAATGGAACGAAGGCCCCGTGCGCCTGCTCATCACCGAGAGCTTCAGCCCGGTAGAGACGGTGCGCCGCTACAGAAACCACTTCGGGCAGTTATTGGAGCATTCACCTTACTGTGAGCGTGACATCAGAGCGCCGCATGAACTCATTCAAGACGATGCTCCCGGCGATTACCTGGTTCAGATTAAAAAAGAGGGCTTCCTGCACCAATACCATTATGGGTTCTCGCCGCTGGACGTGGTGGGCTGGGACGGATATTTCTACCCATATGCGTTGTCTATCCATGACTTTGAGCCCATTACCGGTCGCATTCACCAACCGCCTCCCGTGCACCAGACCTTTGAGACGCAGGGCTTCGTGGTCTGCTCCTTTGTGCCGCGCCTGTTTGACTACCACCCATTGGCCATTCCGGCGCCGTATAACCACTCCAACGTAGACTCAGACGAAATCCTGTACTACGTAGAGGGCAACTTCATGAGTAGAAAAGGCGTGGACATCGGGTCGTTTACCATTCACCCAAGCGGCCTGCCGCACGGTCCGCACCCGGGCACGGTAGAAGCCAGCATTGGCAAGAAAGAGACCCATGAGCTGGCCGTCATGATTGACACGTTCAAACCGCTTTATTTAGCGAATGACGCGCTTGACATGCTGGATGAGAACTACCCCATGAGCTGGAACCCAGACGTAGCCCCTGGCGCACCCAGGCCGGCAGATATGATGGATTAGCTTTTTGGCTTGGTTTAGTGAAAATAGGTCAAAAACGGATGTAAGGCAGCACAGCCTCTCTTGGTAAAGGAGAGGCTGTGCTGGTTTTAATGCAGCCTAATAATGGAAGTTTGTAAACTTCCATTATTAGTATCACAAGTTACGCTACCGCTAAACTTGCGATAGGTTATTTCTCCCGCAAGTTTAGCGGCAGCGTAACTTGTGGGTAGTCATTCAGGTAAGTTTAGAAACTTACCTTTCATCCCATGAGCCGATCCTACAAAATCAGAGACCAGCAGAAACTGTATTTTGTTTCTTTTGCCACGGTCAACTGGATAGATGTATTTACCAGACGTGCATACAAAGATATCTTTGTAGAAAGCTTGCACTATTGTATTAAAAACAAAGGATTGGAAGTGTATGCCTGGTGCCTTATGTCTAACCATGCGCATCTAATTATAGGTTCGCAAGGAGAAAACCTGGAGCATATTTTACGGGATTTGAAACGCCATACTTCCAAAGAAATTACAAAGGCCATTGCCAGCAACCCTCAAGAAAGCAGAAAGAGCTGGATGCTGTGGTTGTTTGAGCGGGCTGGCCAAAGAAATCCAAATAATACGCACTTCCAGTTTTGGCAACAGCAAAATCATCCTATTGAGCTGTCTTCAAATGAAATGATAGAACAGCGGTTGGAATACGTTCATCAAAACCCAGTGCTGGCAGGCTGGGTAGAGGAGCCAGAACATTACTTGTACAGTAGTGCTAAAGATTATGCTAGTGGCAAAGGGATAGTGGAGATAATTCTTTTGACGTAATATGGAAGTTTGTAAACTTCCTATCTTGTTCCCCCACAAGTTACGCTGTCGCTAAACTTGCGGGAGAGAATCTTTTTTAGCGTTTTTCCAACAAAATAGCCTGAAAACGATTGAAAACAGAACGGCCTCTCTTGTAAAGGAGAGGCCGTTCTGTTTAATGATTTTATCTGCATTTATCTCTTCCAGAAAATATAGCTCAAGGATACTTGCACCACTGAATTCCTGACGTTGGGGGTTTCACCGTTGTACTCATTCTCAGCAAGGCTGGTAAAGTCGCCGCTGTACCGTAGGCCAATGCCCACACCGTTTGGCAAGGCATAACCAGCCCCTAGTGCGTACCCCAAACTAACTCGTCTGGTTCCTGCTGTAGAGGAGGTGCTGGTGTGTCTTTCCTCGGTAGTTTTTTCTGACCATTCTGGGTAAGAGAATGTTTGGGTAAGGTCTTCTTTGGCGGCTACCAAGAAGGAGAGGGCAGGACCGGCCTCCAGATAAAAACTGCCCACTCTTGCCTGTGCCAGAAGCGGCACGTCCAGATAATGCGACCTGAACTTGTATTCCTCCTCTACCTGGTCTCCAAAGGTTTCAACAGACTGCCTGGACTGGGTAAAAGAGTAGCCCTTGCCAGAATACAGCACCTCGGGCTGCAAGGAGAATCTGTCAGATAGCGGCAGAGCAAGGAAGACGCCGGCCTGCAACCCGAACATGCCCCCCACCTTATCTGTGCGTAAGTAAAGGCTGTTAGACTGCCTGGAGTTGGTGTAAGCGCTGGCGTCTCCTGCCAGATTGCTGTAGTTTCCGCCCGCCTTTAGACCCACTTGTAACGGGTTCTGGGCCTGCGTGCCAAGGGCCAGACACCAAAGGAATAGGGTAAAGAGTAGCTTGTTCATGTAAGGAAAGATTCGTTAAGAATTAGAGAAATTCTATATTCTGTTCCTATTTAGACCGAGGTCTGCCTTTTGTCCCCTATGCCTCCCTGTAGAATATATACCGGTGGTTCCCTTAGGCTAGCTCCTGAAGGCACGCCCTGTCCGTTTTTCACCTCTTTTCCAGAAAACAGCCCAAAATCGTACGGACTGGTGTTCGATTTCATATCAGAATTGTTCATAATCGTACACTTTTTAGTATGGTAAAAATAGGTAAGTAATTGATAATTAGAGTGTTTTGTAAGTTGGCACAACCATTGCGTTTTGTTAGGTAAGATTTTCTGCGGAACAAATGCAACGGTTAGGCCCAATGGGTGTCTATTCTGGTGCAGGTAGCGCGAGGCGGGTTTCGGTCAAATGTTTCACACAAAGATTGGCATATGCGTTTCTTCTTTCTCTCTTCCTTGGTGGTTCTGGGACTCCTTAACATCACTATGCCCGTGCAGGTAGAAATTTACGCCAGCCATTGTGCGCAGGACAAGAGCCTGTTGCAGTTGCAGGATTTTCAGGTGACGGGCACTGACCCAGAAGAAGTAGAGGACAAGGAGGACAGCGTGACCGAGGCTCAAAAGAACTTCGCCAGGAAGGGCCTGGAAGCCATTGCTAACTCTTGGCTGGAGAAATTGAATTTGGTTAAGTAAGTGAGTCCTGCCTGCGGGTAGGCTTTCTATATATTTGGTTGTTTGTGTAGAGCCGGCCCTTTTAGGGCCGTTTCTTATTTACACCCACCAGAAACTGACAAGAATCAATCTGCCCCATGACATATACCGGTCATAGGCGCCGGCCAGAAGCCAGAACTTTGTATCCATAAACAAAGATTTCCCCAGCGTATGGCCTCTGCTTCCCTTCTCAAAAAATACAACGTGCCTGTTCCAAGGTACACCAGCTACCCAACGGTTCCTTTCTGGGGCGACCAGCTGCCGGCCACCCAGGATTGGCAGGACGTGCTGTTGCAAACCTTTACCGCCACCAACCAGCAAGAGGGCATCAGTCTGTACGTGCACCTGCCTTTCTGCGAAAGCCTGTGCACCTACTGCGGCTGCAACAAGCGCATCACCAAGAACCACGGCGTAGAGCCTATCTACTTAAAAGCGGTCTTACAGGAGTGGGACAAGTACAAGGCGCTGTTGCCAGAGAAGCCGGTCATTAGAGAAATTCATTTAGGCGGAGGTACGCCCACGTTCTTCAGCCCAGAGCATTTAACCCGCTTGATTGAAGGTTTGCTGGACGGTGCTGAGGTGCATGAAGACCACGAGTTCAGCTTTGAGGGGCATCCCAACAATACCACTACAGAGCATTTGCAGGCCTTGTACAACGTGGGCTTCAGGCGGGTGAGTTACGGTGTGCAGGACCTCTCAGAGAAGGTGCAGGTGGCCATTCATAGAATTCAGCCGCTGGAGAACCTGGTGCAGGCCACTGAGCAGGCAAGGGCCGTTGGCTACACGTCCATCAACTATGACTTGATTTACGGACTGCCGTTCCAGACGCTGGAGAGCATTGAGCAGACGTTCCGGGAGGTCATCAAACTAAGACCAGACCGCATTGCCTACTACAGCTACGCCCACGTTCCCTGGAAAGAGAAGTCCCAGCGCGCCTACTCAGAAGAAGATTTGCCCAAGGACGGAGAAAAACTGGCCTTGTATCAATTGGGTACGCAACTGTTGTTAGACGCAGGCTATGAAGACGTGGGAATGGACCATTTTGCGTTCCCTGAGGAGGCCTTGTGCGTGGCTCAGAAAGAAGAGCGCCTACACCGCAACTTCATGGGCTACACCACCAACCAGACCCAGCTGATGATTGGCCTGGGGGTGTCTTCCATCAGTGATCTGGGCATGGGTTATATGCAGAACGTGAAAACCGTGGAAGAATACTACGCCTTATTAGCCATGGGCGAATGGCCCCAGTTCAAAGGCTATCTGCTCACAGAATTGGATGCCCAGATGCGCTGCCATATCCTCAACATTGCCTGCCACGGTAAAACCACTTGGCTGGGTACGCCTGCGCAAGCCTTGATAGAGGAAAGCATTTACCCTGCGTTACTGGTATTGCAGCAGGACGGTCTTATTGAACTCACGCGGTCTGGCCTGCAATTGACCGCGCTTGGGAAGAACTTCCTGCGCTCCGTCTGCGCCGCCTTTGACTTATACTTAACGGCACCAGTGGCCGGTATGCCTCAGAAACCCATGTTCAGCCAGGCAGTATAGGGCAGAGGTGAAGAACAAGAAAGCCGTTTTTGGGCTCTTTTCTAGAAAAGAGCCTAAAAACGGCTTCTGCGTTTCTATTTAATTTAATTAATGAGTTACGCTTTTCTGAGTTTCTTATAGGCCATGATGGCCAGCATCAAGACCACCGACAGCGCGATAAAACCTACCACGCCCCAGGTAGCGTCCAGGCCGCTCTTCATGACCACCAAAAAGACAATGGCCACCAGAAAGAGGGTGGCTACTTCATTCCAGACTCTGAGCTGGGTGGAGGACTGTCTTATTTCGCCGCGCTGGTGTTGTTTAAAGATACGGTGGCAGTACAGGTGATAAGCCAATAACCCGACTACAAAACCGAGCTTCGCCCACAGCCAACCCGGTATCTGCGGGTAGTAGCTCAACAAGCTCAGACCCATGATCACCGTCAAGATAGCGGATGGCCACGTGATGCCATACCACAACCGCTTTTGCATGAGCGCGAATTGAGTTTGCAGGATGGATTTTTCGGGCTCTGGTTTCTGGGCCGTCTCTGCGTAGTACACAAACAGGCGCACAATGTAGAAGAGGCCCGCAAACCAGGTCACTACAAAAATGATATGGAGGGATTTTAAGTACAGAAAGCTCATAGACGCGCGGCTTTAGAGAAAGGCAGAAAGCCGTTGCAAAAATGGCAGATTAGGCGCAAGAAACCTATCCGCCCATTTCATAACCTGTAAGGCTTCGTTTTTGGCCTGATTTCCAGAAAACAGCCCAAAAACACTACAACATGTACCGCAGCCCGAAGCTCAGGTTGAGAATGTCTGGCACTGAGATGCCCGAGTTTCGGTATTTGTCCACGATCATGACGTCACTGGTGCCAATCTCGGTGTAAAACTCTGCGTAATGCGGTCTGTTCTTACCCGTAAAATCACGACCTATGGAAGTGCCCACAAACGGCAGAATGCGCGTAGCGGTGGGCCAGATGTAGTAGCCTTCTGGGTAGCGCGCCGGGAAGAAGCTCTCAAACTGTTCACCCACGGTCAGACTGATGCCCGCGCCGGCCCTTATCCAGCTAATCTTCACATCCTTAAACAGCGGCTTGGGGTTGGACTGGTAATAGGTGCGCAGGGTAAACGTGTGGTTGGTGTGCTTGATGTCATAGCCCGGCGTGAAGCCGTACATGATCTCCATGTTGGTTCTGTCATGCTTGCCAAAGTCAAACCCGGTTCCGGCAGACAGAAAACCAATCAAGCCTGCGTGTTGCAAGACCAGATAGTCTGGCGCGTACCACTTGTTTTTGGGTCTGTCTGTTGTGCTGTCTGTTGTATTCTGGGCACCGGCTAGGAAGGGAAGCAACAGGAAAAGAACGACCAACAAAGTCTTAGAGGAGTAAGGTGGTTTCATGCGCTAGAATTGGATTCGCTCTAAGGTTACTTTATTGCCTGCCACGGTCACCAGCATGTAGCTGCGCTTAAGGGCCGCGTCTACGGTCAGGTACGGAATGCCGTCGTTATATAGGTTTTCTAAACGGTAGTTGTGCGTGTGGCCGTGCATAGAGACCTGCACGTTGTACTGGCGCATGAGGCTGGCGTATTTCTGCTCTTTGTTGGGGTTGGCCTCTGAGTTGTTGGGCGCCATGTGCGAAATGACGAACTTGTTGGGCGTGCCAGTGGCGTTTTTCAATTCCTGCTCCAGCCAGGTCACATCCGGCACCTTGTCATCAAACTCCAGAAAATTGGTGTTCAGGAAAATGAATTTGTTTGGCCCGAAGGTGAAGGAGTAGTCAAAAGGGCCATACATGCGCTGGTAAAGCTTCTTGCCTTCGCCCAGGCAGTCATGGTTACCCACCACCGTCAGGTACGGCACTTTGAGTTTAGACAAAGCCTTGTGCATGCGCTCAAACTCATCTGTGAACGCGTAGTTGGTCAGGTCGCCGGCGTGCAGGACAAAGGCTATGTCGCGGCGGTTCATGTCGGCCACCATGTCCTCGGTCTCAGCATAATAACCCTGGGTGTCACCGGTGAAGGCAAAGCGCAAAGGCGTTGTGGCAGAATAAGCCGCCTCTAGCTCTTTGATTTTGTGCAGGTTTTCTTGGGTGAGGTTTTTATAATCTATGTTGCCCGCGTAGGGGTGGTAGTCTATCAAGTCACAAGAGGAGAGAAGGGCTAAGGAAAGCAACCACCCGCAGACCCGGAAAAGGTGTGGCAAACGCATAAAAATATAGGAAAAAAATATATAAACTGGCCAGGGGGAGCTAATCCGCCGAATTCAAGCAAAAACGCGCTTTTTGTTCTGCTGGATTCTGAACACCTACGCAGAGCCCCAAAAAAGGATGCGGTAAACTGCTTTATACCTGCACATTATCATTATATTTGTTTTCAGCTGATTTCTATGTGGTTGTCAAAGAGGCATTTCGTTTTCTTTTGCATGGTTCTCTTTTTCATGGAGACGGCTTGCCAACGCATGAGAGACAACCAAGAAGATACCCAAAACCAACCCTCTGGGAAGACCCTGGGGAAGTCAGCGGCCCGGCCCGTGCTACCAGACCAAGAGACCATTGCTCCAGGACAGGTACAAGTGGTGGTGCACGTGGTGAAAGTATTACCTGTGTTGGATAAATCTGATGCCGGCCCCTGCGGACAATCCCCCTGTCAGGCAGAAGTGCTGGTTAAAAAAATAATAGGTTATGGCATGGGTTTCACGGCCAACCTGGCAGAAGGGCAAACGCTTACGGTGCATTTTCCTATGACGCTTAAGGCCAGTGAGGAAAGACCAGCCGTTACCCCTGGACAAACATTGGACGCCAGGCTCAGTCAACCAGCCGAAGGTGGAACCCACTTTGTCATGCGCGGGTTTACCATTCGTCCTTAGGTGGGCACGGCCTATATAGTACCTCAAGCTTAAAACAAACAAACAAAACTCTATTCTTATTGCATGAAAATTACGCATCAGCAACGGCAGTTTGGAATGTCCAGTGCCTTGTTACTACTTTTTGGGGCCGTCTTGTACATGGCTTCCTTCTTGCCGGGGCCTTTGCACCCATCCAGTTATTCGTCAAAAAAAGGAGCTGCGCAAGCCGGGATTGACGCCCGCAGCAGCCGTTTGCACAAACAGGGCGCCATTGGATCAAAAGAAGACCCTAATGCGCGCGCCAACTATGAGTTTGAGCGCCTTAAAGATCCTTACACCGGCAGAATTCCAGAAAACATAAGAGAGCGCGAGTTAGCCTTCTCTTTGCGCATTCCAACGGCTGAGCAGATCATGCGCCAGAAAAGCCCCTACACCAAGTTGGCTTCGGCTAACTGGAGCCGCCGTGGCCCATTCAACGTAGGTGGCCGTACTAGAGCATTTGCCTATGACATCACCAACGAAAATACCTTGTTGGCAGGTGGCGTTTCTGGCGGTATGTGGCGCTCTACCAACGGTGGTAGCTCTTGGGCCAAAGTAACAGATCCAGACCAGTTACAGAGTGTAACGACGGTTGCACAAGACAAGAGACCTGGCAAGACTAATGTATGGTACTACGGCACCGGTGAGATTTTGGGCAACTCGGCTAGTAAGTCTGGCGCCAGCTACTACGGTAACGGCATGTTTAAGTCTGTGGACAACGGCATTACCTGGAACCCGCTGGTAACCACGCAGGTGCCTAACAACACGGCTTTTTATAATGTGTTCCAGTTTGTGTACCGGGTGGCTACAGGGCCTGCTACAGACATTGATGAAGTATATGCCGCCTTGCCAGGAGCCATCATGCGCTCTACCAATGGAGGTAATACTTGGAACTCTGTTTTGGGATTTGGGAAGGAAACGACGGAGTTTGGCAAGAGCTCTTACTTTACAGACATCACCGTTTCTCCTTCTGGCGTGAAGTATGCTGGCATGAGCCAGTTTTCTTCTGGCAATGGTACTTCTTTGACTAAAGGTGCCTATCGTTCTGTGGACGGCGTAACTTGGACGGACATCACCCCTGCCACCTGGCCAACTACCTATGAGCGCATCGTCATGGATGTTGCCAGATCTAATGAAAACATAGTCTATTACTTTGTTTATGTAGAGAATGCCTCTGGCAAAGAGACGCCTAATCTTTGGAAGTATGAATACCTTTCTGGTAACGGTGCCGGAGCGGGTGGTACTTGGACTAACCTAAGCGCCAACATCCCCATGCTAGGTGGCAAGTCTGGAGACTTGAACCTACAAGGTGGCTATAACATGGTGGTAAAAATAAAACCGGACAATCCAAATGTGGTTATTCTGGGTGGTACCAATCTGTATATTTCTACCAATGGATATACCTCAACAGCCGTTACTAAGAAAATAGGTGGCTACATTGCTAATAATTCCAGCTATGCCTTGTATCCTTCACATCACCCAGACCAGCATGAGGTAGCGTTCTCCATGACATCACCGTCCCGTGTATATTCTGCGCATGACGGTGGCGTGAGTAAAACGTTTAACGTGCTAGCCAGTGAAGTGGAGTGGGCCTCTCTGAACCGTGGCTATTTAACTACTCAATTCTATACGGTAGCCATGGATTTGAACACCACAGACAACTTCATTGTGGGTGGTATGCAAGACAACGGTAGCTGGTCAGTAGAGACTACCAATGAGACCAGTCTTTGGGAAGAGGTATTAGGGGGAGATGGTGCCTTTACGGCCGTAACTGCACGGTCTTTGCTGGTATCTGTGCAGAACGGAACAATCTATCGCTTTATTTTTGGGGATGACGGCGCGTATACCGGGCAATACAGCCGCGTGGATCCACCTAAAACCACAGGGTACTTGTTCATCAACCCGTACAATATTGACCCGAACAACGAGCACACGATGTATCTGCCAGCCGGTGACACCTTATGGCGCAATAAGAACATTGACGCCCTGCCAAGAGGCGGTAGCCAGTCTGCCACGGGCTGGGAGGTAATTGCCAACCTGAATACCAATGAGGTGATCTCTGCGGTAGGGGTGAGCAAGGCGCCAGCCAATGTAGTGTATTTTGGAACCAGAGGCGGTAAGATTTATAGAATTCAAGATGGATTGGCCACAGCGCCTACCAGAGTAGACGTGACAGGTATCAACTTCCCAGCCGGTAACATTGGCTGCCTTGCCGTAGATCCGCGTGATGCAAACAAGGTGGTGGCTACTTTCACCAACTATGGCATTGTGAGCTTATTCTACACTACCAATGGAGGAGGTTCTTGGACACCAGTGTCCGGAAACTTAGAAGAAAACCCCAATGGTTCTGGCAGCGGCCCATCTACGCGCTGGGTAAGCATCTTGCCAAGCACCAACGGCAACACCAAGTACTTTGTGGGCACTAGCACCGGTCTTTTTGCCACCTCAAGCTTAGATGGTCCTAATGTCACTTGGATTAGAGAAGGTAGCACGTCTATTGGGCAAGTGCCGGTAGACATGGTCATCAGCCGGACTACAGATGACATGGTAATAGTAGGAACGCATGGCAATGGTGTGTACAGTACCCGCTTTACTGGTCCGTTGGCGTCTGCTGAGGACGTAGACCTGGCCATTGCGCCTGGTTTAGGCCAAAGCTATCCTAATCCGTTCCGGAAGGGAATGACCACCAACATACCATTTACGTTAACCAAAACTGCACAGGTAAGCCTTACCTTGTTTGACCTGAACGGGAAAGCGGTGACTACGCTAGTCAACGGAAAACTGAACGCCGGCAGGCACGTTGCTTCTTGGAATGGGAAAAGCAAAGCTGGTCAGGAAATGGCCTCAGGCACGTATCTGTACCAATTGACGGTAGACGGCAAGCGCGAGACCAAACGCGTGGCCTATATTAAATAACCTACGCTTATAAGATTACTAAAAAGGCGGCTTCTGTACAGAGGCCGCCTTTTTTATGTAAATCGTTTTTGGCTTGTTTTGAAGAAAACAGGCTAAAAACGAAGATTATCTCTTCATGTACTGCGCAAATTCCTTGGCAAAATAGGTCAGGATGATGTCTGCACCGGCGCGTTTCATGCTCAAAAGGTTTTCCAGCATGATCTTTTCACCGTCAATCCAGCCGTTCTGAGCGGCGGCCTTTACCATGGCGTACTCACCGCTCACGTTGTAAGCCACAATGGGCAGGTTTGAGTTGTCCCGAAGAAGCTTTATAACGTCCAGATAGGACAAGGCCGGTTTCACCATCAAGTAATCGGCGCCCTCTTGAGTGTCTAGTTCTGCTTCAATTAAGGCCTCGCGGCTATTGGCGGGGTTCATCTGGTAGGTCTTCTTGTCGCCGTGCTTAGGAGCAGACTCTAGCGCGTCTCTGAACGGGCCGTAGTAGGCGCTGGCGTACTTAGCGGTGTAGCTCATGATGGACACATTGTAGAAGGCGTGCTTGTCCAGGATGTTTCTAATATGGGCCACGCGGCCGTCCATCATGTCTGAAGGGGCAATGATGTCGGCGCCGGCCTGGGCCTGGGCTAAGGCCATCTGACCCAGCACTTCCAGAGAGGCATCGTTGATGATTTCGCCGTTGTCTACTATGCCGTCATGGCCGTCTGTGCTGTAGGGGTCCATGGCTACGTCGGTGGCCAGCACCACGTCCGGGAACTGGCGCTTGATTTCTGCAATGGTGCGCAGGTACAGGCCTTCAGGATTTTTGCTTTCTAACGCGAAGCGGTCTTTCTTCTCTTCGGGGATGTTGGGGAACGGCGCGAAGGTCTTGATGCCCAAGTCTACGCACAGGCCTACCTCGTCCAACAGTCTGTCTAGCGTGAAGCGTGAGATGCCCGGCATGGACGGTATGGCCACGGTTTGGTTCTGGCCTTCGGTGACAAAAAGCGGGTAGATGAGATCCTGCGTACCTACGTGGTTCTCCTGTACCAAACTACGGATGACGTCTGATTTGCGGTTTCGGCGGGGCCGACGGGTTAAATGGTTCATAGCAGCTTATACGGTTTTGGGCAAGTGAGCCTATACGGGAGGCGGACTCGCTGCTGATTTAACAAAAGAGCCAAAGGATTGGTGTGCCAAGACTGTTATAAATCAAACTTGGCACGAATGACTCTACGCTGCAAAGGTACGGCCCTTCGTCTTGGCATGCCACAATTCTTTTAGAGGTGTTGTACGGCTGGCGTAAAAGGACAGCGCCCTCGTTTTTGGCCTGTTTTCCAGAAAACAGGCCAAAAACGAGGGCGCCGATCAGGAGAAACTATTTAGGCGTGTACCTGCTCCTCTGCCGTTATTTCCATTTCCTCTTCTTCTTGGAGTAAGGTGTCTCTGTTTAAGAAGTAGTAGCCATAACCCAGAATAAAACCGGTGAGCAGGCCGCCAACGTGAGCCGCGTTGTCCACGCCGCCTACCAGGCCCAAGGCCAGATTAAAGCCTATAAAAATCATGACAGACTTCAGGAAGGATTTTCTAACCTCTGGCGGGAACAAGTTGGTGGTGAGCAGTGCCACATAAAAACCGTACAGCCCGAAGATGGCCCCTGAAGCGCCTACGCTGACCGTGGCCTCATACCACCAGATGCTGGCCAGGCTGGCCGTCACCCCGCAGATAAGGTACACCAGTGTGTATTTAGCTCGGCCTAAAAGAGGCTCCAGAATCACCCCAATGCACAGCAAGGCAAACATGTTCATGAGCAGGTGCATGATGCCGCCGTGCAGGAATACGTTGGTCATTAATCGCCAATATTCTCCTTCCTGCAAAACGCTTGGCCTAAAATTACCCCCTACGGTATGCAAATCACCTGCGTTAAAATACATGAATCCCAAGCCTGCCATTACCAATACAGCAAACACCAATACGTTTAGGTACATAATGATGGGCGTTATCAGGAAGCCGTCAGCGGGGAGCAGGCCTGCCAAGGCTCTCTTTAAAAGCCGTCTAGACCATAGTCCTCTGGTGCGTTTTTTGCGCCGCTTTATGTTTGACAGCCGCACAATGGAGATCATCAACAACCAGACGCCCGCGCCAATGGCCAAGGAGTAGAAAATCCAGGGAAGCTTCTGCCCGTTGCGCTGGGCAAAGGGCACTTGATGCGGAATTAACAAAGGACCTAAGCCGGTGTGCTGAAACCCCGGACTTTTCTGGATACTGATCTGGAAGGCTTCTAAATCACTGTGGGCGGGTGTCATGCGCTCCATAAACTCAAACTGAGCCAAGTCTCGCTGTTCAAAATTAGCTTTTGATTCTTGAGCGAATTCTTCAAACGCCTGATCCTTTTCTTCGGGGGAGAGGCTGTTGCTGATGGTTTTTGAGTATTCCAAGGCCAGCCATCCGCGGGGAGTAGAAGAAATCAAAACCACGCCATTGCGGCCTCGGTCACCATACAACCGTTGCGCGGCCGTGTCTTTTAAAACGGTGATGGAGGCAATCTCATCCTGCGTAAGTCCGCCTACAGAATACGTTTGAGCAGAGGCTGCCTCCTGTATAGGTGCAGGAATGATCTCACCGTCCAGCACGTACAACGGGTCTAAGGGATTGGCTGAAAGAGAAGCACTGTCAATGTCTGTTTTCCGGGCTACTCGTATAGGGCAGGTGATGTAATAGGTAAAGACCAGGTTGCGGTCGCGCTTGCCAGATGTGGTAGTCTCCTGGAAGATGCCTGCGCTTTTTTTGTCTATGTAATACTCCTTGAGCGTGTAATATTTGGTGGCTGGTAGTTTGCCTATCTGCGTGATGGAATCTAACTGGGTGAGCTTGCCCGTGGCCGTCACTAGGTATTCCTGAGCTATAACCGTGGGCACCGTCATGGCTAAAATGGCCACCAACACATACAATGTAGGCAAGTCTCCAGATTTTCTTTTAAGATGCAGGAGTTTGATGCGGTGCCTGTACCAAAAGATGACCGCCAATCCAGACAAGCAAGCCGGTAAGACAAAGTTGGTGATGAATCCATTGGCCTGTATTAGCTCTAGCTTGATGAAGACCAGCCAATTGAACGAGGTATATAGAACCAACAGGCCAACAGATAAAAGAAGAAACGGCAGGAAGATCTGTGTGATCTTAACTCTAAAAGCGGTAGAGATAGAAGCCAAGGCGGTGAGGGTTAGGTCTTTCTAAAGATAGAAATTACCCTATAAAAAGAAAAGCCAATCCTGGGTGGGACTGGCTTTTCTTTTTATAGGAACTCTGTCTGTTATTTAAAACGCGGCCAGGGTTTTCTCTATGATGTCACAGCACTCATGCAACTGCTCTTCTGTAATCACCAACGGCGGTGCGAAACGGATGATGTCGCCGTGCGTTGGTTTGGCCAGCAGTCCGTTCTCCTTCAACTTCACGCAGACATCCCAGGCCGTACGTCCGTCTGCCGTAGGTTGAATAATCACCGCGTTCAAAAGTCCGCGGCCGCGCACCAGCGTCACCAGTTCTGGGTGGCGGTCTTTCAATTCATTCATGCGGCTTCTGAAGATTTCACCCAGCTTATAGGCGTTCTCCGTCAGGTTTTCGTCTTTGATCACGTCCAGGGCGGCCATGGCCACGGCGCAGGCCAATGGGTTGCCGCCAAAGGTAGAACCGTGCTCGCCTGGCTGAATGCTTAGCATCACCTCGTCATTGGCCAGCGCCACCGAGATAGGCAACACGCCCCCTGATAAGGCCTTGCCCAGAATCAAGATGTCTGGTTTGGCGTCTTCATAATCAGAGGCCAGCATTTTACCAGTACGACCAATGCCCGTCTGGATTTCATCTACAATAAACAATACGTTGTATTTCTTGCACAGCTCGCGGGCTTTGGCCAGGTATCCTTCTGAAGGCACCACCACGCCGGCCTCGCCTTGGATAGGCTCTACCATGAACCCGCACACGTGCAGGTTCTCTTGCAAGGCCAGCTCCAATGCGTCCAGGTTGTCATACGGTACCACTTTGTAACCCGGCATGTACGGCCCGAAGCCGGTTGTACTGCTTGGGTCTGTAGAGAAGGAGATGATGCCCGTGGTACGTCCGTGGAAGTTGTGCTCCACTACAATGATCTCGGCCTCATGCGCCGGAATGCCTTTCTGAGTATAGCCCCACTTACGGGCCAGTTTGAGGGCGGTCTCTACGGCCTCAGCCCCGGAGTTCATCAACAAAGCTTTGTCATACCCAAAGAGCTGGCACAGGTACTTCTCACAGGCGCCCAGTTTGTCATTGTAGAAGGCGCGCGAGGTGAGGGTCAGTTGCTGGGCCTGTTCAGTGAGCGCGCCAATGATGCGCGGGTGGCAGTGTCCCTGGTTCATGGCGCTGTACGCGCTCAGGAAATCATAGTAGCGCTTGCCTTCCACGTCCCACAAGAAAACGCCTTCGCCGCGGTTTAAGACAACCGGCAGGGGGTGGTAGTTGTGGGCACCGTACTTATCTTCCAGTTCAATGGCCTGTTGGCTAGAGGTAATTGACATTGTATCCATATGCTATCGCGTTTACTTTTGGTGAAGGGCGTTTCTTGCAATCAACCCAGATTTTATTCTGTACGAAGATTCTTTCTTCGTGATAAAAGTAAAGAAAAGTCTTTACTTCAGCCCTGCAGAAGGGATATGGTATATAAGATTTTGTCTATTTAATAAGGGAATAAGAAAAGACTTTGGGTGCCCTTCATGATATCCTACTCATGCTGGCCGGAACAGATGTCTTTTTTGGCAAATTGATTAATCGCTGATTACTAATGGTTGATCATTGTTCAAGAAGCGTTTTTAGGCTGTTTTCCAAGAATTAGGCTAAAATGACAATTGGCGCAGACGCTCACTGGTCCTGCCAGATGCTACGCGGTCTTTTGGGTAGTGACATTAGCTGATGGTTAATTGCTGACCGATTCATCTGTTGGTGTAAACACCCCCCTTAGCCCCCCTCAAGGGGGGAGTCTGCGGTTAGTAGAAGCCTTTGCCACTGGCACCTGATCCAGTCTTTCCGGCGAGTCGCCTAAGCAGGTTGCCGCCTCTGGCAGGACGGCAGTCAATACAGAGCAAGACGGGCTAGTCAGACAGAAGCGGCCCTACGCAGAAGAGGCAAGCTGGTACAGCGCGAGGCGGGAAGACGGGGCCTCGCGGCCGCGAGCGCTTAGCGGAAAAGATGAAAAGAGTAGCATAAGGGCACCGGATGAAGCGGCCTTGCTCTAGGAACAGCCAACGGAAGCGCACGGCAAAAAGTCACGGAGGTAACATCCGCGCCATAGAAGAGTCACAAAGCTAGTCAGAAAGGCAGTCTACGTTGTTAGTAATAACACCAACAACGGCGGGGGTAGTAGAGTGAGGCATCAACCAACAACCAGCAATTGACAATCAACCATCAAACCCGTTTTTTACCTAATTCCCAGAAAACGGCTCAAAAACGGATTTTTCCGCAATCCTACGTATCTTTGTGGCATGAGACCAAAGCCGCTCCCCTTGCAACCGGGAGACACATATTTTAATGAGCAGGGCTTGATGGTTTTTACGGAGCAGTACCACCTGCGGCGCGGCTATTGTTGTCAGAGCGGGTGCAAGCACTGCCCGTACGGTTACCAGAAAGAGGCTAAAAAAGAGCAGGATACCCCAAGTAAGGGTGCCGGTAAAACAGGATAAACAGCTTCTTTAGAACGAATTAAACAAAAAAGTTTAGCGGGGGCTTTGACATTATCTATCTTTTTGCGGATATTTGCGTCCCTTTTGTAATAAACGATACTAACGATACAATGGCACGAGTTTGTGATTTAACCGGTAAAAGAACGCAGGTAGGTAACCGCGTATCGCACGCCAACAATAAGACAAAGCGTAAGTTTTTCCCGAACTTACAGAAGAAGCGCTTCTACATCCCAGAGGAAGATGCATGGGTTACTTTGAAAGTTTCTACCTCTGCTCTTCGTACCATCTCTAAGAATGGTATCTCTGCCGTATTGAAGAAAGCAAAAGACGAAGGATACATCGTTTACTAGTTAGCATATGAAAAGCATGCGGCACTTATGGTTTTTACTGCTAGTGTCGCTTCCGCTTGGAGCGATGGGGCAGTCAATGGCTTCCTCTCAAAAGCCCACGGACTTTTTAACCAAAGAATTTCACCGGCAACGGAGAGAGCAACTGCGGCAACTGCTGCCGGCTCGCTCCGTTGCCGTTTTCTTTTCTGCCCCGGTAAGAAACCGCGCCAATGACGTGGACTTCCATTACCACCAGAACCCCGACTTCTACTACCTGACTGGGTATAAAGAGCCCAACTCCGTTTTGCTGGTGTTTTCAGAGAACCAGACTATAAACGGACAAAGCACCAATGAAGTAGTCTTCGCGCAGCCCCGCAACCCGCAGGCAGAGTCCTGGAACGGCAAGCGCCTGGGCACCGACGGCGTGAAACAGCAACTGGGCTTTGCCGTGTCTCTGCCGAACACAGACTTCGCCGCCTTTAAACTGGATACTGCCAACCTACAGCAAGTGCTATTCTTTGAGTTGCCGCATGACGTGCGCAATGAAGCCAGAGACCGCAGTGACCTGTATGATTTGTTAGCGCAGTTCAAGCAGAAAATAGGCCTACGCGAAGGCAAGAGCCTAGACCACCAGGAGATTTTTAGTGCCATCAGGCAGTATGATGCGCAGGCTGGGGCTCAGGTACAGCAGGAAGTAAAGCGCCAGATGGAGGCCAACCCCGCGCTTGCCAACAATGCCATCTTGAAAGCCTACGTAGCCGCCAAGGACGCACCCGCCAGAGCCGCCGTAGTCGCCAGCATCCCGAAGGAGAAACTAGATATGTCTTCGCTGGAAGGCGTCCTTAACCAGCTTCGTGAAGAAAAGACCGCAGAAGAACTGGTGCTGTTGCGCAAAGCCGTGGCCATGTCTGCCATTGGGCAACTGGAGGTTATGAAGGCCATGCAACCCGGCATGTCTGAAATGGAAGTGCAAGGAATTCACGAATACGTCTACAAGAAATACGGCGCCGAATATGAAGGCTATCCGTCTATTGTGGGCGCCGGCAACAACGGTTGTATCCTGCATTACACAGAAAACGACCGTCCTAAGCTGAACAATGATTTGGTGTTGATGGACTTGGGCGCCGAGTATCATGGCTACACCGCAGACGTGACCCGCACCATTCCGGCCAACGGTAAGTTCTCTCCAGAGCAGAAGCAAATCTATGAACTGGTGTACGCCGCCCAAGAAGCCGGTTTTCAGCAGTGCAAAGTGGGTAACGCATTCCAGGCGCCTAATGAGGCCGCTCAGAAAGTAATGGCCGAGGGTTTGATTAAACTAGGCATCATCAAGAAGCCAGAAGAGGCCCGTCGCTATACCATGCACGGGGTGTCCCATTACTTGGGACTAGACGTGCACGATAGAGGCGCTTACGGGCCGTTTAAACACAACACGGTCATTACTGTGGAGCCAGGCATCTATATTCCGGAAGGAAGCCCTGTAGACAAGAAGTGGTGGGGCATAGGCGTACGCATTGAAGACGATATCCTCATCACCAACACTGGCTGGGAAAACCTATCAAAAGGGGCGCCTAGGACCGTGAAAGACATTGAAGCCACCATGGCCCAGCCTAGTGCCTTGGATGACTTTAAGTTGCCGGTCTTAAAGTAAGAGAATTAATTGCTCCGTTTTTAGCCTCTTTTAGCAGAAATAGCGCAAAAATGGTAGCTTTGCAAAAGGTTGGGGAGCCGGGCCGTGGGCATTTGGTGATACTTGACTAAAAAAGAAGTATCGTATTTGTAATTAAGTAACTAAGGCTGTATATTTGCAGTCCTAAATAAAAAATCAACTTCGCGATGGCAAAGAAAGCTAAAGGCAATAGAGTTCAGGTGATTTTGGAGTGCACTGAGCAGAAAAACTCCGGCGTACCTGGCATGTCTCGGTATATCACTACCAAAAACAGAAAGAACACTCCTGAGCGTATGGAGATGAAGAAATTCAATCCTTTCATGAAGAAAGTTACCGTTCATAAAGAAATTAAATAACCATGGCTAAGAAAGTAGTAGCAACCCTAAAGACCGCCACTGGTAAAGACTGGGCGAAGGTGATCAAAGCTGTTAAGTCTCCTAAGACTGGCGCTTACACTTTTAGAGAAGAGATGGTGCCGATTGACCAAGTTCAAGACGCTCTTAAAAAATAATTGCCTTATATCGCAATCAAGATATACCTGTAAAAGTCCCTCCATACTAGGGACTTTTTTGGTATTCAACCCTTTTTACTTTTCATCCACCCCAACCGCCTCTACCCACCAATATGGCACTTTTCGGTTTCTTCAGTAAAGACAAAAAAGAATCTCTGGACAAAGGCCTTGAGAAAACCAAGACCAGCTTCCTGGACCAGCTTAGCAAAGCGGTGGTGGGTAAGTCCAAAGTGGACGAGGAGGTCTTGGATGAGCTGGAGACGGTGCTGGTACACGCAGACGTGGGGATTGGGACCACCGTCAAAATCATTGAGCGCATTGAGAAACGCGTAGCCCGTGACAAATACGTAGGCACTTCTGACCTGGACCGCATCCTGCGCGAAGAGATCATGGAGCTCATGGAAGAGAACAAGGGCGGGATTGCCGCTGACTTCACCCTTCCAGACACCGGCGGACAGCCGTATGTGATTATGGTAGTAGGCGTGAACGGCGTGGGCAAGACCACCACCATTGGTAAGCTAGCCTCGCAGTTCCACAAAGCCGGTAAGAAGGTAGTGCTGGGTGCGGGTGATACGTTTAGGGCTGCCGCTGTGGACCAACTCAAAATCTGGGGTGACCGCGTGGGCATTCCAGTGGTGGACCACGGCATGAACACTGACCCTGCGTCTGTGGCTTATGACGCCGTGAAGAAAGGCGTGGAGATGGGAGCAGACGTGGTGATTATTGACACCGCTGGCCGTCTGCACACCAAGGTGGGTCTCATGAACGAGCTTACTAAAATCAAGCGCGTGATGCAGAAAGTCATTGACGCCGCGCCGCATGAGGTGTTGCTGGTCTTAGACGGTAGCACCGGTCAAAATGCGGTCATCCAAGCCCGTGAGTTCACCAAAGCCACCGAGGTAACGGCCCTAGCGGTAACCAAATTGGACGGAACGGCCAAAGGAGGCGTCATCATTGGCATCTCAGACGAGTTCAAGATTCCTGTTAAGTACATTGGTGTAGGGGAGCGCGTAGAGGACCTGCAGGTGTTTGACAAGCGCGAATTTGTGGACTCTCTGTTCTCCAAAAACAAATAAGCCGTTTTTAGGCTGTTTTCCAGAAAAGAGGCCGAAAACGGCAGTTTCTGCTTCAATTACGCCAGTCCTACTTCAAGTTTTCAACTTGGAGTCATTCATGTAGCAAGTTTTTAACTTGCGGATTAAGGAAGGCCCAAAGAACGCATTTTTGAGGCTTGCACCTCACGCCAGTTGGAAACTTACGGCCATAATAAGTCCAAGTTGAAAACTTGAACCAGAGAAGAAATTGAGGATATTGACTATCCTTTCAGTATAAAAAGAACATCGCAATTCCATTTAATTGGGCGCAGACTAAACCAAAAGAGCCTGTTTGGTTGTTGCCCTTCCATCAAAGACAGGCTAAAGTAGAAGGCACGTGAAAGTAAGATCCCTTAAACAAGACAAATACAACGTTATCACCCTGGGTTGCTCCAAGAACCTGGTAGACTCAGAGGTGCTGATGGGCCAGTTGCAGGCCAATGAGTTTGATGTAGTGCATGACTCTGAGAAAGACGATGCCAACATCATCATCGTGAACACCTGCGGCTTCATTGACAATGCCAAGCAAGAGTCTATTGACACCATCCTGCGCTACGCAGACGCCAAAGACGCCGGCGCCATTGACAAACTCTATGTGACCGGTTGCCTTTCGCAACGCTACAAAGACTCTCTGGAAACTGAAATTCCGCAGGTGGACGCCTACTTCGGGACGCTGGAGTTGCCGCAGTTGTTGAAGACCCTAGAGGCCAACTACAAGCATGAACTCATTGGTGAGCGCTTAATCACCACGCCTAAGCACTACGCCTACTTTAAAATAGCCGAAGGTTGTAATCGTCCCTGCTCATTCTGCGCCATCCCCTTGATGCGCGGCAAGCACATGGACCGCCCCATGGAGGATCTGGTGCGCGAAGCCACGCGTCTGGCCAACATGGGCACCAAAGAACTCATTCTCATTGCCCAAGACCTGACCTATTACGGCTTACAGCATTACGGGGAGCGCAAGCTAGCCGAACTGCTACAGCGTTTGTCAGATGTGAACGGCATTGAATGGATTAGAATGCAATATGCCTACCCAAGCCAGTTCCCGATGGATGCCCTGGACGTGATGGTAGAACGTGACAACATCTGTAAGTACCTGGACATGCCGTTGCAGCATATCTCGGACAACATGCTCAAGACCATGCGCCGCGGTATCTCTAAACGTCGTACGCTGGAACTGGTAGACACCATCCGTCAGCGCGTGCCAGACATCGCTCTACGCACTACCTTGATTGCCGGTCACCCCGGTGAGACCCAGAAGGACTTTGAGGAGATGTACCAATGGGTAGAGGAGTCACGCTTTGACCGTCTGGGTATCTTCACGTACTCGCATGAGGAGAACACGCACGCCTTCAGCCTGGAGGACAACGTGCCAGATGAGGTGAAGCAAGAACGTGCCGATACCATCATGGAACTACAGCAGGGCATCTCTATGGAGTTGAACGAAGCCAAAGTAGGCAACACCTACAAAGTGCTGTTTGACCGCAAGGAGAGTGGCTACTACGTGGGCCGTACCCAGTATGACTCCCCAGAGGTAGACAATGAAGTATTGGTGCCCGCAGACAGCGCCTATGTGCGTCTGGGAGACTTCGCCAACGTGAAAATCACCGACTCTTCTGACTTTGACCTGTACGGCGAGGTAGTAAGCGGCGTACACGAATCCAAGCACATAGTAGCGGCAGATGCTGTTTCAGAATAATCCGTTTTTGGCCTAGTTTCCAGAAATCAGGCCGAAAACGAAAGTATAGAACCTCACAGAGCCCCGTGCTTTGTGAGGTTTTTTTGTCGGTTTCCTGCAAGGAACCAGTTCTAAGGAGGCAGACTTACAAGACCGAACGCAAATCTCAAAATAGCGTTTACCTTTGCAGCGTCGGTTATATAAAAGGATGACCGCTCCCCGTATGAAAGTTTCCTGTATTGACTATAGCGCCACCGGTGCCTTCTCTAAATTGGTTGTGGATTATCTCAACAGAGATGCCAAGCTCCAGCCCTTCTACCAACATTTTCCAGAGGTGTCTGCCTTCTCCAAGATTATGGAAGAGCGCCAGTACCCAGCCGCCCAGCGCCAGGTTCTGGTAGAGGAACTACAGCGCCAGTACCAAGGCGTAGAGGTGCCAGAGGCGGTGCAGGCCAACATCTCGGCGCTAAGCCAGGAGCAGGCCTTTACCATCACCACCGGCCATCAGCTCAACATCTTCACCGGTCCGCTGTACTTCATCTACAAGATTGTGACGGCCATCACTGCCGCCCGAGCCCTGCAGCAAGCCTACCCAGACCAGACGTTTGTGCCGGTGTACTGGATGGCTACCGAGGACCATGATTTTGCCGAGGTGAACCATTTCACGCTCTTCGGGAAGACGTATACCTGGGAGAGCGAGGAGAAAGGCGCCGTGGGTCGGTTTGCCACCGATGGCCTGAATGAAATCTTGGACGCCCTGCCAGAGCAGTACGAACTGTTTGAGGAAGCCTATACCAACAGCACCACCCTGGCCGAGGCTACCCGCAAGATTGTCACTGGCCTGTTTGGGGTGTACGGCGTGGTCTGCGTAGACGGCGACAGCCCTGCCCTTAAGAGACTGTTTATCTCCGCAGCGCAGAAAGAACTGACGGAGCAGGCCTCCTATAAAGCCATCACCCGCACCAATGAGGCTCTGCAAGCCCAAGGCTACAAGCCGCAGGTCATGACCCGTGAGATTAACCTGTTCTACCTGGATAACCAACTGCGCGAACGCATTGTGCAGGAAGACGGTCATTATAAAGTCTTGAACACTCCTTTGGTTTTCACCGAGGCAGAAATCTTGCAACACCTGCAAGAGCATCCAGAGCGCTTCAGCCCGAACGTGGTGTTGCGGCCTTTGTATCAGGAAATGGTGCTGCCCAACCTAGCCTACATTGGCGGCGGCGCCGAAGTGGCGTACTGGTTTCAGTTGAAAGGGATTTTTGAGGCGTTTCAGGTTCCGTTCCCGGCGGTGATGTTACGCAACTCGGCCATGTACCTGACCAAGCCCAACGCCCAGCGTTTGGAGAAGCTAGGGCTTACGCCTTTGGAGATGTTCAGGGAAATGCCTGAGTTGAAGAAGCGCCTGGCCGAATTGTTGAATCAGGAAGAACTAAGCCTGGAAGCCCAGCGCCACGCGTTGGAAACCGCCTACAAGCAGGTAGAAGAACTGGCCCAAAGCATTGATCCCACGCTGGTGAAAGCCGTCGGCGCCGAGGCGCAGAAGGCCAGCCAGAGCCTGCAGATGCTGGAGAAGAAGCTGAACAAGGCCATTGAGAACAAAAACGACACCGCCTACAACCAGCTGGCCAACCTCAAAGAAAAACTCTTCCCAACGGGTGTGCTACAGGAGCGCGTGGACAATCTGCTGTCGTACCAGACCAACAACCCAGACTTCATCCAGCATTTGGTAGAGGCGTTCCAACCATTCGGACATCAGTTCACCGTATTGCAAGAAGACTAAACCATGCTAAAGGCCGAACTCAGGAAAGCCTACCTCACCAAGCGCCGCAGTCTCTCTAAGGCCGAAGTGGAGGAGCTCAGTCAGCAGCTGGCCGACCGGTTTTTCGAGGCCTTTGCCCCGCGCGCCGGTCAGACGGTGCACGTGTTTCTGCCTATCCAACAGCACCGGGAAATTAATACTTGGCACATCATCCATAGGCTGTGGGCTGAGTTTCCGGAGGTGCGGGTGGCCACGTCTGTCTCGCATCTGGAGGACTGCAGCATGACGCATTATTTGCTTACGCCTTCCACCCAGCTGCTTGTCAATAAATGGGGAATCCCCGAGCCGGTGCAGGCGCAACAGATAACAGAAGCGGAGATTGACTTGGTGCTGGTGCCGCTGTTGGCCTTTGACTTGCAAGGCCACCGCGTGGGCTATGGCAAAGGCTTCTATGACCGTTTTCTGGCTCTTTTACCCAAATCAAGCCAAAAGCAAGGTTTGTCTCTGGAGCCGCCCATCCTCCAGATTGAAGACGTACACCCTCTGGATTTAACTTTAGATGCGGTGATTACCCCTTCACAGGTGTATCGTTTTTTCTGAAAGTAGTGCTCATATAAGGCGTCTATAGTCAAGTTCTCCCCTTGAGGGGAGCGGAGAGGGGTGTTTACATCAACTGATTAAACTGGTAGAAGAAAGCAATGCGCGAAAGACAATGCCGTGCCATTGTCTCTACACAGATAATGTATGTTAAGCGGTGTCAGCTTTGATGAAACGCTGATATAACTTGCCCACAAGGTCCTTTCAGGATGACAAATGGGGGAAGGATTGGAAGGGGAATGGATGGTAAGCATTTAAACAATAATACCGTTTTTGGCCTGTTTCCTAGGAAATAGGCCAAAAACGGTATTTGCTAAAAATGACTCGAGACTCAAAACTCGCGACTCGGGACTCAAAACTCGCGACTCGGGACTAAAGAAATTATCCTTCAAAAAAAGCAATGAGGTTGCCCACGTAGCTTTCTTCCCAGCCTTCTACTAGGTCTTCGTAGTCCTCATCCGGGATGTTGGTCTGTTTTACTTCCAGCGAGGTGCCTAGTTTGTGGGCGTGGGTTTTGATGGTGACAATGGATGGTTCTTCCTGCTCGCCAAAATACCACTGCTGCACAATCTTGCGGTTTGCTTCAAACTCCAGATTCTTGCCCACAATGCTTCCTTCCCAAAGGGAGAACTCTGAGCCGGGGGTGGTGGACATTTCCACGGGGTCGCCGGTCCAGGTTTCTAGGACGGTGGGGTTGGTGAGGGCTTCGTAGACCTCTTCTGGCGAGGCGGGCACGATGAAGTATTTCTTGAATTCTTTCATATTCAGGTTGACTAGCGCGAATGGCAAAAGTACGGACAAAAATCAGGTCTTACTTGACTTCTATGATTTCGCCGGTGTCCAGTACTTTAAAGGTCTTCTTGGTAACGGTAAGCTTTCTGGTTTTGGGAATCTCCTGGTAGGCGGCGTCAAACTCCCAGCGGGCGGTGCTGTAAAGAATAACAATAGTCAAATCTTTCTGGATGGTGAGCTGTTCACTGTGCTGAAAACCCGGTTCTTCGCCGCATGGGTTGAACTTGAGGTCTTGCTCGTCTAGCACGGCGCCCTGGTGGTCAAAGGTTCTGAGGCGGGGCAGGAGGTCATCGGTGGGGTAGATGGCTAGCAGAGCTTCTACGTTAGGACTTACCTGTATCTTCTTGTAGACCTTCTCAAACTCTTTCACATACTTGCCAATCATGGTAGAGTCGGGGTCTTTGGCTTCTTCATATTTGAATCCGCATTTGGCCGTGAAGGGCAGTGGCAATACCGGCAACTTAGCCATAAACGCTTGGTACCTGGCCTTGGAGGAGATGCCTAACACCTGGTTCTCAGATTCTACCACTGGCACTGACTCATACTGGGTGTTGTTGTCTCTGGAGCAGGAGAAACATCCAAATAGAAGCACAAGGCAAATACTAGAGAAGAGCTTTTTCATAGGCCAGGGGTATTTCCTGTTGCATACGCATTTCTGGCGACTGGGTAGATTAAAAGCAAAAAGCCAGTAGCGTTTGACGGCTACTGGCTTTTATGATGAGAAGGGAAGGTAGATTATTCCTCGTCTTCTGGCGTGGCTCTGCGCGCGCCGGCTCCAGCCTTATTGTTCTGCTCCATGTCGCGGTTCATCTCGGTCATGTCAACCGTCTGAGAGAAGTCACCTAGTAAGTATTTGGTGAAATAGTCAGCCGTCATCCAGAAAGAATACTCAGTCATGTCACCGTAGCCATGGCGTTGGCCGGGCATCATCACCAGGTCAAAGCGCTTGTTGGCTTTCATCAAGGCGTTGGCCATTCTGATGGTGTTGGCCGGGTGCACATTGTTGTCTACGTCGCCGTGAGTCAACAACAGGCGGCCCTTCAGGTTTTTGGCCAGGTCTGGGTTCTTGTCAATGGAGTATTGGAAAGTAGTGTCCCCTTTGGCGGTAATCACCTCTTTCACGCCATGGTGTTTCTCAGACCACCAACGGTTGTAGATGTTGTTCTCATGATTACCCGCACCCGAAACGGCTACTTTGAAGAAGTCTGGGTACACCAGCATGGCAGCGGTAGACATAAAACCACCACCAGAGTGACCGGTAATGCCCACGCGGTTGGCGTCAATGAATGAGTAGCGGTCTGCCAATTGCTCTACGGCGGCTTTCTTGTCGGCCAAGCCGTAGTCACGCAGGTTGCCGTAGCCGTAGGTGTGGTACCATTTAGAACGGGCCGGGTGACCGCCACGGTTACCCACGGTAATCACAATGAAACCTAGTTGTGCCAAACGGTCCACACGGTCCATGCCCCGGCTAAAGGCCTTGTTCACGGCCTCGGTCTGCGGACCAGGGTAGATGTACTGGATGATAGGGTATTGTTTGGTAGAGTCAAAGTCATACGGCTTGTACATAACACCATACAGATCCGTGATGCCATCGTCTGCCTTTACTTTGAATGGCTCCGGGAATTTGTAGCCCGTGGTCATCAAGCGGGAAAAGTCAGATTTCTCCAGGTCCATTACTTTCTTGCCGTTGCTGTCATACAAAGCGGCTGCCGGTACGGTGTTCACTCTAGAGAAATTGTCTACAAAGTAACGGCGGCTGTCGCTCATGCTCATGTTGTGGTCAAAATCGCCTTTGTTCAGAAGCTTAAGGCCAGAACCGTCAAAGTTGATGCGGTATAGGTGCATGAAGTACGGATCTTCCTTGGCTTCATGGCCGTTGGCTGAGAAGTATAGCACACGGGCTTTCTCATCAATGGCTACCAGTTCCTCGGTGTGGAAAGGGCCTGAGGTAATCTGGTTCTTGAGCTTGCCATTGGCATCATGTAGGTAGAAATGGCCCCAGCCATCACGCTCAGACCAATGAATCATCTCATTGCCGCCATTCACTAAGCCAATTCTAGAAACTTCTACATAGGTATTGAAACGCTCTTCAATCAAAGGCTTCACGGTGCCAGATGGAATGTCCAGTACGCAAATGTCAATCTTTTTCAAGTCACGGCTGGTGCGGGTAAAATATACCTTGTTGGCCGTGCCGTGCCATACGTTAGGACGGAACTCGTCATCACGGGAGCTTTGCTTAGCCGGGGCTGGCCACACAGACAGTTCCTGGTCTTTGAAAGCGGCAGTGTTAATCTTCTTGTGAGTCTTCTCTGCGAAGTTGAACAACACCATCTCTCTGATAGGCGCTTCTTTCTCACCCGGCATCTGGTACTTGTAGGTCTCCAACGCCGGACGGCCTGCCGCCGTGTTATGGATTACCCACAGGTCCTTCACCTTGCGGGAATCTGTGCGGGTCAGCATGAAGTGTTTTGAATCTGGAGACCACAATACAAACGTAGGCTTGCGGTTCTTTTGGTTTTTCTCCTTCTCCACGTTGGTCTCACCGTTGCCGTCGCCGCCGTAGCTGTAGAACTCCACGCCGTCTTTGGTCAATTGATGCTCCACAATGGTAGAGTCCTTCTCGTTTTTCAAAGCCTTCTCATAGTTGGCCTTGTCCATCCAATAAAGGTTAAAGTTCTTGGCAAAGATGATGAACTTCTGATCCGGGGAGATAGAG
This sequence comes from Nibribacter koreensis, assembly GCF_039541795.1. NCBI lineage: Bacteria > Pseudomonadati > Bacteroidota > Cytophagia > Cytophagales > Hymenobacteraceae > Nibribacter > Nibribacter koreensis. The sequence goes on along the minus strand of NZ_BAABGX010000002.1, from coordinate 900,124 downwards.
GCCCACATAGGCTTGCGCTTCGGCTTCTCATAGTCTTTCAACTCTGTGAGCTGACGCGTGGCCAGGTTGTACTGGAAGTAGTGGGTTTTTTTCTCCAGAGAGTCGGCGGCTTTTTTGTCTAGGCGGTCTTTCTTGACCACGTCCACAGAGCTCTTCACCTCAAACTGCACGCTTTTCTCGTCCTCGGTGAACTTGAGGTTCTCAATAGGCAAATGCTGGGCGTCAAACGGGTCTTTGACAATCACCGTGATGGCGGCAGCCAACTTATCTAGGTCAAAGATGGCGCGCTTGCTTTTGGTGGCCGGGTCTACCACGTACCAGTTCTTGCCGTTGGTGGTCTCATACTGGTACCAGAACTGGTCCGTTTTCTTGAGCCAGTGCGGATCCAGATTGGTAGTGAAGATGATTTTTTCTAATTTTTTTGGGGAGAACTTGGCCGCCAGTTGGTAATTGCCTTTGGCCTGCTGCCCAGATGTTTGGGCTTGTAACCCCAAGCCAGCCAACAGAAAGGCTGCCAGGAAATAAAGGGTTTTCATGTAAAACGTGGAGTTGTTAGTTTGTATGCAGGAATATACAACTACATGGCCACATTATCTTCAAATGAGGACTGTCTCTCAGTTTTTTACAAGTATTTAATAGATTGTTACTCTGTTGGTTTAACTCCACGCGTCATCTCACGCTTGCCCGGAGGTCCTGGTAAAGCCTCTACCTTGAAACCGGCGGCTTTCAGGCTTCGCTTGAAACTTCCTTTGGCGCAGTAGGTCACCAGCGTGCCACCCGGCGCTAAGGCATCATACATTTTCTGGAAAATGGCGTCCGTCCAAAGGTGTGGTTGCTTTTCAGGTGCGAAGGCGTCAAAATACACCAAGTCATAGCTCTCTGGCTCCGGGGCGAAGGCCTCTAAATCTATTTCCAGTTTTCTGAGCGTGAACTGCGGCGTGATGGCCACGGCTTGTTCCCACGGCGCAGCGTGCAAGGGTTGAAAGAAGTCCAGCAGTTCTGGGTTAAGGATGAATTTGTCAAAGCCCAACTGACCTACCACCTCCATAGAAAGCGGATACTTCTCCAGCGTGTCATACACCACTTCGGCTTTGGTGGCCAAGGTATGCTGCAAGGTGAGCAAGGCATTGAGGCCCGTCCCAAACCCAACTTCCAAGATGCGCACGGCGGCCCAACGGGTCAAAGCATCTTCCAGCCCCATCTTAATGAATACATGCAAACTCTCCTGCAAGGCCCCATGCACCGAATGATAGTGCTCATTCAACTCAGGTACAAATAACGTAGTGGAACCGTCTCTTGTCTGTCTAACCTCTAATGCCATTTTTAAAATTAGAAATTAAAAATTAGAAATTAGAAATTGGGGCAGAGGTTGTGACTAAGAAGAGAAGAACTGAAGATTCATAAATAACCGTTTTTGGCTTGTTTTCAAGGAATTAGGTCAAAAACGAAGCAGGCGGGCCATTTTGGCCCGCCTGCTTCGTTTTGTTATATAAAGGATGGCATTCATAGCAACCCCAATTTCTAATTCGTAATTTCTAATTTTTAATTGAAACTAGTCCACGTACCCCTCATACTGGATGCTGGTGATGCGGCCTTTGGAGAGGTGGAAGCGTAGCCAGGAGTTGCGTTCCCAATCGCAGACCTCAATCACGTTCTTCTGCTCTTTGATGTAAAGCTTGTAGCCCTGTATCTTCTTGATGAGTTCGTCACGGGTCATGCCTACTTTGATGCCGTTGCGCAAGGTCAGGTTCTGGCTCTTGACATCGGCGTAAGAAAGCAGGTAGCGTTGCGTGTACACCGGGTAATAGAGCTCTACCGTGCTGGAGTCAAAGTTTAAGTGAAACAGGGTGTCAATGTATTTGGCATTGTGCAGGTTGGCTACCGTGTCACGCACAATCTTGTAGGTAGATTTTACCTGGGCCACATAGTGCTTCAAAGCAGGCTCTGGCTCCAGCAGGAATGGGTTGGAGATGAAATCTGCGGCGCGGCGCACCTCAGAATTGCTTTCCAGGTTGAATTCGTTTTTCTGGTAGAAGGCGTCTACCGCCGTTGAGTTGTTATAAAAGCGTGATTGGGCGGGCCTTGCCACAACTTTCTTAGGCTTGTTGTTGCTGGCCGTCACGCGCGGGGTATCTGGCTCAAGTTTGCCTTGGCAAGCATACGTCCATAGTGGACAAAAGAAGAGGAGCACTAACAGCCGCCGCATACCAGAATGAGAATGAGTCAGAATTAAAAGGGGGATGGTACCCTTATACGGATTACCCGAAGAAAAGCTACCGTTTTAGACCACAAAAGTTGTCTTTTATTGTGACCAGAAAATCTTGTTTTACCCCTATGTTCTTCTAAAATAAATTATATGATTTGGATTTCCTAATGGATAAATGGAATAACCGTGTGATTGGTTCATTGTTTTTGTAAGAATGTGTGTCTAATTGTAACTATCAGTATAATAGTTAGTTGAAGGGTTGTTGGTCAGTGGGTGTACTAATGTAGTAACCTTTTATGTACTGCTTGGGGCAAACACATGGTGGGGGGCATAAGCCACCTCCAGCACATAACCGTCTGGGTCTTTAAAGTCTACCGTGATGTACCCTGCTGAATAGTCCATTTCTATGGGGCCTCTGATGATGGTTGCGCCCACCTCACGCAGATACGTGCCAACCGCATGGACCGTGGACGCATCCTCTGCCCTAAAGCACAGATGCCGAACGCCCAGCGTGTCTTGCCGCATGAGGCCCGGCTTTTCTACCAAGTAAAAATCACAGTTAGTCGTGGCAAAGGAAAAGTGGTTGAGCTGGGTCCAGCCAATAAGTTTAAACAGGCCCTGGTAAAAAGGAAAGGAGCAGGAGAGGTCAGAGACCCAGAATTCTAGGTGATGAATGCCAGCGGCCATAGGGGAGGTATACAGGCTGCAAAAATAGCAAACGGCCCAGAAAACAGAGAGGTTTATTTCCGTTTTTGGGCCGTTTTATGAAAATTAAGCTAAAAACAAATTAACTCCTGAACCGGCCCTGCGCAGGCGGACGGCCGGCTTTGGCCTCGTCAGAATCTGCGTAGGGAACTTCACGCACCTCAATGCGCACCGAGTTTTCATTGGGTACTATGGCCTGGCCAAATTTTTCGGCGTACTGCTGGGTCACCTCGGCCCCAAAGAAGATGATCAAAGACGAGTAGTAGACCCAGGACAGCAGAATGACAATGGAGCCGGCGGCCCCATACGTGCTGCCCATGTCGCTCTGGCCAATGTACCAGCCAATGAGGTATTTGCCCAGCAAGAACAAAAAGGCCGTCACGGCGGCGCCCACCCATACGTCACGCCATCTAATCATGGCGTCTGGCAGGTACTTGTAAATAAGCGCGAACAAAAGCGTGATAAAACCCATGGACACCACTATGTCTAGCAGGTAGATAAAGAAGACGGCAATGCCCGGCAAGAGCTGTTGCAGGTACTCGGTTAACACGCCCAGCAAGGCACTGATCACCAAACTCACCAGCAACAGAAAAGACACGCTCAAGATCATCCCGAAGGAAAGGATGCGGTCCATGGCCAGTTTGAGCATGCCGTTCTTGGGCTTGGTCTTCAAGTTCCAGACGTTGTTGAGGGATTCTTGCAGTGTCACAAAAATGGTAGTGGAGGCAAAAATAAGCGTGGCAATTCCAATCCAGGTGGCTACCGTGCTGCCGCCCTCTATTTTTACGCTCTTCAGGGACTCTTCTAGCTGCAGGGCTGCGTCATGGCCAATGAACTCGTCCAGTTGCTCATACAGCTGGCCGGTCACCGCCTTCTCCCCGAAGAAATAACCCGCCGTGGCAATGACAATATAGAGCAGGGGTGGCAGGGAAAAGATGGTGTTATAGGCCAAGGCTGCTGCCAACCTAAACGAGTTGTTCTCCATGAACTGTCCCCCCGAGTCTTTCACTAAAGAAAAGATGTCCTTAAAAGTATATTTAGCCATAGGCGAATAATGTAAAAGCTTAATATTAGTTGCTCTTCCCCTTACGTGAACTTAAGGCCATGGTTAAATTCTGTTAAGAATTAAGAATTAAGAATTAAGAATTAAGAATTAAGAATTAAGAATTAAGAATTAAGAATTAAGAATTAAGCTCGTTTTAACCGTCAAACCTTTTTCAAGCATTCACTCAATCACTAAGCCATTCAATCACTCATTAATTTGTCATCCTGAAAGTGGAACATTCCGGTCTTGCTCCATAAGATCTTGTGGGCAAGCTAGACAGGCGGTGGCTAGAGGCAAAGAGCCAATTTTGGCTTGTTTTCCGGAAAACAGGCTAAAAACGCTAGCTCCTTTCTCTGCTTCAAGCTTACAGCTTGGAGCTACCAATCAGGCAAGTTTTCAATTTGCCTGATCGTAACCACAATCTACAAGCTTGCGAGAAAAGAGATTGGTTTTTGGGCTATTTTCCAGAAAACAGGCCAAAAACGGAAGCTCCCCAGCCGCGTGTCTTGCAGCTGGGGAGCTTTCTATAGATGATTTTTATAAGCGAATTAATCCAGAGACAGCGCTACTTTACCAGAGGCGTTGAACAGCGTCCTGATGCCTGTTGGTGTCAAAAACAACGTGTCTGGTGCAAAGGAAAGGACGCTGCCACGCATGAGGGCATGTTCATGCAACCGGTTTTCTTTAAGGCCGTCCTGCAGACCTTGCCTGATGGAAGCCATCTGGTCTTTGATGGAGACGGTCATATGGCTTTCTAGCTGCGTCCTGAATTTGTTCTGCAAGAGCCAGTTGGCTGTGTTTAAGAGCTGATCGCGGGTTTTGACCTCATACTGCAGGTCTTTTACCTTAATGCTTTGGGTGGCGGCCTCATAAAACGGCGTGCCTTGCAGATACACCTTCCCCTGGAATTTCTTGGTGATGAACCCACTCTTGGCGCTTCCGCTCAGGTCCAGGGCCAACAGTAGTTTAGAGCCCGTCCCGCTTATGTCAATGTCATGGATGGTGAGTTGGTGCTTGCCCTCCTCAAATTTAAAGGTCTGGTTACGCACCTCTTTCTGCGCCATCTGGGTGAGGTAGGTGTAGGGCAGGTCTGTGGTGACGGCAATCTGGGCCTCTTGTGGCAAGGTGCGCACGGGGGTAAACGCCGGTAGCTGTGGTTGTACCGTCTGGGTTGGCTTTTTGCCGGTAGTCACCGAGATAAACGCATCAATGCCCACGTTCAAGCTTAACTGGTTTTTCTGCAACTCCAGCGGCGTGATCCTGATGGCTTTGGGTTCTACGCTCAACCAGGCCTTGTACCCGTCATGCACAGAGATGGGTTGTTGCAACTGGCGCCAGGCCTCTGTCAAGTAGCTCTGCAGGTTGAGCTGTTGTTGCAGTTGGCTGTCTAGCTGCTTGAGCAGCGGGGCAATCTGGGCCTTAAGCTTAGGTTCAATGAACGGTGCCAGGTTGATGTTCAAAGGCCCCAGCGAGAGGATAGGCTTGCGATCACCCCAGGAAAAATCACCCGTGGTATAGCTCTTAATCTGGTAGTTGGGCAGCATCTGCAAGCGGCTCTCGGTGCGCACCACCATGTCAAACTCGGTCTCCTCAGACTTCTGGATGTTTTTGCAGAGCTCGCAGGCGTTCCATTGCCAGCGGCCCTTGGCCCAGATGCGCAGCGGTACCTCTACGTACAGTTTACTGAATTCGGCTTTGAGCTTGATGGGACCAGTCTTGGTCACCTTGACGGCCATGTCATCATCTGTGATGTCATTGTCCTGGTAAATGATGCCCGTGAACTGCTCATTGAGCATTTGCTCCAGCATGGAAGTGGGCAGGGTGACAGGCAGGTTGATGGTAGACACCCGGCGCTCAGGCAGAGGTTGCTCTGTGACTATAGCAGCGGCGGGGGCCTGGGTAGAAAGCGAGGTGTTGGACTGGCAACCGGCTAGCCCCATGAGACCCAGGCAAGCCCATAAGCAGAAATGGAACGGTACACGCATACCCAAAGATACGGCTAATCTGCAACTGATGCGCTTTCTTAGCCCAGGTGCAGACAAACCAGCAGTAAGGAGAGAGGGTGAGGGTCAATCACAGCAGTTGAGCAGGGAGTCTAACAGGGCTTTTACTTCGTCCTCATTGGATACCAGGCCACAGCTTTTAAGCGTGCCGTTGTAATAGGTGGCAAAAAACGGGGTGCCGGTTAGTTTTACCTCTTTGCTGGAAACGGGGTTTTCTGAGGCCTCCATGCGTAGAAAGGTGATGCCTTGGTATTTAGGGTCTTGGGCAAATCTTTCTAAAGATGGCGCCAACTGCTTGCAGACGGCGCACTCTTCATCAATGAATTTTACAATCACTCGTTCTTTCTCAAATATAATAGATCGCAGCTCTGCGTCTGAAGACGTTTGTATGGCCATTGGTTTGATAGTGGGTATTAAGCCTATTTCTAACGATGTAATGCAAGAGAGGTTGGGTAATTTGGCTTGGTGCCATATAGTTCTTGAAATTGTCTTCTGCAAAGGTGCACGGGCCAAGGTTCTTACCCGGGGATTATTCTCCAGATGAGTAAGCGCACTGGCGCATCTTGTAGCACTTTTTCTAACTCCTTTGATTGAGAGAACTGCAACTGTGACAGATAGCTGGCCTCTACGCTTACCTCCAGTTCCTTCTGCTCAAACGGCCAGGGGTGCACCTGTACCTGGCCGCTGGTCAATTGCCTGAGTTCATATCTAAGGCCGTCCGGCCCCAGGCTTATCTCCAGGGCGCGCTCCATCTCGGGCAGTTCGCGGCGGCAGAGGATGAGAGAGAAGCGGTCGCACCATTGCATAAAGTCATACGCGTACTGCGCCTGGCTTTTGTTGATTTTTAGTTGTCTGCGGTTGGCTTTCTGTAGGGCCAGTTGCTCGTCTAGAAAGGCGTCCCAGGTGGGTTTCTGGCCACGCACGCTCTCATGCAGAAAGGACAGGTGCATGCTGGTGAGCAGGCTTCGCCAGTGGCCCTGGAACTTGGCCTCTTTCATAACCTGCTGGGCCTGCTCTAAAGAAAAGGGCAGTTGGGTAAAGTTGGCGGGCGCCCCGGCGGCGGTGAGGTAATAGTTGCCGGTCCAGTCTTTCTGGCCGTCGTCATGCTGGGCAATGGCGGCCAGGGTTTTCATGAAGTGCAACGGACGGTCTGCCACGCGCCAGGCAAAGCCAATCTCTGCCGCCAACAAGGCGTGTGCCTGCTGGTAAATCACTTCCCAGCCGTTCTCATGTGGGTTTACAATCATAGTCTTGGCGGCGTACCCTTCTTATGCCTTCGCGGTTTCTAACTGCTTTGCCACCCGAAAGGTTTTTTTAATAAGTCCAGAGTCTTGCGTCAGAAAATTTTGTGATGTCCGTTTTTGGCTTGTTTTCTGGAAAAGAGGTCAAAAATGGAGTTTGGACACAAAAAAGCCTGACAGAATGGGTCTATCAGGCTTTATAAGAGGGATAGTTTCAGAAACTAGAAGACAAAGCCTAAGCGCAGGCCGCCATTCACAGAAGAACCTAGTCTTAGTGTGCTTCGGTCGCTGTCAATGGTGTAGTCATTGCCGTTGGCAGGATTTACTTCTACATCACCATAGGTAAGGTAGTTAAGGCCATAGCCAAACTCTACGCCCAGGTACACATGTTTGGCAAAGTAATAGTCTGCGCCGGCCACTACGCCTAAGCCTACTCCAAAGTAGTTTCGCTCATTAACATTGCCGTTAAAATTATTTGGCCAGCCACCCTTTACTTCTAGGTTGTCACTGTCATAGTCTACAAAGAATTTGCTCAAGCGCAGTTCTGCGCCTACATAGGGAGACAAGCGCTCTGTGCCCGCAAAGTGCTTCTCAATGCCAGGGGCCAGGACAACAAGCGTAGACGTGCGGTTTTCGTCATCATTGGTGTCAGAGTAAGCATCTAGGGCGAAAGACGCTCTAAACGCCGTAGTGGGGCTTAAGAAGTAACGGCCGCGCAATTGGTTTAGACTAATGGTGCTGCCGCCGGTTATACTCAACTGCACCTCGCCGGTAATCTCACCGGTGGTAGGCTTGATGCCACCCGTGGCGGTTGCGTCCTGGGCTGAGGCAGAGAAGCCTGCTACAACTGTAAAGGCGGCGGCAATAATGAATTTCTTTAACATGGAGTTAATTGAATAAGGTATCTAACTATGGAACAATATTAAACATTCTCTATGTGCTGTAAATCGCTTACCGGAAGTCATTTTAGGTGTAGCCTGACAAGTGGCTGAGGCATAGCGCAATAATTTGCCGGGGAATGTGCCCAAGGACAGTAGCTATACTTAGGATAACAAGAGAGGACAAAAGCATCGTTTTTGGCCTGTTTTCTAGAAAACAGGCCAAAAACGGAATCAAAGTGTCCAAAAGCTTAACTGTTTAATTGACGGTTAGCTTTCAATATGGCGTAGGTGCGCTAGAATTTGAAGCCAACTTTTAAAATGGCATTCACAGAATGGCTGTCTTTTGGGGCGGTTTCTTTAGGATCGATGACATAGGAGGGCTCATTAGCTGGTTTAACCTTGATATCACCGTACATGAGGTAATCAATGCTGTAACCTAGCTCAGCGCCTACATAAAAACGTTTGGTAATGTAATAGTCAACCCCGGCAAAAAGACCAACGCCCACCCCAATATCATTGCGATCTGTGGAGCTTGTGAAGGTAGAGGCAGCACCAGTGATCTTTACTTCATCGCTTTCAAAACTAGAGAACTGTTTGCTTAGGCGCAACTCAGCACCTAAGTAAGGTGAGAAGCGTTTACTTCCTTTAAAATGTTTCTCAACGCCGGGCGCCACAATCAAATTGGTTATAGATCTACTAATCCCTCCATACCTATATTTGTTTAAATCCAGCGTGAACGAAGATCTAAGGGCGGTAGAGGGATCTAGAAAATAACGACCCCGCAATTGGTTAAGTTTGAAATGGGTAATGCCACCACCGGTGTAAGAGGCGGGAAGCTCAACCGTGAACTGACCGCTGACAGGCTTTAGGAAGGCTTTAGAAGTGGAATAATTGACGGCTGCGACTTCTTGGGCAGAGGCAGACAAACCTAGACTTGAAAAGAGAACGGCGGTGTAAGCAATTTTTTTGAGCATGTTAGATTGGATATAAGTTATAAAAATTTGGGGTATTAAACATTTTATATATTCTATAAACTGCCTCTGGAACTTGTATAGTATAAAGAGATTAAATAAATATTCTGGGAATTCAATTTAATAGAAGGACGCATAGTAAGGTCATTATTGAATAGACCTAGCTCACTATTCAAAGGGGTTTCTAAAAAGCAAGAATCCCTGCCGAAGTCTTGCTTCAGCAGGGATTCACGTATTGTCAATTCGTAATTCCTAATTCGTAATTCGTGCTTCTTTCAGGTTCAGGAGCATGTCATCGGTCATGGTGTCCAGGTCAAACTCTGGTTGCCAGCCCCAGTCCTGGCGGGCGGCGCTGTCATCAATGCTCTGCGGCCAGGAGTCTGCTATCTGCTGACGGCTGTCTGGCTTATAAGTGATGGTGAAGTCTGGGATATGGCGCTGAATGCTGGCCGTAATCTCTTTAGGCGAGAAGCTGATGGCGCTCAGGTTGTAGCTGGAGCGTACTTTCACTTTTTCTGCCGGGGCGTGCATCAAGTCCAGGGTGGCTTTGATGGCGTCAGACATGTACATCATGGGCAGGTAGGTACCTTCGCTCAGGAAACACTCATAGGTGCCTTTGTCCAAGGCCTGGTGATAAATGTCCACGGCGTAGTCTGTGGTACCTCCGCCTGGTAGGGCTTTCCAGCCAATGAGACCCGGGTAACGCAGGCTGCGCACGTCCAGGCCGTATTTCTCAAAGTAATACTCGCACCAGCGCTCACCGGCCTGCTTGCTGATGCCGTAAATCGTGTTAGGGTCCATGACGGTGTGCTGCGGGGTGTCTTGACGCGGCGTGTTAGGCCCGAACACGGCAATGGAAGAGGGCCAGTACACGCGCTCTACTTTATGCTCCAGGCACAGATCCAGCACATTGATGAGGCCGTCCATGTTCAATTTCCAGGCAAACTTGGGGTTCTTCTCACCGGTGGCAGAAAGAATGGCCGCCAGGTGATAGACTTGCTTGAACTTGTACTGGGTAAATAAGTCTGCCAGGCGGGTGGCGTCCAGCACGTCGGCAATGGCAAAGGGGCCCGAGTCGCGCAGGTCGGCTTGCTTGGGTTCTTGGATGTCGGCGGCCACTACGTTGGCGTTGCCGTATAATTTTCTCAGTTCCAGGGTGAGTTCAGAGCCTAGTTGGCCACAGGCGCCTATCACCAAAATCGTGTCGTCGGTCGTTGTCATGCGAGGTTGAAAGTATAGCAAACAAATGTACGTTATATCTGGGGCATCAAAAAATATGGGCGTGGCTCTTAGCCTTTTGTATCTTTGAACATAGAACCACGCGTACCTCTTTATGACCTTCACAGAGTTTCTGGTTAAGCGACGGATTGATGAAGCGGCCTTTGCGGCCGGTGATGCGGGCCGGTACGCGCAGTGGCAGACGCTATACGCCCAAATGCACCCCAATAGTTTTTACAACTCGGTGAAGATGGTGCTCAATGACGTTCGCCGAAGGTTCCATCTAGCCCAAGCTCCAGTAGAGGCAGTTCCCGCTCCGGCCAAACCGAAGCCCGTCATACGCCGCGCACCGTCAGCCGCTCCGGTAGCAGATGCCACAGAGCAAGCCCCCGTCTCCAGACAGCCCGCCGAGATAGTTGCCCAACAGTCTGCACCGATGATGGAGGAAAAGAAGACGGAGGAAGTTTCATCATCGGAAACCTCTAAACCAGCCAAGCCCAGGCCGGTCTTTAAGCGTCCTGCTCCAGCCCCGGCGGCCAGTGAACAGGCACCTGCATCCCCAGAAAAATCTGAACCAGTGCCGGAAATTCCTGCCCCAGCGCCCAGACCACGTCCCGTTTTCAAACGACCATCGGCGGCCGCTTCTGTTCCAGACCAGCAGCCAGTAGAGAAGGCACCCGAACCAAAAGCAGAAAGCCCGGCGGTTGATTCGCCTACACCGCCCAGACCTAGACCTGTGTTCAAGCGTCCTGCGGCTACCCCTGAAACCAAGGCTGATGAGATAGTTGGTCAGGAACCGTTTTTGGCCTCAAATCCAGAAAACAGCCCAAAAACGGAACTTGAGTCGGGAGCTGTGTCAACTTCTGCCGCAGAAGCAAAACCTGCCACGCCCAGACCTAGGCCGGTGTTTAAAAGGCCATCGGCGGAAGTGAAAGGGGAGGGAAGCACTGAAGAGCTATCTTCTTTAAACCAACCCTTGCCTGAGCCAACGCAGGAACCAACCGTTGAAACAACACATTCTGCTAAACCACCCAGGCCAAGGCCTGTCTTTAAACGGCCTTCTGCTCCAGTAGAGCCTGAAAATGAAGAGCAAGTACCTGCTTCGTTTTCGGCCTCAAATCCAGAAAACAGGCCAAAAACGGAAGAAGCAGGTGATATAGAGTCTGCGCCAGAGCCAACACCTTCTGCCAAAACGCCCCGGCCGCGGCCCATTTTCAAAAGACCCGGTCCGCCGGCGCAGGGCGATGGAAACCCCAAATGATTGATTACTTTTACAGAGGATAAGGCGTTCTTTAAGAGAGCGAATAACGAACAACCAAAAACGAGCACCCAACGACCATGTACGAAACCTTACAACCAGATTTACAGCAACAACTGGCCGACATTGAAGCCGCCGGTTTATATAAAAGAGAGCGCATCATCACTACTCCCCAGCACGCTGAGATTAAAACCCAGCAGACTGGCGAGGTCTTGAACTTCTGCGCCAACAACTACCTGGGCCTTTCGTCGCACCCCGCGGTGATAGAGGCGGCCAAAAAGACCATTGACACCCACGGCTACGGCATGAGCTCAGTGCGTTTTATCTGCGGTACCCAGGACATTCACAAAGAACTGGAAGCCAAGATTGCCGAGTTCCTGGGCACTGAGGACACCATTCTATACGCGGCCGCTTTTGACGCCAACGGCGGGGTGTTTGAGCCTTTGTTTGATGAGCAGTCTGCCATCATCTCAGATGCGTTGAACCATGCTTCTATCATTGACGGCGTGCGTCTGTGCAAAGCCCAGCGCTACCGCTATGAGCACAACAATATGGAGGACCTGGAGGCCAAACTACAGGAAAGCCAGGGTGCCAGGCATCGCATCATTGTCACGGACGGTTCTTTCTCCATGGACGGCACCATTGCCCAACTAGACAAAATCTGTGACCTGGCAGACCAATACAAAGCGCTGGTGATGGTAGACGAGTGCCATTCTAGTGGTTTCATTGGCAAAACCGGCCGCGGTACGCATGAGCACCACAACGTGATGGGCCGCGTGGACATCATCACGGGTACCTTGGGCAAAGCCTTGGGCGGCGCTATGGGCGGCTTCACCTCGGGTAGAAAAGAGATTGTAGACATGTTGCGTCAGCGTTCGCGCCCGTATCTGTTCTCCAACTCATTGGCTCCTTCTATTGTAGGTGCGTCTTTAGCGGTGTTAGATTTGCTGAGCTCTAGCACTGAACTGCGCGACCGTCTGGAGAAGAACACAATGTACTTCAGGGAGAAGATGACGGCCGCTGGTTTTGACATCAAGCCAGGCGTGCATCCTATTGTGCCGGTGATGCTGTATGACGCCAAGCTGGCCCAGGCTTTTGCCGCTAAGATGCTGGAGAAAGGCATTTACGTAGTTGGCTTCTACTACCCAGTGGTAGCCAAAGGCGCAGCCCGCATCAGGGTTCAACTCTCTGCCGAGCATACTATGGAACATATTGACCGTGCCATCGCCGCTTTCATTGAAGTAGGCCATGAGCTGGGTGTCTTGAAAGCTTAACCGTTTTTAGCCTGTTTTACAGGAAATAGCTCAAAAACGCCTGTGTGCCTGTTGGTTACACAGGCGTTTTGCTTTTTATTAAGATTAGTTTATGGTAATATTGCACCTGTTTATCTACCTGGCCTGATTATGCAAAAAGTGTTTACCCTTCTTTGTTTTATTCTCTGCTTCAGCTTTGTTTCTTTGCAAGCCTCATGGGCGCAGGAGCAGAAGCCCGGTCGTATTTCTTTGTTGCTAGACGGTAAAGCGCTGGATGAAAAGCGGCAGTATGCCTTTGATGAATTAAAAGGTGCGCTAGAAGTGACTTTGCCCGGCGAAGAATTTTCAAAAGTGCAAGTGTATTTAGTGCGCGGAAGCAGGCCTGTTAAGATGCATACCGTGCAAGGCAATGCCTTTAAGGATTTCAACCTGTATGAATGGCTCATGACCGAAGGTAAAGCCCAGGACGGAACTCTTATGCCTTTTTCTGTGGCCAGAGCGGGCGACCGCATGGTTGTCTTATTGTCTTTGAACACCGGTGAAAAAGCCGTAAACATCTCTTTTAAATAGACCATTTTAAGGCTTAAAAAGTCACCTATGGCATTTATTATTACCTGTAAGCAGGTAACACTCCTCTGCGCTTTTCTAAGCATAGGGCTAGGCTTTTCTCGTATCGCCTGTGGGCAAGCCAGCAAGATGGAACAAAGCTTTGAGGTAACCTTGAACGGGAAGCCCCTCCATTTTGACCAGAAATACACAGTAAAAGAGCTAACCGGTAAGCTGGATTTTTCTTTCAAAGACGCCAAGTTGGATAAAGTGACCATTTACTTAATAAGAGGTACCCTGCCTTTCAATATTTACACCATCAACGGCCCAGATGATTACAAAGACTTTCAATTTTCTGAATGGTTGAAAGGAGACAAGGGCAAGGCCAAAGAAGGTCAAGGATTTCAACCTGCCAAACTAGGAGACCGCGTCCTTTTTGAGTATGCCTGGGACGGCGGCGGCGGGGCCGTTAATCTTCATATCAAATAACCAGTACGGATGGCTGTTTGTGAAATTACAGCGTAAATACTAGTTCTGCGACCCGCCTAAGGGCCTGTATATAGGCTTTTTATATTTTTGTTGCCATACCCAGTTGAGTTACTTACTTTTGTGACCGGCCTGCTGGGAGAGCAGCCCTTTTTAGGAAAAGATACTGGCACTGCCAGATGCTCTGACTAAGCATCTAAAGACAGCAAAACAACACATCGGCCTTTCTTGTTAACTGACTACTAGCAAGAGGAATAGTAAACTGCGTGTGAACGCAAGGTATAGTAATACATAGGATTCTTTATTTTATCACAGATTAGATATAATCTACAGAAACCCGCTTCATTACCCGTTTCTGATTTCTTTTACCTCCCCCGCCCCAAAAAGAACCTGTACGTCTGTTGCCTGCTTTCACGTCCCAGTCTATAGCTTGGTTTTGTTGCCCCTTGCCAGGATCTAATTGACAGACCAAAAACAACAGACAGACATGCAAGAAAAATTAGTAAGAATTGGCGTCTTCTATGATGGCAACTACTTTCTCCAGGTAAGCAACTACTACGCCTACGGGCACAACCGCAAACGCCGCATCAGCATATCAGGGTTGCACGAGTTCATCAGGGACCAGGTGGCCCAGGAAGAAGGCATGGACCCGCGCCTTTGCAAAATAGTAGACGCCCACTACTTCAGGGGAAGACTTAACGCCTATGACGCCAGCCAGCGCGGCGACACCCTGTATTGGGACCGCGTCTTTGATGACATCCTCATGTCTGAAGGCGTGACTACCCACTACCTACCCGTACGCACCACTCCAGAAGGCTTTAAGCAGGAACGCGGCATTGACGTGTGGCTGGCTTTAGAGGCCTTTGAGCAGGCGTTTTATAAGCGGTTTGACGTGATGGTCTTGATTTCTTCTGACGGCGACTACGTGCCCTTGGTGCGTAAAATCAACACGTTGGGTACCCGCGTCATGGCCCTTACCTGGGAGTTTGAGTACACCACAGACAACGGTCAGCGCATGACCACGCGCCCATCACAGGACCTGGTAGCCGAGGTAAACTATCCCTTGTCTATGCACACCCTCATTGACCAGCGCATTGCCCAGAACGACCCGGCCATGAACCGCCTGTTTGTTCAGCCAGACCAAAAACGCGTCACAACAACCACAGACAGCGCAGACGTTATCACAGAAACCCACGGCGAAGGCGAGATCATGAGCCTAAAGAACGGTTACGGTTTCATTAAATACCCGCCCAACAACCTGTTCTTCCATTTCACCAACGTGATAGACACAGACTTTACCGAACTGCGCGTAGGCGATTTTGTGGAGTTTGAAATCACCAAGGACGAAGAAGGCAATGACGTGGCCAAGAACGTAAAGATGATCTAATGCTTTCAACTTATAGCTTACAAAAAAGGGAACCGATGCTGCATCGGTTCCCTTTTTTGTTTTTAGCCTGTTTTCCAGAAAACAAGCTAAAAACGATTCTGTCACACGCTTTACCGGTAGAACGAAGAGTGAGGTGCTTTTGCTAGAAGGGGCTCTGCCAAGAGGTGTTAAGAGTTGATTAGCGCCTCGTCTTCTGGTTTGGAGAAGGAAGGACCGGGCACCAGCTCTGCAAATGGCGGCAACCAGCGCGGAGAACCATACTTGGGGTTGATGACCAGCTTGTTGAGCAGTGGGTCTACAGAACTTTCCTCATGTAACCGGTGTAACAGGTGCCAGGTAGCGGTAGTGTCTGGCAAGGCGCGGTGCCATCTGGGCAGCGGCACGTTGTACACCCGGCACATGTCGGCTAGGCTCCTGGGCGAAGGCTGGCGCATGCGACAAACTGATAGTGTGTCTAGGAACGGGTGTTGGGTAGCGGGCATCTTAAAGCGGCGGTAGGCGGCATACAAAAAGCTCAGGTCATAGGGGGCGTTGTGCGCCACCACCACGCTGTCACCAATAAACTCCCGCAAAATGGTGAACGCCGCCTGCTCTTGCATGCCGTGCACTAGGTCCTCGTCCCTGATACCGGTGATTTCCGTGATTTTTCGCGGGAGCGGGATATTTACCTTCACCATGGTCTGGAACTGCGACACCACTTTGCCATGAGCACCCCGCAAGGCGGCAATCTCAATCACGCGTCCTTTGCTGGCGCTCAAGCCGGTGGTTTCAAAGTCCAGCACCGTCACATTCTCCAGCACGTTAATGGTCTGCGGAAACAGCGGAAGAAAGGCATTGGACATAGGAAGCATGAAAAGTGATAAGCCAAAAAGAAGCTTTCTATACGTGCATCTAAAAGAATGGCTTCTCAGAAGTTTGTTTTTGAGCTGTTTTCCAGAAATCAGGCCAAAAACGGACTAACCATTTTATGCATTACAAGTCAGTCCTGAGGAGGTTCACCACCGTTAAAAACAGCTCCTCTTCCTGGCCAGACGTTGGGTTTTTAATAAGCCAAATGTCGGTCATGCCCGCTTTGGCCTCTCCGGTACTTCCTTTCCGGCGTATGGCTTCCAGACCCATGAGGGGAAGGAAAGCATATTCATCAGCTATGCTAGTAACCCAATACCCATTTTTCAACGATTGGCCAGTGCCACTGGAGGTAATAGCGCCCAGGAGAAGACGCAGTTGCGCCTCATAAAAGGAGGTTTGAGAGGCTTGGTTGGTGTTAGAGTGGCAAGCATGCAGCGCAGCAATGAGTTCCAGGTTCACGGGGTCTCTTTGCAGGGCTTTCTCGCCCAAAGGAATGGCCTTGGCAAAATTTCCTTCCCTAAACACGTTATTGAAAGCCTTGATGGCATCAGACTTTGGGGCGTAGGGGGAAAAACCTTTGTTGAAAAGCTTGCCATAATACAGGAACTGTCCCTGAATCAAGGACATGGTGGCGGGGTTGGTCTTGAACTGGCTAACCAGTGAGTCATAAAAGAAAAGAGAAGCCGGATTCTGAGTCTGTTCTTTGATGCGCTTAAGGTCAATCTCCTGACTAGCCGCAGAAAAAGACAAGCCCATAAGAAGCAACAGGAGTAGGCCTGTTTTTCTGAAAGACAAGAGACTGGATGTTAGAAGCAGGTGATTTGTCATACAGGTAAAAGCTTTAGCCGTGGTGGGTAGGTGCGAGGGAGCAAAGATGCTAACTCCAGTTAAGTTGCGGAATTAATGGCTATAGTCAAAACTAATATCTCTCCACGCCCGGCGCAGGTTTCCAGCCTGATTTGGGCTCAAAGTGTTGCCAAAGCGTTTTGGATACCTCTCTAATCAAAACATAGCCAGCGTTGTCATCTTGCCAGCGTTGGTCTTTCTGGTTTTTGGTGATGATGCAGAAGACATAGTCGCCGTGCGGGGCATTCACTAGTACCACCTCAGACTTTGACTGGTTTACGGCGCCAGATTTGGAGGCGGTATGCACGTAGGGCGGTATCTGGGATAATGCCTCACTGTCATAGTAAATACGGCCCAGGTTGCGGTACATGCGCTCACTGGCAGCGGGACTCACGGCTTTGCCTTCTCTAATCATAGTTAGCAATGAAGCCATCTCGCGCGGCGTGGTCTGGCCCCAACCATATTTTTCCCAGTTTGGTCTGCGGCCGGGCGTGCGCGAGTTCATGCGGGTGTATTGAAAGCCGTTGCGCTCCAGCCACTGGTTGATAGCCGTGCCGGTGCCGGCCAAGTGCTGAAGCCACAGACTGCCCGTGTTGTCTGAGGTAGTGATGCTCAGCATCTGCACCTTGCTCAAAGCCACCAGGCTGCTGTCCTTGAAGTTGCCCACAATGTCTTCGCCGGCATAATATAAAGAGTCTCGGTACTGCAGAATGGTTTTCGGGTCTAGTTCGCCGCGTTCTATTTTGTTGAACACCCCCACCATGATGGGCACCTTAATCATGCTGGCCGTTGGGAAGAGCGTGTCTGCGTTGATGGCAACGGTTTTGCCGGTCTTGAGATGCTTCACATAAATGCCCACTTCGCCCTCAAACCCTTTGGTCAAGGCTTCTAGCTTCTGGGTTAGTTTCTTGTCTATCTTCTCTTTAGGATTCTGCGCGAAAGTGGCGAAGGATAACAGGCAGAAAAGCAGAGGTTGGAGGAGGCGCATGGCATTCAGTTTCATCTGCAAAAGATAGGGAATCAATACGAAAAGGGGAGAGGCATTTTTGGCTTGTTTTCTGGAAAGTAGGGCAAAAACGGACTATGCAACGTTTTATAAATCTTTCACCGTGAGAAATATTAAAAGAACTAGCCCGATGTGGAAACTTGCTATGAGACAGAGTGTTTTTTGTTTATTGGTTATCATGTCTATCAAAAGTCCATAAATAGGAAATTGACAGATGGCCAGAATGGTAAAAGCTGGTCTTAGCTCACCAAAAAATGAGAAGCTAATCATGCCTGTCGGGAATAAAATAATAGCCGGTGAATAATAACCATGACCACCACCAATCATCAATTGAGCTGGCTGTATATATACTTAAGATAAAAACCATGCTATCGCCAGAAGAACAAAGGGCAATGATAAGGAAGCAATAAAATATATTGCCCAAAGCTTGCCGTCGTACGTTTTGTAGTTTCCTAGTAAGCGCTTATATCTGTCTTTATAAAAGATAAGCCCATAATTGAGTAAGATGCATGGCAATAGGTATGGAATGAAAAATTCAAGAAACCCATTCACCTTCTCTCCTAGAGGGGTGTGTATGCTTAAATCGTAAAAATCAGTTTGAAGCTGGTCGCGGAGAATGGACACAAAGACGAGGAGATTCAAGGCCATTGCCATTCCTGTGAAAGCCATCATGTAGTATTTCCACACCCCGGCATTCTGTGGCCTAGAACGCATTTTAACAATTCCGTCTATCCAGATTTGATAGTAGAAATTACGCATGAGGAGACTGATAAAATAAGTTTGACCTTACGCCGCAGAGGCTTTCTCTATCACCTTCGGTTCAATGTCGAAGAGGTACTGATTGAGTTTCGAGCGGAGGTCGGCGGCGGAGAGGTTGCGGTAGACTTCGCCGTTGCGCACAATGGCAATCTGGCCGGTTTCCTCAGAAACTACCAAGACTACGCTGTCGGTGACTTCGGTGAGTCCGATAGCGGCGCGGTGACGGAGACCCATGGAGGCGGGCACGTCATTGCTTTCGGTGACGGGCAGAATACAGCGGGCGGCTTTGATGCGGTTGCCCTGGATGATGACAGCGCCATCGTGCAAAGGGCTAGTCTTGTTGAAGATGGACAAGAGCAGACGCTTGCTTACCATGGCATCAATGGCATCGCCAGACTCAGCATAGTAGCGCAGTTCTGAGCTACGGGCAAAGACAATGAGGGCGCCGGTGTTTTTACCAGCCAATGACTTGGCGGCTTCTATGAAAGGTGTGATGCTGAGTTTATCGGCACTTTGGGTTTTACGCCAGGGAAAGCTTTTGAAGAAACGGTCGTTGTTGAAGGCGGTGGTCTTGCCAATCATCAAGAGAAACCGCCGTATCTCAGGCTGAAACACGATGATGGCCGCCAGTACGCCCACGCCCATGAACTGACCCAGAATGATGGTGAGCAGTTCCATGCCCGCCGCCTTCACTACCAGGTACAAAAGATAGATGGAGAGCAGGCCCAGGAAGATTTTGAGCGCCACGCTACCGGTGAGCAGTTTATAGAGCTGATAGAGCAAGACGGTGACCAGCAGCACATCTATGATGTCCAGCCACTCTACTTCTAAAAACCCTATGGTAAACAACTGAATCACGCGGATTTGGTTTTATGTACTAGTTGTATGGTCTGTACGGCTTCCTTTACGTCATGCACCCGCATTATGTCGGCCCCGTTCAATAACGCCAGGGTGTTGGCTACAATTGTGCCGGTGAGTGCCTCTGCGGGTTCTACCTGCAGTGGTTTGTAAATCATGCCCTTGCGGGAAAGACCAATCAAGAGTGGCAGTTCCAGCATCTCCAGCTCGCGCAAGTGCTTAAGCAGGAAATAGTTCTGGTCTAGGGTCTTCGCAAACCCGAAGCCCGGATCCAGCAGAATGTCCTTCACGCCCAAGGCCCGCAAGGCCGCCACTTTTTCTGTATAATACGCAATAAGCTCTTCTATCAACCCGTTGGGATACTCCGTCAAAGACGCCATGGTCTGCGGCGTGCCACGCATGTGCATCAAGACGTACGGTACGCCCAGCCTACCAACGGTTTCAAACATGCCCTCGTCCAGGGTTCCGCCAGAGACGTCATTGATGAGGTGCGCGCCGTTTTTGACCGCCTCTTGTGCCACTTTGGCCCTGAACGTATCTACAGAGATAAGCGCCTCTGGGTAGGCCTGGGCCACGGCTTCTATCACCGGTATTACTCGGTCCAGCTCCTCTTGCGCAGATACCTCTGGGGCGCCGGGCCGGGTAGAGTAACCGCCAATGTCCAGGAAGGTGGCGCCGTCTGCCAGCATCTGCCCGGCCTTGGCCACGGTCATGTCCAGGTTAGAGACACGGCTGTTGGCGTAGAAAGAATCTGGCGTTGCGTTCAAGATGCCCATCACCGCGGGTACCTCTAATGAGACCAGTTTGCCGCCGCAGTTAAGGGTGGATTTTTTGCAAAAAAGTGTATCTTTCGCTTTAAATAGGCTCATTTACCTTAAAAGTAAAACGAAAAACTTGATTCACCAAACGGCCCAGGAATACCAGCGTGTAGTAGAGGCGTGTCAGCGCCTGTTCCTTCAGAAAACCCAGGATTACGGAACGGCCTGGCGCATTTTGCGTCTGCCCTCCATCACCGACCAGATTTTTATCAAGGCCCAGCGCATACGGTCCATCCAGGAGAAGGGCACCCAGAAGATACAGGATGACATCACCTCTGAGTTTGTAGCCATTGTCAACTACTGCGTCATCGCGCTTATTCAAGAGCAGCTAATGGCCGCCGGCGAAGAGGAGCAGGCTCTACCCGTTGACCGCGTGCGCGAGCTTTACGAAGACGAAATACGCAAGACGCACAACCTGCAGCAAGACAAGAACCATGATTACGGCGAGGCCTGGCGCAGCATGCGCGTAGAGTCCATGACCGACTTGATCTTGATGAAAATATACCGCACCAAGCAGATTGAGGACAATGACGGACAGACCCTTGTGTCTGAAGGCGTAGAAGCCAACTACCGTGACATGCTCAACTATGCGGTCTTCTGTCTCATTAAACTAGGATACCCCCATGGTACTGCGTCTGCTCAATAGATTTGCCTGGCTGGTAGTTGGGGCGCTGTTCATTTTTTCGGGCCTCATCAAGCTCAATGACCCCGTAGGCACGGCCATTAAGCTGGAAGAATACTTCGAGGTTTTCTCTAAGGACTTCTCTAGCGTCTTTCTGGTATTTGTGCCCTACGCACTCTATTTCTCCATTTTCCTGAGCTCATTGGAAGTGATTCTGGGCGTGGCTTTGTTGGTGCGCTGGCGTGTAAAACTGGTGCTCTGGATTCTGCTGGCCTTGACCGTCTTCTTTACGTTCCTTACTTTTTACTCGGCGTACTTTAACAAGGTAACGGACTGCGGCTGTTTTGGTGATGCCATCAAGCTTACGCCATGGGAGTCGTTTAGCAAGGACGTCATTCTGTTGGTATTGCTGTTGATTCTTCTGGCTACCCAACGGTTTTTGCCTTCCTCTAACAGAAACGGCCAAAAAACGGCAGGTGTGGTGGTGTTACTAGCCACATTGCTTTCGGTGGGCATGGGTGTGTACGCATACCAGCATGAGCCGTACCTGGACTTTAGGGCATATAAGGTGGGTGCTAACATTCCGGCCTTGATGAAGCCGTCGGCGCCATTGCGCTATGAGTACATCATGGAAAAGGCCGGGAAAGAACAGCGCTTCACCGAGTATCCTACAGACCCAAGCTACAAGTTCAAGAAGATGGTGCCGCTTAACCCAGAGGACGGTCCCAAAATCACTGACTTCAACGTCTGGAACGACCAAGGCGATTTCACCAAGGAGCTGTTCATTGGCAACCGTCTGTTATTAGTGGTGCATGAGGTCAAGAAGACAGATGCCGAGAGCTTTAAAGACATCAACGCGTTGCTGTCTGGTTTGGAGAAAAATCAATCCCAGAAGGTAGTGCCGGTGGTCTTGACGTCTAGCAGTAGCCAGGAATTTGACGTGTTCAGGCATGAGGTGAACTTAGCGGTGCCTTATTTCTTTGCAGATGCCACCGTCCTTAAAACCATCATCAGGTCCAACCCCGGGTTGTTATTGATGAAGAACGGGGTAGTGGTGGGCAAGTGGCATTACAATGACGTGCCCACGGTAGAACAAGTACAGTCACTCTTATAAGTAGGCGTCGTTTTTGGCCTGTTTTCTTTAAAACAGGCCAAAAACGACCTTGTATCAATCTCATCAGCATTACTTATGCGCAGTGGCTTAAAAGTCTTCTTGGTGGGCATGCCCGGCAGTGGGAAGTCTACAGTGGGCAAAAGGCTAGCCCAGAAGCTGGGTTTTCATTTCTTGGATTTAGATGCTCTTATCATAGAGCGTGAAGGACAGTCCATTGCTCAGCTGTTTGAAAGCCGCGGCCAGGCGTATTTTAGAGAGGCAGAAGCGTCTGCCTTAAGAAGCGTGGGAGGCCTGCCCCATAGTTTAGTGCTGGCGACGGGAGGCGGGGCGCCGTGCTTTTTAGACAATATGACGTATATGCAAGAACAAGGGCTTACCATCTATCTACAGGTGACTCCCCAAGAACTTGTAAAAAGATTGACAGCCGAAGAACTGAGCCTCAGGCCTTTGCTCAAAAACAAATCTGAAATAGAGCTGTTGGCCTATTTGACTGAAACTTTAGCGCACCGTGAACAGTTTTATAGCCGAGCCAAACTGACGATTAATACAGGAGGAATCACTTTAAAAGCCGCTACCCAGGCGCTGGAAACGCAAGTGCTGGCCATTCTAGCTTCATAGAAGAACCCGGGTGTCTCATATTTTTAGCTATTTTTGTCTGTATAATTTGACAGAATCGTTTCATTAACCCTTTACCCATGAAACCGAATCATAAAGGATCTGCTACCATTTTCAAGAATCCTACGCTTGAGCGTTTAACGCACACGCACATTGCCATTCCTATCACCATCTTTCTGGTGATAGCCACCGGTCTGCTTATCTACGGCTTCCAGTACGGGTTTATAGATGTATTGTCGGCGGTAGGGTTGTTTCTGGCTGGTTGGTTGATGTTTTCTCTGGTAGAGTACATGGCGCACCGGTTTATCTTCCATATGGAGACGGACACCGACCTGAAAAGGAACATCCAGTACACGTTCCATGGCAATCACCATGACTTCCCTAAGGACAAGACGCGTCTGGCCATGCCTCCCATTGTGAGCTTGTTTATTGCCTCTTTCTTTTTCTTCGTGTTTAAGTTAATCTTCGGGACGTTGGTGTTTGGCTTAGTGGCGGGCTTCTTGTTTGGTTATGCCCTGTACCTGTTTGTGCACTACGCAGTGCATGCCTACGCTCCACCCAAGAACTTCTTGAAGACCCTCTGGATTCATCACAGCATTCACCACTATAAAGACTCAGAAAAGGCCTATGGTGTCTCTTCGCCGCTGTGGGACTATATCTTGGGCACCATGCCTGAGCGTAAGAAGTAAGTTGCTGGATAGACAGCTCTATTTTATAACAGGTAAGGCTCCTCTAAAGGGAGCCTTACCTGTTATGTTTCCTTCCTTGTAAGCACTCCTCAATCGCATTTCTTGTGACCCCTATCTAGCAGGCATTAGTTAATCTGTTCTTGGGCTATCAATCTTCTCCGGTAAATAATTTTCAAAGGGCCAGTAAACTCTCCATTTGATGACTTTCTGTCACCTTATGCATTGTCCCTTTTTCTGCTCTTACTCAATTACTTAGGCTTCAGCTGTGTGTTAAAATTTAGCATTCTTTGAATCATACCATCAAGGACTGAGTGTTTAGGAGTTAAGAGAGGTTAACCTGCTGTTAATCAATTAAATATGAATAATTTTATTGGTAAGATGCAATCATAATTGGGTATTCCTGAAGGATTCTTTTGGCTTATGTGTCTATAGACACTTGTAGCGAATTTATCTGCGCAATTATCTGATAAACTTTGTGTTAGTTCTATGTCTGTTTTTGTAAAAAATGATGTAGCTACTTTAAGTTTTGTCCTGAAAATACAGAATTAGGTGCAAATTTTTTCCAAAATACGTGGTACAAATAGGATGAATTCAATAAATGGGTATAATTAATTATGTGATAAATTTAATAGATTCAAAAAAAGTTGTGTACTTAATAAAGAACTTTTTGTTTTATTTAAGATAAATAATCCAATCTAACTTATTTTGATAGAACTGGTTTAAGGAGGTGATTTTAAGCTATTTAAATATGTAGAAAGCATATTTAGAAATATTCCATTAATCTTTTATGCTTAATTTATAATATATTAAATAAATTTAATACTGTTTGAAAAGATTGGGTTGTTGATAATTCAAATCTTTAAATGATACAATTAAATTATAGGATGAATTGATAAAAATGATTGTGGAAATTGCATCGGAAGTACAAAAAGTCCCTCGCTATGTACTAAACCTTTTTGAATTGACACATTTAGATCATTTTTATGCAACATTTTTACTCGTCAAAATCATTAGTTGAATCAAAGCAGGGAATACGTTTCAGAAGTGAATCAACTTCTACCAAACTTTCAATGCTTATCCTGTTCATGGCACTCTTTTTTGGGTTGGCCATGAAGGCGGAGGCACAAGTTACAGTGACTCCTGCAACTGGTGGTACTGGCTTATCAGTTGATAGAGCAGCTAATTCAACAAATCCAGTAGGAGGGGTTTTTACCTCTATAACAAATATTGTGCTTCAAGAGCCTCAAGCTGCTTATTTTACTCCCTCCACGTTCACTAAATTGGTCATAGATGCTCCAGCTAATTGGACGTTTAATCCAGGTGTGGGAACTCCAACAGTTATCCCAACTAATGGTCAAGATGGTGATATTTATGTTACTACTTTTAGTATTACTTCGTCTACTATCACTGTTAACTTTGCTTATAATAGTCAAGGTAACAACAATGCTGTAAATAAAATTGACAGGATTTTCATCTCCGGCTTGCAAGTAAAGGCTACTTCTGGTGCTATAATTCCCAGCACAGGTAATATTACTTCAAGTTTAACAGGTACTACATCTTTGGGAACACTTTCACAAGGAGTAGGAGTAGTAGCTAGGTTAGCATTTTCCACTCAGCCAATCACTTCTACTTATGGTTCTCCAATAGTTGGATTCCCTACTGTTCAAACACAAGACCAATATGGTAACCCTTCAACTATAGGTTTAGGCTCTACACTAAGCGTAGCTTTAACTACAACGACAGGTACTGGTACGCTATCAAACAATGCTTTAAACATTGGGACTTCAGGCGGAAATGGCACAGCCACATTTAATAACCTTTTGTCTTCCACTTCAGGAAGTAAAGTCATCACTGCCTCGGCTACAGGTTTTACTTCGGCGGCCAGTTCATCTTTCATAATCAACCCCAAGCCTTTAACTATAACTGGAATATCTGGAGTTACTAAAGTGTATGATGGTCTAACTCCTTGTGTTTTGTCTGGAACAGCTTCATTGGTAGGAGTCATTAATAATGATGCTGTAACTCTTAGTGGCGTGGGAACAGGTTCATTTTTAGATGCAAACGCAGGTTCAACTAAGGCTGTTGCCGTAACTGGGTATACTATAACGGGTGGTAGCTCAAGCAACTACACATTGACGCAACCAACTCTTTCGGCTAGCATCACACAGAGACCTTTAACTATTTCAGGTATTGTGGCCACCTCTAAAGAATACGATAGTTTTACCGCATGCGCATTGTCTGGTGCAACTTTGCAGAATACGATTTCTGGTGATGCGATCAGTTTGGTAGCTACTGGTGTTACAGCCAATTTTGATAACAAAAACATAGGAACTGGAAAGCTGGTAACTCTATCTGGTACATATGCTTTAGACGGAGCCGCAGCAGGCAATTATTCCCTTGCGCAACCGGTGCCTTCACTTTCTGCTAACATCACACCAAGGACACTGTCTCTTGAAAATGTAACTACTACAAATAGAATATATGATGGAACTGCTGTATGCCCACTTGTTATCAATAACGCTAGTATTTTTGGGATTGTAGGTTCAGAAGACGTAAGATTGATTGCTAACAACGTAGCTGGTACATTCCTTAATAAAAATGTGGCTGATGATAAAGAAGTGACGATCAGTGGTTATTCTATTGGAGGGAATGACGCAGGAAACTACCTCTTTAGAACTCCAACTCTCTTGGCTAATGTTTCAAAAAGAAATCTTACGGTAGACGTTCTAAGTGAAAATAAGACAGATTCTAAAGGGAACCCTATCGTAAGTCTTATCGCTGTTGATTTATTATCTGGTGATACAGTGAATCTAAACTATGATAGCGCAAGATATGCAACTGATCCTGCTACAAACTACAAGTCCATCACTGTTAGTGGAATTGCTATAAGCGGTAAAGACGCTGGTAACTATAGTCTAGCGACAAACCAAGCCATGGGTATAAACCCACTTCCGGTTACGCTAGTATCATTCACTGGCAAATACAGCAAAGCAACGGGCGTGACGCTTAACTGGTCAACGGCGTCTGAGAAAGACAATGACTACTTCCAGGTAGAGAGAAGCTTGGATGGTAAGACGTTCACCACCGTAGGCAAAGTGAAGGGCAACGGAAACAGTAACATGCTGCTTAAATACCAGTTTGTAGACGGACAGGCTTTGAACGGAACGGTGTACTATCGTTTAAGACAAGTAGACTTTGACGGCAAGTTTGAGTACTCTAAAGTGATTGCGGTGAATGGTCAAGGCGGTGCGTTGGCAGCGGGTGCCATGAAAGCATACCCTAACCCAACCTTCACAGGCAAAGTGACGCTAGAAGTAGGCAGAGGCCAAGGTGGTACGGCAAAGATTTCGGTGGTGAATGGCGCAGGCCAGGTGCTTTCATCAGAAGAAGTGATGCTGGTAGAAGGTCAGCGGTATGAAGTAGACCTAACCCAGCAGAAGGCCGGCATGTACTACTTGCAAGTAGAGAACGGCACTGGCCGCAGCATTAACAGAATAGTGAAGCAATAACACTAGTACTTATATGAAACAGAAGAAGGCCACCCGCAAAGGTGGCCTTCTTCTGTTTTTAGGCTGTTTTCCAGAAAACAGCTCAAAAACAAGCGTAGAGGTTATCTTCTTAATTTCCGGAAAAGCCAGCCAATCAAGAGTACAATTAAGACAATGATGATAACGGCGGTCCACATGCCGGCCTCAAAGATGTCGCCAATTACTTCGCAGCTAGAGAGGGTGAGTGACATTACCAGGAGTAATGAGAATAAATATGCCTTTAGAGTTTTCATAGTTGTTGTGTTTGGTCTGGGTGTATAGTCACTGTCCATCAGAAACTATTGTAGTATTTGAATACTCTATTTTTGGGCAAAAGGTTGAAAATGGTCTGTCTGGCTTTGTCTTTCGCGTGAGAATAAACACGCAAGCGCAGCAGAAGGGCAACCCGTTTTTGGCTTGTTTTCCAGAAAGTAGGCTAAAAACGGCTGTGTCTTTTCAAGGAAAGAATGTACCTTGATACAGAAACAGACGGCTGCGCCCCTGTGGCTGCCAGCCCTGCTCTGCTAACCAAGCCCGCATACCTATGTCTACCAAAGTAATCATGACGGCAAGTGCCTTGAGCATGGCAATTATAGGCGTGGCCTTCTCTTTTCTGCCCCTGGAGTTTTTAGCGTATCTGGGCAAAACCGTAGATCCAGAAATGGGCCTCATGCTACAAATGGCGGGGGCGTTGTACATTGGTTTTGCCATGCTGAACTGGATGGCCAAGGGCGTTTTGATGGGCGGTATCTATGCCCGCGCCGTGGTCATTGGCAACCTTACGCATTTTCTGGTAGGCGGACTGGCCCTGTTCAAGGCCCAGTTGCACGGCAATGGCACGGTAGAAGGCTGGGTGCTTACCGCAGGGTACCTAATATTTGCCGGCCTATTTGCGTGGGTCATGGTGACGCATCCCTTAAAAGCTACTAGTCACTAACAGGCTGTTGGCCTGGTTGCCACTGGTCAGAAGGAAGTAGACGAGACCTGCCGCCGCGCTTATGGCAATCCATGGCATCATGCCTATTTTAAGCCGGTACATGGCCACAAATGAGATGACCGTCCAGGCAAAGGCAAAGTAATCCAGACTGTTGAGCAAAAGCTCTCTCGGGAACCAGACCGCCTTGCCAAAATACACGGTCAAGTTTAGGATTACGCCTACCACGGCCGCAGTCACTACGCCCAGAATGGCTTTTACGTGGGCATTGTCTCTGGTTCGCTCAATCAAAGGTGCCCCCGCCAGAATAAACAGAAAGCACGGCAGAAACGTGTAAAAGGTGGTGGTCACTAATCCCAGCGCGCCCATGGCCAAAGAGCCGCCATATTGATGAAAACCTGCCATGAATCCCACAAAGGCCAGCACCATGATCAAGGGGCCGGGGGTAGTCTCTCCTAAGGCCAGGCCGTCTATCATCTCATATTTAGAAAGCCACTCCAACTGCTCCACGGTTACCTGCGCCACGTATGGCAACACCGCATAGGCACCACCAAACGTCACCAGGGCCGCCTTACTAAAGAAGAAGATGAGGGTCTGCCAGAACTCAAATTTAGAGGTGAGCAGATAAAACAGCCCCAAGGGGGCCAGCCAAAGTGCCAGGGTCACCAGAAAACGCACCACCGGTGTTGTAAAGCCAGCCTCTGCCGTGTGCACCTGGCTGTGGGCGTTGAGGTAGTATCCCTGCTCATTGGCTATTTTTTCTTCATGGGTGGATTGGTCCTGCAAAAGAGCAGGGTGCACTTTCATGAGGACAAAGGCCACTAAGATGGTGCTCAAAATGATGAGCGGAAATGGCACCTGAAAGAAGAAGATGCAGATAAAGCTGAGGGCCGCCACCAGATAATGGAACCAGCTCTTGAGCGACTTGCTCCCCACTTTGAACAAAGCCACCAGCACAATGGCTACCACGGCCGGCTTCAGGCCGTAGAACAGCGCCGCCACCCACGGAATGGTACCATACGTGACATAAACAGAGGCCAGCGCCAGCAATATAAACACCGAAGGCAGCACAAACAGAATACCCGCCGTCAAGGCGCCTTTGACGCCATGCAGAAGCCAACCCAGGTAGGCGGCTAGTTGCTGGGCCTCGGGGCCGGGCAGGAGCATGCAATAGTTGAGCGCGTGCAGAAACCTGGACTCAGACACCCACCGCCGTTGCTCCACCACATACTGGTGCATGATCCCAATCTGACCCGCCGGACCACCAAAACTGATGAACCCCAGCTTAAGCCAGAATAGAAACGCCTCTTTAAAGGTAGGCTTTGCCGGCGGAAGCATCTGTTTTGAGTTCTGGTTTTCCATGGGGGCACATTATAATTAATTAGAGCGAAGTACGGAAGGGTACCTAACATAACAAGTATAAAACGTCAAGGGTAATGCAAGCTAACTCATAATATACTTGGAGGCGCTCTGAGTAAGTAGAACTCCCGTGCCTGCCAGATAATATTCATGACTTGAATGAAGGGATCCAAGGCTTTTTCTTATTTTCAAGAATCCAACTCTATTTCTCTGCCTCCTATGAAAAAACTAGTCCTGTTATTCTCCCTCTTAGTATGTCTGACATCTACCATAAAAGCCCAGACACCCACTCCCCAAAGAACCGAAGAATATTGTCAAATCACCAAGACCGGCAAAAACACCATACGCATAGACTACGGTCAGGAGTTGTTGTACGGAGCCGAAAGCTATATTAAAGACGACAAGGGCAAACCCATGAAGTTTAACTCTGTCATAGACGCATTGAACTACCTAAACTCCAAAGGCTGGGAGCTGGTGAGTTCTTTTGTGGGCGTACCACACAGCACCAGCCCTGGCTACAGTGAGGGCTCTATCACTACGTCTAGTAGCAGTGAATTCCATTACGTGATGCGGCGCAAATTAAACCCATCCACTCAACCATAAATAGTCTGTAGAAAGCCCAATTCTAGCGCCTATCTTTGTGACGGTAACCCATTGTAGAAGAGACCAAACTTTCTTGACTGTTTCTCTGTTCTGGGTCCAAACCTGCGCCAACCGTTCACGGAGCGTCCAAAAGAAATTTACCTTAGCATGAAAAAAATAACGCAGTTATTAGTAGTGACCCTTGCCGTGATGGGCATGGCGTGTTCAGCAGACAAGAAAAATGGAAGCGGCAAGGACGGGTTTACCCCGCAGCCCATCAATTTCTCCTCAGCGCCGGCCGCTGGAGACTCTAGCAACGCACAGGCCGGCCTCAACCCACCGCACGGACAGATGGGCCATAGATGCGACATTGAAGTGGGTGCGCCTTTGAACTCGGCCCCTAAAGCGGCTTTGCCTGCCACGCCGGCCGTGACCTCAACGCCTACCCCGGTGCCTGTGTCACCGCAACCCGTACAAGTGTCTCCTCAGCCAGTGGCTACGGCGCCGGGCATGAACCCGCCGCACGGCCAGCCCGGTCACAGCTGTGCCGTGGCCGTAGGCGCTCCGTTGCCAAAATAATCTTTAAGCCAGCTTTTGTGCTTTCCATGCAAGAGGCGTTTTTGGCCTGGTTTCATGAAACCAGGCCAAAAACGCCTCTTTATTTTTTTACATACCTGCATTGATTTATGAAGTATTTCTAACCTATAGGCATCTTCTGTAGTAAGGCAGTTCTATGAGTTTGAGACAACAGGGCATGCAGAAGAAACATTGGTTTGCGCAAAAATGGGTAGTAGGTATCCCTCTGTTGCTGGCCATCCTTTGCTTTTTCTGGTATTGGCAATTGCGCGATCCTGCCAAAAGCTTCCTGTCAAATCACACTACCGTAAGTCAGGACGAAGGCGGCAGGCTTCTGGCGTTTCAGGGGATAGGTCCAGAAGATAGCCTGGGCCGTGAAGTCATTCCCAATCCAGAAAGGGGACTCAGGCTGGAGTTTGCCATGGACCTGCAAGACCTAAGCCCAGCCTTCAATGATGATGGTAAGATATCTTATAAGCAGAACTTTAGGGAGACGTTGCGGCAACACGCGCAGACCTACGGTTACAAAAAGGACCAGCTTCAGCTGGCGCAGCTTTTCTTCTACTTAGACTCTGCCTTGTTGGATAAACCCATTCCAGACGGTCAATTGCAAAATTTGGCGCATATTTTAGATGAGGTAGAAGCCGCCAACTATAAAGCCATCATCCGGTATGCTTACCAGAAACAAGCAACTCCCACTAGTGACTGTTCGCCTAGAAACTCCATCAGCGCCATGGCTCCTAAGGTGCAAGTGCGGCATATAGAACAGCACCTCGCGCAACTGGCCCCAATCCTGAAGGCGAAATACGCAGTCATTCAGGCGGTGCAGGCGGGTTTTGTGGGCGGCTGGGGAGAATGGCACAATGACTTTTATGGTCATCCGTGCTCGGTAGACTCAGTGAAGATGATTCTGCAGGCGGTGCTAGACGCGGTGCCGCCGCAGCGGAAGGTCATGGTGCGGGAACCCTCCTTGAAAAGGGTGGGTGCCTTGTTAGACAATCAGCGCTTAGGCTACCACAATGACTACTTCGTGCTGGACAACGGCAAGCACAAATCCTCTGACTACAGCAAAGCCAGGCGCGGCTTCACCAGAAAATCTAACAGGTACTTTGAGCGGAAAGACTTTAAGCAAGTGCAGCAAGAGGGCTATCTGGTAGGCGTAGACGGTGAGATGCCTTATGACGGCACCGGCGATGAATGGAACCTAGTGCAGGTGCTCCCAGAAAGCTACCAGTTTGCCACCCGCTTACGCGAACACGGCTATACCAGCTTTAGCATCGTGCACAATTACAACACCAACATCAACGCCTGGAAAAACAAGACCATCACTGCGGCAGACCTGCGCATGACCAAAGCACCTGTCACAGAGGGTTATTTTCTGGACGCATCTGGCAAAGAAGTGCCTAGGTCTTTGTATGAATACATCAGAGATCACCTGGGCTATCGCATGCAGTTAGAAAAAGCTTCTTTGCCCGCCATGTGGCGTACAAGCACTGCCCATCAAGTGAGCTTCACCATCAAGAATTTCGGGTTTGCCACACCTATTAACCCGCGGGGTGTGTATGTGGTGTTGATAGACGCTGCTGGCAAGGTGCAAGGGTTTAAAACCAGAGCCGAACTACGGGACTGGCATCCAGTGACCAGCAAACGCAAAGCCGGGCACACGGTCTCTACAGAAATTACCTTACCGAAAGACATTGCTCCAGGCGCCTATAAAATAGGATTGTGGCTACCGGATGGGGCAGAATCTTTGAAGTACAACCCAGCGTATGCCATCAGGTTAGCCAACAAGGGAGTGGAGTGGTGGACAGATCCTACAGGGAAATACCTGGTCAATGTCTTCTCTGAAGTGCAGGTGCAATAGCGCTTGACCTGAACAAGAAAGCCCTTCGTTTTTGGCCTGTTTTCCAGAAAATAGGCCAAAAACGAAGGGCTTTACATGTATGACACGCCTTACACTACATAAGACAGCCTGAATTCTGGAATCTCAATGTGCTGGTGGCCAATTTCCTCCAGGTCGGCTTTGAGCTGTTTCATGACCAGTACCTCGCCGTGCACCAGGAAGATTTTCTGAATCTGGTCTTTGTCCTGGCAGTGCAGAAACTTGGCAATGTCACCATAGTCGCCGTGGGCGCTGTACTCTTTCATCTCAATCATCTGGGCTTTCACCTCCACCTCTTCGCCATGGATGAAGACCCTTTCTGCGCCGTTGGTGAGTTTGCCGCCTAGCGTAGAGGGCTCACAATAGCCCGTCACCAGCACCGCGCTGTTAGGGTCTGACAAGTTGTTCTTGAGGTGGTGCTGGATGCGGCCCGCGTTCATCATGCCCGAAGACGAGATGATCACGCACGGCTCATCCATCTTAATCAGTTCTTTGGAGTCCTCCACCTCTGTGATGTAATTCAACTGCGGAAACCCGAACGGGTCTGGGTCTTCTTTGATGTAGGCCAGCATGGTGTCATTGAAACAGTTGGTATGGTCGCGCATGATGTCAGTGGCATAGACAGAGAGCGGGCTGTCCACAAACACTTTCACGTCTGGCAGTCTTCCTTCCTCGGCTAGGTAATTCAAAGAGTAGATCAACTCCTGCGTGCGGCCAATGCTGAACGCCGGAATCAGCAGTTTTCCCTGGCGCTCCACGCACACCTCGCGCACAATCTTCTCCAGGCGGTCTTCGGTATTGTCCAGGCTGTCATGCACGCGGTTGCCGTAGGTAGACTCGCAGATGATGATTTCGGCCTGCGGAAACTCCTGTGGTTTGTTGAGGATGCGGTTGGCAAAGCGGCCAATGTCTCCAGAAAAGGTGAGCGTGCGGGTGCGGCCCTGGTCCTGAAGTTTGAGGTTGATGGCGGCGCTGCCCAGTACGTGGCCGGTGTCCGTGAAGAGTAGTTCTACGTCTTCGTCTATCTGGTAAGGTTCATTGTAAGAAACGGTTTGGAACAGGCTAAGGGCTTTGTCTACATCTTCTTCTGTGTATAAAGGTTTCTCTCCTTCATTCTCGCCGCTACTGCCTTGAATGCGGGCACTGTCCCTTAGGAGAAGTTCACAGAGCTCTAGCGTGGGCGGCGTGCAGAAGATGGGGCCGTTGTAGCCGTCCTGCACCAGCTTGGGAATGAGGCCCGAGTGGTCAATGTGCGCGTGCGACAGAATGAGGTAGGTGATGTTTTCGGGGTCAAACTCAAAGGTGCGGTTGAGGTCGTCAGACTTGTTGCCTTGCCCTTGCGAGAGGCCGCAGTCCAGCAGAATGCGCTTGCCGTTCTCTAGGGTGATGAGGTGTTTGCTGCCCGTCACGGTCTGGGCCGCGCCGTAAAAAGATATGGTCATGGATGGTAGTCTAAAAGGGTAGGCAGAGGTGTACGCGCCGGGCGTTGGCTGGTTGTGAGCGTGTAAGAAAGAAGATGCGTTTTTGGTGTATTTCCCAGAAAACAGCCCAAAAACGATATAGCTGCTGTTGTGGTATTTAGAATCTTAAGACACTGCCTGCGGTTTTCATGGGAAAGCCGTATTTTTGCTTTGTATGGCAAATTCATCTTTTCTCTTTCTGGCGCTCACGCCACCGTGAGTTTCCTTTCAATAAGTAGGTCCACTCAGGCAGACTTTCTTTAGCCAATTTTACAATGGTGCTGGTTGACTAGTAGCGTCTGGACGCATGTAGCGTCTTTGACGAAGCTATAGCCCTGCACTTTTCAGAGTACCTCATCAATTGAAAAGAATGAAGCCCCTAATACGTTTATTTGATTTCAGTCAGAAAGTAGATTATAAAATAGAGATTCTGGCCGGCCTCACGGTGGCCATGACCATGATCCCCGAGTCTTTGTCCTTCGCCATTCTAGCTGGCTTCCCGCCCTTGGTGGGCTTGTACGCGGCTTTTATCATGGGCTTGGTGACCGCCGTTTTGGGCGGAAGGCCGGGCATGGTCTCTGGCGGTGCGGGTGCTACGGTGGTGGTGCTCATTGCCTTGGGGCAGAGCCACGGGCTGGAGTATGTATTTGCCGCGGTAGCCTTAGCGGGTGTGTTGCAGATGCTGGTGGGCGTGTTCAAACTGGGCAAGTTCATCAGGCTGGTGCCGCAACCGGTCATGTTCGGGTTTGTGAACGGCCTGGCCATCATCATCTTTCTATCCCAGATAGAGCAGTTTAAGACCGGCACTGGCTGGCTGTCTGATGAGGCTCTCTACATCATGGCGGGACTGGTGGCCTTGACCATTGCCATTATTCTGGTACTGCCCAAGATCACCAAAGCCGTGCCGCCCTCACTGGTGGCCATTCTGGTAGTATTTGCCGTGGTGATGGGTTTGGATATTGACACCAAGTTGGTGCGCGACATTGCCTCTGTCTCTGGGAGCCTGCCGCCGTTTCATGTTCCGCAGATACCGTTTACGCTAGAGACCTTGCAGATTATCTTTCCCTATGCCTTGATCATGGCGGGTGTGGGCCTCACCGAGAGCCTCTTGACGCTCAACCTGGTAGACGAAATCACCGGCACCCGTGGCAACGGTAACCGCGAAAGCCTGGCCTTGGGCACGGCCAATGTGCTGAACGGCTTCTTCTACGGCATGGGCGGCTGCGCCATGATTGCCCAAACCTTGGTAAACCTTTCTGCCGGAGCAAGAGCACGTTTGGCGGGTATTGTGGCGGCCCTCACCATTCTGGTCATTATTCTGGTGGGCGCGCCTTTCATTGAGCGAGTACCCATGGCCGCGCTGGTGGGCGTGATGGTGATGGTGTCTATTGGCACGTTTGAGTGGATTAGCTTCAGGATCATCAACAAAATGCCCAGGCACGACGTCTTCGTGGGCATCTTGGTGGCGGCCATCACCGTCTGGCTGCACAACCTGGCACTGGCCGTTTTGATTGGGGTGATTATTTCCGCACTGGTCTTCGCCTGGGAAAGCGCCAAGCGCATACGGGCCAGAAAGTACCTAGACGCCAACGGCACCAAGCACTATGAACTGTACGGTCCGCTGTTCTTTGGGTCTGTGGCCGCGTTTAATGAGAAGTTTGATGTAGCCGATGATCCGCAGGAAGTCATCATTGATTTCAAGGATAGCCGCGTAGCCGACATGTCGGGTATTGACGCCCTTCATAAACTCACTGAGCGCTACCAGAAAGCCGGCAAGAAACTACAGCTCCGTCACCTAAGCCCAGACTGCCTGGTCCTGCTGAAAAATGCTGAAGCTGTGATTGAAGTGAATATTCTGGAAGACCCGCAGTACGCGGTGGTGACGGATGAAAGGGTGTAGTAGAGAGGAGCGTTTTTGGCTTGTTTTCTGGAAATAAGGCCAAAAACGAAGATTTACGAAAGAGAAGATTCTCCCCTCGAGGATTGCCCAAACGAGAGTTTGAGGCACCGAGCGTAGCTCTGTAGAGGGGTGTTTACAAAGGAGATAACTTGCTGTTACTCTAATAAATAGTGACCAACACATATTTAATTAATATGACGGAGGAAGACAATAATCTCCTGTTGAAGATTTCAAAAATCGAAGATCTAGCAGGAATGACTGTCAATGAACGGCTTTATGTAAGTGGCCTGATGAAAGAGTTTGACAGATGCAGAAAACAAGACAAAGAAAGAGCAAAGCAAATTCTTAGTTGGCTAAGAGTGGACAGAACCTCTATTGAAAAGATTATTAGTTAAAGAAACTGGGAAATAACCGAATCATAATCTGCAGGAGTAAACACCCCTCTACAGAGCTACGCTCGGTGCCACAAACTCTCGTTTGGGCAATCCTCAAGGGGAGAATCTCAACTAAAGAAAGCTTTAGTGCTAATAGAAAAGACCTCACAAGTTTTCAAATCCTATGAGCCCTTTACTTTTACTTCGTTTTTGGCCAGTTTTCCGGAAAACAGGCCAAAAACGCTAGACCAATCCTCTTAACCGTTCAGCGGCGCTTTCTGGGGTGATGTCCCGCTGGGGATTGCCCATGAGCTCGTAGCCCACCATGAATTTCTTGACGGTGGCGGAGCGCAGAAGCGGTGGGTAGAAGTGCATGTGGAAATGCCATTCCGGGTGCTCCTGTCCGTCTGTGGGGCTTTGGTGCAGGCCAGCCGAGTAGGGGAAGGAGGTCTGGAACAGGCGGTCATAAACCTCAGACAGTTGTTTCATGATGGCGGCAAAAGCGTCTTTCTCGGTATCATTCATCTGGCCCAGATGCTGGAAATGGCGCCGGGAGATGATCATGGTCTCAAACGGCCAAACCGCCCAAAACGGAATAAGTGCCACAAAGTGCTCGTTCTCTAGCACAATGCGGGTCTTCTCCTCCAGTTCCAACGCCAGGTAGTCTGCCAGAAGGCTTCGGCCGTTTTGCTGATAGTACTGGGTCTGTTGCACCGTCTCTTTGGCGGGCTCTACCGGTACCGAGCTCTGCGCCCAAATCTGGCCGTGCGGGTGCGGGTTGCTGCTGCCCATCACTGTGCCCTTGTTCTCAAAAATCTGCACGTAGTTGATGTAGTCCAGCGCGCCCAGTTCCAGGTATTCCTGCTCCCATAAATCCACCACTTTCCTGATCTCCGGCACAGAAATCTCTGACAAGGTCAGGTCATGGCGCGGCGAAAAGCAGATGACCCGGCAGATGCCACGCTCGCTTTCGGCTTTGATAAGGTTGCCTTTGGTAAAGGACCCGGCGGGCGTCTCTGACTGCAGGGCGGCAAAGTCATTGGTGAACACAAACGTGGACGGGTAGTCTGGATTGGTTTCGCCGTTGGCGCGTAGGTTGCCGGGGCACAGGTAGCAAGTGGGGTCATATTGTGGTCGTTCCTCTTTGGCCACGGTTTCCTGCTGGCCCTGCCACGGCCGCTTGGAACGGTGCGGAGACACCAGGACCCAGTCGCCGGTGAGGGCGTTGTATCTTCTATGCGAGTGGTCGTTTAAATCAAAAGACTCCATGAGGCAATGAGTGATGGATTGATGGCTAGAATGAGTGAATGGGTTGGGCGTTTTTGGCCTGATTTCAGGAAACTGGGCTAGAAACGAGGCTACTGCCGTTTACAATTTCGGCTATGTAGGCTTTCATTTTAATCCCGAACTTTTGTTCATAGGCATCTTCCATCTGCTGAATGTAAGCACCAACCTGGTCCAGCTTAACCAAGTTAATGGTACAGCCGCCGAAGCCTCCGCCCATCATGCGCGCGCCCAGCACGGCCTCGTTCTTACGGGCCAGGTCGGCTAGAAAATCCAGCTCAGGACAGCTTACCTCGTAGTCATGTTGCAGACCTTGGTGCGAGGCAAACATCTTCTCTCCAAAGGCCGCCATGTCCTTGCGCTCCAAATCCTGACAAGCGCCTTCCACGCGCAGGTTTTCCTCCACCACATACTTGCAACGCTTGTACACCACCGGATCAAACTCTGCCTGGTGCTGAGCCAGCATCTCTAATGTGGCATCGCGTAAGCTGTTTACTTCTGGATGATGTTGGTGCAGAATGGCTACGCCGGTTTCGCACTCTTGGCGGCGGGTGTTGTACTCACTGGAGGCTAAGGAATGTTTGACTTGGGTGTCTAGCAAGACGATGCGGTAATCGTGCATGTCCAAGTCATAGTAGTGGTATTCCAGAGAACGGCAGTCTAGCTTGACCACGCGGTCATACTTGCCAAACATGCTGGCAAACTGGTCCATGATGCCGCACATCACACCGGCAAATTCATGCTCGGCTTTCTGGGCCATCTTCACCAGGTCAAGCTTGTCAATGTTGAGCGCATACAGGTAGTTCAATCCATAGGCCAACCCACACTCCACCGCCGCCGAAGAAGACAAGCCCGCGCCAATGGGAATATCACCTCCAAACACCAGATTAAAGCCTTTGATGGTATGGCCCGCCCGTTGCAACTGGGCTATCACGCCTAGTAAATAGTTTGCCCACCGGATGTCACTTTTTTCAATCTTGTCCAGGTCAAAAGAAGCGCTTTCCTCCAAATCAAAAGAATAGGCATTGAACATGTTGGTGCCGTTTGGAGCCAGCGCGAAGTAGATTTCTTTGTTGATGGCCGCTGGCAGCACAAAGCCGTTGTTGTAGTCAGTATGTTCGCCAATCAGGTTGACGCGGCCCGGTGAGCGCACCACTACAGGGTCCAGGCGGTAGAGTTCTTTGTATTTGGAGACAATGTCTTGCACCATAGGATAGATTGTTTTGCTGGGTGTAAATAGAATCTGGGCAAACGCGCCGTTCTATACTAACGCATCTGCCCAGATTTTGATAAGGTAATTGGTGGAGGACTCTATGGAAGAAACTAAAGTGTAAAGTAGAAGTTGGTCAAACCGCACCACTCTCCAACCTCCATTTTTGTCATCCTGAAAGGACCTTGTGGGCAAGCTAGAAAGGCCATAACTATGAAAAGGGCGCCTGTCCATTCTAATAATAATTTAAAAATCCCTTCTTAGTAGACGCTTCTCTAGTTCGCTTACAAGGTCCTTTCAGGAAGACAAAGGGAGCGGTCTCTTACCAGAACATAGTATACAAGGCGGCCAGAATTCCGCAGATGATCACGGCGCCAATATTAAACGAGGTAGACGTCTTGAACATGCTGGCGTCAATTTCCAGGCCTTTGGGATTGTTTTTGCTTTTAGGGTCCAACAAGCTGATGATGATCATGATCACGGCCAGTACCACAAAGACAATCCCCATGCGGTCAATGAACGGAATCTCAGAGAACTGGAACTTCAGGAACGTAGACAGCGGAATGGTCAGCAAGGCCGCCGTCAAGGCCGCTGCCGAGGTAGTGCGTTTCCAGAAGAAACCTAAGGCAAAAATGGCAAACACGCCCGGCGAGATAAAGCCCGTGTACTCCTGAATGTACTGGAACGCCTGGTCCAAATTACGCAACAACGGCGCCACCAAAACGGCAATAATAAACGAGGCCAAAACGGCTAGTCGGCCAATGCCCACCAGGCGTTTCTCAGAGGCGTCTTTGTTGAAGAACTTTTGGTAAATGTCTAGTGTGAAGATGGTAGAAATACTGTTGGCCTTGCCCGCCAATGAGGCTACAATGGCGGCCGTCAAGGCAGCGAAGGAAAGTCCTCTTAAGCCAATAGGCAACAACTCCAGCAACACTGGGTAGGCGTGGTCTGGTTTAATGTGCCCCAGTTCATTGGTCATTTCCTGCTGGAACGCGCCGTTCTTAAACAACACGTAGGCGGCAATACCCGGCAATACCACAATCACCGGCATCAACAATTTCAAGAACGCGGCAAACAGCAAACCACTGCGGGCAGTGTTCAAGTCAGCGCCTAGAGCACGCTGGGTAATGTACTGGTTACAGCCCCAGTAGCTGAGGTTGATAATCCACATGGAGCCAATCACTACTGATAAGCCCGGCAAGTCCATGTAGGCATCGCGGGTACCGCCTTCGCCGTTCGGGATCATTAATTCGCCTTCAGAAAGAATCATGGAGAAGTGGTCTGCCGCCTCTTTGTGCAAGATGGAAAGCCCGTCAAAGATGCCGCCTCCGCCTAACTGATCAGACACTAAATCCAAGGCCAGATACGTAGTCGCTAATCCTCCCAATACCAACACGAACACCTGAATCACGTCTGTATAGCCAATCACCTTCATGCCGCCCAGTGTGATGAAAATAGCAAAGATGGCCATGCCGTACATGCAGTAGTGGAAGTCCAAACCGGTAATAGTCTGAATAGCCAATGCGCCCAGATACAGGATAGAGGACAGGTTCACAAACACATATACCAATAGCCAGAACACCGCCATGATGGTGGCCACGCCGTTGTTGTACCGCTGCGACAAGAACTGCGGCATGGTGTAAATCTTGTTCTTGAGGTAGATGGGAATGAAGAAGATGGCCACCACAATCAAGGTAGCAGCCGCCATCCACTCATAGGTAGAAATGGCCAGACCCATGGCAAACCCAGAGCCCGACATGCCGATAAACTGCTCGGCAGAAATGTTAGAGGCAATCAAAGACGCGCCAATGGCCCACCAGGTCAAAGACCCTTCGGCTAAGAAGAACTCCTTGGAGTCCAGCGTCTTGCTTTGCTTGCGTTTGTAAATCCAGTACCCGTACCCCGACACGATCACGAAGTACAGCAGGAAGATTAAATAGTCAATGGTGTGTAAGCCCATGAAATTGCTAGTTAGTTGGTTAGGTGGGTGTAGTAGGTTGGGTTAAATGAAGTTCTAAAAGGTATCAGGTTTTAAGGAGGTGCGTCTGGATGAGTCGCGCATGATCAGCTTGGGGTCCAGTACTATTTTCTGAGGCAGCGTCTCTGTTGTGGCGTCTCCTGTAATGGCATTGAGTACTAGTTGAGCGGCTTCGCGGCCCATGGCAGTGGTTTGCTGGTCCACGGTCGTCAGGCTAGGGGTGATGTAGGCGCTGAACGCCTCATTGGCGAAGCCCACCAAGCCAATCTGCCCCGGTTGGCTCCAGACACTTTCTTTGATGGCCTGTAATGCGCCCAGCGCCGTAAAGTCCTCTACCGCAAATACGGCATCGGGCACTTGTTTCAACTGCAGTAACTGGCTCATCCTTTCCCGGCCCGATTCAATGGACACCTTCCCGTAGACAATCAAATCCTCTTCTACCGGCAAGTTGTTATGAGTCAAGGCGTCCACGTAGCCGCGCAGGCGCTCATGAAAAATCTTGATGTGCGATGGTCCGGCAATGTGCGCAATGCGGGTGTAGCCTTGCTCAATCAAATGCTCCGTGGCCATGTAGGCGCCTTTGTAGTCATCAATGACCACCGTAGAAACGCCCAGGTCCTCAATGGCGCGGTCAAACAAAACCAAGGGCGTGTGACGTTTTTTTACTTCCAGGTAGTGGTCATAGCGCGTGCTTTCCTTGGCAATGGAGGCAATGATGCCGTCCACGTTTGACTGCAACAACGTCTGTATGCCTTGTACCTCTTGCTGGTAGCTTTCATTGGATTGGAACAGCAGTACGTTGTAACCTCTGGCCTGGGCAATCTCCTCCACGCCATGAATCACCGACCCAAAGAAGCTAATCTCAGCGCTGGGAATCATCACGCCAATGACTCTGGACTTACCAGAGCGCAATGAACTAGCCATGCGGTTCTGCTGGTAGTTGAGCTTCTGGGCCGTAGACCGCACCATCACCTTGGTGGCCTCACTAATGGAAGGGTGATCGTTTAAGGCCCTGGACACGGTAGCCGCTGTGGTGTTCAGGGCTTTGGCAATGTCATGGATGGTGGTTCTGGCCATAGTACGTAATCGATTACGTAAATATATCAGAAAGTTTATGACACAAGCAAAAGGGTAGCCCCAATAATTGTCTCCTTAAAAATTTATAGAATGCTGCAGAACTGATTAATATATCAATCAGAATAGCGGTTTCTGCCTCTTATACTATTAATTATGAAAGGGACTTGCCCGGCTAGGGAGCTAACCTAAATTTGGAAATGCAGTAACATCTTCTTAGATATGCAACGTAATCGATTGCGTAAATTTTCAGTCTTCTATCGTTTTTAGCCTGATTTCCAGAAACCAGGCTAAAAATGAGATAGAGATATGTTACACGCCGTCCTGTAAAGGTGCAGGATTGGCTTCTTCACTTATTCAATGACGTACCGCATGCTCTTTTTTTCTATACATCTGTTCAATTCAAGCAAGCGCCTGGTCCTGGTTGCCGCCCTTTTGCTTACTCTTTTTAGTCACCTGGCTGTAAATGCCCAGACCACGGCGGGCAAAGAGGCAGAGTTGGTGTATGTAGACCCGCAGGGCATCCTGCGCTGGAAAAAGAGCAATTTGGAGGCAAGCTTCTTCGGGGTGAATTACACGGTGCCCTTTGCCTATGGCTATAGGTCTGTGAAAGCCCGCGGAACAGACCCAGAGAAGGCCATTGACCAGGACGTGTACCACTTGGCGCGTCTGGGGTTCAATGCCTTTAGGGTGCACGTCTGGGACACCGAGATATCAGACTCCCTAGGAAACCTGCTGGAGAATGAACATTTGCGCCTGTTTGACTATCTGGTGTACAAACTCAAAGAGCGCAACATCAAAGTGCTGGTGACGCCCATTGCCTTCTGGGGAAACGGCTGGCCCGAAAAAGATGAGAAGACGCCCGGCTTCTCTTACAAATATGGCAAGCAGAAAGCTTTGGTAGAGGAAGCAGCCTTCTTGGCGCAGGAAAATTACCTTAAGCAGTTTCTGGCCCACGTGAACCCGTACACCAAGCAGACCTATGAGCAGGATGCCAACATCATAGCCGCAGAAATCAACAACGAGCCCCAGCACTCGGGACCCAAAGAACGCACCACCGAGTACGTGACCCGCATGGTGGCCGCCGTGCGCGCTACCGGCTGGAAGAAACCCGTCTTCTACAACATAAGTGAGTCGCCTAAGTACGCAGACGCCATTGTGAAGGGGGCAGGGGTAGACGGTTACAGTTTTCAATGGTACCCTACCAACCTCATGGCCAACCACAGCTTGCAGGGCAACTACCTCACGCACGTAGACCGCTACCAAATTCCGTTTGACACCCTGGCCGCCTTCCAGAACAAAGCCCTGATGGTATATGAATTTGACGCCGCAGACATTGCAGGGTCTTACATGTACCCCGCTATGGCTAAGAGTTTTAGAGCCGCTGGTTTTCAGTGGGCTACGCAGTTTGCCTATGACCCCATGGCCACCGCTTACGGTAACACCGAGTACCAGACGCACTATTTGAACCTGGCCTTCACCCCGGCCAAAGCCATCAGCCTCTTGATTGCGGGCAAGGCCTTTCATCAGTTGCCGCTGCGCAAAAACTACGGCGCATACCCCAGTGACAGTGTGTTTGGGGCATTCAGGGTGAGTTACCGGCAGGACTTGAGCGAGATGAACACCGTGCAGGAATTCTATTACTCCAACACTACGCAGACCAAACCCCTTGATAAAAGCAAGCTGGCGCATGTGGCAGGAGTGGGAAGTTCACCCGTGGTAAAGTACTCGGGCACCGGGGCATATTTCCTAGACAAGCTGGAGAAAGGCGTCTGGCGGCTGGAGGTAATGCCAGACGCCTACTTCATTAGAGATCCTCTGGGCAAGGCCTCGCCTAACAGAGAAGTGAGCCGTATTCAGTGGCAAGTCCAGAACATGCAGGTCTTGCTGGCAGAGCTAGGAGGGAGCTTTGAAATACGGGCCGTGAATGAGGGAAACACGTACTCCGCCAAAGCCAAAGACGGAAGTTTTGCGGTAAGCCCCGGCGCGTATATCTTGAGCAAAAAGAAGAAAACCAACTGGACGGGGAATAAAACTTATGGCAACCTGCGGGTAAATGAATTTGTAGCGCCGCAGCCGTATGCCACGGGTATTTATGTGACCCATGATCCTTTAAAGGAAATTAGCAGCGGTCAGCCGTACACCATTTCAGCGCAGGTGGTGGGTGTTTCTGCAGAGGCGAAGGTGAGCTTGCAGGTAAACAACCAGGCGGCCGTGTACAAAACCATCTCCATGCAGGCCGTGGGCGCCGGGCGTTTTACGGCAGTATTGCCGGTGGATGTCTTGACGCCCGGCCAAATTTCGTACCGTATTCTGGTGCAGGACGGGGAGAAAGAGGCCACCTTTCCGGGAAATCATGCGGGCAATCCCTGGGCCTGGGACGCCAACCTCTCTGAGACCTATCAATCCTTCGTGGCCGCGCCCAACGGTCATTTGGAGCTGTTCAATGCCACCCATGACCGACAACTGTTTGTATTCCCCAATCTCTGGAAAAGCGATGAACGCCAGCTTCTGTCTAGCCAGCAGCCTGGCCAGTTAATTTTGCGCCTGACCGCCAAAGAGCTTCCCCTTGAAGAGCAAACCATGGGCCTGCAGCACTACATTGGCGATAAACTGCAAGGAAGAGTTTCTGAACTGGCCTCTTTCAAGAAGCTGGTGATACGGCTGAAGTCCACCACCGGCACAGCTATACCCATAAAGGTGAACCTTATTTCTCATCAGGCCACGGGTTTCTCTGCACAGGTGTCTGCCGGGACTGCCTTCCAGGACATTGAAATACCTTTGCAAACCCTGCAGCCAGATGCCTTTATGTTGTTGCCAAGGCCGTACCCCGGGTTTCATCCGTTCTGGTTTACAGGCAAGTCCTCCCAGGCATTTAACTT
Source organism: Nibribacter koreensis (assembly GCF_039541795.1). NCBI lineage: Bacteria > Pseudomonadati > Bacteroidota > Cytophagia > Cytophagales > Hymenobacteraceae > Nibribacter > Nibribacter koreensis. Next base: position 855,726 of record NZ_BAABGX010000002.1, on the reverse strand, counting down.
AAAGGATGTGGAAAAACTGCAGCTGTATGTAGTGCCCACGGAGCAGACCGCCAAAGGTCCACGTGGTTTTGAGATTGAGTCCATCTGGCTAGCCAAGTAGCAGGATGTTTTTTGCCAGGCTCCGTTTTTGGTCTGTTTTCTAGAAAACAGACCAAAAACGGAGCCTGGTTCGTAAAGATAGAGGTAGGCTTTTCAGGCCAATGGCATTCCCTTTACTCAATGACTATGGAACATATCACCAACCCCACTCAGACTACCTCTACTGCCAAAGCGCAGCTGTACACCCTGCAGAACTCAAAAGGCATGCGCGTGACCATCAGTAATTATGGCGGTGCCATCACGTCTATCTTGGCGCCAGACCAACTGGGTACCTTGGGCGAAGTAGTGCTGGGGTTTGACGACATGGACGCCTATACCAGTCCGGCGTATCTTGCCAACCAGCCGTATTTTGGGGCTATCATTGGGCGTTACGGCAATCGCATAGCCAAGGGTCGGTTTTCTCTCAACGGCAAGGAATATACCCTGGCAACCAACAACGGTCCCAATCATCTGCATGGCGGCGTGAAAGGCTTTGACAAGGTATTTTGGGAGGTAGAGGAGCTGCCAGTGAAAAACGCGCTTCGGCTAACATACACTAGCCCAGACGGAGAAGAAGGATACCCCGGAACGGTACAGGTGACGGTGTTGTATGTCTTAACCCCAGACAATGAGTTGGTGATAGAATATCAGGCAACCACAGATCAGGCCACGCCCATTAATCTCACCAATCACACGTATTTTAACTTGTCTGGGGGAGAAGCGCAAGACGCTTTGGACCATCTCCTTTGCATTGCCGCAGACCGGTATGTGGTGGTTTCTGAAGCGCTTATCCCAACTGGAGACCTGCCCAAGGTAGAGGGTACACCCATGGATTTTCAGACTCCCGTGGCTATTGGGGCCAGAATAGAGCAAGTGCCCGGCGGCTATGACCACACCTATGTTTTAAAAGAAACAGGCAAGCATTTAAAGCGCGCGGCCACCGTAGAAGATCCCCTTTCTGGCCGCTGTTTAGAAGTCTGCACCACAGAGCCCGGCATTCAATTCTACTCGGGTAATTTTCTGGATGGCAGTCTGCAGGGGCATGGTGGTAGGACCTATAAAAAGCACTATGGCTTCTGCCTGGAGACCCAGCATTTCCCAGACTCGCCCAACCAGCCTGCCTTCCCTAACACCATCCTGGAGCCCGGCGAGAAATATCACCAGAAAACGGTGTATAGGTTCTATGTCTGCAGTCAAGAGCGCTAGTCGTTTTTGTCCTGTTTTCACAAAAAGAGGCCAAAAACGACTGAGGTGGTTTAGATTAAGTCAAAAGCGCGGGCAAACTGCGACAGCTCATAATGCGAGTGCACGCGCAGTTTTACCTTGAGGTTTCTGCGGTGGGTGTTAACGGTTTTCTCTGAGATGAAAAGCTCTTCGGCAATTTCTGTAGAGCTTTTGCCCAGCACCACCATCCTCAAAATCTCCTGTTCACGCTTGCCTAGTTGCGCAAATGCCTGCACGTTCTCCCGCAGGAAACGGCTCTCATCCAGCATCCTGTTCACTTTGGGCGTAATGTGGGTGTCTGGTTCTACCTTAAGGGCAATGGTGATGGTAAGAAGGGGAGCGCCATTGTCATCACGCATCAGGATTTTGAGCGTACTTAGGTGCCAAACCCAATCTTTGACGTTTTTTAACTTGACCTGTTGAAAGAAGGATACAATTTCATTGTCGTCATTTCGCTCCAAGAGGCCGCCAATCAGTTTAGGGACGTAATCATCTACTTCTTCCTGGTTAAAGAACCGCTCCAGGTACTGGGGCCCCATGGCTCTAATCTCTTCCAGGGTAGTGCCCAGCAGCGCAAGGCCCCGCGGGCACATGTACTCTACACCAAGGCCTTTCTGTATATTATGAACCACTACCACGCCGGGTAAGTAATCTGCCACTGCCGCAATCTCAGCAACCTTCTCCGTTATCTTGCGGTCTAACTCTGGGTGCACATCCATTTTGTTGGAGGGGGTTAAATAAAGGAATCTTGAAACTTAATAGGAGCAGATTCCAAAAAGTAAGCGCCACGTCTAAATAAATTAAAGATGGCAGTAGAATATTTAGATTGTTAAGTGTCTTATGAGAGCAATGGCCCATCTCGTTTTACCGCTGGCAGTCATCTAGTAGTGCGTTAAGGAGTTTCAAGCTACTGGCACAGAGCTATACTTTTACCATTCAAGTGGCATTCAAATTTATCCAAATTATAGCTAACCCATAGGTTAAATTTAAGGCGTGGCTGCAGTGAGACTTTCAAAGGATTTTCCTAAGTAGGGCAGGTTTGGTATTGCTTGAAGGTGTGCTGAACAGAAACCTATCAAGTATAAAAAAAGCCCGCCTCTCTGATAGAGGCGGGCTTTTTAACTCATCTTAAGAAGAGTTGTTACTTTTTAAGAATCTTGAACTCTGTTCTACGGTTCAATTGGTGTTCTTCTTCTGAGCAGGTAACACCGTCTTTACACTTGTTAAGCAGACGGGTCTCACCGTATCCTTTGGCTACCAGACGGTCTGCCGCGATGCCTTTAGAAACAATGTAATCTACAGCGGCTTGGGCACGTCTCTGTGACAACAGATTATTATAAGCATCTGTCTGGCGGCTGTCTGTATGAGAACTCAACTCAATCTTGATGTTAGGGTTGTCAATTAAGGTCTGCACCAACTTGTCTAGCTCCAGAGCAGCGTCTGGTCTAATCTCATGCTTGTCCAGGTCATAGTAGATGTTCTCCACCAAGATAGGCTTGTTGATGGTATTGCGGTTTAGAACTAAGCCCAAACGCACCATGTCTACCACAGACTCACACTCTGGCGTGATGATGGCCGAGCGGGTAAGGTAGTTCACCTTGGTGGCTTTGATGTTGTATTGTACCCCGTCAAAGATCTCAAAAGAGAAGTTACCATCTGCATCTGAGTAGGTCACTGCTGCGGTGGTGTCTCCTACTTTATAGAGAGACACTTTAACGTTGCCCACCGGTAGTTCTTTGAAGACGCCAGGAGTTTCCTGTACTTTTTCAAAAGTCTTACCAGAAAGCTTACATGGTTGAGGATAGTAGCTGAAAGAGTAAATGTCATCCGTTCCGTCCATACTCTCGCGGTTAGAAGAAACGAAACCGGCATCCTTCTTCTCAAACAAGATTCCAAAATCATCTGCCGCCGAGTTCAATGGGTAGCGTAGGTTCTGGATGTTGGTCCAAGCGTCACCGGCACCTTCTGCAGAAAAGATGTCTAGTCCGCCCATGCCTTGGTGTCCGTCAGAGGAGAAGTGTAGTTTACCGGTTAGCTGGTCTACCACTGGAAACAGTTCGCGGCCCGGCGTGTTGATGGCATTACCCACGTTCACAGGTTTGGTCCAGAACGTGTGAACTTCTACCACTTCTTCGCCGTCCTTGTTTCTGGTGATGATACTGTTCAGCTGTTTAACGGTGTAGAAGATATCTGTCTGGCCAAGCGTGCCTGGCATGTCTGAGGCAAAATACAAGGTATCACCTGTCACTGATAAGGCAGGGTGGCCTACAGAATATTCACCTGGGTTGTTGAACGGGAATGGCTCTGGCTTGCTCCACTCTTCGCCTTCTTTCTTAGAGATGTACAGCTCTAGACGGTTCACGTAGTCTGCCGGGGCAGCAAAGCTCACCCAGCTGAATGGATCTGGGTTTACCGTCTTACTCTTACGTTTTAACTGGTTAATGCGCGTGAAGTAAATAGTCTGGTTGTCTGCTGAGAAAACGGCAGACCCGTTCTGGTACTCATTGAACAGGGGAGACGGTAGTAACTCTGCTTCCAGGAAACCAGCCGTGTCTCTTTTGCTGTAATACAGGGCTGAGTTTGGTTTACCCGTCCAGCCAGACGTGATGCTGTTTCTTCTTCCGTCCATGCGGTCAGAGGTGAACACAATACCACCTTTGTAGTTGGCTGGGCTAAAGTCTGTACTGCTGGAGTTCAAACCAGACAAGTTAGAAAGAGCGAAGGACTTAGGTCTGGCTACCCAGTTCTGGGCGTTCTCTGTGATGGCAATCAGCTTCATGGCCTTGGCCGTAGAGTCTGGCATCAATTCAGCGTAGTCCATGTACAACTGCTTGGCCTTGGCGTAATTGCCGTTCATGCGGGCTGCGTCGCCGTAATGCAGCAGGTTCTGCGGGTCGTAGTCTGGGAACGCTAGCATCTGCGAGTACCAGAACTCTGCCTCTTTGGCGTTGTTGAGACGACGGTAAGAGTCTGCCACCTTCGTCACAATGGGCATAGAGGGCTCTTGTAATTTAAGAGCGTCTTTGTAGGATTGAATAGCTAAGGCAAACTCCAGGTTGGAGTAATGCGTGTCAGCTCTTTTCAGCTCTTTTTTCTGAGCCATGGCCCCCTGAGAAAACATCATCAGGGCGGGCAGCGCAAGGAGAATTAATAAAATGCGATACTTCATGGATAATTACGAAGGTTTCCCCCCGACTAAAAATGACGAATAGTTAAAGAAGGAGTATCATCTTTTTTGTAGAAGAGAAGTCCTACAGAGAATTCATGCGTAGCGTGGCCTTTGAAGCTGTTCATAGACATGTCATTGGCGTAGCCTACTTTTATCTTTGGCGTCACATAGATTTCTGCCATGTACGCCCAGGCGTTCTCTGTAGAAGTAGGAGCTTCTTCTCCGTTTTTAGAAGAAAGAAGTTGCATTGAACGGCGGTACGTGCCTCCTAGCCAAAGACGGTCTCCAAATAGGAAGAATGCATTCAAGTCAATGTTGGTAGGGCTCTTGAAATCTTCTTTTACCAGGAAGCTAGGCTTGAATTTAATCATGCGGCTAATGTCAAACACATACCCAGAAGTCACAAAATAATGACGGTTGGGAGAGAAGGCAAAGTCCTTAGAAGTAGGGATTAGGTTTGAGGCAGAAACCCCTGCATAGAACCTCTCTGTATTATAGAACAAGCCTGCTTTAGCGTCTGGCAGCATCTTAGTCTCCTTGGTGTTAGGAACCGCCACGTCTAAGTCATTATCCATCATTCTAAGTTTGGTGCCGTCAACATAATGTTGGGCTATGCCCGCCGCAAGGCCAAAGGCTAGGCGAGAACGCTCGCCTACCTTGATCCCTACAGAGGCGCTGGCCATAATGCTTTTCTGGCCTTGTGCTCCAATCTCATCATTCATCAATTGCAGGCCTAACCCCACTGTCTCATTGTAAGCGCCGTCAACGGCCAACGTTTGAGTTTTAGGAGAACCCTCAACGCCAGTCCACTGGCTTCTGAACAAGCCGTTGACGTTGATGATGCCTTTGCTGCCCGCGTATGCCGGGTTAATGGCCAGTCCATTAAATATGTACTGGGTATGGTATGCACTCTGCTGGGCGCTAGCTGTATAGGCCCAGAAGAATAGCAAGGGTAAAAGTATCTTTTTCATATCTACTGATTTTCCTTTCCTGTATTACCGTATGATCATCATATACCCTCGCTTAGCTCTCATGACACCGTCACAATCTTTTACATTCAAGATGTAGAAGTAGGTGCCTTCGCTAAGCTCGCCGCCGGTCCAAGTGTTCATGTAGCCTTTGGTGCGATATACTTCAGATCCCCAACGGTTCATAATCACTAATTCATTCTCAGGATAGCTTTCAATGTGCTTGATCTTCCAAGTGTCATTGACGCCGTCTCCGTTTGGAGTAAGGACGTTGGCAAAGTCAAGCTGGGCTTGCGCCTGGGCTGGGTTTGCCAAGATGGTTGCCTCTGCGCTGCTACAAGCAGAGTTTCCTATGGTGTTGATGGCCTTAACCTTCACTTCTCTTGATGGCTCATTAGCAGGAACGGCTACTAGGATGCGGCTACCTGTTTTATCACCAATGATCTGCCAGTTGCCTGGAGTGGTCCAAACGTATCCGCCAGCGTTTCCATCAACAGTGAATTCTAAGAAACCACATTTAGGAACATATCTGAGGTTAGCTGGTGCTGGAGGCGTATCATACACAGACAGTAAAAGCGTGCTTGGTATGCTGGTATTACAGATACCTTTTGCTACTACTCTCAAAGTGGCTGGTTTTGTGCCAGAGATTACTTTAAGAGTCTCAGTGCCATTTCCTGAAACAATTGACCATCCTGAGTTGGCAGGAGCGTCCAGTGTCCATTCATACGTGTCAATGCCGGCAATTTTACCAATTCTGTATTCTACTTGCTCATTGCTGCAAAGCTGCGTCAGACCCAAGATAGATCCTAAGGACGCTGGGGTTTCACTGTTAATGGTAACATCTAGCGTGCTGGCGCCACTAGGGCCACAACCATTGATCGCTCTTACTTCAATCTTACCAGGATTTGGTCCTGAGGTTACTGTAATAGAAGCTGTGTTTTTACCTGCAGTAATGATCCAGCCAGCTGGAACTACCCAATCATAAGAGATAGCTGTCTCAATTGGATCAATTGAATAAACCAACCCTGGCGTGTTGATACAGATGCCTTCCTTCGCAGCGAATTTGATTGGGCCTGGAGCTGGAGATGGAGAAATAGAGGTGGTGACGGCAAGAGTGCTTACCTCACTGCTTCCGCAGGCGTTTTGCGCTTTTACGGTTATCTCTCCATTGTTGCTACCTACTGTTACTTTAATGGTGTTAGTGCCTTGGCCCGTGAACGTCCAGCCGGTTGGTACCGTCCAGAAATAGCCGGTAGCGCCGGTCACAGCTGCAACGGTATAGGTTTCATTAGCTGAGCCTAAACATACGTTCGGCTTGCCAGTGATAACCTCTGGTCTTGCAGGAGTAGAAATGGTGTTTACCACCATAGTCTTGGCTGCACTGGCTCCACAGCCATTGGCAGCTGTTACAGCGATGGTTCCACCTTCAGTACCGGTAGTTACCGTGATAGAGGTAGTACCTTGACCAGCGGTGATTTCCCATCCTGTTGGTACTGTCCAGTTGTATCTGGTAGCTCCTGTAACATTTCCAACGGTGTATACAATCCCGGTTACGTTCACGCAAGGGGTAATTGGACCGGTTACTGTAGTAGGTGCCGGAGGAATCACGCCTGTCACTTGTACGCCTAACGTGCTGGCAGTGCTTACGCCGCAACCGTTGGCTGCAATGACAGAGATGTTACCGGCCGTAGCTGATGGTTGAACGGTAATGCGGTTGGTGCCCTGACCTGTCAAGATTAACCAGCCAGATGGCAGTGTCCAGTTGTAGCTAGAGGTATTGGCAATGGCGTCAACCTTGTATTCTACTTCTGTCTCACCGGCGCAGACTACCTGGTTACCTGTAATGGCCAACGGTGCAGATGGAGCTACGCTAGCAGTCTTCACTTCTAGAACAGCTGCCTCACTGAAGCCACATTCATTTCCTGCTCTAACTGTAATCTCACCAGCGTTGGTGCCGGCTTGTACGGTGATGCTGGTAGTGCCTTGGCCCGTAAACGTCCAGCCCAACGGAACTGTCCAAACATAAGAGGTAGCGCCTGGCATGGTTGGTACCACGTATTTGTTGCCTGTACTGTTGTTACAAGGCAGTGATTCACCTGCAATGGCAATTGGTTTGGTTGGGATGATGTTTGGTTTAACGGCGTAGGTGCTAGCGGCACTGTTGCCGCAATTGTTTACAGCGGTTACCGCTATGTTACCGGCCGCTTTGCCTACTGTTACTGTAATGGTGGTAGTACCTTGTCCTGATGTGATGATCCAATCTGCTGGTACTGTCCAGTTGTAAGAGGTGGCACCGTTCACAGGAGGAACAATATAAGAAACGCCTTGCTCTGTCTCGCAAACGGCAGTAGTAGCTGCCAGGATGTTGCCTGGTTTAGGAGGCGTGCCTGTGGTAGGGGCTACGTTGAGTTCGCTTTCTGTGCTCTCTCCGCAACCGTTCACTGCTCTTACTTTGATTTTACCGCTGGTGCTACCTACTTTCACAGAGATAGAGTTGCCAGCCGTGCTCTGGGTGTATGTCCAGCCGCTAGGCAAGGTCCAGATGTAAGACGTAGCACCTGTTACCGCAGCAACAGAATACTCTACGTTTTCATTGCCAGCGCAAAGGTTCACAGAGCCAGAGATGGCACCCGGTGCGCCTGGAGCAACCTTGCTTGTTACTACCTGAATCACTTTTGCCGAGCTTTGACCGCAGTTGTTAGTGGCTACCACAGAGATTTCTGCTGGAGCAACACCTGCTTTTACCTTGATAGAAGCAGTTCCTTGGCCAGATGTAATGCTCCAGTCGCTACCTCCGTTGATAGTCCAGGTATAACCCGTTACGTTGGTCATGCCGGTAACGGTATAAGTAATGTTAGACTCAAGCTCGCAGACTGCCGTACGACCCACAACTGTCACTGGCGTGGCAGGAGGAACGGTAGCTGGTTGAACCGTAGTGCTGCTTGCGTCACTTAAACCGCAACCGTTTCTTGCTTTCACAGACACAGTGCCTGAGCCAGTACCAATGGTTACTTTGATAGAGGTGGTTCCCTGGCCGGCCGTGATGGCCCAGTCGCCGGTTACTGTCCACTCATACGCCGTGGCGCCAAAGATTGGATCTACTGAGAAGGAAACGTTCTGCTGGTTAACGCAAGGGGCGATAGGAGTGGTGGTAATGAAACCAGGAGCCGGGGTAGGTGCCGTAGAAACAATCACTGACAACGTAGCCGCTACACTTTCACCGCAATTGTTGAGAGCAAATACTCTTACAGATCCGTTGTTGTTGGTTGGGTTTACTTTAATAGAGGTAGTTCCCTGGCCAGACACGATAGTCCAGTTGGCCGGTACTTCCCATCTGTAGCCAGTGGCATCTGTACCAGCAGTTACAGTGTACACTACCTCTCTGTCTGTCACACAAAGGCTGTTGCTACCGGCAATGGCCAATGGTTTCTCTGGGGCATTAAGGGTAGGCGTTACGGCTAGGGTTCTTTCTGCTCCTGCGCCGCAAGAGTTGTTGGCTACCACAGTTACATTGCCAGAAGCTGTTCCTGCTCTCACGGTAACGGTTGTGCCGTCAGCAGCGCCAGAGATTACCCAGCCTGCCGGGAATGTCCAGGTGTAAGACGTTGCACCTGCCACTGGTGAGATAGAGAATCTTAGGTTCTGGTCTCCCGCACATGGCATAGTAGTGGTGGTGGTGATTTCGCTTGGACGAGCAGGTTTGTTTAGTGGAGTGATGGTGATGCTCTTTTCAGCACTCTGACCGCACGTGTTTAGGGCACTTACCGTAAGCGTTCCGGTCACTACTGAGCTGGCCACTCTAATTCTAACGGTAGCAGTACCTTGTCCATCTACTATGGCCAGGCCGCCGGCTACTTTCCAGAAATAGCTAGATGCTCCTTGAACGGCTCCTACGGTGTAGGTGTAGATTTCACCGGTTGGAGAAGCACATGGCGTCAGCGGGCCGTCTATGGTAGAAGGCGCTGTTTTTACCGTTGGTGTTACTACTAGCGAAGTGGTGCTACTGGTACCGCAACCGTTGATGCCGGAAACAGTGATAGAGCCAGCTGCTGGGCCAACTTCTACTTTAATAGTGTTAGTTCCTGCACCTTCTAAAATCTTCCAGCCTGTTGGAAGGGACCAGTTGAAATAAGTAGCGCCTGTCTCACTAGAAACGCTATATTCTGCTGTCTCACCAGTACATGGAGCCGGGCTTCCGGTAATGGAAGTGGCTGCTGTTGGAGAGGCAGAAGAAGGTAATACGTTTAAGATGCTTTTCTCACTAGGTCCGCAAGGGTTTACGGCTCGAACAGAGATCTCTCCCGCTCCGGTTCCTACTGTGACAGTGATGGAGTTAGTACCTGCACCCGCGGTGATAGTCCAACCCGTTGGCACTACCCACGTGTAAGAGGTGGCGTTAGGGATAGGTGCTACGGTGTAGGTAACATTCTGAGTTCCTGCGCAAGGATTGTTGGTGCCGTTACTAGCAGTAATGACCCCTGGCGCCGGTGACGGGCTGGTGGTAACTGTTATGGCTTTGCTAACTGGTGCGCTCAGTCCACAGGTATTACCTGCGGTAACTGATATGGAGCCACCGTTTGGACCAGCAAGCACTTTAATAGTAGAACCTGAGGAATTACCCACAATTCTCCAACCATCTGGAATAGTCCAGTTATATTGAGTCGCAACTTTGATGCTGGTAACACTATAGGTATGTTCTGTATCTACACAGACAGCTGAAGGGCCAGTGATCTCAGTTGGGTCAGACGGGGCTACGCAAAGCGTCACCGTATATTCATTGTTTTCACGTACCTCATCTAAGCCGTCCCCCTGAATAGTAGCTGTATTTACAAGGTTGGCTAAGGCCTGGTCGTTGATTTGATAAGTTATTCTAAAAGTGTAAGTAGCACCAGATGCTAAACTAGGGATGTTCCACTGTTTAGTAGAGTTGGTATATGTTGTTCCTGCAGGGGGTATGTTGTTGGCAGGGTTAGTATCTAAAGTCAAACCTGTATTCTGCAAAGCTACCCGTACGTTAGACTCATCAATGGGGCCGTTGTTTTTGGCTATCACCGTGTACGTCACGGTGTTGCCTACAAAATAGTTGCCTTGAGCGTTGCCAGCGCTCTTGGTCATGGTCACTTCCAGATCCGTAGGAATGGTGATGTTATTACTAAGTAAGCTAATGCTTCCGCCGTGAGTTAATAAACGGCCAAATACAGCTGCGCTACTGCCCGCAGTGATATCTCCCTGCGATAAGAGTGTACCTCTAAAAGTAGAGAATGAGCCTATGTTGCTGGTTCCTGCCACCTGCCAGAAAATGCTCTTGATACGCGGCTGCGCTCCTCCTTCTAAAAGCTCTACCTTCGCAAAGGAGTTTACCTTCAAATTTCCTTTTACTTGGAAAATGAACACCGCATTAGGATTGCCTCCGTTATCTAGGACAAGGTTGCCTGTTAAGTTGGCATCCCCTTCAAACCGATAAACTCCAGGAGTTAATACTTTGCCTCCCAAGTCTTGGCCTGTTAGGGTTTGAGTGGGAGTTTGACCTGCGGCTTGGGTATAAGCAAGGACTAAGTCTGCCTGGGCTGCTATGGCGTTGGGCGTGTTAATCTCTTTGGTGCCAATAACAATGCCTGGCGGAAACCCTGTGAAAACATCACTTGGGGCAACACCAGCATTTCCGTTGATTTTAGTATCTCCTGTACTAGTAACACCCGTCTTGGCGAGCGTAGTAAACGGAAAGGCCTTACCTAAAGCCGGAGCCGTAGTCTGGGCCTGGCCAGTAAATGTGAAATAAGAAAGGAGAAGTGCGAGGAGTAGAAGTTTTCTCATGCAGTAAGCGGTTTGACAAACGGGCAGTGTCTTGCGTTATAAGTGGTTAAGTATTAATAAATGCAATTTAAAAAAGGTTACACTTAAGACACAAAATTGGCAAAAAAATTCCACAAAGAATAATTGAATTATTCAATTGACCTAAAATAGATTTTATAACACCAAAAAATATCTGTCCGGAACCTGGGAAAATGGTAAAAGTATTTAGTTTGTATAGCAATAGTTATATTTTAGGTGGTATACAGCTAGTGCTATGTTGTTGTGATAAACTGATATGAAAATGTATATATCTATGTGATAATATAGTAAAAAATCTATTTTTATATCGTATTCATTATTGCCTTTGTGGCTTGGGTAATCTGCCCTTTTATGCTGCCTGTTGTGTCTAAAATTATATTGTTTTATTTCAGAAAGTGTTGCTGTGGTAAAGAAGCCAAATATTGACTTCTGCCAGATTCTTTGCCTTGCTTTTAGCCTGTTTTCTAGAAAGTAGTGCAAAATCAGAATTCACCTTAAATAGATGCTGCCAAGATGCTAGACCGCTAAAAAGTTTGCATCTTTTAAAATAAAATCTTGCCTTGGCTAGAATGTCTGGCATAAATAACGCTAGACATAGTAGGTAAATAGTGCTTAGGAGTTGGTGAATGGTTGTTGTCAATAGGAGAACCGCGCATTTGCAGAGTAGCGCGAAAGGGCAGGAGTTAGTCAGGCTATTTGCTTTGTGACGAGTGCAAAGCAGAGTATAACCTAAACCTTGTTCGATAACAAGGATAGGTCCTGGAATGATAAGGGAAAGAGGCCTTTCTTAAAGGTTGAGTACTCAATGTGTAAGCAACTGCGTTTTTGGCCCATATTCCTGAAAACAAGCCAAAAACGCAGTTGTTTCTTTTAGTTGCGTGAAAGTTGTTCCACTTCCTTTAAAAACAAGTCTACTTCTGTCTGCGGCGTTGCCCAGGAAGTGATTAACCTCACCGCCGACATGCCCTCTCCGGTTTTTCGCCAGACAAAGAACCCATACTTTTTGTTCAGCTCAGCAATGAGGGTGTCTGGCAGGATGGGAAAAATTTGGTTGGTCTGGGCGGGTGTTAAAAAGGCATAGCCCAACTCCTGGAAACGTGCGGCCATCTGCTGGGCCAACTCATTCGCGTGTTTACCCAGTTTGAATAGAAGGTCATCTCGTAATAGCTCCGCGAACTGCGCCCCAAACAAGCGTCCTTTGGCCATGAGGGCCCCGCGTTGCTTAATATAGTATTTGAAGTCCTTCTGAAGCGCCGGGTTGGCCAAGACGATGGCCTCTCCTATGAGGCCGCCGCACTTGGTGGCACCCAAGTAGAAAACATCGGTGAGGTGGGCAATGTCTGCCATCGTGAGGTCATTGCTGGGGGCTGATAAGGCCATAGCCAGACGCGCGCCGTCCATGAACAAGAGCAAGTTGTTCTGCCGACAGAAAACAGATAGGTCTGTCAGTTCCTGTTTGGTGTAAATAGTGCCAATCTCTGTGGAGTTGGAGATGTAGACCATTCTGGGCTTTACCGTATGGAATTCAGGGAACTTGTTCAACAGCGGCTGAATGAGAGCTGGCGTGAGCTTGCCGTCTGGCGTAGGAACGGTTTCAATCTTATGGCCGGTGGCTTCAATGGCACCAGCCTCATGGTTGTTGATGTGCCCCGTCTCGGCGGCAACCACAGATTCATAGGATTTCATGAAAGCACTAAGCACGATGAGATTGGCCAATGTGCCGCCAGCAACCAAGTGCACGTCTATGTCGGGGTTTCGGCAGAGTGCTCTAATGGCCGCCACGCTTTCCAAAGTAGCTTCGTCATTGCCGTAGCCCGGCTGTTGTGATAAGTTGGTTTCGGTTAGCCTGCGCAGGATGTTGGGGTGGCAGCCTTCGCTGTAATCATTGGTGAAGCTATAGATCATGACGGTTTTCTAAAGTAGGTAAAGTCTCTACCAAAGATACGGCAGTAGCTGAATCTGCAAACAAGGTTTGTGCAGAACGAGCCAGAGATGTTGCACGTGGAAACAGAGGAGATAAAGCGAGGGAAAGGGCTTTGCGTGGAGCGGAAGTATGAAACAGAAGAAGGCGGGAAAAGTAGTTCAACTTACAAATCCCTATAAAACAAGAAAAGCCATCATTTCTGATGGCTTTCTGTTGCTCCCCCTCTTGGGCTCGAACCAAGGACCCCATGATTAACAGTCATGTGCTCTAACCGACTGAGCTAAGGAGGAGTTTACTATTTCGCTACCGTGGTGTTGAATAGTGATGCAAAAGTAATGGGTGAAGTGTGATTACGCAAGCATTGCCCAATAAAATTTTCTCTTAATTGGTAACTGCCTGAAAATGAAAACAGAAATTTTCTCGTTTTTGGCCTCTTTTCCAGAAAATAGGCCAAAAACGGCCTCGCTTATTTTATGGCAGGGTAGTCGTAGAAGCCTTTGCCGGTCTTGCGGCCGTGGTGCCCCGCGTCTACCTTTTGCTGTTGCCAACGGCTAGGCCTGAACTTAGGGTCATAATGGAAGGCCTCAAACATGGCGCTGGTGACCGAGAAGTTGGTGTCTACGCCAATCAGGTCCATGAGCTGGAACGGGCCCATCTTAAACCCAGAGGCCTGCATCAATCTGTCAATGCCTTCATAGCTGGCCACGCCTTCTTCCAGTAGCTTTAAACTCTCCACGTAGAAATGACGGGCCACCCGGTTCACTATAAAACCCGGCGCATCCTGGGCCACCACCGGCGTCTTGCCAAGTTTAACGGCCAGTTCTTTCATAAGCTGGGTTACCTCTGGGGCAGTAGCTGCACCTGAAATCACTTCTACCAACTTCATAATGGTAGCCGGATTGAAGAAATGCAATCCTACAACGCGTTCAGGCTTTTCAACTTTGGCGGCAATGCGCGTAATAGGCAAAGAAGAGGTGTTGGAGGCCAGAATGGTGGTGGCCGGGTTTTGGTCGGCTATCTCATTCAAGATGCTGTGTTTGACGTCCAGGCGCTCTATGACGGCCTCAATCACCACTTGGGCTACCACCTGCAAGACGTCTGTGGTAAACGTAAGTCGTTCCCAGATTTGGGTTTGCTGCTCTGCGGTCAGTTTGCCTTTCTCCACCAGCGTAGCCAGTGACTTTTCAGTAGTTGTTTTGGCTTTTTCCAGCACCGTTCCATTGATGTCATACAGCACCGTCTGAAAACCACTCTGGGCGCACAATTGCGCAATTCCCTGGCCCATGGTGCCCGCGCCAATCACGGCTATGGTTTTAATATCTTCTAAGGTCATAAAGTCAAATTTGGAGATTTGAAGTTGTGAAAATTTGAAAATGGAAGAAAGCCTGTAAAGTAGAAAATCCGTTTTTAGCCTGTTTTCTAGAAATCAAGCCAAAAACGGATTCTATTTTAAGTGATGTGTGATAGTTTGAATATAGATAGAGGAGCTTTTAATGAAGTCAGTTTCAAATCTCCTCATCTCCAAATTTTCAAATCTGTAATTACATCCCAGTAAACTGTCTCAAGAAGCGCACGTCGTTCTCAGTAAACAGGCGCAGGTCTTTGATCTGGTACTTGAGCATGGTGATGCGCTCAATGCCCATCCCAAACGCGAAGCCAGAGAACTCCTGTGAGTCAATGCCGCAGTTCTCCAGCACGTTGGGGTCCACCATGCCGGCGCCGCCAATCTCTACCCAGCCAGAGCCTTTGCAGATGTTACAGCCCTTGCCTTTGCAGATGTGGCAGGTAATGTCAATCTCAGCGCTAGGCTCAGTGAACGGGAAGAACGACGGTCTGAACCTGATCTTAGTATCCTGCCCAAACAACTCCTGCACGAAGTAGTATAAAGTGTCCTTCAGGTCTTTGAAGCTTACGTTGCGGTCGATGTACAAGCCCTCAAACTGGTGGAACATGCAATGCGCGCGCGCCGAGATGGCCTCGTTCCGGAAAACGCGTCCCGGCGACAACGTTCTGATTGGCGGTTTCTGATGCTCCATTACGCGCACCTGCACGGTAGAGGTGTGCGTTCGCAACAGCATGTCTGGGTTCTTGCTCAGGAAGAACGTGTCCTGCATGTCGCGGGCCGGGTGGTTGTCCGGGAAGTTGAGCGCAGAGAAGTTGTGCCAGTCGTCCTCCATCTCCGGGCCTTCCGAGACATTAAAGCCAATGCGTTCAAAAATCCGGATGATCTGCTCACGCGTGCGCGCCAACGGGTGACGAGCGCCCAAGGCATTGGGCACCGGCGGCAAGGTGAAGTCCAGGCCGGCCAACACGTCTGGCGTACTGCTTTGCTCCAACTCCTCCTGCCGGGCGTCCAACTTCTGCTGGGCCAACTGCTTAAGCTGGTTCAGCTCCTGGCCCACCTGCTTGCGCAGTTCTGGGGCCACGGTTTTTATCTCGTCAAACAAAGCGGCAATGCTCCCTTTTCGGCTCACAAAGGTGTTCTTGAAAGCCTCCAGTTGCTCCTTGTTCTCTATCTCAAAGGCTTCTACCTCTTGCGTCAGTCTCTTGATGTTCTCGAATAGCATAGCACAAAGATAAAGAAGTAAGCGTGAATGTTGTTATAGTCTCGAGTCTTGAGTCGCGAGTCTAGAGTCAGGAATTCGTTTTTGGGCTGTTTCCTGGGAATTAGGTTAAAAACGGATGTTGGCGCAGACGCTCGCAGGTCCTGCCGGACGCTACGAGGTCTTTTGAGCAACTGTAGACTGACATGGCCAGCAGAAGAAGGATATGCGCAAGAGACAAGGCAGTGCCGTTGTCTCTACGATGAACTCCGCGCCAGCGCATGCAGGCGTTGCAACCCTTCAAACCGCAGTCCGCCCGCCCTTGACCGAGGGAAAAGAGACTGGTCAATTTAAGTCTCTTTGCCCGAGGGAGGAAGCAGTGGCCTGTCATATGGCATTGGCGTAAGTTCACCATGAAACGAATCACTTCTCACGGTGCACCACTTTGAGCCCCCGCCCTGTCTGAGCGGTCAGCGAGTTCGGGGGCTCTTGATTCTTTTGGTTACTTTTCTCATCAAGGAGAAAAGTGACAAGCCCGGGTAGAAAGTAAAATAAGTGCTAGTTGGAAAGGCGATGTTGGGAGGTAGAGGCGGAAATGGAATTTACCAGCTGAAGTTGTCATCCCCCTACCCCCTTCAAAGGGGGACAGAGCGAATTGGATGGCAGTTTGAGTCGTTGGTGAGAACACCAACAACGGCTGGCAGTTCGACCAGCTGGTGTAAACACCCCTCTGCGCTCCCCTCAAGGGGAGAATCCGCTCCATAGCAAATCTTCGTTTTCAGTCTAATTCCTAGAAAACAAGCCAAAAACGCCATTCACCGCCAGTCACCTACTTCGGTAAAAAAGTCTACCTTCATTCACCTACCAGAACCCGCCATTCACCTACTTTCTGCCAAGGCTAGCCTATTAGCCGTTGTGGCCGCTACACCAATGCTCTACATTTGAATCAACCTAACCACTAAAATTATGGAAACGAACGATATGAACACCTCAAAAAACTACAGTGGCTATGAGCCCACTAGAAACAACGGCGGCCGCGTGATGGCCGGGTTGCTCATTGTCTTGGTAGGCGTGGCCTTGCTGGCCAACCAACTATATGAACTACACCTGCCGCGTTGGGTTTTCTCCTGGAAGATGCTCTTGATCGTGATTGGTTTGTACACCGGCTTTAAGCACAACTTCAGAAACATCGGCTGGATTTTCCCCTTCGGAATAGGGCTGATATTTCTGCTCGACGATATTTATCCCACCCTCAACTTCAAACCGTATTTTTGGCCGGTGCTGTTGATTGGTTTCGGATTGTACATGATGTTGCGTCCAAGACACCAGTCCCCGGGCAAAGGATGGAAGAGTCCCACGCAGCCGTTGCCGGGAGCAGGAGCGGGGAGTGCCTATGCTTCTTCCTCCTATACAGCGCCTACGGCAGAAGAGGCCTTTGATCCCGCCACGGTGTCAAAAGATGATTACATCAATGGGACGGCCATCTTTGGCGGCATCAAGAAAAGCATCATCACCAAAAAATTCAAGGGCGGTCAGATTACCACGTTCTGCGGCGGCGCCGAGTATAACCTAACCCACGCAGACCTGCACGGCGAAGTAGTGATTGACGTGACCATGCTGTTTGGCGGCACCAAATTGGTAGTACCGGCAGACTGGAAAGTGCGCTCAGAAGTGGTGGCCATTTTTGGCGGGATTGACGAGAAGCGCTCCATGGTACAGCCTACGTTGCACGGCGACAAGGTCTTGATTTTAAAAGGGACCGTCCTCTTTGGTGGAATTGACATCAAAAGTTATTAATTGCAACTAGGTTGACCCTATGGAACTGTCCATCCAACCGCCGCTGCTACCTTCTACCAGATTAGACACCATGCCTTCGTTTAAAATCATACTACTGTACCTGGGCTGGGGCCTGCTGTGGGCGGTGGTGCAGACGCTGGTGTTGTATCAGTTTGGGTTTAGAGGGCAGGCGGTCATCATAGACGCGGTCTTGACCAATGTGCTCTTGCTAGGCAGTGGCTATGTCATGGCCACCGCCCTGCGGTACTACCAGCCAGAGCCCAAGCAGATTGCCTATCTGCTAGGCTGGAGCGCCGGATTAGCTAGTCTCACCATTTGGCTGTATTTGATGGGCATTGACTGGTTGCTAGACGGCCAAGCGGACTATCTGGCCTTTGTACACCAATCCTACCCCGTGCGGGTGGCGTTTGCCTGGCTCATGATTCTGTTCATTGTGTTGCAGAACTGGCTCTGGTACTATACCAAAGACAAGCAACAAGCCGAGGAACGCAAAGCCGCCACCGAGAAAATGGCCCGCGAGGCGGAGCTGTTCACCTTGCGCCAGCAACTGCAACCGCATTTTCTGTTTAACAGCCTCAACTCCATTAGTGCGTTGGTGAGAACCAAGCCAGATCTGGCCAAGCAGATGGTACAGCAGTTGTCAGATTTCTTGCGAGGCACATTGCGCAAAGACGGGCAGATGCTGATTCCCTTGTGTGATGAACTGCACCACCTGCAGATTTACCTGGAAATTGAAAAGGTAAGATTCGGGCACCGGTTGCAGACGCAGGTAAATTGTCCCGAAGAATGTAAAGACCTGCAACTGCCTTACCTCTTGCTACAGCCCATTGTGGAGAACGCCATCAAGTTTGGCCTGTATGACACGCTGGGCGATAGCCTCATTAAAATTACCGCCCATTGTGAAGACGGGTTATTGGTGGTCTCTACTGAGAATCCGTTTGAGGCCAGTTTGCTGGTGCCCAAACAGGGTACGGGCTTCGGGTTGGACTCAGTGCGCCGGCGCTTGTATTTGCTTTATGGGAGACAGAATCTGGTCAACACTAGGCAGCAAGAAGGCACCTTTATTACCACCGTTAAAATTCCGCAGAAAATATGATTAAGTGTCTGGTTATTGATGATGAACCCCTGGCCCGCACCATTGTCTGCGAGTACTTGCTTAAACACCCAGACATTGAGTTGGTGCAGGAGTGCAACAACGGGTTTGAAGGCGTGAAAGCCATCCAGCAGCACGCACCAGATTTAATTTTTCTGGACATCCAGATGCCTAAGATCAATGGGTTTGAGATGCTGGAACTGGTAGAGCAAGCGCCTGGTGTTATTTTCACTACCGCCTTTGACGAGTATGCCATCAAAGCGTTTGAGACCAACGCCGTAGACTACCTGCTTAAGCCCTTCACGCAGGAGCGCTTTGACGCTGCCATTAAAAAATGGCGCCAGAAACAAAGCCAGCCTGTCTCAGAAGCGGCCATTCCCAGCCTGCAAGAGATTACCAACAAACAGCCCGAAGAGCAACTGCGCATAGTAGTCAAGGTGAATAGTGACATAAGGATCATTCCGGTGCAGGACATTGAATACCTGGAGGCGTATGATGATTATGTAAAGATTCATACCAGTGCCGGCTGTTTCTTAAAGAAGAAGACTATGGGCTATTATGAGAACACGCTGGACGCCACCCAGTATGTGCGCGTGCATAGATCGTTCATGATTTCCTTGTCCCAACTTACCCGCATAGAACCTTTAGAAAAGGAAACCCACGTGGCCTTGCTCAAAAACGGAACCCGTGTCCCGCTCAGCAAAAGCGGCTATGCCCGCCTCAAAAGTGTTTTGGGTATCTAATGTCGTTTTTGGCTTGTTTTCCAGACAACAGGCCAAAAACGCATTCTATTTCATCCTCTAATTAGACCACTTCAGGCAACAAAGAAGGGCCCTGGTCAGATTCCTGCCTTCCGGCTGTATTGCCTTTGTTAGCTTTCCTTTTCAAAAAGCTCTCCTGCATCTAAGCCAGATTCTATATAGTTAAATAAAGTTGGCAGGAAACTTTGGAAACAAAAATAGTTTCCGGTAGGTTTGCCCTAGATTTGAAGGAACCTATGGACACGAGAGAAAGAATTTTGCAGGAGGCCTTGTTTTTATTCTTGCAACGCGGGATTAAGGCGGTCTCTATGGATGATGTGGCCACGCACCTGGGGGTTTCTAAAAAGACTATTTACAAGTGGTTCGCCAATAAGGATGAGTTGGTGTACGAATGCATGAACCAGCATATCTCTGGCATGGAGAATACCTGCTGCCAGGCCTTGGGCAATGCAAACAATGCCATGGAAGCCATGTTTCAGATAGTAGAGATGGTGCGGGGGCTTATGCGACAGGTGCATCCCACCATTTTCTATGATATACAGAAATACCATCCAGAGACCTGGAAGCTGTGGCAGAACCACAAGGACGGTTTCTTTTTAAAACAGACCAAAGAACATATTCAGAGAGGCATCAAAGAAAAGCTGTTCAGGGAAGACATTGACGTGGAGATTGTCTCCCGCCTCAGGTTAGCCGAGGTAGAAATGGGTTTCAACTCTGAGATTTACCCCGCCACCCAGTTTGACCTTCAGAAAGTTCAGATTGCCCTGCTAGAACATTACATCTTAGGACTGGCCACCATCAAAGGGCACAAGCTGGTTAATCAATACAAACAGATCACCGAAGAAGAATAAACCCTATGAAAAATTTACCCAAAGTTGGCAGACTCCTCTTCTGCTGGCTGCTTTTAACACTGCTTTCCACCACCTCCAGTTGGGCGCAGGGCCAAGCCTTTACCTTAAAGGAAGCCATTGACTACGCGCTGCAAAATAGGGTCAGCTTAAAAGTGCTTCGTAACCAGGAGCAGATTGACAAAGCCAAAGTGGGTGAGGTGCGGTCCATTGGCCTTCCGCAGGTAAACGCCGGCGTTGACATCAACAACAACTTTGTTCCACAGAAATCCAAGGTGCAGTTTCCGGGGCAGGAAGAGCCTCAGATCATCTCATTTGCTCAGCCCTGGACGGGCAACGCCCTTCTTTCTGGTTCTCAGCTTTTATTTGATGGCTCTTATTTGATAGGCCTTAAAGCGGCCTCTACCTACACGCAACTTTCTAAGAAGAACACGGAACAAGGCGAGATTGAGGTAGCAGAGCAGGTGACAAAAGCCTATTACAGCGTTTTAGTGGCCAGTGAGCAGATCAAACTCTTAGACCAGAATCTGTCCCGCTTAGACACGCTGTTGCGCCAAACCAGCATCATGAACAAAAACGGGTTTGTGGAGAAGTTGGACGTAGACAGACTAAAAGTAAGCCTGAACAATCTGAGAATTGACCGCGACCGCGCGCAACGCTTGCAAGAGCTAGGGGAACAGTTGCTCAAGTTTCAGATGGGGCTTCCGCAGAACCAATCTATCTTATTGGTAGACCAATTGAATGAAAATACCCTGGTCTCCACCACACCCACAGCAAACGCCAATGGGTTCAATTATGCTAATAGAATAGAGTACTCTATCCTTGAAACCCAGAGAAGTCTAGCACTGCTGAACCAGCGCAATATAAAGGCAGGCTACTTTCCAAGGCTGGTGTTGACAGGTGCCTATGGGTACAACAGCAATGAAACCTCCTTTTCCAACCTGGCCAGGGTAAGAGCCGCAGAAAATGCCGGCCTTAACCGCAACTGGTTTGACTATGGAGTGGTAGGCCTTGGGTTGCAGGTGCCTATTTTTGACGGCTTGCGCAAAAGCTACCAGGTACAGCAGTCTAAACTGCAGTTAGAAAACGTCAAACTAGGGTTTGAGCAACTGCAACAGTCCATAGACTTGCAATTACGGCAGTCAGATTTGACAGTCTCTAATACATTGAGCGTGCTAAGGGCACAGCGCCAGAATATGGAGCTAGCCGAGGAGATTGCCCGCGTAAGCCGCATAAAATACCAGCAGGGGGTAGGGTCAAATTTAGAGGTAATTACAGCCGAGACGGATTTACGCGCGGCGCAGACCAATTATTACACAGCTCTCTATGACGCCTTGATTGCCCAGGTAGACGCAGACAGAGCCACCGGCGCCCTTTTGGTTAAATAGATTCCTTTCAGAGATACAAGACAACTTCATAGCATTCCCATTTATGAAAAAGCAATTGATCCTATCTGCCCTAGCCTTGGCTACCCTAGTCACTGCCTGCGGCGAAAAAGATAAAACGGCCCAACTAGCCGAGCTCAAGAAAAAACAGACTGAACTCAACAAAGAGATTACCAAGCTAGAAGCCGACCTTAAAAAAGAAGGCAAAGGTCCCAAGCAAAGCGCGACCCCTGTTCCTGTGACGGTCATGAGCGTGCAACCCCAGACGTTCAGACACTACCTGGAGGTGCAGGGCCACGTGGACTTTGACCAGAACGTGATGGTGAGCGCCAAAGTACCGGGTGTCTTGACCAGCATGCGCGTAGACCGCGGCAACCGCGTAAGCAAAGGCCAGACCCTGGCTACTATTGATGCCAGCGTGCTGGACCAGCAGATTGCCGCGCTTCGGCCAAACCTGAGCCTGGCCCGCACGGTGTTCCAGAAGCAGAAAAACCTCTGGGACCAGCAGATTGGCACCGAGATCCAGTACCTGCAAGCCAAGAACAACGTGGAAAGCCTACAGCGCCAACTGGCCACTTTGCAAGAAACCCGCGCTCAGTACACCATCACCGCTCCCATCTCCGGCGAAGTGGATGAAGTACTTCCTAAGTCTGGTGAGGCCGTGGCCCCAGGGGTGGGCATTATTAGAATTGTGAATGCCAGCAGTGGTAAGATTGTGGCCGAGGTGTCTGAGGCCTATGCCAGCAAAATCAAGAAAGGAGATGACGCCCTGGTCATGTTCCCAGACTTGAACAAGGAGATCATGACCATGGTGAAGGTGGTAGGAAGCAACATCAACCCAGCCAACCGCTCTTTTACGGTGGAGTTGGGCGTGAAGCCTTCTGAGCAAGGCAAAGTGAACTTACGGCCTAACATGGTAGCCGTGGTGCGCATTGAAGATTATGTGAAAGAAAACGCGCTTACCCTGCCACTGGACATTGTGCAGAAAGACGAGCAAGGCAACTTTGTCTACGTGGTGGAACAGAAGGGTGGGCAACGGATTGCCACCAAGCGCAACATCACCACCGGCACCTCCTACAACGGGCAGGTTGAAATATTGACAGGCTTAAAGGCAAACGACCAGGTGATAAGTGCCGGGGCGCAAAACCTCAATGAAGGCCAACCTGTGACTTTCTAAGAAGAATTTTTGAAGGATGATGCCTTTGCCGCATTTCCGCTAGATACCGGGCCTAGCCCAAACATCCCATTGTATGGAAAAGTCAGATAAACATCAGGAATTCAAGCCTACCAGTTGGGCCATTGATAACCGCACCACCATTTACTTCATCACGCTTCTGCTCTCCATTGCAGGCTTGATGGCCTACAACCGCTTGCAGAAGGAGAACTTCCCAGACATCGTGATTCCTACCATGATTGTGACGTCTGTGTACCCGGGTACCTCGCCGTCAGACATGGAAAACCTGGTGACGCGTCCCATTGAGAAGCAGATTAAGTCATTGAACGGCGTCAAAAAGGTGACCTCTACTTCTATGCAGGACTTTGCCATGATCAACGTGGAGTTCAACACAGACGTGGACGTAGAAGTGGGCAAGCAACGCGTGAAAGACGCCGTTGACAAAGCTAAGACAGATCTGCCTACAGATTTAGACCAGGCACCCAACGTGCAGGAGATTTCTTTCTCTGAGATGCCCATCATGTACGTGAACCTGTCAGGTAACTTCAGCGCTGAGAAATTGAAGCAGTTTGCCGAAGACTTGCAGGACCGCATTGAGGCCCTGCCCGAGATTACGCGCGTAGACATTGTAGGTGCCCTGGAGCAGGAAGTGCAGATTAACCTGGACATGTACAAGATGCAGGTGGCCCAGGTTACCTTTACCGATATTGAACGCGCCATTGCCACAGAAAACATGACCATCTCTGGTGGTACCGTGCGCGTGGGCGACATGAAACGGGCCGTACGCGTAGTAGGCCAGTACACAGATCCTAACGCCATTGGCGACATTGTAGTCAAGTCGTTAAGCGGTGCCAACATCTACCTGCGGGATATTGCCCAGGTGATTGACACCTTTGAAGAGCGCGAGAGCTTCGCCCGTTTGGACAACCAACCGGTTATCACCTTGAACGTAGTGAAGCGGTCCGGCGAGAATCTGATTGAGGCTTCAGACAAAATCAACGCCATCATTGATGAAGTACACGGCTCTCAACTCCCCGAAAGCCTGAAGATTACCGTGACCGGTGACCAGTCTACCAGCACGCGCCATACGCTCAATGACCTCATCAACACCATCATCATCGGGTTTATCTTGGTGACCTTGATCTTGATGTTCTTCATGGGGACCACCAACGCCTTGTTTGTGGGCCTTTCAGTGCCCATCTCCATGTTCATTGCGTTCCTGATCATGCCAATGCTAGGGTTCTCCCTGAACATGATTGTGCTCTTCTCCTTCCTGCTGGCCTTGGGGATTGTGGTGGATGACGCCATTGTGGTGATTGAGAACACGCACCGCATCTTCCATGACAACCCGCAGTGGAGCATCGTCAAATCTGCCAAGGTGGCGGCTGGTGAAGTCTTCTTGCCGGTACTAGCTGGTACTTTGACCACGGTAGCGCCTTTCTTGCCACTGGCCTTCTGGCCGGGTATTGTAGGGGAGTTCATGTTCTACCTGCCTATCACGCTTATCTTGACCTTGCTGGCTTCATTGGTAGTGGCCTTCATCATCAACCCGGTGTTTGCGGTGTCCTTTATGCGTCGTGAAGGCAATCCAGAGAAAGACCGCAAGAGTTTCAAGATGGCCATGTTTATTATGGGGGGCTTGGCATTAGTTTTCTATGTTGCTGGCTCTTATGGCATGGGCAGTCTGGTAGTGGTGCTCATGGGCTTTATAGCCCTGAACAAGTTTGTCTTCACGGGCTGGATTCACAAGTTCCAGAGCCGCGTCTTGCCCGCTTTCATGGACCGGTATGAGCGTTTGTTGCGCTGGATGCTGGTGGGCAAACGCCCATATGGTGTGTTGGCCTCTATTGTAGGCTTGCTGGTACTGTCTATTGTTGTGACTGGCATGCGCTCCCCAAAAGTAGTGTTCTTCCCTAGCGGTGATCCTAATTTCATCTACACCTATATCAACATGCCCATTGGTACTGACCAGTCGGTGACGGACTCTATCACCAAGGTGGTGGAGAAGCGGGTGTTCAAGGTAGTAGGCAATAACAATCCCAACGTAGAGTCTATCATTTCTAACGTGGCCGTGGGCGCCGGAGACCCGCAGTCGGGGAGCCGTCAGGCAGAGTCTAACAAAGGCCGCGTGACAGTGGCGTTTGTAGAGTACCAAGACCGCGAATCAGGTATTAGCACGGCTAAATACCTGGATGACATCAGAGAAGCGGTGAAAGGCATTCCGGGCGCTGAGATTACGGTAGAGCAGGAGCAGAACGGTCCGCCGGTGGGCAAGCCCATTCTGGTAGAGATTGCCGGCGAAGACTTTGCCGGTCTGGTAAAGGTTTCCAAGCAGGTGCAACGCTACCTGGATTCTACTCAGATTGCCGGGGTAGAAGACCTGCGCACCGACCTTGAGGACAAGAACCCAGAAATCACCGTAGAGATTGACCGTGTGCGCGCCAACCGCGAAGGCTTGAGCACTGCCCAGATTGGTTCTGAACTGCGTACGGCCATCTTCGGGAAGGAAGCCTCTAAGTTTAAGAAGGACGAAGAGGAATATCCCATCCAGATACGCTTAGCCGAGAACTACCGCAAGAATATTGACCAGCTCATGGGCATGGTGCTCACGTTTAGAGATGCCTCGGGCCGGGTGCGCCAAGTGCCGGTTTCCTCAGTGGCTACCATCAAGTACTCTACTACCTACGGCGGCATAAAACGCAAAAACTTGAAGCGCGTGATTTCACTTTCTTCTAACGTCCTGGGCGGCTACAACCCCAATGAGGTGGTGGCCAACATCCAGACGGCGCTGGAGAGTTTCCCTACGCCAGAAGGCTATGAGATTAGAATGGGTGGCGAGCAGGAAGATCAGAAAGAGACCATGGATTTTCTTTCTTTGGCGGGATTGGCGGCTATGTGCTTGATTTTCTTGATTTTAGTGATGCAGTTTAACTCGGTGTCCAAGCCGTTGATAATTTTATCAGAAGTTATCTTCTCGGTCATAGGGGTATTGCTTGGGTTCTCTGTCTTCAATATGGATATGTCCATTGTGATGACCGGTATTGGGGTAGTTGCCCTGGCCGGAATTGTAGTGAAGAACGGAATTCTGCTGGTTGAATTCACAGATGTCTTGATGGCAGAGGGAATGGAACTGAAGGAAGCGATTGTGATGGCCGGTAAAACGCGTTTGAACCCGGTATTGCTCACCGCTACCGCTACCATTCTAGGTCTTATTCCATTGGCCATTGGGTTGAACTTCAACTTCTTTACACTCTTCACAGAATTTGACCCGCACTTCTTCTTAGGAGGAGAGAACGTGACCTTCTGGGGACCGTTGGCTTGGACCATCATCTTTGGATTAGGCTTTGCCACGTTCCTGACCTTGCTGGTAGTGCCTATGATGTACCTGATCAATGAGAAAATCAAAAATCGGGTGCTTCCAAAACGCAGAAAGAAACACGCCCAGGTGGCGGTAATGACCCATTAGAATTATTAAGTATTACCCATATGATAACTGCTCAAACACCTTCCATCGCCAAAGAGGTAGTTAAAATCATTAGCAAGACCAAAGAGATACAGCCCTCAAGGCTGCGCGTCTCGTCTAACCTAAGCAAAGAGTTTGGGTTTGACACTGTAGACGTGGTAGATATTATCATCCAGCTAGAGAAGAGTTTCAAGATTGTAATCCCAGACGAGGTGCCGTTGAACACCGTAGGTGATTTTGTAGAATTCGTTTCTACGCACACCGTTCGTCAGGCTAGCTAGACTTTATATTTTTAATTGCTCATTTAAAACGCAGAAAGGCCAGGGGATTTTCCCCTGGCCTTTCTTTTTGTCTAATCGTTTTTGGCCTGTTTTGGAGAAAATGGGCTAAAAATGAAGAATTGCTGATTGATGGACCTTCTAGTGTAAACACCCCCTTTCGCCCCCCTCAAGGGGGGAGTCTGCTAGTAGGAGCAGTATTGGTGTAAAGGCTCGTTTGGGCAATCCTCAAAGGGGAATCACTACTAGCAAAGGCTTCTACCACTGGCACCTGTTCCAGTCTTTCCGGCGAGTCGCCTAAGCAGGTTGCCGCCTCTATTAGGACTACGGCTACTACAAAGCATGAACCGCTGATCACCCAAGGAAGCGTCTATGCAAAGGAGGCAAGCTGGTACAGCGCAAGGCGGGAAGACGGGGCCCCGCGGCCGCGAGCGCTTAGCGGAGAAGATGAAACGAAGGGCATAAGGGCACCGGAGCAAGCAGTCTTTCTCAGGAACAGCCAACGGGAGTGCACAAGCAAATGCTAGATGAGCAGCAGTCTAATTGCTCATTTAAACCCCAGAAAGGCCAGAGGATAATCCTCTGGCCTTTCTTTTTGTCTTTCCGTTTTTGGGTTATTTTGGTGAGAATGGGCTAAAAATGGAAGGCTAGTTTTTCTTGCTTTCAGTTGTATGAATAGGTAATGAAAAGCTTATTGTTTAACGGTGTAAGTATGACAGTGAAAGAACCATCCTCTATTTTCTCTTTTTGTAGAGAAAAGATAGAATCTGGAGATAGCTGCTCTTTATTTCCTAGGGGAACGTTCTTTATAAGACCGTATATTAAATTGTCTCCCCCTTCGCAATTGGTGTCGAAATGAAGCTTAGTTGGCTCAAATTCGACCTCAAACCTTAATTCACCACTCTCATCATAGTACTTCCATAGACCGTCTTTGTAGTGGTAATACTCTGCCTGCAAACCTCCAGCTCCACATCCTAAGTAAGAGCCAATCTTATAATGGCCTTCCCGTTGGAGTCTGCCGCCTGCGTAATATTCTTTCCATAGACCGGTTTTCAATTCACTTTTTTCATTCTTAAAGGACACCGCATAAGAACCTGTTGCTTTTAGAGTGCCATCCTGAAAGTAATGGTTTCCCGTTCTTGAATTTGAGGGAATGCCGTTTTCCAAAGAACCATATAAGTCTTGGTTATATATAGCAATGACAAACTTGGGTGTGCAAGCAGAAAGGAAAATTACTATAGAGGCAATTAGAAAAGTAGCTCTTTTCATATTAGGGACTTTAAGACACGCCTTTAAGTTAGCCGTTTTTGGCCTGTTTTAGTAAAAACAAGCCAAAAACGAATCCCTAAAACTGCTGAAGCCTATAATTTTTCAATTCCTTGTCCAAACCTTTAGCATCGCCACTAATCTTATCCAGCAAAGCCCAGAAGTGCGGACCGTGGTTCTTCTCAACGGTGTGCGCCAGCTCATGCAGAATCACGTAGTCACACAGGTGCTGGGGCAGGCGCATGAGGTGCAGGTTCAGGTTGATGTTGTTGGTAGAAGAGCAGCTTCCCCAGCGGGTCTGGGCATTTTTAATCACCACCTTTTGGTAAGAGAAGTTAAACTGGTTCGCCCAGAAGGCCACGCGTTCTGGCAGGTACCGTTTGGCTTCTAGCCGAAGCGTTTGCTCTACGGCACTTTTAACGTAGGTCTGCACCTCTGGATGATCCCAAGACAAGTGCGCTGGATAGTGTACCTGCAATTGTCCGTCCTTGAGTTTGCTCTTCAGTTGCAGCAAAGGATGCGCTTGCAAATGCAGTTGATGGTAACGGGTCTTAAACGGGTCTTCAGGCGTGAAGAGGAACGGCTTGGGCTGGTTCTTTTCCAGGTTGCTCAGGTGCTTCTGAATCCAGGCGGTCTTCTCTTGTACAAAGGCCTCTGCCTGGGCCAAGGTGGCGCGCTTGGGCATGGTCACTTTGACGCCCTGGCCCGGACGTATACTTATGCGCACAAACCGGGCCGTGGCGCTAGACACAAATCTCACCTTGCCAATGGGGGCAATCTCCTTCTCCAGAATCTCTGCCTTGGCGGCAGTAGAACGCTTCTTCCTTTCCATACACAAATCTTGACTACAAAGATACCGCTTGTCCAGGGATTTTCCGTGTGGAGTTAAACAGCCAAAGCAAGACAATAAAAAAGGCGCCTCTGGTGGGAGACGCCTTTTTTTATGCGATGAGAATTGGATTAGCGTACGTTTCCGCCGTGGTCCATGTCATCGCGGTTGGTGCTAGGCACGCGGGTGCTGTCTGTGGTAGAGGCGCGCACGTTGGGTTCTCCGTAACCAGTAGGCACACCATGGTCCGTAGGTTCAGCGTCATGCGTGGCCGTTAGGTCAATCTCTGAGATGGGCGTTCCTTCTACGGCGTGCAGTTCTGTCACGGGCGTGGCGTTCTGCGGCGGAATGGCACCGCCGGTAGACAGGCCATGACCTCCCTGTGACGGACTATTGCCCGGACCCGAAGATCCCAGGCCGCTGCTAGACGGTTTTGTCTCACGGCTGCCGCTGTACTGGCCGGCTGGCTCATTTTCATATTTAGCGGTGTGCGCCGACGTATCTACAGACAGCTCGCCTTGGCTAGAATCGCTTTGTGCATCTTTGTTTCTGTACTGGTTGCTTCCTTCCCAGGCCTGGAATTTCTCCAGCTCGCCTTTGATGCTGGTCATGAACCATGCCAGCAAGCTGATGTCATCCAGGAAGCCCACCACCGGCAGCCAGTCTGGAATAAGGTCAATTGGCATTAAGAAGTAAATGATGACCGCTACGCCACCTACAATGGTGCGGGTGGGTAAGCCATGGTACTCACCGCCTACGGCAGCCTTGATCAAGCGGCCCAGGGTCATGAGAGACTCAAAGGCTTCGCCGGCAATGGTGCCCACGTCTTTCTTCTCAGTGGCCTTCTGGTAAGCGTCGTTCAACAGGTCCTTAATTCTGGACGGTTGTTTCAGGTACTCTTCGGCTTTGGTGAGGATGCGTTTGAAGAGGGGAGACTCTGATACGTTCTTGTGGTTTGGATTCTGGTTTTCCATAGTATAGGTGGGTGATGTAGTAAAATCGTTTCTGGTTTGCCGCCACGAAATAACAAAAATTCGGGCATCTTGTCTGATAAGAAATCCCAAACAGGACGTAAGGCTGCCTTGCTAGAAATGCGGCTTAATGACTATACTGCTTTGCCTATAAATAGTTAGCCTTATATATACGTCGCGTGCGTTTTTCGCCTTCTTTCCAGAAAACAGCCCAAAAACGGAAGTGACCCAAACAGCAAGGCCAGCCCTGTAGAGGCTGGCCTTGCTGTGTATGACTACGTGCGCTGGACTAGATGGCTCTGCCCGCCGCGTAGAAGTATTTCTTGTAATAGGCTGAGTTCAAGGAGTTGATCATGACACCGCCGCGGGTGGCAGAATGGATGAACTTGCCATCCTTTAAGTAAATGCCCACATGGAAGATAGGCTGACCCGGTCCACGACGGAAGAAAACCAGATCGCCGGTTTCTACGCCCGTCTTTGCTACGCGCTTCACCTGGGTGAACATAGAGCGGGAGCTGTGGGTTAAGTTGATGCCATACACTTGCTTGAACACGTTAGACACAAAGCCAGAACAGTCAGTGCCTTTTCTGGTGCTTCCGCCAGAACGGTAAGGGGTGCCAATCCAGTCGGTTACGGTCTTTAGAAGCTCTTGGTCTTCTTCGTAATCCAGCTTAAGGCCTAGGGTTTGGGAGTAGTAGCTGTAGAAAAGCGAGTCTTTTAGGGTAAGCACCTTACCGGTCTTTACCTCAGCGCCGCCGCCAGAAGTTTCAAGGGCCAGGCTGTTGTGCTCTAGTGCCCATTCCTCCAACATTTCACCCTGGGTGGTGAAAGCCGCTTGGTTGTACTCGTTTGAATGTGAGGACTGCGCCTCGTAAAAAAATGATAAGTAGGATGCGATAACTGCCAACGCAGAAATGATGTAATTTTTCATCATCTGTTTTAATGGTGAAACATCAATTAGCGCCGTCTGCTACAGGCTAATTGCGGCTTTTTCCAACAGTTATTGCCTCACGGCAATGCAAAACAGGAAGAAGCCTTTACAGAGGTTTTATCTTTTTTAGAGATATCCTTCAGAAACAAAGCTAGTTCCGTAACTTTTTAAAAACAAATCCGTTTAAGGATTTTTTATTGTATAAAAGAAGGAGAAAGAAAGGAAAAGGCCCTAAATAGTAGCATAAAAGCCGGGAGAGCCGTATAAAGAGGCGATAAAAAAAACATGGAAACAAGCCTGACCAACATACGAATTATTGAAAACTCCCTGTTTGCCCGCATTGCCCGCTGGAAACTCAAGAGCTCTAACGTGGCCATGGTCCTGGGCAAATCTATACACTTGAGCGGAGTATCCAAAGAGAATTTTCTCAAGAATAAGCATTGGGTGGCGCATGAACTCTGCCATGTGCGTCAGTTTCAAGAGCATGGCTATTATCGGTTCCTGTGGTTGTATTTTTTGGAGTCCCTGAAGGTGGGCTATTACAACAACAAGTTTGAGGCTGAGGCTAGAGAGGCCGGGGAAAAGCAATGGTATTCAGCGGACGAGGAGCCTAAATTAGCGTAAAGCTTAATGAGGTTGTTGTGATTGGGTACTAGCAATGTCCCTCTATGCAATAGCCTTTGTAGTGTGTTCACCAACGACCCAGACTGCCGATCAAGTTGCTTCGTCCCCCTTTGAAGGGGGTAGGGGGATGACTTCTTTATCTGATTCTTTCTTTCTACCTCATGCCCCTTTGCCAAACGCGGATTCTCCCCTTGAGGATTGCCCAAACGAGTGTTTGAGGCACCGAGCGTAGCTCTGTAGAGGGGTGTTTACACCAGCAGGTCATACTTTCCGCCTCTGCCTCCCAATCCCTTTCATCCACACCTCTCTTCTAATACTTTCTGCCCGGGTTTGTCACTTTTCTCCTTGATGAGAAAAGTAACCAAAAGAATCAAGAAGAAAAGAAACTCGCTGAACGCTCGGACAGTCTTTTCTTCAAAGAGGCGCACCGTGACAAGTGACTCGTTTCATGGTGAACTAACGCCACTGCCAGTTTATAAGGCATTGCTTTCTCCCTCGGGCAAAGAGACTTAAATTGACCAGTCTCTTTTCCCTTGGTCAAGGGCCGGCGGGTTGGTGGAGGAGGGGTTGCAGTGCGTTTATCGCTCTGTGGGCAGCAGAAAAACCAAGAGGCCGTTTTTGGGCTGTTTTCTTGAAAACAGCCCAAAAACGGCCTCTTGGTTTAAAGTCTTACTTTATGCTTACTGAGCTTCGGCGCGCCATTTAATGGTACAGCCAATGGCTTTGGTAGAGGTCTGCGCTACGACTTGGTTAGCTAGTAAGCTGTTGAGAGCGGTTTCGGCGTAGCGCTGGGTTACTTTCTCTGGGTCTCCAGAGTTGTTGTCTAAGGCGCCAATGTAGGCTACTTTCATTTGGCCATTGGCGGTCTTCTGCAAGATGTACAGATGCGGGGTTCTGGTGGCCCCAAAGCGCTTGGCTACTTCCTGGGTCTCATCATAGAGGTAGGCAAACGGGAATTTCTTGTCCTTGGCGCGTTCCTGCATCTTCGCAAAAGAATCTCCCGGCGAGGCTTTCACATCATTTGGGTTGATGGCTATTACCGGATAGCCAAGTGGCGCATATTTCTGGTGCAGTTGAATGAGTCGGTCTTCATACAGTTTGGCAAACGGACAGGTATTGCAGGTGAACGTGACCACGAAGCCTTTGGCGTTCTTCTGGTCTTTGAGGCTCATCATCTGACCGTCCACGTTCTTCAGTTTAAAGTCGGTGGCCACATCGCCCACCTGGTAACCGTTCTCCACTAGCACAGCAGAGGTGAGGAGCGCAAACAAGCCTAGCAGGCACAGTAGGGGAAGAGATTTTTGCATAAGAGTAAGGTTAGAGTGAGAATTTGGTGGATAGGTATTCTTGCAACAAGGCAGGCGTGAGCGGCTTTTCAACAAAGAACCGTTGCTGTTTGGCGTTATTTAAAAACAGGGTGGCCGGTAAGGCGCCGCTCCAGGCGGGGTCAAAGGCGTCAATCCAGGAATTGTAATCAGGCTCATCCAGCAAAAGCACTGTGCTTTTTAGCTGTCGCTTCTGCACAAACGGAATCACCTTCTTGTCCAGGTCCTTGGCGAAGTCCAGGCTTACCAACAGCACCTTCACGGGCTTGCCGGCGTACTGCTTTTGCAGGGCCTCAAAGTGCGGAATCTCCTCTACGCAGGGCTTACACCAGGTGGCCCACAGGTTAATGATGTAGGTAGTGTCTGACGGGGACTGCAAATACTTCTGCAACTGCGGCAATTTGATAACCGGCACGCTTGGGCTCTGGGCAAACACAGAGGTGCCGCCGGCAAACCAAAAGGCCAGGAACAAACAAAGTAACAGAGATTTGCGCAGCATTTTCTTTTGGTAAGTTTTTATAACCATGTAACGATTGTCTTGTTATGAAAGTACATAAAATACAATTTTTAACCAAGACTTAACACTACAAAACTATGTCAGGGAAATTAACCGGAAAGAAGATCGCCATTTTAGTAGAGAAAGGATTTGAGCAGGTAGAACTAGAAAAGCCTAAAACCGCCCTGGAAGAAGCCGGCGCCGAAACCCACATCATCTCTCCCAAGTCTGGAAAAGTAAAAGCCTGGGACATGACCGACTGGGGCAAGGAGTTTGACGTGGACAAGAAGCTAGAGGACGTAGTAGCCGCCGACTATGACGGCTTGCTCTTGCCCGGCGGCGTCATGAACCCAGACTACCTGCGCGCCAATGAGCAGGCCGTGGCCTTTGTACGCGCCTTCAATGAGTCTAGCAAGCCCATTGCCGCCATATGCCACGGGCCTTGGACTCTCATTGAAGCCGATGCCGTGAAAGGCCGCCAGATGACCAGCTGGCCTTCCCTGCGCACAGACCTTACCAACGCCGGCGCCAACTGGGTGAACGAAGAAGTGGTCACCGACAAAGGCTTGGT
Organism: Nibribacter koreensis; assembly: GCF_039541795.1. NCBI lineage: Bacteria > Pseudomonadati > Bacteroidota > Cytophagia > Cytophagales > Hymenobacteraceae > Nibribacter > Nibribacter koreensis. The sequence goes on along the minus strand of NZ_BAABGX010000002.1, from coordinate 822,176 downwards.
AACCAGCCGCAAACCAGAAGACATTCCAGCCTTCAACAAAAAGATGATAGAGGAATTCGCCGAAGGCGTGCACAATCGCTAATAGCTGTTATAATTAACGCAAAAGCCGATGTAGGAGAACTGCATCGGCTTTTGCGTTTTTGGGTTGTTTTCTGGAAAAGAGGGCAAAAACAGATGTGAGAGTTATTTCAAAATGGCCGCACTCCTGAGGCTCTGCATGAGTAATCTCGTTTTTAGGCTGAATTCTGAAAAACAAGCCAAAAACGCAAAGGAAAGGAGTAGAGAATTTACCGGTTGAATGTTCCCAAAACAAAAAAGGATGCTTCTATAGTGAGGCATCCTTTTTTATTAAAGTCATAAGTGGTTAGAAGCCTACCCCTAGGTAGACTTGGAAGTTGCCGGCTTTGATGTTGTCATAAGCGCGGTAAGTGGCCGCATCAGCGTCTTCAGTCTCAGCCATGTTGGCCAGGCTCAAGTAATAGCGCGCGCCCAGTCTAAAGAAGCTCAGGCGGGCTTCAACGCCGGCGGCGGCGCCAAAGTCAAAGCTGTTGAACTGAGCCTTGTCAATTTCCTTGTCGTTCTCTTTGACGGCCATCAACACCCCGGCCTGCGGACCCGCATGGATGCTCACGTTGTCTGAGAAATTGAACACGCCCATTACCGGTATCTCAATGTAGTCAAAGCGCATAGTGCCCGCGTCCATCTTGCTTTCTTTGCGCGAGTACAGGATCTCTGGCTGTACAGAGAAGACGCCGCTCAGGCTAAACTGCGAGTAAAAACCAGCGTGCCAGTTGGTAGCAGTCTTTAGTCCGGGCATAGCATCTGTGCCATCGCCGCGCAGAGAGTTGAACAACACGCCGCCCTTAATCCCGAAACCAGAGTTGTTGTACTTGGGAGCTGCTTCGCCGTCACCGTCACGGTGGTTAATGGTGCCTCGGTTCAAGACGCGTTCCTGGGCCTGGGCCATGCCAAACGTCAAGGAAGCTATCAGAAGTAGAATTGTCTTTTTCATAGTAGGTTAGTTATAGAAGATTTACGGTTTCAGCTGTTATAGGCAAGCACCGCAATCCGGTAGATTATACTGTCAGGCAAAAAGAATGTTACGGACGCTCTTTGGTCTAGGGGTAGATTGTACTGAATTGTACCTTTGTTTTATCACTGTAAAAAGAACTATGCTGAAGATTGCCTGGTCCAAAGAGTACGCCCACCACCTGCCAGAAGGCCATCGGTTTCCAATGCTCAAGTACGAGCTTCTGCCAGAGCAGTTGCTGTATGAAGGCACCATCACCGAGGCCAATTTCTTCCAGCCCAATCCTTTGTCTGAGGAGCAAATTCTACGCGTGCACGACCCAGCATATTGGCACAAGCTCAAGCACCTGCAACTCACGCCCTCAGAAGTAAGAAAGACGGGCTTCCCGCTCTCACAAGCGTTGGTAGACCGCGAAGTGCGCATTATGGGCGGCACGGTTGAAGCCGCAGACTTTGCCCTGGAGTTTGGTGTGGCCATGAACATTGCTGGCGGTACACACCATGCCTTCACAGACCGCGGCGAAGGGTTCTGCCTCTTAAATGACATTGCCTTGGCCGCCCAGTATCTCTTGGATGAACAGAAAGCGGAGAAGGTGTTGGTAGTGGATTTAGACGTGCACCAAGGCAACGGTACTGCCCAGATTTTTAGGGAGGAGCCGCGCGTTTTCACCTTTAGTATGCACGGCGGCAAGAACTACCCGTTTCATAAAGAAAAATCAGATTTGGATGTAGAGTTACCAGACGGCATTGAGGACGCGGCGTATCTAGCTTTGCTAAATGACCACCTTCCCCAACTCCTGGACCACGTGGAACCTGACTTTTTGTTCTTTCAAAGCGGGGTGGACGTGTTAGCCACTGACAAGCTGGGCAAGCTGGCCATGACCACCGCCGGTTGTAAAGAGCGCGACAGGTTGGTACTGGAACTGTGTCACAAAAACAACATTCCCGTAGTGGCCAGCATGGGCGGCGGTTACTCTACCCGCATTGCAGACATAGTAGAAGCCCACGCCAACACCTACCGTCTGGCGCAGCAAATCTTCTTTTAAGATGTTAGACACTAGATATTAGTAGTTAGACTTTTTGAATCGTCTAGTATCTAACATCTAGCGTCTTTTGTCTAATCTCTAGTCTTGAGCTTGGTAAAACGGTCTCTGGAGAAACCTTGTGTCAGGGTGCGTTTAAGAAAGAAGTAGATGAACGGCACCAGCATAAGAATAAAGAGCAGGTACAACATCACTTTGATTGCTTTTAAGAAGAGGCTGATGACCAAGGCAGACAACAAAACAGACGCGATGATCAGAAGCCAGAATTGGATGGATGATTTGTTCGAGGAACTTCGGCCCATGGGGTTAGAAGGTTGGTGATAAACTAAGTTATTCATTTTTAGGCTGTTTTCCTAAAAACGGGCCAAAAACGACTTGCCACCTAAATGCCCAGCGCCACCGCAACTCAAACCGCGGTACGCCAGCCTGTGACAGTAGCCTTTGCCAATCTTCCTTTATAAACGCACGCTCCACAGATAATGGTGCATCATGTTTGACTAAATGTGACCGTGAGAACACCTTGGTCAAGGCTTTGATGGAGTAAAAAGCCAGCGGGTGCCGGTGCAAATCATTGATCAAAACTGCCATCCTGACCTGTTTCTGTAAGCCAGAGAAAAGCTGGATCAAGGCCTCATCTTTAAAATGATGTAGGAACAGACTACAAATGACAATGTCATATTCCTGCTGTTGGAAAGCCTCTGAAAAAACGTCTACCTGCTCAAACCTGATTTCTGGGAATGCCTGGCTGTGCCGGGTGCCGTAGTCTACCATAAACGCATTGGCGTCCAGTCCTACCAGTTGCACCGGCTGCTGTCTTTTGTGTGCCCACTGGGCTACCATGCGCAAGGTGTCTCCGCCGCCGCTCCCCAGGTCTGCTATTTTTAGCGTTTTTCCAGAAAAAGAGGCCGAAAATGGATGCGCCAGAATTCGGTCCAGACCGTTCCGGACTACGTCATGCCCGCCCAGATAGTGGTTGATGATCTCCAGTTCTTTCAGATTTTGACGCAGGGCGTCGGTGGCCAGGGTGAGGTCATCCATCAGCTCTGGCTGGGTACTTCGCTTACGCCACATGGTGCACAGACAGGAGCATGGATTCTAAGGTAAGGCCCGGCCCAAACGCAAAACTGAGTACCGGCTCCTGGTGCTGTTCGGGTTGAACATCTTGTAGCAAGGCCTGTAACACAAACAGCACCGTCACTGAGGACATGTTGCCGTAGTTGCGTAATACCTGATAGGCATAGCGGTTGTCTGCTTGGGTGAGACCCAAGGCCTGTTCAATCACTTCCAGAATTTTACGTCCGCCGGGGTGGATGGCAAACAGCTTGATCTCCTCTAGTTTTAAGTGGAGTTTCTGCAAAAGAGACTGCGTCAACTGACCTATGCCTTCTTTGATGAGCGCCGGCACATAAGAAGAAAGCGTCATCTCAAACCCGAAGTCATGGATGTGCCACGCCATTTCTTTCTGCCCAGACGGCGCCAAATCACAATGAAAGGCCTCTAATTTTAAAGCGGTATTCGTAAGAGGCTCGGCGCAAACCAGCACGGCTGCAGAACCATCCGCGAAGATAGCGTTGGACACCAGGTGATCGGTTTCCTTGTGTTTCTGGAAATGGAGCGTGCAGAGTTCGGTGCAGACAATCAATACCCTGGCAGAAGGATCTGCCTTGCAAAAAGCATCTGCCGCTTTGATGGCATTAAAGGCCGCATAACAGCCCATAAAGTAGATGCAGGTGCGTTGCACGGTTTGGGGCAATCCCAAAGCTTCTACCAATTCAATGTCCAGCCCAGGCGCATACATGCCGGTGCAACTGACCGTGATGAGGTGCGTGATCTGGCTGGCAGAAAAGTTGGGAATCTGGTCTAGGCAATCCTGAGCGGCCTGTACCGATAGCGGCACCGCGTGCTCCTGAAACTGCCCCATGCGCTGGCCCACGGTAGGGAAGGGCTCCAGGCCTTGCGTGTTGGGGTAGAAGCTGAAGTCGCCGTTCTGTTGGCCGTAATCCTCTAACACCGTGTGACGGGTGTTAATGCCAGACAAACGGTAGAGGGCTTTGAGCTTACGGGTTTCCTGGGCGTCTAACTGAAGAGCATCGGCCATGAAGTCAGCAATCTTTTGCTGAGGGAGGGCGTGGGGCGGGTTGGCCGTGCCTATGGCGCAGAGGTAACTCTTCATAGTTTAAGTATAAGCAATATTAGGGGCATTTGTTTTGTGCAGGGGAGAGAAGGATGCCTTTGCTTGGCATACTGCAAAGCAAGAGGCGTGGTTGCCTGCGGTAATTTAAAAAGGCTGGCCGTGGGTTTTGCGCATGATAAACTGCACCACTTTAGGCATGGCTCTTAAACTACCCACGGCCAGTTCAGACAACACTGGGTGCCCAAACAAGCGCTGCACCAGCCGTCCGGTCTTTAACCTGGCGCCAAACTGCCGTTGCCACTGCCTGGTATAGCCTTGTTCCATCTGCTGTCTGGTTTGTTGGCCGTTCAAAAAACGCAGAATTTGCTCAGAAGCCAGCTTACCCGAATGAATGGCCATGGCCATGCCGTTCCCGCAGAGCGGCGTAATGAGTCCGGCCGTGTCACCAGTCATGAGGATATGGTTCTCCACGCAGGTTTTGGGGGCAAAGGAGATCTCGTTGATGACCTCAGGTTGCGGGTACAGAAACTTGCTGTTCTGGAAAATGTCTTTCAGAAAGGGATTCTTCTGCAACACCTCATTTTCCATGCTGACGATGGTGCCGTGCGCTTTTAGATTCTGCCTGGTAGTGAGGTAGCAAAAGCAGAACTTGTCTTCTTCAATGGCAGATATGCCGGCATAGCCGTCTTTGAAGTTATGCAGGGTTATTTCGTTTTTGGGCAGTTGGGTACGCACATGGTATTTGACCGCCAAGTAAGGAGAACGCGCCGTGAAGAACTCTCTGTCTAGGCGTCTGTCTAAGGCACTGCGTTTGCCGTAGGCGCCCACCACTATGGGTGCCTGCACTTGTTGCCCATCTGTCATGCTTACCAAGAATTGCCCTCCTGAAAACTGCACATCTGTCACGGTGGCCTGCTGTACGTCTACACCCTGGGCCAGCGCTATTGTATACAGATGATGGTCTAGCGTGTACCTGCTAATGCCAAACCCACCCAGATCCAGCGGAGTTCTTAAGACATTCCCTTTAGGAGAGGTAAGCGCAAACTGCGTAATGGAGGCCGCCCCTAACCGAACAGGGTTTATGCCCAGCTGACCCAAATACGGAAGCACTTCATTAGAAACATATTCGCCGCAAACTTTATGAAACGGAAACTGTTTTTTCTCCAGTAGCACTACTTTTTTACCTTGGCCTGATAGTTGCAAAGCAGTAATTAAACCTGCCAAGCCCCCTCCAATAATCACCGCATCTGGGTTTTGCATGTCTATGAGCTCTAAGTATTGATTAAATGCAATGAAAAATACGAATTACAGGCTGTTACAGCCAGAAAATCATATAATATCCAAAACTAATTTTAGCGACTTTCCGTTAAAACTAGGTACAATAGGTCAACTATTTTTGGGCCCTCAACGCAAAATGATTCGCATGAAACACCTTATACTTTTAATTATTGTTTGCCTCTCCTTTTACCAGTTGCCAGCACAAGTCAGAAAGACCACGCCGCTTCCCTCTGATATGAAAGTAGAAGCAAAAGCCGAGACAGAAACCCGGAGCGTCTCTGTATTTCCTAACCCCACCAATGGTGTAATCAATATCTCATTAGAAGGTTTTGAGGGTAAGAAAACAGACCTGCGCATTATGAATGTAATTGGCAACGTGGTGTACCGTGAGGTGGTGACCGATCCCTCCAGTCACTTTGTTAAATCAGTGGATTTAAACAAATTAGCCAAAGGTTTGTATTACGTAAAATTAGACGCGGCAGAATATAGTGAGGTGCGAAAGGTTATTTTACGATAATTCTACGCAATCACCTATTGGAAGGCAAAGCTTGAAAAAGCTTTGCCTTTTTTTATGCTCAGTTATTGCGGGTCAAATCAAATCTAAATGGTTTTCTGTGCCAGTAAATTAAGATAAATTATTGGTCAGAGGCTATTCAAGAAATGTACACTTGTTTGCTACGCATTATACAGGCGCTCACAAGAGAAATGCATGTGTAAACAAGGTTGGCGCAGAAACGGCCGGCGTGTTTATAAAAGCATTAAGGCAGGTGGCCGGCTGGTGGTTAAGAGGGCAAAACCATAATTTGAGCAGCCTGTGCGTGGCTACCTTCTGGCCTAGGTGTTTTTTTGAGGGGGAGCAGCCGGTGAGTAGTGGCCATGCCCAGAATCGAACTGGGATCAAACGTTTAGGAAACGTCTATTCTATCCGTTGAACTACATAGCCAAACACCGGCGGCGCAAAACAAATGTAAGAGAAAATCCCGTGCGCTCATAAGCCTGCTACTTTTAAGTCTATAAAACCATCAGGTCTTTTTTATGCTAAAAGCAATGCAGCGGCAGTTGTATATTAGAAAGGGCGTTGCTACATGAATTAATTCAGGAAATCTTAATTGAAATAGATATACATTATTTATTAGCGCTTTTTTTAATTGATGCGTACATAATTACGGGGAAATTGTCTTGGTAATTTCATTTAGTAAGAGATAATTATTTGATTAATGAGAGTAATTTCTAAATTTGTCTCACCTATTAATTTCTACCCAAGAAAAAAACAGCATCACTATGAGAGAGCAACTAAAAAGCAAGCTTGACAAAATGCAAATGGAGGTTATCCGCGATTGCCAGAACGTGGAAGACGTGCAATTAATGTTAGGCATTTTTAGTCAGATGAACGAGGCCCTAAACCAAATTCCTGACACTATGAACAAGCCAAAAGGAGCTAAGAGAGGTCGTAAGCCAAAGAACGCTGAAGCCAACGCATAAGCTGTTTTGCGTCTAGAAATAAAGCCAAGGTTTCTCTTATTGGGAGTAGCCTTGGCTTTTTTTTGTGCCCATTCTTTTGCGGCAATCGTCTAAGCCTTAGGCGCTCTTGCCGTAGAAGAGAAGAATAAGCGCCAATTCTTGAAAAAAACTTCAAAACAGCCACCCAGCAGGCAAAGGAAAGAGCGGTATCTTCGTATAAGCGTCAAAGCTACCTAGCCCATCTGCCATGGCGCATGGCTTAGTGGCTCAATTGAGAATTGGACAAGAACCCTTGAATGGAATTTTCTGAACTGAACAGTGCTTTTTTACCGGATGAGGCTGATGACACGCAGCCTGCCCTGCTGTTTATTCCAGACATAAGTGGCTTTACGCGGTTCATGCATGAGAACAAGATCAAGTACAGCCGCAACCTCATAGCAGATTTGCTAGAAACCATCATTGACGCCAATATCATAAACCTAGAGGTCTGTGAGATACAGGGTGACGCTATTCTTTTTTATAAGTTGGGTGCGCCACCAACTATTGAGGAGGTAGTAAACCAGTGCAAGCAAATCTTCCTGGATTTTCAGAACTACTTAAAGATCATGGAGCGGGATGGGTCTTTGCTGGGCACGCAGCTCTTAGAAAATAAACTCACCCTTAAGATTGTGGCCCATTACGGGCGCATTAGCGTGACGCAGATAAAAAGCTATATCAAGCTCATGGGCATGGACGTGATCTTAGCGCACCGGCTCTTAAAGAACAACATAGAGGGCTCTGAGTATGTCTTGCTGTCTGAGGGCTACTTGAAAACCCAGAAACCAGAAGCCATTGAGAAAAGCTTTGAGTGGACCCAGCTGCGCGAAGGCTCCACAGAATATGAGCACATGGGCCGGGTGCGGTATAAATACGCCTTCCTGACGCCCTTGCGCCTCTTGGTCACAGATCCAGAGGTAGAACACAACCGCAACCACTATCCCAACACGTTCTCCCTAGAGGTGAAAGTACAGGCCCCCCTTGACCTGGTGGCCCGCATCATTAGAAACTATAGATTGAAGCCCGCCTGGATGCAGGGCATGAAAACCGCGCAGTATGACATCTCTAAAAGTGACCGCTCTGGCACCTACTGCAAATGCCAGATGGAGAAGGGCGGCTGCATAGAAATACAGACCTTGCAATTTAAGGCCTTTGCAGACAAGGTGGAGTACATTGAGAAGATCACCAACTTTAAGATGTTCCCTAACGCGCTTCTGTTCCTGAACGCCCAAGCGGCAAGCCCGCATGCCACCCTGCTCACGCTAGAGTTCCATTACAGCCGCGTGTCAGTGGGGGACTACTTTTATGACTCCTTCGGGCGTAAGAAGATGCGCGACCTCATGGGCAAGTCTTTGAAGAGCCTTAAAGAGCTTTGCGAGCACGTGCAAGCCAACAAAGAGCTACCAACCAAGAAGAACGCCTAGACGCGTTTTTGGCTTCTTTTCCAGAAAACAGGCTAAAAACAGAAGCGGCGGTAAGATGTGTCTTACCGCCGCTTCTGTTTTTACAAAAGAAGGAAGTGCTTATCTGGCAATGGCAATCACAAAGGAGAGCACGGTTAAGATAATGCCAATCATGAAGATGGTATAAGAAATACGCAACAGCCTATATTTCTTGCTGAGCACATCGCCTAGGTAATATATGTCTGTGATCATGTTGTTGTAGAGCGCATTCTTGTCCCGCATAATGTCATGCATGCCACTCTGGAAGTCATCTAAAGGAATCTTGGTGAAGTTACCAAAGAACAACAGGTTGATTCTTCTACTCTTTAATTTGTTGGGCTTCAACCTAAAGCTGGTCACTTCTGGCTGGGCAGAGATGATGGCCGAAATCACCGAGGCCAGGGAGGTGGCCAGCAAAATACCCACCGGAATCATGAGTACCGGGTTACGGGTAAACTGCGAGCCAATAATGGAGCTCTTGGTACCCAGGTACGTGATGATGATGGACATGATGATGGCGTTTAAGCTAATCATCATGTTGGCCTTGTTGTCTGCAATGGCACTTAGACTGATGTGGTTGTCATAGGTGCTCTTGAACATGGTCTCAATGCCGCGCTTGGGCTGGGCAAGGGTCTCACGGCCTTCCTTCTCCTTTTTCTTGGTCTTCTTGGTGAGTTCTTTCTGGCGGGCGCGCTGTTCCTGTATGTTTTTATTGAGCTGTTTGGAGAAACGCGCCTGTGCCGCCTGCGTCTTAAAGTTGACAGACATCAAGAAATCCAGCTGGTACTGCGCCCACTCTATGTCTGAGTAAGATTCATTCAGGTAAATTTCCCACTCCACGCGTAGTAGTTCTGCTTGCGCAAAAACCGTGGGCTTGCCAATGTTGGAGATGTCTGCATCTACCAGAATGTCTTCTATGAGGTGGTGGGTCAACTGGCCGTGCTTGGTAGCCATGATGGTGCGGGCCACCTGAGTTATTTTCTCTTCGGGATAGTGATGCTCACGCAGAAAGGCCGTGGCAAACTCTACGCTCTCATCCTCATGGTTTTTATAGGCGTTGATGTAGCCCGTGTCATGAAACCAGGCAGCCAGCAAGAGAATCTCCATCTCCTCGTCGGGCAGGTGGTGCTCTTCTGCCAGCAGACGCGCTTCGCGCACTACCTCAAACGTGTGTTTGTAGTTGTGATAGACAAGCTTCTTTGATAGTTTCTCTTTAAAAAGGGCAGCGACGTGGTTGCTCGCTTTCCGGATGAGATCTTCTTTTTCCATAAATACGTTGGAGTGGCACAGCGTTTTTTTTTGCCTCTGGGACAAATTTTGAGACACAGCTTTGCCTGGGGTATAATCCAAAGTGTAAAACGCGATAAGGCTGGCTAAGGTTAAGCTAGTGGTATCTGTTTTTGGCTTACTTTCTGGAAATCAGGCCAAAAACAAATTTGAAACTGCATATTGCACCGCTTTCCCTCTTAATCTTTTAAACGAACCTTCTTCCTAGGTAAACCTTCTTACGGTCCTTACGTCTTTAGGCAAAAGAGAGGCAACCTTGTCCTTGGGTTTTCTTTGCCCGGGCTATTGGCGTTTCTAAAAAGAAAGGCGGCCTTTTCCTTGTATGTTGCCAGGCAAAGGCACCAGAAAGGTAGGCGTAGGGCAAGGGTGGCTTTTGAACTATACAATTCATGAAAAACAAGTACGTACTCTATCTGTTGCCGCTGCTGGCCCTCTGCCTGCTAGGGGCATGCACTTCTTCTTACAAAGCCTTTTATTCAAAAGACCTCATCAACTGGAAGGACAAGACGCCCAAAGACTCGTCTGAGATCATCTACAGTGTCTTTTTGATTGGCGATGCCGGTGCGCCCCTCACAGATGAGCCAGACCCCAACCTGGTATTGCTCAAGTCACAGCTAGACGTGGCCAATGAGAACAGTACCATTGTGTACCTGGGGGACAACATTTACCAGAATGGTCTGCCCAAGCCCGGCGCCTATGACCGCAAGACCGCAGAGGCCCGCATGAAAGCCCAGCTGGAGATTCTCAAAGGCTACAAAGGCGAAAAATACATGATTCCGGGTAACCATGACTGGGGCGGCGGCAGCGGTTCTCCAGACGGGTTAGAGGCCGTAATCAGAGAAGAGCGCTTTGTAGAGGAGTACCTCACAGACACTACCACCAACATTGTGGTGGGCACAGACTTCTTTGTGCCCGGTGACGGCTGCCCCGGCCCGTTTGAGGTGCTGGTACACGATGAAGTGGTCCTGATAGCCATCAATTCGCAGTGGTGGTTGCACCCGTATGAGCGCCCGTATGGCAATGACAACGTCTGCGGCGTGGTGAATGAGGTGGATTTTCTGGTACAGCTAGAAGACGTTATCAATAAGCACAGCGGCAAAGACATTCTGGTGGTGGGCCACCACCCCTTAATGAGCAACGGTATACACGGTGGTTTCTTTACCATCACAGACCATATCTTCCCCTTGACCATTGTGTACAAATGGGCGGTTCTGCCGCTGCCCATCATTGGGTCCATTTACCCGTTGGCGCGTAAGTATGGTGGTATTGCCCAAGACATTCCGCACCCAAGCTACCAGGCCTACATCAAGGGCCTGACGGCTATTTTTGAAAAATATCCTAACATAACCTACGCGGCCGGCCATGAGCACAACCTGCAATACGGCAAACTAGGCAGCGTGCACCACATCATCAGCGGGTCTGGCTGTAAAACCCAGCACGTGAGTGACGGGGGCAACGCCCGGTACGCGCATAAAGTGAAAGGCTTCGCTAAAATCAACTATTACCGCAACGGAGAGGCCTGGGTGGAGTTCTGGATGCCGGGTAATAAAGCCGGTGATCCCGGACAGATGACGTTCCGGTCACCTATGTACTCTAAAACCTCTAAGGAAGAAGAGCGCATTAGCCTGTCTACAGAAGATTACACAGACAGCACCATCACGCTGCCAGCCAACCCAGCCTACAAAGCCGGCGCGTTTAAAGAAACGTTCTTGGGCAAGCATTACCGCAAAGACTGGCTAAAACCCGTTACCATTCCGTTGTTAAACCTGGAGACTGAGAAAGGAGGCCTTAGACCGTACCAGAAAGGTGGTGGCAAGCAGACTTCTTCTCTAAAGCTTAGAAACGAAGAAGGCCGTGAGTACACGTTGCGCTCTGTAAACAAAGATCCAACCGCGGTGCTGCCGGTAGCCTTGCAAGAAACCTTTGCCCGAGACTTGCTGCAAGACCAGATCTCTGCCCAGCATCCCTACGGCGCCTTGATTGTTCCCAAACTAGCTGATGCGGCGGGGGTGTACCACACCAACCCCAAGTTGGTATTCATTCCCAAAGACCCGCGTCTGCGGCAATACCTGGATGAGTTCAGTAACACGGTGGCGTTCTTAGAAGAAGACGCAGATGAGGACCATTCAGACGTGGCCAGCCTGGGCAATGCCACCAACCTGGTGGGCACAGAGAAGGTGCTGGAGCGTAAGCGCAATGACCATGACAACCGCGTAGACGAAGAAGAGTTTGCCAAAGCCCGCCTGCTGGACATGCTCATTGGCGACTGGGACCGCCACGAGGGCCAATGGCGCTGGGCCGAAACCCAGAAAGGAGACAACCGCCTCTTCAGGCCGGTGCCCGAAGACCGTGATGTGGCGTTCTTTAAGGCAGACGGCTTTATCCCGTGGCTGGTGAGCCGCCGCTGGGGCGTGCGCAATTTCCAGCACTTTGGCTATGACTTTGGGGATTACAAAGGCTTGAACCTGACGGCGCTCACCAGTGACCGCACGTTCCTGTCTAGTGTGACCAAGCAACAGTGGCTGGAACTGGCCAACAACATGAAGGCAGACATGACAGACGCCGCCATTGAAGAGGCGGTGCGCCAACTGCCCAAGGAAGTGTATCCTATCTCTGGTCCAGAGATTGCCGCCAAACTCAAATCCAGAAGGGACCTTTTACCAGATGTGGCCGCCAAATACTACAAGCATCTTTCTGAGGTGGTGGACATTTCTGGCAGTGACAAGCGCGAGATGTTCCTGGTAGAGCGCTTTGATGATACCACGCGCGTGACCATGCGCAAGATCAACAAGGAGGGCGAAGTTTCTAAAGTCTTATACCAACGCACCTTCCTGCACGGTGAGACCGAAGAAATACGCCTGTACGGTTTGGGCGGCGATGACGTTTTTGAATTGACCGGTGCCACCAAGCGCGGCATTATGGTGCGCGTGCTGGCCGGCGAGGGCAACGACTCCATTGTAGACAAGTCTACCGTGAAAGGGGCCGTGCGTAAAACAAAGGTCTATGACAACACCCAGGAGAAGAACGTGTTCAACTTCAGTTCAGAGACCGAGGACAAGACCGAGGATTTTGAGGATGTCAATCTCTATGACCGGGACAACTATAAGATAGCCTACTTTGGGCCAAGGCTGGCAGTAGAATACAACGTAGATGACGGTTTGTTCCTGGGCGGCGGCGTTCTGTACCGCAACCACAAATTCAGGAAGAAGCCCTATGCCTCTGAGCATTACCTGCGCGCCAACTATGCCTTTGCCACCGGCGCCTACAATGTGCGCTACAACGCAGAGTTCAAGCAGGTCTTAAATGATGGTCTGGACCTGGGCATTACCGCCGCTTTGTACGGGCCGCAGTACCAGTTCAACTTCTACGGCTTGGGCAATGAGACAGAGTCACTGGGAGACACAGAGTTTCACCGCGTGCGCCAGTCCAGGCTGTTCATCTCGCCTACCATCAACACGTCTTTGTTCCACTTCATACATATGGGTATTGGGCCCTTGTATGACCAGTACCAGGTGCAGTCAACGCCGGGGCGTTTTATAGATGAGGTCTATGGTGATGAAGTTTTCAACAAAGACCGTTATACCGGCGTGCGGGGCTTCTTGAATTTGCAAGCCGTTAGTACGCCCATCAACCCGCGCATTGGCATCAAGTGGTTGCATGAGTTTAGCTACAACCACCAATTGGATGAGGAGAAGGTGAATTTTGGCCGCTACAGCTCAGAGTTTGTCTTTTACATTGGGCCGCGCCTGCCGTTCCAGCTGACTTTGGCGGCCAGGTTTGGCGGGGCCCACAACTTCGGGGATTTCCCGTTCTACCAGGCCAACACGTTGGGTGGGCTTTCTAACCTGAGAGGCTACAGAAGAACCCGTTTTGCCGGAAGAAGCAGCCTTTACCAGAACACCGAATTGCGCGTGGAGCTCTTTAAGTTCAACGTGTACCTGTTCCCGGGCAAGTTTGGCCTCATGGGCTTGGTAGACCACGGCCGTGTGTGGCAGGACAATGAAGACTCTAACAAGATACACCGTGGCCTTGGCGGCGGCATCTGGATTGATGTGTTAAAGCAGGCAGTGGTCAACGCCACGTATTCTGTAGGAGATGATGAAGGCCTGTTCAACCTCAACTTTGGGTTCTTGTTTTAAAAGCTAGCACATCTTTCTGGCGGTCTTGCACGTTTGAGAAAGTCCGTTGTGTGTTTGAGTGACCAACCACAAAATCATGCCCCCTCACAGAAAGGAGAAAGTCTGGCCTGTGGCACCCGTTTAAACTATGAAAAACATTTATTCTTTGGTACTGAGTGCCGCCCTTCTGGGCGTAAGTGAGCAAGCCATAGCCCAAGAAATACTCTCAGACTCAGCTAAGACAGCAAGAGCCCAGGAAGACCCAAAGGAGCTGGCCAACCCGTCTGTGGTAGGCATGGGCCGCAGCAAAGGCCTGGTGGTGCGCTATGAGATGCTGCCCCGCTTTGGTCTTCATTCTGAAGGCAAGCGCGAGGACATTGGCAACGCCGAGGCCGACGTACGGCGCAACAACAAGTTTGAGATAAAGGCCTATGCGCCCGTCATCAACAGGCCGCATTTTAAAATGGTCGTTGGGGTCAGCTATTTTCTGGAGGAGTTCAACTTTAAGCAACCAGAAGGACTAGAGTACCCGCTCTATAAGCAGTTGCAGGACAAAGACCTGCGGTCCTTAGATGGGCAGGTGATCATGCTCAAACCCTTTAATGAGAAAAACTACCTGCTGTTGCGCGTGAAAGGAGAACTTAACGGAGACTATGGCAAGTACAGCAATATTTCATTTGACAAGTACTTAAGAACCAGTGTAGAGGCTATTTTTGGCTGGAAGAAAAGTCCTCTCTTCTCCTACGGGTTTGGGGCGCAGTTTGGCTACACCTTTGGACGCAGGTCCATTTACCCGGCCGTGCTCTACAACCGCACCTTCAACGACCGCTGGGGCATAGAGTCCATCTTTCCGGCTAACTTGACCGTGCGCCGCAACCTGTCAGAGAAATCCCTGCTGTTTGCCGGGTACAAAGTAGAAGGAGCCAGCTACAACGTGACCGTGAGCCCGCCGTTCATGAACAATGAAACCGTAGAGTTGCGCAAATCAGAGATAAGGGCCAGGCTGAGATGGGAGCGTGAGATTTATGACTTCATCTGGTTTGGAGTTGAGGGTGGGTACCGCTACAACCACCGCTTTAACGTGCACAACGGTAACGACCCCAACTCAGACCCAATCATTGAAACCCATATCAAGGACGCCGGCTTTGTGCAGTTTGACCTATTCCTGGTGCCGCCTAAACGATTCTTGAAACAATAAGGAAAGCGTTTTTGGCCTGTTTCCTGTAAAATAGGCCAAAAACGGTGATTCAGTTAAAAGCAAAATGGCCAGCCGGTTGCAACCGGCTGGCCATTTTGTTTGGTGACATTTTAAAAGGGATTAAACTTTGTAGCCGGCCGCCAGGGCCTTCTGCTTTAAGTAATCATAGATGACGTACTGGGCGCGCACCGTGGTGGTAGGCGTGTCAGAAATGTAATACTCATTCTTGAACGTGCGGGCTTTCTGGTTGTCTATCCGCAAGATTTCCAGGATGTGCCGCAACTCTTGCTGGTGCTCCTTCTGGAAGATAGGGAAGCCCACTTCTATCCGGCGGCTCAGGTTACGGTTCATCCAGTCAGCAGAAGCTACATACATCTTCTCCTCACCACCGTTCCCAAACAAGTAAATGCGGCCATGCTCCAGGTAGCGGTCCACAATGCTGCGCACCTCAATGTTTTCGCTCAGGTTAGGCACGCCCGGTATAAGACAGCAAATGCCGCGCACCAACAACTCAATCTTGACTCCGGCCTGGCTGGCTTCATACAATTGCTTGATCATGCCCTCGTCTTGCAGAGCGTTGATCTTGATGATCATGTAAGCCTTTTTGCCTTCACGGGCCAGGCGCATCTCGTTCTGGATGAGTTCATAGAATTTTTCACGCAGGTTAAACGGCGCTACCAGCAGGTGGTCAAACTGCTTGTCTGATTGCCGATCCACAAAGAAGTTGAAGACCTTGGTCAGGTCTAGCGTGAGGCGCTCATCTGCGGTGAACAGCGCGTGGTCTGTGTACATCTTGGCCGTTTTCTCATTGTAGTTACCGGTGCTCAGGTATGCATAATGCACAGCCTTGCCTTCTTCCTGACGGGTGACCAAACCAATCTTGCTATGCACTTTCAAATCAGGGACGCCATAGATGACGTTGGCACCGGCCTTCTCCAGTTTCTGGGCCCAGTAAATGTTAGACTCTTCGTCAAAGCGGGCTTTCAACTCCACCACCACCGTCACCAGTTTGCCATTCTCGGCGGCCAGGATAAGGGCTTTGGCTACTTTGGATTTGTCTGCCACGCGGTACATGGTGGCGCCCACGCTGATGACGTTAGGGTCAACGGCGGCTTCTTCAAAGAAACGCAGGGCGTAATCAAACTTTTGATACGGGTAATGCACCAGATAGTCTTTCTCCTTGATGGCGGCCAGCATGCTCTCTGCTTTCTCCAGTTCTGGGTGGGGCAGGGGGGGCTGCTCTTCATACTGCAAATGCGCCGGGCCCAGCATAGGAAATCCGAAGAAGTCCCTGAAGTTATGGTACCGACTCCCAACTACCAGCTCTTCTGAGGACAAACCAATGCGGTCCAGTAGCTCACTCAGCATGGGCTCAGGCGTTTTAGGGTCATAGAGCAGGCGGCTGGGGTGACCTGTCTCGCGCTTTTTCAGGCTCTTCTTGATCTTGGCCATGAGGTTGCCGGAGATTTCCTCCTCCAGGTCCAACTCAGCGTCCCTGGACAGTTTCAACGCGAAGGCTTCTACAGTCTCAAACTCTGGGAACATGGACGGCAAGCCAATCCTGATGATGTCATCCAGCATGATCACGTACTGGTCGCCGTTTTCATCCGGAAGCTCCACAAAGCGGGTGCCGTGTTTATGGGTAGGCAGTTCCATCAAAGCGTACTGCTCTGGTTTTTGTTCGCCATCAGTCTTTGGTACCAGGCGTATCATCAGATACACGGTCTGGTCTTTCAAGAACAGCGGGCTGGGGTTGGAGCTGAAGATGATGGGCACCAACAAGGGCTTCACTTTCTTCTTGAAGTAGTCCAGGGCAATGTCGCGCTGGTGGTCTGTGACGTCTTGCTCTGTAATAAGGCAGATGTGCTCTTTCTTCAACTCGGGCAGCAACTCATTGCGGTACACCAGGCCAAACTCCTTCTGCTGTCTGGATACTTCGGCCAGGATCTGGTCTAGTTCCTCGGCGGGGTCTTGTTGTAGTTTCTCGCGGGTTTTCTTCTTGAGTTTGACCAGCCGGCGCATGGTGGCCACGCGCACCTTAAAGTACTCATCCAGGTTGGAAGAGAAGATGGCCAGGAACTTGAGGCGCTCCAGCAGGGGCACGCGCGGGTCTTTGGCTTCTTGCAAGACGCGGTAGTTGAACGCCAGCCAGCTTAGCTCGCGGCTTAGCATGGGCACGTCAGACTCAGTTTTTGGAGAGGGCACGGGTGTTTCAGTATTCTTATTGGAATCCATTCAAGTCTTAGATTGCGCGGGGCACCGCAGGCCCGCATTAGCGATAATTTTTAGGGATGTCCATGAACAGCAGCTTGGCGTTGTCTGAGGAGATCTGCCCCCAGTGATTGCAGTCAAAACTGATGCCCACCACCCCGGCGGTAGGTAAGTTGGCGATGCTCTTGTCTGGCACCAGCATGTTGACCAGCTCTGTGAAGGTGGGGTTGTGGCCCACCAGCATCACTTGCTCATACTCATCTGGCATGCCTTGCGCAAAATGAAGCAGCGAGCTGGCGTCTATGCGGTACAATTCTTCCTGCACCCCAATCTTCTCAGGATCATAGTCCAGTTCTTTGGCCACCAAGGTAGCCGTAGAAAGGGCGCGCACCGCAGAACTAGAAACCATTAAGTCTAGGTTTACCTTGCGCTCACTAAGCTCCTGCCCAATGAGGGGAGCATCTGTACGGCCGCGCTTGGCCAAGGGACGATCATGGTCGCTGAGGTCTTCAAACTTCCAGCTTGATTTGGCGTGGCGTAAGAGGTATAGAGTTTTCATGCGGGTTTCACTAAAGAAAAAGCCACAAGAAGAACCACCCACCTGGCGGAGTCTCTGTGGCTTCTCTCTTTACTGATTGCGCCCCTAAATAGTTGTCTCTACAAACCTGTGTCCAGACTTTTAAGGATTGCTCTAAAACCACGGCGGGCTCCCTTTAAAAGAGAGCCCGCTGCTGTGGATGATGTCCTCCAGAACAAAAGGAGCAACGTTTTTGGGCTGTTTTTCAGGAAATAGCCCAAAAACGGAATTAATACTCGTCGGCTTGCTTGCCGGCGTTAGGGTAGCGCTCAAAATGGAGCTTGGCTACTTCCTTGGTCAAGACCTCCCGCAATTCGTCAATGTTGGAGCGGTTGGTAGCCGAGATGAAGATGGCCGGCGCGTGTTCTTTGGCCATAAAGGTAGACTTAAGGTCGGCGATCTCGGGCAGGGCCTCTGGGTTGTCCTCTTTCATCTCCTGCTCGCGCTTCTCCAGGTACAAGTCTGTCTTGTTGAACACCAGAATCACCGGCTTGTCTGCTGACTGGATGTCTTTGAGCGTCTCATTGACCACATGGATGTGCTCCTCAAAGGACGGATGGGATACATCCACCACGTGCAAAAGCAAATCTGCCTCTCTAATCTCATCCAGGGTAGACTTAAAGCTTTCAATGAGTTTGGTAGGTAGTTTTCTGATGAACCCCACCGTGTCTGAAAGCAGGAACGGAATGTTGTCAATCACCACTTTTCTCACCGTGGCATCTACCGTGGCGAACAGTTTGTTCTCGGCAAACACGTCTGACTTGGAGAGCAGGTTCATGATGGTAGACTTGCCCACGTTGGTATACCCTACCAAAGACACGCGCACCACGCCGGTGCGGGACTTGCGCTGCTCATAGTTCTGCTTGTCAAACTTCTCCAGCTTCTCTTTTAGCAAGGCTATCTTCTCGCGCACAATCCGTCTATCCGTTTCAATCTCCGTTTCACCTGGTCCGCGCATGGCCACGCCGCCGCCTTTCTGACGGCTCAAGTGGGTCCACATGTTGGTCAGTCTTGGCAGCATGTAGCGGTACTGGGCCAGTTCTACCTGCGCGCGCGCCGTGGCGGTCTGCGCCCGTAGCGCAAAAATGTCCAGGATGAGCAAGCTGCGGTCAATGATTTTCACCTCCAGCTCACGCTCCAGGTTGCGCACCTGCGACGGGGAGAGCTCATCATCAAAGATGACCATGTCTACCTTGTGCTCTTTCACAAACGCCACAATCTCCTCCAACTTGCCTTTGCCCACATAGGTGCGCATGTCGGGCTTGTCTAGTTTCTGGATGAAGCGTTTGAGGGTTTTGGCGCCCACGGTCTCTGTTAAGAAGGCCAGTTCGTCCAGGTACTCCTTCGTCTTCTCATCTGTCTGGCGCCATTCCGGCACCGATACCAACACTGCCGTTTCTTGTTCTTTGGCGGTTACGTGGAGTTTTGTATTCTTCATCTATAGTAATGATTAATGACCAGTGAATAATGATTAATAAATGGTGATTATTAGGCTAAGGAGTAGTCGTTTTTGGCTTGTTTTCCAGAAAATAGGCAAAAAACGAGGAGTCTCAAACTCTATATTAATCACTATTCATTAATCATTATTTAGCATGGTGGTGTATTGGGCTAATGCCTCTTGTTCTTGTTCGCTCAACTGCGATCCATAGCCGGGCATGAGGCCTCTACCGTTGGCAATGACGGCCTTTCGGTCTTCTACGCTCAACGTACTTTGCTGTAAATTAGATGCCCCGCTCATGCCTTTCTGTCCGTCCTGGCCGTGGCAGGTGGCGCAGAGCTGGGTGTAAATGGCCTTGGTGTTTTGTAAATGAGTGCCTTCTAACTGCAAAAGAATGGGGTTGACAGGAGCTTTGGGCGCCTGGGGTTGCACTTCTTCCTGTTGATTCTCCCTAGTAGCTACCTGTTCTTCTTGGGCCGGGGACATTCTCATGCTTTTGGTTTCGGCTACGCCATACACGTACAGGAAAATAAGAATGCCCAAAAAGGTCAAGGCTTTGCTGTGACGCTTAATGCCTACAATAGAAATAGGAATGGCCGCCAAAACCAGCAATATTTTTACCAGCAGCCAAGTGGGCAGAGGCCCATTGTATTTTAGCGTAAGATAGCCGCCCGTGACTAAGATCAACGTCCCAAAGACCATGTCCAGCACCTTGGTAGACGAGCGCACCTTGTTGAGTGTGTCATGCTTACCCAAGAACAACAAAACGGCCTTTGTCAGGAACAACAGCAAAAACAGGATGACTACTAAAACGTGCGTGTGCAAGAAAGCGGTAATAGGCATGAGGTCTTATTTGGACGTAAACGCAATGGATTTGGCACAAAGTAAGCACAATACCCATGAAGTATCCATACCCAGCCGCAGAATTACGTATAGGGACAGGTTCTGTTAAAACCCTTGTATCTTTGCCCTTTATTCTAGTCTATGCGCATTGCCATTGTCATCAATAAATCCTGGAACATCTATAATTTTAGGCTGAGCCTAGTCAAGGCTTTGTTGGCCGCCGGTCATGAGGTGGTGGCCATTGCTCCAGAAGACGCTTACTCCGCTAAGCTGGTAACCGAAGGATGCCAGTTCCTGCACCTGCCTATGGAAAGCAAAGGCACCAATCCGCTCAAAGACTTGCTCCTGATCCAGAACTTCCTGAAGGCCTATAAACAAGTAAAGCCCGATGTGATTCTGCAGTACACCATCAAGCCCAACATCTACGGGAGCATTGCCGCCAAGCTGGCCGGTATTCCTACCATTAACAACGTGTCGGGTTTAGGGACGGTCTTCATTGTGCAGAACCTGGTGTCAAAAGTAGCCATGGCGCTGTATAAGTTCTCGTTCCGGTTCCCGGCCAAGGTATTCTTCCAGAACAACGATGACAAGGCCCTTTTCCTAGAGCGCAAGCTGGTGCGCGAGTCCATCACCGAAGTCCTGCCCGGCTCGGGCATTGACACCCAGCGTTTCCAGCCCGCGCCGTTCCAGCGCCATGAGCCGTTTACTTTTTTAATGGTGTCCCGTGCGTTGTATGAGAAAGGCCTGGTAGAATACGTAGAAGCCAGCAAGATCCTGAAAGCCAAATTCCCAGAGGTGCGCATTCAACTGTTGGGCGGCATTGACGAGGAAGGCAACATTGGTATTAAGCGTACCTTGGTAGAGCAGTGGGCACAAGAGGGCTGGCTGGAATACCTGGGCACCTCAGATGACGTGGCCGGTGTCATGCGCAACGCAGACTGCATCGTGCTGCCCTCTTACCGCGAAGGCACACCGCGCACTCTCTTAGAAGCCGCCGCCTTGGGCAAACCCATTGTCACCACCAACGTGCCCGGCTGTAAAGAAACGGTAGTAGACGGCTACAATGGCTACCTCTGCGAAGTTCGAAACGGCGCAGACCTCGCCGAGAAGATGCAACAAGTACTCTCCCTGCCAGACACGGCCTTGCAGACCATGGGCCAGAACAGCCGCCAGCTAGCCGAGGAAAAATTTGATGAGAAATACGTGATAGATCGTTATTTTGCAGCCATAGAAGGCGCCGCTGGGAAAAGGATTTGAAAATTAGGAGATGTGAAGATTTGAAAATAGTTAAATGGGATAGGTGGCTGAATTTCAAAATAATACGTCTTCACCTCAAGCCAATTCTCAAAATCATTCAATCTCTCATTCACTCACAAAAACAAGATGGAAATAAAGAAATTCCCTATAGAAGGGGTAGTAGAAATCACGCCGCGCGTATTCGCAGATGAGAGAGGAGCATTCTTGGAAACTTTTAGCGCCAGATTGTTTGCAGAAGCAGGTATCACTGAGACGTTTGTGCAGGACAATAAATCCATCTCTAAGAAAGGTGTTTTGCGAGGTCTGCACTTTCAAAAGCCCCCGTATGCTCAAGCAAAGTTAGTGAGTGTGGTAGTGGGGAGAGCATTAGACGTAGTGGTGGACTTGCGTAAAGACTCTGCCACTTATGGGCAATATGCAACGTGTTTGCTTGACACTGAAAAACATAACCTGTTCTTTGTTCCTATCGGGTTTGCCCACGGATTTGTAGCTTTGGAGGAGGGTACCGTTTTCCAGTACAAGTGCAGTAATTACTACAATAAAGAGTCTGAGGGCGGTCTGCTTTGGAATGATCCTGCCTTGGGGATTGAGTGGGGAATAGAGAACCCATTGGTGTCTGAAAAGGACGAGATCTTACCGACGCTAGCGGAGTTAGAATCTCCTTTCTAAGAAAATAGATGCATACAAAGAAGGAGGCCTTTGCTATCGTAGCAAAGGCCTCCTTCTTTGTATACGCAATGCCCGTTTTTGGCCTGTTTCCCAGAAAAAAGGCCAAAAACGACTTACAGCAAATCCACTACCGTCTCTAGGCCTATTCCACGAGAGCCTTTAATCAATACATGGCTGTTTCTAACTGGGTGGTCATTGAGCCAGATTTCCAGGGCGCTTTTCTCTGCGAAGTACCGGAAGTCGGGGTTGACCTCGGCGGCGTAGCGCATCTCATGGCCGCAGAGGAAGACCTGCGTAAAATTCTGCTGGGCTAACTGCTCGCCTAGTAATCTATGCTCGGCTTCGCTTTCCTGACCCAGTTCGCGCATGTCTCCTAAGATGACTACTTTTTGGTCGCCTTCCATCTGCGCGAAGTTAGACACAGACAAGGCCATGGAGCTGGGGTTGGCGTTGTAGGCATCCAATAGTATGGTGTTGGTGTCTTTGCGCACAATCTGAGAGCGGTTGTTGGTGGGCTCATACCCGGCAATGGCGGCGTTAATCTGCGCATGCGGCACGCCAAAATATTGACCAATGCAGGCGGCCGCGGCCATGTTCTCAAAGTTGTAGGAACCCATCAAATGCGTATGCACAGTCTCTCCGTTGGCGGCGCGATAAATGACTTGCGGAGCGGCTTGCAGCAACTCAGCAGAATAATCATCTTGTGGGCCATAATAGGTGACTTTCTTCTCAATGCGGCGGCTCATGCGCATGAGGTGCTCGTTGGCGGTATTCACAAACACAGTACCACTCACATTGTCTAGATGCACATACAATTCACTTTTAGTGCGGGCCACGCCCTCCAGACTGCCAAAACCCTCTAAATGCGCCTTGCCAATGTTGGTGATGATGCCATGCGTGGGTAGGGCGTAAGAGCAGAGCTCAGCAATGTCGCCGGGTTTGTTAGCGCCCATCTCAATGATGGCCAGCTCATGGTCTGGTTGTATGCTCAACACCGTCAAGGGTACCCCAATGTGGTTGTTGAGATTGCCTTTGGTGCAGAGGACGTTGAATTTCTGGCTGAGCACCGCGTTGATGAGCTCCTTGGTAGTGGTTTTACCGTTAGAACCCGTAATGCCAATGAATGGAATAGACAACTGCTGACGATGATGCAAAGCCAAGGCCTGTAATGCAGCTAAGGTGTCTGGCACCTGTATGATGTTAGGACCAGTGACGGCTGGATCTTGTACCACGGCATAGCGGGCGCCTTTGGCCAGGGCAGGCTCTGCGAAGACGCTGCCTTTGAAGTTGGGACCGTCCAGGGCAAAAAAGAGCGTGTTGTCTTGCTCGGCGCGCGAGTCTGTGCTCACTTTCCGGCACTCCAGGTATTTTTGATAAAGGGTTTCTACTAGCTCCGCCATATTTTCTGTAGCTTTAATCAAATCAGGATGAATCACAATGAATCTAGGGTTAAAGGTACTAGGCTTTTTGGTAATTTGTTTGTCTCTAGGCGGGCAAAACGGCTGGACGCAATCCAAAGCAAGGTTGCAGGAAACTGCCGGGCCAAGGGTAGAAAGCAACGCCCAGGGCATTCGCCTGCCCTGGGCCGGAGGCTTTAACAGTCCGCAGTTCTCAGCCATTGACTTAAACCAAGACGGGCAGGAGGATTTGTTTGTTTTTGACCGTAGCTCGCAGAAAGTGTCCACTTTCTTGGCTGTGCAAGCCAACGGCCAGTGGGAATACCAGTTCGCGCCGCAGTACGTGGCGGCTTTCCCCGTAGACCTTAAGTTCTTTGCGCTGCTCAGAGATTTTAACTGTGACGGTGCCCCAGACTTGTTTACAGCTACCAGCCAAGGCATCAGGGTTTATACCAACACCACCATTCCTACTTCTACGGCTCCTAGTTTCAACCTCACGCATCCCTTGCTGACCTATGACGGTACGGTGAACCTGACCGTAGGCTCAGAAGACCTGCCGGCCATTCAGGACATGGACGATGACGGCGACCTGGACATTCTGATGTGGGAATGGTCTGGAGGTACCAAACTGGAGTATTTCCAGAACCTACAGGTAGAGGAAAACCTGCCGTGCGCGCAAATGAAATTCACCAAGACCTCATCACAATGGGGACGGGTAACACGCTGCGTAGGTGGTCCCTGCAATACCTACAGATTCAACGGGGAGGCTTGTCCATCTATCAACCACGTGGGTGGGTCTAGTGTGCTGGCCCTAGACCTGAACGCAGATGACGTGCTAGATTTGCTGGCGGGCCATGACGACTGCCCAGACCTGGTAAGCCTTCTAAACACTGGGACGGTACAGAGTCCTAAAATCACCAGCGCAGAGCGCAACCTGCCGCCAGACATTACCGGCAACCAATTTAGCGTTTTTCCGGCGGCGTATTATTTGGACGTCACCTTTGACGGACTGCCAGATTTAGTGGTAGCGCCTAACATGACCAACAACGCCCACCGCAACGTGGATCTTAAAAACTCGGTGTGGGTGTACGCCAATACAGGGTCAGGCAAGCATCCCAGGTTCCAAAGCGCCAAGCAACCGTTTCTGCAGGACCAGATGGTGGACGTAGGCGAAGGCGCGTCACCGGTATTAGGAGATTTGGACGGGGACGGAGATGTGGACTTGCTCATCGGGAACACCGCTCTCCTGAAAGATGGAAAATATGCCGCTTCTTTCATGCTGTACAGAAACACGGGTTCCACCTCAGAAGCCAGCTTCAGGCTAGAAGAGGAAAATTACCTGGGGTTGGCCGCGCAAGAACTACAATCCCTGAAAGCCCAGCTACTAGACCTCAACCAAGACGGACAATTGGACCTGTTGTACAGTGCCTTCAACCCGGCCACGTCTGTAGTGGAATTAAAGTACCTCATAAACGAGGCCTCTTATGAGCAAGACGCGCAGTTTTACTTAAACAAAGCCGTGCCCGTGACGGGAGTGTTGTTCTTTAAAGGAGACGTTCCGTATTACGCAGACGTAGACCAAGACGATGTGCTGGATTTGTTAGTGGGTAGGGCTTCTGGCGCGCTCCATTATTACCGAAACACGGGCACCAACCTTCATCCGGTTTGGGGCCTGATTAGTGAGAGTCTGGGCGGTATTGCGGCCAACGTAGAGCGCAAGCGCCTACAGGTGCTGGTGGCAGACTTGAACCACGATAGAATGCCAGACCTTTTGACCTCAGATGACAGCGGGGTGTTACGGCTTTATCCTTCCTTTCTTGATTATCTGGCAGGCACTTTTCCGGTAGAAGAGAGTTTAATGGAGGCAGAAGGCCAGACAGGTGCTCAGTTGAACTTGGGAAGCAACGTAACAGCGGCCTCAGGTGATCTGTATAGTGGCCGGTATAAAACCCATGAATTGTTACTGGGCACCCACGCCGGTGGTATCAGGCATTTTACACCTGTGCCAGTGCCTTTAGGTATAAAAGACGACGCAGAAAAGGTGCTGGCCGGCATACAATTGTATCCTAATCCAGCCATGGGCTTTACTACCTTGCACTCTTCTAAAGCCATTAGGTATACCGTATACAGCGTTGCCGGAGCCAAAGTAGGGCAAGGAATTGTCAATGCGCACCAAGCCCAGCAGATTAAAACAGCGCATCTACCGGCCGGCTTGTACGTGGTTAGGGTAACGGCGGCCTCTGGGGCAACTGCTACGTTAAAACTGGCGGTGACCAAGTAAGATGGTAGCGCTGGTGTATTTTGATTTGTCTGAAGACGCATCCTTCACATACCAAAAGCCTTTGCTTACCTGGCTGAAGAAGCAGTACCCTAATGTGACGACGTTTGATCTTGACAAGGCCTCAGAACCCATGTTGTTCCATCATGCGCAGCGGCTTTTGCAAGGAGCCCGTTTTTGCCTTCTTTTCCTGAAAACAGGCCAAAAACAAATTCTAGGCCCAGAGATGCAACTGCTAGATGCGCTTTTCAAGAAAACAACGGGAGTGGCCGTCGCTATCTGCGGGCAACATGCGCACTTAGAAACCGTCCTTAAGGCAAGGCCTGCCATTGCCTTCGCGCAAGCAACCTTAGAGGAAGACCTGCATCCGTTTTTGGCCTCGTTTTTTGAATTGAAGGATTGAAGGATTGAGAGATTAAATGCTTGAGCGAATTTGAAAATGTACCAATCGGCCATTAAAAAATGCACCAATCAATTTCCTCATCTGCACATCTCCAAATTTTTACATCTGAAATCTCAATCAATCAATTGAAAAGCATCTGCGTCCAGGTGCCAGGGGAGCTTGGTTCTGGTTTCCTCTAAATGCGCCCTTGACAAGGTGATGGTCTCTACGGTCTCTTGGTGTTCGGTGTGGAAAAGGCTGGCTCCCAGTAAGTCATAAGCGGCAGAATCACCGGAGTAGTAATGTCCCTTGGCATCGGTGCCCACGCGGTTCACGCCCACGGTGTAGGCCAGGTTCTCAATGGCGCGGGCCTGGAGCAAGGTCGTCCAGGCAAAACGGCGGCGATCGGGCCAGCTGGCAATGTAGATGAGCACGTCATAGGCCAGCGGCGTATTGCGCGCCCACACCGGGAAGCGCAGGTCATAGCACACCATCGGGCAAATTTTCCAGCCTTTCAAATCCACAATTAAACGCTCCTGACCGGCGGTGTACACCTCGGTCTCACCGGCCATCCTGAACAGGTGACGCTTGTCATAGTGGGCGTGGGTGCCGTCTGGACGCATCCAGAGAAGGCGGTTGTAGTACTTGCCGCCTTCTTGGATGATGAGGCTTCCCATCACCACAGCCTTAGTCTGCTGCGCCATCTGTTTCATCCAAGCCACTGAGTCGCCGGTCATTTCTTCGGCCAGGTCTGCCGCCTCCATGCTAAAACCGGTGGTGAACATCTCTGGCAGGATGACCAAATCAGTTTCGGGGAGCTGTATGATTTTCTCCTCTAGCTTGGCCCGGTTGGCAGCGGCATCATGCCAGAGTAAATCAGCTTGGATCAATGAGACGCGCAGATCAGAAAACATGGTTTAAATTAATAATTAACAATTAAGAATTAGTAATTGGGAACGTAATAAAAGCTCCAAGCAGCAATTGTTCTTGGCGCTGCCCAACTAATGCAAGGTACAACCCGAATAAGAACATTGGAAATTTAGAAACCCAAGATGCTGAAGATAGCCATAGATATGGATGAGGTCATGGCCGACCCCATCGCCAAGTTTATTGAATTGTACAACCGGGACTGCGAACTGCAACTGACCTTGGAGGCGCTCCACGGCAAAGAAGTGCATGAGGCCGTGCCAGCAGAGCACTCAGCCAAGGTTTGGGAATACATCAACGCTGAAGGTTTCTTTAGAGACCTGCAAGTCATCCCCGACAGTCAGGAAGTCATCAAGGCATTGACGGAGAAGTATGAGGTCTTTATTGTGAGCGCCGGCATGGAGTTCAGGAATTCGCTCATTGACAAGTTTGACTGGCTCCAGGACCATTTCCCGTTTATCGGCTGGCAGAACTACGTCCTCTGCGGCGACAAATCCATTATTGGCGCTGACATCATGATTGACGACCGCGTCAAGAACCTCCGTACGTTTTCTGGGGACCGCAAGCTGTTGTTCACCTCTACCCATAATGTGCATGTTACGGAGTTTGAACGCGTGAACACCTGGAAGGAAGTAGCGGAAAAACTGTTGTAAGGCGTTTTTGGCTTGTTTTCTGGGAATTAGGCTGAAAATGACTTTTTATAATTGGGGCTTCTTCGTCCCCCTTTGAAGGGGGTAGGGGGATGACTTGGTGCAGCTGATTCCTATTTTCTGCTCCTGCCTCCCAACGCCGTTCTTCCCAATTCCTTCTTTCTTACTTTCTGCCCGGGTTTGTCACTTTTCTCCTTGATGAGAAAAGTAACCAAAAGAATCAAGAGCCCCCGAACTCGCTGACCGCTCAGACAGGGCGGGGGCTCATAAAGGTGCACCGTGAGAAGCTATCTGTTTCATAGCTGCCTTACGTCTCTGCCAATCGAACAGTCATTACTTTCTCTCTCGTGAAAAGAGACTTAAACTAACCAGTCTCTTTTCCCTCGGTCAAGGGCAGACGGATTAGTGGTAGAGACGTTGAAATGCCTTCATCGCCCGGCGGGCGGAAATCTATTGTGACTGATAATTCCTGACTCTAGATTCAGGACTCACAACTGACACAAACGCTCTGCCGCAGATATTAGCGTTTCCTCCTTCTTAGCGAAGCAGAAGCGCACTAAACGGTGGTCGGTGTGGTCATGGTAGAAGACGGATATGGGAATGGTGGCCACACCTACTTCTTTGGTGAGCCACTGGGCAAACTCTACATCTGGCTTGTCTGAGATGTTGGCGTAGCGCGCTAATTGGAAGTACGTGCCAGCACAGGGAATCAGCTCAAACTTGGACGGTTGTAACAACTGGGCAAACAGGTCGCGTTTCTGTTGGTAGAAGCTGGGTAGCGTAAGGTAATGCTCGTGGTTATCTAAGAAGGCAGCCAGCGCGTGCTGGAACGGCGTGGCCGTGCTGAAGGTAAGGTACTGGTGCACTTTCCTGAACTCTGCGGTGAGCGCGGGTGGGGCAATGCAGTAGCCTACTTTCCAGCCGGTGGTGTGGTAGGTCTTCCCGAAGGATGAGATCACAAACGCCCTTTCCGCCAGGGCCGGCACTGACAGAAGGCTCAAATGCGGCTGCCCGTCAAAAACCATGTGCTCATAGACCTCATCGCTCAGAATCAAAAATGAATGCTTCTGGGCTAATCTGGTCAGGGCGTCCAAATCTTCCTGTTGCCAGACAGCGCCAGTAGGGTTGTGCGGCGAATTTAACAATAGAAGCCTAGTCTTGGAGGTGAGCTTGTCTTCAATCTGCTGCCAGTCTAGGGCAAAATCTGGGTAGGTGAGGGAGGCATATACCGGCACGCCGCCGCTTAGTTCAATGGCCGGTACATAGGAGTCATAGCAGGGCTCTACCACCAGCACCTCGTCTCCGGGTTGGACCACGGCGGCAATGGCGGCAAACAAGGCTTCGGTGGCACCGGAGGTGACGGTCACTTCAGTGTCTGGATTGGGCAAGTGGCCGTACAGGTGCTGCGTCTTCTGACTGATTTTCTGCCGCAACGCGGGAATGCCGGCACTTGGCGCGTACTGGTTGTGGCCCTGGCGCATGGCCTCCGTGACCAGGTTCATCAGCTCTTGTGGGCAGTTAAAGTCTGGGAAGCCCTGCGCCAGGTTGATGGCGTTGTGCTGCAGGGCCAGCTGCGTCATGGTGGTGAAGATGGTGGTGCCTACGTTGGGTAACTTGCTTTGGAGAGAAGGAGCGGTCATGCGTTTTTGGCCTGTTTTCTCAAAAATAAGCAAAAAACGATGCCGTAGGCTATCCCTTCAAAACCGTCTGTACCATTTCCTGTAAGGTAGGAATCATCTCCTGCTCATACCAAGGGTGGCGGGTAAACCAAGCAATGTTTCGGGGCGAAGGATGGGCCAAAGGCATATACTTAGGCAGGTAGTCTTGCCAGGCTTCCACGGTTTGGGTAAGCGTGGGCTTGGCCTTATCTTGTAAGAAGGCCTTTTGGGCGTGGACGCCTATCAAAAGCGTGAGCTGTACATTGGGCAACATAGGCAGCAGCTGCGGGTGCCAGTGCTGAAAACACTCGGGTCTTGGTGGCAAATCACCCGATTTTCCGGTGCCCGGAAAGCAGAAACCGGTGGGCACAATGGCAATGTTGGCTTCGTCATAAAACTCATCTGGCGTAAGGCCCATCCATTGGCGCAGGCGCTTGCCGCTCTGGTCATCCCAAGGAATGCCCGAGGCGTGCACCTTGGTGCCGGGTGCCTGGCCTACAATCATCAATTTGGCAGTGGTAGAGGCTCTGAGAACGGGTCTGGGGCCATGAGGCAAATGCGCGGCGCATAGCTGGCAGGCGCGTATCTGGGTGAGGAGGTCTTGCAACATCAAGTGCTTAACACCAGCAGCAGCGTTTTTGTGCTAGTTTCTGGAAAATAAGCCAAAAACGAAGTAGGCCCGAAAACAAAGAAGCCAGCACCTAAGGGCGCTGGCTTCTGTTCTTTGCAAACAATCTTTAAAACGTGTGGTCCACTGACTCATCATCCATAGGGAATGCCCGGTAGAGCATCCAGGAAATAGCGATGGACGTGAGGGTCAAGGCAATGAGGATGGGTTTCATCTTCTTACGTTTTAAGGATTAGTGGCGTGATGAGTAGTGCCCCGTATTGGGGTCGCGGCCGTGGTCGCTTTCATCTGACCAGCGCGGCCCGTTCTCACGGCCTCTGTCTCTATATGAGCGGTACTCATAGTTATGGTCGCGGTCTCTGTCGCGGTCTGGATGCAGGTCGCCGGTGTACATGGTGCGGGTAGTGCGGTTCCAGAGGTTCTGGGCACCGTGACGGATGTCATGCCAGGCTTCACGCAGGCCTTCGCCCATGTCATCCAGAATATCACCCTTGTCACGGTCTACGCGGCGGCCATCATTGTCTGTGTAGCGGTGCTCTCTGTACCAGTCATGGTTGCCGCTGCCGTAGCGGTAGTCATCATCCTTGTAACGGCTGCGCCCGCCGGGCCAGTCATTGTAGGGGTTGTTCTCTGGCAGCGGCGGCTCTGTGCGCACGCCTCTGGAGTCCATGTAGGCGCCGCGGTAGTAGTTCTCATTAGAGTCGTCCATGCGGCGGCGCGGGTCAATGCGCTCAGAATGGATGTTGTCATGCCCGCGGCCGTAAGAGTCCTGGATGGCCGAGTAGTTGCCGCGACCGTCGCCGTACGGAGAGAAGTGGGTGTTGCTGTTGTGCCCTTGCGACGAAGAAGACGGGTACGGCTGCTGTCCCTGGCGGGTGTTGCGGCTGTCTCCGTAGTTTAAGCTGTTCTGGGCACGGTAAGGGCTGTTCTGGCTGGTGCCGTAGTGCTTCTGGCGGCTGCCGCCCAGGTCTGCGTTGGAGTTCATGCCATACTGGTCTTCTGGGAAGTGGCTTCTGGTCTGGTGGCTAGGCCCCGTGTGGAAGTTGTTGCTAGGGTCCCAGTGGCTGCCCTGCGCCTGTGGGTGCTGCGGGGTGTGCTCCTGGTCACGGCGGTACAAGTCACGGCCCAGGCGTTGGTTGTCTTGCTCATCTCCCTGGTTTGCGCTGCTGGGGTTTCTATACTTATTGTCTTGCATGGTAGTATTGGTTTGGTCTTACATAAGGCGCTGCCCTGGGTTGGGCAGGCACCTTCTGCTACGTTTACGATAGCCTTTGCAGAGAGTTAAGAACGCCTTGCACTCTAAGTCGTTTTTGACCTGTTTTTCAGAAAAGAAGCTAAAAACACCTGGGTACCCATAACCATTTCTGGCCGAAGCCAGTATGAGCATGAAGAACTAAATTGAGGGTAGTGTGATATGAAAAGATTTTTGCCTCTGATCAGTATTTTTGCCTTGTTTATGTTGATGCTCTCCGGGTTTGCGCACGCGCAGACCAACCGTCAAGCGGCACCCATGCAAAACACCTTCAGCCAACCAATTCCTGCCAACGCCAACACTGCCATCCTGTAAAAAAGCAAGCCAAGAAGGCACCTGCTGCCTGTCAACCCTATAAAAGAGAAGGGCTCCTTAGATGATCTAAGGAGCCCTTCTCTTTTTAAGAACGTGTGGGTTATTGCTCAGGAAAATACGTTTCCATGATTTCTTTGATGTGCGATTCTTGCAGGGGCTTGGAGATATGGCGCTGCACGGTGTTGTACTGCTTAAGGCGCTCCAGGTCATAGAAGCTAGCCGACGAGGTAAGCATCATCACCAGAACGCAGTTCTTCAGCTCTGCGGGGAGTTGATCATACTCCTCCAGAAACTCAAACCCGTCCATGACCGGCATCTTAATGTCCAGCAGGATAAGTTCTGGGTTGGCGTTGCCGGCGGCGTGGTTGCTCTGCAAAAACTTAAGGGCCTCCTCTCCGTTGGTGGCCACCTCAATGGATGCGGCAATGTCCAAATTGTTCAAGAGCCGCTTGTTAAGGTAATTGGTGGTTTCATCATCATCCACCAGTAATATGAGGTTAAGCCGTTTCATAGGGTAAAGGTAGTTAAAAACCTTACAGGTCTTCTTTAAAATAAAGCGTGAACGTGGTACCCTGGCCAACCTGGCTTTGCACCTCTATGCGGCCCCCGTTTTTTTGCATGATGCGGTTAACAATGTAAAGTCCCAGGCCAGAGCCGTCTACATGGTTATGGAAACGTTTAAACATCTGGAACAGTTTAACGCTGTGCTTCTCCAGGTCTATGCCCATGCCGTTGTCCTGCACGGTGAGGACCAGAAAACCCTCTTCATGGGCAGAGGTAATCATCACCTCTGGCGTGCGTTGCGGTGAGCGGTACTTGACGGCGTTGCTTACCAGGTTATACAGAATGCTCTTAAGGTTAACCCTGGAGAACAGCAGCGAAGGCGCTTCTTCTAGGTGCGTGGTTACCTTGGCGTTGTTTTTTTGCAACAAGTCCTGGATGCTCAGCTTTACCTCCTCCACTAAGTCTGTGAGCACTACCTTCTCTTGGTGCGAGTCTATGTTCTTCTGCACCTTCACAATCTCTGCCAGGTCATGGATGGTGCCCTGTATCTGGGTGAGCGACTTGTTGAACATGCCAATGAGCAGGTTGGCGTCTGGGTCCTGGAACGTGGCGCTTTTGGTAAGCTCCTCAAAGATGCGGGCCATGTTGATGATGGGCAGCTTTAAGTCATGCGAGGCCGTGTACACAAAGCTGTCCAAGTCTTCATTGATGTTCATTAGTTCCTGGTTGGTCTGCTCCATGAGGGCCTCGTTGCGTTTCTGATCCTCAATCTCTGTGCAGGTGCCAAACCATTTCACTATCTCTCCCTGGGGGTTGCGCTGGGGCAGGGCCCGGCCCAGGAACCAGCGCCATTCACCGTCTGCGGCGCGCTTGAACCTGTATTCAATCTCATAGGGCTCACCCGTGGTCAGGGACTGGTGCCAGCGGGCTTCGGCCCGGGCCTGGTCCTCTGGGTGCAGCAGGTTGTTCCACATCTGGGTGCCTTTGCTGGCCTCTACGTCATAGCCGGTGTATTCTACCCACTGTTGGTTGAAGTAGTCATGATAGCCGTTGGCGTCTGTGGTCCAGACCAGCTGCGGCATGGAGTCTGCCAGAAACTGGAAGTTCTTGGTGCTTTCCTCCAGCGCCAGCAACGTGCGTTTCTGGTCCTCTAGATACGTATGCGTGCCTACCCACTGGGTGATGTTTCCCTCTGAGTCACGCACCGGAACGCCTCTGATCAGGAACCAACGGTACTGGCCGTCTTCTTTGGACTTCCAGCGGTTTTCTATCTCAAACTCATGGCCGGTTTCCAGGGAGTTAATCCATTGGGTGGTGGTGCGCTCCAGGTCATCTGGGTGCAGAAAGTTCTGCCACCCCCAGCCCTGCAGGCTTTCAAAATTGGTACCCAGGTAGCCGTCATACCATTTGGGGCTGTAGTAGTCCACTTCGCCGTTGGGCTTGGTGGTAAAGGTCATGTGGGGCAGGGCCTCTAAGAGGTTGAGCGTGCGCTCATGGGAGATCTTTAAGTCTTGGGCCAACTGTTCAGCTTCTTGGCGTACCAACACTTGTTCCGTCACTTCTACTATCAAGATTAAGATGCCCTCTACTTGTTGCTGGTCATCAAAGAGTGGTTGGTAGACAAAGTTAAAATAACCCAGTTCTAGTTGACCGTTCCCGTGTCTGTCTAAGAAGGCCGCAGACTCATTTCCGAAGTAGGTTTTGCCCGAAGTATAGACGTTCTCAATGATTTCAAAATAGCCCTGGCTTTTCAGTTCTGGCAACACAGACTTAAAGGTCTTGCCTACAAGGTCACGCTGGCCTACCAGCTGCTTAAACTGCGGAGTGGCAAAGTCAATGATCCAGCTTGGGCCTTTAAGTACGGCAAACTGCACCGGTGACTGGGCCAGCATGCGTTGTACGTACTCATCCCGCTCTTTGAGCTTTTGTTGAATGTTCTTCTGTTCCTGTATGTCTGTGTTAACGCCAATCCAGGCCAGAATGCTGCCGTTGTCACTGCGTAAGGGAGTGGCTTTGATGCTAAACCACCGGTACTGCCCGTCAGAGGCGCGTCTTAGCCGGGCCTCGTTGACGTATTCTTTGCCAGTGGCCAGGGCCTGGGCCCAAATCTGGTTGGTAGATTCAATGTCTTCTGGGTGGATGATGTCTTGCCAGCGCTGTTCTGTTGACGTAGTGCCTGTGTACGTAAACCACGCCCTGTTATAATAGTAGATTTGGCCATCGGCACGGCTTACCCAGGCAATTTCTGGAATGCCCTCCAACAACGCCCTGAAGTGCTCTTCACTGGCTTTGATGTCTGCGGCGTATTTGTTTTTCTCTGTAATGTCCAGCATGGCCCCAATCATGCGAACGGGCTTGCCAGCTTTGTTGCGGGAGATGATGCCACGGTCAAAAACGTCTGCGTAAGAGCCGTCTGCTTTCCTGAACCTATACTCATCCTGCCAGTTGGTGCCGGTTTCACTGTCTATGACGTGGTGGATGCTTTCTACCACACGCTCTACGTCCTCTGGGTGAATACGGCCGTACCAGGAGTTGGCGTCATGCTCAATGTCTTCTTGTTTGTAGCCAAACGTGACCTTGAAACCGTCATTCCACCAGACGTAGTTGGTCTCCAGATTCCAGTCCCAGATGACGTCATTGGTGGCCTTGGCCAAAAGCTCAAAGCGCTCCAGGTTCTCTTTGGCCAGCTGCTCTGCCCGGTGCACGCCTTCAATGTTGAGCAGGGTGCCCAGCATGCGGTAAGGCTTTCCTTCTGGGTGGTAGAGAATGAAGGTGTGGTTTACTACAGGCGAGTACGTGTCATCTGCCTTTAAGAACCGGTACTTGCCCGTCCAGACTTTCTCCTTGTTTTCTAGGGTCTTCGCAAAACTGGCCTTAATCTGGGGCAGGTCTGTAGGGTGCACGCGGGCATCCCATTGCGCGGGAGACTCGCCTTCTTTGTTGACCGGGTAGCCAAAAAACTGCTCAAAGTTCTTTCCCCAGAACAACTTGTCGCTGTGCATGTCATACTCCCAGGAGACGCCGGCAGAGGCTTCTAACATGGCGGTCATGTTGTCTCTGGTTATCTCCTGTTCTATTTTCTGCAGTTGCTGGTCTGTAATATCCTGGACGGTATGAATGAGGTAGAGCACCTCTCCCGTATCACTCAAGACCGGTGCGTTGAGTGGCTGCCAGTATTTCTCTTCAAACTTATCTTGGTTCAACACGTCATACCGCTGCACCTCCATGGTATGGGGGACTTTGTGCTGAAGGGTATATGCTAGGGACTGCTTAAGGTTATGCGCTCCATTGGCTGCCCGGTTGTTAGGGTTGTCTGGGAAGACGTCAAACAGGTATTGGCCCAGAATGGCCCTGGTCTTAAACGTGTGGGCCAGGTAGGCGTCACTGGCCTCCAGAATGATGAGCGTGGGAGAGAGGATGAGGTGTAGGCCCGGCATCGCCCTGAAAACAGAGAGTATGTCAAGAGCGGTACTTTGGCCTGTAACAGAGGTCATGAGATAGAAAGTCAAATAATACTACCAGTAAAGCTCTGGCATGGGCTAATTGTTTCCAGTAGCCCCATAAAATTGGCGTTTTTGGCCTGTTTTGGGGGAAACAGGCCAAAAACGGAAGTAGCTACGCCTTCAGGTCTTCAAAAATGTCTTGCGCCGAAGCCAAGGTAGACACGTTCTCTACAATGACAATGAGTTTGTCTTTGGCTTCTTTGAGTCTGGAACGGCGTGAGTGTTGCTGCACGTACTGTAAAATGCGGCTAAAGGTTTCGGACTGGAAGAAGGGGTCGTTGTTCTGGCTAGGAATGTAGCCCTTGAGCGTCTCTTTCTTGAGGGTAAGCTTCTCAAAACCAAGGTGACAGGCCTCCCAACGCATCTTTACAATAGTCACCAATTGCTCTACCTGCTCGGGCATGGGCCCGAAGCGGTCCACCATACCGGCCACCAGTTTGTTCAGACTCTCCAGGTCTTTGACGCTGTCCAGTTTGCTATACATCTGCAGGCGCTCAGAGATGTTGCTGATGTAGTAGTCTGGGATGAGAATCTCCAGGTCTGTCTCAATAGAACATTCCTTGACGGGCTCTATGAGTTTGTCCAGGTCCACGTCCTTGAAGAAAAGCTCCTTGAACTCGGTCTCCTTTAGTTCCTGCACGGCCTCGTCTAAGATCTGGTGATAGGCCTCAAAGCCTAGGTCTGTGATGAAGCCGCTCTGCTCGCCTCCCAGCATGTTGCCCGCGCCGCGTATGTCCAGATCCCGCATGGCAATCTTGAAGCCTTCGCCTAGGTCTGAGAACTCTTCTAGGGTACTCAAGCGCTTGCGGGCGTCTGACGGAAGACCGGATACCGGCGGAGTGAGCAAATAACAATACGCTTTCTTGTTGGAGCGGCCCACGCGTCCGCGCATCTGGTGCAAATCACTTAAGCCAAACATATGCGCGCGGTTGATGATGATGGTGTTGGCGTTAGGAATGTCCAGCCCGCTTTCAATGATGTTGGTAGAGACCAGCACGTCATACTCGCCCTCCACAAAGCGCATCATGCGTTTCTCAAGTTCCTCTGGATCCATCTGGCCGTGGGCGTAGGTCACTTTGGCGTCTGGCACTAGTTTGAGAATGAGGTTGGCCATCTCCTCTATGTCCGCAATGCGGTTGTGCACAAAAAAGACCTGGCCTTTGCGTTTGAGCTCAGCCGCGACGGCGTCTCTGATGAGCAGGTCATCAAATACGTGCAATTCTGTCTGTACCGGTTGCCGGTTGGGCGGCGGCGTGGCAATTACGCTTAGGTCGCGGGCGCCCATCAAAGAGAAGTGAAGCGTTCTAGGGATAGGAGTAGCCGTGAGCGTGAGCGTGTCCACGTTTATCTTTATTTCTTTGAGGCGGTCTTTGGTCTTTACACCAAACTTCTGCTCCTCGTCAATGATTAACAAGCCCAGGTTCTTGAACTTGACGTCCTTGCTGGCCAGCCGGTGCGTGCCAATGAGAATTTCAGTTTTACCTTCGGCCACGCGGGCCAGGGTTTCCTTAATCTGCTTGGTGGTCTTAAAGCGATTGATGTACTCCACGTTCACCGGAAACGCCTCCAGACGGTCCCGGAACGTCTTGTAATGTTGCATGGCTAGGATGGTGGTAGGCACCAAAACGGCCACCTGCTTTCCGTCACAGGCGGCTTTGAAGGCCGCACGTATGGCAATCTCCGTCTTCCCGAAGCCCACGTCCCCGCAGACCAGCCGGTCCATGGGGTGCGGCTGTTCCATGTCGTTTTTCACGTCTTCGGTGGCCTTGCCTTGGTCTGGCGTGTCTTCATAGATAAACGAGGACTCCAGCTCTGCCTGCAAGAAACCGTCCCTTGAGAAGGCGTACCCCGGCGCGGCCTTGCGTTTGGCGTAAAGTCTGATAAGCTCGGCGGCAATGTCTTTGACCTTGCTTTTGACTTTCTTTTTCTTGTTCTCCCATTCCGGGGAACCCAGCTTGCTCATGCTGGGCGGCGTGCCTTCTTTGCCGGTGTATTTAGTGATTTTGTGTAGCGAGTGAATACTCACATACAGCAAATCATCATCTCGGTATACCAACCTAATGGCTTCCTGCAGCCTGCCGCCCACTTCTACTTTATCCAGCCCGGCAAAGCGCCCGATGCCGTAGTCCATGTGCGTGACATAGTCCCCGGATTTTAAGGTTTTGAGTTCTTTGAGGGTAAGGGCCTTGGACTTGGAGTAGCCTTCTTTGGTTTTATGCTTGTAATAGCGCTCAAACAACTGGTGGTCTGTGTAGGCAACCAGTTTCACTTGGTCGTCTACAAAGCCCTCCCGTAGGGCCAGCATCATATGGTGGAACCGCACGTCATGGTCCAGCTCGTCAAAAATGGTGAGCAAGCGGTCTGCCTGGCGCGGCGATTCTGAGACGATGACGTTCACGTAGCCGTTGCTCTGGTTCTCATGCAGGTTGGCCGCCAGCCGCTGAAAATCCTTATTGAACGAGGGCTGTGGATGCGCCTGAAACTGGATGACCTCGGCGTTCTTAAAGTTGAAGCGCTTGCCAAACTCAATCAAGGTGAATTTCTCCAAGCCTTTCTTGAACGCCTTACCGCTCTCAAACAAATCTGCCGGTTTGGAGACTACCTGCACGCCGGCGCTATGCTCCAGCATTTCCTGGAACGCCTGCTCAGCCTTCTCATAAGACTCATTCACCACCTCTACGGTCTGGCGGTAGTCCTTCACCCAGATTTTGCTGTCCTCCGGAATAAAATCCAGAAACGATTCTCTGGTTTCTTGCAGCAGCTTGGTCTGTACGTTGGGGATGATGCTAATCTGCTTCTTCTGCTCTACAGAAAGCTGCGTGTTGGGGTCAAAGGTTCTGATGCTTTCAATCTCATCCCCGAACAATTCCAGACGGTACGGCAATTCATTGGCGTAGGAATAGACGTCAATGATGCCGCCGCGCACGGCAAACTGGCCGGCCTCATACACAAAATCCGTGCGCTCAAAGTCATAGCTGTTCAGGACCTCGGTCAAGAAGTTGACGTCCAGCTTTTCGCCTACTTTGGCACCCAGCGTGTTGGCCACCAGGGATTTCTTATTGATGACTTTCTCGGTGAGGGCCTCTGGGTACGTCACGATCAAAGCGCCGGCCTTGCCGCGGTCGTTCAGGCGGTTGAGGACTTCGGCTCTTAATAGTATATTGGCGTTCTCGGTGCTGTCAAACTGGTAGGCGCGCTTGTAGGAGCTAGGGAACAGCAGTACCTCGTGGCTGTCTTCCAGCAGGCTGGAGAGGTCGCTGTAAAAGTAGGCGGCTTCTTCGCGGTCATGCAGGATGAACAGGTGCGTGCGCGGCTGCATGGTTTGCAGGGTAGAGGCCACCACGGCATCCAGACTGCCCACCAGGCCTTTTAATTGCACGTGCACCGGCTCTGGCGTAGACAAACGCTGGTCCACGGTCTGTACTACGGGGTCCTGACGGTATAGCTCTAAAAATTGAGTTGCTTTCAAGGGGATATTCTTTCCTAAGATATGAGGGCAAAGCTAGCCATTCTTGCCGGTTAGTAGAAACGGATGCGGCAGAGGTTGGTTTTCAAAAGCTCAGGCGGGCCAATCGTTTTCAAGGACGCGTCTATCTATGCCTGAGTATGGTTAAAAGGCGGCCTGGTAGGCGGCTGGTTGCCTGCGTTTTTGGCCTGTTTTACCGGAAACAGACCAAAAACGCAGTTTGTTAGAAAAAATAATGGAAAGCCTTAAACATTCTGGCCCCTTGTCCATTTTACTAAGAATGCCTGCCTATAGGCTAACCTAACATTTGCTGGTGCATGGTTAGTTAAAAAACAAAGGCATCTTACTACTTTTGTTGACACGTTTCCCCTTAGCCCACAATTCCTATGGAGTTCTTTGATTATTTCATCAACGTCCCTGAAAACATAGTCATTGTCTCACCAGAGTTTAAAATTCTGGCCGCCACCGACACCTACCTCAAAACCACCCTAAAAACCAGGGAGGAGATTTTGGGCAAGGTGTTCTTGAAGGAAGTGTATCAAAACCCTGAGACCTCCTTTGAGGAGAATCCGGTGACTGTCTCTATCCAGAATGCCATTGCCACCAAAAAGGTTGACTACCTGGACGTGCTGCGCTATGACCTGGAACGCTCTGAGGCAGACGGCGGCGGCTTTGAAACCAGGTATTGGGAGGCCTCGCATACGCCTGTGCTAGACCAGGACGGCAACGTGCGGTTTGTCATCCAGAACACGCATGACGTGACAGAGCGCGAACTGGCCAAAAAAGCCATGAAAGCCAGTGAAGGCAAGTTCAAGTTCCTGACGGACGCAGTGCCGCAGCTCATTCACACCAATGAGCCAGACGGCACCTGCACCTACGTAAACCAGCGTTGGCTGGAGTATACCGGCTTAAAATTTGACGACTTGATGGGCGTGAAATGGTTAGATACCATCCACCCAGAAGACGTGTCACAGTTGAAAAACCTTCGTGAGAAAGCCATCTCTGACAAAGAGGAGTTTCAACTAGAGGTACGGATTAAGGACAAGAACGGCAATTACCGGTGGCACTTGCTCAAAAACGTTCCCATGCGCGATGAAAACCAGGAGGTAGTCATGCGGGTGGGCAGCGTCACAGACATTCACAACACTAAAATCATGGTGCAGGAGATGTTGGAGTCCAATGAGCAGTTGTCTGCGCTCTCTGACCAGCTGCAGGACGCCTACCAAACCGCCGAAGACCAGCGCGCCACCATGGAGCACCTCATCATGCAGGCACCAGCGCTCTTTGCCACGTTAACCGGACCAGAGCACGTCTTTACCTTGGTGAACACGCACTATCAAAATCTTTTCCCTAAAAGGGAGTTGCAGGGAAAACCGGTGCGGGAAGCCCTGCCCGAAGTGGTGGAGCAAGGCTTCATTCAGATACTAGACAACGTATACAACACAGGTGCCCCGTTTGTGGCCGAAGAAATTGGGGTGGCTCTGGACAAGGACAACAGCGGGCGCTTGGTAGACACTTATTTTAACATCATCTACCAGCCGCTGTATGAGCACGGCAAAGTAGGAGGCATCATTGTGTTTGGCTATGAAGTCACGGATAAAGTGAAGCTTAGACAAGAACTGGAGTCTTTGAAAGCAAATCAATAATCGCAAAGCCATTGGCGTCCATCTTTCTTGTACCGTGCCCTAAATGAATCAAGCACAGATAGATTTTCAACAGTTACGGATTAAACATATTCTGTTTAAGTCAAAAGTGCGCTCTGTGCTGTACGGCGGCACCGTAGATGAGGTCTTCTTTTCAAGTTCAGGCCCCATACCCGTGTGGTTCTCTACGGTAGGCAAAAAGTATTCTCATAAGCCCGAGATGCTGGAGCTAAAACAAACCTACCAGAGCCTGGAGGCCACCGCGCGTTCTCTGTTTGGTCTCTACGCCAACGGGAAAATGGAACAAGCCCAGAACGGCCTCTCTGAAATAGAGGCACTTTCTGACAGGTTTCTAAGCCTCATTGCCCGGCTAGAAAGCTAGTCTGGCCTAGTGCGCGTGAACCATCTTATCATAAAAGCAGCGAGGCCCTTCATTTGAAGGGCCTCGCTGCTTTTACTCCTGATCCTTTAACTTTCCTTCCATCTTCTGCTTAAACTTCTCCAGCTTGGGCTTGGAGACGGCACGCATGTAAGGGTTGTCCGGGTTGGTTTTGTAGAAGTCCTGATGATAGTCTTCGGCTACGTAGAATTCTTTGAGCGGCTCTACCTGTGTGACAATAGGGGCCTGAAACGCGCGCGCGCTGTTGAGCTTGGCTATGTAGGCGTCAATCTGGGCTTTCTCTTCTGGCGTTTTGTAGAAAATGGCCGAGCGGTACTGGGTGCCTACGTCAGGTCCCTGGCGGTTCAGCGTGGTAGGGTCATGCGCCGCGAAGAAGGCTTCCAGCAAGGTCTCATAGCTAATCACGGCAGGGTCATAGTGAATCTGGACGGCTTCGGCGTGGCCAGTCATGCCAGTGGTTACCTGCTCATACGTGGGGTTTTTGACGGTGCCGCCGGTGTAGCCAGCCACCACCTCATGGACGCCCTTTAGTTTTTCAGCAGATTCTTCGGTGCACCAGAAACAGCCGCCCGCAAACGTGGCTACGGCCAGGCCGTCTTTTTTAGCCGGCGCCGCGGCAGATGCTTTTTTGGTGGTAGAGGTCTGCTTTTTGTTCTGGCTCTGGGCGCAGGACGTAAAGCCCAACAACAGTATAAGTGAGAAAATGATTGGTCTCATAGAAGAAGGCGGTAAGGTGCCGTTTCTATAACCGGTTGAAGGGTGCAATAGTTTCTGGGCAGGACCATGAGCAGTACAAGAAACTCTTTCGTTTTTGGCTTGTTTTACAGAAAACAGGCCAAAAACGGAAAGCGTTAGTAAGAGGTCTCCTGCTGCTGGTTCTGCTGATATAATTTGTAGCTGAACAAGCCAATGCCCGCCGCAATCAGGGCATAGGTCAACCACGTCAGCCAGCCGCCGGTGTCACGGCGCAGCACTTCCTCGGCAGATAAAAACGTTTTGTTTAGCTTGGGCGCAGATAGGCTGTATATGCGGCGGTTGCCCTCGTTCTTGACAGGGTCTTCGCGCTTGTTGTATTCTACGCGCAGGCGCTCGCCAATCTTGGCCTGGGCCTTGAAGGCGGCCGTGTCAAAACGGGCAACCTCGTTCTTAGGCAGGACAAAGCGCTCTGTGAGTTCTTGCATCCAGATGCCGTAGTCCAGGTCCCCATCAGCGGTCTTCTTAAAAGAGTAGTTGCTCAGGGTGCCCTCAATGGCGGTTAGGTCTTTAGGGCTCTGCACGCCCTTGGTGCCGTACTGCAAGCCTAGCATGATGAGGCCCACCACCAGCAAGATGGTAGCAGGTAGAAACTGTTTGGAGACGGTAAGCGGAGTGTTGAGTATGCCTATTCTTTTTCTAGGAGGTCTTGCCATGAAATTTGTCTGTTAAATGCCAAAGATAAGAACGCAGCAGGCCTCTGGAAAGTGCCTGGCCATGACTTATCGTACAATCTCCACCCAGCCCTTGGCGGTGTTGCCGGCGGTGTCTTTGAGTAAGTAAAAATACGTGCCTTCAGAGAGGTTGTCTCCCGTCCAGTTTTGTTGATAGTCTTTGTTTTCATACACCTGCTTGCCCCAGCGGTTGTACACGGTTAAGGACGTGGGCAGACAGCTGAACCGCTGCACAAAGGTGTCATTGATGCCGTCTGCGTTGGGCGTGAAGATGTTGGGCATGATGCCATTGACTACCAGTACCTTGCCAATCTCCCGTTGCTCCTGGCAGCCGGGGCCATAGAAGACGGTGAGTTTGACAGTATAAGTGCCGGGTTGCAGGTACGTATGCGTTGGGGTTTTGTCTGTAGCGGTGCCGCCGTCTCCAAAGTCCCAAAGGTAGCTGGTGGACCCGGTGGTGGTGTTGGCAAAAACCGCATTGAACGGCGCGTACCCCGAAATAGAAAGATCATTCTGGCAACTATTGGCCAAGGATGCCTGAACCGTAGGAATAGGCGCCACCGAGATGTTCTTGGTAGCCGTGGCTACGCAACCCCCGGTGATGGTGTACGTCACCTGGGTAGTACCCGTGAAACCAGCCGGAGGTGTAAAAACACCCGCCGCCGTTACATAGTTGCCCGTCCAGCTTCCGCCAGCGGGAGTAGCCGTCAATTGAAGGGGAGCCATGTTGCCAGGGCAGAGCACTACGTCTGGTCCCAGCTGAAGGGTAGGAGCGGGCAGTACCTGAATGGTTCTGGTCACAGACCCA
Source organism: Nibribacter koreensis (assembly GCF_039541795.1). Lineage (NCBI taxonomy): Bacteria > Pseudomonadati > Bacteroidota > Cytophagia > Cytophagales > Hymenobacteraceae > Nibribacter > Nibribacter koreensis. The sequence continues at coordinate 778,917 of NZ_BAABGX010000002.1, read as the reverse complement.
CAAAAACCGTTGGCGCCGGTGCTGGTATACGTGATGATATGGTACCCCACGCCAGCCGTGCTTGGGGTGAAAGTAGTAGAAACGGCACCGTCTACGGTAAAGGTACCACCAGCGGGGCTTCCTTGTAAAACGATGGGGGCACCATTTAGGCAGACGCTGGAAGGGGCGTCTATGGTGTGCGGAACAGAGGAGGCTACCGTCATGACCAGGGCATTGGTCTTTACGCAGAGATTGGTGCCTTCAATGGTGGTGGTATAGGTAAGGATGTTTTCTCCTACTAAGTTGGAGGTTGGCGTAAAGAAATACCTGCCCCCCACCAAAGAAACGCCCGGGCCAGCCCAGAAACCACCGGCCGGCGTGCCTTGTAATAAAACCGGGGCATCTGCTGAACAAGACCTAAGGTCTGGCCCTGCATTAGCCGATGTCTGAAAGTCAAACTTGAAAGAGGCGTTGTTGCAGTTGGTGCTTTTGTTGAGGGCACTGTACGTATGGGCGCCAGACGGTACCGGAAAGTCACTGTAGCCGCCGCAGCCGCCGCACACCGCCTGGTAGACAATGCCGCGGTTGTCAAACCGGCTGGTGCCGCCGTCTACGTGCTCATTGGCCAGCGGACCGCCGTAAAACGTAGCGTACACCAAATCCTTGGCATTAGGCGAGAGCTGCATCAGGTAAAAGTCACTGCCGTCTGTGGTGGCCTGTACTGCGTCTGGCGTGGTGGGTAGCCCAAAGGTTCTTCCGTTTCCATACCCTGCGTTGGTCACCCCGCCCCAGCCACAGATGTAAATGCGTTCACACTCATCTACCAGAAAGGCGGTAGGTGAAAGGTCAATAAGCGCATTGCCAGTGCCAAACACGGTAGAGAAAATGGTAGCGTTTAAATTGTTGTTGAGTTTATGGATGAACTGCTTGCCATTAGGAACATTGTAGACATTAGCCGTTACAGGATAATTGCCGGCCGTCTGTCCAAAAAGATACACGTTCTCCTGCCCGTCTAACTGTAAGAAATAGCTCTGGTCATAAGAATCGGTGCCAATAAACGTGCCGGCTAGAATTCTGTCTCCGGTATTGGCAATCTTTAGCACAAAGCCATCTACCACGCCGCTGTTTGACGTTTGTAAGCCGTTGGCCGTGCCAGCCAGGGCGGCGCTGGTGGTGCCGCCGGCCACATACACGTTTCTATTCTTATCTAATTGAATGGAATAGGCAGCGTCTGTGCCCGTGCCCCCATAATAATTGGACCATACCAACTGGCTCAGGTTTGGAGTAAGCTTACATATAACCGCATCATTGGTGCCGCCCGCGTATTGATTTTGAAAACCGTTTCTGGCCGGAAAATCACGGGAAAACGTGCTGGAAGCAATGTACACATTGCCATCTGGGTCTGTGATGATGTCGCCGCGGTGCTGGTCTCCGTAGTTTTGCACCAGGTCATTGCCATTAGGCCCGAAAGGATTTAACAAGCCGTCATTGTCTGTGCCGCCCAAGAAGGTAGAGGCCACCAGGGTGCTGCCATCTGAGCTCAAGGACGTGATGGCAATGTCTGAGCCTTGCTGGTAATTAGGGTTGGCGCCGCTGCCTAGAGGTTTAATGCGCGGACCACCGTTAAAGGTTCTATCAAAGGCGCTGGCAGAGATAGGAAAATCAAAGGAGCCTACGCTGGAAAGGATGAGCAGTTCGTCTTTGGCGTTGACCACCATGCTGTGCGGCACATCTGCTTTGCGACCGCCCAAATACGTGGCGTACAAACGCGCGGCGGGGCCAGAAACCCCCGTGTTGTATTTGATGATGGCAATGTCTACGCTGTCTGCATAGTTCACCTGAAACGCTCCCGGCGAGGCCGGATAGCCTACCTTGAACGCAATCCCGCCAGAGTACATGTTGCCTTGGCTGTCATAGGTGGCGGTAAAGCCCCAGTTGTCTGCCGTAGAGCCGGTAAAGGAAGAGAAGATCACCACCGGGTCAATCACCAGCGGCAACTTCTGGTCATAACCCTCCGGGAACTGAAACGAAACCGTGTTCTCCTTTAATACAAACGCACACGGCACGTCTTTGCGCCGGCCGTCTACCAACTGGTAGGCAATGGGCTTCTGCTCGGTTACGTTCCCCACGGTGGTGGAGATGAGCAGATGGCCGTCCTGTAGTTTGAGTTGACTGGCTCCGCTGTATGTGAGTTTTATCTTATTAGGAGAGGCACCTGCGGCCAGGTAGAAATCATATTTGAGCTTTCCGGCTTTCTCATACAAGGCCACGTCAATGCCAGGGTATACGTTTTGGTACTGTACCTTCCTGAATCCTCTGGCCCCTTTTCCCCAGCGGGAAGGGTCATTGCCTAAAAAGTAGTTTCTGGTGCCTGCAGTGGATTCGTGGCCTTTTACCTGAGGGGTGGCCCTGGCGCCTTCAAACGTAACGGAGTAAGAGTGGCCTTTTACCCGTGCCTCATCATCAGAAAGCGTCTCAGGTGATTTTTTGCCGGGCTTCTTTGGCTGGTCTGCGTGTTTGTGGCCCAGCGTCTTGGCATCATACAGGGTGTACACAAACCCTTTGTTCTGCAAGAAAAGCCGCCCGCCTGGCACCTCCGCCGAAAATTGCACTTGCTTGGGCCACTGTCCCTTGTTCTCCACAAACTCCAGAGAGCCCTGCGCTGCTGGTGCCACCGCCTCAGAAGTAATAAACGGAACAGGCGGTTCAGCAGGCTGGGCAGAAGGCGTCCAGGCCAGTGTCTGCCAGAATAGATTGAAGATAGATAAGAGGGGAAGCAGTTGCATAGCCAAAGTAAGGTCTGGCTAAAATAATCTAATTTGAGGATATTCTTTCGTTTTTAAGTGATATAAATGCGGCGTGACAGAACAATATTGTCTTTATGTAAGACTCTAACAAAGCTAGTGTTCACCAATATCCATAAATCAAGAAGCACCTCATAAAAAGCAAGCAGCCTCTGCGTACTACTACGCAAAGGCTTCCGGCTTTATCGTTTTCAGCCTGTCTTCCAGAAAACAGGCTGAAAACGGAGCATATTATGAAATGGGTTTTACCAGCCCATTCTGGTTTTAAGGGTAGTGATGTGCGCCAGGTGGTGACGACTGTGCCAGTCATACATGCCCACGGTCTGGAACAGGAACATCTCACCGCCTTCTGGGTGCACAAACGTGCGGTGCCATTGCGGGAAGTTCATGGACTGCAAAAGCATCACCCAGCGCTGGTGCAAGGCATCTAATAGTTGCAGGGAGCTTTCAATAGGGGCAGATTGCGCATCTGGTAATTGAGCCCAGCCGTTTTCATCATATGGTTTGATGACGGGGCGCTCCTCCGTTAAGGCCAGCCTGAAGCGCGTGTAACTGTTTAGGTGGCTGTCTGGCAGGTGGTGCACCACTTGTCTGATGGTCCAGCCGCCGGGACGATAGGGCGTGTCTAGTTGCTCCTCTGTGAGGCCTTCTACGGCGGCGCGCAACTGGGCCGGCAAACCGGCAATGACGTCAATAGATTTCTGGGTGAGCGCAGTCTGGTACACGGACGGGTATTCAAACCGACCGACAGGGAAACGGAGTTGTTCTAGAGAAAGGGTGGGAGTTTCCATACACGCAAAGCTTATGAGTTTACCAAATTTACCAAAATACAATCAGCTTCTGCCATGCCTCGGGTTTATATTTCAATGCGTATTTGTACTGAATTTTAAAAGATGGTGCCTGCCTTTTGGCCAAGATTCTGATAACCAATCCACTGCCTTGCCGGTTTAAGTGAGGAAGCCGTTTTTTGGCTATTTTCCAGAAAACAGGCCAAAAACGATGCCCTTGCCGCTATGCCAGAACTACCCGAAGTAGAGACCTACCGAAGATTCATTGAGGAGACTAGCCTGCACCAGCCCATTATGGAGGTGGAAGTGCAGGAGCCCAGACGCCAGTTGCAGGTAGACCTGGATGAGTTCAGGAAGACGCTGATGGGCCATTCCTTTACGGGTACGCACCGCTTGGGCAAACAACTGTTTCTGTTCACAGACCATGGCGCGGTGGTGACTATGCACTTCGGGATGACTGGTGACGTGGCGTATTATAAGGATGAGGCCGAGACGCCCCGCTTTGCCCGCGCCGTGTTTATTTTCCAGAACGGTTTCAGGTTGGCGTTCATAGACTCCAGAAAGTTTGGCAGGCTGGGACTGACCACCAGCGTGGAGGCGTTCCAAAAGCAGAAGAAGCTGGGACCAGACGCCTTGACCATCACCGCAGAACAACTTGCCAAAGGCTTGGCCAAAAAGAAAGGCCTGCTCAAATCCCTGCTGCTGGACCAGCGCATCACACCCGGCGTGGGCAACTGGATAGCCGATGAGGTGTTGTTCCAGGCCAGGCTACACCCAGAAAGAAGAGCTGATGCGCTCACCCCAGAGGAAATAGACCGGCTGGCGACCTCCATCAGAAGAGTCTTGGAAACCGCCGTCAACGCAGAGGCTATTTACAGAGACTTCCCGGCGCATTACCTTATCCACGCCCGCGAGTGGGATGAACGTCCTTCGGGCGGAGCCCAAGATGCGCACCTGCACTGCCCGCACTGCCAAACCAAGATTGAGAAAGACTATGTGGGCGGCAGAGCCACGTACTTCTGCCCGCAGTGTCAGGTGTGATAATGTGAAGATTTGGAAATTTGAAGATGAATTAATGTGCTGATGTGCTATGCTCAGCTACCATAGCACAAACGTCCGCTTGTGTGAGCAGGCATTTTGGATCAGAAATGCGTAGAAGACTAGGCACTGCCTAGTCTCTACAGAAAACACGCATATCGTCCCCCTTTGAAGGGGGTAGGGGGATGATCACGCATTCTGATAAAAACTCGCAGAAGGAGCTATACGCACTTGTTTCACGGTGCCCGCGAGGGTAGTCAGGAGACTACCCCGCATCCTTAGTCACGAGTCTTAAGACTCGCGCCAGTACAAAAAAGCCCCTCTCCGTTAGGGAGGGGTTGGGGCTCCGTTTTTGGGCTGTTTTACAGAAAACAAGCCAAAAACGGCAGCGGTTTTATAATGGGATGGAATACTTAGAATGGATAGCCTATGGCCAGGTTCAAGACGCCGGTGCCAAACAAGCCATCATTGGTGGGGCGCTTGGTGTTGATGTAGTTAGGATCGCGGAGTGGGTAAGCCAAGTCCAGGCGCACTACAAAGAACTGCACGTCAATGCGCATGCCCACGCCGGCGCCCACGGCCAACTGGCTCATGAAATTGCCGTCAAACTTTCCGCCGGGGCGGTCTGGGTCCTCGTCATAGAGCCACACGTTACCGGCGTCTACAAACACGGCGCCCTTCAGATAGGGATCCATGAGCGGAAACCGGAACTCGGCGTTGCCCTCCAGCCTGATGTCACCGGTCTGGTCAAAGAAGGTGAACGTGCGGTTAGGGTCTTCGGGGTCAATGTCCTTGCTAGGGTCAAACGTGCCCGGGCCCACGCTGCGCGCCGGGAACGCCCTGATGCTGTTAGGTCCGCCAATGCCGTATTGCTTGATGTACGGCAAAACCTTTGAGTTACCATACGGAATTCCCACGCCCCCCAACAGACGCGTGGCCAGCACCAATTTATCAGTGATGTTGAAGTAGTAGCGCGTCTCCAGGTCTGTCTTGATGTACTGTGAGATGGCTTGCCCAGCCAAGGTGTTCGGGAATTCTGGGTCTGCCGGGCGCTTGTTCTTGGCCCTGAAGAAAAGTCCCCACAAGCCGCCAGACATGTCTAGGCCCGGGCTGATGTAGAACTGGTGCGTACGGTTGGCAATGCCCTGCGTGTTGAACACCAGGCGGTAATTACCCCCCAGGATAAACTGTTGCTCAAAAGAACGGGCCAGGAACGGTCTGTTTCTGAGGATTTCGGCGAAGGCCTCACTGGTGTCTGCCAACTGCGCAAACTGTACCTGTATGGGATTGATGACAAACTCTGTGGTGGCAAATTGCTTCCAGGTGTAGCCGTACTCAAAGTTGAAGGAGTTCTGCTGGAAGAAGTTGCGCCGGTCAATGTACCTGAACCCTAGCCTGAAACTGGTTCTGGGCTGGTACATACTGCTGGAAATTCTGATGCCAAACGGAGAGATGATGCGCGGAATATGCAACTCCGTATCGGCGCCAATCTCATAAGACGTCAAGCCTGTTCTGGAGGTGTCTCCGCTGATCTGCGACTCAAAAGAGCCCACCAAGTTCAACAATAACAGCTCGGCGCCTTTAAACGCGTTTCGGTTCCTGAAGCTGACCGTAATACCCGGTCCGGCAAAACCGTTGGACTTTTGCACCGTCTGCACCTCGGCCCGGACGGATTTCTTCTTGGCCTGTGTCATGAGAATGGACGCATTCAACAAGCCGCCTTGGCCCACCGAGTCCCGCGGGTCAAAACGGACTTCGGTGAACTTGAACGTGCCCAAATCCATGAGGCGGTTAATGGTCTGCAAGTGCTTTTTGCGGCTGTACTTCTCGCCGTTCTTGATGAAGACTGCATTGAGGATGGCACGCGCCTTGAACGTCTCCTCATCTGGGTAGTATTTGTAGTCTTGGTACTGCACCGGTTTCTCATAGTTCAGGGAGTCACCCAGGGAGTAGTCAGAGAAGACAGAAACAGACTGATAGCGGTAGGGGATGAGCGCCTTGGTGGGCGCAGTCTCTTTAACCCGAATGTAAATGTTGACCTTGTTGTTGAGCGTGCTGTCCACGTGGAAAATAAGGTAGTCTTCGTCAAAGAAGAAAAATCCCTCTTCCTTCATGATACCGTCAATGCGCAGACGCTCAGCGATCATATTCTGCAAGTCATACGGGTCGCCGGCTTTAACCAGGCTTTCGGGTTCTGTTTTCCGGATGGCCACGGCCAGGCTGTCGGTGCCCTGCGGAAACTGGACCTTCTCAATGATGTACTGCTTGCCCACGGTGGCCGTATAATTGACGCTGGCCATTTTGCGCTTGCTGGTGCTGTCTACCTGGTGCTCCAGCGTAGGACTGAAGTAGCCTTTGTTGTAGAGGCGGTTGGTCATCTGGCCCTTCACCTTGGTTGGGTCTGCCTCGCTTAAGAGCACGGGTGGTTCGCCTAGGCGGGTTTTGATCCAGTTGGTGATGCCCTTGGTTTCCTTGTTTCCCCCAAAGGCGTTGTAGATCCAGAGCTTGGGTCGCATGCCCAGAAACGAGGTATTGGGCTGAGGCCTGATGGCGGCGGCCAGTTCTCCTTCCAGAGGTTTGGTGTCTGTTTCTGGGTTGTCAGATTTGACGGTGATGTCTCCGCCAATGTACAGATAGTCTCCCTGCGGCACGCTCTTGGTGCTACTACAGCCAGTGGTGAACAGGATAAATAAAAGAAGCATCCCTGTCAGTAGGGAAGAAGCAAGAGTCTTATGGTGAGGCGCTATCATTATTTTGCTTTGCCTGTGTTTTTGAAAAGTTCGGCGAGGCTGTCATACTCCCGCACAAAAAGAAGAGACAGTCCGGTGCGTATTAGCTGGCCGTCTATGAAGCCTTCATAAGAGTTCTCCCTAAAAGCCCGCAGGCGCAAACGGCCGTCTTGGGTAATGGAGTATTCTACAGAGACGTTTCCGGCAAACCCGCTGGTGGTGTTGCTGGCCTGGCTCTGGCTACTGCCTTCCAGGTTCACGTCTGTACCAAAGCGCACGGTCAGGCGGTCATTGATGAGCTGTTTCTGCATGGCAATGTTCAGGTCTGTGCGGGATTGGGCGTCACCGGTAGAATAGTCGTCATAAGAGTTCAGACCCAGTTCTAAGCCCAAGCCACCCAGATATTGTCCGGTTAAGTTGTTGAGCTGGTCTGTGAGCACCTTGCTGGCAGAACCGCGCAAAGCACTGTTGATGCCCCCGCCTCCTGAGGACGCCAAGGGATCCTGCGCCATAAATCTACCCAGTACCAGGAGGGAGAAGACCTGTTTGGTGCGCTCAGATTCCTGCGTAGGCTGGCTTAGCTGGTCCAGACGGGCGTCTACTTCGCCGCCAAACGCACCTTTGCTTTTCTCGTCCAATTCAATGTTGAAAGAAATGGCGGGTTTCATGAGTTCGCCGTCCAGGTTTAGGAACACGTCAAACGGTAACTTCTGACGGTACTGTCCAGACGTGGAAGGGTCAATGCCAGCCACCTGGCTTTGGATGAGCTCCAGCGGCGAAGCCTCTACATTATAGATAGCCGTAATATCTGCATCTGCTGTGAACGGGTCACCCGTCCAGACCACCGAGCTACCCGGCTCAATGTCAAACTTGCGTTGCACCAGCTCATAGAGACTCATTTCATAATCTCCTTTAGTCACTTCATAGCGGCCGGTCAAGGTGATGTTCTCCGTCACGTCATAGCCCACGTTCAAGATGGAGTTTCCTTGGATGGTAAGGTTATCGCCGGCGTTCTGGTCAACCACCACGGTGATGGGGGTTTCATCTGTCACTTCTAAGGTCATGGCCATCTCCACGCCTTGCATCACCGGTTCATCTACGTTTGTGGTGTCTAATGCCTTTTGCCTGGCAATAAACCGATTGCGGGTGCTGTCCACGTCTATGAACTTGACAATGCCTTCGCGGTTTACCCCAATGGGCTCATCTGGAATGACATAGGTGAAGTTGGAATTAGGCGCGATTTTGACGTTGGTGTTGATGACGGGCACGTTCAAATCGCCGGTAATGCGGCTGTCACTGTTGGCAAACACGCGGCCATAATACAAGGGGTTGTCTGCGGCCGTGCTGTTCATGACCATAAAGTTCTCTGTCACGGCCCGCAGGTCAAAACGATACTCAAGGAAGTTAGATGTCAGGATGGCGCCATTGATGGTAGCCTCATTGTTTAGAGAATCCAGTAGTGTAAAATCATTGAATTGAATGCCCTGGTTGTTCACGGTTAAGCGTTCATCTGGGATGCGGTAGGTGGAGTTGAGCATGGCCAGGTTAAAGGTGGCGTCTCTAAACTGTAGGTCACCGTTCACACTGGGCTGTTCAAAGTTTCCTCTCACTGCTACGGTTCCCAACAAGCCGCCCGTCATGTTCTTAAGCATGCCGTTGGTGAACGGTTGCACGCTGGCCAGGTTCAATTGGTCTAGCGTCACGTCAAAGCTCATCGGTTTACCCGCTGTGGTGAGGTAGTAGCCTTGCATGGTCACGTTGTTGCCGTTGCCCGTCAGGCGGCCCGTCAAGTCATAACGGTTGGCGGTGGTGTTTCTGGCCTGCACCTCTACATCGCCCACCGGGCTGTTGTAGTACTTAAGACCAGTCAAATCCATGTCGGCGGTAAAGCTCATGTTGCCGGCAATGTCATTCAAGGTGGCTTGCCCGTTCAACTGGCCAGAGAGTAGGCTGTCTGGTTGCATGGCGGCTCTGGATAAATAACCCAAGTCCAGGTTGGCCAAGGTCACATTTAGCGGCGAGTTAGGATTGTTAGGCGCTTGGCTCTGCAAAGTGATGGACTGCGGTCCGTTGGATAGTTGCAAGTTGTTGGCCACCACCGCGCCCGAAGTCGTGTAATAGCGCACGTAATTTCCCGGACTCACGGCCCATTTATCTTTGTTCAAAACCAAGTCTGGACTGATGCTTACCTCAAGGGCATTGGCCAGCTGTTTTAGCTGTACCCCTATGGCGGTCTCCTCTTCGCCGGCGGCGCTCATGTTGGCCGCCCGAGCGTTCACCAGATTGTCCTGCACATTACCAGCCACCAACACATTGTTGGCCTTAAAAGACGTGTCTTGTCGCACAGACTCTGCCCGCACCATGTAGTTCAGTTGCTCTGGGTTGGAGTCAACCTGCAAGGTCAAAGAATCCAACCGAACACCAGAATAACGCACACGCGGGGCATTGGCTTGAATCTGAAGGTTGGCAGTTTGGCTGTTATAAGAACCCTGCAAGGTGTCTAGACGCAGGCGCTGTAAGCCCGGCACAAAGGCGGTGACTACTCTTGGTTTATGCAAGGCTACCCCGAAGTTGAATTGTTTAACCGTGGCGCTTGGCTTGTATGGTCCATTGCCTAGATCATAATACCGACTGATGTGGTTCATCAACTCTGGCCCAATATCACCCAAACCAATGTTACCATCTAAGTTGGCGGTGGCTACATCTGAGATAAGGCGCATCTGCGTAGTGCCCGGTCTTTGCGTCAAGTACAGTTTAAGCGAATCTAGTTTAAGCGGCTGGTTGTTAGATACGATGGTGGCCTGACGGGCAATGATGCTTCCGTTCATGCTGTTGGCATCAGAACCGCTTAAATCGGCTACAATGTCGCCGCGTAAGCGTACGTCTTGCGGTAACAGTTTGAGTGCCTGAAAGTCTATTCCTTTGATGTTGGCATTAAAGGCGTACGTAGGCTGAGCACCGCGGAGGTTAGCTACGCCAATGATGTTGAAGACCATGTTGCTGTCCTGCGCGCTCACCGCTTTAATGCCGTAGCGGTTGCGATTGGCGTCAATGTTTAGGTCAATGCCTTTGTAGGTGTAGCCGCCATAATAGAGACTTTGCACGCGTCCGTCAATCTTGGCTACCATGGTTTCTGGCGTCATGCCCGTACCGTTGATGTTGGCGGTTAAGCTGGTGGGACCTAAGGTGGTGTCTCGCATTAATTTGCCCAGGTCAAACCGCACTAACTGTACGGTGCCTTTCACGCGTTCCTGGCCCTTTACGCGACCGGGTGTCATGTCAATGTCCGCCACCGCATTCCCGAAGCTGGTTCTAATGGTTGCGTCCACATCAAAGGCCGTCATGGAGCCGCTGATTCTTCCTTCCACATCCATGGACGGCGGCAGTTGGATGTTGGCAGGCAAGGTGCCGGCTGGGAGCAGGGATTTGACGTCTGCGGCAGTGGTGTGTAGCCGGTTCACTTGCAGGTTAGCCGTCAGATTGTCTACGTTCGGCAAGCCTTGGATTCTGCCGCTCACCGCTAGTTGGGTGTTTCGCCAGCCACTTACTCTAAAGTTGCTTAACAAGAGATTGTCCATGCGGCCATTGATCTGACCGCTCAGGTGCATGATCTCGTTTAAATTTCCCGCCAGCGGAGGTTGATTCACCAAAGTAGGTTGCAATAGGGCAATGTCTCTAAACCCGATGTGCGTGTTTTGGAAGTTCGCGCTGAGGGTAAGTTTGTTCAGGTCATCGGCGGCAGTTTCTAAAGACGGATAGCCTACTTTGATGCGGTTGGCAATGCGGCTGTGGCCGGTTTCTAATACCAGATCGGTGAGTTCGGTCTGCACCGAGTCAAACAAGATGCCGGCGGTAAACTGTTTTACTACAAAACCGCTCTGCTCTTTCAGGCTGAGTTGTTCTAATTGAGCGGTGGTGCGGTTACTGCTAAAGTATAGGTCTTGCAATTGCAGGTTCAGGTCTTGCGCGCGTAGGTGGTTGTAATCAACGCCGCGGGCAAGTTTAGGCGCCTCTACGTTGTCAAAAGCCGCGTCTACCCCGGTAATGTCAAGGTTGTCCAGCGTGACGATCCAGTTCACGGGCTCGCCGGTTTTGGAGACGGCTTCTTCAATGGCTTCAATGGCTTCTTTGGGGTTTACAACCCGGTACTCGGTAGGAATGTCAGCGTTTTGGGCATAGGCCAGCACGCTGTTGTGCAGTTCTATGCTGGCTAGGTCAATGCGCGTTTTCTGCAAGTCAATGTTCTCAGCCTTGACCAGGCCCTTTCCAATGTTGGTGTCTATGTACTGCCGGGATACGCCGTTTCTATATTTGACGCGCACATGGTCCAAGGTCACCGTCTTCAGGCCGAACTGCATGGTCAAAGGTTCCTGTTCTCCTTCCTCGGGGACTTTGGTCTGCACCACGTCTACCCAGGTGTTACGCAGGGTAATGTCGCCTATGCGGTAAATCTCCTTCTTCAGGTCCAGCTCGTCCATGTCCACGACCAGACTGCCCACGCGGGTTTTCACGTTCTGGCCGTTCACCTCGTCGCGGTAGGTGAGGTAGATGTTCTTCAGGTCAAGCGTGCCAATGTCATAGGTGAAACCAGCGCTGGTGGTATCTGCTGTCGTATTGGCCGGCGTGGCGAAGGCTTTTAAGATATAGTCAAAGTTGGTGGCGCTGTCAGGGAGGGTGCGGTAGATGTGGGCCGTGGCATTGCGGAGCTCCAGGGACTTCAAGCCAACCTTGGATTTTAGTATGCCCAGAATGTCCAGGTTGGCGGCCAGGTGCTCAGAGTACCAGAGCGTGTCGCCTTTCTGGTCTTCCAGGTAGACGTCTTCCAATAGAATGTCCTTCCTGAAATCGCTTCTAAACTTGCCTATCCTTACTTCGGTGCCAATCTTTCCTTCCAGGTAATTCTCAGCCTTGCGCGTGGCAAAGTCCTGCACCTTGGGGAATTGCATGGCCACCAGCAGTAGAACTACCAGTAATAACAAGGACCCAATGATCCAAAGGAGCACGGTGAGGGTCTTTAAGGTATAATGCTTGATAGAATGGGTAGACAACGACGTATAGCTTGCAGATTTGACGGACCCTACTTGTACTCCTTAGATATAGCTGTGGTTACATATTTGCTCCGCGGTCCTTGGCTTTGTTTTGCGTTTTTGGCTTGTTTTCTAAGAAACAGGCTAAAAACTGCCAGGCACTTAGGGCACGGGGCAAGCCTCTGGTGCCGTTGCTGCGTATTCTTTCCAAACACATTTTTGTTACATGGCCGCACCTAGACCTTCTTCCTCTGCCCAAAAAGCGCTACAAAGAGAACGCAACCGCCTACTGGTAAGGGTGCAACAGGCTTTGGAGGGGCCAATGATTGCGCTGGGCTTTGTGTGGCTGGTTCTGCTGGTGGTGGAGTTTATCTGGGGGCTCACGCCCGTGTTGGAAATGGCAAGCGTGGCTATCTGGATTCTGTTTGTTTTGGACTTTCTGCTTCGGTTTACGCTGGCGCCAGACAAAATGCCGTTCTTGAAAAGTAACTGGCTTACGGCTGTTTCTCTGCTGGTGCCGGCTTTGCGGGTGTTTAGAATTACTAGATTCCTGCGGGTGTTCAGGACGGTGCGGGCGGTGCGGGGCATTCGGCTGGTGCGGGTGCTTAGTTCCTTGAACCGGGGCATGAAAAGTCTGGGCGCCACCATGAACCGCCGCGGCTTTGGGTATATGCTGGCCTTGTCTTTGGCCGTTTTGCTAGCGGGCGCAGCCGGCATGTACGCCTTTGAAAAGGATCAACCTAACGGCTTTGACTCTTACAGTGAAGCGCTTTGGTGGACCGCCATGTTGCTGATCTCCCTGGGTAGTGAATATTGGCCTCAATCCGCTGAAGGACGAGCTCTCTGTTTTCTGCTGGCCTTGTATGGGTTTGCCGTGTTGGGGTATTTTACCGCCTTGTTGGCTAGCTTCTTTTTAGACCGGGACGCCGCCAGCAATGAAACGGAGATTGCCGGAGCCAAACAGATTGTGGCCTTGCAGCAAGAGGTTCGCGCGTTGCGGGGGATGTTAGAGGTTTTTATAGCCCAGCAATCTAGGCCTGAGGATAAAGGCTCTTCTTCTGAGGATTCTAAATTAGACTGAACCGGGGTTTTCGGATTCTCAAACATGGTCTTCTATGTGTTCCTTTCTCTAAACCAGATTGGAATCATTTCTTTTCTTTTTTCCGCTGTGGTTGGTGTTCTTCACTAACGAGCAAAGCTGCCACTCCAACTGCCTGTACTCTCTGGGAAAGACTTGGTGCACGCATTTGGCTGTTCCCACGGTAATTCCGTCTGTTCCGGTGCGCACCACCTTTCTTGTTGCATTTCTTCCGCTAAGCGCTCACGGCCGCGGGGCCCCGTCTTGGCCCTTCGCACTGCTGTTGTACTCTGGGCCTTTGGCCCCGCCCTGGCGGGCGACGAAACAACAGAGGCGCTCAGAACCAAGACTGTTTTCGGTTCCAATCCTGTGAGGGCTTGATGGTTGGTTCAGGTGGTTGTAGGTAAAGTCCGTCCCTGTCGCTGCAGAGGCACGCGTGCCAAGGCACGGTTGTAGCCATCTGCTATCACGTGGGCATGGTTCAAGTCTGCGCCTTGGTCCCATGATGGCGGGCATTCTGCAACTGCCCTGGAGCGCTGGCTTCAACCGGCGCGTTCTGTCCCCCTTCGGAGGGGGTAGGGGGAGGACTTGTTTAGGAATGGGGAGGACAAGTACTCCTTCAGACTCATGACTCGCGACTCAGGACTCAGGACTAAACAAGTAGCGTCCGGCGGGATCTGCGAGTGTCTGGGTCAAGAGTCGTTTTTGGCCTTATTCCTAGAAAACAGGGCAAAAAGCGGGTAAGATAGAGAAAGGAAGTCTTGGAGTGGCTTCTGAAGTCCACTGCTTGTTGCAGCCTTTGTCTATGTGGATGGTATTAGTCGTGTCAAACCCCAGGGACTTGGCTGTGGTGACCAGTTGCTGATAGGTGGCTTCTTCTAGTTGCGGGGAGGATGGCTGGTTCAGCACCTAATGAAAACGGCACTGGCTCCTATGGCCAGCAGGCAGCATTTTAGGAGCCAGGTAGATTTAAGCTAGGATGGTTACAGGTGTTTGCGCATCTGGTAATGCTGGATCTCTCCAAACAGCAGATACGTCTCCTGCTCCAAGTTAAAGTCGTTGCGCTTGTAAAAGTTGACGGCGTACTCTCGGGCCTGCACAATGAGGTCTGTGGCTCCCATGGCACGGGCCTTGTCTTCCACGGCGTGGAGGAGTTGGCGGCCAATCTGCTTGTTCTGGTACTTGGGTCCTACGGCCAGAAAGCGGAGCTGTGCTTCTGTGTCGGTTTCCATATGCACGCGGGCCACGCCCATGACCTCGCCGGTTTCTTCATTGACGGCCATGAGGTGGGTGGCGGTAGCGTCATCTTCTACCCGTTCACTGCCCTGCGGCTGGTACCAGGGCATACGAAGCATCTCATAGCGTAGGCGGTAATACTGCTCAAACTCATGAAAGGTAGACGGCTGAAGAATTTGCATAAAGCGATTTTGGGCTCTTTTCTGTAAAATCGCCTAAATCTACTAAGTTTGTTTGGCATTAGGCAATCGTTTGCCGTACTAAGCAATTGTTTTACCATACACCTATTACTTTCTATCCCATGGCCTCTTTTGATATTGTAAGCAAAGTTGACCCTCAGACCTTAGAAAACGCCATTAACACGGTCAAAAAAGAAATACAGAACCGCTATGACTTTAAAGACACCAAAGGCAGCGTGGAACTGGACAAGAAAAACAACCTGGTGCAGATCTCTACCGAGAACGACATGCGCCTGCGTCAGATTGAGGACATCATCCTGACCAAGATTGTGAAGCAGAACATTGACTCCACGGCCCTGGACTTCAGCAAGGAGCACTATGCCAGCGGACCTATGGTCAAGAAGGAAGTGAAAGTGCGCGCCGGCCTTGACAAGGAAGACGGCAAGAAGATTGTCAAACTCATCAAGGACAGCAAGATCAAGGTGACCCCCGCCATCATGGATGACCAGGTGCGCGTAACCGGCAAGAACATTGATGACTTGCAAGCCGTAATTGCCCTGTTGCGCCGCGCTGAGTTAGGGATTCCGTTGCAGTTCATCAACATGAAGTCGTAACTAGCTTTGCCGGAGCGCCTATTAATTTTTTGCCTCTAAAAGAGAAGGCAAGCGTACTGTGGAATATTCTCTACCTTGCTCCTTTATCCATTCCCCTAAGCACATTCACGAACTATGTTTGACCTCAGTATTTTTACCAACCCAGACGTCTGGCTAAGCCTGCTCACGCTAACCTTTATGGAGGTGGTGCTGGGTATAGACAACATTGTCTTTATTTCTATTGTGGTGGGCCGTCTACCCAAAGCCCAGCAAGGCAAAGGCCGTACCATTGGCCTCATGCTGGCCCTGGTGTTCAGGATTATCCTCTTGATGTTCATCAGTACCATTGTCAATGCCAAACAGCCTATCTTCTCCATGAACTTGTTCTGGATGGAGGAACCGTTTGGCGTGTCTTGGCGTGATATCATTCTCTTGGCTGGGGGCTTGTTCCTGCTGGCCAAAAGCACCACAGAAATCCATAACAAGCTGGAGGGCGAGGAAGAGACGCACAGTGCTACCGGTGGCACGGCCACTTTGGGCAAGATCCTTGTGCAGATCATTGTGATTGACCTGGTCTTCTCTTTTGACTCTATCCTGACGGCCGTGGGCATGGTAGACCATCTCATTGTGATGGTGATTGCCGTCATCCTGTCCATGGGCATCATGCTGGCCTTTGCCAAGGTGATCAGTGATTTTGTGAACACGCACCCTACCGTGAAAATGCTGGCGCTTTCTTTCCTTATCCTGATTGGGGTGATGCTGATTGTAGAAGCCTTCCATGGTGAGATACCTAAGGGCTACATCTACTTTGCCATGTTCTTCTCCCTATTGGTAGAGATGCTGAACATGAAGCTCAGAAAGAAAACTACGCCGGTGCACTTGCGCCAGAATGAGATTCTGGACAATGACGGCAACCCAGAGACCTTGATGTAACCTCTGCAAGTGTAATAAACGCAAAGAGCGGAAACCGTAGCTACGGTTTCCGCTCTTTGCGTTTAAGGCGTTTTTGGCCTCTTTTCCAGAAAACAGCCCAAAAACGGAGGCAAATAAAAATCCCCCTGCCAGGGGCAAGGGGATTTCAAACAAACCAAAATGAAAATTCTTATTTCTTACTGTCGTCGTCAGCGGCCTTCTTAAAGGCGTCTACATTGTGAAAGTTCCTGAACTCCAGATCTTCCTGTGAAATGTCACTGAGGACTTTCTTACGTTGAATAGCCTTAGGAAGGTTTTCAGAAATTGTATTAATATCTCCAGAACGCGCTCCAGCCACCGCTAAGGCATAATATCCCATGGCATGGTCAGGCAGGGCTTGGGTATGGCGCAGTAGATCTGCCTTGGCCCCGGCGCTGTCTCCGCCTAACATCTTGGCAATGCCTCTGTTATAGTACACGCCTTCTACACTAGCTGCCTGGTCAAAGTGCCGGATGGCCTCCGCAAACTGACCGGTCTGCGCATAGGCCAAGCCCAGGTTGTAATGCGCCTGCGGGCTGTTCTTCTGGGCAAGTGACTGCTTTAGGTATTGGATGGCCTTAGGGTAGTTTTCAATGACCATGTAGGCAGAGCCCAGATTGCTTAAGACGGCCCAGTCAGTTCGGTTGAGCTGGTAGGCCAGCTCCAGCAGGTTGATGCTCTCTGTAAAGGCGCCTTTGTACTTAAAGTCTACCACGGTCTCTTCTGGGTTGTCATACTTGATCTTGTACTTGTATTTGTAGGCGTTCACGTCTTGCGGTTCTTTCTTGATGTCGTTCTTGAACTTGCTGTCAAAGTCGCCGCCTACGCCTACAATGGCATCATCACCGCCCACAATGGCAATCCCGTCACTAGCCGGGGCGTCTGGCTCACGCACTAGTTTCAAGATGGCCAGGTCATTGATGGCGCGGTAATCCTCACGGTACACGTCATAGTAGGCCAGGAGCAGGGACATCTTTCCAGACGGGGCCTTGGTGCGCTGGGCCGCCTCCAGCCATTCTTCCTTGTCCAGGATTTCGCGAAGCTGGTATTTTTGCAGATTACCCGAGATATAGGCCACAGCCACTGAGTCTAGTTGCTTGTCATTGAGGGCGGGGCGCATGGCCTTGTTAGTTTCTACTACCACAATAGAGCGGCGCAAGGGTTGCAACAGTTCTTCTACGCGCTTGGATTTTCCGCCCAGCAAGGCCATGACGTTTTTCTCGGTCTCGGGGGCGGGCGTGCCGGCGTTGATGGCGTCAATCACTTTCTGCTTGGTGGCGTCTGGGTAGTCAGATGCTAGTAAGGTTTCTTTGAAGCCTCTCCAGTCCTCAGCGGTGGTCTCTGTCTTAAAAGTGGCTTTGGTAAGCACGGTGCCGTAGTTCATTTCCTTTAGTTTGGCGCGCAACCAGTCAGCGGCCTGCTGGGAGCGCTGCTCAGAAAGCTGCACGTTGCGTTTCATGGTGCCCTCTGGCGAGGCAAAGCCTCTAATGGTGATGGTGCTCTCTGGATTCTTCTTCAGGAAATCTCCTATGGCTTTTACATCACGTTGGTAGGCTTCTTTGCTGAGCTTAGAAATGTCTACCGGAAAATTGAACTGGGCCAGCAGTTTAAGTGGCTGGGTGTCTTTGGTACGCACCGTGTCAATGGTGGCGAACTGGTATTGGACATTGTTGATGAACCATAGACCCGCGGTAGAACAGCATTTAGCCACATCGTCCACCTCGCCGGCAATGCGGTCGCCGCCTGCCTCATAGACATAGGTAAAGTCAATGTCCTTGCCAATCATGTCTGTGATGAACGGTAGGGTGATGGTTACGTCTGCGTTGATGCCGTTTTTACGCACGTTGGTCACAGGTCCATAGGTGGCCGTGAACTTGTCGTACTTGTAATCGCCTAACCTAGGGGTGACGGTCAAGGTGCCGCCGTCTTTGAGCTTGCGGTGCGCTGGGATGGTAATTTTGGCTTTCAGGCGCACGCTGTCTCCTCTAACTTCTAGAGGATTAGGGGTAACCACAGCCGTTGCTTTATTAGCGTCTTGGGCCAAGGCAGGGGCTAAACTACTAGCCGCTAGCGCCAAGGCGAAAGTTAAAATTGTTTTATTCATAGTTCTTCTGTTTAGTGGAAGAATAGGTTAACTGCTTATATAGTACCCTGTTGAGCCTGTATAGGTTGCTAAATGTAAGTTAATGGCTTGGTTGTGAGAGAGTTGTTTTTGCTGGTGGTGAGTTTAAAAATTATACTAAACACATAGTGAGAGATGGTGGCAGAGCAGATTGCCTGGCGTCTTTGGAAGGAAGCGCTACTTAATACGCTTTTACGGAGAATGATGGAAATGAAGTGCGCGCGAAGCCTGCTCCTTTATTAAAGCTGGACTACCATGACCTTGCTATGCACTACACAGAAATAACTGATTTTCTATCAGTTGACATGCTGGTAGGCTTCTAATAAATAGTTGTTGCTTAGCTAGAATGGTCTGCACTAAAAAAATGATGAATATCACTTTTAACGCAAAACCAGGTTTTCTTGGCGTTTTGAAGGGTTTTTGTAAGTGCTTGGATGCGTGAGGATTAAGAATTCTTATTTAAACGGAATTATTTCTATTTAGTCTTGCTTTTATCTACAAGAGTTTGTTAAATTTGTTTAATTCTTATAAAGCAGTAGAAACTTTCTAATCTGAAAGTACTCCCCTTCCTCTGTCAAAGAATTTTAAAGGCCCCCATTTCTTGTGATTTTTAAACCTTTTACCAACAAGAACATGCAGAAGCTACGAATTGTGTACCTGCTACTTTGTGCCTTGACCTTGTCTTTCAATGCACATGCAACCTCTGGTGGAGAAGTTGCCAACGCCCTCGCGCTTTCTAAGGAAAGAGTAAAGGAAATCACCCTGCAGATTAAACAGAATCCATTAGACGCGCAGGCCTATGCTAACCGGGGTGTTGTTAAGATGGAAATGAATGATGCCTTTGGTGCCATTAAAGACTACACTACCTCCTTGCGCTTAGAGCCGCAGACAGCAGGAGTGCTCCAGAAAAGAGGTCAGGCATTTTTACAGATTGGAGCCTACAAAGAAGCGGCGCAAGACATCACGTCAGCCATGGCGCTAGCTTCTACGCATGAGCTTTTATATGACCGGGCCGTGCTTAAATACCACCTGGATGATTATTTTGGTGCTTTGCAAGACTTAAATGAAGTGCTGGCGGTCACGCCCACGCATCACAAAGCCTTGTATAACCGCGCCATCATTGCTCTGGAACTTAATAAAGCCCAGGAAGCGGTTGCAGATTTAGAAGCCTTTTTAAAGCTGAATCCAGAGGATGTCCATGCTAAGCACTCACTGGCCTTGGCGCAAAAGGAGTTGAGCAGACGCGTAGCCAGTAACCAGTAAATAATAATCCTGCTCTCCGCAGAAATAAGTGAGCTCCTAAGCCTGCTTTATCAACAGCTTGCTCAGTACATCCCACACCACTACACCCACCGTCACCGAGATATTTAAGGAGTGCTTGGTGCCAAACTGCGGAATCTCCAGCACCCCGTCTGCCGCGGCAATCACCTCTTCCTCCACGCCAAACACCTCATTCCCGAAGACAAAGGCGTATTTCCCATCTTTCGCTGGCGAAAAATTAGTGAGCATAGTGCTGTCCTGCGCCTGTTCCACCGCCCAAACCGAATATCCCTCGGCTTTCAGGGCAGTAACCGCCTCTAATGTGCTCTCTACGTGTACCCATTCCACCGATTCCGTTGCGCCCAGTGCGGTTTTGTGGATTTCTTTGTTAGGAGGCGTGCCGGTAATTCCGCAGAGGTAGATTTTCTCCACGGCAAAGGCATCGGCGGTTCTAAAGGTGGAGCCCACGTTGTGCAGGCTGCGCACGTTGTCTAGTACCAACACCAACGGATTTTTTTGCTTATTTTTGAAGTCCTCCACTGAGTCACGCTGGAGTTCTTCCATGCTTAGCTTGCGCATAGAGAATGTAAAATTTGGGCTCGCCCTGATTGTATTGGCAAAGGTAAGCGATAGGAAGCCACCAGCCCGTTTTTAGCCTGTTTTTCTGAAACCAGGCCAAAAACGACCATGACCGGAGAGAGGATGCAATGGGTTTGATGTATGGAGGCAGGTGAAATTGAGCCTCTTCCAATTAGCACATAAGCACATTAAGCAATCAGCACATTAAACAATTAGCACATTAAAAAACGCTTTGGCTAAGACGACAGGAGAGTTCAGCGCTACCCCGCTGATGAAACAATACAATGCCATCAAGGCGAAACACCCAGGCGCGCTCCTGCTCTTCAGAGTAGGAGACTTCTATGAGACCTTTGGCGAGGATGCTATCAAGGCCAGCAAGATTCTGGGCATCATGCTCACCAAGCGCGGCAACGGCTCTGCCTCTGAAACGGCTCTGGCTGGTTTTCCGCACCATTCCATGGACACCTACCTACCCAAACTGGTTCGGGCCGGCGAGCGTGTAGCCATCTGCGACCAATTGGAGGATCCCAAAACCGTCAAAGGCATTGTCAAGCGGGGCGTGACTGAGTTAGTGACGCCCGGCGTATCGTTCAACGACCAGGTGCTGGACCAAAAGCGGAACAACTATTTAGCATCTCTGCACTTCGGGAAAAACAATATTGGCATTGCCCTGCTGGACGCCTCTACCGGTGATTTTATGCTCGCCGAGGGTGATTCCGGGTACATGGGCAAGCTGTTGCAGAACTTCAGCCCCGCCGAGGTCTTGTTTTGCAAAGGCAAGAAAGAGGCCTTCTTCCAGAACTTTGGGCAGGATTTCTGTCATTACGGACTGGATGAATGGGTGTATAGCTATGACTTCGCGGTAGAGAACCTCACTAAGCAGTTCAATACCCAGTCCTTGAAAGGCTTCGGGGTGGAAGGCTTGACGGAGGGCATCACTGCCGCCGGCGCCATTTTGCATTACCTGGCAGAGACCCAGCACCATGACCTTAGGCATATTTCCACGCTTGGCCGCCTGGAGGAAGACAACTACGTCTGGCTGGACCGGTTCACGGTACGCAACCTGGAGCTGATTTATCCGCAACACCCCGAAGGCGTGCCCCTAATCAATGTGCTGGACAACACCGTCACGCCCATGGGTGCCCGCCTCTTACGCAAGTGGCTGGTGTTGCCCTTGAAAGACGCCGCCCAAATTAGACGCCGCCTGGATACGGTAGAAGGACTGCAAGCCAGGCCCGAGTTGTTGCAGGATATTACGCATTACCTCAAGCAGATGAGCGACCTGGAGCGCCTCATCTCCAAGGTAGCCGTGCGCCGCGTAAACCCGCGCGAGCTCTTGCAACTGGCCCGCGCCCTGGAAGCCACGCTTCCGATCAAAGAATTGCTAGCCGTGAGCGGGGTTCCGGCCCTGCAGAAACTAGCCGACCAATTGTTGCCGTGCGCCAGTATCCGGGATGAGATTCAGACGATATTAAAAGCCCAGGCGCCAGTGCTCACCAACCAAGGGAACCTGGTGAACGACGGCATTGACCCGGAACTGGACGAACTGCGCGCCATCGCATTCTCGGGCAAGGATTACCTGCTTCAGATTCAACAGCGCGAAATCCAGAACACTGGTATCTCCTCATTGAAGATTGCCTATAACAAGGTGTTTGGCTACTATTTGGAGGTGACCCACGCCCATAAAGACAAGGTGCCTTCGTCTTGGATAAGAAAGCAGACCTTGGTCAACGCAGAGCGCTACATCACCGAGGAGCTCAAAACCTACGAGGAGAAGATTCTGCACGCTGAGGACCGCCTGTTTGTGATTGAACAGCGCATCTTCAACGAGTTGATGCTGAGCACCGCCGAGTATGTGCCCCAGATTCAGCAGAACGCCAAGGCACTGGCCGTGCTGGACTGTCTGGCTAACTTCGCGCAACTGGCCACGCAGAACGGCTACGTAAAGCCCGAGGTAGACGAAAGCACCGCCTTGAACATTACCCAAGGCCGTCACCCGGTCATTGAAAAGCAGTTGCCACCTGGTGAGCGCTATGTGCCCAATGATATTAAGCTGGACAATGACGAACAGCAGATTATCATTGTCACGGGGCCTAACATGGCGGGTAAAAGTGCCTTGTTAAGACAAACTGCGCTCATTGTGCTCATGGCGCAGATTGGCTGTTTTGTGCCCGCAGAGGCCGCCCAGATTGGCGTCATTGACAAAATCTTCACCCGAGTAGGCGCCTCAGACAACCTAAGCCGCGGCGAGAGTACATTCATGGTGGAGATGACCGAGACGGCCAGCATTCTCAACAACCTGTCTGACCGTAGTTTGGTCTTGATGGATGAGATTGGCCGGGGCACCAGTACCTATGACGGTATTTCCATTGCCTGGGCTATTGTAGAGCACCTGCACAACGCGCCTAAAGGCCGGGCCAAAACGCTTTTCGCTACGCATTACCATGAGTTGAACCAGCTCACCGAGGATTTTCCGAGGGTACGCAACTATAACGTGAGTGTGAAGGAGAGCAACGGCAAGATTCTGTTCATGCGCAAACTTGTAGAAGGGGGCAGTGCCCACAGTTTCGGGATACAGGTGGCCCAGATGGCCGGTATGCCCAACAGCGTGGTGATACGGGCCAACGAAATCATGCACCACCTGGAGCAGGAGAAAATCAGCCATCCGCACCAGGATCCGCAGGAGGTGATGAAGAGCCTGCCCAAACAGCCGTACCAATTGAGCATGTTTGAACTCAATGACCCGCAACTAGTGCGCATCAAGGAGATGTTTGAAAAACTGGACATCAACACCATCACGCCGGTAGAGGCTCTCCTCAAATTGAATGAGCTTAAAATGTTGGTGGACGGCAAAAAGGATAAAGTGTAACTAGTCGCGAGTTCTGAGTCTAGAGTCGCGAGTCTGGGCATGGATATTTTTAGCAGCGCCCGCTTTTCTATGGAGAGCGGGCATTGTCATTTTTGGCTTGTTTTGACCAAAACAGGCCAAAAACGACAGAAGAGTTCTTCAGGCGCAGAAAAACTTTTAAAAATTTGTGCCTGATTTTCAGAAGGATTACCGTTTGGTGAAGATTTTTTTAGGCTTAGTGCTTGACAAAAAAGATTTCTTGCTTACCTTTGTATCACTAATTCAAACGACGGAATTAGAAACAATGCGAAAGTAGCTCAGTTGGTAGAGCGCGACCTTGCCAAGGTCGAGGTCGCGGGTTCGAACCCCGTCTTTCGCTCCAATTAAAAGACGTTGCCTCGGTAACGTCTTTTGTTTATCTGCTCATTTTCATTTCTGCTTCAGAAATGAAAGGCCGGGATGGTGGAACTGGTAGACACGCAAGACTTAAAATCTTGTTTCCATTAGGAAGTGCGGGTTCGATTCCCGCTCCTGGTACTTACAAACAAAAAGGCCGCTCTTGACACTAAGGGCGGCCTTTTTGTTTGTAAGTAACTAACTTCTTGCTAAGTGCCTTCTCTCTTGTAATCTATAGTGCATTATTTGTTCTTGTGATTTTGGCAGAGAAGGAACTTAAACATAGGGAATACGCTCTATAAAGAACACTCAAGCCTCTTGTTAATCAAGAGATTAAAAAACGCTTCTTATAACTTTTATGATACTTTTCCAGAACCACCTTGTTGTATTGGACTATGACCCTAAGACAGATATTCTGTTTGTAGAATGGCCTAGTCTTAATGCCTATGACTTGTTGGAGATTGAGCGCACGGTGAATTTGCTGGTAGACTACATTAGAAATTATGACGTCAAGAATCTTTTGATTGACAGCAGCCATTCACAGATGCACCCAGACATGGACATGGAGGCGTACATGCGCATAGTGACTGATTTTGCCCTTAATTTGCAGAAAACGCGTCTAGAACGGTCTGCCAGCGTAGTGCACGTGGACAAGGTAAGGCAGGAGCAGTCAGAGAAAATATCTGAGCAGGTAACCCAAAAAGTACACCTCACCATAGAAAGTAGAAACTTTACCACCCGTGAAGAAGGCTTCAGGTGGCTAAGGGGCGAAGAAGTGTAGACTACTACTCGCAGAGACTCAGATTTTGTTTTAATTGAGCTAGCTAATCAGGTAATTGCTATAGCCCGTTAGTTATATAGGAACACAAACAACAGCGCCGCTTCTTTTTAAAGGAGCGGCGCTGTTGTTTGTATGTGAGTTAAAAAAAGCGTCTGTGGTCATGCAGCATAAGGCGTTTTCAATCTGTTGATAATCAATTGGTAAATGTGTAAACCTTTGATAGTTATAACAGTAAACTAAGGTAAATCCATTTTCAACCTTAACAGCAAGCGTATGAAAAGAGAAATTTACTTAAGATGTAATTTGCCCGGAGTGCGAGAGGGAAACGTGAAGGAGATGGACGTACGGGAAATGCTGTACGGTAAATTGACTCTTCTCAAAGAACCCGGGTTGTTAAACGTAAACCAACTGCAAAACCTGCACTGGGAGCTAGAGGCCCAAACCGACCGGGGAGACTGGCTCCATTTTGATTGGGAAATGGTAGACCCCGCCACCGTAGGCGAAGCGCAAATGGAGTAACAGCAAAAAAGCCTCGGTGATGCCGGGGCTTTTTTGTGCCTTATAAAATTGCCTGCCAAACGTTTTTAGTAATGCAAGACAGATTGGTTTTGCAGAGATGATGGCTAGAAGCCGTTTTTGGCCTGTTTTCTGTAAAACAGGCCAAAAACGGCTTCTTAGTATTTATTAGATTACAACCAGTCAAAGGCCTTCTTCATCCAATTGAGTTTGTCCTGGTAGGGTGGGTAGCGGAGGTTCACTTCGGGCCAGAAGGGTTTCTTTAAGACGCTCTTTTGATGGGAGAAGGCCAAGAAGCTGGCTTTGCCGTGGTAGTTTCCCTGTCCGCTGGTACCCACGCCGCCAAACGGCAGGTGCGGATTGGCCAGATGCGAAATGGTGTCATTGATGCATGCCCCACCCGAAGACGTCTGCGCCAAGACCATTTCCTGGGCGGCCTGGTCATTGGAGAAGAAATAGAGGGCCAGTGGCTTCTCTCGCTGAGTAATTTGCTGTAGCGCCTCTGGTAAAGTCTTAAAGGGCAACACCGGCAACAACGGCCCGAAGATTTCTTCCTGCATAATGGGCTGTTCCCAAGTGACGTCCGTGAGAAGCGTAGGCGCCATGTAGCGTTGCGAGGCATCGGTTTGGCCGCCAAAATACACCTTTGATGCTTGTAGTAACTTCTGGAGACGCTCAAAGTGGCGGTCATTGATGATGCGGGCGTAGTCTTGGCTTTGTTGGGGAGAGGCGGTGTAAAACTGCGTGATGGTTTTTTGAAGCTGCTCTAGCAGTGGCCTTTGCACGCTTTCCTGTACCAGTACATAGTCTGGCGCCACGCAGGTCTGGCCGGCATTCAGGTATTTCCCCCAGACAATGCGCTGTGCAGCCACTTCCAGGTTGGCGGTCTCATCTACCAGGCAGGGGCTTTTTCCGCCTAGTTCTAAGGTGACGGGAATCAGTTGGCTGGCCGCGGCCTGGGCCACTATCTTGCCAACGGCGGTGCTGCCCGTAAAGAAAATCTTGTCAAAGGACAGTTGCAGTAGTTCCTGGCTTACCTCGGGACCGCCTTGCACCACCATGACGTACTCTGCCGGGAAATGCTTCTCCACTAAGTGGGCTATCACCTGGCTGGTGGCGGGCGTGAGTTCAGAGGGTTTCAAGAAGGTGCAGCCGCCGGCGGCCATGGAGCCTATCAACGGCGAAAGCGTCAACTGGAAAGGGTAGTTCCAGGCGCCAATCACCAAAGAGATTCCGTAGGGCTCGGGGTAGATGTAGTCTTTGCTAGGGAAATTGAGAAAGCTAGACTTTACCTTGCGCGGCCTGGCCCACTTGTCCAGGTGCTTTAAGATGAACTTGATTTCTGAAAGGACAATGGCAATCTCTGTGGCATAGGTTTCAAAGGCTGGCTTATGAAAATCCTCTGCCAAGGCTTGGGTAATACTTTCTTCTTCTTGGGCAATGGCCGTGGCCAGCCGTTGCAACATGTCTTTTCTAAACGCAAGCTCTCTGGTTTTGCCGGTGGCAAAAAAGGCTTTCTGTTGTTGCAGGGCTTGGACTAGCGCAATGGTGGTCATAGAAAGAAATTTGTGAGGTACATCTATACGCAAGCAGTTGTTTTTTTGGCAAAGGTCCTGCCTCTGTGCACCAGGGTAAGAGGAAATTGTTGCTGAGGAAAACCATGAAACCGTTTTTAGCCTATTTTTGCGGAAACAAGCAAAAAACGACCACCCGATTTAGATTTTTTGGCCAACCCGGTCTCTTTTTCTGGATCAGGTTCGTAAGAATAAAACCGCCTTGGGCAGAGTTGTAGTATTATTTGGAGCGATTTAATTAGAAAAGGCATGGCACCACGCAGTAATTTTGATGATGAGTATGGCTATGATGAAGATGACTTCAACAGCAGTCATTTAGACGACGAGTTTTCCTTTGATGACGATGATGAAGTGGGCGGTACCGGCAGAATTGGGTACGCCGGCGAAGAGGATGAAGAGGTGAACCTGCCGTATGAGGGGGAGTTGTTCAATGAGATGCTGAGCAAGCTGCACGGGACGTTGATCATGTTTGGCGAGGATGATCCTGCCATGATGGACCTGCAAGCCGAGCTCTTGAAAATGGACACTGACAAAGGCGTAGAGGTAGATGATATGTTCTACCTGGAGGAAGCCAGCCTTATCTCAAAAGTCCTGAAGAAGCATGGGGCCAACTCGCCCAGAATCCAGGAGATCTATACCAATTACATGAAGGACATTGTGCGGTTCAGTGACGAGTCTGACGCTGGCTATCCAGGAGATTATTACCTGGAGGAGCAAGAGTAGGCTCTAACTGACCAATTCTTCAAACATATATAAAACAGAAGAGGCGCTCATGTGAGCGCCTCTTCTGTTTTATAAAGTGCTTTACACTTATTGTTTCACTATTCTTTCTAAGAGCATGCCCTCTGGTGTGCTTACTTTTAGTAGGTAGGTGCCCACTGCCAGGTTGCTGAGGTCTACTTTTTGATTGCCACCGCCTTGTACTTGGCTGGTCTGCACCAAGCGTCCGTCTAAGCTGTACACCAAGATGGTGACCTTGCCGCTGGCCAAACCGCTCAAGTCCAGGTTCACCGCCCCTGTGGTAGGGTTTGGATACGCGTTCAATTTAACGGTGGCAGTGGTGCCGGCCTTAGCTTTTACGGCAATTACTTTGCTGTATTCAAACTGCCCGTCAAAGTCAATCTGTTTTAAGCGGTAGTACACGGTGCCTACTGGGCTGGTGGCGTCCAGGTAGCCGTAGTTGCGCAATTGGTTGCTGTTGCCAGCGCCTTTCACTTGGCCAATGGTCTGGAACGTCTTGCCGTTGGTGCTGCGCTCTACCAAGAACTTCTCATTGTTGATCTCAGTGGCGGTAGACCATGTCAGTTGCACGCCTTTGGCTTGGGCCTTGCCGTCAAAGTTTACCAAGGTCACAGGAAGCGGATCAACTGGTGAATAGGTTCTGTAGGCGTATTCTCCTTGTTCATTCGTTTGGAGAGAAGCACTACGGCCGCCATTGTCTGTGTCAAATAAATCTACCAGGCCATCAAAGTCTGTGTCACGGTAATAGATGCTTCCTTTGGTTAAGAACGCAGGTTTGTTGTCTTTCATGGCCAGCCAAAGAGCCGTGCCATCTTCGCTCACTACGTAGTAACCCTTGCCGGTGGCTTCTTCAAAAAGCTTGCCTCTGTTCTTCAGTTCTTCCAGATTCAAGCCGTCGCCGTTTTCGTCAAAGCCTTCAATGTTGTCAGAAAGGTCATCATTGTCGCTGTCTGAGTCCAGATAATCTGGAATGCCGTCCTTGTCTGAGTCTACCGGTGAAATCATGATGCCGCCCGTGGTTGGGTCAAAGCCATCGCTTAAGCCGTCATTGTCGCGGTCTGTTCCAAGGCCATTCACAAATCCTGCTGTCGTCTGGGCTTCTACGTTATCTAAGATGCCGTCATTGTCAGAGTCAACGTCTGTCTGGTCAGGGAAGCCGTCTCCGTCTGTGTCTGGATTTGGTAGAATAGACACGCCGCTGTTGTTGGCCGTTTGGGCACCAATAGGCATGCCGTTGGCGCTAACCGGGCCCGTAAAATAGCCTAGCTGCGGATTGTATCCGGTAGAGGCCGCCGGGATTTTGCCCCCGTTTGCCTCTACGGCGTTAGGAATGCCGTCACCGTCCTTGTCAATGTCGTAGCCTCTGATCAGACCGTCTAAGTCTAAGTCAAACACGTCATTGATGTCATCGTTGTTTACATCTCTAAAGGCGCCATACGTAGGGTGTACAAACGTCTTGTCCAAGAAGAGATAGATGCCATTTGGTTTGGACAATGGGGCATACCCCGCGTCTATAGGGTCTGCCAGCACGCCGTCGTTGTTGGCGTCCAGGTCATTTACATCTAATACCCCGTCCATGTCCCAGTCACCAGAGATGGAATAGGTAATGCTGGTGGTGCTCATGCCGCCAAAGGCATCTGTAGTGTTCACCGCGAAGGTATAGGTGCCAGGCTCTACGTTAAATCTGTAGTCTACTTGCAGTTCGCCGGTGTTGGTAAGGCGCATGCCCGCTGGCAAAGAGCCGCTTGCCACAGTTGCGTTGGTAATGGCGCCGTCTGGGTCTGTAATGATGGCTATGCGGTCACCCGTCTTCAGGTTGAACATGTGCTTGTTGTCTAAGAGCACATTGGCAGCGGCCTCACGGTCCGTAATGCTTAGATAGACCATAGAGACGTTGTTGCCGCTTTTTGTGTTGCCGCCGTTAGGGTCGTTTTCTGTAGAGAAGGCTTTGTACACCGTGCTGTTAAGAATGCCAATGGTAGTAGGCTCAACCAGCAAGGTAAGCGTAGCCGTGCCATTGACGGCCAGGGTAGGGATGGTCCATGCCTGGGTCTCTGGGTTGATGGATGTTCCTTGGCTTGGCACGCCGCTGCCTGGTACCAGAATCAAGCCGTTGGCTACTTCTGCCCCAATGATGGTATTGGTAGCGGTGTTAGGACCTAAGTTGGTGGCCGTCACCGTCACTACATATTTGCCTCCCACGTAGTATGGGCCGCTGGCAATGGAGCTACTGATCATAATATCAGCAGAGGCTGCACCTTGAATGGTAGCCGTGGCTGTATTGTTGGCCGACTGGTTGTCATACTGGGTAGCGGTGTGCACAGACGCCGTAGTGCTGTAGGTAGCGGCCGCTTGCGGCTTAACCGTTAAAACCAACGTCTGGGCATTGCTGGCGCCCGGCAAGATGTCAGAGCCAAGCGTCCAAAGGCCAGTGGCTGCATCATATGTGCCCATAGAAGCCTTTGCGCTTACCAAGGTAAGGCCGGCCGGTAATTTGTCCTCAATGACTACGCCTGTTGCGGCGTCTGGGCCATTGTTTTGCACGGTTACAGTAAAGGTGCTTTGCTCACCGTTGTTGAACGTGGCAGAAGAAGCTGTATTGGTCACTGCTAACTCTGCCACTGGCAATACATTCATTAACGCTACCGCTCTGTTGTTTTCTGAGTTGGTATCTGTCTGGTCAAGGTGGTATACGCTACCACCTAGGTTAAAGCGTCCCGCGCGGTTAGGAATCCCTGTAAGCACTAGGGTTTTTGATTCACCTACCTGAAGAGTGCCTACAGTCCAGAAACCTGTTTCTGGGTTGAAGGTTGTTCCAGCTGGAGCGGCTAAGCCCGTAAACGTGATGGCACCGGTTCTGGTATCTTGTCCCACTAGGCTTGTTACTACGTCTGGACCATTGTTAGTCACAGTAATTCTAAAGGTAGCTTCTGTAATGCCGTTGTAGAAATTGCCAGAAGGGTCGTTGCTGGTGATGGTAATGGACGTTGCCACGTCTGTAGATTTACTCACCTGGATGGCAGTAGACGAGGTGTTGTTGGCGGTGTTGTTGTCTGCCTGTTCAGGGGTACCAGTGCGGGAGGCCGTAACGGTATACGACTTGTCTCCGGTAACACCCGTGTCTACATTGGGGGTTCCTGTTAAGAACAATTCTGTTGAGGCGCCAGCCGCCAAGGTAGGGATGGTCCAAGTGCCGTTGCTATAGGTGCCAACCTTTGGGTTAGTGCCCGTCAAGGTCATGCCAGCAGGCAGAGCTGCCGCAATCGTAACGTTAGTGGCTGCATCTGGGCCCGTATTGGTAACCAACACTCTAAATGGAACAGACTCTCCTGTTACATATCCTGTCTTAGGTGTAGACGTGGCCACAGCAATGTCAGCGGTGATCACCCCGGTTCCAGATTGAATGCTGGTTGAGGCGCTGTTATTACCCATGACATTGTCATACTCTGTGTGCGACTGCGTTGCGGTGGTGGTAATTACTGCACTTTGATTGATGGTGGCGGTAATTTGCAGGGTAGCAGAGGCGCCGCTTGCCAAGGTGCCAACCGTCCACACGCCGGTGCCGGCATCATATGTGCCGCCCACAGCGCTTACAAAGGTCAAAGAAGAAGGTAGTTTATCTGTCACCACCACATTGGTAGCCGTGCTAGGTCCGTTGTTGGTGACCCCAACCGTATAAGTAACTACTGTGTTGGTGCTATAAGGCCCAGGTGATACAGTGTTGGTCACGGCTACATCTGCCGTGGCCTTTACCGTAAAGCTAGAAGTTGCCGTGTTGTTGGCAGCTTGTGCGTCATATTCGGTATGTGTCTGCGTGCTCTGGATGGCATAGGTGCCGGTAGCAGCTGCTCTGGCAAATACCGTCAGTGTCTGGCTGGCGCCGTTTGCCATGGTGCCCACTGTCCAAATGCCTGTGTTCTTGTCAAAGCTGCCAAAGCTGGTAGTTGAACTGGTGATTTCCATGCCTGCAGGAATTGCATTGGCCAAAGATACATTGGTGGCGCTGTTAGGGCCGTTGTTCACAGCTCTAATAGTGAAGGAGACAATCTCATTCTGACCCGGGTTGGCGTTAGACACTGAGCTGGTCACGGCTACGTCTGCTACCGGAGCTACTGTAATAGTGTTAGAAGAAGTGTTGTTGCTGCTGTTGGTGTCCAGTTCAAAACCTGTGCGGCTGTCAAGCGTGGCGGTGGTGGTTTTAGACCCTAGTGAGGTGATGCGGGCCGTTAACGTAAGCGTTTTTGTCTCATTCACGGCTAGGCCGCCAACCGTCCAAACGCCGGTAGTGGCATTGTAATTGGCAGGCGTGCCCTCCAGGGTTAATCCTGCTGGTAGCTTGTCTGTGATAGATACGCCGGTAGCCGCATTAGGGCCAATGTTTCTGGCGGTGATGGTGTAGGTTACCAAGTCTCCGTTATTGTAGGTGGACTTGTCGCTGACATTCTTTACCTCAATATCTGCAGATGGCTGCACCGTAATGGTAGCGGTAGCACTGTTGTTAGAGGCGTCATTGTCTGCCTCTGTGTGTGTTTGGGTAGCGGTGGCAGAAATAGGCCCTGTCACTATGGGTTGAGCCGTGATGGTAAGCGTCCTGGAAGACCCAACGGCTAATGTTCCCACGTTCCATACGCCTGTGCTGGCATTGTAATTACTAGCATCGGAAGTGCTTATAAATGTCAGCTTGGTGGCATCCAGCTTGTCTGTTACCTGGATGTTGGTAGCAGGAATGGGGCCGTTGTTGGTCACGGTCACGGTGTACGTGAATGGTTGGCCCATCACATAAGGACTCCCTGAGGCTACGTTGGTTACAGCCACGTCTGCGCTACAATCATAGTTGAAAGCTGCCGTTTGAGTAGAAGAGCCTGTATACCCATACGTCCAGGTGTTGACTGTCTTTAAGTCGCCGGCAGTAGCAGAGGCAGACCCCCAGGTATGGGCACCGTTTGTAGATTCAACGCCATATAATTCGGTCTGCGGCGAAGGAAAAGAAGAGATGGGTAAGTTAGAATCGTCCCAGAACAAAAGGCCGTTGTAGTTAGAGCCAGCCATTGGGCGCACGTCTTCTACTCTAAAGCCGCCTATGTTGGCTTCGGCATCCCACACCGGAAAATGGATAGGGGCACTGTTGTTTCTAAAAAAGTAGTTTAAGGTAGTGCCTTTGGCAACCGCCTGGCCCAGTCCATTCAGACCATTCCATTCTACCGTGCGCGCGCCTTTGGCACCAGTAGACTCCAATAACACATCGGCCGTGCCAGGCTGGTAGCCAGGTGTGCCATTCAAGTTGATTAAGACGATAAAGGTGCTGCTCTCTGTTGTGTTGAGAGTGAAAATAGACTTACCCCCATTGGTGGTGGGGTTACACACCGAGTTAAGACCTACCGTAAAAGTAGGCGCGGTAGCAGAAGGCCAAATAGATATGTCTGGGTTGTTAACAAAATTGAAAAGCTCTGGATAATCCGTTTGGGTTGTCTGGCTTTTTCTGCGGTCTGTATAAGATGCGCCCGCGGCTGTAGTGGACCCAAATTTGTTGGTCACAAACCGGAAGAAGTTCTGGGGGGCAATGCCTGCCAATTCAACCTTCTTAACGAAGAATGCATTGGGTTGGTCTTCGCTTGGGATAAGCGGATACATGTTAAAGTTCTTTGAGAACACGTTTGTAGTGCCACCAGCAGAGAATGACCAAAGCTTACTGCGCATACGTCCTGGTTTCTCTGCGCCGGCTGCGTCAATTACCGTAAAATCCCATAAGTCATACACAGAAAATCTGCGGCCATCATCTGTCCAGGAAGATTCTCCTACTTGTTCAAACTCCACCCAGTAATCCTGGTCTGCGCCCGTGTTGTTAATAAAGCCAAGCGGGTCATATCCGGCATTATTGATGACAGTGCCGTTTAAACTAAATCTGGGTCCAGCATTCGCTTGGGTTGCATTACCAATTACCCCTGCCTGGGTAGCTAGCAGCATGTGCCTGGTTGAAGATTGGTTACGGGCCAAAGTAGTCGTTTGTACAATGGTGCCTACCTGGTCAGTGCTGTTGGCGGCTCGTCTAATGGTGATGGTCAAATCACCTTGGTTGGCAGTGGTCTGGTCATGAATAGCTCTGCGCACCCCGTAAAATAGGCGTTCCCCGCTCTTGACCCTGATTAAAAGTCTGTGATCTGCAGAAAAGGTAGCCCCGTTACGGCTAAAACCAGCAGGCTTTAAAAAGCTCAAAGATGTAATAGACACCCCGCTGGCACTAGGAAAGTTGGCATCATGTGCCAAATAACCTGCCTTGTCATTGTTAGGATCTGTAAGTGCTGCGGTTGACAGGTTGGGTGTCAGTTGTTTTGACCCCTCACCATGCATAGTGAGCGGGAGTAGAAACAAAACAAGGAGTGCCAGGAGTAAGGGGTGTTTCATCATGTTTTATCTAATTGTAATCTCTAAGCTCTTTGACTTAAAACCAGGGGTAAAACTAATTGATGACCTATTATTGCAGTTTTGCTATATGTAAGGTTGTTAGTCTTTGCCTGTTTGTATTAAGACAGTCCAAAATTGACTATAAAGTTCCGGTAGGAGAAAAGCAATTCGATGAATACGGCAAAAAACACGATGAATAGAAAATGAGGGCGAGTCCGTATTTAATCCGTTAAAAACAGGCTGTAAATCACTTACAAGGGCAATTGATAATAAGTCAAGAATAAATACGTATTGTTTAGGGAATCAATACTTTTAAAATGATTATATAATTATCCTTAAATAATTATATGTATTGAATTTAGGTATGATTGGATTGATGTTTAATTGATTTTAATGATAATGTGTTTGCGCGGTCATATTCTTTAGGTAGTGATATGACGTAATGTATGCCTTAGGGCAAATACCATTATAGAATCTAATGGATTTAATATTTGAAAAACATCGAAGCAGAACAGTGTTATGACCAGAGTTTGCATAGCCTGTTCTTAGTGCCCATAGTTAGCGGCTTCGCTCTTTTTAAGGCAGTATGCTTAAGAGGAACACCATGACTGTGAGTAAAGCCTTATAAGCTTGGTAAGACTGTTGTACCATTGAACCAATAGAATTAGGTATCTTGCGTTTTAGCCAATAAAGTAGATATGCAGACGGACGATCTCTTATTTCAGGAAAGGATTCGGGAGCACCAGCTTAAGATAAAGCAGGTATTCAAGGAAGTAGGCAAAGTGGTAGTGGGCCAGCAGTACATGGTCAACCGCTTATTGATTGGTCTATTTACGAACGGGCATATCCTGTTAGAAGGTGTTCCAGGTTTGGCTAAGACTTTGACCATTAATACGCTGGCCAAGGTCTTGCACCTGAACTTCTCCCGTATCCAATTCACGCCCGACTTGCTACCCTCTGACTTGATTGGCACCATGATCTACAATCAAAGCTCGTCTGCCTTTGAGGTAAAGAAAGGCCCCATCTTCGCCAACTTGATTCTGGCGGATGAGGTGAACCGCTCCCCGGCTAAGGTGCAGTCTGCCTTGCTGGAGGCCATGCAGGAGAAGCAGGTAACCATTGGGGATAAAACCTACCGCCTGGATTTGCCTTTCTTGGTACTGGCTACCCAAAACCCGGTAGAGCAGGAGGGGACCTACCCTTTGCCCGAGGCGCAGGTAGACCGCTTCATGATGAAAGTCTATGTGGATTACCTGACCAAGGCAGATGAACTGGAAGTAATGCGCCGGATGTCTAACTTGTCTTACAGCAGTACCGTCAACACCATATTAACCAAACAGGACATCTTTGACATCCGGAATGCCATCAACCAGGTGCAGATTTCTGAGACGTTAGAGCGGTATATTATTGAGCTTGTCTTCGCCTCAAGACGCCCGGCAGATTATGACCTGAACGACTTCGCGCAATACCTGCAGTTTGGGGTGTCGCCTAGAGCCAGCATTGCCTTGAACCTGGCGGCTAAGGCCGTAGCTTTCTTTGATGAGCGCGACTACGTGTTGCCAGAAGACATCAAAGAGATAGCCTCTGACGTACTAAGCCACCGCATTATCTTGAACTATGAAGCCGAAGCAGACAATGTGCAGACCAAGGACTTCGTGGAATCTATCCTGCGTAAAGTGCCTATCAGTTAATAAAAGAGTTTAATTCTATAAATGCAGAAGCCGTTTTTGGCCTACTTTCTGGAAAGTAGGCCAAAAACGGCTTCTGCATTTAGTGCCTTTCTACCTTGCAACAGTTAAGACCAGCTTTATAAACGGCGTCCTTGGTAGTTTTCTATGGATGAAAGGGAACGCCAGTTAAATGGTCTGTTTGAGAGGCAGCCGCTTTAAAGCCGAAGTAGTAGATACAGCATCCGTTTTTGCACTGTTTTTCAGAAAATAGACCAAAAACGGCTTCTGCGATAGCGCTAAGTAGGTAAAAAGAAAAAGCCTGCCATGGCTGGCAGGCCCCCGCCGCATGAGAGACTACTTCATGGGGCAAGTGGCGGTGTCTCCTTGTATCTCACCCTTCAGAGACACCGTCGTATTTTAAATAAGGTTTAGTAGTCTGTGTTCTGAGGATCCCAGTTGGTCCAGCCGGTAGTCCAGTTGGTCGTTCCAAAAGCGCCCAGATGTGTCACGTTCTCAAAGCCAGTCAAGCCAGTGAACGAAGCACCCGTCAAAGCCATAGAACCAGCAGTAGGCATGTAAGGAGCAGTAGTAGCCAGTCCTAACTCTGCGGAGGTTTTGATGCCGTTGTTGTAAGATGAATTGGCGAACCACTCACTGGCGTTAAAAGCGCTGGTAGAAGAAGAAGAAGCTTTGTTTACCGCTGTGTTGGCGCCAGCGCCAGAAACCACGGTGTTCATGATTTTGATGCTGTTGTTTTGTGCATAGCCTTCCACCAAGCCACCATCCAAGGTGATTCCTTTAGCAAAACCCGTGATGATGGAGTTTCTGATAGACAAGCTGGTACCTTTCTTCAAGTGCGCGCCTTGACCAAACTGAGCACCGCTTGGCAAGTTGGTGCCCGGGCCTATGATCGTCACGTTAGAGAAAATACCCGTGGTCAAAGGTGTCAAGGTAGAGCCAGAGCCGTCGTTGTCAGACTCAAAACCGTTGGAAGCTCCGCCAGAGGCCACATCCCATAAGTTAGGGTCACTCACGCCCAAGGCAAACTGTACGCGTCCGCTGTACCCGAAGTCGGTGTCAAACATGTCATCGGTGTTTTTATAAGCCACCAGGTGCGTAGCGTTTACCGTACCGCCAAACCACTCAAAGGCATCATCCCCGCCAAAAGAAACCTGCACGTGGTCTATCTTAGTGCCAGAACCAACGGCGCCCATGGTCAAGCCGTTCAGTTCTTTGTTGGGCTGAAGTGGGTAACCCGCAAACTCAATGCGCACATAGCTGAACACACCAGAGTTGTCCAAGTCATTGGTGCCGCCGTAGTACGCGTCCGGACCGCCTTCCACTACGGGCTCAGAGGTTTGGTTCTGCTTGGCTCTACCCAAGATAACCACTCCGCCCCAGTCGCCGGGTGCGCGTTGGCCTTTGGGCTGGTTTGAGGTGAACACAATGGGTTTTTCTGCGGTGCCCTGCGCCATAATCTTGGCGCCTCTTTTTACAATTAATGTTCCTTGTGATGATTTTTCGCCTTTGATTAAGGTGCCGGGCTCAATGGTCAAGGTGGCGTTGTTGTCTACATACACGAAGCCTTTGAGAGTGTAAACGGTGTCGGCGTCCAGGGTTCTGTTGGCGGTGATAGTGCCTTGCAATACGCCCTGTCCTTTGGTGACTACCAACGGCGAATCATCTTCGTCCTCAGTACAAGCGGTGAACGTGACTACTAACAACAGGTAGAAGAGTAGTCCTAATTTTCTTGCGTCTTTCATAATTCTGGTTTTAAGTAAATAGGGTGGGTAAGTGGTTTTATATAGATTAGAAAGTGTAGCCTAAGCCGATGGTGCTGTACATGCCCCGGGTGTAACTTCTGGAGGTAAGGTCGGTGCTCTCCACCTTTCCGTCCTGGTCTGTGTCCTCCACAAACTTGAATTTCTGGTTGAGTAGGTCCTGCACGCCGGCCTTCAGTTGTAATCCGCTTTTAAAATTCTTGGTCAACGTGAAGTCCAGCACGTGACGGGGCATCTCATAGATGGAAGGGTTCTCGTCATTGCCCACTCGATACACGCGTTCGCCTAGCACATTATAGAGGAGCGAATACTGCCAGCCGGTCTCGTCGTTCTGGTAATACAAACCAGTGTTGATGATGTAAGGCGACTGCCCCATGAGCGGCCGTTTGCGCTCGGCCTGCGTGGCCATATCGCCTAGATTTACTTCGCTGTGAATCACAGAGGCGTTCAATACTAAGGAGTGGCCTTGGATGAAGCGATTGCCCGACAGTTCCTGGAAAGATTTTCTGGCTTCTACCTCTACGCCTAGGCTGTTCGCGAAGTCACCGTTAGAGAAGGTGAGGTTTCGGCCAGCGCCGGTTTCAATGCGGGTTTCAATGGGGTCAATAAAGTGCTTGTAAAAGACACCTACAGATAGCAACTCATTAGGAGTAGGGTAGAACTCATAGCGCATGTCCAGGTTATGAACCGTGGCGGTTTTCAAATTAGGATTCCCGCGCACCGAAGCGTTTTCATTGAAGTCATAGAAGCTGAAGCGGGCCTGCTCTCTAAACTCGGGTCTGTTCACTGTCATACCATAAGCTAAGCGTACCAGTGACCGAGGGCTGAAGTTGTAGGCCGTGTTGATGGAAGGCAGGATGTACAGCTTGCGTTGGTCTACATTAGAAGGACCAGCCTGGTCTGCCGTCTTTACCTCTCTAATGTTGTATTCGGCGCGTACTCCTCCGTAGAAATTAACCTTCTCAAAAAACGTCTTGGACAAGGCCACGTATCCAGCGCCCAGCGTGTTGGAAGCGTCATATCTATCGGCAATTGACGTGCTCTCATCAAAAAGAAGACCGGTAGACGTGTTGAGGTTCTCAGGTGCGAAGATTTGGTCTAAGGGCAGGTTCAAGATGGCATCTTCCGTACGACCGCCATTGATGCCGGTGTTGCGTTTGTAGGTTAAGGTGCGGGCATTAAAGCCACGGTCTTTGCGCTCTACATAAAACCCGGCTTTAAACTTGGGTGCCGTCTCCAGGTCTGCTGAGTCGGTGGCTTGGAACAGGTGTTGGAACTGGCCTTCGGCGATGAAGGCTGTCTCATCCAAGTTAGAGTAGAACCGGCCGGCGTCATAGGGCGTGGAGTTGGTAGAAATCTGCACTTTGTACGGGCCTTCAGAACCGGCATCGCGTTGCGTTCTTACCCGTCTCAAGTCTGGCTCCTGGCGGTTCAAGAAGTTGAAGCCCGTGGTCCAGGTGTAGGTGTTGAGTTGATTGTCTGTGGTGTGCGTGCCTTGCAACTGGCCGGTGTAAATGGTCCTAGTCTCATAGCGAAGGGCATAGTTCCGTTCCTCTTGCGTGGTGCCCGTTTCCATGTTCAGGCCTTCTCGCACGGTAGCCTCGTTGATGCCAATCTGATTGAACAGGTTTCGGAACTCAATCTTGTTGTTCTCATTGAGCCTAAGCGAGAAGTTCTGCAAAGCCCCCAGGCGCACCGTGTTGCTGGAAACATCATCTTGATAAGCCCAATTGACTTCAACGGCTTCACCATCTCTTGCCTCTTGGTAATCCCAGCGCGAGATGTTCTGATTCAGACGCGTATTAGAATAAGTAAGGGCTGAGATGCTGGACAGCCTGAAATCAGCAATGTCTAGCAATCTGTTCAATCCCAGGTTAAAGCGTAGGTCTGGAGTGGCCGTGGTATTGGTAGGGGTCCACACGTTGCGTAAACCTAATTGCTGACCGTATTGCGCTTTGGTTGCATAGTCCAGGGCCTGGAATTTGTTGGTAGACGGGAGGCCGCTAGGTAGGCTTCTGTCTTTGCTTCCCAAGCCCCACATATCTAAGTTGCTGGCTTTGTCTGTGTAGAAATCCTGGAAGGTGGTGCCCTGTCTAAAAGACGTCGCGAAGTTGAAACTGGTGCTGTTCTCACCCACGGTATTCTTGGTGCTGACTTTGATAGCCCCACCAGCAAAATCACCGGGTAATTCGGGGGCCGGCGACTTATAGACCAGAATCCTGTCTATGACGCTGGTGGGCAGGACATCAAAGGAAAAGGCTCTTACGTCCACTTCAGAGCTGGGTGTGAGCGCATTGTTTAGCAAAACAGAATTGTAGCGCTCGCTCAAACCTCTTACTATAATAAAGCGGTTGTCCTGGATGGTGACGCCTGGGATTCTCTTCACGGCCTCAGCAGCGTCCCGGTCCTGCGCCTTGACAATCTGCTCACTGGACATACCGCTCACCACTACTTCACTCTGCTTTAAGTCTTTGATGAGGGAGATGTCGGTGTTGGTCTGGCGCTCGGCTACTACCGTTACTTCTTGCAGGCTTTTGGAGTCTTCGGTTAGGTTGAGGTTGAGAGATGTGGTTTGGCCGGCCGTGATGGTGACATTGCCCTGCGTGAAAGGCGTGTAAGAAACATAGGTAGCGGTGATGCTATATGTGCCGGGTTTTAAGGGAAGAGTGAAATTGCCTTCATAGTCAGTTGGCGTGGCCACGCTGGAGCCCGTCACAGAAACCACGGCGCCAATCAGTCCTTCGCCGGTCTTGCCGTCTTTTACTTTTCCGGTGAGGGTGCCTTGTTGCCCGTAGGCCACCCAGGCGGTGTTGATAAGGAGGAGGGTGAGTAGAAAAGTTCTCATGACATCTTGATGATTAGTCTCGATGCAAAAGTAGAGGGAGCCCTTTACCTGAAGATTAAGGCCAAATTATGCTATTGTTAAAAGCATAGGCAGAATGTTATGGGACTGTTAAGGTATGAATCAGGTACATCCACTATTAGTTAATTTTCGTTTTTAGCCTGTTTTCTAGGAAAGAGGCTAAAAACACTTTTATTGCTGATTGTTGATTGTCAATTGCTGATTATCAATTGCTGGTTAATTTGCCGGCTAGTGTAAACACCCCCCTTAGAGCTGCGCTCGGTGCCTCAAACTCTCGTTTGGGCAACCCTCAAGGGGGAGTCTGCGTTTGGCAAAGGCCTTTACCAAACGCACCTATTCCAGTCTTTCTGACGAGTCGCCTAAGCAGGTTGCCGCCTCTGGCAGGACGGCAGTAACGGCAAAGCAATATTAGTTAAAGAAGCAAGGAAGTAGCCATGCAAAGGAGGCAAGCTGGTACAGCGCGAGGGGGGAAGACGGGGCCCCGCGGCCGTGAGCGCTTGGCGGAGACAATGAAACAAAACGGCATAAGGGCACCGGAAGAAAGAACCTTCTCAGGAACAGCCCACGGAAGCGCACGGCAATGAGTCAC
The DNA here is from genome assembly GCF_039541795.1 of Nibribacter koreensis. Lineage (NCBI taxonomy): Bacteria > Pseudomonadati > Bacteroidota > Cytophagia > Cytophagales > Hymenobacteraceae > Nibribacter > Nibribacter koreensis. The sequence continues at coordinate 738,393 of NZ_BAABGX010000002.1, read as the reverse complement.
GGAAATGGCATCCGCGCTATAGAGGATAGGTCCTTGGCTAGCAGTTATGAGCCGTTGGTGAGAACACCAACAACGGCGGGCAGTTATGTTGTTTTTAGCCTTTTTTCCAGAAAACAAGCCAAAAACGAAAAGCCGCTCTTCCAAAAAGGTAGAGCGGCTTTTCTCTTGAATAACCTATAGTTAAATCAACTTGTCTGGCGTGATAGGTAGTTCTCTAATACGCTTGCCCGTGGCATTGAAGATGGCGTTGGCAATGGCCGGGGCCACGCCAATGGTGGCAATCTCACCTATGCCTTTAGTGCCGTTCGGGTTGTTGATGAGGTCCGGCTTGTTGACGAACAGGGCCTCAATGTTAGGCGCGTCTGCGTGCACCGGCAAGTGGTAATCCGCTAGATCTTTGGTCACGTAGCGGCCGTACCGGTGGTCCATGACGGTGCCTTCGGTGAGGGCCATGCCGATGCCGCCCACCGCGCCGCCAATCATCTGGTTGCCCGCGGTCTTCGGGTTGATGATGGTACCTGCGTCTGCGCAGGAAACCAGTTTGGTTACCTTAATCTGACCCGTCATTGGATGTACCTGCACCTCGGCGAAATGCACCGAGAACGAGTACATAGAGTATTTCTGCCGCGCCTCTGGGTCTGGTTTAGATTCTTCGGTGACTTCCAGTTCCGTCAGTTTTTGTTGCTTTAAGATGTCTCCATACTTCAGGCGAGTAGAAGGAGAATTAGTGGCAGAAAGGGCGCCGTCTTTGAATGTGAGTGTTTCTACCGTTGCCCCTTTAAAGCTGGAGTCTGCATTGCCGGCTACCATAGTAGTCAACTTCTTCTTAAGCGCCATGCAGGCCGCATGCACCGCAGAGCCTACACTGGCCACGGTGGCAGAACCGCCTTGACTGGGCGAAGGCGGATACAAGGAGCTCCCCAGTTCAAAGACGATGTTCTCTGCCGGAATCCCCAAGTTCTTGGAGGCAATCTGCACCATGGCCGTGCCTGTTCCTGGACCGATATCCGTGGTGGCGCATTGCAAGACCAGTTTATTGTCTGGGTACAAGGTAGCGCGCACCACAGCTCTGCCGCGGTTTGCCCCGAAGGTGCCTACGCCCATGCCGTAGCCCACCAGCCATTCGCCGTTTTTAACAGAGCCCGGTTTGAGTTGGCGCTTGTTCCAGCCAATGCGCTCGGCGCCCATTTGCATGGCTTCTTTCAGGTATTTGGTAGACCAAGGCAGATTCTTCTCAGGGTCTTTGTCCGTGTGGTTGAGCAACCTGAATTCCAGCGGGTCCATGCCCAGGACGTGCGCCATCTCGTCCATGGCAGACTCCAGAGCAAACGCACCAGTCGCCTCACCGGGACCGCGCATCCAAATGGGCGTAGAGATGTCAAGAGGCAGAATTCGGTAGCGGGTGGTCACGTTGGGGCTGGTGTACATCATGCGCGTCTGCTGTAGAGTGGCCTCGGTGAACTCCTCATACGAAGACGTCTGCCCGATGGCCTCATGCGTAATGGCGGTGATTTTACCCTGCGGCGTGGCGCTCATGCCCACCTTCTGCCAGGCATGCGGCCGATAACCCACCATGGTGAACATCTGCTCTCGCGTGAGCATCAGCTTGACGGGTCTGTTTACTTTTTTAGCGGCCATGATGGCGGCGGTTTCATGGGGCCAGGTATGCAAGCCATTCCCGAAGGCGCCGCCCACAAACGTGGCAATCACTTTCACGTTCTCCACCGGGATTCCCCAGTCTTTTGCGAAGGCATTTTGCGTGCCCACCACCGCCTGGGTTTTGTCATACACCGTGAGCTTGTTGTCAGCTTCCCAATGCGCAATGATGGCTTGTAGCTCCATAGGATGATGCACCTCCGTAGGAATCACGTATTCACCTTCAACTTTGAGGTTCTCGGATTTATAAGCACCTTCTTGGCCCCGGGTGTAGTCATTCAAGGGGTGCTTAGGGTTGCGCTTCGCCGAGGTGGGCAAAACCGCTTCCTTTACCTGCTTGTTGAAATCCGTGGCGTGTTTCTCTTCGTCATATTGGGCCTTCACCAGTTTGGCCGCGTATAGGGCGCGCTCCAAGGTGTCTGCCACTACCACGGCAATGGGCTGGTCGTTAAAGTAAACCTGGTTGTCAAAGAATACGCGCAAAGGCTGACCCACCGGCTTGGGCTCTGTGGGGTGTGACGCCTGCACATAGCCGGGCACTTTGGGTGCGTTTAAATGATGCAACACCGCCAGCACGCCGGGTGCGTTTTCGGCGCGTTTGGTGTCAATGCTTTTGATGCGGCCTTTGGCCACGGTGCTGCCCACCAGCACGGCGTGCGCCATGTTGGGTAACTGGTATTCAGCGGAGTATTTGGCGGCACCGGTCACTTTGAGGCGGCCATCTACCCGGTCCATGGGCTTGCCCACGTTATCTTGGAAGAACAAATCTTTCATATCTAGGAGAGGGTTAAACGGCGCCGGCCGCGTTTTTCAAAGCCTGTACAAGCGTATTGGGCCCGAGTTCTAATTTGAATTTATTGTGCTCAAAAGCCTTCGCGCCGCGCATGGCCACCTCAGCGGCTTGCTTGAACGTGGCTTCTGTAGCGGGTTTGCCGGCCAGAAACTGCTCGGCTTCCGTTAAGCGCCAAGGTTTATGTGCCACGCCGCCCATCGCCAGCCTCGCTGATTTGATGGTAGAACCGTTTAGCTCCAAGGCCGCCGCCGCCGACACCAGTGCAAAGGCATAGGAATTGCGGTCCCGCACTTTCAAATAATGCACGTGTTTGGTGTAAGGGTTCTCCGGAATCTGCACCGCCGTAATCAACTCGCCTTTCTGTAGGTTGGTGTCAATATGCGGCGTGTCTCCGGGCAGTCTGTGAAAGTCTATGAACGGCATTTTTCTGTCGCCTTTAGGGCCAGAGACCAAGACGGTAGCGTCCAGCGCGACCAATGCCACGTTCATGTCACTGGGGTTCACGGCGATGCATTTGTCACTGTGCCCGAAGATGGCATGCATACGGTTGTAGCCTTCCAGGGCACTGCAACCGGTGCCGGGCTCGCGCTTGTTGCACGGCATGGCCGTGTCATAAAAGTACGGACAGCGTACGCGTTGCATCAAATTGCCTCCTACCGTGGCCATGTTCCTGAGCTGCGCCGAGGCACCCGCGTTCAAGGCCTGCGCCAACAACGGATGTTTCTCCAGAATAAGCTTATCCTCGGCCACGGCGCTGTTCAAAGCCAAAGCCCCAATGTGCGTGCCGCCGTCTTCTTTCTCAATCTTACGCAGGGGCAGTTTGTTGATGTCCACCAGCTTCTCGGGATTCATGACGCCGCGCTTCATGAGGTCAATGAGGTTGGTGCCGCCGGCAATGAACATGGCGGTCTGGTCTTTGGCGACGGTGTCAATGGCCGCCTGCGCCTTGCTGGGCTTTATATATTGGAACGGAATCATACGCGCTGCCCTCCATTCTTCACTTCTTTGATGGCATTCACAATGTTGGGGTAAGCCCCGCACCGGCAGATGTTGCCGCTCATGAACTCCCGTATCTCGTCGTCAGAATCGGCGTGGCCTTCTTTGATGCAGGCCACCGCGCTCATAATCTGACCCGGCGTGCAGTACCCACACTGGAAACCGTCATGCTTGATGAACGCCTCCTGCATGGGGTGTAGTTTGTCGCCGTTGGCCAGTCCCTCAATGGTGGTGATTTCCTTGCCGTCCTGCATCACCGCCAAGGTCAGGCAGGAGTTCACCCGCTGGCCATCTACGTGGACAGTACAAGCGCCGCATTGGCCGTAGTCACAGCCTTTCTTGGTGCCGGTCAGGTGCAGTTGCTCGCGCAGTAAATCCAGGAGCGTGGTGCGGGGCTCAATAGAAAGCTTGTGCTTTTTGCCGTTGATGTCCAGGGTCACTTTCACCTGCTCAAAGGCGGCGGCCACTTTCTCCTCCAGCTTCAACTCGGCGGCTTTTATGGCGGCGGTAGGTGCCAGGGCCATGGCCGTCAAAAGCGAGGACTGTTTCAGGAAGGTTCGGCGGGCTTCATTGGGGCATTGCCCATCTTCCCCGGTAGGGAGCGCGTGGGGAGAATCGTTGTCAAATGCCATATAGAGGGAATTGAGTGACTAGTTAGGTTTGCTAAAGTAATAATACGTAGGTGAGCGATTAGAAGCAGTCTAAATTAATGTAAGCACATAGGTCGTTTCCCAAGAGGATGCCATTCATCCGTGGAGTCCTTTTGTTTTTGGCCTGATTTCACCAAAACAAGCCAAAAACGGGCGCGGCACGTATCTTTGCGGAAACGAATTCCAGCCCGTGACTCCTTCCACTCCCTTTACCTTCAGAATAGCCACTCTTGATGATGCCGCGTTACTGGCAGACTTAGGCTGGCGCACCTTTGACGAGACATTTGCCGCTTACAATACCCCTGAGGACATGGAAGCCTTCCGGCCCACGGCTTATACGCCAGAAATCCAGGCAGAAGAGCTACTTGACCCTAAAACGGGTTTCATGGTGGTAGAAGCAGAAGGCGAGGCGGTGGCGTACGTGAAATGGAATACGGGACCCGCGCCTGCAGAAATCTCAGGAGAGAAGCCTTTTCAGATAAGCCGGCTGTACTTGTTGCAAGCCTGGACGGGCAGAGGACTGGGAGACACCTTAATGCAGATGAGCCTGGACCGCGCTAAAGAAAACGGGCATGACGTGGTTTGGCTCACGGTTTGGGAAAGCAACGAGCGTGCCATCCGGTTCTACCAGAAATACGGCTTTGCCGAAGCCGGTGAACTGACCTTTGTCCTGGGCCAAGACGTGCAGCGGGATTTGTATATGCAACGCAATATATAAGGCCGTTTTTGGCCTGATTTCTGGAAAACAGGCCAAAAATGCTTATACCACCAACAGACCCCGCTCGCGCAAGTCCAGCCACGTGTCCGTAATCAGGAATTCCTGGAAGGTGAAGGGCTGGTCTTCGGGGTAATCAGCGGCCAGGTCTTTGAGCAGGAACTTGGTGCCGTAGTCTTCAGATAAGCGCGTAAGCCAAGTATGGAGCCATTGCCCCACCTCTGGCGAGGTCTTGATTTCGTACTCCTCGGTTTTCTCGGTGAAGGTGAGCAGGGCGTTGTGGAACGTGCGGCCTTTCTTGGTCTTCATTTCCACTTTTATCTCTGGCGCATTACCCAACCACAGCACCCGCAGGTTCTGCTTCTCAGAATCTGGTTTACCGATGGCTTCTACCGCTTGGGCAATCATGTTCTTTGGGTGCGAGGCGCGAGGCACCTTGAAATCAAACCAAAAGGAAAGCGGCTCTTCCAGCCCAATGCCGTGCATGAAGTTATAGAGGGCCTTGGCCAGTCCAGGGCCGTAAAGTTCATGGTCGGCGCCTTGCGGGTCCTCGTGCCACAGGTCATTGTCCGCGAACAAGCCCGGCTCTGGGCCTACTTTCACAACGCCATATTTCTCGGGGTTCTTGCCCACGGGGCTGTGCGCGGTCATGGAGAACCGGTGCCAGTAGCCACTCTGAATCACGTTCTGCTCAAACAACTGGCGCACCACTTCCAGAGAATCCATGGTCTCTTGCGCAGTCTGCGTCGGGAAGCCGTACATCAAATACGCGTGCACCATGATACCGGCGGCGGTGAAATCACGCGTCACTCTCGCCACTTGGGCAATGCTCACGCCTTTTTCCATCTTCGCCAGCAATCTATCAGAGGCCACTTCCAAGCCCCCCGACACGGCTATGCAACCGCTCTCCGCGAGTAAGCGGCAAAGGTCTGCACTGAAGGTTTTCTCGAACCGGATGTTGCCCCACCAGGTAATCTTGACGCCTCGGCGCAACAGCTCAATGGCCAAGTCACGCAAGGCGAGGGGAGGCGCGGCCTCGTCCACAAAGTGGAAACCGGTCTGGCCGGTCTGCGCAATAATCTGCTCAATGCGGTCCACCAGCAAAGTAGCCGGCGCAGTCTCATAGCGCGAAATATAGTCTAAGGTGATGTCGCAGAAGGAGCAGCGTTTCCAGTAGCAGCCATGCGCGATGGTGAGCTTGTTCCAGCGGCCGTCACTCCAGAGGCGGTGCATGGGATTGAGCACTTCCACCACGCTCAGGTATTCATGGATTTTTAAATCGCTGTAATCCGGCGTGCCTACCTCGGCGTGCGGAATATCGGCATCCGCGGCACCGTTGATGTATTGGACCTCGCCGTTTTGGAGCAGGAAGGTGCGTTGCAGTTGCTCTCCGCTCCGCTGGCTTTGGAAATACTCCAGCAACTTGAGCCAAGGGCCTTCGCCGTCATCCAGCGTGATAAAATCTATGTAGTTGAACACCCGCGGCTCGCGCAGGGTCCTGAGTTCTGTGTTAGGGTAGCCGCCGCCCATCAAGGTTTTGATGTGCGGGTACTTCTGTTTAATGAGCTGGGCCAGACGCAAGGCGCCGTACAAATTGCCCGGGAAAGGCACCGAGAAACCCACTACGTCGGGCTGGACTTCCTGCAGGCGCTCATCCAAAATGTCCAATAGCATTTGGTCCACCAGGTTGGGCGAAGTCTGCAACTCATTCTCCAGCGGGTCAAAGGACGTGGCGCTCATGGCCAGCTTGTCGGCGTAGCGGCTAAACCCGAAGTGCGGACAAACAGTCTCCTTGATTAAATCCGCCAGGTCCTCTAAGTACAGCGTAGCCAGGTGACGGGCTTTGTCTGAGATGCCCATCGTCCCGAAGGCTTCCTCCAAATCTGCCAATTGCAAAAAACGGCTGGCCTCTGGCAAGAAGGAGCCCATGGCAATAGGGTGCGCCAAGGTGCTATCCCGGCCTTGTAAAAACTTGATGACCGGCTCAATGGTGTCCAGGTACGACCTGCGTAGCCGCAACATGCGCTGGCTGTTGTCTGACAACTCATAGGTGCCCTCCAGAATGGCCTGAAACACTTGGTTCAATCCTTTCCTGGAGAACAGCCGAAGCACCAACTCCAACCCGAAGTCTGCCTGCGTGACGTCAAACCCGCGTCCGCGCAGAAAGCCTTTGATGTAGGCAGTAGCCGGGTACGGCGTGTTCAACTGCGTGAGCGGCGGCGTGATGAGCAAGATTTTGGGCGAATGCGTCAAGGGAATCAAATTTGTGCAAAGATACAAGAAAGAGTTCTGAGTCTTGAGTTCAGAGTCCTGAGTCGGGGTGAAATGCATTTTTAGCTTGTTTTAGGGAAATCAGCCTAAAAACAACCTTGTGTACAAGTGAGAGGAAAACAGCATAGCCTTGGATTGAGTTCGATGGTCTGCATGGCGCAAGCGTGCGCTTGTGTCCGCACGCATTGTTGATCTGGAATGCGTGCGGACACAAGCGGACGCTTGCGCCATGGTCTGCACTATTTTTTAGGTTCTTCAGAGGAGATACAACTATCTAAAATTCGTTTTTGGCCTGTTTTTCAGAAAGTAGGCCAAAAACGGAGAGAACGGTTAGCTTTGTCCATCCATCAAAACACACTGTATGTTTATCATAGAACTTACTTACAAAGTAGCCCTTACTGAGGTTGAACCCTTCATGGCCGAGCACATGGCCTTTCTGGAGAAGTACTACGGGCAGGGCAAGTTCCTGGCCTCGGGGCGCAAGGTTCCACGTGACGGCGGCCTCATCTTCTGCAAAGCTTCTAGCAAAGCAGAGGTAGAAGCGCTGATGGAAGAAGATCCCTTTGTGTACCAGGATCTGGCCGCCGTGCGCGTGATTGAGTTTGTGGCCTCCAGGGCAGAAGCGAGGATGACGGCTTTGTTAGAAGCTTGATTTCTTTGCGGGACAGGTTGATTGTCTACTGGTTGTAAAGAGTGCCTGCTAAAGAGAATCCTGACGTAATTTTCTGCGAAAGCCATTGCCAGACTTAACCCGCTTGGTTTAAACAAGTAAAAGGGATTGTTGGTTTTGACTGTAGCCACTAGGTAGAGCAAACAATTGCCTTCGTCTAGAGTGAGGACAGCAGCAGGAAGACTTAGTCAGTAGAAAATCTCAATCACCCGCAACGCAAACCCATGGAATCATATCAGCAGTCCGTTCAAGACGTCTTACAAGAATTCAACGCAACGGCGCAGGGACTCACTTCGGCAGAGGCACAGCAACGGTTGCAGACGGCCGGCTACAATGAGCTGAAGGAAGCCGACCGTGATCCTGTCTGGAAACTGATTCTGGAAACCTTCAAAGACCCCATGGTGGTGGTGCTTTTGCTGGCGGCCTTGGTACAGTTGGCCTTGGGTGAGGTCATGGAAGCCGTCATCATCTTTGCCGTAGTGCTACTTAATGCGGTGGTGGGCGTGGTGCAGACCAAAAAGGCCGAAGGTGCCCTGGACGCGCTTAGGCAGATGACGGCGCCGTCTGCCAAAGTACTGCGTGACGGCGTAAAACAAACCATGGCGGCGCGTGAGCTGGTGCCCGGCGACGTGGTAACCCTAGAGGCCGGCGACTACGTGGCCGCCGATGGGCGCGTGCTGGAGAGCAGTTCTTTGCGGGTAAATGAGGGCATGCTCACCGGCGAGTCTGAACCCGTAGAAAAACATACAGATCCCATCACGGGAGAATCTCCCTTAGGCGACCGCAAAAACATGGTGTACAGCGGCGCACTGGTCGTTTATGGGCGTGGTAATTTTGTGGTCACGGCTACCGCCGAGAAAACCGAGATAGGAAAAATTGCCGGTCTGCTGGCATCGGCAGAGGCCAAGCAAACACCACTGCAGCGCAAGCTCGCTACGTTTAGTAAGCGTTTAGGCTGGGTGATTCTGGCGCTCTGTATTCTTATCTTCGGGGTGGAGGCGTTCAGGGTCTGGACTGGTACAGAGACTCAAGACATGACCGGGGCACTGCTCAAAGCCTTCATGTTTGCCGTGGCCGTGGCCGTAGCCGCCATTCCAGAAGCGCTTTCTTCTATTGTCACCATCGTGCTGGCCGTGGGCACGCATAAAATGGCCCGCCGCCATGCCATCATTCGTAAACTGCCCGCCGTAGAAACCCTGGGCTCTACCAGCGTCATCTGCACAGACAAAACCGGTACGCTCACCCAGAACAAAATGACGGTGGTAGACTCTTTCCTGCCCGGTCAATCAGAGGACCAGTTTGCCAACCATCCAGAGCAATGGTCGGTCTCTGAACGGTGGCTTATGCAAGTAGCGGTATTGTGCAATGACGCCCACATCAACCAAGACGGCGCTGAACTAGGCGACCCTACTGAGGTAGCGCTCATTGCCTACAGCAATGAGAAACGGCAACCCTATGCCAAGCTAAGAAGAGAATTTCCCCGTGAGACCGAACTGCCTTTTGACTCGGACCGCAAGCTCATGTCTACCGTGCACACCATTGACGGACAGCGCATGCTCCTGACCAAAGGTGGACCAGACGTGGTGTTGGGCAGATGTAGCCGCATACTGGTCAACGGTGAAGAACAATCTGTCACAGAAGAACTGCTGGACGGCATCCGGCAGCAGATTGAAGAGTTCTCTGACCGGGCGCTGCGCGTGCTGGCTTTCGGGTACAAGCCCTTGTTTACCTCTGGGGGCGTTACGTTTGAGGATGAGCAGGACCTGGTGTTGGTGGGCCTGAAAGCCATGATAGACCCGCCGCGCGAGGAAGTATTTGACTCTATTGAGGAAGCCAGAAAAGCGGGCATCAAGGCCGTCATGATCACCGGCGACCATAAGACCACCGCTCAGGCCATTGCCCGGCAGATTGGTTTGATGAAAGAAAAGGACATCGCCTTGACGGGGCAGGAACTGGATGATCTGTCTGAAGAGGAACTGGACCAGCAGCTGGAAAGAATCTCTGTGTACGCCCGCGTTTCGCCGGAGAATAAGATACGGATTGTGCGCGCCTGGCAACGAAAAGGCAAAATCACAGCCATGACCGGCGACGGCGTAAACGACGCCCCCGCCCTCAAACAAGCGGACATTGGCGTGGCCATGGGCAGCGGCACCGACGTGGCCAAAGATGCCTCGGCCATGATTCTCACAGATGACAATTTTGTGTCTATTGTGAGTGCCGTGGCCGTGGGGAGGACGGTGTTTGACAACATCAAGAAAGCCATTGCCTATCTGTTTGCCGGTAACTTGGGCGCTATTATTGCCATTCTGTTTGCGCTGGCGCTGGACTGGGTCAATCCGTTCAATCCTATTCAATTGCTGTTCATCAACCTTTTAAATGACTCATTGCCGGCCATTGCGCTGGGCATGGAGAAGGCAGAGCCCAATGTGATGCGCCGCAAGCCGCGTGACATCAACGAAGGGATTTTTGCCGGTGGCATGATGAAATCTGTGATTGCGCGTGGGGTCTTGATTGGTGCGGCCGTGATTGTGTCACAGTGGCTGGGCTTGCAGCAGTCCCCGGAGATGAGCATCGCCATGGCCTTTACCACCTTGATTCTGGCCCGTACGCTGCAGACCTTTGCCGCTCGTTCTAACACCCAGACTGCGTTTGGGGCCGGTTTCTTTGAAAACAAATACGTGCTGGGGGCGGTGTTGCTGTGTTTTGGCCTATATGGCTTGACGGTGCTGCCAGGCGTACGCGAAATCTTCTCAATTCCTACGGACTTTGGCTGGGACGAATGGAAGATAGCCGCCGGGCTGGCTTTGGGTGCCGTGGCCCTCATGGAAATCTGGAAGCTCACGCCATGGGCCTCAGAGAAAAAGCAATTAGTCAAGTAGTCACAAGAGTTACTAAAACAGAAAGGCCGCTCTACAGGTAGAGCGGCCTTTCTGTTTTTAGGCAGGAGAGATTAGTCGTCTATTTCAACCGCCGTGAAGCCAGCTAATTCTACTGCCAGAATCACGGCCTCTGAGGTGGCGTCGCCTTCTACGGTCAGCACCTTGTCTGGTGAGTTGGTGTCTACCTCCCAAGAATATATGCCGGGGGTCTTGTCAAGGATAGGCGTGACAGTACTGATACATCCGCCACACTTGATATTGGTCTTAAATTTCTGAGTGCTCATCTGTTTATAATTATAAAGTAAGATTTTATGCTTCAAGTCTGTGACTTGGAGCTACCCATGAGGGCAAGTTGTCAACTTGCGTCACTATACGATTCTAATACGCAAGTTGAAAACTTGCGGCATTCCTACCCGCAAGCTATCAACTTGCGGGAGAGTTAGTTTGTTTTTGGCCTATTTCCCAGAAAAGAGGCCAAAAACGACCTCGATTTACAAACAACGAATAACCAGCAACGCCTTATAGTTTTAACGAACGGAGGCGCAAACTGTTGGTCACCACGGATACCGAGCTCAAGGCCATGGCTGCGCCCGCCAGCATGGGGTCCAGCAAGAAGCCCCAGATAGGGTATAGCAAACCAGCGGCTACCGGGATGCCAATCACGTTGTAAATGAAAGCCCAGAACAAGTTCTGATGGATGGTGCGCACCGTGGCTTTGCTCAGCTTGATGGCCTTGGCGATGGCGCTGAGGTCTGAGTGCATGAGCGTGACTTTGGCTACGTCCATGGCAATGTCGGTGCCGCGGCCCATGGCAATGCCCACGTCTGCCAGCGCCAGCGCCTGCGAATCATTGATGCCGTCACCCACCATGCCCACTACATGCCCTTGCGCCTGCAGTTCTGTTATGAAATCGGCTTTGTCTTGCGGCATCACCTCGGCTTTGTAGTGTTGCAAACCTACCTGCTTGGCCACTGCGGCGGCCGTTTGAGAATTGTCACCGGTGAGCATGTAGACTTGTAAGCCTAGACTTTGCAACTCCTGCACGGCTTGGTGTGAGGTGTCTTTGATGGCATCGGCGATGGCAATGAGCGCTACTACCTCACCTTGCGTGGCGGCGTAAACCACGGTCTTGGCCTCGGCTTTTAGCATTTGGGCTGTTTCCTGTAAATCAGGTGAAAAACGCAGGTTGTTTTCTTGCATCAGCTTTTCATTGCCCAGCCAGTAGGTCTGTCCTTGGTACGTTGCCTGCACGCCGCGTCCGGTCACGCTTTCAAACTGTTCTAACGTGACTGCTTTGATTCCCTCAGCGGTCAGGTGCTTGGACACGGCCTCGGCTAAGGGGTGCTCGCTTTGGTTTTCCATGGCCAACAATATCCCGGCCAATTCTGCCTGTTTTTCTGCAGGTGAGGTCCAGAGGAGGTTGGTGACTTCAGGCTTGCCTTTGGTGATGGTACCCGTTTTGTCCAGGACAATGGCAGTGAGTTTGTGGGCGGTTTCCAGGCTTTCGGCGTCTTTGATGAGGATGCCGTTTTCGGCGCCGCGGCCCACGCCCACCATGATGGCGGTAGGGGTAGCCAGTCCCAAAGCACAAGGACAGGCAATGATTAAAACGGTAATCAAGGCCAGTAAGGCATGCGTGGTGGCATTGTCGCCGCCCAGAAAATACCAGGCCACAAAACTGAGTAAGGCAATCCCAATCACCACCGGCACGAAGATGCCCGCCACTTTGTCCGTCAGTTTCTGCACCGGCGCTTTAGAGCCCTGCGCCTCCTGCACCATTTTGATGATTTGGGCCAACAGCGTCTGCGCGCCTACCTTCTCTGCGGTAATCTGCAAACTGCCTTTCTGGTTGATGGTGCCAGTAAAGACTTGATCTCCCGCGTTCTTCTCCACGGCCATGGGTTCGCCGCTGATCATGCTCTCATCCAGATACGACGTCCCACTCAGCACTTTGCCGTCCACGGGAATCTTCTCTCCGGGCCTGATGATCAGGACGTCGCCCACCAGTACCTCTTCAATAGGCAGTTCTATCTCCTGGCCGTTGCGCAAAGCCTTCACGGATTTTGGTTGCAGGCCCATCAGCTTCTTGATAGCCCCCGAGGTTCTGGACTTGGCCCGTTCCTCCAGCAGTTTGCCCAAAAGAATGAACGCGATGATGACCGTGGCCGCCTCATAGTACACGTGGGGCTCTAGTCCACGGTCTAAGAAAAATTGCGGATAAATGGTGTTAAAAGCACTAAACAGAAACGCGATGCCGGTACTCAAGGCCACCAGCGTGTCCATGTTGGCTTTGCCGTGCTTGGCCTGCTTGAATGCGTTGATGAAGAAGCTCCGGCCAAACCAAAACACCACCGGAATGGAGAGGGCGAGCATGATCCAGTTCCCGTAGGGCAGGTGATGGAAGAACATGCCTATGACGGCCACCGGCAATGACAGCAGAATGGCCCAAACGGTTTTGCTTTTGATCTGCGCGTAGGCTTCCTGCTCGCGGGCTTGCTGGGCTTCTGGGGTGGCTTCTTCTTTCTGGATGAGTAGGTCATAGCCCACGCTCTGCAGAGCTTTTTGCAAAGAGGTAAGGTCGGTGCCTGGGGCATACTCTACCAGCACGGTCTTACCCGCGAAGTTCACGGCCGCGCTCTGCACGCCGGGCTGGGCCTGGAGCATGGACTCCACGCTTCCGGCGCAGGCCGCGCAGGTCATGCCCTCTACCGGAAACGTATCTTTGATGGCGCCCTTTATTGGTTTGGTGAGTGTTGCCATATCGTTGTCTTATTTAAAGTCTTGTCTCAATTTCTAAAGCAAAGGTACGGTTGGCAAGAGGGCCATGCGTTACAGCTTTATATACCAGACTTACATAATTTTAGCCTAAGCCGTCATTTTTGGCCTTTTTCCCAGAAAACACCTTAAAAACGGTTTTGCTTAGATAGCAGCCTCAGAATTTGGGACGTTGCTGGCTAGTTGCGCCGCAATAAACTTGGCGTCACGGCCCGCGCCCAGCATTAAGGCAGAGCTGCGAGAGGTTTGCCAAGAGAGGCCTACGTAGAACAAGCCCGGCACCGGACTGATGCCCTGATGATGCAAGGGCGCGCCCCGTTGGTTTACGGCCCCTTCTATTTGTAGCCAGGAATAATCAGGTTGAAAGCCGGTGGCCCAGATGATGGTTTGGAAAGCGCTTCGGCTTCCGTCTTTGAACAGTACCTCTTGCTCATCAATGTCAGCAATTTCGCTGCGCACTTGAATCTGTTTGCTGTCAATGGCTTTTTCCAGTTCACGGCCATAGATGACGTCTTGCTGTCGGTACAGCTTTTTACCCAGAAAAGTAGATGGTCCAGCAAACAAGACGCCGGTTGTAGTGCCCCACCAGAAGACGCTCTTGCCCCACTTGGTCAAAGAGGAGAAGGCGAGCTTCTTCCGGATGGACAAGTGTACGGCATGGGTTTGGGACAGTTCCACGGCAATCTGCGCACCAGAATTACCAGCGCCCACCACCAGCACCGGCCCGGCTGGCAGTTGGCTTGGATTCTGGTACTGGGAACTGTGCACTTGTAATACCTGTGGATTAAGCGAAGTAGAATATTGGGGGATATAGGGTTTCTGGAACGGGCCCGTAGCAATGACCACTTGTCTGGCTTGGAACGTTTGAATGTTGGTTTGGATAATGAACACGCCATCCGCTTTGGAAACAGAGGTCACGGTCTGGTTAAAGGATATGGGCAGTTGGAAGTGCCGGGCATACTGCTCCAAGTAGTCGGCTATCTGGTCTTTGGTGGGGTAGTGGTTTTTTGGTAAGTCCAGGGAGAAGCTGGGTAACTGGCAATACTCCGCTGGAGTGAACAGGGTGAGGGAATCATAGCGGCTTCGCCAAGAATAGCCTACGGTTGCCGCGGCTTCTACTAACAAGAATTGTTTGCCCTGCTCTTTTAGGTAATAGCCAGTGGCTAATCCTGCCTGCCCTGCGCCAATCACAAGGACATCATACATAAATGTGGTGGAGGTTTTCTGGTGCTTGCATGGTGTTGTGCGCTTACCCAGCAAAACTAGCGCAAGTCCTCAGCCATGGGTTTACACAATTCTGCCAAAGAAGTACAGGATTTCATGCAATAAGACGCCAACAAAAGAAAACTCCCTCACGCTTGCCACAGGAAGGAGTTTTATACAGGTCGTTTTTAGGTTGAATTCTGCGAAAGAGGCCAAAAACGTTACGCAGTTTCTGAGTTGCTGGCGGCGGCCAACAGTTCACTTAAGGGATCTGATTTGGGAATGAGTTCCTGACACACTTCTATGCAGTTTCTACACGCCTGGGCGCAGGCTATGCAGTGGTCATGGGCGTGGCGTTCACATTCAACGGCGCAGGCCTCGCAGATTTCTACACACTGCCTGAGCACCAGCCGGGCGTGTTCAGAACCTTTGGACAGGAACGAGGCCCCCAGTCTGCAGTAATCGGCGCAGTCCAGGTCCAGGTGAATACAGCGCGCCATTTTCTTGACTTCCTCCTCCTGGAGGCAGGCGGTGGCACAATGGTCGCAGGCCGCAATACAGGCCAACAGGGCATCAATGGCCGGTTTATACTCGGTACGCATAGGCTTCTAGTTTGGTCTCTTCTTCTATACGCACCTGCTCCAAAAGGGGACCGCCGTTTTTGGGCTGTTTTCTGGGAAAGAGGTGAAAAACGGCAATCGATATTGCTAATACACAAACTTGCCTAGTTCTGGCAATTTGGAAAGTTCCTCCAGTTCATGCTTATTGGTAATACCCATTAATTCAGCACCCCTAGAAACAGAAATTTTACCAAGCTTAATCATATTGATGATAAAGGGGTAAAATTTTTTGCGGTCTCCTTTGGCTACTTGTCTAAAGTAGGCTTGCCTTGTCTCTCCTTGTTGTAAGGTTAGTTTGATAAAATTGTTGACTCCTTGTGATATAGTCCGGTTAAAATTTCCGGTAGTTGGAATAGTAGGCTTTTCACCGAAGTAATCATTGAAGGAAAAATCAATTTCTTGTATTTCTGCCCAAGTATAGGTGTCCTTCTGGATAGTGATTTCTTTATTCGTAATGCTAAGATATCCGTTAAAGGTGCCATTTAGAGCCTTAGTACTGTGAGTGCTGGTTATTTGGAAAAACAGATAAGCAGGCAAAGTGATGAAAATATAAGTGAGAAGTAACGTATCTCCTAAATCGCTTTCTGGGTCCACTAATTCGTCTAACGTGAAGTAACCAATAATACCAATTGCAATAAGTGGGTACATTATCATGTTGGGAGTAATCTTAAAAGATTCTTCCTTTGGCTCAAACACTTTCACTTGCAGATCTTCCATTAAATAAATCTAAAGGGATTTAAAAGAAACTGAAACGTTTAAGGCGTTTTTTTAACAAGTCCATGCAAATTGATTTCTATCAATGATGCGCCTCGGCTTGCGCACAGGCTTGGGACATGGGGCCGCGTTCAACCTGGATGGTCACGTGTTGTATCTGGAACTGCTCTTTCAACTCTTTTCTGATGGTGGACAATTGCTCGTCTTGGTACGCATCTGTGACCACTAAGTGGGCGGTGAGCGAATTCTCGGTGCTGCTCATGGCCCAGACGTGCAGGTCATGGATTTGCTCTACGCCGGGCACCTGCCGCAGATAGGTTTGCACTGCTTTTAAGTCTATGCCCTGCGGAACGGCGTCCAGAGAAAGGCGCAGCGATTCTTTGAGCAGGCCCCAGGTGCTCCAGACAATAATGCTCACAATGATCAAACTCAAGACGGCGTCAATCCAGAACCAACCGGTGTAGCGCATGAGCAGGCCCGCCGCCACCACGCCTAGACTAACCAGGGCATCGGCGGCCATGTGCAGGTAGGCACCCTTTACGTTGATGTCATGCTCTTTGTCCCGGAAGAAGAGCAGGGCGGTGCCGGCATTGATGGCAATGCCTATCACCGCCACTATGGAAATGGCGGCTCCGTTGAGTTCTGGCGAGGTGCCTAGACGACCTATGGCCTCCCAGCCAATGGCACCCACCGCCAGCATGAGCAGAATGGCGTTGAGCAAAGAGACCAGCGTGGTGGTTTTGCCGTAGCCATATGTAAACCGCTCGGTGGGTTTTCGCTGCGAAAGCTTGATGGCAAAAAAGGCCAGGAGCAAGCTCACCACGTCTGTCAGGTTATGCCCTGCGTCTGTGAGCAGCGCCAGAGAATTGTAGTACCAACCGGCCCCGGACTCTACTACCACAAACAAGATGTTGAGCGCAATACCCCAGCCGAAGGCCTTGTTCAAACTTCCGGTAGAAGAAGGAAGGCCGTGTCCATGGTGGTGATGCCCGTGCGAATGTGAATGCTCCATAAAATGCCCTGGTGTTCTGGTAAGTATACGTAAGCCGCTTGGCCAACTACCAATCATGGCAAAGGAAGTAGGTGTTTGACTAACCGTCGTTACAAAATGAGAGGGGCAGTTGTGTAAAATTCAGTTATGGGATTGAGTGAGGTTGAAAAAAACAGTTATAGAAAATTCCCCACCTGAAATTATAAGAAGAGGCCGTTTTTAGCCTGTTTTATGGGAAAGAGGCCAAAAACGCCAAATTCACTTTAGCCTTAAAAAAGAAACAGCCGGCAGATGCCAGCTGTCTTGTTCTATCTACCTGAGAAAGGATTAGGCCGCCAAAGACTTACAAGCCTCCACGCAACGACGGCAGGCTGTAGCGCATTCTTGGCAGTGGTCATGGTGGTGCTTGCCACACTCAACGGCGCAGGCTTCGCAGACTTCCATGCACTCGCGCAGCAGGTGTTTGCCGTGCTCAGAGCCGCGGGCCAGAAGCGTCATGGTCAGGCGGCAGATGTCGGCGCAGTCACGGTCCAGCATAATACAGCGGGCCATCATTTTTACGTCTTCTTCTTGCAGGCAGGCGGTAGCGCAGTGCTCACAGGCTAGAATACATTCTTGTAAAGCGTCAATGGCTGGTCGGTTTTGTGAATGGTGCATTAGATCATAGTTTTAAATGAAACATAGATGAGGCACATGCACACTCTATAGGCAGTACCCACAAGTTGCGTTTAGGCAACGGGTACTACAGGTTTACGCCCACTAGCAACTGGGTGTTGTCAAAAAAGGAAAAACCGGAGGTGGGCTAGGTAAGCTTGTCCAGCGGAAGGCGCTCTACTGACGGGGCTTTTTTGTAGTCTGTCACAGAGACGCCGGTCACTTTCTTGAACTGGTTGGACAGGTGCTGCACGCTGCTGTACTGGAGCTTAAAGGCAATCTCGCTCAAGGTCAACTCACCGTAAGAAAGAAGCTCTTTCACACGCTCAATCTTGAGTTTGATGAGGTATTTTTCAATGGTGGTCCCGGTCTGCTGGGAGAAGACCTTGCTTAAGTGCTGATAGGACGTGCCCAATTTTTCTGCCAGGTATACAGACGTGGTGATGGGCTGGTATTCTTGTTCTAAATGATGCTGATATTCCAGCAGAGTAGTTTTGATGAGGTCGGTGAGTTGCTCGTCCTTCTCTTGTAGCAGTTCAAAGCCGTGTTGTTGCAAGGCCGCTTGTAGCTGCTCTGTGTGCACCTCGCCCTCTACCAAAGCCTCACCCAGCTTCACCTCCTGCACCTGCAACCCTTGCGCAGACAGCACCTCCGTGACGGTGGCTATGCATCTGGGGCAAACCATGTTCTTGATGTGTAACTGCATGTTAATGTGCTAATTAATTAATGTGCTGATGTGCTAGTGAATGAATTTGAAGATGTGCAGATGGCTCAGCAACGTAACAAGTAAATTTCAAATGTAGTGCAAATCCAGACTCAAGACTCGCGACTCTCAGAAGGGCTCTTATAGGTATTCTGCTTGGGAGCGTTTCTTTTGGGAGCGGCGGCGCGGGTCGTTTTTGGCCTGTTTTTGGAGAATCGGGCAAAAACCCAGTTCACCGAGGGCACTATTACCAAGGCAGTGCCAGCCAACAGAATGAAGATACCCGAAAAGGCATTGAACAGACGCAGGATGAAATCATTTGTGAGGCCAAACGCATACAACAGCACCGCCATGGCCAACAGCATGGAGATAAGGCCGGTAATGAGCAAATCTCGTTTCCAGGGGCGCTCAAACGGATGGCGCTTAAGCGGTTTTACAGTCTTAGCCATAATTTATAATGACTGGGCGGCCTGCACCCACGCCGGGATAAAGGTTAACAATTCTTTTTGCAGAGAATGGCCCTGGTCTGCGTCTGATATTTCTTGCGCCAGCCGGATGGTTTCCAGAATGTGCAGATCACTCTTTTTGAGCGGTAGAATGGCTTCTTGCAAGACTTGCGGGCGCGGCCCCCAGGAACCCAGCGGTTGCAGGGTGCGGGCATCCAGGCAGATGAGCTTGGGAATGCTTTTTCCGCCGTTGGTCAGGTAGGCGTCCATCACTTCTGGGTGCTCAGAGCGCAGGATGGTCTTGAACGTAATGTTGGGTGAATGCTCTGCAATAGAAGCCAGAATGGGCACGTTCTGGGCGGCGTCTCCGCACCAACCTTCGGTTAACACCAGCCAGATCATGGACGTAGGTAGGTTCTGCACCAGGTTTACCAACTCGGGTAGGAGGGGCGTCTGGTAGGTGCGCTCCATGATGGGCACGTTGTTCTTGGTGACGTCTGCTAAAAGACGTGACTGCTCCAGTCCGGTGGTTCTGTTCTGGGCCACGGCCTCGCGCACTTGGTCCATGTATTGTGAGAAGGAAAGGCCTTGGGCTACTACTTCGGGGGTAATCACATTGGGGTTGGCTTCCATGAGAAGAACAGGTAGTATATGAGCAACTATATACGAAGATACGCAATGCCAGCCACTGCCCAACAAAAGAAGGCTGGGCAGCGTCCATAAAAAGAAAAGACCCGAAACTGGTTTTCGGGTCTTTTCTGGAAAACAGGCCAAAAACGGCCGTTCTCATCTAGGGCTTAGGTTATTCTTTCTCGTTGCCCAGGTTCTCATTGCTCTTATGCCCTTTTAAGGTGCTGGCGTTGGGCTGGTTGTTTCTAAATTCTTTGTCAGAACTGTCGGCGCCGCGGGTAGAAGTCCAGTTGGCATTAGAGCCTTGCGGGCTTTTGGCTTCTGGGTCAAATTTGGCATGCTTGGCACCAGCGCCCTTTCCTTCACTGGACGGCACGTTCTGGCCGCGGGTGTTGTCTGCGCCGCCGGCCACCGGCCCATCCTGAAACTTGGGGGCGTTTTTACTGTCTATGGTGCTGTCGTTGCTGCGGTTGTTGGGTCTGCCGCTCACGCCCGCGCCCATGTTGGTGTTCTGGTTGTTGTCAGAGTTTTGATGGCTGCTGCCGTCTGGGTGCTGCTGGCTATAGGTTGTGGCCTGGTGCGAGGAGCCTTTGTTCTCTGGATTGTTGTTATGGCGGTTGCTGTTGTTCTGGCCCGCGTTCTGGTCTTGCGCGCGCTCTGCCTGCCAGCTATTGTCTTGCGTTGGCCTGTTTTCTTTGGGGCTGTTTCCACTTCCTTTCATGATTCTATCTCCTTATCTTAAGTAAAACATCTAATACCTATGCGCCGGGCCTTTAGCCTCTGCACTGTATCTGATACGAGTCCGGATTGCATTTAGATTAGGCCAAAGCGCATCTTCACCCTTAGATGCTGTGCGTTTATAGAAATATGAATAGGTGCCGGCGTAGTTAACTCAAACTATAAGATGCGCGTACTATCAGGTAAGCGGCCCCTGGAACAGCCTACGGGTCCTTACGCTCAAACCCTGAACCTAGAACTATGAAAAAGCGAATGAATTCTGTAAAGCGCCTCTCCTGGTCCCTGCTTTTTGCGGGCGCTCTGTCCATGGGGGCCATGGCCTGCAGCACCGGCACCAGTGATGGTGACACCAACGTAGAGGAAAGCGACTTTAAAGATAAAAGCCCCACCGAGCACAATGAGGACGGCATGAATGACAACACCCAGGACAACCGCGGCGAGGCAGCCCCAGGCTCGGGGACTACGCCAGATTCTGCCTATGAAGACGTTTATGATAAGCAACAGAAGAAAATGCGTGACAAGGACGCCAACACCAACTCTGGCAACGGCGTAGGCGGCGCAGCCAATGCCACCACCGGCATCTAACACACCTTTCCATAGGAAACGAAGCAGCCTGCCCCATTTTGAGGCAGGCTGCTTCGTTTTTGACCTGTTTTGCGAAAAATAGCCTAAAAACGACTATCTAAACGTGAAGCCGTTGGGCAGTACTCTTACCTGGAACGAGTCAATCCTGGCCCCGGTGGTTTCATAGCGCACCACCCAGCCGTTGGTGGTATAGCCGCCCACGCCTAAATACAGCTTGTTGCTTTCTGGGTCAAGGCCCAAGCCGTACGGGTTGCGACTGATCAAAGGCGTAGTAGGGGCAGCGGTAGCCGTGACGGACATGCTGTAGATTTTGCCGGCAGAAGAATAGTAGAGCGTGTTCTTACTGCCATTGATGGTCAACAGCCCTGAGCCTGGGATTTGGTAAGACGTGATGGCGTGGTTGTTGGCAGGATCAATCTTGACCAGGGCGCCCGGCTCTCCATACGTGCCTCTAATCACCCATATTTTGTTGTTGGCGTCTAAGACCATGTGGGCAGGGCCGTTGCCTACTTCTAGGGTAGCCTCTACCGCGTCAGTGCTGGTATTGATGATAGAAACGGTGCTTCCGCCGCTGTTGGCCACGTAGAGTTTGCCGTTGTGCAGCAAGGCTCCCTCTGGCAGAAGACCCACGTCAATGGTTTTGGTAACGGTGTTGTTGGCAAGGTTGAGTACAGAAACGCGGCCAGTGCCGGTGTAGCCAAAAAAGCTATAGCCCACATACTCGGTCACGTACGCTTTATTGTTGTTGAGGGCGGCCATGTACCTAGGGATGGACAAGTCATTGATGACGCCGGTAGAAGAAAACGTGCGACCGTCTACCACTTCAATCTTTTGGCTGTTGTTCACCACAATGTAAGCCTTGTCCCCAATAAAGGTCATGGACTGCGCCGCATCACCCAGCGGACGGTTGTTAACTTGGTTGAATAAGGCTGGAATGACGGTCTTGCCGTCTCTAGAGATAAAGCTCACCTCTGCGTTTACACTGTTAAACTGGCCTTCATTGGTGACAAAGACACCGTCACTAAACGGCGACGCTTCTTCTTTGTCATTCTCACAAGATGAGGTGAATACCAGGGCGCTGGCCAGAGCTGCAAACAAGAAGGGCTTTCTAAAGGAGATAAGATTCATAGTATGGATGTGTGATGAATGGAAATGTTTAAGGACGTTTGGCCCATTGCAAGGCCAGTGAGATTCTATAGTGCCGCGGCGGCATGGCCCGGTAGGCCATGGCCTGGTACGTAGTGTTGGCCAGGTTCTGCACCTGTGCCATGAGCTGCGCCTCAAATGCAGACCAGCGGATGGTTTTTCCTGCAGAGACGTTGGCCAGAGCGTAAGGGTCCAGCCAGTTGTCATTGTCCTGGTCTGTGTAGCGCAGGCTGGTAAAGGTTCCGTCCAGGGCCAACCACCAGCCCTTGACTCTGGCTTCGGCGTAGCCTGCCACTTTGTGCTTGGGCACATAAAACAACTGCCGGTCTTGGAGTTCTGCGTGCGCATTAGGCAGGACTTGTTCTGAGATGGTATAGCCGTAGGCCGCGCCGCCAGAAAGGATTAGATGGCGGGCAGAGGCATACTTCCATTTGGTGTCCAGTTCCAGTCCGTGGCCGCGTACCGTCTGCAGGTTCACGGGCTCTGAGTATCCGCCCGTCACAGACGGTTGCCACTGGATCCAATCCTGCACCTTTAGTCTGTACACGGTTACTTCTGTCTGGCTTGTAAGTTGGTTTTGCTGAAAGGCATGCGCCAAGCCTGCCTCATAGCCCCAACCGCTTTCTGGGCTTAGGTCTGGATTGCCGCCCGGCCGCCAGTAGCGGTCATTGAGCGTGGGCACGCGGTAACTTCTGGAAACGTTGCCTTTGAGCGTGAGCGTGCCGGCCTCTTTTTCTGACAAGATGAAATTAGCGCCCAGCGTGGGCGTCACCGGCGGATTAAACCCGTCTACCCAGGCCTGTCGCACGTTCAGGCTAATCTGCAGTTTCTCTAGTGGATCATAGCGCATCCAGGCGTAGGCAGAATAGCGGTTTTCTTTTTGACCATCTCCGTAGCCACTTACTTCGGCTTTGAATAATTGTCCTTCTGTCCCTACTTGCAAGAGGAGGTTGGGCAACAGCGTGCGCTCATGCTCTAGTTGGCCTTGCCACGTATTGACGGTAGAAAGAGAGGGATGGCCGTTTTCACTGTAATCCAAGCGGTCTTTGAAGTAGGCGGCTTTGACGGTGGTGGTGCCTCTGGCAATCTGGCCCTGCCACTCCGTCATCAGCCTTAGGTTTTCATCGTCTTGCTGGGCATTGTTATTGGCACCGCCCATGGGCGGCTGGACCTGCCGGTGCGTTTTCACCCACCAGCCCCTTACCGAGAGATGTTGCGTGGGGCTGAGCTTAAGATGTACTTCCTGCGCGAAGCTATTCTGATTAAAAGCCGCATTTTGCTGTTCCTGCCACGGTTGACCAAATTGCGTGAGGTCTCTGTATTTAAAATTATTGTCTGCGCTGGTTCTGGTAAAGGAAGACGTCAAGGCCAACCGCCCATTTCCATAATTCCCACTCACAGCCGTGCGATGATGGCCAAAACTACCCTCCTGCTGTTGCACCCGCACCATTTGATTAGGCGAAAAATCTGCTGGGTTTTCCAATAGCACCGCACCGCCAATAGCCCCAGAGCCGTGCAATGCCCCGCTAGGTCCGTGTTGCAGGGTAATCAGGCTGTGGGCAGCTGGTGGCAGCAAGGCGAAATCAGATAAACCTAACGTGGGTAAGGCGATATTGAACCCGTTCCATAACACGGCGGTATGGCTGGCAGTAGTGCCTCTAAAGGCTACCGTAGCGGTCATGCCGTTGCCGTAGCTTTTCAGGTACAAGCCACTGCGCTGTTGCAGGACGTCTGCCAAGGTAAGGCCGGGTTGGCGTTGTAGTAGAAGGGTATCTACCGCCTCTAGTTTGGTGCCGGCGGCGAAGCGGGTGTACTTGGCACCGGTAATCTCAATGGGATTTACCAGCACTGAGTCAGGCATAGGCGCCTGCGCATGACTAGCTAATGGTATCATGACCATAAGCCCCAGGGAACAAACCAAACACGTAAAAAACGGACGTACCATGCCTCAGCTACAAAATGCAGAGGAGACTTGCCAGAAAAGGAAATAAACGAAAACGCCAGCCCACGCGGGGCCACCATCCTTGCTGCTTTTTTTCCCGAAAGCCTCCAGGTGAATTGTGGATGTTGGCAGGTCTCCTGGCTCTCTTCGGCTGGCCGGCCTTCCCATCTGGTCAACAGACAGTGGCATGCGGTGGACAGCTTGTGTTAGAAGATAACAGTTGCGGGAACAGCTCAGGTTTTACACCTGATTCCCTTTTAAGACGTCATCGGCGGGCGGCCGAGTCTGTCACCAAAATCTGAGGCAAAGGTACGGGAAGTTTAAGAATTGCACTATGTGAGCAGAGAAAAATCTGGCCAATGTCAGTTTTGGCTCGTTTTCTAGGAAACAGGCCAAAAACGGTTTCTTATTTAGAAAAGAAAATAATGGTTCCCACCAAGGCGCAGCAGGTGAATAGAGCTAAGGACTTTAAAGCAACCTGTAGGGCTGATTTTTTCTCTTGGCGCAAGACAAGTGCTACCAAAAGATTTACCACTCCTATAATCAAGGTAAGTACAAGGCCAACATAGGCGAAGGATAAAAACCGACCTGAGAAGTAGTATAATAGATTCTCAACCATCAGTTCATATGCCTCTCTACTTCCTAAGAACAAGAACGCCGAGGTAAGAAAGACAAAAAGCGCAGATGTTGTTACCAGAAGTACGTTTATTACTCTCAAGGCTTTCATTGCACTAATCCTTATACACCACCGGGCTGCACTGGCTAAACTTGACCGGTGCCTGCATGGCAATTTTGTTGCTCTGGATGAACTGGGTCATGAGCCGCTGGAACTCGGCTAGCTTTTGAGCATCCACGTCCTGGAAGTTGAACAAATAGTAGTCAATGGAGCCGTCTTGGTTAAAATAGAACCGGTTGAAACAACGGGTGGGTTTGTCCCAGGAAAACTTATTCTGAACCAGGTATCTGCCCAGATTCTGTAACAATTGTCGGTAGGCGGTTATGTGCTGTTGTTGGGCTTGACCTGTGAAAACCGCTTGCGTGCTATCCTCATGAATGGCGCTTTTGTAGCGGGCATCCAAAGACTGCATGGAATAGGCCGTGCCTTCGGCTTCTTTAAAAGAAGAAACCACTTTTTGGGCGTTGGCCACAGAGAGGGTGCAAAGGCTTATAAAGAGCAGAAGTAGATTTCTCATACAGGTAGGGATTACTTAAAAGTAAAAGAATTATCCTTACTTGTGAAGTGGTAGAAGAAACCAATCCCTGTTTTTGGCCTGATTTCCAGAAACAAAGCCAAAATCGGTGTTATAGCCTATTAAGACCTGCAACTTTTTTTCTGCTGTTTTAGTTTTTAGCACTGTATTTGCGTTCTGTCTGCAGATTCCACTCAATCCCATTTATGAAACGCTTTTTCACCCTTTTTGCCCTTTCTGCGTGCCTGGTCTTTACCGCTCAGGCACAGACCATCTCCAAGGTAGATTTCACTAAGATCAACGCGGCCATTGCTTCGCCTAAGTCTAAGTTCTACTACCCTACTCTGCTCAAGCGCTACATGGCCAATGACGCTACACTCACCGTTGAAGAGTACTCGCATTTGTACTATGGCTACCCCAAGCAACCGGGCTACAAGCCGTGGGCCATCAATGACAAGGAGGACGAATTGGGTCAACTAGTGTTGTATGAGAACTGGCCCGTGATTTTAACTACTGGCACCAAACTCTTGCAGAAAGACCCCTTTAACCTGAGCGTGATTTACCTTATGCACATGGCTACCGGTGAGCTCAGAAGAGCCGCCGAGAGCAAGAAATGGCTTGCCAAGTTTGATGGTCTGCTAGGCGCCATCAAGGCTAGCGGCAATGGGCGCTCTCCAGAAACGGCGGTGGTGTTGGTTACCCCCCGGGACGAATACATGTTTTTGAACGCAGCAGCACAACTTCGGCAAGATGGAGCTCCACAGCTAGTCGCCAATAAGTATGACCTGGTGAAGTTAAAAGTGCCTAACAAGTTGAACCTGACACAGGTATACTTCAATATTGAGAAGGCACTGGCCGCCAAGAGATAATCAGCGCTAACCATATTTTTGAATTTCCGTTTTCGGGCTACTTTCTGTAAAGTAGCCCGAAAACGTTTCTACCCACCGCCATGTCCAAACTACCACCCTCGTTTTACACCCGTCCAGACTCAGTGACCATTGCCCGTGAGTTGCTGGGCAAGCACTTCTATTCTTCGTTTGACGGGGTTTTGACGGGCGGGATGATTGTAGAGACGGAGGCGTATTCTGGCGAGAATGATGCGGCCTGCCACGCCCATTTGGGGAGACGCACCAAGCGCACCCAGATCATGTATGAGACCGGCGGCATCTCGTATGTGTACCTCATCTACGGCATTTATTCTTTGTTTAATATTGTCACCAACACGGCAGGGACAGCCGACGCCGTCCTCATCAGAGCCATTGAACCAACAGAAGGCTTACCCGAAATGCAATTACGCCGCGGGCTCACCAAAATAGAACCCAGACTGACCGCCGGACCCGGATTGGTCACGCAGGCCATGGGCATTTCTACGGTGCACAATGGTGTGTCTTTATTTGGAAACGAGATTTGGTTAGAAGACCGAGGCGATTCTTTTTCAGATGAGGAAATTATTGCCGGCCCAAGGGTAGGAGTGGCCTACGCGGGGGCAGATGCGCTGCTGCCGTGGCGGTTTAGCGTGAAGGGGAGTAAATGGGTGAGTAAGGCGAAGCCTAAGTATTGATTGGCAATTGCTTATTGTTGTAAGATAAATTTCTGTCGCGAGTCTTCAGACTCGTGACATGCAGTGGTTAGAGTCTAAAGACTCTCGTGACCCAATTCCACAGTTAGATAGGTTCCATGGCGCAAGCGTCCGCTTGTGTCCGCACGTATGGCTGTTATGCTTCTTTCCTGTCCGCCTCAACCGATCCGTTGTTGGTGTTCTCACCAACAACCTCCACTAGCTTCTCAGTCCTACTTTCTACTCTATGTGCACGCATTTGGCTATCCACTTCGCAAATTCTTTCTTCCAGTCCGCACTCACAGCCTTGTTGCATCTCTTCTGCTAAGCGCTCACGGCCGCGGGGCCTCGTCCTGGCCCTTCGCACTGCTGTTGTACTCTGGGCTCAAGAGCCCTGCCTTCGGCAACGAAACAACAGAGGCGCTCAGAGTCAGGACTGGTTTCGGTTCCGATTCTGCTGTGGCTTGATGGTTGATTTGCTGGATGCAGGCAATATTAGTCCATGTCGCTACAGAGGCATGCGTGCTGGCGCACGGTCTGTTTTATCTGCTGGCACGTGGGACGGCAATCTCAAAGCTTGCCTCAGGTGTAATCGTTTGGGCGATGGGTGCTTTTTATAAGCGGTTTACAAGCAACCGTTGCTTTTTTCGTTTTCGGCTCTATTTCCAGAAAACAGGCCAAAAACGGAGACTATGCTCTATGCCTTTTTGCAGAGCAGGAGAATTGGCTTGTTCTGTATGTCTGTGGTGGCAAACAGGTAATGGTCGCCGCCTTCTTTCAGTTTTATTTTCTCCCGGAGCTGGGCCACGGTCAATGGATGGTTCCGGACGGTGATGTTGGCTTTCTTGTCAGGTAGCAGTTTGTAGAGTTCCTTGGCGTTGGCTTTGGGCTGGGCTATGATTACAAAAGCTCTTCCGGGGAAATCTGGTACCAGTTCTGTGGAGGTGTACAGGTGGCTGTTGCGGTGCAGTTTCTCTACGTGGTATTGTTGGGACAGCCATTTAAACGCGCCGCCTTTGAGTAATGCCGTGTTGGGCTCATACAGATAGCGCAGGGGTTTAGTGGCATATACGGCAGTGGCTTGTTCCTCTTGGTGTTTGGTGAAGGTAATCTCCAGAGGTGCTTGGCCGGGCTTCAGATTTACGGCTGTAAGCTGAGGCTCCTCGTTTTTAGCCGAAGTGATGAGGTACAAGACTTCTTTGACCTCGTTTTGCACGGCCACTATCCAGATGTGCTGTACGCCCGTCAATTCCTGCAAGGCCAGGTCAATGTCCAGCATGGGAGCCGTTTTTAATAAAACATTTTTGGCTTTTTGCAGAAGCAAGGGTAGCAGGTTTAGAATGTCTGGCTCGCAGTCTTGGAGTAAATGCACGCGTTCCTGGCTCTGTCCGCGGCGGGCGGGATCTAGGTAGATAACATCTAAGGGAGAGGCAAGGGAGTGCAGATATGCTTCGGTGGTGGTGTTGAGGCTGGTAATGTTGGTTGCGCCTAGCAATTTAAAATTGTGCTGGGCAATCTCCTGTAATTCCGAGGTTTGTTCCACGTGCGTGACATGGGCAAACTGTTTGGCAAAGTAAAAGCTGTCTACGCCAAGGCCGCCGGTCACGTCTGCCAAAGTGTCTCCCTGTACCAGTTGGCTTTTATAAGCCGCCGTCAGTTCTGAGGAACTCTGCTCTAAAGAAAGCATCACCGGAAACAGCACTTCTGCATGGTTGGCCCAGGTAGGCAGTTTTTGCATGGCCTTCTGGCGGGCTTTTATCTGTCCCACCAGCTCTGGCATGGGCAGATGCGGGAACCGTTTGGCCTGCAACATGAGCTGGGCTGGGTCCTGTTGCCAATGCTGGTGGATGAATTCCTGTTCCTCAGGGGAAAAAACGCGCATACTAAGACGGATGAGATAGAAAAACAAAGATACAGAATTGAATCAGCCACCAGCCTGTTAAAAGTGTTGAATGTTTTGTAAGGATTTATTAAACAAACTCTGAGCTAGGTAGTTATAGAAGGGTAAGTCCAGATTTTTAACTTTAATGACAAGACCTATGAAAAAGTGGATGAAACTAACCTTGTTGGCCGTGCTGCCTACCATGGTCCTCACCAGCGCCTGCGACGACGACGACGAAGACATGCCGACAGTAGAGCAGAAAGCCAACGTAATGGTGGTGCACGCATCGCCCAACGCCCCAACGGTTGATTTATATGTAGATGGTGCCAAAGTCAACAACACAGCGCTTGCCTATCCTAGAAACACCGGTTATTTGCAAGTAACACCTGGCTCCAGAAATGTGAAAGTGACGCCTTCGGGCTCTGGAGTGGCCAGTGCCGTAATTGACGCTAACCTTACCTTGGCCGCAAACATGAATTATTCTGTCTTCGCCGCCGGCCCAGTCAACAACATCACTGCCGTGGTGGTAGAGGATAACCTGACAGCGCCTGCCGCCGGAAGAGCCCACGTACGCTTCATTCACCTGGCGCCAGACGCGCCTAACGTAGACGTGGTCGTGCAGAGTACCAATGCCAATCTGTTCTCTAACATCGCGTTTAAAGGTTCTACCGCCTTCACGCCGGTCAACGCTGGAGCTTACACGCTTTTGGTACAACCCGTGGGCACAGACGTGAATGCTGTAACGGCCAATGTTACCTTACAAGGCGGTAAAATCTACACTATCTTCGCCAAAGGCTTCCTGGTTCCGCCAGCAGGCAACACCAATGCCCTGGGTGCCGAAGTCATTGTGAACAACTAAGCTCACCCTATTGAATAGCTGATTTTGAAAAGCCCGCCTTATCAGCGGGCTTTTCGTTTTTGGGCTGTTTTGGCCAAAATAGCCTAAAAACGAAGCGGTATAAGGCGTGTAACCGGCGTTTCCGTTGAGGATGATAAACTTATTGCGTACCTTTGCGGTTCTTCTGTAAAACCCTGAACTACAATGGTAGAAACGTATTTGAAGTACAAAGTAAAAGATATTTCCCTGGCTGAATGGGGAAGAAAAGAAATTAAACTAGCCGAAGCAGAAATGCCAGGCTTGATGGCGATCAGAGAAGAGTACGGCCCAAGCCAGCCTTTGGCAGGTGCGCGTATTGCCGGTTGCTTGCACATGACCATCCAGACGGCGGTTCTTATTGAAACCCTGACGGCTTTGGGTGCTGAGGTAACTTGGTCTTCTTGCAACATCTTCTCTACCCAGGACCACGCCGCTGCCGCTATTGCCGCCGCTGGTATTCAGGTATACGCCTGGAAGGGCATGAACGCAGAAGAATTTGACTGGTGCATTGAGCAGACCTTGTTCTTCGGTGAAGACCGCAAGCCTTTGAACATGATCCTGGACGATGGTGGTGACTTGACTAACATGGTGTTTGACCAGTTCCCAGAATTGGCCGCCGGCATTAAAGGTTTGTCTGAAGAGACTACCACTGGTGTTCACCGTCTGTATGAGCGTATGAAAAACGGTACTTTAATGATGCCGGCTATCAACGTGAACGACTCTGTAACCAAGTCTAAGTTTGACAACAAATACGGCTGTAAAGAATCATTAGTAGACTCTATCAGAAGAGCTACTGACGTAATGATGGCTGGTAAAGTAGCTGTAGTAGCTGGTTATGGTGACGTAGGAAAAGGTTCTGCCGCTTCTTTGCGTGGTGCCGGTGCCCGCGTGATTGTCACTGAGATTGACCCAATCTGTGCGTTGCAAGCTGCTATGGACGGTTTTGCCGTTAAGAAAATGGAGAATGCCATCAAAGAGGCTGATATTGTGGTAACCGCAACTGGTAACTTCAACATCATCCGTGCTGAGCACTTCTTGGCCCTGAAAGACAAAGCCATTGTGTGTAACATTGGTCACTTTGACAATGAGATTGACATGGCTTGGCTGAACGAAAACTATGGCCATACCAAGGACACCGTGAAACCACAGGTTGACTTGTATACTTTGGAAGGTAAAGACATCATCATCCTAGCTGAAGGTCGTTTGGTGAATTTAGGTTGTGCCACTGGTCACCCTTCTTTTGTGATGTCAAACTCCTTCTCTAACCAAACGTTGGCCCAGATTGAATTGTGGACCAATGCTGATGCTTATGAGAACAAAGTTTACACCTTGCCTAAGCATTTGGACGAAAAAGTTGCCCGTCTTCACCTAGCTAAAATTGGTGTGGAACTGGAAGAGCTTTCTACTGAGCAAGCCGCCTACATTGGCGTTGAAGTAGAAGGTCCATTCAAACCAGAATACTACCGTTATTAATATTTCCGTTTTCGGGCTATTTCCCGGAAACTAAGCCAAAAACGCCCGGTTCTTCTTAAGAGAAGCCGGGCGTTTTTTTTGTTGATTAGGTAATGCTTCGTTATCGATTTGCTAATCCTTTAGGTCATCCTTTTCATAGCAATTGAACAACAAGGAATATCCGGTTTCAAGGGCCTCATTGTAATAAGGTACGTATTCCTCTGATACATCTTCGGCAGAGGTAAACAGTAGGTACTCGTCCTGTATTTCATCGATCACCCAGCCATCATCTTCTATGTAAAATTTAGCTAAGGCGTAAGCGCCGTCTATGTCTGCATAGTTGAGGAAGATGACCGCATAGGCTCCTTGCGCCTTGCCAAACTGGCTAGAATCAATGGACGATAACACATGGGCGTTTATTTGAAACATATTGTTCGCTTCTAAAAGAGTAAACTATCTCAAAAATTTATCAATCCCGTACTGGCAGCAAGTAGCTTTCTGGGCAATGGCATCTGCCAGAATCTTGTCATTTGCTGGGAGCGAGGTTCTAGGCTTCTCCTCATGATAAAGATGGTAACCCACGCCGCCTAAGACCAGATTCTTTCTCACTACGCCTGCATTCAATAAGCGTTCGGCAAACTCACTGTCCTCACGGCCCCAGCCCACAAAGTCATTGTTGAAGCCATTGATGCGTAGTACGTCTTTCCGCCAGAAGGCCATGTTACAGCTGCGTATGGACCGGATATTGGGTTGTTTCTTGGAAAGTAGGTTAGACAAAAATGGAATGGACAGCGTGTTCAATCTATTGATGATGCCGCTGGTGAAAGGCGTGATGTGGTATTGTTTGGTCTTTAGGATTTGTTTTGTCAGTTCTGGTTGCAACAGAACGCGTTTGCCGTGCATGAACGTATCTGGCTCTGCGGCGCGCTTATGGTCTTTGACAAAATCAGGGTGCAAGACCATGTCTCCGTCAATGATGATGAGATAGTCTCCCGTGGCCATGGCCATGGCTCTGTTGCGACTCTCAGCGGCTCTAAACCCTAGGTCTTCTTGCCATGAGTGTTTGAGCGGCACCGGAAATGTGGCTTGGTACTGCTTGATTAATTCAGCTGTGTCTTCTCTGGACCCGTCATCAGCTATGATGACCTCCTCGGGCAGCTCTGTCTGTGTGAGCACGCTTTTCAGGACTACCTCTAAGGCTTCTTTCCAGTTGTAGGTAGTGATGATGAGGCTGGTGGTCATGGCGTGTGGAGAGGTAAATATATTTTAAAGGTATTTACGATTACCTGGATAGTGAGTCGATTTTAGCTTGTTTTCTGGAAAGTAGGTCAAAAACGAAAGATGAAGTTTACTATTGAAGACTTTTGTCTTGCGTCTACTATCTAACGTCTAGTGTCTAAAAACCAGTGCTTTGCTTGTTGGGGTTGCTGGCGTTGTGGTTGGCTTCCCAGAGCTTGGCGTACTTCATCATGGGGTAGAAGCCAGAGAAGAACGAGTAGATAAAGCCCGGTACGCCGTTCCAGATGCAGCCTTTGATTAAATACGTCTTAAAAAACGCGATGGGGCATTTTAAGACCATGAGCGCGAACGGTACTTCTTTCTTTTTCTCATGCAGGCTCATTGCTGCGGCCGTGCTGTACTGGTTCATCTTCCTGAAGTAGTCCTGAATGTCCTTGTAGCTGTAGTGGAGCATCTCGCCTTTTAGGTCGCCTAGGGTGCCGTTCAGTCTCACTTTTTCATGCACAGCCGCGGTGTCATAGTTGCCAAATTGCTTATTGAACAGCCTAAGAAACTTCTTAGAGGCCTCAGACTTGATGCGGGCACCTAAGAACATCAATGGGATGCGCACATAATAGCCCACGTGCGTAGGAGCAGTTTGACTTAAGACGGCTTGTATCTCTGCGCGCAGTTGATCCGTGACCACTTCATCGGCGTCTACAGACAATATCCAGTCATGAGAAGCTAATTCCACGGCAAAGCGTTTCTGTTCTCCGTAGCCGGTAAACTTTCTGTATTCTACGCGGCAGCCGTGCTCCTGGCAGATCTGCAGGGTCTGGTCTGTGCTGCCAGAGTCTACCACCACCAACTCGTCACACCAAGATAGGGCCTGCAAGGTGGTTCTCAGAATTTCGCCTGCGTTCAAGGTAATCAGGACGGCACTTATTTTCTGCATAGACTTTGTAAAACGCAAGAAGGGGTTGGGTAGGTAAACTTTTTTGCTGGCAGTGAGTTAGCTAAAGAAAAGGCTGGTATTCTGGTAGAAAAACAGAGGTTTCTAGAGCGTATTGTAAACATCTGCCCTAATATTCGTATGCACCTATGTATATTTAATTTCTATATTTGCGTATAGGTACCTTTATCAGAGCTGTAAAAGTACAAATTTAAGTCAAATGAGCGAACAGAGAGGGAATTCAATGAGTAAAGAGGAAAAGGACGCCCGCTTTGAGGCGGAGTTAATGCCGGTCATTTCCTCTCTCTATAACTTCGCCTTCCGTCTTACCCTGGACGAAGACGATGCCAATGACCTTGTGCAGGAGACTTATCTTAAGGCCTATCGATTCTTTGATTATTTCGAGCCCGGAACTAATGCCAAAGCATGGCTGTTTCGCATCCTAAAGAATTCATTCATTAATGACTTCAGAAAAAAGAGTAAACAACCTGCCAAAGTAGACTACTCTGAGGTAGAAGGTTACTACAATTCTGAAGACGTGGACACCGAGGGAGACAGCTCCGGAGGAACCACGGATCTGCGCATGGAAAGTGTGCAGGACCTGATAGGGGATGAGGTGGCAAGTGCGTTAAACTCGCTGCCAGTAGACTTTAGGACGGTAATCATTCTTTGTGACTTAGAAGGATTCACCTATGAGGAGATGGCCAAGATTTTGGACATCCCAATTGGGACCGTGCGGAGTAGACTGCACCGGGCAAGGCACTTCCTGAAGGAAAAGCTAGAGAAATACGCTAAATCGATGGGTTATAACAGCTAACAGGGCATACATGATGGGAACGACAATTACAGACGAAAAAATGAGCGGCTCCGCCTCTGAGGAGAACCATTCTTCTGATTGCGAGAAGGTGGTAGACGTGTTTGAAAAATGGCTGGAGGGCAAAGCCTCTGAAGCCGATGAAGAGTTTCTGGCCGAACAGGCCGACGAATGCTCTCCTTGTTTTGAAAGCATTGACAAGCAACAACAGTTTGTCCAGTTCCTAAACAACGCCCTGCGCAGACCTGGCACTCCCGCCTCTCTGGTAGACACCATCAAAACTAAAATTCACCATAGCGCTTAAGTTCTTTAAGCCTCCCCATCCAGGATGCAAGGTAAAATTATCATCTTCTCGGCACCGTCCGGAGCCGGCAAAACCACTATTGTTCATCACTTAGTAAAGCAACTGCCGGAGTTAAGTTTCTCTATCTCAGCGTGTACGCGTGACCGCCGCGGGCGCAGTGAAGAAAATGGCAAAGACTATTACTTCATCACGCCAGAAGAGTTTAGAGAGAAGATTGACAATGATGAGTTTGTGGAATGGGAAGAGGTCTATGAAGGCGCTTTCTACGGTACTTTAAAATCTGAAATTGAACGCATCTGGGCAGAGGGCAAGCATGCCATCCTGGATGTGGACGTCAAAGGCGGCCTAAGCGTGAAACACTTTTACGGTGATCGGGCTTTGGCCGTTTTTGTAAAACCTCCTTCCATAGAAGAACTCTCTAAGCGTCTGGTTGCCCGCAACACAGACTCTGCCTCCAGTATTTCTAGCCGCGTGTTCAAGGCCAAGTTTGAAATGAGCTTTGAAGACAAGTTTGACACCGTCATTGTGAATGAGCATTTGAACGAGGCGTGTCAAAAAGCTGAGAAACTGGTGCGCGACTTTATTTATCAGGAAGACGCCATTCTGTAACCATGCGGGTAGGCTTGCTCTTCGGGTCATTCAACCCCATCCATATTGGGCATTTGATTCTGGCCAACTTCATGGCCACCAATGCCAACGTGGACACGGTCTGGCTGGTAGTAAGTCCGCAGAACCCGCTCAAGCCCAGCAACAGTTTGTTGCATGAGTTTGACCGCCTGCACATGGTGCGTCTGGCTATTGCCGACAACCCGGATCTGGGCGTGACGGACATTGAGTTCAGGATGCCCAAGCCCAGCTACACCATAGACACGCTCACCTGGCTCAAGGAAAAATACCCTACCTACCAGTTTTCCCTGATTATGGGTGAAGACAACCTGGCCACATTCCATAAGTGGAAAAACTACGAGCAGATTTTAGACCAGCACGAGATTCTGGTGTACCCAAGGCCCGGCAGCGCGCCGGTGCCAGAAGCATTGGCTGGGCATGCTAGCATACAAGTGGTAGAAGCCCCTCTGTTGGACATCTCGGCTACTTTCATCAGAAAGTGCCTGAAAGAGAATAAGTCTGTCAGGTACCTGTTGCCTGAGGCCGTAGAGGAGTACATCAAATCTAAGAAGCTCTATTCATAGCTTCTCTCTTTTAGATGTGCCATTGATAGAAACAGGCATCCAGAAAAATTCATTGTAACCTTCTGTTTTCAACTGCGTTTAATAAAAGTTATACCTATTGGTATATAGGTTAAATGCAATTTTATCTAAAGTAAACCTTGCGCTTTTGAGTGGGTAGGTGTAATTTGCTAATCCTTTCAGTGCAAGAGTAGATAACAGAATGAGTGAGCAAGTCCTATTTTCAGATACATACATCACGCTTTCCTATAACACTTCCTTTGACTGTATTTATGCAGACTGGATTGGTTTCCAGAATTTGCAGACGGTGCAGGAGGGATGTGAGCGGATACTGGAGGCGATGGTGGACAAAGGGTGCACCAAGGTGCTGAATGACAATACCCATGTGGAGGGTATCTGGTCCAGCGCCGCCGAGTGGGTGGGCGTTGACTGGTTTCCAAGAATCAGGCAGGCCGGCATGAAGTGCTTTGCCTGGGTGTATTCGCCCAGCGCCTTCAGCAGGCTGTCTACAGATAAGTCACTCAGGTTTACTAATGACATGAACGGCATCCGGATTTTTGATGAGAAAAGTGAAGCCGAAGCGTGGTTAGCCGGAATCTTAGAGAAGTCAGTGAATTAAGAAATATGTTATATAAAACGAGAAGGCCGCTCTTTCTAGAAAGAGCGGCCTTCTCGTTTTTGGCGTGTTTTGGCCAAAAGAGGCCAAAAACGGATTTTTTAGATGGTCATAATCTCTGCTTCTTTCTTAGAAAGCAGTTCGTCCATCTTTACAATGTATGAATCAGTCAGTTTCTGCACTTTGCCTTCGGCGTCTTTTACGGCGTCTTCAGCGGTGCCTTCTTTCTGCAGTTTCTTTAGAGAGTCATTCACGTCCTTACGGATGTTGCGCACTCTGATCTTGCCGCTCTCAGTTTCGTTCTTGGCTTGCTTCACCAATTCTCTGCGACGCTCTTCTGTCAAGGCAGGAATGTTCAAACGCACGGCATCTGCCTCTGTCAAGGGGTTCAAGCCTAGGTCGCTGGCTTTGATAGCCTTGCTGATCTCGCCAATCATGTTCTTCTCCCATGGTCTGATCAACAGCGTGCGTGAATCTGGCGCAGAAATGTTGGCTACCTGTGAGAACGCAGTGGGCGTGCCGTAGTAGTCAACCTTTAAGTCTTCCACCATGGCGGCACTGGCTCTGCCGGCGCGTATTTTGGTGAGTTCTACGTTGGTGTGTTGCAAAGCCTTTTGCATTGACTCTTCGGCTTCGCTCAAATAGAAATTAATTTCTTCGGTCATTGGATTGTCAATTTAGAAAGATAACGAAGGATGCCACCACTGCCTGGGCCTATGGCGGCGCTAAGTTCTTAATTTATTCTTTAATTATATACCGTGGGCCACCGGGATGCTTACATTGAAACCAGAGTGCCTATTTTATCGCCATCCACTAGCTTGGCCAGGTTGCCGCGCTGGTTAATGTCAAATACTACTATAGGCAGGTTGTTCTCTTTGCAAAGGGTAAACGCCGTCATGTCCATCACGTTCAGGCCTTTTTCAAACACCTCATTGAACGTGATGTCTGTGTATTTGGTGGCGGTAGGGTCTTTCTCTGGGTCTGCGGTGTAGATGCCGTCCACGCGCGTGCCTTTCAAGACCACGTCTGCCTCAATCTCAATGGCACGTAAGCTGGCCGCCGAGTCTGTGGTGAAATACGGACTGCCAATACCAGCG
This sequence comes from Nibribacter koreensis, assembly GCF_039541795.1. Lineage (NCBI taxonomy): Bacteria > Pseudomonadati > Bacteroidota > Cytophagia > Cytophagales > Hymenobacteraceae > Nibribacter > Nibribacter koreensis. The sequence continues at coordinate 701,469 of NZ_BAABGX010000002.1, read as the reverse complement.
CCAAAAATCACCACGCGGCCTTTCTCTAGGTGGCGCATGGCGCGGCGGCGTATGTACGGCTCACATACTTGCTGAATGTTGATGCCAGAGAGCAAGCGCGTGAACACGCCGGCCTTCTCTAGAGCGCTTTGCAAGGCCATGCTATTGATGACGGTGGCCAGCATGCCCATGTAGTCACCCTGCACGCGGTCCAAGCCTACAGACTCTGCCTGCACGCCTCTAAAGATGTTTCCTCCACCAATTACAACGGCCACCTGCACGCCCATGTCTACGGCAGACTTGATCTCCTCTGCGTACTGCACCAGCATGTTGGTATCAATGCCATACTGCTGTTCGCCCATTAGGGATTCACCGCTCAACTTCAAGAGTATTCGTTTGTATTGCATGTGCTTTTAAAATAGTATGTATGGTGGATAGGGAATTCCGTTTTTGGGCTATTTTCTGGAAAACAGGTGAAAAACGCCTTGTCTAGAAGACAATTAGGACCTGGTTTTTCTCTACGTTCTGCTTCACGTTTACTTTTATGGCGCTCACCACGCCGTCACCCGGAGACTTAATGATATTCTCCATTTTCATGGCTTCCAGAATCAGGATAGGGTCGCCTTTCTTCACTTCTTGGCCTACTTCAACCTTAATGTCCAGGATAAGGCCCGGCATTGGCGCTTTGATGTCATTGATCTTTTGCACCAAGGCCTGATCCATGCCCAGGCTGGCCAACAGCAAGTCCATGCGGTCTTGTACCTGCAGGGTATGCACGGTGCCGTTTATTTTTATACTGATTGTTTTGGTGTCAGCCTCTATGTCTAAAAGCTCAGCGGTATAAGACTTGCCGTCTTTTAGAATATGGAAGGAAGTAGGAGTGAGCGGGAGTAAATCCCAGGTAAAAGGAGTGTTGTTAAGGAGTATCTGATTTTTCTCTAAGACAACTTGCCACGTCTGGGCGGCTGATTTTACCTGCAACATGAAGCGGAGGGTTAAGACCGTGTGTACGTAAGTTTGAAAGTAATTTCCCAACTTAGCTCCACAAAGTTAATAATTTCCCTGCATGAACCATATCCTTTCCCGCGCCTTCTTCGCCATGGGCGTCAGTCTTTTCATGACGGGTTGTGCCGCCAAGCAACCCACTGCGCCTAAAGTCTCTTCAGAAGAAGCCGGCATGGCACTGGATACCACCGCCATTTTAGATTCTGTGGCCGCCTTTGCCAAGCCCAAAACCAGCAACGGCCCTTACCAACCCGCCGCCGAACGGAAGATAGATTTACTCCATACGCGGCTTGCCGTCAAGTTTAACTGGGCCAAGCAGCAGCTCATGGGAGAGGCCACCATCACCCTAAAGCCTTACTTCTACCCACAAACCCAGGTAGTGTTAGATGCCAAAGGCTTTGACGTGCACAAGGTAGAGTTGCGGCAGGGGAAAACAGGCAAGACCTTGCCCTATACGTATGACCAGCGGCAGATAACCATTCAACTGGGTAAGACCTATACGCGCCAAGATACCTTGCAACTCTTCATTGCCTATACCGCCAAACCCACCGAGTTGAAAGCCATAGGTAGTGAGGCTATAACATCTGACCAAGGGCTTTACTTTATAAATCCATTGGGCACAGAACCCAACATGCCCCAACAAATCTGGACCCAAGGCGAGACCGAAGCCAGTTCCTGCTGGTTCCCGACGGTGGATAAGCCCAATGAGCGCATGACCCAGGAGATCTTCATCACTATTGAAGACAAGTTTAAGACGCTCTCTAACGGGAGGCTGGTTTCTTCTAAGAAAGAAGCCAACAACCTGCGTACCGATCATTGGAAACTGGACCAGCCGCATGCGCCGTATTTGGCCACAATGGTCATTGGTAATTTCGCCGTCATTAAAGACACCTGGCGCGGCAAAGAAGTGAGCTATTGGGTAGAGCCAGAATATGCGGGCACCGCCAAGGCTACTTTTGGGCGTACGCCAGAAATGCTGGAGTTCTTCTCTAAAAAACTGGGTGTTAGCTTTCCTTGGAATAAGTATGCCCAAGTGGTGGTGCGCAATTTTGTGTCTGGTGCCATGGAAAACACCACAGCCTCTACCTTCATGGAAGCCTTGCAACAAGACCGCCGCGAGCTGCTGGACAAGAACTGGGACCACATCATCGCGCATGAATTGTTTCACCAGTGGTTCGGGGATTACGTGACCACAGAATCCTGGGCCAACCTTCCTTTGAATGAGTCCTTCGCAGACTATTCTGAATACCTGTGGGCTGAGCATAAATATGGCGCCGACGAAGCTGCCTTAACCCATCAAGAAGCCTATCATCAGTACTTGCAGGAGTCGCAGTCTAAGCAGGAACCATTAATCCGGTACAACTACCTGGACAAGGAAGACATGTTTGACAGTCATTCTTATGCCAAAGGCGGCAGGGTGTTGCACATGCTGAGAAAGCTGGTAGGCGATGAGGCCTTCTATGCATCTTTAAACTTGTATCTAACCCAGCATAAATACACAGCCGTAGAGATTGATGAGTTGCGCATGGCCTTTGAAGACGTGACCGGTCAAGATTTGAACTGGTTTTTCAATCAGTGGTTCTTAAGTCCGGGTCATCCCGTGCTGGCGGTCACCAAATGGCAAGAAGGAGGTTCTCTCAAAATAAGAGTGGCCCAAGTGCAAGATAGCCTGACCCGGCCAGTGTATCGGTTTCCCTTGACCATAGGGCTTATGCAGAATGGCAAGATGGAGAAGATGGCCTTGTTGGTTGCAAACAGGGTAGACACCTTGACTGTTGCCATGGCACAGCCTGCGCAGGTGGTGGTGTTGGATCCAGAGCAAGAGCTCTTGGCTCAGATCATAGAGGACAAAACCCCGCAGGACTGGGAAAATCAATTCTTAAACAGTACCACATATGCTGCAAAGTCTTTGGCCATGTTCCATCTCATAGAAGGGGAGAAGCCGTCAGAGTCTGTGATAAAGAATGCCTTAGGAGATTCATTCTGGAAGATAAGAACCCTTGGTCTTGAGATGCTGGCAGGCTCTGAACAATTGAAGGAAAGTCAGTACCAGGCACAATTGGAACAAATGGCGCAGAAGGACAAGAATAGCCAAGTGCGCGCCATGGCTACATATGTGTTAAGCATAGTGCCAGAAATAGCCTACTCCAAATTTGAGCGGGGACTGCAAGACAGTTCTTACCAGGTGGTGGGGGCTTCCATCTTTGCCTACGCTAAAACCAAAGGACCATTGGAACAACTTAAAAGGTTCATGACCTATAAAAACCCAGAGGTGGTCAATGCCCTGGCTGCCAGTTTTACAGAAGCAACAGAAAACGAAATCTATGATTGGTACCTGCAAAAGGCGCCGCAACTCAAAAATGAGAACCTGTATTACTTCCTGCAGAGCTTAGGAGCCCATCTCCTGAAAAAAAATATTGACGACCAGGAGCGAGGCTGGAAGGTCTTAGTGGAAGTGGTGGAGAAAGAGAAAGTAGCCGTGATCAAACAGACTGCTTTTCAAGTGCTTCTGTGGATTGCAGAAACTGAAGATCGCAAAATGGAAGTGTCTAAACTACTGGAAAAACACCCGGATTTGGCGGCCTGGATGAACCAGCAACCATAGCAAGAGAAAATATTTTTGCCCAAATGTTTGACACGGAACAAAAAGCCGTTAATTTTGCATCTCCTTAGAACGGAATCAGCGATTGAAGACGGGAAAAGGGTTCTTTGAAAAAAGATTGGGGGGGATTCCAGAGTGGCCAAATGGGACGGACTGTAACTCCGTTAGCGTAAGCTTTCGAAGGTTCGAATCCTTCTCCCCCCACACTTAACAATGGTCAGGAGCTAAAGCAAGGTTACAGGTTGTTTTGAGAAAGCTTCTGATGTTTACCAGAAAACAAGCGGGAGTAGCTCAGCTGGTAGAGCGACAGCCTTCCAAGCTGTAGGTCGCGGGTTCGAACCTCGTCTCCCGCTCTTGAAAGAAAAAGAGGAGGATGCAGCGCAAGCTGCATCTTTTCCTTATGCCGACGTAGCTCAGGGGTAGAGTACTTCCTTGGTAAGGAAGGGGTCGTGGGTTCAATTCCCATCGTTGGCTCGAAGAGTAATATTATTGTCAAATAATACGTCTATTCAACTCAGAACTTAATACTATCTAAAATGGCTAAAGAACAATTTGATCGCTCCAAACCGCACGTAAACATCGGTACTATTGGGCACGTTGACCACGGCAAAACAACCTTGACTGCTGCTATTACTCAGGTTTTAGCGGGCAAAGGTCTAGCCGCAAAAAGAGATTTCTCTTCTATTGATAACGCTCCAGAAGAAAAAGAGCGTGGTATCACTATTAACACGTCTCACGTTGAGTACGCTACTGAGAACCGTCACTACGCGCACGTTGACTGTCCTGGTCACGCTGACTATGTGAAGAACATGGTTACTGGTGCTGCTCAGATGGACGGTGCTATCTTGGTAGTTGCTGCTACAGATGGTCCAATGCCACAAACGCGTGAGCACATCCTTTTGGCTCGTCAGGTAGGTGTTCCTGCTCTTGTTGTGTTCATGAACAAAGTGGACATGGTAGACGATCCAGAATTGTTAGAGCTAGTTGAAATGGAAATCAGAGAGCTTCTTTCTTTCTATGATTTCGACGGCGATAACATTCCAGTTATTCAAGGTTCTGCCCTTGGTGGTTTGAACGGCGATGAGAAATGGGTGAAAACCATTGAAGAATTGATGGATGCAGTAGATAGCTACATTCCAATTCCTGCTCGTTTGACTGACCTTCCATTCTTGATGCCAGTTGAGGACGTGTTCTCAATCACTGGTCGTGGTACAGTAGCTACTGGCCGTATTGAGCGTGGTATCATCAACTCTGGTGAGCAAGTTGACATCTTGGGTATGGGTGCTGAAGGCTTGAAATCAGTAGTAACTGGTGTTGAGATGTTCCGCAAGATCCTAGACAGAGGTGAAGCTGGTGACAACGTAGGTCTATTGCTACGTGGTATTGAGAAAACTGATATCCGTCGTGGTATGGTTATCTGCAAGCCAGGTTCAGTAACTCCTCACTTGAAATTCAAAGCTGAAGTTTACGTTCTTTCTAAAGAAGAAGGTGGACGTCACACTCCATTCTTCAACAACTACCGTCCACAGTTCTACTTGAGAACTACAGACGTAACTGGTATCATCACGCTACCAGAAGGTGTTGAGATGGTTATGCCTGGTGACAACATCACTATCACTGTTGACTTGATCAACAAAGTAGCGATGGAAAAAGGTCTACGTTTCGCTATCCGTGAGGGTGGTAGAACAGTAGGTGCTGGTCAGGTTACTGAGATTCTTGACTAATTAGTCGTAAAAAATAAAATCCGCTCTACTACTTCAGTGGAGCGGATTTGTTTTTTTGAGAAACAAATAATACATTTGCACTCCATTTAACGATGGCGTGCATTTTTTTACGGGAGTAGCTCAATTGGTAGAGTAGTGGTCTCCAAAACCATTGGTTGTAGGTTCGAGTCCTACCTCCCGTGCAACAGAAGTTAATAGCAGCAAAAGAATGGAAAAGCTGAGAAAATTTTTCAATGACACAGTAGAGGAGATGCAGTACAAGGTCTCCTGGCCTACCTATTCTGAACTACAGAAGAGTTCTATCTTGGTTTTGGTGGGGTCATTGGTCTTTGCTCTCATAGTAGGCGCTATGGACTTGGTATACGATTCCTCATTGTCATGGTTTTACAACCAATTCTAAACTAGAAGAGGAAGCATGGCAGATTTAAAGTGGTATGTAGTACGGGCCGTGTCTGGTCAAGAGAAGAAGGCAAAATCTTATCTTGAGAATGAGGTGGCACGTCATAATTTAACGGAGATGGTGCCCCAGGTGCTAATTCCGTCTGAGAAGGTGTATGAGATGCGTAACGGTAAGAAGCGGGTGCGTGAGCGCAGTTTCTTTCCAGGGTATGTGTTGGTGCACGCAGATTTAGCTAACGGCGAAATTGAGCACTTAATCACGAGTACCCCGGGCGTTATAGGATTCTTGGGAGCCGGAACAGGAAACGCGCCCTCCAAGCCAGTTCCCTTGCGAATGTCTGAGGTTAACCGCATCTTAGGAAAGGTTGACGAGACGGATGAGCAAGTAGAGACCCTGGAGACTCCTTTCATTGTAGGAGAGACCGTGAAAGTAATGGATGGTCCATTCAATGGTTTTGCCGGTACAGTGGAAGAGGTATTTGAAGAGCGTCGTAAGTTGAACGTGATGGTGAAGATCTTTGGCCGTAACACGCCAGTAGAGCTTAACTATATGCAGGTAGAAAAAGAACAGTAGTAATAAATAATAATGGCAAAAGAAATAAAAGGTTATCTGAAGCTTCAGGTAAAGGGAGGCGCCGCGAATCCATCGCCGCCGATTGGACCTGCACTTGGTTCTAAAGGCTTGAACATTATGGAGTTCTGCAAGCAGTTCAACGCTAGAACTCAGGATAAAGCCGGCCAAGTATGCCCAGTTTTGATTACAATTTACACTGACAAATCATTTGACTTTGTAATTAAAACTCCACCGGCACCGGTTTTATTGATGGATGCAGCTAAGATCAAAGCTGGTTCTAAAGAGCCTAACCGTAACAAGGTTGGTTCTGTAACTTGGGATCAGATTAGAGAGATTGCAGAAATCAAAATGCCTGACTTAAACGCATTCAAAGTTGAGTCAGCAATGAAATTGGTTGCAGGTACCGCGCGCAGCATGGGAATCACAGTGTCTGGTACGGCTCCTTGGAGTGAGTAATTAAAAAACAAATGGCTAGAATTTCTAAAAACAGAAAAGCAGTTTTAGCGAAGTACGATCCTGCCAAGGAGTACGCATTGTTAGAGGCTGCGAACGTTGTGAAAGAAATCACTTTCACTAAGTTCGATGCATCAGTTGACATTGACGTGCGTTTGGGGGTTGATCCTCGCAAAGCTGATCAGATGGTAAGAGGTGTGGTTACACTTCCCCATGGAACCGGTAAGGATGTTCGTGTATTAGTGCTTTGCACGCCTGACAAAGAGCAGGAAGCAAAAGACGCAGGAGCAGACTACGTAGGTTTAGATGAGTACATCCAGAAGATTGAAAAAGGATGGACTGACATTGATGTGATCATTACCATGCCAGCGGTAATGGCTAAAGTAGGTAGACTGGGTAGAATCCTAGGGCCACGTAACTTGATGCCAAACCCTAAAGCAGGTACTGTAACCACAGATGTTGCCAAAGCAGTGAAAGAAGTTAAGGCTGGTAAAATCGACTTTAAAGTTGACAAGACCGGTATCATTCACACCAGCATCGGTAAGGTATCTTTCGGACCAGAGCAATTGTTTGAGAACGCTACAGAAGTAATTGCTACTCTGAACCGTTTGAAGCCATCTTCTGCCAAGGGAACTTATATTAGAAGCATCACATTGTCTAGCACAATGAGCCCTGGTGTGGTGGTAGATAAAAACTCTATTTAACGAGACGAAGAGATGACAAGAGAAGAAAAAGAAATCATTGTAAAGGACTTGGGTGAAAAGTTTGCTCAGTCTGGATTCTTCTACATCACTGATGCTTCAGAACTGACGGTAGCAACTATCAATAGCTTCAGAAGACTTTGTTTTGACAGAGGGATTGAATACAAGGTGTACAAAAACACTTTGATCCGCAAAGCCCTAGATACTCTTGATGCAGATACATCTTCTATGGATGTAGCCTTGAAAGGTTCTTCTGGGATTTTGTTTGCCAACGGTGCAGGAAACGGTCCAGCTAAATTGCTGAAAGACTTCCGCAAGTCAGGCGCAAAGAAGCCTCTTTTGAAAGGTGCTTACATTGACAGCAGCATTTACCTAGGTGAAGAGCAGTTGGATGCGTTGAGCAACATCAAATCAAAAGAGGAATTACTGGGAGACCTTATCGGACTTCTTCAGTCACCAGCCAAAAACGTTATCTCTGCTCTACAGAGCGGTGGCAACATCTTGGCAGGCGTAGTGAAGACTTTATCAGAAAGAGAACAATAAACTTAAATTTAAAACAACTTTTAATTACTAATAAAAATGGCAGATTTGAAAGCATTCGCTGAGCAGTTGGTTAACTTAACTGTAAAAGAGGTTAATGAACTTGCTACAATCCTTAAGGATGAGTATGGTATTGAGCCAGCAGCAGCTGCTCCTGTTATGATGGCTGGTGGCGCTGGCGGAGACGCTGGAGCTGCTGCAGAAGAAAAAACATCTTTTGATGTTATTCTTAAGTCAGCAGGTGCCTCTAAACTAGCAGTAGTGAAGCTAGTTAAAGAACTAACAGGCCTTGGCTTGAAAGAAGCAAAAGAACTAGTTGACGGTGCTCCTAAGCCTTTGAAAGAAGGTGTTGATAAAAATGAAGCAGATTCATTGAAAAAAGCATTGGAAGAAGCTGGTGCTGAAGTGGAGGTTAAGTAATCCACACTACAACATCCATTACCACTAAGGGTTAGACCTGGCAATTTCGTCAGGTCTTTTCCTGTTTGTACCTAGAAAGGAATTTCTAGAAAATTGAATGCTTAGTGCCTGATAATCAGGTGTTAGCGCGACAAAGTTTAAACGTTTAAATCAGACAACTTTGGCTACAAGTAAAACGACAGAGCGGATTAATTTCGCTTCCATCAAAAAGGTCATCGAGTACCCTGACTTTTTGGATGTACAGCTGAAGTCCTTCCAGGACTTTTTCCAATTGGAAACAGCCGCCGAAAACCGCACAGAAGAAGGTCTTTTCAAAGTGTTTGCAGAGAACTTTCCAATCTCTGACTCAAGAGAGAACTTCGTTCTTGAATTCGTTGACTACCACGTTGACCCACCAAAATACTCCGTTGACGAGTGTATTGACCGCGGCTTAACGTATTCTGTTCCGTTGAAAGCAAAACTTCGCCTCATCTGTAATGATGATGACAATGAAGATTTTGAAACAATTGAGCAAGAGGTGTTCTTAGGGAACATCCCTTATATGACCGAGAAAGGTTCATTTGTGATCAATGGCGCCGAGCGCGTGATTGTATCTCAGTTGCACCGTTCGCCAGGCGTGTTCTTTGCCCAGAGCAAGCACACCAACGGCACCAAACTATATTCTGCCAGAATCATTCCTTTCAAAGGGTCTTGGATAGAATTTGCGACAGACGTGAACAACGTGATGTACGCATACATTGACCGTAAGAAGAAATTCCCGGTTACTACTCTTTTAAGAGCCATTGGTTACGGTACTGACAAAGACATCCTTGACTTGTTCGGGTTGTCAGAAGAAGTAAAAGCTGATAAGAAAACACTTAAGAAAGTTGTAGGTAGAAAGTTGGCTGCAAGGGTTCTAAGAACCTGGACAGAAGACTTTGTAGATGAGGACACTGGTGAAGTGGTATCTATTGACCGTAACGAAGTAATCTTGGAGCGTGACTCTGAGGTAACCGAAGACGATCTAGACATCATCATTGACTCAGGTGTTAAGTCTATCATTCTCCACCGTGAGAATGTTAACATTGCTGACTACACCATCATCTACAACACCCTTCAGAAAGATAACTCTAACTCTGAGCAAGAAGCCGTAGAGCAAATCTACCGCCAGTTGCGTAACACAGAGGCGCCAGACGTTGAGACGGCAAGAGATATCATCCAGAAGTTGTTCTTCAGTGATAAGCGTTATGACTTAGGAGATGTTGGTCGTTATAGAATCAACAAGAAACTAGGTCTTGACAAAAACTGGGAAGCCAAGGTATTGACCAATGAGGACATTGTTCTAATTGTGAAGTACCTGATTGGTTTGATTAACTCACGTGCGGTAGTGGATGATATTGACCACTTAAGTAACCGTAGAGTAAGAACCGTTGGTGAGCAGTTGTATGCGCAGTTTGGTGTAGGTCTTGCCCGTATGGCAAGAACCATCAAGGAGCGTATGAACGTGCGTGACAATGAGGAATTCAAGCCAGTAGATTTGATCAACGCCAGAACATTGTCTTCTGTGATTAACTCTTTCTTTGGTACCAACCAGCTTTCTCAGTTCATGGACCAGACCAACCCTCTGGCAGAAATCACGCATAAGCGTAGAGTATCTGCACTAGGGCCAGGAGGTCTATCCAGAGAGCGTGCCGGTTTTGAGGTTCGTGACGTTCACTACACCCACTACGGTCGTCTTTGTACTATTGAAACACCAGAGGGACCAAACATTGGTTTGATTTCTTCTCTGTGTGTGCACGCACGTGTAAACAGCATGGGCTTTATTGAGACACCTTACAGAAATGTGGTGAACGGTAAAGTGGATGTGACGTCTACTGTGAAATACCTGACAGCTGAAGAAGAAGATACCCACCACATTGCACAGGCAAATGCCCGAATTGATGAAGAAGGTAACTTCGTAAACGATAAAGTAAAAGGCCGTTTTGAAGGTGACTTCCCAGTGGTAGAGCCAGAGCGCTATACCTACATGGACGTTGCTCCTAACCAAATCGTGTCGGTGGCCGCCTCATTGATTCCTTTCTTGGAGCATGATGATGCTAACCGTGCCTTGATGGGATCTAACATGCAGCGCCAGGCAGTTCCTTTGGTGAAGCCACAGGCTCCAATTGTAGGAACTGGTCTAGAAGGCAGAGCCGCTCTGGACTCCAGAGCATTGGTTCGAGCCGAAGGCGAAGGTGAGGTTCACTTTGTTGATGCAGACAGAATCATCATCCGTTACGACCTAAGCGACATTGAGAAGCTCATTAGCTTTGACGCTGAGTATGTAACCTATGACTTGATTAAATTCCGTCGTACCAACCAGGATACCTGTATCAACTTAACTCCTTTGGTTAAAAAAGGAGAGAAGGTAACAAAAGGTCAGCCGTTATGCGAAGGATATGCTACTAACCAAGGCGAACTTGCTTTGGGAAGAAACTTACAAGTTGCGTTCATGCCTTGGCAAGGATACAACTTTGAGGATGCGATTGTAATCTCTGAGCGTGTAGTGAGAGATGACATCTTCACCTCTATTCACATTGAGGAGTTTGAACTGGAAGTTCGTGAGACGAAGCGTGGCGAAGAGGAATTAACCTCTGAGATCCCGAACGTGAGCGAAGAAGCAGTTCGTAACCTGGATGAGAACGGTATCATCAGAATTGGTGCCGAGGTACGTGAAGGGGATATCTTGATTGGAAAAATCACTCCCAAGGGAGAGACTGATCCAACACCAGAAGAGAAACTTCTTCGTGCCATCTTCGGTGACAAAGCCGGCGATGTGAAAGATGCCTCTTTGAAAGCGCCGCCATCGTTGAATGGTGTTGTAATCGAAACGAAACTCTTCTCTCGTCCTAAGAAAGACAAAAACCTACGGGCCAAGTCTAAGAAGGAAGTAGAAGACCTGAAGGTGAAATACAACAGCGAACTGAAAGCCGTGAAGACCATCATGGTAGAAAAGCTGATTGCATTGCTTGAAGGAAAAACCAGCCAGGGCGTTCGTCACCGTTTCGGAGACGAGATGATTGCCAAAGGTGCCAAGTTCAACAAGAAGAACATCACCGAAGGTCTTTTCCCTGACAAAAACCCTTACAAGGACGAAAGCAACTACGCCGTAGCCGAGGAAGTGAACATCTTTAAGGATCTGATCCTAGAAGGATGGACGGCAGATGAGCAGACAAACAAGATGTTGTTGGAGCTAGTGAAGAACTACTCTAAGCGCCGCAACACTATTTCTGCTCGCTTCAAGCGCGATCGCTTCACTCTTGAGGTTGGTGATGAGTTACCAGCTGGTATCGTACAGTTGGCCAAAGTTTATATTGCCAAGAAGCGTAAGCTAAAAGTAGGTGATAAGATGGCAGGCCGTCACGGTAACAAGGGGGTTGTCGCTCGTATCGTGCGTGATGAAGACATGCCATTCTTGGAAGATGGAACACCAATGGACATCGTATTGAACCCACTTGGGGTACCATCTAGGATGAACATCGGTCAGATTTACGAGACCGTATTAGGTTGGGCTGGTCTGAAATTAGGACGCAAGTACGCTACGCCAATCTTTGACGGTGCTTCTGAAGAAGAAGTATCTGCTGAGTTGAAAGAAGCAGGCGTTCCAGTATATGGCCGTACCTATCTATACGATGGTTTGAGCGGAGATCGTTTCGATCAACCAGTAACCGTTGGTGTGATTTACATGCTGAAACTTGGTCACTTGGTAGATGATAAGATGCACGCCCGTTCTATCGGACCATACTCATTGATCACGCAACAGCCATTGGGTGGTAAAGCCCAGTTTGGTGGTCAGCGTTTTGGTGAGATGGAGGTGTGGGCATTGGAGGCCTTCGGTGCCGCCAACGTTCTGCAAGAAATCCTGACCGTGAAGTCTGATGACGTGATTGGTCGTGCAAAGGCCTATGAAGCCATTGTAAAAGGAGACGTGTTGCCTAAGCCAAATATCCCTGAGTCGTTCAACGTGTTGATTCACGAACTCAGAGGCTTGGCCCTAGAGATTACGCTGGACTAATGTGATACAGTTTTAAGGAGATTTCAGAAAAAGAGGCCAAAAACGGCTCTTTCTGGAGTCTCCTTAACTCACATTAAATGCCTTAAGAACAAATAGGAGTTTTACATATCTAGCAACACATAACATGGCGTTAGCAAGAAATAAAAAGTTAGTTCAAGACTTCTCTAAAGTAACCATCAGCTTGGCCTCTCCAGAATCAATCCTGGAGAGATCAAACGGAGAGGTGACTAAGCCGGAAACGATCAACTACAGAACCTACAAGCCTGAGATGGGTGGTTTGTTCTGCGAGCGTATTTTCGGACCAGTGAAGGATTGGGAGTGCCACTGCGGTAAATACAAGAGAATCCGTTACAAAGGGATTATCTGTGACCGTTGCGGAGTTGAAGTAACTGAGAAAAAAGTGCGTCGTGAGCGCATGGGCCATATTGAATTAGTAGTACCGGTAGCACATATCTGGTACTTCAAGTCATTGCCAAATAAAATTGGTTACTTATTGGGTCTGCCAACCAAGAAATTGGATCAGATCATTTACTATGAGCGGTATGTAGTGATTCAGCCAGGTATCTTGGCAGAAGACGGTGTGAACACGCTGGACTTCTTAACTGAGGACGAGTACCTGGATATGATTGACAAGCTGCCTCGTGAGAACCAGATGTTGGACAACCATGATCCAAACAAGTTCATCGCGAGAATGGGTGCCGAGGCATTACAAATGTTGTTGGAGCGCATCAGCTTAGATGACCTATCTTATGATTTGCGTTACTCTGCCGCGCATGAGACTTCTCAGCAGCGTAAGGCAGATGCTTTGAAGCGCCTTCGCGTAGTTGAGGCATTCCGTGACGCATCTACTAGAATTGAAAACAAGCCTGAGTGGATGGTGATCCGCATGGTGCCCGTGATTCCACCAGAATTGCGCCCATTGGTTCCTTTGGATGGCGGTCGTTTCGCAACCTCAGATTTGAACGACTTATACCGTCGCGTTATTATCCGTAACAACCGTCTTAAGCGTTTGATCGAGATCAAAGCGCCAGAGGTTATTCTACGGAATGAGAAGCGTATGCTACAAGAGGCAGTGGATTCCCTGTTTGACAACTCACGTAAAGTGAACGCTGTTAGAGCAGAAGGTAACCGCGCCTTGAAGTCACTTTCTGACATGCTGAAAGGTAAGCAAGGACGTTTCCGTCAAAACTTGCTTGGTAAGCGTGTGGATTATTCTGGCCGTTCTGTAATTGTAGTAGGACCAGAGTTGAAACTGCATGAGTGTGGTCTGCCTAAGAACATGGCGGCTGAGCTTTTCAAACCGTTCATCATCCGTAAGCTTATTGAGCGCGGTATTGTGAAGACGGTAAAGTCTGCCAAGAAAATTGTAGACAGAAAAGATCCAGTAGTTTGGGATATCCTGGAGAACGTGTTGAAAGGTCACCCAGTTCTTCTGAACCGTGCTCCTACACTCCACAGATTAGGTATCCAGGCGTTCCAGCCAAAGCTGATTGAAGGAAAAGCAATCCAATTACACCCACTAGTGTGTACGGCCTTCAACGCTGACTTTGACGGTGACCAGATGGCGGTGCACGTTCCACTAGGACCGGCAGCTGTTTTGGAAGCCTCAATGTTGATGCTAGCTGCCCATAATATCTTGAACCCTGCCAACGGTGCTCCAATTGCGGTACCTTCTCAGGACATGGTATTGGGTCTGTATTACGTAACCAAAGGAAAGCGTACCACCGAGAAGGAGAAGATCCAAGGCGAGGGTATGTCATTCTATAGCGCTGAAGAGGTAATTATTGCCATCAATGAAGGCAGATTGTCTAAGCAGGCTTATATCAAAGTTAGAGCGAAAGTTGCCGGCGAAAACGGAGAATTAACTACCCAGTTAATTGAGACGGTTGCTGGTAGAGTTCTCTTTAACCAGTTGGTACCAGAGGCGGTAGGCTATGTAGACGAACTTCTTACCAAGAAGAAGCTACAGCAAATCATCTCTCGTGTGTTCAAGGTGACAGGAATGGCCAGAACGGCTCAATTCCTGGATGATATCAAAACCCTAGGATTCCAGTCTGCTTACAAAGGCGGTCTGTCCATGGGTCTTGGTGACATTGTGATCCCTAAAGAGAAAGACATCTTGGTAGCTGAGGCTAAGAAAGATGTGGATGCTGTATGGGCTAACTACTCAATGGGTCTTATCACGGACAATGAGCGTTACAACCAAGTAATTGACATCTGGACACGTATCAACAACCAAATCACAGAAACATTGATGAGCCGTCTTGAGAAAGACGATCAAGGTTTCAACTCCATCTTCATGATGATGCACTCCGGAGCCCGTGGTTCTAGAGAGCAGATCCGTCAGCTGGGGGGTATGAGAGGTTTGATGGCCAAGCCACAAAAGTCATTGCAAGGATCCGTAGGGGAGATCATTGAAAACCCAATTCTATCTAACTTTAAAGAAGGTCTGGATGTAATTGAGTACTTCATCTCTACCCACGGTGCTCGTAAAGGTCTAGCGGATACGGCCTTGAAAACGGCAGATGCGGGTTACTTGACTCGTCGTCTGGTAGACGTTTCCCAAGACGTGATCGTGAATGAACCTGACTGTGGTACTTTGCGTGGTCTTGAGGTGAGCGCCTTGAAAGACAATGAAGACATCGTTGAGTCTCTATCTGAGCGTATCTTGGGTCGTGTGAACGTTCATGACATCGTGAACCCGCACACCAATGAGATCATCCTTGAGTCTGGTAATGAAATCACCGAGGAGGTAGCCAAGATCATTGAAGGAACGGCCATTGAAGCCGTTGAGATTCGTTCAGTATTAACCTGCGAGACGAAACGCGGAATCTGTGCCAAGTGCTATGGCCGCAACTTGTCAACCGGTAAAATGGTGCAGAAAGGGGAAGCTGTTGGGGTAATTGCCGCACAGTCCATTGGTGAGCCAGGTACGCAGTTGACCCTTCGTACTTTCCACGTGGGTGGTACTGCCTCTAACATTGCGGTAGATGCAGCCATTCGTGCCAAGTTCAACGGTAAGATTGAGTTTGAAGACGTTAGAACTATTGATACTACCAATGCCGAAGGTGACCGCGTGAAAGTGGTAATGGGACGCTCTGGTGAAGTGAAAGTAGTGGATCCTAACACAGGCAAGTTGTTGATCAGTAACCACGTTCCTTATGGTTCATTCTTAGTAGTGGATGAAGGACAAGAGGTTGCCAAAGGCGATGAGCTATGTAACTGGGATCCATACAACGCGGTTATCTTGTCAGAGTTTGACGGGTCTATTGAGTATGATTCCATAGTGGAAGGTATCACCTACCGTGAGGAGTCAGATGAGCAGACTGGTCACCGTGAGAAGGTTATCATTGAGACGAAGGATAAAACCAAAAACCCTGCTATCGTCGTGAACCCTGCCAATGGTGAGCCGAAAGGTTACAACATTCCAGTAGGTGCCCACATCACGGTAGAGGATGGCCAGAAAATCAACGCTGGTCAGATTGTGGCTAAGATCCCTCGTGCTATTGGTAAGACCCGCGACATTACAGGTGGTCTGCCACGCGTTACGGAGCTCTTTGAGGCACGTAACCCGTCTAACCCAGCAGTAGTGAGTGAGATTGACGGTGTGGTAACCTATGGCGGTATAAAGCGCGGTAACCGCGAGATTTATATTGAGTCTAAGGACGGCGTGAAGAAGAAGTACATGGTGCCTCTTTCCAAGCACATCCTAGTACAGGACAATGACTTTGTGCGTGCCGGTGTTCCATTGTCTGATGGTGCCATCACTCCAAACGATATCTTGAACATACAGGGACCAGGCGCCGTGCAGGAATACTTAGTGAACGAAATTCAAGAGGTATACCGCTTGCAAGGTGTGAAGATCAATGACAAGCACATTGAAGTAGTGGTTCGTCAGATGATGCAGAAAGTGAACGTTCTTGACCCAGGTGATACAAGCTTCCTAGAGAACCAGACAGTGGACAAAGTAACGTTCATGGAAGAGAATGATATGATCATTGACATGAAAGTAGTGGAGGATGCAGGAGACTCAACAGCCATGAAACCAGGTATGATTGTAACCGCTCGTCGTCTGCGAGATGAGAACTCCAGTTTGAAGCGTCGTGACCTTAGAATTGTAACAGTGCGTGATGCGCAGCCAGCAGTTTCAAGACCAACCTTGCAAGGTATCACCCAAGCATCCCTAGGTACGCAAAGCTTTATCTCAGCGGCATCCTTCCAGGAGACCACTAAGGTATTGAGCGAAGCAGCTATCAAAGGAAAGGCGGATGAGTTGTTAGGCTTGAAAGAAAACGTAATCGTGGGTCACTTGATCCCGGCAGGTACCGGACTTAGAGAGTACACTAAATTGATTGTTGGATCCAAGGATGAGTATGAAGCTCTAACCGCCAGCAGACAAGCAGGTGTAAAATCTAAGCAAGGCGAATTGCAGGAGAAGTAAGAGATGGCCGCGACGGAACAGCAAAGTCAGATAAACATTGAGCTGACAGAGGAGATTGCAGAAGGGCAGTACGCTAATTTAGCCATGATTGCCCATTCACATAGTGAATTTGTGATTGACTTTATCCGCTTGATGCCCGGAATTCCGAAAGCCAAAGTAAAAGCAAGAGTGGTGATTACTCCAGAGCATGCCAAGCGTTTCTTGGCTGCTTTGGAGGAAAACATCCAAAAGTATGAAGAGAGTTTTGGGGGCATAAAGCAGACGCAGGAAGCCCCCAGCTTTCCTCTAAACTTTGGCGGAACCATAGGCGAAGCCTAAGCCATTAATAATAAGTGAATTAAAACTTTGAATTTGCAAAGCAAAATTTATACCTTTGCAAACCATTTTTTGAAGAGAGAAATCAGTTTAAAAAGTTAGTAAATGCCTACTATACAACAATTAGTAAGAAAGGGAAGAGAGAAACTAACATCTAAGTCTAAATCCCCAGCCCTTGACTCATGTCCGCAGAGACGTGGCGTGTGTACACGCGTTTACACAACCACACCTAAGAAGCCAAACTCAGCAATGAGAAAAGTGGCTCGTGTGCGTTTGACAAACGGCAAAGAAGTCAATGCTTATATCCCTGGTGAAGGCCACAACCTACAGGAGCACTCTATTGTGTTAATCAGAGGTGGTCGTGTGAAAGACTTACCAGGTGTAAGATATCACATCATCCGTGGTGCATTGGATACAGCTGGTGTAAACGGTCGTCTACAGTCCCGTTCTAAGTACGGAGCTAAGCGTCCTAAGCCAGGTCAGCCAGCGGCTGCAGCAGGTAAAGGCGGTAAGAAAAAATAATAAGGATTTAGATAATGAGAAAAGCAAAACCAAAGAAGAGAATTCTTCTTCCTGATCCTAAGTACAAAGAGACTCTAGTTACCAGATTTGTGAATTACATGATGGTGGACGGTAAAAAGAGTACTGCATACAAGATATTCTACGATGCTTGCGACTTAGTTGAGAAAAGAACTAAGGAGAGCGGTCTTGAGACCTGGAGAAAAGCATTGAACAATATCATGCCAGGTGTAGAGGTGAAAAGCCGCCGTGTAGGTGGTGCAACTTTCCAGGTACCAACTGAGGTGCGTCCGGATAGAAAGATTTCTCTCGGAATCAAATGGATGATTTCTTACGCTCGTAAGAGAGGTGAGAAAACAATGATGGATAAATTAGCCGGTGAGATCATCGCTGCAGCTAAAGGAGAAGGTGCTGCTGTGAAGAAGAAAGACGATACTCACAGAATGGCGGAAGCCAACAAGGCATTCTCACACTTTAGATTCTAATTAATGGCTCGGGATTTAAAATACACACGTAACATAGGTATTGCTGCGCACATTGATGCCGGTAAGACCACTACTACAGAGCGTATCCTTTACTATGCTGGTGTAAGCCACAAAATAGGAGAGGTACACGATGGAGCTGCCACCATGGACTGGATGGAGCAGGAGCAGGAAAGAGGTATCACCATTACCTCTGCCGCTACTACTGTAAACTGGGACTACAGAGGCGAGAAATACCACATCAACATCATTGATACACCTGGTCACGTTGACTTTACCGTAGAGGTAAACCGTTCCCTTCGTGTATTAGATGGTCTAGTATTCTTGTTTAGTGCGGTAGATGGTGTTGAGCCACAGTCTGAGACTAACTGGAGACTAGCTGATAACTATAAAGTTGCCCGTATTGGTTTCGTTAACAAAATGGACCGTTCTGGTGCTGACTTCTTAGGAGTTTGTAAGCAGGTGAAAGAAATGTTGGGTAGCAATGCCGTAGCACTTCAATTACCAATTGGTGCAGAGGACAACTTTGAAGGGGTAGTTGACTTGGTAAACTTTAGAGGTATCAAGTGGAATGAGCACGATAAAGGCATGACCTTTACCGAAGTTCCAATTCCAGATGATATGTTGGAAGAGGCTGAGGAATACAGAGAGAAGTTGTTGGAGGCAGTAGCCGACTACGACGAGGCTCTAATGGAGAAATACTTTGAGGATCCAGCATCTATCACAGAAGCTGAAATCATTGAAGCGCTTCGTAAGGCAACCATTGACATGGCTATCGTGCCAATGCTATGTGGTTCTTCTTTTAAAAACAAAGGCGTACAAACAATGCTTGACTATGTGATGGCTCTTATCCCATCACCGCTTGACAAGGAAAACATTGTAGGAACCAATCCAGATACAGGAGAAGAAGTTACACGTCAACCAAGCGAGAGTGAGCCATTTGCAGGCCTAGCCTTCAAAATTGCCACTGACCCTTACGTTGGTCGTTTATGCTTTGTGCGCGCCTATTCAGGTGTGTTAGAATCAGGATCTTACGTGTACAATACCCGCTCTAATAACAAAGAGCGTATCTCACGTATCTTCCAGATGCATGCCAACAAGCAAAACCAAATTGAAAGACTAAGTGCTGGAGATATTGGGGCAGTTGTAGGTTTCAAAGACATTAAAACTGGTGATACTCTTTGTGACCAAAACGCGAAAATTGTTTTGGAATCAATGGACTTCCCAGAGCCAGTAATTGGATATGCAATTGAGCCGAAAACTCAGGCTGACTCTGATAAAATGGGTATGGCAATTGCCAAGCTTATTGAAGAAGATCCAACCTTACAAGTAAACACTGACGAGGAAACTGGTCAGACTATCTTGAGAGGTATGGGCGAGCTTCACTTGGAGATTATCATTGACCGCATGAAGCGTGAGTTCAAGGTTGAATTGAACCAAGGTGCTCCTCAGGTAGCTTACAAAGAAACAATCACTAAGATGGTTGAGCACAGAGAAGTGTTCAAGAAGCAGTCTGGTGGTCGTGGTAAGTTCGCGGACATCGTGTTCAACATGGGACCACGTGAAGATGGCAAGCAAGGTCTTGAGTTTGAGAACGCAATTGTAGGTGGTGTAATTCCTAGAGAATTTATCCCAGCAATTCAAAAAGGATTCGAAGAGGCCATGAAGAATGGTATCTTGGCAGGATTCCCGATTGATTCAATGAAAGTGCGTTTGTTCCATGGATCATTCCACGACGTTGACTCTGACTCACTTTCATTTGAATTGGCAGCTCGTCAAGGATTTAGAGAAGCTGGTAAGCAGTGTGCTCCAAAATTACTTGAGCCAATCATGGCAGTAGACGTAGTGACACCAGATGAGTACACAGGTCCAGTGACAGGTGACTTGAACAGAAGAAGAGGTATCATGAAAGGTATGGATACCAAAGGAACTTCAACAGTAGTTAAAGCTGATGTTCCGCTTTCTGAACTGTTCGGTTATGTAACTGACTTACGTACTATCACTTCAGGTCGTGCAACAGCTTCGCTTACTTTCTCTCATTATGAGCAAGTACCGCAAAACTTGGCAGATGGTATCATCGCAAAATTAAAAGGAACAGCTAAATAAGTTGAAATAGAATGAATCAAAAGATCAGAATTAAGCTGAAATCTTACGATCACAATCTGGTTGACAAGTCATCAGAGAAAATCGTGAAAGCGGTGAAAGCGACTGGCGCGATCGTGAGTGGTCCCATTCCTTTGCCAACTGAGAAAGATATTTTCACAGTATTGCGCTCTCCACACGTAAACAAAAAAGCGCGTGAGCAATTCCAACTTTGTACCTACAAAAGACTAGTAGACATCTATTCTACTTCATCTAAAACAGTAGATGCTTTGATGAAATTAGAATTGCCAAGCGGCGTTGATGTTGAGATCAAAGTCTGATAATTTAAATACCATTAAAAAGGGAGAGGTTTGACCTCTCCCTTTTTTTTTACCCTTTCGTCGTTTTTAGCCTGTTTTCGAGAAAACAGGCTAAAAACGACGAAAGGGTAATTTTAGGTGATTCATAAAAATTAAGAAGCCAATATTTAAAAGGTCTTAGATACTAAAGGGAATTTGACAGATAATAATATTCCAAATCATTAGTATCTGAAAACAAATAATTTAGCGGGGCTTGTAAAAGAAAAAATAAATAATGAACTTTGCACTCCCAAATAACACCTAAACGGGTGTAGTATATTCATTGTTAAATAAATAAAGTAGAATGCCTGGAATTATCGGTAAGAAAATCGGAATGACAAGCCTCTTCACACCTGAGGGTAAGAGCGTGGCCTGTACTTTGATTCAAGCAGGACCATGCGTTGTGACCCAAGTCAAAACGCAGGAAGTGGATGGTTACACAGCTATCCAGCTTGGATACGGAGAGAAGAAAGTAAAAAGAACAAGCAAAGCGCTTGCTGGCCACTTCCAAAAAGCTAACACAACTGCTAAGAAAAAGCTAGTTGAATTTAGATTAGAAGACGTTGCATCATATTCTTTAGGAGATGAAGTAAACGTTGGTTCATTTGAAGAAGGTGAATTTGTAGACGTAGTAGGTACCTCTAAAGGTAAAGGTTTCCAAGGCGTTGTAAAACGTTATAACTTTGCCGGTGTTGGTGGGCAGACTCACGGTCAGCACAACAGAGCAAGACACCCTGGTTCAATTGGTGCCTGTTCATGGCCTTCCAGAGTATTCAAAGGAATGCGTATGGCTGGTAGAATGGGTGGCGACAGAGTTAAAATCCAAAACCTTCGTGTGCTAAGAATTTTGCCAGAACAAAACGTTTTGGTGGTAAGTGGTTCTGTGCCTGGTGCTAAAAATTCATTTATCGTAGTTGAGAAATAAGATGGAGATATCAGTTTTCAATAGTAAAGGCCAAGATACAGGAAGAAAAGTAACTCTTCCAGAGTCTGTGTTTGGTGTTGAGCCAAATGAACATGCCATGTATCTGGATGTAAAGCAATACTTGGCTAACCAACGTCAAGGAACGCACAAGTCAAAAGAGCGTGCTGAAATTGCAGGGTCAACCAAAAAGATCAAAAAGCAAAAAGGTACAGGTGGAGCCAGAGCAGGTTCATTGAAGTCTCCAGTATTTGTAGGTGGTGGCCGTGTATTCGGACCTAAGCCAAGAAACTACAGCTTCAAGCTGAATAAGAAGTTGAAAGCAGTGGCAAGATTGTCAGCTTTGTCAACTTTGGCGAAAGGTGATAGAGTTGTCATGTTAGACAACCTGGTAATTGACACCCCTAGAACAAAGGATTTCATTGCTATTCTAAATGGCTTGAACCTATCTGCCAAGAAAACGCTTGTGATCACTAGCGAAGTGAACACAAACGCGGTATTGTCTAGCAGAAACGTTCCTAAAGTGAAGATTGCTACCGCTTCAGGTTTAACAACCTATGATTTGTTAAATGCTGATAGAGTAATTTGTTTAGAAGAGTCTCTTTCAGTTCTTGAAGAACTTTACGCCACAAAATAATGAGCATATTAAAAAGACCATTGCTTACTGAGAAGCTGACAGCCCTTGCAGAAAAGGGAGTGTTTGCCTTTGAGGTTGATAGAAAAGCAAATAAGATTGAGATCAAGAAAGCGATCCAGTCTAAATACGGAGTTACAGTAGAGAAAATTTCTACTATGCGTACCCAAGGCAAACTGAAATCAAGAAACACGAAATCAGGAGTAGTTACGGGTCGTACAGCCTCTACCAAGAAAGCTATTGTAACATTGAAAGAGGGAGAAGTTATTGACTTCTACAGCGGCATCTAAGTTTAAAATAGAATGGCATTAAGAAAACTAAGACCAACAACACCAGGTCAAAGATTTAGAATCGCGCCAGCCTTCACTGAAATCACGAAGAGCGAGCCTGAGAAATCTTTGTTGGCATCCAAGAAAAAATCTGGTGGACGTAACAATGCGGGTCGTATGACCATGCGCTACATAGGCGGTGGGCATAAGAAAAGATTCCGTATCATCGACTTCAAAAGAACGAAGTACGGTGTTCCTGCAACAGTAAAAGCGATTGAGTACGATCCAAACAGAACGGCTCGTATTGCGCTTCTTTACTATGCAGATGGTGAGAAAACCTACATCATTGCTCCAGCAGGCTTGGCAGTGGACGCAACAGTAGTATCAGGACCAGGAGTAGCTCCAGAAGTGGGCAACGCGCTTCCTCTTTCTGATATTCCTCTAGGTACCATTGTACACAACATTGAGTTAACTCCAGGTAATGGTGGTATCATGGCAAGAAGTGCAGGATCTTATGCACAGCTTGTAGCAAGAGAAGGCCGTTATGCAACTTTGAAGTTACCTTCAGGTGAAATGAGAATGGTTCTGGTGAACTGTATGGCTACTGTAGGATCAGTATCTAATGCAGACCACATGAATGTGAAGTTGGGCAAAGCCGGACGTAGCAGATGGATGGGTATCAGACCACGTGTAAGAGGTGTTGCTATGAACCCTGTCGATCACCCAATGGGTGGTGGTGAAGGTAAGTCATCAGGTGGTCACCCACGTTCACGTAATGGCTTGTACGCCAAAGGTCAGAAGACCAGAAACAAGAATAAATACTCAGAGAACCTGATCGTTAATAGAAGGAAAAAATAAGTAATGGCAAGATCATTAAAAAAAGGGCCTTATATTGACTTTAGGCTCGATAAGAAAGTCCAGGCAATGGACGAATCTGGTAAAAAAGCGGTTATCAAAACTTGGTCACGCCGCTCCATGATTTCCCCGGATTTTGTAGGTCATACATTTGCAGTACATAACGGGAATAAATTCATTCCTGTGTATGTAACTGAAAACATGGTAGGTCACAAGTTAGGTGAGTTTGCTCCAACCAGAAACTTCAGAGGCCATATTGCTAAAAAGGATAAAGGTAAGAGATAATGGAAGCGGTAGCTAAACTAAATAATGTACCAAGCTCACCTCGTAAGATGAGATTGGTAGCGAACTTGATTCGTGGTAAAAGTGTTACACGCGCTCTTGGCTTACTTAAATTTGAAGCCAATGCAGGTGCACCTAAGCTAGAGAAGCTTTTATTATCTGCTTTATCTAACTGGCAGGCTGCTAATGCAGATGCCCGTATTGAAGATGCAAACCTTTTCATCAAAGAAGTTAAAGTTGATGAAGGAAAGATGTTGAAGCGTCTTCGTCCAGCTCCTCAAGGTAGAGGTCACCGGATCAGAAAAAGATCAAATCATGTAACGCTTGTGATTGATTCAAAACCAGTAGTGGAATCAGTTGAATCATCCGAATCTAACAAAGCCAAATAGTTAAAATGGGACAAAAAGTTAATCCAGTTGGCCTAAGACTAGGTATCGTTAAAGGCTGGGACTCTAATTGGTACGGAGGTAAGGATTTCGCTGACAAACTTATTGAAGACGAAAAAATCCGTAAATATATTCTTGCCAGAATTCCTAAAGGTGGCATCTCAAAAATCATCATTGAGCGCACCTTAAAGAGAATCACCATTACTATTAACACTGCCCGTCCAGGTGTTGTTATTGGTAAAGGCGGTCAAGAAGTTGACAAGATCAAAGAGGAGCTTAAGAAAATCACCAGCAAAGATGTTCAAATCAATATCTTTGAAATTAAGCGTCCTGAGTTGGATGCCAAATTGGTAGGTGAGTCTGTAGCGCAGCAACTGCAAGCACGTATTTCTTTCAGAAGAGCCATGAAGCAAGCAATTGCCTCAGCTTTGAGAGTAGGTGCAGAAGGTATTAAGATTCAAGTTTCAGGCCGTTTAGGTGGTGCTGAAATGGCCCGTACAGAGCATTACAAAGAAGGCCGCACTCCTCTACATACTTTGAGAGCTGATATTGATTACGCTTTGTCAGAAGCTCAAACAGTATATGGTAAATTGGGGATCAAAGTTTGGATCTTCAAAGGAGAAGTTTTCGGAAAGCGTGACTTATCTCCAAATGCTGGTCAGCAGAGCGGTGGTCCTTCAACAGGAGGTCCTCGCAATGATCGGAATGAAAGAGGTGGCAACGACCGTCGTGACGGTCGCAACAAACGCCCTGGTGATGCAAACCAGAAGCGTAGTGGTGGTGCCAAACGCAAGTAGTTGTTCAACCATTTTAGGTTAATTAAAAATGTTACAACCAAAACGGACTAAATATAGAAAGATGCAAAAAGGCCGTGTCCGCGGTCTGGCCCAAAGAGGAAGTACAATTTCCTTTGGATCATTTGCCATCAAGTCGTTAGAAGCCTCTTGGATTACTAGCCGTCAAATTGAAGCTGCGCGTATCGCTATGACGCGTGCCATGAAACGTGAAGGCCAAGTTTGGATTCGTATTTTCCCTGACAAACCTATTACAAAGAAGCCTGCCGAGGTGCGTATGGGTAAAGGTAAAGGATCTCCAGAGTATTGGGTAGCCGTGGTAAAACCAGGTACCATTATGTTTGAATCTGATGGAGTTCCACTAGAAGTAGCTCAAGAATCTCTGCGTCTAGCTGCTCAGAAGTTGCCTGTCAGAACTAAGTTTGTTGTACGTAGAGATTACGTTGAGAAATAATCATGAAACAGTCTGAGATAAAGGCTTTCTCACTTACAGAAGTGAAGGAGCAATTGGCAGCAGAGAGAAATAACCTGGAGAACTTAAAGTTTGCCCATGCTATTTCTCCGTTGGAGAACCCCAGCAGAATTAAGCATACAAGAAAAACCATCGCCAGACTAGAGACCCAATTGCGGTCTCTAGAACTCAATGGCTAATTTAGAGATCCATGGAGACTAGAAATTTAAGAAAAGAGAGAACTGGACGCGTGGTAAGCAACAAGATGGACAAGTCCATCACAGTTGTGGTTGAAAGCCGTATGAAGCACCCTATCTACGGAAAATTCCTTTCAAAGTCCAAGAAGCTCATGGCACATGATGAGAAAAACGAGTGCGGTATTGGTGATACCGTTCGCATCATGGAAACCAGACCTATGAGCAAGAACAAGTGCTGGCGCTTAGTTGAAATTATAGAAAGAGCTAAATAAGATGATACAACAAGAATCAAGACTTTCTGTTGCTGATAACAGTGGTGCAAAAGAGGTATTGTGCATTCGTATCTTAGGTGGTACTGGCAAAAAATACGCTTCTGTAGGAGATAAAATTGTTGTAACAGTAAAATCAGCTCTTTCTTCCGGTAACGTTAAGAAAGGCACTGTTACAAAAGCAGTAATCGTTAGAACCAAGAAAGAAGTTCGTCGCAAGGACGGTTCTTATATTCGTTTTGATGACAATGCTGCCGTATTGTTGAACAACAACGACGAGCCTCGTGGTACGCGTATTTTTGGGCCAGTTGCCCGTGAACTACGTGAAAGACAGTTTATGAAAATTGTTTCTTTGGCTCCTGAAGTATTATAGACCTTAGAGAGAGGAAAAGATGACAAAGAATAAACTTCATGTAAAGAAAGGCGACACTGTAAAAGTGATTGCTGGTGATGATAAAGGTAAAACTGGAACAATTACGAGTGTCCTTGTTGACAAACAGAAAGTAATTGTAGAAGGTCTTAACCTTGTATCTAAGCACCAAAAGCCAAGTGCTAAAAACCCTCAAGGTGGCATCAATAAAATGGAAGCCCCTATTCATGCTAGCAATGTAATGTTAGTAGAGGCTGGCACTAATGTAGCTACTAGAACTGGTAAAAAGTTGAATGAAAGCGGTAAGCTTCAACGCTATTCCAAAAAATCTGGAAATTTAATTTAACATGGCGGCTAGACTTAAAGAAAAATATACAAAAGAGATCATGCCTTTGTTAAAGGAGAAATTCCAATACAAAAGCGTGATGGAGGTTCCAAAGATCACCAAGATCAGCATCAACAGAGGTATTGGTAATGCCGTGGCTGATAAGAAATTGGTAGATATTGGAGTAGATGAGCTAACTATCATTGCTGGACAGAAAGCTGTACAGACAAAAGCTAAAAACTCTATCTCAAACTTTAAACTTAGAGAAGGTATGCCAATTGGCGCCAGAGTTACTCTAAGAGGAGAGAGAATGTACGAGTTCTTAGATCGTTTGATGACTATTGCTCTTCCGCGTGTTCGTGACTTCAAAGGTATCAGCGACAAAGGCTTTGACGGCCGTGGTAACTATACGTTAGGGGTTAAAGAACAAATCATTTTCCCTGAGATTAGCATTGACAAGATTAAGTCAATTGCAGGTATGGACATCACGTTTGTGACGACAGCCAAAAATGATGAAGAGAGCTTTGAGCTTTTGAAAGCGTTTGGAATGCCTTTCGTCAATCTAAAGAAATAAGAAAATGGCTAAAGAATCAGTAAAAGCTAGAGAGCTTAAGAGACAGAAACTAGTTGCCAAGTATGCGGTTAAGAGAGCTGCTCTTAAAGCTGCTGGTGATTATGAAGGCCTGGATAAATTGCCTAAAAATGCCTCTCCGGTACGTCTGCACAACCGTTGCAAATTAACAGGAAGACCAAGAGGATATATGAGAAAGTTCGGTATCTCTCGTGTTACTTTCAGAGAGATGGCCTCAGCTGGCAAGATTCCTGGAGTAACGAAGGCTAGTTGGTAATTATTATACCATCTGTTTTATAAGTTAAGAAAGATTAGTATCTTTGCGGCTCCCTAAAAAGAGCGGAATCTAAAATTATAGTCTAATGCATTCAGATCCGATAGCAGATTATTTAACTAGACTACGGAATGCCATCAAGGCAAATCACCGTGTAGTTGAAATTCCGGCTAGCAAAATAAAGAAGGAATTAACCAAAGTTCTCTACGAGAAAGGTTATATCCAAAGTTACAAGTTCGATGATAGCTCAATTCAAGGCTCTATTAAAATTGCCTTGAAATATGATCCAGCTACCAAGCAGTCTGCTATCGTGAAACTTGAGAGAGTCTCTAAGCCGGGGCTCCGCAAGTACGTGCACTTAGAAAAGTTGCCACGTGTATTGAATGGCTATGGTATTGCCATTCTTTCAACCTCTAAGGGGGTAATCACTGACAAAGAGGCTAAAGGTCTTAATGTAGGTGGTGAGGTATTGTGTTACGTGTATTAATTAAGTAGAAAATGTCACGGATAGGTAAACTTCCCATCACGCTTCCACAAGGTGTTGAGGTGTTGGTAAACCAGGATAACCTGGTTACAGTGAAAGGCCCTAAAGGATCGCTTTCTGCTCCTGTTGATACAGATATCCAGGTTCAGGTAGAAGATGGAGTGCTTACTGTAACTCGTCCTACTGAGCAGAAGAGACACAAAGCCTTGCATGGTCTTTATCGTTCTATCATCAACAACATGATAGTAGGGGTAAGCACTGGCTATAAAATTGATTTAGAACTAGTAGGTGTTGGTTACAAAGCCACTACCACTGGTCAAACGTTAGAGTTGGCTCTAGGATATTCTCATAATATCTATGTAGGCCTTCCTGAAGAAATCAAGGCTAATGCTGTTACTGAAAAAGGTAAAGCACCTGTTATTTCATTAGAAGGAATTGATAAGCAGTTGATAGGCCAGGTAGCTGCTAAGATTCGTTCACTTCGTAAAGTTGAACCTTACAAAGGTAAAGGTATTCGCTTCGTTGGTGAAGTTGTTAGAAGAAAAGCTGGTAAAACTGCTTCTAAATAAGAAAGAGTATGTCATTCGATAAAGCAAAAAGAAGACTTAGAATCCGTCGAAGCATCCGTAACAAAGTTTCTGGTACAGCTCAGCGTCCGCGTTTGGCAGTATTTAGAAGCAACAAGTTTATCTATGCTCAAATTATAGATGACGTTAATGGTGTTACCTTGGCTTCTTCTTCCTCTGCCAAAGTAGAGGCAGCTGCCGGTGAAAATAAAACAGGAGCTTCTGCTCATGTTGGACGTGATATCGCAGCTAAAGCCCAGGAGAAAGGTATCTCTGAAGTTGTATTTGACAGAGGTGGATATCTTTACCACGGTAGAGTAAAATCATTAGCTGATGCGGCTCGTGAAGCGGGTCTAAAATTCTAAGAAGATGTCAAAATTGAATATT
This sequence comes from Nibribacter koreensis, assembly GCF_039541795.1. Taxonomy (NCBI): domain Bacteria; kingdom Pseudomonadati; phylum Bacteroidota; class Cytophagia; order Cytophagales; family Hymenobacteraceae; genus Nibribacter; species Nibribacter koreensis. The sequence continues at coordinate 672,805 of NZ_BAABGX010000002.1, read as the reverse complement.
AGAAGTATCAAAGCAAGCGAAATCGAGCTGAAAGAGCGCGTAGTTGCTATTAACCGTGTTGCCAAAGTAGTTAAGGGGGGTAGAAGATTTAGCTTCTCTGCTATTGTGGTTGTTGGTGATGGTGCTGGCGTAGTAGGATACGGTTTGGGTAAGGCCAATGAGGTAACCGACGCTATTGCTAAGGGTATTGACGATGCTAAGAAAAACTTAGTTCGTGTACCATTGTTTAAGCACACTGTGCCTCACACAATGGAAGGTAAATTCTCTGGAGGATTTGTATTGATTAAGCCTGCCGCGGCTGGTACTGGTGTAATTGCTGGTGGTGCGATGCGTGCGGTGTTTGAAAGTGCAGGTATTAAAGATGTATTGGCTAAATCAAAAGGTTCTTCTAACCCACACAACGTGGTAAAGGCAACTTTTGACGCCTTGTCTAAGATGCGTGATCCTTTGGTAGTTGCTCAGCAACGTGGTATTAGTTTACAACGAGTTTTCAACGGGTAATCATGGCACAAGTTCAAATCACCCAGATTAAAAGTATTATTGATCGTCCAGAAAGACAGAAAGCTACTATGAAAGCTTTGGGTCTTGGCAAAATCAATAAGACAGTCATAAAAGAGTTTACTCCTCAAATTGCAGGAATGGTAAACCACGTTCAACATTTAGTAGCAGTTAAGGAGGTCTAATAATGAACTTAAGTACATTAAAACCTGCTGAAGGTTCTGTAAAGGATCGGAAGAGAATTGGTCGCGGAACTGGTTCAGGTAAAGGTGGAACTTCCACCCGTGGACACAAAGGTGCCAAATCTCGTTCAGGGTATTCTTCTAAAGCAGGATTTGAAGGTGGCCAGATGCCATTAGTGCGTCGTGTTCCTAAATTTGGTTTCAAGAACTTTAACCGTGTAGAATATTCAGCGGTTAACTTAGATGTTCTTCAAAACCTTATCACTAAAACTGGTTCATCTGTTATTAACTTTGATACTTTCCGTCAAAACGGATTGGCTTCTAAAAATGATAACATTAAAGTTTTAGGAAGAGGCGAAATTACAAGTGCCATTGAAGTGCATGCTCACGCATTTTCTAAGACGGCAGTTGAAGCAATTGAAAAAGCAGGCGGCAAGGTTGTGACTTTGTAATACATGAAGAAGCTGATTTCTACGATAAAGAATATTTTTGCCATTGAAGATTTGCGAGTTAGAATCCTAAATACTTTAGGATTCATCGCAATTTTCAGGCTAGGGTCTTTTGTGGTACTTCCAGGAATTGATCCTTCCAAGTTGGAATCTAGTGCGCAAGGAATATTAGGTCTTTTAGATACCTTCTTAGGTGGAGCATTTGGTAATGCCTCCATTTTTGCGTTGGGTATCATGCCATATATTTCTGCATCTATCGTTTTACAGCTTCTTACTATTGCTGTTCCATACTTCCAGAAGTTACAGAAAGAGGGTGAGTCAGGGCGTAAAAAGATAAATCAATACACTAGAGTATTGACCATAGCTATCACCTTGGCTCAATCCGTGGCTTTTATTGCAACTATCAATGCAGAAGCTATCAATCCAGCTGTAAACAATACGCTTTTCACCATTTCCTCCATGATTATCCTAACGGCAGGCACTATGTTCTGTATGTGGTTAGGTGAAAAAATCACGGATAAGGGCATCGGTAATGGTATATCTATGCTGATTATGATTGGTATAGTTTCTCGCCTACCAGGTGCTTTGATAGGAGAGGCTTTGGCTTTAGGGCTAGGTAGAGCCTTAATCTTTATTATTGAACTGATTGTGTTATTCTTTGTAGTGATGAGTGTAGTTATGCTTACTCAAGCCATTCGGAGAATTCCTGTTCAATATGCCAAGCAAGTTGGAGGGAGTGCTTCTTTAGAAGCTGGACAACGTCAGTTCATTCCATTGAAAGTGAATGCTGCAGGTGTAATGCCTATCATTTTTGCTCAGTCTTTGATGTTCTTACCTGCAATGGTAGCCTCCTTCTGGCAGAATGACAGTGAATTAGCAAGCGAGATTGGATCAGTATTTTCTGATTATACCTCTTGGCAATACAATCTTTCATTTGCTGTATTGATCATTGTATTTACTTTCTTCTATACGGCTATAAGTGTAAATCCTAATCAGATTTCTGATGATCTAAAGAGAAGTGGTGGTTTTGTACCAGGTGTGAAACCAGGTTTGGCAACTTCTGAGTTTATTGATGAAGTGCTTACCAGAATTACATTGCCGGGTGCTATTTTCCTAGCTATCATCGCTATTCTTCCGTCCATAGCTATGCTATTTGGTGTGACAAGAGAGTTTGCAGCCTTCTTCGGAGGCACCTCTTTGATCATCTTGGTTGGTGTTGTGTTGGATACGCTTAACCAAATTGAAAGCTACCTCCTAATGAAACATTATGATGGTATGATGAAGTCTGGTAAGCTTAGAGGTAGATCTACTTCTAATGTTGCAGTTGCTTCCTAAGGAATGATTGTTTACAAAACAGAAGAAGAAATTGAGATTATAAAGGAGGGAGCTCAAATTCTCGGTAAAGCCCACGGCGAAGTAGCCAAGGCAATCAGAGAAGGAGTAACAACCTTGCAGTTAGATAAGATTGCTGAAGAGTTTATCTTAGATAACGGTGGTTCCCCTTCCTTCAAAGGCTACAATGGATTCAAGAATAGCTTATGCATGAGCTTGAATGCCGCAGTAGTTCATGGAATTCCTAGTTCTTATGCTCTACAATCAGGAGACGTAGTGTCTGTTGATTGTGGAGTTTATTTTAAAGGCTTCCATAGTGATAGTGCTTACACTTATGCCATTGGTGAGGTAGATAGCACTGTTTCTGATTTACTTGTCCGGACCAAAGAGTCTTTATATAAAGGTATTGAATGGGCAGTGGCCGGCGCTAGAGTTGGTGACATTGGTTTTGCAGTTCAATCCCATGTAGAGCAATTTGGTTATGGTGTGGTTAGGGAGCTAGTGGGTCATGGTGTAGGTAAGAGTCTACATGAAGGACCAGAGGTTCCTAATTACGGTAAGCGTGGCCAAGGGATGAAGTTGCAGGAAGGGTTAGTCATTGCCATTGAACCTATGGTGAATTTAGGTTCTAGGCACGTGGTTCAAGAAGAGGATGGATGGACAATTCGGACTCGTGATAAAAAACCTTCAGCACATTTTGAGCATACTGTGGTAGTTAGAAAGGGGAAAGCCGAAATTTTGACTACTTTTGAATACATAGAAAAAGCATTGAACTAATTCATGGCTAAACAGTCTTCTATTGAACAAGACGGTACCATCATCGAGGCGCTATCCAACGCAATGTTCCGGGTAGAATTAGAAAATGGCCATCAAGTAATCGCTCACATTTCAGGTAAGATGCGGATGCACTACATTAAAATTCTGCCTGGTGATAGAGTGAAATTGGAAATGTCTCCCTACGACCTTAGTAAAGGAAGAATAGTTTACAGATACAAATAAGCAGATGAAAGTTAAAGCGTCAGTAAAAAAGCGCAGTGAAGACTGCAAAGTGATCAGACGTAAAGGGAAGCTTTACGTGATCAACAAGAAGAATCCACGTTATAAACAAAGACAAGGTTAATTTTTAAAACATGGCTAGAATAGCAGGAGTTGATATTCCAGATAACAAAAGAGGCGAAATTGCCTTGACGTACATTTTCGGTATAGGCCGGAAGTTGTCACAGTCTATTTTGGTGAAGGCTGGGGTGGATCTTGACAAAAAAGTTAAGGATTGGACGGAGGATGAGGCGGGTGAAATCCGTAACGTTATCGCTTCAGAGCACAAAGTAGAAGGTGTTCTTCGTTCTGAGGTTCAATTACACATCAAGCGTTTGATGGACATTGGATCTTACCGTGGACTACGTCACAGAAAAGGTTTACCAACTAGAGGTCAGAGAACTAAGAACAACTCTAGAACCAGAAAAGGTAAGCGTAAAACTGTTGCAAACAAGAAGAAGGCTACTAAATAATTAAACTACAATGGCTCAGAAGAGAAAAGATAAAGCCAAGAAGCGTGTGGTTGTTGTGGAGCCTGTTGGTCAGGTGCACATCAAAGCTTCGTTCAATAATATCATCATCTCTGTTACCAACATGAATGGCCAGGTTATCTCTTGGGCATCTGCTGGTAAAATGGGATTCAAAGGATCTAAGAAAAACACTCCTTATGCCGCTCAAATGGCAGCCGCAGATTGCGGTAAAGTAGCTTATGAAGCTGGTATGCGCAAGGCAGAGGTTTTTGTAAAAGGTCCTGGCGCTGGTCGTGAGTCAGCTATCCGCACAATGCAGAACGTTGGTATTGAGATTACTTCTATCAAAGATGTAACGCCACTTCCGCACAACGGATGTCGTCCTCCCAAACGCAGAAGAGTTTAAGGATATTATTAAGAATTAGAAATGGCAAGATATACAGGCCCTAAGAGTAAAATCTCTAGAAGATATAACGAACCAATTTTTGGACCAAGCAAAGCCTTGGCCAAAAAGGCATATGGTCCAGGTCAGCACGGTCGTGGCCGTAGAAAGAAGCAGTCTGAGTACGCTATCCAGTTGATGGAAAAGCAGAAAGCTAAATACATCTATGGTGTATTAGAGAAGCAATTCGCTAATTTGTTTGACAAAGCTGCTCGTAAAACTGGTATTACAGGTGAAAACCTTTTGGCTCTTTTGGAGGCAAGATTGGATAACACTGTTTACCGTTTAGGTATTGCTCCAACAAGACGTGGTGCACGTCAGTTAGTTCTTCACAAGCACATCTTGGTAAATGGTGGCATTGTGAACATTCCTTCTTACACGTTGCGTCCTGGTGATGTAGTGAGTGTTCGTGAGAAATCTAAATCATTAGAAGCAATTACTACTAGCTTAGCTGGACGTAATGCCCGTCAGTTCACTTGGTTGGAGTGGGATGCCTCACAATATGTAGGTACTTTCATTGCAAATCCTCAGCGTGATCAAATCCCTGAGAAGATCCAAGAGCAGTTAATCGTCGAGCTTTACTCTAAGTAATCTGTTCTAATTTTAAGTGTCAACCTTAACCCAGCAAACATGTCAATATTAGCATTTCAAATGCCAGAGAAAGTCGTGATGGAGAAATCCGACGATTTCCACGGGCAATTTGAATTTAAGCCGCTAGAGAAGGGCTATGGTGTTACCATTGGAAATGCGCTGAGAAGAATCCTTCTTTCATCTTTGGAAGGATATGCTATCTCCAGCATCCGTGTTCCTAGCGTACTCCATGAGTTCTCTACCATTGAAGGTGTGGTTGAAGATGTCTCTGAAATCATCCTGAACTTGAAAATGGTTCGGTTTAAAAAGGTTGGTGACTTAGTTGATGACAAGATTACTGTCAGCATCAGCAAGCAGGATACCTTTACTGCCGGTGACATCAACAAATTCTCAGGTTCATTCCAGGTATTAAACCCTGACTTGGTTATCTGTCACCTAGATCCAGAAGCATCTTTTGAGATTGAGTTGACTATTCAAAAAGGTAGAGGCTATGTTCCTGCCGAAGAGAATAAACCAGCTGACCAGGTGTTTGGGCAAATTGCCATTGACGCCATCTTCACACCTATTAAAAATGTGAAGTACAGCGTTGAAAACACTCGTGTTGAGCAGAAGACTGACTATGAGCGTCTTTTATTAGAAATCTCTACTGATGGTTCTATCCATCCAGAAGATGCTTTGAAAGGTGCTGCCAATATCCTGATTCAACACTTCATGCTGTTCTCTGATAACACCATGACTTTTGAAACTGTGAAGCCTGAAGAGGAAGAAGCAGTAGATGAAGAAATGCTGCATATGAGAAAAGTATTGAAGACGCCTTTGCATGACATGGATCTTTCTGTACGTGCCTACAACTGCCTAAAAGCAGCTGACATTAGAACGTTAGGAGACCTTGTGCAACTAGACTTAGCTGATATGATGAAGTTCAGAAACTTCGGTAAGAAATCTCTTACTGAATTAGAGAACCTTGTATCTGAAAAAGGTCTTAACTTTGGGATGGATATCTCAAAGTATAAATTAGAAGAAGATTAGTAATCCTACGGCATAATTCCCGATCCCGCAAAGGTTGATCGACGGTATGCACGTGCACAATTAAAAAAATGAGACACGGTAAAAAGAACAATCACTTAGGTAGGACTGCTGCCCACCGCTCAGCTATGTTGTCTAACATGGCGGCGTCATTGATCCTTCACAAGCGCGTTATCACTACGGTAGCCAAAGCCAAAGCGGTAAGAAAGTATACAGAGCCTTTGTTAACGAAAGGTAAAAACGATACGACTCACTCTCGTCGTACGGTATTCTCTTACTTGCAAAGTAAGGAAGCTGTGAAAGAGTTATTTGACAACATCGCGGGTAAAATTGCTAATCGTCCGGGTGGTTACACTCGTATCCTTAAAACGGGCAACCGTCTTGGTGACAACGCAGACATGTGTATCATTGAGCTAGTTGACTACAACGAGGATATGTTGTTATCCACTGGAACAGCCGCTGCAGGCAAAGCCAAAACAAGACGTCGTTCTTCTGGTAAGAAGAAAGAAGGTGCTGAGGCCACTGCTGCCACTGAAACTTCTGCGCCAGCCGCTTCTACTGATGAAGCCAAAGCTGCAGATGCTCCAGAAACTCCAGCCGCTGAATAACGATAATGAAATCATTTATAAAAAAGGGATACGGGTTTACTCGTATCCCTTTTTTATTTTTGTCCCATACTTAGAAAGAATGAAGCTTCAAACAACAACAGATGCAGTATTGGTGCTAGAAGATGGCACCGTTTTTCAAGGTAAGAGCCTTGGTAAGATTGGTACTACCGGTGGTGAGGTATGTTTTAACACGGGTATGACCGGGTATCAAGAGATTTTCACAGATCCTTCTTACTATGGGCAGATTGTAATCACTACCGTTTCGCACGTGGGCAATTACGGTGTACAGCCAGAAGAGGTGGAATCCAACGCCATCCAGATTAAAGGTCTCATCTGTAAAGATTTTTCCACCACTTTCTCTCGTAAAACCGCTGAAGGTTCTTTGCAAGAATATTTTGAGAAGGCTGGCATTGTGGGTATCTGTGAGATTGATACCAGGGCCTTGGTGCGGTACATTAGGAATAAGGGCGTGATGAACGCCATCATCTCTTCTGAAGAGTTAGATGTTGAGAAACTGAAAGAGCAGTTAAAGCAAGTTCCGTCTATGGATGGCTTGGAACTTTCTTCTCATGTGTCTACCAAAGAGCAATACCAGATTCAACCTACCACTACCAGATTTAAAGTTGCGGTCTTGGATTTGGGCGTGAAGCAGAATATCTTGAACAACCTGGTTGAGCGTGGCTGTGAATGCCGCGTATTCCCGTATGGTACGTCCTTTGATGAAATGGAAGCCTGGGGACCAGACGGCTACTTCATCTCTAACGGTCCTGGTGACCCGGCGGTGACCACTGAGGCGGTAAGAAGCGTTGAACGTATCTTGGAAGTGGAGCGCCCTATGTTTGGTATCTGTATGGGGCACCAGATTCTGGCGCAGGCCAACGGAATCCCTACCTACAAGATGCACAACGGCCATAGAGGCTTAAATCACCCAGTTAAGAACCTGATTACGGGTAAAAGCGAGATTACGTCGCAGAACCACGGTTTTGCCGTAGATGCAGACGCGGTGAAGCTGAACCCAGACGTGGAGATTACGCACATCAATTTGAATGACAATACGGTGGAGGGCATTCGGTTGAGAAACAAGCCTGCTTTCTCTGTGCAATACCATCCAGAGTCTTCTCCGGGGCCGCATGACTCTGGCTACCTGTTTGACCTGTTCCTGGAGATGCTGGAAAACGACAAAAAGAATAAGTAACAAAATAAAACGATTGAATATGAGCTTAATTGAAGACATCAAAGCCCGTCAGATTTTTGACTCCCGCGGTAACCCCACCGTTGAAGTAGATGTAATCACCCAAAACGGTATTGTAGGCCGTGCCGCAGTGCCTTCTGGCGCCTCTACCGGCAAGCATGAAGCCGTAGAGTTGCGTGACGGTGACAACAGCAAGTACATGGGCAAAGGTGTTTTGCAAGCCGTGAACAACGTGAATGTCATCATCGCTGATGAGCTGGTGGGCTTCAACGTGTTTGAGCAAAGCCTGCTGGACAAGATCATGATTGAGATTGACGGCACGCCTAACAAAGCCAAGTTAGGCGCCAATGCCATCTTGGGTGTTTCTATGGCCATTGCCAAGGCAGCCGCTAAAGAAGCGGGTCAGCCTTTGTACCGCTACGTGGGTGGTGTGAACGCTACCACCTTGCCGGTGCCTATGATGAACATCTTGAACGGTGGTAGCCACGCAGACAATTCCATTGACTTCCAGGAGTTCATGGTAATGCCTGTGGGTGCACCAACGTTCTCTGAGGCGTTAAGAATGGGCTCTGAGGTATTCCATCACCTGAAGAACGTCCTTAAGAAAAAGGGCATGTCTACCAACGTAGGCGATGAAGGCGGCTTTGCCCCGAACATCGGGTCTAACCAGGAAGCCATTGAGGTAGTATTGATGGCCATTGAGGCCGCTGGCTACCGTCCAGGCGAAGACTTCATGATTGCCATGGATGCCGCCGCTTCTGAGTTCTATGACGCCTCTACCGGCCACTACCACTTCAAGAAATCTACCGGCGACAAGCTGACTTCTTCTGAGATGGTGAGCTTCTGGACCGAGTGGTCAAACAAATACCCTATCATCTCTATTGAAGACGGTATGGACGAAGACGACTGGACTGGTTGGAAGTCGTTGACCGACTCTATCGGGTCTAAGGTGCAGTTGGTAGGTGATGATTTGTTCGTGACCAACGTGGATCGTCTGCAGCAAGGCATTGACCAGAAGACGGCCAACGCTATTTTGATTAAGGTAAACCAGATTGGAACTTTAACCGAGACCATCAACGCCATCAACCTAGGCCGCATAAACGGCTATAAGAGCATCATGAGCCACCGTTCAGGTGAGACTGAGGACAACACCATCGCTGACCTAGCCGTGGCCTTGAACACCGGTCAAATCAAGACGGGCTCTGCCTCGCGCTCTGACCGTATGGCCAAGTACAACCAATTGCTCCGTATTGAGGAGGAGTTGGGCGAGACCGCTTACTTCCCGGGCCGCAAATTCTAGGCAATTCGCATAGAGGCTCGGCATCCTTTTTTGGCTTATTTTCCAAGAAATAGGCTAAAAACGGGAAATGAAAAAGTTCTGGCAGGTGCACTACCTGACCTGCCGGAAATCTTAGTAAATTCATGGCGGCAAGAGCAATCTTGCCGCCATTTTTATCTCCCTAGCATATGTTGGCGCGCGTTCCTAAATTCTTCAAGAACTTTTACTTTCTCACCGGCGTGGTGTTTTTGGTCTGGATGATTTTCTTCGACTCCAATGACTTCATCACGCAGTACCAGACCAGCCGCAAGCTGGCCATCCTGGAAGAGGAGCGCGACTATTATGTAGAGAAAATCCAGGAAGTGCAGAAGGACCGCAAGGAACTCTTGAGCAACCCCGAGTTGCTGGAGAAATTTGCGCGGGAGAAGTATCTCATGAAAAAGCCTACTGAGGACCTATACATCATTGTAGAGAAAGACGAAGAGGAACTAGAGGCCGAACAACAGCAATAAGCATCAACACCATAAAAGCAGAAGGCGCTACCCAACCAGGAAGCGCCTTCTGCTTTTAGATAACCTTCCGTTTTTGGCCTCTTTTCCAGAAAAGAGGCCAAAAACGCTTTATTCAATCTTCTTACCGCTCATGGCTTTCTTAATGGAGATTTGCATCACGCGCTCGGCAAACGGACTGGTTTGCTCTTCCAAAGTATCCACGGCTTTCAGGATGGTGTCTTTATCGCCGGTAGGCAAGACGTCTTTCAAATGCTGGACGTTCTGGCGGGTGAGGTCAATCTCTTCCTGCGTCAAATGCTCGCCGTTCTTCTCCACAAAGCGCTCCACCTGATAAATCATCTGCTCTGCGGTGGTGCGGGCTTCAATGACCATGCGGGTAGAAACGTCTTCGCGGGCGTGGGTGATGGAGTCCATGAGCATCTGCTCTACCTGCTCATCTGTCAAGCCGTACTGCGGTTTCACTTCCACTTCTTGTCTGGTGCCCGATCGTAGTTCAATGGCTTCCACCTTCAAGATGCCGTCGGCGTTCAGGATGAAGTTTACGTCCACCTTCGGGAAGCCCGCGGGCATGGCCGGAATGCCTCTCAGGTCAAACTCGGCTAGTTTGCGGTTCTCCTTCACTAAGTCGCGCTCACCTTGGTAGACAGATATTTTCATATTCACCTGCCCGTCCACGGAGGTGGTGTACTGCCTTCCGGCTTTGGTAGGGATCTTGGAGTTACGCGGAATGATGGAGTCCATCAAGCCGCCCATGGTCTCAATGCCGAGCGTCAGCGGCGTCACGTCCAGCAAGAGAATGTCTTTTCTATTGCCCGCCAGAACGTCTGCCTGAATGGCGGCGCCCAGGGCCACCACTTCGTCTGGGTTCAAGGAGTTGTTGGCCGGCTTCCCGAAGAAGTCGCTCACGGTCTGGTACACCAGGGGCACGCGGGTAGAGCCGCCCACCATAATGACGGTATCAATCTGCTCAGCGGTTAAACCGGCATCGCTCAACGCCATTTGGCACGAGTTCATGGTCCGGTCCACAATGGGCGTAATGAGCGTCTCAAAAGTGTGCTTGTCCAGCTTCAACTCAATGCCATTTAACTCAGAAGTATAAGTTTCTTGGTCACTCAGCGTACGCTTGGCTTCCTCGGCTTTCAAACGAATGGCTTGGGCTAGGTTTGGGTCACTGGCTACTAAGTCTGCCAGCAGGCGGTTCTGCGGCAGCCAGTACTGAATGATAGCCTGGTCCATGTCATCGCCGCCCAGATACGTGTCCCCGTTGGTAGAAAGCACCTCAAAAATGCCCTGGTGAATCTTCAGGATGGAGATGTCGAAGGTTCCTCCGCCCAAATCATAGACGGCGATAGTTTTCTCTTCACTGGGGTCCAGCCCGATGCCATAGGCCAGAGAGGCCGCCGTGGGTTCATTGACAATACGCAGTACTTCCAACCCGGCCAGTTTGCCGGCATCACGGGTGGCTTGGCGCTGCGAGTCATTGAAGTAGGCGGGCACAGTGATCACGGCGCGGTTCACCGGGGTCTTCAAGGCATGCTCGGCGCGGGCGCGCAGTTCCTTCAGAATCTCAGCAGACAATTCAATAGGGGAGTAGAACTTGTCCTGCACCCGTATCTTCACCAGCCCCTCAGAGTTGTCGTCAATGATTTTGTAGCCAAACGTATCCTTGTGCTCGCCCAGGTCCTGATATGATTTGCCCAGCAGGCGCTTCACCGAGTAGATAGTATTGGCCGGGTCGGTCAACAAATATTCCTTGGCGGCATTGCCCACCAGTACTTCGCCGTTCTCATGAAAATGCACTACCGACGGGACGATGGTGCCCAGTCCCTGGTCATTGATGGCGATGGGCGTCCGGTCGTCTGGGTGCATGTATGCCACCAGGCTGTTGGTGGTGCCTAAGTCAATGCCCACAATCACCTCTTCCTGTTGGATGGAGGCCGTGGTTAAGTTTATCGCAATTTTAGCCATGCTGTCAATTTTAAGAGACACCCGCAGGCGCCTCGTGGGCAAAAGTACGAAGAATTACCCTGTGTACAGGTTTACGGTTTCCCTTATGTAACTGATGGATTTACAGGAAACAAAAAAGCCCCGCTGGGTAAAGCAGGGCTTTTTTGTAAGGATGTTCCTTTTTGGCCTGATTTCCAGAAAACAAGCCAAAAACGAGAATGTTTACACGGCGTCCGAGAGACTGCTGAACGTGAAGTCCCTAATCTTAAGCGGTGGCAACAAATAGTTGTTGCTGGATTCGCCGCTCACCGTACGCTCAGATTTACCAATAGCCTCTAAATTATTAAGCATGATGATAGGGCTTTCATTGAACCTGAAGTTCTTGACCGCGTGCTTAATTTTGCCATTCTCAATGTAGAAGGTCCCGTCGCGGGTGAGGCCGGTGAGCAACAGGGTCTGCGGGTCCACGGACCGAATGTACCAAAGCCGCGTGACTAGAATGCCTCGCTGCGTGCCCTTAATCATATCTTCCAAGCTCTGCGTGCCGCCTTGCATAATGGCCGTGTTGGGGAAAGGCACCGGTGTGATTTTCTTCTGCTGCGCCCAGTAGCGTGACACCGGAATCTGTTTGATGACGCCTTTATCAATCCAAGTAGTTTTGTTCAAGGCCTGACCATCCTGCGCCCATGGCGAAGTGGGTAGTTCTGGGTGCGCCGGGTCTGAGTAGATGGTCACGCGCTCATCCACCAGTTTCTGGCCCACTTTGTTACCACCGCCAGCTTTGCTCAAGAAACTTCGGCCTTCATCTGCCGAGCGGGCATCCATCCCGAAGAACAGGTTCTCCAGCATCACCGCCACCGCCGCGGGCTCCAGAATAACGGTGTACTTGCCCGGCTCCAGCGCTTTCGCGTTGGCCGAACCCGTGGCCTTGTTCACCGCAATGTTAGAGACCGTGGCCGTGTCCAGTTTATTGACATCGTTAAAACCTCTGGAAACATACCCAGAACCGGTGCCGTCTGGCGTGCGCACGGTCAAGGAAAAGTCTACGCCGGTGTCTGTGTTGTAAGCGAACAGGCCTTTGCTGTTCATCATGCTCTGGAAACCCACGTTGTCTTGCAGGTAACCCGCCGCTGTCAGGTTCTTGGACTTGGCCGCCGCAATGCTTTTAGCTACCATCTCAGCGCGCTTGTCTGGCGTAATGGCCGCCGTTGAGGCAACGTACGGATTGGTGGTAATGTACTTCTGCGGACCCAAAACGCCCATGTACTCCGGGTTTTCAGGCGCGAGCTTGGCCAATTCCTCTGAGCGTCGCACCACTTTCTCCAGCGAGGCATCGTCAAACTCATTAATGGTGGCTGTGCCCACGCGCTTCCCGAAGGAGGACTGCACCACCAGCGTGGTGGTATGGGACTCACCGGCCGTGGACACCGAGTTGCGGGCGTAGCGCACGTTGCCGGTTTTTCCGCCGTTGAGGTTTGCCTCGCACTCATCGGCTTTGCTCAAGGCTATCACCTTCTTGAGGATGACCTGGGCTTGTTCTTTGGTTAATATTGCCATGTTGGTTGAGTTAAAAGTTGGGAGTTATGAGTTAAAAGTTGGCAGGAAGTAAACCTCGTTTTTGGGCTGATTTGTGAGAAACAGGCCAAAAACGACTTCTAGTATTCCAATGAGTGAAATTGAAATCAACTCTTCACTCATAACTTTTAACTCTTAACTAATTCTAGATTTTCCTTCCAGTGTTGATGACGTTCACGCCATTGAAGCGGGTGGTGGAAGAGCCATGAGACACAGCACTGCTTTGGGTAGGCTGGCCTTTTCCGTCAAAGAAGGAACCTCCTAAGCGGTAGTCGCTGTCATCGCAGATGGCCGAGCAGGAGTTCCAGAATTCCTGGGTGTTGCTCTGGTAGGCCACGTCCTTCAAAGGCCCCACAATCTTGCCATCCTTAATCTCATAATAGAGCTGACCGCCGAACTGGAAGTTGTAGCGTTGCTGGTCAATGGAGAAAGAACCGTCCCCAATGATGTAAATGCCTTTCTCCACGTCTTTAATCATGTTGTCTACGCTTAACTTCTCTTTGCCCGGCGCCAAAGAAACGTTAGCCATGCGCTGGAACTGCACCGAACTCCAATTGTCAGCGTAGCAACAGCCGTGGGATTCTTTCTCACCGATGATGTGGGCCTGATCGCGGGTGGCTTGGTAGTTGACCAGGGTGCCGTCTTTTACCAAATCCCATTGCTTGGTTTTTACACCTTCATCATCATAGCCCACGGCGCCCAGGGAGCCTACCTGCGTCTTGTCAGCGAATAGATTCACTTTCTGACTTCCGTATTTAAAGTTTTTGCTCTGCCATTTGTCCAGCGTGGCAAAAGAAGTGCCGGCGAAGTTGGCCTCATAGCCCAGTACGCGGTCCAGTTCCAGCGGATGGCCCACGCTTTCATGGATGGTCAGCCATAGATGAGACGGGTCCAACACCAGGTCATACTTACCAGCTAGGACAGATTTAGCGGTTAGTTTCTCGCGAGCTTGCTTGGCGGCGGCCCCGGCGTCTTCCACCATGTCATAGTACTTGCCGTAGCGGGTGGTGATGCCCTGGTACTTGCCCTCTGCTTTTCCGCTCAGGTACTCGTAGCCCATGCCCACCGGGGCGCTTAAGGATTGGCGCGTCTCAAACTTGCCGGTCTTCTGGTCAATGGCGGTCACGTTGAGCACCGGCCAGGTGCGGTGCACGTCCTGGTCAATGTAAGAGCCTTCTGAAGACGCGAAATATTTCTGCTCATTCACCAGAAACAGCGCCGAGTTGACGTAGTTGGCGCCGTTCTTCATAGCGGCGGCGTTGGCGCCTAGCAGCAAATCCACCTTTTCTTTGATGGGTACCTCAAAAGCGTTGCGCTCAATAGGAGTTTTCCAGCTAACCTCACCAAACCCTTTCTGCGGTGCCAGCTGAACTGGCTCTGTCTGCAGTTTAGAGTTCGCTTTTGCAATGGCCACAGCCAGTTCAGCAGCTTTGGCGGCCCCGGCCGGCGAGACGTCATCCATGGACGCGAAGCCCCAGGTGCCGTTGGCAATCACGCGCACGCCAATGCCATAGCTCTCGGTGTTGACGGTATTCTGCACCTTGTCCTCACGGGTAATCACGAACTGGTTCAGGTATCGGCCAATTCTGACGTCGGTGTAGGTGGCGCCTTTAGACTTGGCCGCGTTGAGCGCCGCGTCTGCCAACTGTTTGTGGAAGGCAACGTCTGCCGGTTCCAGCGCCGCTTCGGGCGCAATGTCATGGCCCCACAGCGGAATGGGCAGCATCATAGCTCCCAAACCCAAGCCAGAAAGGTGGAGAAAATCGCGTCTTTTCAAAGTCTAAGAGGTTTATGGTTAGTCCTTTAAATATAAAGTTTTCTCGCACCAATCCAAGATTTTATAGAATGATTTTCATATGTAGAAACAGCAGATAGGTTTAGTGGAGAAAAGTGTCTTTGGTGAAAAGTCACCCTTTAGCGGAGGTAGGGGGAGAATGCTTTTAGTTCTCAGTCTTGAATTTTGGGTTTCTAGTCAAAACAAACAATACTCTATGTGCTTTACCCAGCCCGCTATTTTAGGTATCTCCAAAAACTACCGTTCTACTAATGGTAAGTCCTCCCCCTACCCCCTCCAAAGGGGGACGGAATGCGTGACTCTGGTATTTCTACAAAAAAATCCCGCCCTATTGAAGGAGCGGGATTTTAGGCTATTGGATGGAAAACAGGCCAAAAACGCTATTCGCAATTTAAGACTTCTAGAGTGCCAATAGGCGCGCCCGGCGGAAGGTCTTTGTGCAGTTGCGGTTTCGCGTTGGCAGGCTGGTCCAATCTATTCAGTGCCAGAAGCGCGTTGGCTTTCACGGCATCATCATTGGACTTGGACAGTTTCTTCAGGTGCTTTTCCAGCTCTTCTAGCTTCAAGGCTGAGATGCCACGCACAGAGTAGGCGGCGTTCTCATTCTGGGACAGGGCCAGCAGGTGGGTGAGTACCAGTTGTTGGGTGAGTAACTGCGTCTGGCCAGATAAGCCGTCCTGCTGTTTGGCTTTCCAGGTCTGTTCTAGAATCTGGTCCAAGACTTCCTCTAGGCCCAATTTACTACCTCGGGCTTTCAACTCTACCAAACGGGCGGCGCGCTCAGGATGGAACAGAAAAGATAAGGTGAAATCTGCGGATGCTTCGGCGACGGATAGTGGGTCAAAGGTGAGGCCGGTGCGCTTGTCAAACAATTCCCGCGTTGGCGACCAGCCGGCCGGTCTTGGCGGAATCAAGGCGATAATGTTCTCTGGCAGGGTGAGCACCTTAGGCTGAAGCGTCTCTAGGAGCGCGTCCAAGGCTTTCTGTTGCTCAGCCTCGGGTACTTTCTGCGTAACCAATTGGCCATCGCCCTTGGAGGCATAGGTATAGTTAACCCCACCCACTACTTTGGCCACCGATTCCACTTGGTAGCGGTGGTAGTTGTAAATGGGCACCAGCACGTCTTCCAGCATGGCCATGGGCACGCCGGGCTTTATGTTGTTCAGGCCAAACTGCTGTAAGGCTTTCTCCCTAACCTGTAACACATGATGCAACTCATCAGACGCGTTGGCGCCGTTGTCCCAGAGGTGGGCCTGCGGATGCGCCCCGCCCGGAGAGCGGGCATCACGGTCAGAGATGAATTGCAGTCCTCTCTGGTGACCGGCGCGTAGGAGTTGGTCCAGCGCTTGTTTCTCGTTCACACCCTTCGCGAAGTCCTGGTACCCATACGTCACGGCCAGTTTGTCCCAGTCGCCCATGCCCACGGCGTAGGCATCAGATAAATCTATCTTCCCTTCTGCCGTCAGTTTCACGGTTGGGTGCGGATAGTCCATCACCGATGCGCGGTTGCTCACGCTGGCGGCGTAGTTGTGCATGATGCCCAGCGTGTGGCCCAGCTCATGCGCCGAGAGCTGACGCAAGCGGGCGAGGGCCATCTTCATCATTTCGGGGTTAACGGGTTTGCCTTCCTCATAAGGAGCTAGCAGACCTTCGGCAATTAAATAATCCTGGCGCACGCGCAGAGAGCCCAGGCTCACATGGCCTTTCAGGATTTCGCCGGTGCGCGGGTTGGTCACCGAGGCGCCGTAGCTCCAGCCCCGGGTACTGCGGTGCACCCATTGAATGACGTTGTAGCGCACATCCATGGGGTCTGCGTCTACGGGCAGAATCTCTACCTTGAACGCGTCTTTGTAGCCGGCGGCCTCAAACGCCTGCGCCCACCAGCGGGCACCGTCCAGCAAAGCACTTCTGATGGGCTCGGGCGCGGCGTGGTCTACATAATAAACAATGGGTTTCACAGCCTCAGAAACAGCGGCGCTGGGGTTCTTTTTCTCCAGGCGGTGGCGGGCAATGTAGCGTTTGACAATAGACTCGTCAATGGGCGTGCTGTAATCCATGTACTCAATCCCGAAGTAGCCGGCCCGCGGGTCCATGGCTCTGGGCGTGTAGTTTGTGTCTGGCAATTGAATAAAGGAATGGTGCTGGCGCAGGGTCAGAGCCTCGGTAGACGGAGCTACTTCGCGCACAAAGTTACCGGCATCATCACCGCCCACAAAGGTGAGCGAGGCTTCAAACTCAGTATTCTGCGGGAAGTTCTTGGTGCGGGGCAGATAGAAAGCAGACCGCGAGGCGTCCAGTCTGTAGGAGCCTTGTCGGGCCCGTTTAATGCTCCCCACTACGTCATGGGCGTCTCTCAGCAGAAAGTCGGTGGCGTCTACCAATACGGTTTTGCCATCGGTGGCTTCTACTTTAAAGCCCCACAGCGTGGATTGCGCGAAGGACTGGGCCACGGCCTGCTCCTCGGCGGGATTGCCGTTCATGGCTCTATAGTTCTGATTTGGTTCTACCAATAGCACCTTCGGGCCTACCTTTTGGAAATACACTACGTGCGTACCACCCAACTGTCCACGGTCCAGACCAATGTCATTAGAGCCCAAACCTGCTGGAAGCGAGGAGACATACAGGAACTGCGTGTCTAGCTTGTCAATCTCCAGCAGAATCTTGCCGGTGGCCTCATCCCAGTAAAAAGGAAAGTAGCCGGCAAACTTCTGTAGTCCAGCCGTTTTAGAAGCAATGCCGCCAGGTTTATTCTGCGCTGAAAGCTGTGTGATAGTCAATAAGAGAAGCAGAAAAGAGAGGAGCGTTTTTCGCATGGTTTCTGGAAAGTAGGTCAAAAACGGAATCAGCGAATAAGGTAGGCAATTCAAGACATAGGGGCAAGGCTATGTTCTAGGGATTGAAGCGTTAAGGAACATTTGACGCCCGTAAAAAATATAGCGGTTGTTATATATTTGCGGAAATTCATCAATGCTATGGAAAAGACAGTTCTTCTAGACCGCATGGAGCATCCATCCTCAACCACTCAGGCAACCTCTTGGTGGAGCATACTGGCAGGGTTCCTGCTCATTGCCCTCACCTACCACGGCGGGGAATATGCCATGCGGTTCCATCAGCACGTTCCCCTGTTCCTGGGGTGTATGCTGGCCGTGATACCCGTGGCCAACCTGGTGGCCAAGTGGCAAGGCTTCAAAGGGCTGGGTGCTTGGGGACTGTGCTTTGACAAGCCCTACGCGAAACTGTTTTTGAAAGGCCTGGCCATTGGCTTGGTAGTGTATGCGGTGGCGCTTTGGGCGCGGCTTTGGCTGGGTTTTGAGATACTGGGCCCAAAGCCCGACACCAATGTGCTCATCACGCAGACGCTTATCTTCGCGGCAGGTACGTTTCTGCCGTCGCTAGCCGAAGACATACTCACCAGAGGCTACCTGTTTGGGCACTTCCATAAGCGGATGGGTACCTGGGCCTTGATTCTGTTCTCCGCAGCTATCTACGTCCTGAACCATGTCTATGCCCTCACCGCCGGACCTGAGACCTTGGTCTACCTGTTTGTGCTGGGCGTAATGCTGGCCATTCCGTTGTTGTATACCAGAAATATTTGGTACACGGTGGGCGTGCACTGGGCCGGCAATATCATTTACCGGGTGAGCAATGATGTGCTGTCTGTGCGAACAATGGAATCTCCCTATCCCGCCATGTGGACCTTAACGGGTTTTGTCTTGATTCTAGCGGTCATTAATTATATCGTGACTAGAAAGTTCATTCCTTCAGAAAAGGAGCAAGCCCTGACTTAACTGAATTGGAAAAAGTCGTTTTTGGCTCGTTTTCCAGAAAATAGACTGAAAACGATTCCTATCGCAGAACGCGTTGAATGAAAGGAGGTGCTTATTTTCTAGTGAAGTGCAGTAGAAAGTCTGAGGCGTCTGTCTCATAAAGCGCCAAGGCATCTTTCCTTTTCGCGGTGAAACCGGCGTTGGCCAGAAGGGTAACCAAATTCTCCGGGGAAGGATGAATCTCTGTGTGGAACTCCAGCACTATCTCCTGCACCATGGCTATCTTCTGGCTGGCTATCAATTCCTGGATCACCTCTACCTCCGCGCCTTCAATGTCTAGTTTGAGCAAGGCCACTGGTTCTGTGAGATAGGTAGAAAGCGTCTGCGCGGGAACGGTAACAGGAACAGTGGCGGTACTGGTTGTATAAGCGCCAGCATCCAGTTTGCCCGAGGCGTCTGCGTGCGTGAAGAAGGTGAGCTTACCCGTGGTCCCCGCCAAAGCAGCATTCACCAGCGTTACTTGGGAAAGGTGGTTGTGCCTGACAAACTGTTGCAGGAGTTGAAAAGCCTTTGCATCTGGCTCAAACGACAAGACCTTGGACTCTGGATAGGCTGTTATAAAATATAACACCGACATGCCCAGGTGGCTTCCACCGTCAATGATAAGGGTTTTCTTGCCAAGTATTTCGCTTCTATAAGCATCCAAGACGAAAATCTCCTCAAACTGGTGCAGCAGGAAAACATAGCTGGGGAAGTACACCCGCTTGCCAAACAAAACTAGGGTATTGGTCTCCTTAGTGCCGCCGCCAAACTTAGCCACCCAGTGCGCCTGCCCAATCAATTTGGTGTACGCCCACAGCACCGCCCAGGTGCCACACGCGGGACCCGTAGACAGGATGAGACCATACACTTTCAAATAATGCCGAAGCAGTTTCATGCGATAAGATAGCTACTATAGAAGAATCAATATAGGGGTTCTTCTTTTGGGTCAGGCTTTAAAACTTTGATAGAGAAATTTCTTTCAAAAAAGTTAAAGCCTACATCAATGGTCACTGGTGGTTTATGTTGTCGCACGAATTTAAAGTAGCGGCCATCGGTTGATATTTCTTTTACATTATTTGCATCGTCCTTTTGTAGAATAGGTTCTTCACCAAAAGGTACCCATTGGTTAGTCTCTTCCCCAGAAGGAACCCATAAGTTGTTCTTATAAAATCCCAGCTTAAATCTAGATTGAAATTCCTTTTCCGTTATAGTCCCTTTTCTAAGATAATCCCATAACAAATACCCTTCAGATTGTGACAATCTCAATTTGTTCTCTCCCTGGCTGAAATAGAGAAAGCTGATAGAAGTAGAAAATAACTTATTCCCTTTAGCAATAGGCTTAAGTTGAACAGTTTGATAAAGATTCCTAGCCTCATGTAAAGCCCATCTCAACTCCAAGGGACCGGAATGAGCATAATCTGTAATGGTTTTGTAAATGCTGTCTCCTCTTATAAAGGTGACAGTTAATTCTTCATTGTCGGTGACGCCATCTGAGAAGTGAGTTCCAATGTTAGAAAGGTCCGCTTTTTGAAACTTCTTTTGGAGTTCTAGGTATCTCGCCCGTGAGATTTTGCCATGGTAGGTGCCTAGCTTACTGGTATATCTTTCTCCATAAAAGGTAACCTGTCCATTAGATTCTATCATGGTGCTAGAAATAGGGCAACTACCGTAGCATCCAGAAGTAGACACTATTATTTTATCAAACTTTGGAGCCGTCTCTAAGTTGAAATTCTTCTTTATAAAAGTGCAAACTATTTCTTCAGTGTGAAAAAAAGAAAGTGTGTCCCTATTAAGCTTATAGATGGTTCTGAGTATCCAAGTAGAATCCGTTGGATTGAAAATTCTGAGCGTATCATTCTGCACATGAAAAACAGATTCTGAGCCTATATAAAGTGCGCGTCTTTTACCTGTCTCATTCGGTGCTGTATATTTATAAAATCCGGCTTTTGTGTCCACTAAACCATTTGTCATAAATGTAAATCCAACCTCTGGGATCCCTAATCCTAGGTCTATATCTGAGTAGCCTCCTTTTATGCTAAGGCTATCGATTATTATTTGGTACCCCACAGGTACCCAGTCACCATATAGCTCATCAGGAATCCTTAGGTCGGGTTGTTGCTCTTGGCAGGAGCCTAAAAGCAAAAGAGTGAGCAATAGAAGTGGAATGTGCTTCATGAGGGTCTTAAGCCAGAATTGATTTCAGTTTTCTGGATTTAAGAAGTAGATGCAAGAAAGGGGAGATTCCACAAATAACATAGACCTATACTATTATATCCTGCCGTTTTTGGCCTCCTTTCCAGAAAACAAGCCAAAAACGGCCTAAAGCAAAACCGCCACCATCTCTTTTGCAGAAACAGTGGCGGTTGCCGTACAATAAGAAAGTAGCTTACAAGTTTACTATCCAGGCCTTACGCAGGGCATTCTGCGCAGGAGTTGGGTTAGCGTCCACCTCAAACAGGTGTTTCTGGGTTTCTTGCTTCTCTAGCATTTTCAGGGTCAGTTTCTCTTCTTTGCCGTCTCTCCGGATAGTGACCGCATAAGAATCTCCAATCTTGGTTTGGAAAATTTTAGGAACTTCCTGGTTAGCGTTTTTCAAGGTAACGGCAGTACCATTCACGGCCACCAGCTCATCCCCGTCCTTCAGGCCGGCTTGTTGTTGGGCAGGGTTCACTTTCATGAACACAATCTTTCCTTCAGGCGCGCCAAGGTTATAACCCGGGTCAAAGGTCTTTTTGTCAGAGGTTCTCAAAGGCGTGTACGTGATGCCCAGTTTCCCGAAGTACTCGGCCACCGGCAAGGCCTCGGCGCCTTTTACATATTTGTTGAAGAAATCAGCAATTTCTGGGTGGGTCTTGGCCACGAATATGTTGAAGAAGTCTGCCTCTGGGAACGCTTTGGACGGGCCGTATTCTTTAGACAGCTCATTAATCACCTCGCGCAGACCGCGCTTGCCACCCGACAATTCCAGCAATCTAATGTCCAGCAAAGCCGCCGTAGCCGCGCCGCGGTTGTAGATGTTGCCGTAGATTTTATTGCCCTGCGGGGTGTAAGACGTCAAGCTCAATTCCTGAAGGCTGTAGTTGGTGCCCATCATGTCATTGTTCTTGAGCTTCTGCTGCATGTCTTTGAGGTAGGCAGGCAAGTCAATCATGCCGGCTCTCAGTTGCATCATATCAGAAGCCCACTCGGTGGTGCCTTCATACAGCCACAAGTGCTGCGACGGAGTAGGCGTCTCAAAGTTGAAGCGCTCTATAATCTCGCTATGGATGTTGAGCGGCGTGATGATGTGGAAGAACTCATGCGAGGCGATGTCTGTGATGTTGTGCGCAAACTCAGGCGTCAGGTCACTTTCTTTCATGACATACTCAGAGCTGTACGAATGCTCCCAAGCGCCCCAGTCCTCGTCCTCAAAATGGTATAGGAACGTATAACGGTCTACCGGAAAATTAACGACAAACTTGTGAGCGGCATCCAGCATGCCTGTCATGTTGGTCATTAAATCCTGCGACTTAATCTTGCCCGTTTTGGAATAGGTGTAGATGTCAATGGTGGTGCCATTGAAGTCAGTAGCGGCTTTGGTGAGGTTACCGGCCAGAATAGGAGAGTCTACCAAGTGGTCATAGTTGTTGACAATGTAGTAACCCTTCTTATCCGTTTTAAGGGCAGTGCCCGTCAGCCATTCCTTTGGCGAGTCCAGCTTTAGCTTCATAGGAGCAGACTGCAAGCCTTTAAAGTAGCCGAACACGCCTTGCCCGTTGATGAGCGCGTGGTCCTGCTCCAGAGACGTCCCGCACATGTTGTATACCTTGTTTTTGTCTACCGGCGTGTCCCAGGTTTCGGCAATCTGGTAGGTGATTTTACGCACCTTGTCAGGGCGGCTCAGTTCCCATTGGTTGGTTGAAATCTGCTTGGTGGTAATTTCCTTGCCCTTTTTGTCAAAGGCTTTGAAGTTCTTCACAAATCTACCTATGTCCATGGTCTGGTACGTGCCCGGCGCGGTAGACGCGAACTGGAAGATGTTGTTGGCATCTTTGAGGCCTTTCACATCCAGAGAAACTTTGAACAGGTCATCGGCGCGGTCATTGAGGTTCACCTGGTAGGTGAGTTCGGGGGCTTTGGCGGCCTCTGCCGGCGCGCTGAAAGACAAAAGGGCCAACAGCCCTAGTGCCATGGTAGTGTTTTTCATAGTGTTTTAATAAAGGGATTTGTAGTACAGGAGAAGCAAACGCCTTGGCGAGATTTTCAACTTAGAGCATTTGTCGCAGAAAGGATTGGAATATTACGTGGGTGTTTGCTAAACTTTTAAGGAGTGCTCACAAAATGCCTTTACTCTGCGCTGTTGCTCTCCTTCTCTGGGGCCACAACAAACCAAGATGCAACATAGGCCGTGAACGTACCAAACAATCCTACACCCGCCGTCATTAACACCGCGGCAATCAGTCTCCCTTCTGTAGTGACCGGGAACTTGTCTCCGTAACCCACGGTGGTAATGGTCACATATGCCCACCAAATAGCGTCTTCGGCGGTTTTGATGTTGCTGTTAGGGTCCGTCTCTACCTGTAGAATGGCAATAGAAGAAAAGATGATAAGCAATACCGCCACAATGAAAACCGAAGTAAAAGCTCCTTTCGCTTTGCTTGCAAAGAGATGGTGCAACAGGTGTTGAGTAGTTCTAAAGGCCCGCAGAATTCTGAATATTCGGATGAGCCTCAACAATCTACCGGCCCTCAGGAAGTCTACCATGGGTATGCTGGACACCAAATCTATCCAGCCCCAGCGCATAAACTTTACCTTGTCCTCGGCTCTGTAAAGCCTAATGCAAAACTCAATAAAGAAGAAAGCACAAATGGCGTTGTCTAAGTAGTGGAGCAGGGTAGAGGTCTCCTCAGGCAAGTCATACACCGTGTCTACCACAAGAGAACCCAGCACATATAATGAAAGCACGAAGACGATGATGTTTAGGATGCCCAGTTTGGGTGAAGTCTTCTTGATGGTTGTTGCTTGCATGATATAATAGATTGTTGGACCGTCATTAGATAGCTTGAACTTTGCTAGTAAGTTAACAACCGCAGTACCCCACAAATTTTTGTTCTAATTTCTCTTTCCCCTTTGTGAGAGAGAAGGTTCCTTCAACTTCTGATGTTTCTTCCATTTCTTCGCTAGTAACAGTCTTGGTAATATCTACCTCTATCAGCATAGAATCATTGGCGTAAAGAGTTTTGTTCTTACGCTTTCCCTTGTAGTCAAATGAGTGGATTACTCCATTCAAATTCAACATAGCAATATCACCAGCGTCACGGTAAATGTAATTTCTAGCTTTCTTATCCTCTTTTGAAAGAAAGAATGAACAACCGCACCCAATGAATTCTTCAGGAATTGAGGTGAAGGTCTCTAGCCTCATCAGCCCTTTTTTTTCTAGTAACTCTTCTTCCAATGAGGAACGAGTAGCGGTTGTATCCTTCTTATTGCCTGAAGCTTTGGCAGGGCTGGCAGTAGTTGTAGCTACCTCGGCGTGTTTTCCGTCAGAGCAAGAGAGAAAAGCGAATGCTACTATGCAAAGTAGAAAATGTTTCATTGGTTATGTTCGTGATTTAAATTCGGCAAGAAAACCTAGAGAACTCTGTATTCATAAAACCGACAGAAGGAAAGTAAAGTCGTTTTTAGCCTATTCCCCAGAAAACAGTCCAAAAACGACTTTACAACGTCACCCCAAACTTCTCGCCCAATCCTTCCAAATCCTTGACCACCGGTGGAAGCAATGGAATACCTTCTTTCACCCGAATC
Source organism: Nibribacter koreensis (assembly GCF_039541795.1). Lineage (NCBI taxonomy): Bacteria > Pseudomonadati > Bacteroidota > Cytophagia > Cytophagales > Hymenobacteraceae > Nibribacter > Nibribacter koreensis. The sequence goes on along the minus strand of NZ_BAABGX010000002.1, from coordinate 648,279 downwards.
GCTTCACACTCCCGTTCTGGGTCGCCGGGGATGAGGACGTGGTGGCCGTCTTTGGCTTTGGAGTTCCGGAAGGTGGTAATCCAGTTGTCCATGTGGTGTTTGAAGTCATCGGCGGGTCTGAACGCGTCTACCCGCATGGCCCCGAAGAAATGCCCGATGCCTTCGCCCACCGGATTAGCCGGCGGAGCCAGGAAACTCACAAACGGCGGCACCCACGGTCCGTAGTTGGCCCCAGATAAAACCGCCGAGAAAATGTCCACCACGGCGCCCAGCGCGTAGCCTTTGTGACTGCCGGTGTCGCCGCCCAGTGGCAAGAGCGCGCCGCCGTCTTTGAGCTCATTGGGGTTGGTAGAAGAAGAACCGTCGGCGGCCTGAATCCAGCCGTGCGGGGCTTCCAGGTTTTTGCGTTGCAGGATTTCCAGCTTCCCGTTGGCGGCCGTGGTGGTGGCCAGGTCGGCGACAAAAGGTGGTTGGGTATTGGCCGGAACCGCCACGGCAATTGGGTTGGTGCCTAAGAGTCTTTCCAAAGAATAAGTAGGGGCCACCAAGGGGCTGGCGTTGGTCATGGCTAGGCCTATCATGTCATGCTCCAAGGCCTTCATGGCGTGGTACCCGGCAATCCCGAAGTGGTTGGAGTTCTTCACGCTCACCCAACCGCTACCCACGTTATGGGCCTTCTCTAGGGCAATTTGCATGGCTTTGGGCGCTACCACCAAACCAAGGCCGCCGTCGCCGTCTACCGTGGCCGTGCTGGGCGTTTCATGCACAATGCGCACGTTGGGCGTGGGGTTGATGCGGCCGGCTTCCCAGAGACGCACGTAGCCCACCAGACGGGCCACGCCATGCGAGTCAATACCCCGTAAATCTGCGGAAAGTAAGGTTTCGGTGGCTAGGAATGCGTCCTCTGCGGGACAGCCAATGCTCAGGAATATCTTCTGGGTGAAATCAAAAAGGCGTTGGTAGGAATACATGCGAACTTCATAAGTAAGAGCGCCAAAGGTAAAGGAAACCTGCAAAAAGTTTATCCAGAAATGCTAGCTTTGATGATTCGCGTGTTAGTATCTCCCAACCCAGCTCTGCCCTTTATGAAAACTCTTCGTGTCCCGCTCTTGTTTTGCGTCCTTTGTTTTTGGCCTGTTTTCCAAATTTTAGCCCAAAAACAAGAATCCTTAACCACCCAGGTGAAAGCCGTCACCGTGTTCCTGAACCGCGCCCAAGTCACCAACGTGGGCAAAGGAATGGTAGATGCGGGCGTCACCGAACTAGTATTGGACGGACTTCCATCCCAGCTAGACGAACGAAGCGTGCAGGTAAATCCTACCGGAAGTGTCACCTTGCTTTCGGTTAGATATGAGCAGAACTATTTAATAGGCTCGCAGAAGCCCCGTGAGACCGAACAACTGGAAGACTCCCTCAAAAGCTACACCGGCCAGATACGCTCCTTGACCGACCAGCGCGAAGTTCTGCAGAAAGAAGAAGCTATGCTCCAGGCCAATCAAAGCATAGGCGGTTCCCAGACCGGCATCACGGCCGCCCGTCTCAAAGAAGTAGCCGACTTCTACCGCGCCCGCTTGCTGAGCATCCGGAAGGAAATGCAAACCGTGGACATACGCCTGGAGATTCTCAAAGCGCGTCAAACCAGATTTGCCAATCAACTCAACACAGTAAGAGTTCAGGGGCAAAAGTCCACGAGTAAAGTGATTGTGGCCGTGAAAGCCACATCTCGTACGCAAGTCGGTTTAGAGGTTACTTACCTAGTGTACAACGCTGGATGGGAACCCATTTACGACATCAGGGCCACTGGTGCCCAAGGTCCGGTACAATTGCAGTACAAAGCCAACGTGCACCAGAACACCGGCGTGAACTGGGACAACGTGCAATTGACCTTAGCCACCACAAATCCAGCAGAAGGCGCACAAAAGCCAGAATTAGAGCCGCAGAGATTGGAAATGGCTCCATTGATAAAACGAAGTGTGAAATTTACCCGCCCTGTAATTAAGAAAGACGAAGAAGTAAGACAGTTGAACGAAGTAGTAGTGACAGGATATGGCGTGACTAGAGATGCCGCCGCTCCAGCTACCAGCACTGCAGATTTCACAGAAGCCGTAGCAACCACGCTGGCCGCCGAGTTCAAGATTGGGATTCCGTTTAGCGTGCCGTCAGACGGGGAGCCGCACACTGTAGACGTGCAACAACACAGCCTCACCACCGCCTACGCTCATACCACCGTGCCTAAACTGGACCCGACCGCTTTTCTGGTGGCGCACCTCACCAACTGGGAGAACCTGAAACTGCTTCCCGGCGAGGCCAATATTTTCCTGGACGGCACCTTCACGGGCAAGTCGGTGATTGACCCAACCCAGACCAAAGACACGCTCACGCTTTCCCTGGGCCGCGACCAAAACGTGGTAGTACAACGCGAGCGCATGAAAGACTTCCAGAAGCGCTCCACGCTGGGCAGTAACATCAAAGAGCAGTTCGGCTATGAGATAAGCCTGCGCAACACCAAAAGCACGCCGGTCACCATCACGGTAGAAGATCAGATTCCCATCAGCACGCACTCAGACATTGAGGTGAGCGAGGTAAACACCAACGGCGGTAAGCTGGACAAGGAAACCGGCAAAGTCACCTGGCTGGTCACGCTCAAGCCCAATGAGACTGTGAAAAAGAATCTCAGGTTTGAGGTCAAGTACCCTAAGAACAATAGAATAAGCGGCTTGTAGCCAACCTCCTTTTTTGGCCTGATTTCCAGAATTCAGGCCAAAAAAGGAAGTTTGTCTTAAGGAATTGTATCTAATAACTTGTATAGTAAATTCCTTGCCCTTGTTGGTGTTATCACCAACAAGCAGAATAGCCTCACTCATTGGATAACTCCAGTCATTGGGTTTGTTGGTGATAACACCAACAAAGGCGACAGAACACGCAAGCAAGCGGCTTGAAAGGAGGTTTCGTTTTTGACCTTATTTTCAGAATTCAAGGCAAAAACGGAACTTGCCGCCACCAATCAATTCAAAATAACTAAGCCCCATCAAGCAACCAGAGAGGCTTCTTTAGCATCTTCTGGATAGAGGTTCACGCTACCGCATTTTCTGGAACGGAATTTGTCTTAGCATGAATATCAGTAAAAGTTAATATTATGAAAGCACGCCTACACTTCCTCGTTTTCACTGCCTTGCTCCTGGTGAGCGGTCAGGCAATGGCGCAGTCTAAGGTTATCTATGACCAAAAGCGCCAGGAAACTCTTTCAATCTCTAGCCTTGATAACCAAATCCTCAATAGAATGGCCGAGGAGATGGAGATTCCGTCTAGACGCGGCAATCGCATTGTGCTACCCATAGAATTTGAACAGCAGGAGCGCATCACCAAAGGCAACGGGCAAATCACTTTGTCAGTGCAGGTACGCAACGTGCGCGTGCGGGACCGGGTGCTGTATAGGGGCTTTGACATGGCCGAGGCGCTAGACCCAAGCGTCATCAGTGCCAAGGTACAGTTGCTGGGCCGCGAGGACAAAGTGTTGCAGACCTTCACTGTGTCTGCCAAAGACATCAGCAAGGAAGGCTCTGCCGATTTGGTGCAGACTACCATCCAAGATACCTCTGCCTTTGAAGGCTATAAACTACGCGTGATTGACCGGGTGCTGGATTTGTCTTCCCGCAACAGAAATGCGGTAAGTGAGCGCATTGCCTTGGTGAAGGAGTATTATGAAATGGACGGCCGTCTGGCGCAATTGTCCAGAGAACTGCAGGCCATCAACCCCAATGACCTAGACTACCTGGCCCAGCACAAAGACCGTCTCATTGCTTTACAAAGCAATCTAGACCGCCTAGAGCGCAAGAACCTAGACCGCGAACTGGACCTGAACCAGCACGACCCTATTCAACTGAGACGGAAGATGAAGGACCTAGCCTATCAGTTCAAGGAACGCGCCCTGGCCTTGGACCAGATGTACGCCCGCCTGCCAGAGATTTTCTACAGCCGTGGTTTAGAAATGGCCATGAACGGAAACCTGCGCGCCGGCCGCGATTTCTTTATGCGCTCCATTCAGGCCAACCCAGCCTTCGCGCCGTCTCATTTGCAGCTGGCTAGACTGGACCTGAAGGAAGGGTACGTGAAAGAAGCCGGCCAACGCACCCGCGACATCTTAAACGGCATGCAACCAGACCCAGAAACCTACCGGTTTGCGCAGGAATTGGCCCTGGACATCCAAAATGATTACGTGCGCGAAGGCGAACGCCTGAACAACCAAGGCAAGTACCGCGAGGCCCTGCAAGAGTTTGAAGACGCCCGTGAGTTCTGCCGAAGCATCTCTAGCCTTCGTTGCCACCCAGAGCTGTGGGACAGGGGCATTGCCCAGGCCAAGAACGGTATCTATGACAACTACCTAAAGGCAGGGCAACAAGCTTTGGCTCAGAAGCAACTAGGCCAAGCAGAGAAAATAGCCCGCGATGCCCAGGCTTTCGCGCAGCAGAACAAAACCGCCATTGGCGATGACATAGACGCCCGCAACTTAATGCGTGAGGTACAGCAACAGTACTACGCCAACTTCATGGCCGACGGCAGAAAAGCCCTGCAAGCCAAGCAGTACAGCAACGCGCTTACCGCCTTTGAGAAAGCCAAAGACAAAGCCCTGGATTACCAGTTGAATGAGCAGGCAGACGCAATTTCATTGACCCGCCAAGCAGCCAAGCCGGTGCTTTTAGCTAAAATTGCCGTGGCTGAGAATCAGGCTTTGGGTAACTTGTTGGCGCAAGCCCGCACCGCGGCCGGAGAGGTGTCTGCTATGCAAGTGAAATACGGCCTGGTAAACGACAAAGACCTGGATGTGAAGTTCAGAGGCTTGAGCCAGCGCATTTTCTCACAAGAATGCCAGAATGCCCAAACCGCCTATGACCAGCATTACAGAACTGCTTTGCAGTTGAGCTCTGAGAAGAAGTTTTACCTGGCCGTCAATGCTTTGGAGGAAGCCATTGCGAGTGCCAGAGATAACAGCGGCTGTGCCATCTCTAGTGCTACCGCAGACGTAGAGTTGACCCGCATTGACGCACCTGCCCGCTATCAGGAGATGTTGATTCAGGTAGATGCCTTGGTGAGTAAAGGACAAATGGCCGAGGCCGTGCAAACCTACCTACAGGCAGGCCAGCAGTACCAGGATGCGGATTTGGTGCGCTTCGGGTTGGTGCATGCGTCTTTGGTGAACTTTGGAGTTCAGCACGCCAACAAAACCTTCATCGCCGAGGTGACCAAATACGCCGCCGCCCATTCAGAACCGGTAGCCGCCATTGACCTGCTCAAGCGCTTAATCGTGCTGGACTACTCTGGTTACAACCTGAACAAGTTGCAGGAACTGGTAGGCGAGCAACTGGCCACCCGTGACGCCCAAGCCAATCCAAAGGCCAACTACAAAGCCCTGGCAGAAACCTACACCGCCGGCAACAAAGACCTGAAAAAGCTGAACAAAGCCTATCAGAAGAAATTCAAGAAACTGACCTAAGCTTATCATAAACAAGAACGGCCTCCTTTACTAAGGGAGGCCGTTCTTGTTTTAAAGCGTTATTCGTTGGTGTTTATTCGAGTTGAATAAAAACTATTCCAGAAATTAGCTCGCATTCCGTCCCCCTTTGAAGGGGGTAGTGGGATGACAATGTAGGCTAGCTATAAACTGCTTTTATTAAAAAGGATTCTCCTCTTAAGGATTGCCCAAACGAGAGTTTGAGGCACCGAGCGGAGCTCAGTAGAGGGGTGTTTTCAAAAGCAAATATTTTCATCAAATAAATCAGCAATGCGCAGGAGACAAGGCAGTGCCTGGTCTCTACAGAATCTGAAATGCGAACCCCCTCATCCTAACCTTCTCCCTGAGGGAGAAGGGACTGAGGTAATCCGTTTTTGACCTGTTTTCTAGGAAAGAGGCCAAAAACGCAATCTTCACTGCTAGCCTGCGCTTTTCTTTAATAACTGCGCGTCTGTGAATTTTTCCTTGAAACGTTCTTCAAGTTTTTTGTCCAGAAACTTCACTATTGTATAAGAGCCATCAAAACAGATAATCTCTATTTCAGATTCTGCTAATAGGAATTGGTCAGGTTCCGTCCAGATTTCTGCATTACAGTCCGCATATGGCAATTCATTTTTCTCTAAGTTGGGAATCTTGCCCCTGATGCCGCAAAACACGCCCCAAATAAATTGGATGTACCTGTTTTCGATTATATCCAAAAGTTCAGGCCCAGCAAATTCTATTCTATCGGATTCATGGTCAAGTTTGTCCACCAGGCTTTTTTCTGGATAATCCAGAAGTGTGTAATCCTGATTGGTCAGAAGCCAATTAAGTGAAGCAAATTCCTTTTTAAATGGCTCAACTATTTCAGTGAGATTTGTATGAAATTCTACTTGGTTGGTGTTTCTAAGGATTAAGGCCATGTTGTAACTGAAGCTGTCTTTTAACTACTACTTCAACATTTCCGCCAGCAAACCTTCTTTAAGCGCATAAGAAGAAACCCTGATGCGCTCCATGTTGTACTTCTCAAGCACCCAATCAATTAGAACCGTAGCTACTACAATCATATCCACGCGCATTTCCAGCATGCCCGGGATGGCGAGGCGTTCTGCGCGGTTCTTGGTAAGTAATTCTTTGTGCAGTACTTGAAAAGACTCCAAGGTCAGGTCACTCTCCGGAGAGGCATTTTCATCACGGGCGGGGAGGCCGCGTTTGGCTAAGTCCATGTCTATGAGCGTGTCAAACGTGCCTGAGGAACCAATCAAAACGTCTGGTTGCCATTGCAGCACGGCCGCGGTAAGCTTCTGTAATTGGTCGTGCAGGTAATGGCGTTCAGCTTTCACCTCGCCGGCAGACATAGGGTCATGGTGAAAGAACTTGTCCAGCAGGCGCTGGGCTCCAATCTCGAAGCTTTTCTTCCAGAGGATGCCTTTGTCTGAGCCGATGATGAACTCCACGCTTCCGCCGCCAATGTCCATGACCAGCACCGGGCTAGAGCCCATCTGCAAGGCTTCCTGCACGCCTTTGAAGATGAGTTCGGCCTCACGGGCACCAGAAATCACCTGCACCTCAATGCCCGTCTGCTCTCTAATGGCCTGCACCACCTCCATGCCGTTGCTGGCATTCCGTATGGCGCTGGTGGCGGTGGCTTTTATCTCGGTGACATTGTGCTCTTCAATAATCTTCTTGAAGTCTTTAAGCGTGGCCAAACCACGCTCTCTAGCGTCTGACGTGATTTCCCCTTTGCTGATGCCGCCCTGGCCCAACTTCACCGGTACTTTGGTTCTGTATAAAAATGTCCGCTCACCGCTGTCTGCAATCTCGGCAATGAGCAGGTGAAAGGTGTTGGTACCCAGGTCTATGAGAGCTAAACGACGCATCTATTTAATTAAGAATTAAAAATTAACAATTAAGAATTGGTGGTTGAGCAAGCTTGTCTCTGTTTTGCCACCAATTGGGTTTGTACGAAAGTAGAACCTCTAAGCTAGCGTATAGTTAGAAGTATTTCTGATGGCGTTACAATACCCGTTCTTGATTAACAAAGAAAGCCGTTTTTGGTCTATTTTCTGATAAACAGACCAAAAACGGCTTTCATAACTTTCATAAATAGTTTTTCTGAATCAGCTTCCCACTCTTGTCATCCAGAAACAGTTCCCCTCCACTGTCATCCTGAAAGAACCTTGTGGACAAACTGTAATGTCTGAGTCTATGAAACCAGCCATTGAATTTCTCCATCAAGAGAAGCAGGCATGATTACGTGTAGCTTCTGCTTATTTAGTTCGCCCACAAGGTCCTTTCAGGATGACAACGAGGGGAGAATAGTGCTGGTTGACAACTTTCTGTAGGGAATCAACAATAAGCAACCAACAATAAGCAATCAACAACCAGCAATAAATCCTACTTCACAGAACTGAACCTAAAGAACGTGCCCAGCGGCAGTTTGCGTTGGCCTTTATCCTGCAGATACAACTCACCTAGTTCTTCGTTCTTCACGGTCTTCCCAAAGGAGGCTCTAATCAGGTTGTCCAGAATCAAGGCAGAGAAGCCTAGCGAGTAGAGGTTAATCACGAAGAAGTTGTGCTCAGGGTCCAGCAGTTGGGAGCAGAGCTTGATGAGTTCGTTGAGCTGTTCTTCCAAGAGCCATTTCTCGCCGTCGGGGCCGCGGCCGTAGGCGGGAGGGTCCAAGATGATGCCTTGGTATTTATTGCCGCGCTTCACTTCGCGGCGGGCGTATTTCATGGCATCCTCTACTATCCACCGGATGTTGTCCAGATTGCTGGCTTCCATGTTCTCGCGGGCCCAGAAGTTGACCTGCTTCACAGAGTCCAGGTGGGTGACATCGGCGCCGCCTGCGTTGGCCGCCAGAGAAGCACCGCCGGTGTAAGCGAACATGTTCAAGACCTTCTGTTTGCCGGGAAGGGCGCGGGTGCGGTCAAAGATGAACTGCCAGTTGGGGTCCTGCTCCGGGAACAAGCCCACGTGCTTAAACGAAGAAAGCCCCAGCCGGAACCTCAGCTTTAGGTCATTGTAGCGGTAGTTGATGAACCACTGCTCGGCCATGCCTTTCTTCAAAGACCACTGGCCTTTTTCCTGATTGCCTTTCTCGCGCTTGAACGTGGCCTGGGCCAGACGCGTCCACTCGCTTTCGGGCAGGTGCTTGTCCCAGGCGGCCTGCGGTTCTGGGCGGGCCAAGATGTAGTCGCCAAATCGCTCCAGCTTCTCAAAGTTGCCGCAGTCAATCAGTTCGTAATCGGTCCAGGCGCTAGTGGTCAGGAAAGAATACATATCTTTGTCTTTGTGGTGTAGCCTGCAAAGGTAGGGGAAACAGTTATCATTGATTAGTTAAGAGTTAAAAGTTTAGAGTGAAGAGTTGTTTCAATCGTTTTTGGTCTGTTTTCCAGAAAGTAGCCTAAAAACGTATATAGGAATTACAACGGAGCAACATCTTCAAATCTGCACATCTCCAAATTTTCAAATCAATTAGCACATCAGCACATTAAAAAATTAGCACATTACTTCCATGCAACTCACTTTCTATAAATACCAGGGCACCGGCAATGACTTCGTGGTGATAGACAACTTGAACGGTTCCATCTCCTTGACACAGGAGCAGGTGGCCTTTTTGTGCGACCGCCGCAAAGGCGTGGGCGCCGACGGACTGATGCTCTTGCAGACCCAGGAAGGCTATGACTTTGAGATGGTCTACTACAACGCAGACGGCAAGCTGGGGTCCATGTGCGGCAACGGTGGTCGTTGTCTGGTGGCCTTCGCGCAGTTCATGGGCGTGATTGAGACAGAAGCTTATTTCATTGCCTCTGATGGTCCGCACCGCGCTACCGTAGAGCATGGCCTAGTGCACTTGCAGATGAAAGACGTAGATAGCATTGAGGAGTTAGAAGACGCTTGTTTCTTGAACACCGGTTCGCCGCACTGCGTGAAAACCGTTGAAAATCTACACGACCTGGACGTATTTGGGAAAGGCCGCGCCATCCGGTATTCAGACCGGTTCAAGGCCGAGGGGACCAACGTGAACTTTGTGGAGCAGAAGCCAGACAACACGCTGTTTGTGCGCACCTATGAGCGCGGCGTGGAGGATGAGACCTTCTCCTGCGGAACGGGCGTGACGGCCTGTGCCCTGGCGGCAAGTAGAGAAGGTTTTACCAGTCCGGTGCACATTAAGGTATTGGGCGGTGAGTTGCAGGTGAGCTTTGAGCAGGAGGGCGAGGGCTTCAAAAACGTCTTTTTGATTGGCCCGGCAGAACAGGTGTTCAAAGGCGAAATCTCACTCGCTTAACCCATTCCGTTTTTCGCCTAAAATCCAGAAAACAGCCCAAAAACAGAACTCTGCCAGATGCCGCTTCTCCAAAATGACCGTATTTTCTTGCGGGCTCCAGAACCATCAGACCTGGACTTTCTCTACCTGTTTGAGAATGATACGCGTCTGTGGCCGGTGAGCTTGTCGGTGGCTCCGTTTTCCAGGGACATGTTGCGGCAGTATCTAGACAATGCCTTGTCAGATATCTACGCTACCCGGCAGCTGCGCTTCATGGTCTGTTTAAAAGAGACAGAAACGGTAATTGGCACCATAGATTTATTTGACTTTGAGCCCTTGCACCAGCGCGCGGGCGTGGGTATTGCATTAGTGGCAGACCACAGAGGGAACGGGTTTGGCAAAGAAGCCTTAGACCTTCTGGTAGCGTATGGCCGAAGCGTTTTACAGCTGCATCAGTTGTATTGTTCAGTGACGGTTTCTAACCTGGGCAGCAGGAGAATGTTTGAGCAGGCGGGCTTCACGCAGATTGGTGTTAAAAGAGATTGGCTTAAAACAAGCAAGGGTTGGCAGGATGTGGCTGAGTATCAGATGGTACTAAAGTAAGTTTGTGTAAACCCTGATGCGGTAAATACTCTATTTTTAAAATTCTCCCTTAAATAATACACTGTAAAAGCCTGAAATATAGTTATTCTTAGATGTTGTTATATATCTAGAAGTCCAAGATGTAGCCTTTTTGTGGTTTGTGCGTAAGAGTACATAGTTTTTGGAGAAACGGCAACGTTTCTCTTTGTTTTGATATACCTAGCCGCACTACATAATATGTTAGATCTAGATTCTGATTACGTCCCAGGCGTAGGGAATAGCTATGTTTCTTCTGAGCCAGAAGTAAGCACCTCCAGCACCGCCTACTCACCAGTTGTGGTGCCCAACGCCCTTACCGTAACTCCTAAAAAAAGCGCTTCCTTTAACTTAGAGGCTTATTTACAAGGTGTTCCGGCCATAGTGTGTCTATCTCACTTGCGTTGGGATTTTGTGTACCAACGCCCTCAGCATTTGTTGTCAAGGTTTGCCAAACATACCCAGTTGTACTTCTTTGAGGAGCCCTATTTTGAAGACAACGCAGAGCCAAGACTAGAGACGCACCAACGCGAAGACGGCAAAGTAACCTTGGTCATAGCGCACCTTCCGCATGGCCTGACGCCAGACGAGTCTGATGCCAAGCAGATTGAACTGTTGAACGTGTTCTTCAAGGAAAATAATTTGGAGCAGGCTGTGTTCTGGTATTACACGCCTATGGCCCTGGAGATCACGCGTCATTTCAAGCCAAGCCTCACGGTGTTTGACTGCATGGATGAACTTTCTGCCTTTAAGTTTGCGCCGCCAAGACTGCTAGAACTGGAAACCGAGATGCTGGCCAAAGCCGATGTAGTCTTTACCGGCGGGCAGAGCTTGTATGAGGCCAAGAAAGACCGTGCCAAAGAAGTGTACGCCTTCCCAAGCAGTATTGACAAAGCGCACTTTGCCACGGCCCGTCAAAACCACGCAGAGCCGGCAGACCAAGCCAATATTCCGCATCCAAGAATGGGCTTTTTTGGGGTGGTAGATGAGCGCTTTGACATTGAGTTGCTCAGAGACCTATCTTCCAAGCGCCCAGAATGGCAGTTTGTGATCATCGGGCCAGTAGTGAAGATTGATCCGGCGCACTTGCCGCAGGCCGAAAATATCCATTACTTAGGGGGCAAGTCTTACCAGGAACTGCCGTCGTACCTGAGTGGCTGGGATGTGGCCATGCTGTTGTTCGCGCAGAACGAGTCCACTAAATACATCAGCCCTACCAAGACGCCTGAGTACCTGGCGGCCGGTAGACCGGTGGTGTCTACGCCCATCAGAGACGTGGTGCGTCCGTACGGTGACTTGAACTTGGTACACATTGCCCCTTGCGCAGAAACGTTTGAGGCCGCCATTGAGAAAGCCCTGACCCAGAAAGAGGACAAAGACTGGATGCGCCGCACAGATGATTACCTGGCCGGCATCTCCTGGGATAAAACCTGGCAGAACATGGTCAGCCTAATGCACAACGTGACCAAGGAAAAGCAGGCAAAGAAATTTAGAGCCGGCGTGTAGCCAAAAACAGGCTCTTTTTCAGAAACTAAGTTAAAAACGAGATTTACGAACCTTTATATGTTTGATTACCTGATTGTGGGTGCAGGCTTTGCCGGAAGTGTTTTGGCAGAAAGACTGGCATCTTATTCTAACAAGAAAGTATTGGTAATAGATAAGCGTCCGCATATTGCCGGCAACGCCTATGACCATTACAATGAAGAAGGCATTTTAGTACACAAGTACGGGCCACATATTTTTCATACCAACTCAAAGGAAGTGTTTGAGTACCTGGGCCAGTTTACAGAGTGGCGTTCTTATGAGCACCGCGTGCTAGCCAGCGTAGACGGCCAGCAAGTGCCCATGCCCATCAACCTGGACACCATCAACCAACTGTACGGCTTAAACCTGACCTCCTTTGAGCTAGACAAGTTCTTTGAGTCTGTCGCTGAGAAAGTAGACACCGTGCGCACTTCTGAGGACGTGGTGGTGAGCAAAGTGGGCCGTGAGCTATATGAGAAGTTCTTCAAAAACTACACGCGCAAGCAGTGGGGCATGGATCCTTCTGAGCTGGACAAGTCGGTGACCTCACGGGTACCCACGCGTACCAACCGGGATGACCGCTACTTCACAGACACCTACCAGGCCATGCCGTTGCACGGCTTCACCAAGATGTTTGAGAAGATGCTGGACCATCCCAACATTAAGATCATGCTCAACACAGACTACCATGAGATCATAGATTTCATTCCGTTCAAGGAGATGATCTTCACGGGGCCGGTAGATGAGTACTTTGACTTTAAGTTTGGCAAGTTGCCGTACCGCTCACTGGAGTTCAAGCATGAGACGCTCAACAAAGAAGTGTTTCAGCCAGTGGCAGTGGTCAATTATCCAAATGACCACTTGTACACGCGCATCACAGAGTTTAAGTACCTGACTGGCCAGCAACACCAGAAGACCAGCGTGGTGTATGAGTTCCCGCGCGCCGAGGGAGATCCGTACTACCCAGTACCGCGGCCAGAGAACGCCGAGCTGTACAACCAATACAAGAAACTAGCCGAGGCTACGCCCAATGTACACTTTGTGGGCCGTTTGGCTACCTACAAATATTACAACATGGACCAGGTAGTGGCCCAAGCCTTGACCCTGCACAAGAAACTGACAGGAGGCCCAAAGGATGAGTTGCCGGCAGTAGAAGGCGTCTCTGGCTTGCCCAAAGAAGTGCGTCAGGCCCTTAACGGAAGTTCCACCAAACTGAGCACGAATGGGTAACCTTGAGCTTTGGGGCGGCATTGAGTGCACAGTCAACCGTGTAGGGGACCGGTACTTTGATCAGCTGGCACAGAGCGGGCATGCACAGCGAATGTCAGACCTGGAGGTAGTGGCAGATCTGGGCATCAAGAAATTACGGTACCCTGTTCTTTGGGAGCATGTTGCCCCAGAGCATCCAGAAAACCAAAATTGGGAGTGGGCCACTGAGCGGTTAAACAAACTGCGGTCCCTATCCATAGATCCTATTGTGGGCCTGCTACATCATGGTAGCGGCCCACACTATACCAACTTGCTGGACCCAGGCTTCCCGGAGAAGTTTGCGGCCTATGCCAAATCCGTGGCCAAACAGTTTCCCTGGGTCACGCACTACACCCCCATCAATGAACCCCTGACCACGGCCAGGTTTAGCGCCTTGTACGGTTTGTGGTATCCGCATGCCCAAGATGATGCTTCTTTTGTCAAAGCGCTTTATAATCAAATCAAAGGCACACAGTTGGCCATGCAGGCCATCCGGGAAATAACCCCTGAGGCCAAACTGGTACAGACCGATGACCTGGGTTACATTCATGCCACGCCCGCGTTGCAGTATCAAGCCGACTTTGAGAACCACAGACGCTGGCTCTCCTGGGACATGCTGGCCGGAAGAGTGGACAAGAAACACCCCTTGTGGGACTACCTGATCAGTTCTAAACTGCCTGCCAAAGCCCTATTGGATTTTGTAGAGAATCCCTGTCCGGCAGACATCATTGGCGTGAATTATTACGTGACCAGTGAGCGCTATCTGGACGAGCATTTGGTCCACTACCCAGTACACACGCACGGGAGCAACGGTCAGCACCGCTACGCAGACGTAGAAGCCGTGCGGGTGGCGTCAGCCGTGCCGGTAGGTTTGCAAAAACTGTTGACAGACGCCTGTGAACGCTACCAGAAACCGGTGGTGGTCACCGAGGCGCATTTGGGTTGTTCCAGAGAGGAACAGATGCGGTGGTTGCATGACGTCTGGGATTCTGCCCTGTTTTTACAGAAAGAAGGCAAAAACGTATCTGCCGTCACCGCTTGGTCTCTGCTAGGCGCTTATGACTGGAACTCCTTGCTCACCCAATCCAACGGCCACTATGAGTGTGGTGTGTTTGACGTAAGGAGCGGCACGCCCCGGCCAACGGCGGCAGCGCATCTGTTGAAAAAACTGGCCGCCGGCGAAGACGCCCACCACATTGCTCGCCTACCAGGCTGGTGGAAGCGCCCTTCCAGAACCATCTACCCAGAGCCGCATGGTACAAAGGAATGCTACGCCCTAACCTGTGAAGAGAATGAGCACAAGCCCATCTTAATCACCGGTGCCACCGGCACCTTAGGGCGGGCCTTTGCCAGAATCTGCGAAGACCGTGGGTTACCGTATGTGCTGTTGACCCGGCAGGACATGGACATTGCAGATGCTACCTCGGTAGAGAAATCCTTTGCCAAATACAAGCCCTGGGCCGTAATGAATACCGCCGGCTATGTGCGCGTAGATGACGCCGAGGAAGATTCTCTAGCTTGTTACCGCGAGAATACCCAAGGGCCGGTGTGTCTGGCCAAGCACTGCCATGCCCACCATGTAGCCTTGGTGACGTTCTCTTCAGATTTAGTCTTTGACGGGGAGAAACAGGAGCCGTATCTGGAGACGGACAAGCCTAATCCTTTGAATGTCTATGGCAGGAGCAAGCTATTGGCAGAGAGCCAGGTTCTGGCGGCCATGCCAGAGGCTCTGGTGATAAGAACTAGCGCGTTTTTTGGGCCCTGGGATGAGCATAACTTTGTGTTTCATGCCTTGCGGGCCTTCGCGCATGAGGAGCCGTTTACCGCTCCAGAAGACGCTTTCATTACGCCTACCTACGTTCCAGACTTAGTACATGCCAGCTTGGACCTGCTGCTAGACAAGGCGCATGGCATCTGGCACGTGGCCAACCAAGGTACATACTCTTGGGCGCAATTGGCCGAGCTTTCTGCCAAGGTGGCGGTTTTAGATTCGGCTCCGTATCTGCAAACGGTCACTCAAAAAGATTTGAACCTGCCGGCGCCTAGACCTGCCTTTACCGCCTTGGCCTCTGGCAAAGGAATCCATTTACCCAGCGTAGAAGATGCTTTGGGTAGATTCCTGCGTCAAAGTGAGGTGCCTTTCAGGCCGCAAGAAGTAGCGGTAGAAGAGCCGGATGCTTCCTTTGAATTGGCAGCGCAGGCCTAAAAAGTAGACAAACCTTTCTAGCCGTTTTTGGCCTGATTTTCAGAAATCAGGCCAAAAACGGCTTTTTCGTGTACTGGAATTTCGCCCTGATTTTCAATTTTTTAAAATTCTCTGCCATCGCGTCAGGTCTGGGGCACTGTTCCGGGACTGGTATTGTTTTGGCTTAGTAGCAGATTGTCGGAAAATCCGCTTATTTTTGAAATTGAATCTAGTACATCTTTTAATATAGCTCTATATGTTTGATTTTTTTGGGAAGACAGTCGCCAAACTTTTCGGCACTAAGTCAGAACGGGACATCAAAGAAGTAATGCCGTATGTGGCTCTTATCAACCAAGAGTTCGCAAAACTGGCCTCCCTTTCTGACGACGAACTGCGCCAACGTACCCAGCAGGTACAGGCTACCATTGCCGAGCGTCTGAAACCCATTGATGATAAAATAGCGGCCTTACACCAACGCATAGCAGACGAGCCCGACCTGGACATCGCCCAGAAAGAGGCTGTCTTTGTGCAGATTGACGAGTTGGAGAAAGACCGCAACAAAGAACTAGAGGTAGTGCTCATGGAAGTACTGCCCCAAGGGTTCGCTATTGTAAAAGAAACCGCCCGTCGTTATAAAGAAGTTGGTCAGCTAAGCGTAACCGCCACAGACTTTGACCGCGAGATTGCCACCCGCAAACCAAACGTGCAGATTCAAGGGGATAAGGCCGTTTGGGCAAACCGTTGGAATGCCGCCGGTACAGAGGTGGTATGGGACATGGTGCATTATGACGTACAGCTGATTGGTGGTATTGTCTTACACCAGGGTAAAATTGCCGAGATGGCCACGGGTGAAGGTAAAACCTTGGTAGCAACCCTGCCATCGTTCCTGAACGCGCTAGCCAAGCGCGGGGTGCACGTGGTAACCGTGAATGATTACCTGGCCAAGCGTGACTCTGAGTGGATGGCGCCGTTGTTTGAGTTCCACGGCATCACCATTGACTGTATTGACAAGCACCAGCCTAACACAGACGCCCGTCGCAAAGCCTATCTAGCAGACATCACCTACGGTACCAACAACGAGTTTGGGTTTGACTACCTGCGCGACAACATGGCCCGTGAGGTAGATGAGCTGGTACAGCGCAAGCACCACTACGCCATGGTGGATGAGGTGGACTCCGTTTTGATTGACGATGCTCGTACGCCGCTCATTATTTCTGGACCTGTTCCACGTGGCGATGAGCACGAATTCTATATCTTAAAACCACGCGTGGCCTCTCTGGTAGAAGCCCAACGCAAATTGGTAAGTAACTTCTTAGTAGAGGCCAAGCGCCTCATCAAGGAAGGCAATGACAAAGAAGGCGGTCTGGCCTTGTTCAGAGCCTACAGAGGTTTGCCTAAAAACAAGCCCTTGATTAAGTTCTTGGGTGAGACCGGGGTGCGCCAGTTGTTATTGAAGACAGAGGCCTTCTACCTGCAAGACCACTCTCGTCAGATGCCAGAGGCAGATAAGCCTTTGTTCTTCACCATTGACGAAAAACACAACCAGATTGAACTAACGGAGAAAGGCATTGACCTTATCACAGGCCAAGGCGAAGACCCGCAACTGTTCATCCTCCCAGATATTGGAACCGAGATTGCCAATATTGAAAGCCACAAAGAACTGTCTGCTGACGATAAACTGCACCAGAAAGAGAAGCTGATCCAGGACTACCAGGAGAAGTCTCAGCGCGTGCACTCCATCAACCAGTTGCTGAAAGCCTACACCTTGTTTGAGAAGGATACCGAGTACATCGTAACAGATGACCACAAGGTGAAGATTGTGGATGAGCAGACGGGCCGCGTCATGGAAGGCCGTCGTTATTCAGACGGTTTGCACCAGGCCATTGAAGCCAAGGAGAACGTGCGCGTAGAGGACGCCACGCAGACCTACGCCACGGTAACACTTCAGAACTACTTCAGGATGTACCACAAGCTGGCCGGTATGACCGGTACGGCAGAGACAGAAGCCGGTGAGTTCTGGGAAATCTACAAGCTGGACGTGGTGGTGATTCCTACCAACCGCGTAGCCCAGCGCAAAGATGAGCATGACAAGGTCTACAAAACCATCAGAGAGAAATACAACGCGGTGGCTGAAGAGATTCAGGAACTGACCAAAGCCGGACGTCCGGTATTGGTGGGTACTACCTCTGTGGAGATTTCTGAGTTGGTAAGCCGTATGCTCAAGATTCGTGGTATTCCGCACCAAGTATTGAACGCCAAGCATCACCAGCGCGAGGCTG
This sequence comes from Nibribacter koreensis, assembly GCF_039541795.1. Lineage (NCBI taxonomy): Bacteria > Pseudomonadati > Bacteroidota > Cytophagia > Cytophagales > Hymenobacteraceae > Nibribacter > Nibribacter koreensis. The sequence continues at coordinate 630,664 of NZ_BAABGX010000002.1, read as the reverse complement.
AGATTGTAGCCGAAGCTGGTAAGCCGGGCACTGTGACCATTGCTACCAACATGGCAGGCCGTGGTACGGACATTAAGCTGGCGCCAGAATCCAAAGCCGCCGGCGGATTGGCCATCATTGGTACTGAGCGCCATGAGTCGCGCCGCGTAGACCGCCAGTTGCGTGGTCGTGCCGGTCGTCAGGGTGACCCGGGGTCTTCGCAGTTCTTCGTGTCTTTGGATGATAGCTTGATGCGCTTATTCGGTTCTGACCGTATTGCCCGTTTAATGGACCGCATGGGTCTGGAGGAAGGCGAAGTGATTCAGCACTCCATGATTACCAACTCTATTGAGCGCGCGCAGAAGAAAGTGGAGGAAAATAACTTCGGGACGCGTAAGCGCCTCTTGGAGTATGATGACGTGATGAACGCCCAGCGTGAGGTGGTGTACAAGCGCCGCCGCAACGCCCTGTATGGCGAGCGTCTGGAACTGGACATCTGGACCATGATTGACGACACCGCGGTGGACATTGTGAACACCTACAAAGTGACGGGCAACCATGAGGACTTCTTGTTGCACATCATCAGAGTGTACGGTTTCAACACCAGCATCACCGCCCCAGAATTGGCGTCCCAGCCGGTAAATAACTTAATTGACCGCTTGTACAACGAGGCCCTGGACTTCTACCTGGCCAAGAACAAGCACATCATGGAGCAGTCGGCGCCAATCATGAAGGACATCTATGAGAACCGCGGCCCGATGATTGAAAACATCGCCGTTCCGTTCTCAGATGGTCGTAAGCAAATCACGGCGGTAGCCAACCTAGAGAAAGTGGTGAACAGCCACGGCAAGGAGCTCATCAAAACCGTTGAGAAAATCATTACGCTGGCGACTATTGATCAAGCCTGGACTCAACATCTGCGCCAGATGGACGACTTGAAGCAAAGTGTGCAGAACGCAGTGTACGAGCAGAAAGACCCACTCTTGATTTACAAGTTTGAGTCCTTTGAGTTGTTCAAGCGCATGATTGCCAAAGTGAACGAAGAGACCATCTCTTTCTTGTTTAAGGCCGACTTGCCACAGCAACAGGAGCAGGCACCACCAGTGCAGGAAGCCCGCGCTACGCAGGCGCCTAGACCGCCAAGGTTGCATGAGCAGAAAGAAGAAGTACATTCTACCTTAGAAGAACCACGTGTTCCATCTATGCCTAACATGCCAGAGGCGCCCGTGCAAAAGCAGGCTCCGGTGCGCGTAGAGAAGCACGCCGGCCGCAATGACCGCGTGAGCGTGCAGTACGCAGACGGCCGGGTGATGAAAGACGTGAAGTACAAGACCGTAGAAAACGACTTGCTCAACAACCGTTGCATCCTCATTGAAGACTAACCTGGATAACTTAATGGAGCAGAGCCTGGCACCGTATATTGACCATACGGTGCTCAGGCCTGACACCACCCAGCAAATGGTGGCCCAGTTGTGCCAGGAGGCCGCTGACCATCAGTTTGCCGCCGTGTGCGTACCGCCGTGCTTTGTGCGCCAGGCGGTAGACGCTTTGCAAGACACAGGCGTGCAGATTGCCACCGTGGTGGGCTTTCCGTTGGGCTATCAATTGGCTAAAGTCAAATTCTTTGAGGCGCACCAAGCCCTCACCGAAGGCGCCACCGAGATTGACGTGGTCATGAACATTGCCGCCTTCAAGTCTGGACTTTTGGATGAAGTCACCGCCGAACTGCATGAACTGAGCACTTTGTGCCATTTCAAGAACGCGGTCTTGAAGGTGATCATTGAAACTGCGCTCCTCAGCCCGGAAGAAATCATCCAGATCTGCGAACTTTGCGTGCAGGCCGAGGTGGACTACGTGAAAACGTCTACTGGTTTTGCCGCCAGAGGGGCCAGCGTAGAAGACATTCTCTTGATGCGCGCCCATTTACCAGAACATATTAAAATCAAAGCTTCCGGCGGAATCAAAACCAAGGAAGCGGCACTTGCGTTGGTGAAGGCAGGGGCAGACCGGATTGGAACATCCTCCGGCGTCTCTCTGCTATGACTTGGACACAGATGACAACTAGAGCACTTCTTTGGGTTTTTGTAGCCGTTCTCACCGGGTGCGCCGCCAGCGGCAGCACGCCTGCCAACGGAGACACTACTTCTTCCACTTCGGCTAAGAGCAAAGGCGGCGGGTCTGCCACCATGGTAGATGTGAGTAAATACCGCACCGTCTTCCCATCTGCGCCTGCTGCCGGAGCAACGCCTATGGCAGCGGTGGCACCTACCCATCACGTACGCAATCAGGTAGAAGTGCTCATGGATAGCGTAGCCCAGGCCAACAAGAACATCAAGTACGCCAACGGCTACCGTATTCTGGCCTTCACGGGCAACGAGCGCAAGGCGGCCATGGATTTGCGTAACAGCATCATTCAGCGCCTACCGGCAGACAAAGACTACCTTACCTATAAACAGCCTACCTATCAGTTGAAAGTAGGCGATTATATGAGCCGGGTAGAGGCTCAGTTAGCCTTGTCTAAGATAAAGGACCTGATTCCTAATGCCCTAATTGTCCCGGAGACCATTAACATTCCTAAGAACTTCTAAAGGAAACCCATAATATTGAAGCACTGCCGTTTTTGGCCTACTTTCCAGAAAAGAGGCCGAAAACGGCAGTTTCGTTTTATACCTTACCTTTGCCAAAGCATTTACCACTTGTAACATCATGCAAGACCTCAAAGACCAGATACGGTCGCTTGCCCAGCAATACGCGCAAGACACCATCGCCACCCGGCAACACCTGCACCAGCACCCAGAGCTTTCCTTTCAGGAGCACGAGACGTCTGCCTACGTGTTTGCCAAGTTGCAGGAGTTTGGCCTGGAGCCGCAGCGCCTAACCGACACCGGCATTGTGGTGCTCATCAAAGGCCAGCACCCTGAGAAAGCCACCACCGCCCTGCGCGCCGATTTGGATGCCCTGCCCATTCTGGAGCAGAACGAGGTCAACTATAAATCAAAGCATGAAGGCGTGATGCATGCCTGCGGTCATGACGTGCATACCTCGTCGCTGCTCACCACGGCGCGTATCTTAAGTGAATTAAGGGACCAGTTTGAAGGAACCATCAAGTTAATCTTTCAGCCCGGCGAGGAGAAGTTTCCGGGAGGCGCTTCCTTGATGATCAAGGAAGGCGTCTTGCAGAATCCTGCGCCGCAGAGCATCCTAGGCCAACACGTGTTCACGCCGTTGGAGGTGGGTAAAGTTGGTTTTAGATCTGGCATGTACATGGCCAGTGCAGATGAGATTTACATCACGGTCAAAGGCAAAGGCGGCCACGGCGGACTGCCCGAACAATTGGTGGATCCGGTGTTGATTTCGGCGCACTTGATAGTGGCCTTACAACAGATTGTGAGTAGAAGGGCCAATCCCAAAACGCCGTCGGTGCTGTCTTTTGGTAAGGTGATTGCCAACGGTGCCACCAACGTCATCCCCAATGAGGTCAAAATAGAAGGCACGTTCCGGACCATGGACGAAGCCTGGCGCGCCGAGGCCAAACAACACATGAAGAAGCTGGCCGAAGGCTTAGTGGAAAGCATGGGCGGCACCTGTGACATCAACATCATGGACGGCTACCCGTTTCTGAAGAACGAACCCCAACTCACGGCCCGCGCAAAAGCCGCTGCCCAGGCCTACTTAGGTGAAGAGAACGTGATTGATCTGGACATGTATATGACCGCCGAGGACTTCGCGTACTACTCCCAAACCACCGATGCCTGTTTCTATCGCCTGGGAACCCGCAACGAGGCCCAGGGCATCACCTCGCCTGTGCATACGCCCACTTTTAATATAGATGAATCTGCCTTGGAGATCGGCAGTGGCTTAATGGCGTATTTGGCCATTCAAGAATTAAAAGCATTGGCTATTAAGTAATTACTTGTCCTTATTGAGAAAGCCGTTTTTACTCTGCTTCAAGTTTCCAACTTGGAGCTATTCATGGGGCAAGTTTCCAACTTGCGTTTATATCAATGCGGATTCTACGCATTTGAAAACTTGCCTCAATGTACCCACAAGTTAAAAACTTGCGGGAGATAGGTCTTTCCTGAATTCGCCATAGTTTCCTCTCCCTTGTCATCCTGAAAGGGTCTTGTGGACAAACTAGACAAGCCCTTGCCATGCAACACAAGGTCTACTCCAAAAAAATAAACCTACCTACATCTAAGTGACTGCCTTTACAGCTTGCTACCAAGATCCTTACAGGATGACAGGAGAAGGTAAGTGAGAAGCGAAGGAGGGCAGACGTGTGCTTTGCAATTTTTCCTTAATACTAGGTCATCATACTGATGATTCGCGCTACTTATTGATAACACAATCGGTATTTCGTTTTCGGCTTCTTTTTAAGAAAATAAACCGAAAACGATATTCAATTCATAGTTAATCAGACATTGTGTCTTGTTTATATTTAAGTGACTTGTTGAATGCAGACGGAATGTCTTGTTTTAGGTGAAAATTTCAATTGGTACAGATTTTACTGAGAAGTAAATATCAAATGAAGATTCACCTTAAAAACTATAAAAAGACAATGACAGTGGTTAAATATCATCCGTTTTACCAAGACAGAATGCCGCAGACGTTTAGCAACTTGTTAGACAATTTCTTTAATGAGGCAGTGACATCACGCAAGGCACAGGGCTTTACGCCGCAGGTAGACCTTTGGGAAACAAAAGAAGCCTATGAGGTAGAGTTGGCGCTGCCAGGCGTGAACAAAGAAGATATCCATGTAGAGTTTCAGGAAGGCATCTTAACCGTGAGCGGTGAGCGTAAGCAGCGGGAAGCCGCCCCGGAGCAGAAGTTCTACAGAGTAGAAAGCAACTATGGCAAGTTCACGCGTTCTTTCCAATTACCAGAGCAGGTAGACGCCAGCGCCATTGACGCCCAGTTTGAGAACGGCGTACTCCATGTCTCGGTGCCTAAGGTAGAAGAGAAGGTGGTTAAGCACCAGATTACTGTAAAATAAGCAACCTGTAGAGTACCCCAGAGAGGCGCCTAAACAGCGCCTTTTTGGCGTCATATTTGCAGCAACTAAATACCAAATTTGCTATTTTAGCGTTAGTGACGTACAAGAAAGAAAGCAGTAACGCTTCTGCAAAACAATACAAGTAAACCTGAGTTTTAACAGATATAGCTAACCTATTGTATGAAAACGAAACAATTAATGTTGGGGCTTATGCTCTCTGCCATGATGGGCGGGGGCGTGGCCATTGGGGGCTATAAACTGCTGGAAGATGACAAACCCTCTGCGGGACAGCAGTTGCCCAACACAAACGTACGGTACACCAGTGCCATGCGTGACGGCAAAGTAGTAGTGCCAGAAGGCCTTAACTTTCAGACGGCTGCTGAGCTGGTAACCCCAGCCGTGGTGCACGTCACCACTGAATACAAAGTACAGGCCAGACGCATGCCAAGTGACATGCACCCATTCTTTAGAGACTTCTTTGGGGAAGAGGGCATGGAAGGCTATCAACGCCAGCAGGGCCCGGCTCTGGGATCTGGCTCTGGGGTAATCATTGCCTCTAACGGGTACATTGTCACTAATAACCATGTGATTGACAAGGCAGATAAGATTGAGGTGATTCTGGATGACAAGCGCAAGTTTGAGGCTACTTTGGTAGGATCAGACCCTAACACAGACATTGCCTTACTGAAAATCAACTCGGATAACCTGCCGGCCTTGCGCTACGCCAACTCAGACAACGTGCGTGTGGGCGAGTGGGTATTGGCCGTGGGTAACCCGTTCAACCTTAACTCTACCGTAACCGCCGGTATCATCAGTGCCAAGGGCCGTAACGTGGGTATTCTGCAGAACTCCAGCGGCATGAGCGTGGAATCCTTCTTGCAGACAGACGCGGCCGTAAACCCTGGTAACAGCGGGGGTGCCTTGGTGAACCTGAACGGTGACCTGATTGGCATTAACACGGCCATCGCCTCCCAGACCGGTACCTTCTCCGGCTATTCGTTTGCCGTGCCTTCTGCCATTGTGAGCAAGGTAGTAGATGACTTGTTGAAGTACGGTGAGGTGCAACGGGCCTTGCTAGGGGTTCAGATGCAGGAGATTGACGCCAAGATGGCCGCCGAGAAAAAGCTGAAAAACCTGAACGGTGTCTACGTGGCTGGTTTCTCTGAAAGTAGTGCCGCCAAGTCTGCCGGTATTGAAGAAGGTGACGTGATCACCGAAATCAACGGCGTGAAAGTGAACACCGGTGCCCAGTTGCAGGAGCAGGTAACCCGTTACCGTCCTGGTGATAAAATCAAGGTAGGCTATAGCCGCGCCGGAAACACCAAGACCGCCAACGTGACCCTGCGTAACGCCAACGGCAGCACAGAGATTGTCAAGCGTGACCCTAATTCGCCTAAGTCCATGACCATTGACGGCGCCAAGTTTGAGGCGGCCAGCAAGCAGGAGTTGAACAGACTGGACATTACGGGCGGCGTGAAAATCTCCGGCATTGAGAAAAGCTCCTTCGCGGAGTCTGGCATCAAGGATGGTTTCATCATCACGCAGATTGACAAGAAACCAACCAATGCACCAGAAGACGTACAACAGATCCTGAAAAGCACCCGCCGTGGTGGTCTCTTGATTGAGGGCGTTTACCCAGACGGTAGAAGAGCCTACTACGCCATTGGACGCTAGTTTTGAGGTAATTCTGAGATAATAGGCCAAAAATGACTAATCATGAAAAGCTCCTGCACGCTTGCAGGAGCTTTTTTGTTTCTTTAGGTTTGTAGAGTGCCTTGGGCGCTTACTATTCATTCTTTAAATTTTATACCATGACCCAAATCATAGATATACCAGCCTTGCTTGCTGAGCTAGGCATCCAAGAAACCAACCCAGCCTATAGCACCGGTTTGCAGTGGGGCGGTGACAAAAACCAGGAGACGCGTACCATCTCTTCGCCTACAGACGGCAGCCAGATTGCTTCGGTAAAGATGGCCACGGCAGAGGATTACGACCACGTGATTACCGCCGCCCAAAACGCCTTTGTAGAATGGCGCACCTGGCCGTCTCCTAAGCGTGGCGAAGTAGTGCGCCAGATTGGCCAGAAACTACGCGACAACAAAGACGCATTGGGCAAACTGGTGAGCTATGAGATGGGTAAAATCTTGCAAGAAGGCTTAGGCGAGGTGCAGGAAATGATTGACATCTGCGACTTTGCCGTTGGTTTGTCCAGACAATTGCACGGCTATACAATGCACTCAGAGCGCCCTACGCACCGCATGTATGAGCAGTACCATCCCCTGGGCGTGGTGGGCGTGATCTCGGCGTTCAACTTCCCGGTGGCGGTTTGGAGCTGGAACGCCATGCTGGCCGCCATCTGCGGTGACACCGTGGTTTGGAAGCCATCAGAGAAAACACCTTTGACGGCGGTGGCCTGTCAGCACATCATCAAAGAAGTTCTAGAAGAAAACAACGTGCCCGAGGGCGTGTTCAACATCATCATTGGGGACGCCAGCATTGGCGCACAAATGGCGCATGACGGCCGCGTGCCGTTGGTGTCTGCCACGGGTTCTACCCGCATGGGCAAAAAAGTAGGCGAGGCCGTGGGAGCCCGTTTAGGTAAGTCTTTGCTGGAACTAGGCGGAAACAATGCCATCATCTTAACCGAGAACGCCGATCTGGACATGGCCATGCGCGCCGTGGTGTTTGGCGCCGTAGGAACCGCTGGTCAACGCTGTACCTCTACCCGTCGCTTGATTATCCATGACAGCATCTATGACTCCGTGAAAGAGCGTCTGTTGAATGCGTATGCCAAACTACCTATCGGGAATCCATTGAAGGACACCAACCTGGTAGGCCCGCTCATTGATAAAGACGCGGTGACAGCGTTTTTGAACGCTCTGGAGGCCGTGCAGAAAGAAGGCGGAAAGCTACTCATTGGCGGGCAAGTACTGGAAGGAGAGGAATATGCCACGGGTACCTACGTGACTCCAGCCATTGTAGAAGCTAGAAACGAATACCATACCGTGCAGGAAGAGACCTTCGCGCCAATCTTGTACCTGATTAAATATACAGGCTCTGTGGATGATGCCATTGAAATCCAGAACGGCGTTCGCCAGGGCTTGTCCTCGTCTATCTTCTCTACCAACATCTTAGAAACCGAAGCCTTCTTGAGCCACTGGGGTTCTGACTGCGGCATTGCCAACGTGAACATTGGGACGTCTGGTGCTGAGATTGGCGGGGCCTTTGGCGGTGAGAAAGAAACCGGCGGCGGACGTGAGTCGGGCTCAGATGCCTGGCGCGTGTACATGCGTCGTCAGACCAATACCATCAACTTCGGGCGTGAGCTGCCATTGGCGCAGGGCATCAAGTTTGATATCTAATCAGGCGTTTTTGGGCTAAATCCCAGAAAACAAGCCAAAAACAGAAAGGCCACCTTGGATGCAGGGTGGCCTTTCTGTTTGAAAGCGTAAAAAGGATTTGTACCTTTTCATATTCTCAATCCCAAAGAGCCATGGCAGAGCAAGCACACCTTCTTGAATTCCAGAGACAGATTACCAACCCGGTTAAGCTGAAGCTGTTCATGCTCAAGAGCCTGCCCATGGCCTACCTGGCGGGCTGTAGAATCAAACACTTATCGGGGCAAGAGGCGCAGGTCACGCTCAAGTACGGCTACCTCACCAAGAACCCGTTTAAATCTATCTACTTTGCCTGCCTGGCCATGGCCGCCGAATTATCTTCTGGCGTGCTAATGATGTACCTCTACAAAGCCAACCCAAGCGTGTCTATGCTGGTGGTGAACATGGAGGCCGAGTTCTCTAAGAAAGCCGTGGGCACCATCACGTTCACCTGCGCTGACGGCGATGAGATTGCCGCCGCCGTCAAAGAAACCCAAACCACCGGCCAGGGAAGCAGCCTGCAAACCCTCAGCATTGGCTGTGATGAGCAAGGAGATGAGGTAGCCAGATTCAGAATTACCTGGTCCTATAAGGCCAGAACGGCCAGAGCTTAAATCTTACGACTGGTCTTCTTTAAGAACTCCTTCACCGCTTTCTGAAACTGGGCGTTCTGCTCCAGGTAAATCACGTGCGCCCCCGGCATGGAGACGATGGTCTGGTTCGGGAATTTGAAGCTTTTGTAATGGTCTGGGCCAACGGAATAATCCTGCTCGCCAGAAATCACCAGCACCGGCATTTTTAAGGTTTTGGTCACCTCAGTGAAGTCCTGCAGGTATTCTGGGTACTTGTACCAAGACTGCCCAAAGCCGTAATTCTGGGGGCGTTTGGCGTCCTCCTGGTTCATTTTCTGGTGGCCTTGCTCAGTGGTGTACATCAACTGGTGGTATATGTTCTTCTGGTTCAAGGCTTGGTTCATGGCCATAAAACGATCCATGGTAGGACGTTTTGCATCTACAAAAGGAGACGGGTCTGCTGGTTTCAACAACTCAAGGCCTTTGGTAATCTGCACTTGGGCCGAGTGCTCCAGATTGAGCGTGGTGGTGAGCATGATCATTCTGGAGATGGTCTTGGGGTAGTAATAAGCGTACTCGGTGGCAATGATTCCGCCAAAAGAATGTGCCAGCACCGTCCAGGCAGGATAGCCCAGTTGTTGTCTTATTTCATCAAAGTCCTGCGTCATGCGGCGCAAGGAGTAGTCGCCGGTGGCGGCTTTGCCAGAGCGCCCGCTGCCGCGCTGGTCCACGTAAATCATCTGCAGAGAATCCTCCAGGGTGTTCAAACCCAGCACTTCAAAAGAATGGCTCCAGGCGCCGGGTCCGCCGTGAATGAACACGCAAGGCCGTCCTTTGCCAGAAATTTTTACAAAAAGCTCAGTGCCGTCGCTCATGGTTAGCTTGGTTTCGCGGGCCTGTGACGTGGCTTGAGCTGCAGCCGTCTGGGTGCCAGTCACCGTAAAAACGAGAGCCAAACAACTGATAATGAATGTATATACAGTTTTCATGATATTTTATGATTTCCTGCGAAATACGTAAAAATTCAGGGTAATTTAAAGCGATAAAAAAGAAGGGATATTTTCGGACATCGGTGCAACTATTGATTTTAGGCTTAGTCTTTAGGTCAGAAGTATTAGGAACACAGGATGGGTAGGCAGTGGAGCGGTGACGCACGAGGGTTGTTCCGGGAACTGCAAATGGAGTAAGCACATGATAAGGCCTTAACACCAATTTCAATTTGGAGACGCTGGAATACACAGACGTAAACGCGCACATAGTGGCCCGCTGCAAAGAGGGCGACCGCAAGGCGCAATATGAGCTCTACAAGCTCTACAGCAAAGCCATGTTCAACGTGAGCATGCGCATCACCAATGACTACACAGAGGCCGAAGACGTCCTGCAGGAGTCGTTTCTGAGCGCATTCAAGGAGTTGGGCATCTTTAAGGGTGATTCTACCTTTGGCAGTTGGCTCAAGCGCATTGTCATTAACAAGTCCATTACCAAGGTGCGCAGCCGGCGCCTGCAGGTAGTGCCCATGGAAGACTACATGGAGGTAGTAGACGAAGGTCCTGAGGTGGACGAGGAGGACATGCAGTACAAGGTGGAGAGCATACGGCGCGCCATCCAAAAACTACCAGACGGTTACCGCGTGGTGCTGTCCCTGTACCTGCTGGAGGGTTACGACCACGGTGAGATTGCCGACATCCTGAGCATCAGTGAGGCTACTTCTAAGTCACAATACAGCCGGGCCCGCAAGAAATTGCTAGGCCTCATGGCAGAAGAGGCGTTTTTAGCCTGATTTTGTCAAAACAACCAAAAAACGAATTTACCGCTTAACCGCCATGAAAGATAGATTAGAAGATTTCGTAAAAGCCCACCGCGATGAGTTTGACTCGTTTGCGCCGCGCCCAGACCTGTGGCAAGAGATTGCCTCTGAGCTGGAGCCGGGCGGACAGACTACCATGCACGTGGAACCAGAGACCGGCAAAGAAGCCACCATCATTGCTTTAAACTGGAACGTGGCCTGGCGCTACGCTGCCGCCGTGGCCATGCTGGTGTCTGTGTTCTTAACGGCCTGGTACTACGGGGCTAACTCGGCGCAAGCGCCACAGATGGCGGCCACCCAGCCGGCCTCCTTAGAGAAGATTGCCCCAGAGTTAAAGCAGATTGAGACCCAGTTTGTGAGCGTGATTGAGCAGAAGGAGTCCCAGTTGCAGGCCTATGACTTAAAAGCGCTGGGCATGGACAAAGAATGGGAGCAGGAAGCCAAAGCCCTGGACGCCTCTTACAACCAGTTAAAGCAGGAACTCTACACCACCCCCAATAAGGCCGAACTGATCCAGGCCATGAGTGACAACCTTAAAATGCGCATTGCCATCTTAAATAGACAGCTGGCCATTTTAGAGAACATACAGACAGTTAAACAACAAAACACCGATGAAACCACTTCTATTTAACAAGGTTCTCCTTTCCCTGGCCGCAAGCTTGGTCTTGACCGCCGCGAGAGGACAAGAAATGCCCGCGCCGCCTGTCCCGGCAGCCGCGCCGTGCACCCAGATTGTGTATGTAGATAAAAACCACGTTGCCTCTGAAGTGTCTGCCAGCGTAAAAGAAGCGCTGCTGATTGCCTCCAGAGAAACCAAAAACGCGCTACAACTGGTAAAAGCCGGTCAGGCACTGGAGTTTCTGCAGCACATGGACCAGCCCAATGTGATCATTGTCTCACAGCCCGAGGTAGAACAGCCCCAGCCCAACGCCTATGATTTCAGCAAGTCTAAGAAGTTTAGCAAGACGTTCAAGGTTAGCTCTGCAGACAAGCTCAACGTAGAGAACCAGTTTGGCAAGGTAGACGTGCAAACCTGGAACCGCAATGAGATAGCCGTAGAGGTGAACATCATTACCAGAGCCAGCACAGACGCCAAGGCCCAGGAGATTCTGGACAAGATCAACATCCAGGCTACGCATGGCGCCAATCTGGTGTCTGTGGTGACTGTGCGGGAGCCCATGCAGATTCAGACGTCTAGCGGCAAGAGCTTTGAAGTAAACTACCTGGTGAAAATGCCGAAGGGAAATGCCTTGACGCTCTCCAACAAATTTGGCGACGTGGTCTTGCCAGACATGGACGGCGCCACACAGGTTAGCGTGAAGTACGGTTCCATCAATGCGGGCCGCCTGAACAGCAAAGACAACAAAGTCTCTCTGGAATATGGCAAAGAAGGTTCTACGGTAGAGTACATGCGCGGCGGCAACCTGAACGTAAGGTATTCTTCCCTCAAGCTGACCTCGGCAGAGAGCCTGATGGCCTCTACTGCCTACAGCAAAATCTCCATTGACAACATAGACGCCCTGGCCATAGAAAGCCGGTATGACTCACAATTCAGATTAGGGAACGTGAACCAGTTGTCTGGCAGAGGAAGCTATTCCAACTTTAAGATTGGCAACTTAAAAGAGTCTGCCGGCATGGACATGAAGTACTGCTCTACCTTTGAGATTGCCAACATTGCCTCAGGCTTCAAAAAGATAGACGTGACGGGCGGCTACACCAGCATCAACCTGAACTTTGCAGACAAGACGGCTTTCAACTTTGATGTGAACACGTCTTACGGCAACCTTAAGGTAGACCAGGATCTGGTAGACTACAGCTTTAAAGAAGTGCGCAACACCTCTGCTACTTATAAAGGTAAGTTTGGAAAGGCCTCTCCCAAGGGCTTGGTGAACGTAACGTCTAAATACGGTTCTGTGCAGTTCAACTAATAAGAAATACCACCCCCAAGCGTTTAAAGAAGCGAGCCCACCAGGGTTCGCTTTTTTGTTATCCAGCCGTTTTTAGGTTATTTTACCCAAAACAGGCTAAAAACGGATTTGCTATGACTACTCCTTCCTCAGAACCAATTCATTCTTCTGGTGCCCCAGAACCTGTGGGCTTGTACCCGCACGCCCGGCGCGTAGGCAATCTGTTGTTCTTGTCTGGCGTGGGGCCCCGGCAGAAAGGCCAGACCCATATACCAGGCGTGATGCTAGACGCCCACGGCCAGATAGCCGATTATGACATTGCCGTGCAGTGCCGCGCCGTCTTCCAAAACGTGCGCACCATTCTGGAGGAAGCCGGCTCCTCTTGGGACAACCTAGTAGACGTGACCGTGTTCCTGACCAACATGAAAGAAGACTTCCAAATCTACAACCGTGTGTACGCTGAGTATTTCAAAGACAATCAGCCTTGCCGTACCACCGTTGAAGTCAACGCCCTGCCCACACCCATTGCCATAGAATTAAAGTGCATTGCCACTATTTAGGAATGAGTAATGACTAGTGAGTAATGATTAATAAGGAGTGACTAGAGGATGAATTTGAATTGTATTCCTACTCTTTCCATGTCAGCCAAGGGTAGGATACTATGAAAAGGAGCTTCTTAGATAAAATACAAGTTGCTTTAGAAAAGGCAGGGGCCTCCACTTACAAAAGAGTGGATGATGACATTTTGTGGGTAGAGGCTAGTGATAACGAGCTAAACCGGATGATTGACCTCTCATTTGAAACTTCCCTTAGGTTACAGATCGGTAGCGCTATGAATTATTATGAAAATGAAGAGGCAGATGAAGAAAAGGTATTGGCGTTATTTCTCAGAATATTAGGTAATGAAATAAGGGAAATACAATCTTGCAGGAGAGATAAAATCTTGAAAACTGAGTATGAGATGCAAAGTGATAATGGAATTGAGTATCTAGGCATTAACTCATCATTGTTACAGCTCAGTAGCAAAGAAGACAATACGAAACATCATACACATCCTCCTGTACTTAGTGAGGAAATGTGCAGACATTTATTTAAAGACCTACAAGTAATGTATGGTATAAGGTGATTAAGCTTTTGACTAGAAGTATTTTATTAATCACTAATCATTATTCATTAATCATTAAAAATGACAGATTCCCCAGAAGGGTTGTTCGCAGAAAGGGAGCAGCGCTTTTTAGTACAAGAAGAAAAGTTTGCTAGTAAACATAGATGGATTGGTTGGTTCAGGCTGGCCTTTGTGGTGGGAGCAGTGGGAGCCTGCGTGCTGCTGTTTTATTATGACAAACCCGCCATGGGGCTGTCTATTCTGTTGGCTGGGTACTTCATCTTCGCTGGGCTTATTCATTGGCACAACAAAGTAGAGTACAAGCGCAAGCATCAGTTGTATCTTGGTCTAATTAACCGGGCAGAGCAGGAGCGCCTGCGCGGGGAGTTGAAGGACCTGGCAGATGGGCATGAGTTTGACGAGCCCAACCATTACTACACGGCAGATTTGGATGTCTTCGGGCCGAACTCTATTTTTCAATTACTAAACCGTGCCGTGACCCGCTTGGGACAGCAACGTCTGGCGCAATGGCTCAAAGCACCCGCCGCGCCAGAAGAGATTTTAGCCCGGCAAGAGGCGGTGGCAGAACTGGCCCCCGACTTGGAATGGCGGCAGAACCTGCAGGCGCGGGGCATGCACCACCACCGAAAAACTCAGCAACTTCCTCAACCGTTTCTGCTCTGGCTCAAGAACCCAAACTTCTTTGAGGGAAAGGCGTGGCTGGCGGTGGCCACCTTTCTGTTTCCCTTGCTCACCATTGCCTCCATTATCTACTGGTCCCAGGAGGGAGGCTCGCATTATCCGTTTGTGGGCTTGGTGGTCGTCCAGTTCTTGATAGCCGTCAAGTACCAGCGCCAGCGCGATGAGTATTATGAAGAAAGCACGGGCATGTATGAGACCCTGCAAAGCTACACAGACATGCTGGTGCACATTGAGGGCAGAACCTTCCAGAGCGCCAAGGCCCGGCACTTGCAACAGCAACTCAAAATAGACGACAAACCGGCCTCTGAGCACGTGCGCCAACTGGCCTCCATTATCCAATACTTGTCGGCGCGCCTGAACACCTACCTCAACTTCATCTTGAACCACGCCTTTATGTGGGACTTCATCTGGATGTGGCGGTTGGAGCGCTGGAAGAAAACCATGTCTGGGAACATTGGCGAGGTCCTGAACGCCGCCGCTGAGTTTGAGGTCCTGGCCAGTCTGGCCGCCTTCCAGTACGCCAACCCCGGCTACGCCATTCCGGTCATCAGCCCAGAGCCGTTTCAGTTTGAGGCAGAGAAGCTAAGCCATCCCTTGATTTTCAGCCCGAGCCGGACGGCCAACAGTCTGGGCTTTAGCGGGGCGGGGCACACGGCCTTGATAACCGGTTCCAACATGTCTGGTAAGAGTACGTTCCTGCGGGCAGTGGGCGTGAACATGGTGCTGGCCTTTACGGGCGCGGCCGTCTGTGCCAAGCGTTTGACCGTGTACCCAGCGCAAGTGTACACCAGCATGCGCACCGAAGACAACCTGGCAGAAAACACCTCGTCTTTCTACGCCGAACTCAAGCGTCTTAAAATCCTGATAGACTTGACAGCCACTGGTCAGCCGGTGTATTTCTTCCTGGATGAGATCTTAAAAGGCACCAACTCACATGACCGGCACGAGGGCGCCATGGCTTTGATCAGGCAGTTGCACAAGCGCTTCTGCTCTGGCTTTGTGTCTACCCATGACCTGGAGCTGGGCAACATGGAGGAAGAACTGCCGGGTTCGGTGGAGAACTTCAGCTTTAACAGCTACTTTGACAACGGCCAGCTGCACTTTGACTACACCCTGCGGCCGGGCATCTGTAAGAGCTTTAACGCCAGCCAGCTCATGCGCCAGATGGGTATTGAAGTCTAGCGTTTTTGACCTGTTTTCTAGAAAAGAGACCAAAAACGGAAACAAGGTCATCCAAGACAATCTTTCTACCTTTGCCTTTCACTAACCAGAAATACCATGCGCGTTGTAGCAGACATACCTCACCCAGAGATTAAGATTACCCTGTTGGCTTGGAACGGAAAGTACTTAATTAAGCTGGAACTGGGCCCGTTTGAGCAAACCTACAAGGTAAGTGAGATGGACGTAGCGGGTGACGAAGAGATTAAGACTTGGCTGGACGAGGAGTTTTTGCAGCAGTGTATGGAGCAATTTCTGACCATGCGCAAGAATCTACATGAGGCGCGAAGACGGCACAGCTTCTAAAAATTAGAGTATCAGTATATATACTATATCTGTGGGAATGTTGTTGAAAAGCTTGTGGAGAACTTGTTTTTGAAAATTACTTGCTTTATATTCATTTCTCAAACAACTCCTATTTAACAAGTGTATTGGTAATGACTAAACCATAAGCTTCAACCTCTCCCATTATGCAGGTAGGAATAAGCAGACATATCAAGATTTCCTACAGGCAGGACATGCAGACGGTCATCATCCGTTGGCAGCAACCTGTCTCCTTCACGGAATTTAAGCTGAACTGCCTGGCTATTCTGGCCTTGGCCAAGGAGAATGCCGCTTCTTGCTGGCTACTGGATTGTCGTTCTAAAGGAGAAGTCACTCAGCAGGAAAGTGAGTGGTTGGTAGAGGAGTTTTACCCGAAAGCCTTGCAAATGGTGGCCTCTCAGCTCTGCGTGGCCTGGCTGTTAAACCCGCGTCAGATGCAACGTCTGCAAGAAGGGGAGACTTTCACGGCTCTGACAGAACCTCATCCCAACGTACACAGAAAAGCCTTCATGACAGAGTTAGAAGCCGTTGAATGGCTGGAGCACTCCATTGAAGAATACTCCTGCCGCTCCAAAGCCAAATAATACCTCTTTCTCTTATTTATTCCGCCGCGAAGGAAGGGTACAGGGTCATGCCGCCGTCCACGTACAGCGTAGCCCCTGTCACATAGTCCGCCTCGTCAGAGGCCAGCCATACCGCTACCTTGGCAATATCATCGGGTTCCCCAATCCTGCCGTACGGTATCTGCGACAACATCTGCTCCCGGCCTTCCTTGGTCTTCCACTCATCTTTGTTAATATCTGTCTTGATGGCCCCCGGCGAAATGCTATTCACGCGTATCTTTTGCGGCGCTAGTTCCTGGGCCAGGGTTTTCATCATCATCATGACGCCGCCTTTGGACGTGGTATAGTTCACGCGCCCGCCCCAGGGAATGATGTCATGCACCGAGCTGATGAAGATGATCTTGCCCGCCGCAGTTGATGTCTTTTTCTTGACGCCTCTCTTGACAAACTCCCTGGCCGCTGCCCGGGCGCACAGGAAAGGGCCCGTCAGATTGGTGTTGATGACCTTCTCCCATTGCTCTAGGGTGATCTCCAGAAAATCTGCGTCTTCTTGAATGCCTGCGTTGTTCACCAGTATGTCTACCGTGCCAAATTCCTTCTTAGCCTGCGCGAACATGGCTTCTACCTCAGCTTCTTTAGAAACGTCTGCCTTCACCAACAAGCATTTTCCACCGGCTTGGGCAATGGCTTTCTGGGTGTCTTGGGCGCCTTCCTCGTCTGAGTAGTAATTGACTACCATGTGAGCTCCCTCCTGCGCCATGCGTATGGCAATGCCCTGGCCAATGCCGGAGCTGGCGCCGGTCACCAAAGCCACCTGGCCTTTTAATCTTTGTAAGGACGTAGCGTTTGTAGTCATAAGAAATGCAGGGTAAAGTCTCCTGACAGTACCTATGTTGTCGCGTAAAAGTTGTCTAGCATGCAAAGCGTACCAGCTGGGCAAAAGAAAGCAGATAGTTCTTGCCTACCTGCCGGCTGCCTGTAACTTTGACCAACCAGAGATCTGCTCTGCAAGACCTTGTTCTTCCCATTCTACAAACATCATCTGCCATGAAACACCTTTTCCTCTCCCTACTGCTTTTGCTTTCTATCACAGGCTACAGCCAGCAAGGTACCCTGCAAGAAAGCCTGAAGGTAAAAAGTAAGTTGCTAGGCAAACCGGTAGAATACTCCATCTACCTGCCCGCAGACTACAGCCAGTCCAACCGCCGCTATCCGGTTTTGTATCTGTTGCATGGCTACACAGATGATGAGACCGGTTGGACGCAGTTTGGAGAAGCGCACCTAATAGCCGATAGATTGGTGAAGGCCGGCCAGATTCCGCCTATGATCATTGTGATGCCAGACGCGGGGGTGAGTTGGTATGTGAACAGTCAGGACGGTAAGACTAGGTATGAGGATTTTTTCATTCAGGAATTCATCCCGTTCATAGACAAAGAATACCGCACGCGTGCCAGCAAAGAGTTTAGGGCGGTTGCCGGATTGTCCATGGGCGGTTACGGCTCCATGATTTACGCACTTAAACACCCAGACATGTTCGCGGCGGCGGCTCCGTTGAGCGCCGCCGTACGCACAGACGCCGAGGTGTTGGCCACGCCAGAGAAAGACTATGCAGGCATCTTCGGGAATATCTACGGGAACGACCTGAAAGGGCAGGAGCGCTTGAGTGCGCACTGGTACCAGAACTCCGTCTTAAAGCTGATTGAAACGCAACCGGCAGACAAGCTCAGACAGGTAAAGTATTACATTGACTGCGGTGATGATGATTTCCTGATCAAGGGCAACATGGCCTTACATGCCGTTATGCTAGACCAAAAGATTCCGCATGAGTTTAGGGTGCGGGACGGTGGCCACACCTGGACCTACTGGCGTACGGCCTTGCCCGCCGTGCTTAAGTTTGTGGGCAAGAGCTTTCATCGGTAGAAAAGCACTTTTGAAGCGGTCATCGTTTTTGGCTTGTTTTCTGAAAAACAGGCTAAAAACGGATCTGGGACGGAAGGACTTAACCGGTGATTTAGTGATGTTCAAATTAAGAATATCTTATATACCGTAAATCAAGTATAAGTCTAAGATTGGCTTTCTGTCAGCCTTAATTGGCAGATTTTTTCATTCTACCTATAGAATCTATGCTTCAGTTAAATGAGCTTTCTTTAAATATACCAGATACCACCAAACCCCGCGTAGTTGTGATTGGCGGCGGTTTTGGCGGGGTGAACCTCATCAAGAATTTACCTAGTAAAGAGTTTCAGGTGGTGCTGTTTGACCGCCAGAACTACCACGGCTTCTGGCCCTTGCTGTACCAGGTAGCTACAGCCGGTTTGGAGGCAGATGCCATTGCTGAGCCCCTGCGCAAGATGTTTGACGAGGAGTATGAAGACTTCCACTTCAGGCAGGTGAAGGTGACTGGCATTAATCCAGAGAGCAAGACCGTGACCACGCTGGTAGGCGACCTGCCCTATGATTACCTGGTCATTGCCACCGGTACCAAGTCCAACTACTTTGGCAATGACCAGATCAAGGAATACTCCTTCCCGCTAAAGCAGATTCCAGACGCCTTGAACCTGCGCAGCCAGCTGTTGCAGTCCTTTGAGCAGGCCAACATGATCATTAACCCAGAGGTGCGCCAAAGCCTCTTGAACATTGTGATTGTGGGCGGCGGACCTACCGGGGTGGAACTGGCTGGCTCTTTAGCCGAGATGCGCCGGCACGTGCTACCCAATGACTACCCGGGCATGGATTTCAGTAAGATGAACATCTATCTGGTAGAGGGCCTGGACCGCGTGTTACCACCCATGTCTCCAGAGTCCAGTGCCAAGACCTTAGAGTACTTGCAAGACGTAGGCATTCAAGTGAAGTTGAATACGCTGGTGGAGTCTTATGACGGCAAAACCGTAACCTTTAAAGGTGGCGAGCAGATTCAGTCGCAGACCTTGATTTGGGCAGCCGGCGTTTCTGGCGCGCAAGTGAAAGGATTACCACCCGAGGCTAGTGAACGTGGCCGTTACCTGGTGAACCCATATAACCAGATTATAGGCTTTAACGATATCTTCGCGCTTGGCGATGTAGCTGCCATGAAGACGGAGAAATGGCCGAAGGGGCACCCAGGCGTAGCCCAGCCAGCCATTCAGCAAGGGAAGCACCTGGCCAAGAACCTGCGCAAACTTGTGCGCCAAGAGCCTCTGGAACCATTTGAATACTTTGATAAGGGCTCTCTAGCCATCATTGGCCGTAACAAGGCGGTGGCAGACTTACCCAAGAACATGCACCTGAGTGGTTTCTCTGCCTGGGTGGCGTGGCTGTTTGTGCACATCTACTACCTCATCGGGTTTAGGAACAAGCTGGTGGTACTGGCCAACTGGGTCTACAAGTTCTTTACCTATGAGAATGGTACCCGCCTCATCATCCGTCCGTTCATCCGGAAAGAGGATATTGCAGGGCAGGAGTTCGTCAGGAAACAGACTGATCTGGATTAATGTGCTAATTGGTTAATGTGCTATTTCTTGATGTGAAAATGTGTAAATGTGAAGATTTGGAAATGGGGCACACTTCCACTTATGCCACAGAGGGATCTGCGTCAAGGAAGAAAGTAGGACTTAAAATGAAAGTCGTTTTTGGCTTAATTTTCAGAAAAGAGGCGAAAACGGTTTAGGTAAAAGAGTATTGCTTTGTATAGAAAAGCTAGCAGCATGACTTGCTTTCTTTATTGCCAGCGTCTCCCTATTAATCCTCTCTCCATTGTTGGTGTTATCACCGACAATCTCAATGACGGCTCCAGTCTTAAAATCATAGCCACAAAAAAAAAGCCCCGCTGTGTAGACAGCGGGGCTTTTTACTATAATATTCAATCAGTGATTAACCGATAGCGATACGCTTGAACTCAGTAACGGTCATGCCTTTAGAGGTGTTATCCAATAACTTGGCGATGGTTACAGAAGGGTCTTTCACAAACTCCTGGTTCAACAAAGTGCTTTCTTTGTAGAACTTGTTCAGTTTACCTTGCGCAATTTTCTCAAGCATTTCTTCTGGCTTGCCTTCTTGACGAGCCTGCTCTTTTCCAATCTCAATCTCGCGTTGGATAGTGTTAGCGTCAACACCGTCTTTGTCAACCGCGATTGGTTTCATAGCGGCAATTTGCATAGCCACGTCTTTTCCAACCTCAGAAACCTCAGTACCGCCAGTGTTGGTCAAACCTACCAATACACCTAACTTACCGTTAGAGTGGTTGTAAGCTACTACTTTCTCAGCGTTGATGGTCTCATAAGCAGCAACGTCAATTTTCTCACCAATTTTACCCATCAAGTCTGTGATGTGGTCGTTTAGCGAGCGGCCGTCTGCCTGTGGCGTAGCCAATAAGTCTTCTTTAGAAGTAGAGTTGCTAGCAACAGCGGCGGCCAAAACGGCGTTCGCCAGGTTTTTGAAGTCTTCTACTTTAGAAACTGGTTCAGTCTCACAAGCCAAAGCCACTACTTTACCTACAGTACCTTCAGCGTTTACCTGCGTCAACACAATACCCTCAGAGGTAGCGTTGTCAGCACGCTTG
This sequence comes from Nibribacter koreensis, assembly GCF_039541795.1. Lineage (NCBI taxonomy): Bacteria > Pseudomonadati > Bacteroidota > Cytophagia > Cytophagales > Hymenobacteraceae > Nibribacter > Nibribacter koreensis. The sequence continues at coordinate 609,580 of NZ_BAABGX010000002.1, read as the reverse complement.
CTGGCAATCTTCTGACCAGCCTTGCGAAGGATGTCTTTGGCGGCTTCAAAATCGCCGTTCGCTTCAGTAAGCGCTTTTTTGCAGTCCATCATACCGGCACCAGTTTCTTGGCGCAGTCTGTTAACGTCTTGTGCTGTAATAGCCATTGTTCTTTAGTTAAGAATTACGGATAATATGTTTCTACTAGAGGAGGGCAGAACGCCCAATAATCAAAAAGAAACTGAACACCAGTTGCTACGCTCCCAATGTTCAGTTTCTTTTACTTTTTATGAGTCAATTGGAAGACTATTCAGCCTCAATTTTCTCCTGGATGCCTTCTTCTTCAGAACGCTTCTTGTCAGTTTCGTCTTTGTCTACTTTACGCTCAGAAAGACCTTCTTCAATGGCCTTACCAATCAAGGAAGTGATCAAAGCGATAGACTTAGAAGCATCATCATTTGCCGGGATAGGGAAGTCTACTAACTCTGGGTTAGAGTTGGTATCTACAATCGCGAATACTGGCAAGTTTAATTTCTGAGCTTCTTTGATAGCAATGCCTTCACGCTTCACGTCAACAATGAACAATGCAGCTGGGAGACGTGACAAGTCAGCGATACCACCCAATACACGCTCCAATTTCTCGCGCTCACGAGACATCATCAAACGCTCACGCTTTGCCATGGCGGCATACGCGGTGTTCTCTTTTACCATTTTGTCAATGGTAGACATTTTCTTCAAAGACTTACGAACGGTCTGGAAGTTAGTCAACATACCACCCAACCAACGATCCGTCACATAAGGCATTTTAAGGCGTTTTGCCTCTTCTGCTACTATGTCCTGCGCTTGTTTTTTGGTAGCGACAAACAAAATCTTGCGGCCAGACTTAGCAATCTGCTTGATAGCGGAGATAGCCTCATCTAGAGAAACTAAGGTTTTGTTTAGGTCAATGATGTGGATACCGTTTTTCTCCATGAAAATGTACGGAGCCATTTTAGGATCCCATTTTCTGGTAAGGTGACCAAAGTGTACACCGGCGTCCAGTAATTCTTTATATGTGGTATTAGCCATGATATATTTACAGCTGATGATATATTAACGTTTAGAGAACTGGAATGAACGACGAGCCTTGCGCTTACCGAATTTCTTACGCTCCACCATGCGTGGGTCACGTGTTAAGAAACCTTCTTTCTTAAGGGCCGGACGGGTCTCAGCGTTTTCTTCTACCAAAGCTTTAGTGATAGCTAGTCTTAAGGCTTCTGCCTGACCTGCTACACCACCACCTTTGATGTTCGCACGAACGTCGTATTTACCGATCGCGTCAATAGTAGCCAACGGCTGCTGTACGATGGTCTGTAATACTTCGCTCGGGAAGTATTCCTTAATATCTCTATCGTTAATAGTGATATTCCCTTGCCCAGGCGTCATGTAGATGCGCGCCACCGAGGTTTTTCTTCTACCAGATGTATTGAGAACTTCCATTAAATATGATTAGATTATTTTGTAAGTTTTACTGTAACAGGCTGTTGTGCCTCATGCGGATGCTCTACACCTGGGTACACGTACAGGTTGCGGAACTGCTCACGTCCTAAACGTGACTTAGGTAGCATACCTCTCACGGCACGCTCTACCAATAGGGTAGAAGATTTGGCTTTCAACTCACGCGGAGTGAAGGTCTTCTGACCACCTGGGTAACCAGTGTGCGTCACAAACGTCTTCTTGTCCCACTTCTTACCAGTCATTCTAACTTTGTCAGAGTTGATAACGATCACGTTATCACCGCAGTCAGCGTTTGGAGTGAAAGAAGGTTTGGTTTTACCGCGCAAGATCATAGCGATCTGGCTAGCCACACGGCCTAATGTTGAGTCTCCGGCGTCTATCACTACCCAGCCTTTATCTGCGGCCGCCTTATTAACTGATAGCGTCTTATAACTTAAATGGTCCATTGTAAATGGTTAACAGGTGAAAAAATAAAGTATCTCTACTTTGAAAAATGGTCACAAAGATAGGAGTAATTTTTTGCCGGTGCAATACCGTATTTAGATTATTCCCTTGAAAACCAAGACGAAATAGTTAAGAGTTGAGAGTTATGAGTTTAGCGTTGGAAATTGGAGCGAGAGGAAAGCAAGCTTAGAAAATCAGAATTCCGTTTTTGGCCACTTTTCTGGGAAGTAGGCTAAAAACGGAATTCATACTAGTACATATAGTAAACACTAGTGATCCGCGTTGCCATTCGAAAAACGAACAACAAATAACCAGCAACGAACCTTTAACTGTTCTGACGCAGCAGCTTCACCAGCACCTGAAAGTCCTTAGGATACTCAGCCGTAATGGTCACCGGCTCGCCATTGAGCAAGGTAAAACCCAACTGGTAAGAATGCAGCGCGAAGCGTTTGATCAAGGGCTGTTCCTCGGTGTCCTTAGCCAGGTTGAACTTGCGTTTAAGCGAAGACAAAAACAAGGGTTGGCCACCATACATCTCATCATGTACAATAGAGGCTTTTAAATAGGCCAGGTGCAACCTGATCTGGTGCATGCGGCCCGTTACCGGCTTGCACTCCAATAAGGTATGGCGTGCGTATTTCTCCAGGGTAGTGAAATAGGTTTGGGCTGGCTTTCCTTTGTAGGCCAGCTTGGCAATCCCTTTCAAACCCGGCTGAATGGCGCGGTCTACGAGTAAGTCTTTGAACTCATAGCTTCCCCAAACCACAGCATGGTACACTTTGGACACTTTGCGGTCTTCAAACTGCATGGACAGGTGACGGTACGCCTCTGGGTTTTTAGCGATGGCCAGGGCACCCGACGTTTCCTTGTCAATGCGGTGGCAGGCCTGGGCGTCTTCGCAATAGTCGCGGGCCAGGGCCAGTAGGTTGGAGGATTGAAAAGAACGGTCTTCCAGCGTGGCCAGAAACGGCGGCTTGTTGACGACTATGTAATCTTCGTTCTCAAAAATAATAAGGTCTTGGAAAGCGGGTAGCTTCATATAAATGCGTGAGAGGGCAGGGGCCGGGGCTCGTTTTTAGCCTCCTTTTACGAAAACAGCGCAAAAACGACAGCCTCTGGGAAAAGGCGCAATTTACTCAATAATTCTCACTTACTAGGGTAGACGGTTAAACCTGCCTCTTTGGTGGACGGGAGGAACTAGCTTAGGCCTTCGCCGTGGGCAACTTAAACCGGAGGGTGGTGCCTTTGCCTACTTCACTTTCAATGGTGATGGTGGAGCGGTGTGCTTCTACAATATGTTTGGAAATGGCCAATCCCAATCCTGAGCCCCCGCCGCTGGTGTCTTTGGTGCGGCTCTTGTCTATGCGGTAAAAACGCTCAAAGATGCGGGTCTGGTGCTCTTTGGGTATTCCTTGGCCATCATCTTTCACCGTAATCAGGGTCTTTTTCTTGCCAGAGTAGAAAGAAAGCCAGATGTTGCCATGTTGGCGCCCGTACTTGATGGCATTGTCCAGAAGGTTAATGAGCACCTGCTTGATGCGCCCTCGGTCTGCCTGGACGTGGTAGGACTCTAGTTCATCTTCCTCTAGATGTAAGGTAATGCCTTTTAAAGCGGCTTTGTTTTCTAGTTGCTCAAAGATTTCATGGGCCAGGGAGCGCAGGTCAAAGGTAGATTTCTTCATCTGCACCACGCCTTTCTCCAACTGAGAAATGGTGATGAGGTCTTGCACCAGCTCGTCCAGGCCGTCTAAGCTCTTGGCGGCTTTTTGCAGAAACTTGTCGCGCACCTTCACGTCATCCATGGCACCGTCTAGCAGCGTATGAATGAAGCCCTGCGCCGCGAAGATGGGCGTTTTCAACTCATGAGACACGTCTGCCAAAAACTCGCGGCGAAGGGCCTGCAAGCGTTTAAGCTCGTCAATCTCCTTCTGCTTCTGGGCAGCCATGTGGTAGATTTCCTCCTTTATGCGCTTGAGCGGCTCTGGGCGCCAGAGAAACTTGTTGCTCATGCGCCTGAAGTCCTTGCGCTTGGTCTTGTCCAGCCCGTCATAGATGATGTTGATCTCCTTGAAGATGAGTGCCTCATAGGAGAAATACACCAGCAGAAAGCAGGCAGAAAAGGTGAAGCCTAAGGCCAGAATGCGCTGTTTAAACTCCAGCGTAGGCGAAACCAGCAGATAAGAGGTAATGATAGCAGCCACCAGCAGAGAGATGATGACAGCAATACCCTTAGAGGTCAGTTTGAATTTGCCTGAGCCAATGGTCGCCTCTGGGGCGGTTGAATTAGTCGGTGTTGAATTTGTAGCCAACGCCTTTGATGGTCTTTATTTGGTCTTCGCCTATTTTCTCGCGCACTTTTCTAATGTGTACGTCTACGGTGCGCGCAATCACAAACACGTCATTGCCCCAGACGTTGTTCAACAGCTCATCGCGGCTGAATACCTTGTTGGGTGTGGCTGCCAGAAAAGCCAGTAGTTCAAACTCCTTTTTGGGGAGCGTGATTTTCTGGTCGCCGCGCTGGACGTTAAAGCTGGTACGGTCAATGCGCAGATCGCCAATCTCTATGACGGGCGTGGCCTCTGTCTGTTGGTTGTCGCGTCGCACGAAGGCGGCCAGTCTGCTGATGAGCGCCCTGGGCTTGATGGGCTTGACAATGAAATCATCTGCCCCGGCGTCAAAGGCGGCCACCTCAGAGAATTCCTCAGAGCGGGCGGTCAGGAAGAGAATGCGGGTGTCTTTGAACTTAGGGTTGTCCCTGAACTGGCGGCAGGCGGTAATCCCATCCATGACCGGCATCATCACGTCCAGCAGAATGATGTCAGGCTTGAACGTGCGGGCCACCTCCAGGGCTTCTTTGCCATTGCCGGCCTGCGCTACCTCATAGCCTTCCTTCTCCAGGTTGTACTGCAGGAGTTCAACAATATCTGGATCATCGTCTACTACCAAAACCTTGTATTTAGCTTGAGGTTGCATGCTGTCTGGTATATGTGGTTACAGTAAAAATGACCTGAAAGGGATTCAGGAGCCATGAAACTCTATACAAAGATAGACATTCCTGCTAGGTGGCAACGCATTTGGTTTTTGTAACCGCAATGATAACAATTTGATAACGTTCTAGGCCTTTTTTGCTTTGTTGGGAAGGTTCGTTTTTGGTTTGTTTTCTGGAAAATAGGCGGAAAACGAGTTTGATTGGTAATTGTCAATTGATGGTTGATGCCTCACTCTACTACCCCCCCCGCCTTTGATGGTGGTATCACCAACAGCAGAACTGCTACCCTTCTATGGCGCGGATGTTGCCTCCGTGACTCTCTGCCGTAGACTTCCGGTGGCTGTTCCTGAGAAGGCCCTTTCCTCCGGTGCCCTTATGCTACTCTTTTCATATTCTCTGCTAAGCGCTCGCGGCCGCGGGGCCCCGTCTTCCCGCCTCGCGCTGTACCAGCTTGCCTCCTTTGCAAAGACGCTTCCTTGGGTGATCAGTGGTTCATGCATTGTAGTAGCCGCAGTCCTAACAGAGCCGGCAACCTGCTTAGGCGACTCGCCGGAAAGACTGGAACAGGTGCCAGTGGTAGAAGCCTTTGCTAGTAGTGATTCCCCTTTGAGGATTGCCCAAACGAGCCTTTACACCCATACTGCTCCTACTCGCAGACTCCCCCCTTGAGGGTTGCCCAAACGGGAGTTTGAGGCACCGAGCGTAGCTCTAAGGGGGGTGTTTATGTTAGTAGATGAATCAACCAGCAACTAACACTCAATAATAAGCTATCAATTACTTAAGAATATCCCGTTTGCGCGAAGCTGCTACGTGTGGCCTTTTCGTTTTTGAGCTTTTTTCTAGGAAATAAGTCAAAAACGAAAAGGCCACTGGAAAAGTCTCTAGTGGCCTTGGTATGCAGACTATCTGTCTGAAAATTACTTTACAACGCTCAGTCTGCTCTGCAAACCGCTGTATTTGTACAAGTCTACTTTCACGGAGCCTACAAACATCTCGGCTTTGATTAAGACCGGAATCTTGTTGTTGTCATCTGATAGGTAGACAGAAATGGCGTTCTCACCGCTGAAGAGTTTGTTGGCGGGCATGCGCGGCACCAGACGGTGGGCACGTATTTTGCCGGCTTTGGTCTCTACTATCTCCTTGCCTTTGTACATCACTACCATGTTGAACACCTCATCATCCAGGAAGCCCTGCACTTTAAAGGTATCGCCTACTTTGTAGTTCTGGAGTTTAAGCGTGCGCAGAAAGTAGAAGCCACTCACAATGTCCTGTACATTGTCTGGCACACTGTAGCTCACGTTTTTGCGGTTGTCACGGCTGTCTGTCACAGAAACCTTATTAGCATAGTGGTCAAACTCAGTGGTCTCTTTTTTGCGGTAGCGGCCTTCTTCAATGTTTCTGGTAAAGCGCTGCGGCACAATGGAGGTGGTGTCTATGTAAGACGTCCAGGAGTCGCGCACGCGGTGGAAGAAGTCAAAAGAGCCGGTGGTTCTACCGTTCACAGAGGCCTGGTAGCAGACCCGGTTGTTTACGCGGTGAATGGTAGGGGCCACGTTGATGACCGCCTCGCCGGCGTTGATGACGCCGTAGTGAACCTTGTATTGCAGGGTCTCACCAGACTTGAAGCTGTCATTGTCAATGACCCGCATAGAGTCTTTGACGGCAAAACCACTAAGAATGGTCCCTAAGAAACCAGTTAGGAAAAGGAGTTTATATGGTGCACGCATAAGTCAATCACATCTGTTCTTCTCTGGCTTATTCAAAACTCGTACCAACTCTGCTTGGACAAGGGGGTAGACAAAAATAACAGTTTTAGCCAGGAACTCAACTTAAACAGAAAAGGCACCTATAAAGGTGCCTTTTCTTGTAGTATTTGTGAAATTATTCTGGAGTGCCTTCTAGCACGGCCGCCACTTTTTCTGGCTCGCCGTTCACCATGGCTCTGATTTTGTCTTCTACCTCTTGCATCATCTCCTCATTGTCCAGCAACAACTGCTTCACGGCGTCACGGCCCTGACCCAGTCTGTTACCGTCATAAGAGAACCAAGAACCAGACTTCTGGATGATGTTCAACTCCACGCCCAGGTCCAGGATCTCACCTACTTTAGAGATGCCTTGTCCGTACATGATGTCAAACTCCACCACTTTGAACGGAGGCGCTACTTTGTTTTTCACCACCTTCACCTTGGTACGGTTACCGGTGATGTTGTCAGCACCTTCTTTGATCTGACCAATACGACGGATGTCCAGACGTACAGAAGCGTAAAACTTAAGGGCGTTACCACCCGTGGTGGTCTCTGGGTTACCAAACATCACCCCAATCTTCTCACGCAACTGGTTGATGAAGATACAGCAGCAACCGGTTTTGTTGATGGTACCCGTCAATTTACGAAGCGCCTGAGACATCAAACGCGCCTGAAGCCCCATCTTGCTGTCACCCATGTCGCCTTCTAGTTCACCTTTAGGCACCAGGGCGGCTACGGAGTCAATCACAATGATGTCAATGGCACCAGAGCTGATCAAGTGGTCAGCAATCTCTAAGGCTTGCTCACCGTTGTCTGGCTGGGCAATCAAAAGGTTTTCTGTGTCAATGCCTAGTTTCTCAGCGTAAGCCTTGTCAAACGCGTGCTCAGCGTCAATGAACGCGGCAATGCCGCCTTTTTTCTGAGCCTCGGCTATGCAGTGCATGGTGAGCGTGGTTTTACCAGAAGATTCTGGTCCGTAGATTTCAACCACTCTACCGCGTGGAAGACCTCCAATGCCCAACGCAATGTCCAAACCAAGGGAGCCGGTAGAGATTGCCGGTACATCCACCACTTTGGTATCGTTCAGCTTCATGACAGTCCCTTTTCCGTAGGTTTTGTCCAGCTTGTCGATGGTAAGTTGGAGCGCTTTCAATTTTTCGGTGTTTACACTCATGTCTGTGTTTTTCTTTGCTTTATAGTATGTGAATTTACGAATCCTAAGCCAATCTGCAAACGCTTGCCGCGGCGTTTAAGGCACTTGCCAGACCTGCTTTTGAGGCGCAATATTCTAACACCACAAGGTAGGGTTTTGTGCCATTTTAGACTACATTTTTTAGTTTTATTTTCTATGATTTGCTAAAATTTGTAGTAAGCCTCTGAAGCTGAAGAAGCTAGTTTTGTCTAACGTTTGCTCATGACATTAGTTTAAATGGGCCATGAGTTTTGTAAGTGAACCTTACGCTGATTTAACCAAGCAGGACAAGTCTTAAAACAAGCCAACTGCCAGTTGTTATAAGCCGTAAGGTGGGCCAAGTCTGCTGTATGAGGTACTGTTTTGTTAGTGTAAATTAAGTACCTTGTCCGTAGGTTGGGGAAGTACGTTTTTAAAATTTAACCAGCCTTTCAGCTGACCTATTCTAATTTTTGATACAAACCATTCTATGTTGAAGAAATGGCTTTTAACAGCCGTAGCGGGCGTCTTCTGCGGTTCGCTTGCCCAGGCTCAGTTAAACAACCAGGCCCTGGAAAACCGTCAGCCCGTTAAGCCAGACCAGGCCGGTGAGTTGCAGGTGGGCCTCAATGCGCTGGGCTACAGCAAAAACAACGAGTACTTCAACAACATAGCAGACGGTTACACGCTGTTTGGCTATCACCTCAACCCCAGGCTGGTCTACCACGCCACGCCGCATGTGCGCATAGACGCCGGCTTGCAGTTGCAGAAAGACTTCGGGACCAAAAAGTATTCGCTTACGCAGCCCACGTTTACCATACGCTATGAGAAAGATGACAAGACGCTCATCTTCGGGACGCTGGAAGGCCACGTGAACCACGGCTACATTGAGCCGCTCTATGACTTTGAACGCCTCATCACCAACCGCCTGGAAAATGGTCTGCAATTCTTACTCAACAAGCCCTGGCTCAAGCTGGACGCCTTCATTGACTGGCAACGGTACCTGCGCGAAGGTGACCCGTTCCAGGAAGTAGTGGCCGGTGGCGCCGTAGCGGAGATTGCTTTGTACAAGACTCCTGCCTCCATGGATGCAGAGGATACCAATGTCGGTTCTAATTTCTATGTGGGTTTGCCTATCCAGTTCACGGCCATGCACCGCGGCGGGCAGATAGACGTCACAGACAAGCCGCTGGATACATTCTTCAATGGCACCATTGGCTTGGTTCTGCGCAAAAACTATGACAAGAAGGTGTTGCACGCGCTGTACTTTCAACCGTACGTGGTGGCCTTCAAAGACTTTTCCAATACCAAGCAGCTGGCCTTCAAGCAAGGGACGGGCGTTTACCTGAACGCAGGCATTGACACCAAGTACCAGAACGTGATGCTGAGCTATTGGCGGGGCAGAGGCTATATAGCCGAGATGGGCGGGCAGCTGTATCCGTCACAATCATCAAATTACTTGAACCCAACGTTCACCCAAGAAGAGCGGGACTTGTTGATTCTGCGCCTGATGCATGACGTGAACCTAGCCGAAGGATTGACCTTGACCCTGCGCCTGGAGCCGCTCTATGATTTGAACGACCCGGGCCTGGAGTTTTCCAATAGCCTGTACCTAAACTTTAATACAGATTTCTTTCTGGCCCGGCTTAAGAAGCGGTAATCATTTTTGGGCTGTTTTCCAGAAAAGAAGCCAAAAACGACTAGGCGGCCTTACTGGCGTAGTCCTTTCTGGAAAGCCGGTAGGTATAGAGCGGCCGGGGAGGCTTGTCTGACAATTGGTTCAGGTAAGGAACAAACTCGCCGGTCCAGGTGAAGCCGCAACGCTCAGCCACCTTTTGGCTTCTTTGGTTTTCCTTGGCGCAGCGCAGACTGATGGCGTCCATGCGCAAGACCTCAAAGGCATATTCCAGCAGCGCGTGCATGGCTTCTGAGACATAACCCTGCCCCTCGGCGTGGGCGGCAAGGTAATAGCCTACCTCTGCCACTTTTTTGCCCCGTGCCAAGCGCCTGATGGTAATATCACCAATGTACTGATGGTCCTGCTGTCGCCATAGCCCAAAACTGTACAGATCGCCGGTGCGGCGCTGGTACTCCAGAATCTTGATGCGGTTAACGGCCTCCTCCAGATTGGTCACCGAAGAAGTCCTGTCCGGAAAGTCAGATTCCAACCGGGCACGGTTCTCTTCCAGCAAATCCAGGAACGCCTGGGCCTCTTCTTGATGGTACGGGCGTAGCAACAGCCGGGGCGTGGTCAGGTGAAAAGAAGAGACGTAAGAGGTGATGTGCTGCCGCATAAGTAAATAGGGGACTCGTCTTTTTGTACGAAGCCTACTCCCAGAAGTGCTGTCTCTTTTTGACAAAATCTGGCACTGGTCATCCTTCTCAGGTCTATGTCCTTTAAAGCCAGAGCACTGTGACTTAAAAATTAGAAAAGAAGGCGATTGTTGTCAGGGGTGGATTGTGCGGGCAGAGAAGAAGCACCCGGTAAAAGTGTTCCTTATAAGAAGCCAGCATGGTACCCTGTGGTCACTCTTAAGACCCAGTAGACGTCGTCACCCAAGTGCCCGCCATCGACGAAGGGTCTGACCGGCGCAAAAAAGAACCCAAGAAAGAATTAAAAACTGAGGGCTCTCAGGACAGAAACGCCAGAATCAAGGAAGAACATCCATTAGCGCTACGTACTAAAACAATTGACCCATCCGTGATTTTACCGATGGTTCATTTGTTTTAGTACGGATAGTAACCCTTTGCGCCGTTTGCAAGTATCTGACAATCAATATGCAGAAAAAACCAATAGGTGACTCACTTCAGGAATACGGCCGAGGCTTGATTGGTGGTCTCATCTTTAGCCTGCCCTTGCTCTTTACCATGGAAGTATGGTGGAGCAGTTACCGCATCTCTCCTCTTTTGCTGCTCCTGAACATTGCACTGACCTATGCCTTGCTTCTGGGATATAACGCCTATGCCGGGCTTAGGGAGAGCGCCTCCTGGAAAGAAGTGGCCATTGACTCTGTAGAAGAACTGGGCATTGGGCTGGTGCTGGCGTTTTTGTTTCTTATGCTTTTGGGGCTCATTGACTTTAACACCATGTCCTTGGAGCGAATTGTCTACATGGTCATCACAGAGGCCTTGACCGTGGCCGTTGGCGTGTCTATTGGTACCGCGCAGTTGGGCACTTCTGGCAGTAATGAGGACGTGTCTTTGGGTATGCAGGATTCTTCCAGTAAGAAAAAGGGAAAAGGGGGCTCTACTTTAGAGTTGGTGGTGCTTGCTGTGTGCGCAGGCATGCTGCTGGCCGCTAACATTGCACCTACAGATGAAGTGTTTGAACTGGCCACCACCATCAAGCCGTTGCTGGTATTGGCCATTGTCCTGGTGTCACTGGTGTTAAACGGGGTTATTCTTTTTTACATTGGGTTTAGGGGAGCCTTTGAAACGCCTGCCAACCAGAAGCCGCATGTGATGGAGGTAATCTGGAATGTAAGCATTACGTATGGTACGGCCTTTTGCGTGTCTGCGGGTGCCTTGTGGTTTTATGGCAGATTTGAGGGAACGGGGTTGCAGACCTGCATACACATGACCGTCATTTTAAGTTTGGTGGCTTCTTTGGGGGCTTCGGCGGGCAGGCTCCTGTTAGACCAGGAAGCTGAGCCAGACTCTTCAAAAACCGACAATTATGAAAAAGAACCTGCTTGAGTGGAGCGTCTTTGCCGCCAGCCTACTATTGGTCCTGGGCTTGATTGGCTATTTGGTGGTCAAGTCCTTTTCTTACCAAGACACGCCCCCAGACCTGCGGGTTTCCATTGCGTCTACTACAGATAGCCTGGAAAGAAACATCTACAAACTGGAGCTGGTCAACAAAGGAACCCAGACCGCAGAGAACATTGCCGTAGAAGTGATTCTAGAAATGGACGGGAAAGAACTGGAGACCACTGAGGCCTTGTTTCCGCAGGCGCCTACGCAAAGCATAGAAGAGGCCTGGATTACCTTCAGGGCCAAGCGCGCCGCCGGCCAAAAACTAAAAGTGCATATACTGGGCTATAATAGACCGTGAGGTGATAAAACAAAGAAGGCAGGTTCTTTAGAGCCTGCCTTCTTTGTTTTATTTGTTTAAGAACGGATAGTTATACTGCACCGGGCTCCCTAGTTGTTGCCAGCGGGCAATCACCTCCATGGAGTGGGCAATCTCATTGAAATATTCCAGGCGTCTGATCAGGTGCTCTTTTAGCAACACCGTGCCGTCAGGCGTCTTCATGTATGCGTGCTTGTCTTGCAGAATCTGGTAAATGGCGTCTGAAAAGCGCTTGGCGTCCTGCTGGTACTGGTTCTGGAACTCAGTAAAAGATTCTAAGCCGTCTTTGGTGATGGTATAGTCAAAGCCCACATGGCGCAGAATGTCACACAGCATGCGTACTTCCAGGGGCATAGAGATATGGTAAGGAGTGGTGCGTATGTCCACGCCGTTCTTTAAGTGACGGGCAATGGTCTCTACGTTGTTCTCAAAGCGTTCAAAAAGGGCACTTGCTTCCATATGGATGTTTGTAAAAGTATTCTGGGTGTAAAAGTACAGATCACTTTGGGGTTTTCATAATGTTTAGGCAGAAGCCGTGGGCTGCGTTTTTGGCCTGTTTTCCAGAAAATAGCCAAAAAACGGCTGAGACAGGTGCCTGGCCAGTTGAAAGGCTTGCTCTCTGAGTTCGGCAATGGCGTTGCTTTCCCACAGATTGCCGCGTCTGGAAGAGCCTAAGGTAAACAGGCTCTGGCTGTGCGACCCGTCTGGCCGTAGCACGCTCCCCAGCGCATCTACCTGAAGCCCCATATGCAACGGGTGCGGCACCGCCAGCTCTTGTCTAAGCAGGGATTGCACTAAAGCATCTGGCACCGCCTCATACCGGAGCTGTGGACCCGTGCAGTTGAGGATGCGGTCTGCCAAGATGGTTGCTGCGGGCAGGACCTGTCTGGGTTGGATGGTTACTTCTACTTTGTCGGGCCCTGGCACCATGGACTGCACCCGTCCGGCCACTATGTGTAATTGTCCGGCCTGCTGCATCTCTTGAGTGGCGGTATGCACCTGCGGGGGGAGCCGGTGCCTGACCACGCTCCAAAGGGAACCTAGTCTGGCCACGAATTTGCGTTGCTCATGCAAGGTAAGTTTCTGCCAGAGTGCATGCGTATGCGGGCGTATGCCATTGATCATCTCCTCCCAGCCCTGACCGCTGTTGGCTTTCAATTCCTGGTTGAAGATTCTAACCATCTCCAGCAAAGAATTTGCTTGCGCAATCCTGTCCCCGAAGTCAACATTGGCCTTTCCTGACAGGTAGGGCCGGGGCAGATACCCATTGGAAGAGACGGCATACACTTTGCCGGTAAAATTTTGTTCCTGCAGACCCAGTAGGGCGTCTATGGTGGTGAGGCCTGTGCCCAGCAAAACCACCGTAGAAGAGGGAGCCAGCCCTTTGAGTGTATCTGGCTGCCACGGATCTGAGACATAGAGAGACGGCGCAAGGCTCTCTGCTTCTTTAGCAAGTAAGCACCGCAAGTTGGCAGGCTTAAAATTGCCCAAGGCCAGCACTACCTGCTCTGCTTCTACCTGACTGCCGCTTTGCAGCGTTAGTTGGTAAGTTTCCTGCAAGAGGTTTTTGGTACTGCTGATGGCAATGGCCCGGTCATGTATTTCTGTGAAAACCTGGCTGTGCGTAGCGATGGTTTCTTGCAGGATGGCCTCTAGGTATTGGCCGTACAGTTGCCGGGGAACAAACGTGTGGCCAATTTCTTCTAAGGAAGACGCCTCAAAGGCCGGCTGGGTTTTCAGCCATTCTACAAAGTGGGCGGGCTGGTCTGGGAAGGCGCTCATGCGGCCGGCATGCACGTTGAGCAGGTATTTCTCTGAGCTAGCCGAATACGCGACGCCTTTGCCTTTGGGATAGCCTTTGTTAATCAGGAAGACCTCTACCGGCTGTTGGGTTTGCCTGAGCAGGTGCACGGCCACCATGGTGCCGCAGAAACCTCCTCCAATAATTGCAATGGTCTTCCGGTGCATAACAGCTGTAGGTTAGAAAGCTTGTAGGATATGCGGCCACAAGTGGCAGAGAAACAAATTAGTGTCTCTGCAAACTGATTTGCGTCAGAAAAGTTGCGGAAAGGGGAAGGGTTCTCTAAAAAGGAGCAGTAGCCAGATGGTCGTTTTTGGCCTGTTTTCCAAGAAAAAGGCTAAAAACGGACTATAATAATTCTTTGACGATCTGCTCTACGGTGATGCCCTCGGCCTCGGCCTTGAAGTTGCGCACCAGGCGGTGCCGTAAAATAGGCACAGCCACGGTCTGTACGTCTTCAATGTCTGGGGAGTATTTGCCGTTGAGAAGGGCGTTGCACTTGGCGCCCATGATCAGGTGCTGCGAGGCTCTGGGGCCTGCGCCCCATTCCAGGTACTGCTTGGCCTGCGGGGCCGCCATTTCAGACTCGGGACGGGTTTTGTGCACCAGTTTCACGGCGTACTCCACCACGTTGTCGGTCACGGGCACGCGTCTGATCAGTTGCTGGAATTCAATGATTTGTTCTGCCGTGAGAATAACCCTAGGCTGGTAGTTGCGGTCACCAGTGGTGTTTTTGACGATCTGCAGTTCTGAGGCGTAGCTTGGGTAAGACAATGCCACGTGAAACATGAAGCGGTCTAACTGCGCCTCCGGTAGGGGATAGGTTCCTTCCTGCTCAATGGGGTTCTGGGTGGCCAGCACAAAGAACGGGCGGGGTAATTTGTAATGATGCCCCGCCACCGTCACAGAATATTCCTGCATGGCCTCTAAGAGCGCGGCCTGAGTTTTGGGCGGCGTGCGGTTGATCTCATCTGCCAGGACTATGTTGGCAAACACCGGGCCTTTCACAAACTGGAAGTTGCGGTTCTGGTCCAGGGTCTCAGAGCCCAGAATGTCTGAGGGCATCAAGTCGGGCGTGAACTGCACCCGGTTAAAGGACATGTCCAGCGAGGACGCGATGGTATGGATGAGCAAGGTCTTGGCTAGACCCGGTACGCCTACCAAAAGACAATGCCCCTGACAAAAAACAGCGGTCAGCACTAGTTTTACTACTTCCTCTTGCCCAATGATGGTTTGGGAGATTTCAGAGGTAAGTTGCCCGTAGGCTTTGTATAGCGCGTCAGCGGCTTCTTTGTCAGAGGCAAATGGCATAGATGGCGGTTAGGTTACTCGTCTAAATTACAAGCCTGAAAGTCTGGGGCCACGTCTACAAACACCGTGTTTTTGTTTTTCTCAAACCACTCAGCAATGGCTTTGTTGCGTTTGTTGCTAAGTGCCGCGGCGGCTATCTTCTGGTAATCGTCTTTCAAGTTGGCCTGGTGCGGGGCGCTCTTAGATTTCAGGTACAGAATGCGCATGGCCTCTTTTCCGTCTTCGGTGCGGTACGGCAGGGGAGCACTGATGCTGCCCACTTGCATGGTGTCAATCACGAAGAAGATAGAAGGATCCAGCTGGTCTACGGGCAGGTACGTGGTAGGGCTGCCGCCCAAGGCAATCATACCACCGTTGCCTTTGGTGGCCATGTCATCTGAGAAGTCCTTGGCGGCTTTGGCAAAGGTAAGGCTGTCTTTCTGGATAAGACCTTTGATGCTGTCTAAGGCCTGCGCGGTGGCTTGCATGTCTACCTGCGCGGTGGCTGGCTTGATAAGAATGTGACGGGAGTTGTACTCTTCACCGCGTACTTCTATCAACTGGATTAAGTGGAACCCAAACATGGACTCAATCACCGGAGACATTTCACCGGGCTTTAATTTAAGAGCGGCGGCCTCATATTCTGGTACCAGCTCGCGGCGCTTAAAGAAGCCCAGGTTTCCACCCTCGGCGGCAGAAGCGGGGTCTTGTGAGTATTGCTTGGCTAAGGCGGCAAAGTCTTCACCGGCCACAATGCGTTTTCTGATGTCTTCTAACTGCTTTCTGGCGGCTTGTTTCTGGGCATTGCCAATCTGCGCGATTTTTACAATCTGGCCTACTTCTACCTCAGTAGAATAATACGGCAAGCTGTCCTGCGGAATCTGGTTAAAGAACTGACGCACCTCTTTTGGGGTCACCTTGATCTTGCCAGAGATTTCCCGCTCCATTTTTCTAATGGTGAGGTTCTCACGCATGCTTTTGCGCAAGTCTTCTCTAATCTGGCTCATAGGCTTGTTAAAGTAAGACTCCAGTTTCTCTGGGCCGCCAATCTGCGCAATCATGTATTGCAGACGCTGCTCCAATTCACCGTCTACCTGCGCCTGTTCCACTACCACAGAGTCTACCTCGGCGCGGGTTAACAAGACCTTGTTCTGGATCATGGATTGCAGGATGTTGCAACGCAGCTCTGTAGTAGCCGGATAGCCCTGGCTCACGGCCTGGGCCTGCTGTAACTCCAGTTCAGAGCGCAAAATGATATGGCTCCCCACGCGGGCAATGATATTGTCCAGTAATATGGTTTGCTGCGCCTGCGCCTGGTTGCCCAAAGAGCAAACCACTGCCAGCGCAAAAATACTTTTAAAGAAAGAAGAAAAGTGAATACGGGTTTTCATGTTAGGTTTTTAAAGCCAGCGCTTTCTGTAAGAGGCGGCTTTCAGGGCAAAATATGATTGTTCTCAACAAACAAAGCTAGACAAACGCCTGCACTTTAAGAAACTTACTTCTTAATGAGCTTTTTAACCTCTGTTTGGTTTACGCTTACCGGGTATTTCTGGCGCAGTTCTTTGACCCATTCCTTCTCCAGGTGGTTTTGGTAGTCTGAGATGACCGCGCCGCGGGTCTCATTCAATTGCTTAGGACCGGCGGGTTCTACTTTGTCTATTCTCACTAAGACTGTTCTGCCGTCTACCGTGGTGGTATAGGTGCCCGGTGCCCAGGTAACCTGGTCCAAGGCCTTGTTCTCACCTTTCTGAAACTTGCGCGAGGCCACTTGCAGGGCCAGCGGGTTGCTCTGGTTGAACTGGTCTGCCAGCGCTTGTACGTCTGTAGAGTATACTTTAAGCTGTACACGGCGGGCGTTACGGCCAGAAGATGCGCGGTCAGCGGTTGGCATTACTTGAATAGCCTCTTCGTCTACTCCCTTCTTTACCAGATAGGCTTTCACGGCATTGGCTCTTCTGCCGGCCAGCGACGCATTGCTACGGTTAGTAGCCTCTCTGGCGTCAATAGCGCCTGCCAGTTCTACGGTCAAGGTTGTGTCTGCCTCTAAGGCATTGACTAATTGGTCTAACTGAGCCATGGCGGCGGCAGTAAGGTTGTCATTGTTAAACGTAAAGGCCACATCAGGCTGCTGGTAGCGCTCAGACAGGAATCTGCCCGTGGCTAACTGCTTTTGGGCTTGGGCTAAAATACTTGGGTTGGCAGCGCTCAGGATGGTGGCCTGGGCGCGGGTGCCCCACATGTACTTGCTGCGGTTCTGCTCAAAGAAGTTGCGCAAGCCCACGGTGTCTTCCATGGCCTTTGTCCACACCTTCTCCTCCATCAACTGGAACAGCAAGATGCCGTCATGGTACTCGTTCACCAGCATCTTAAAGTCTTGGTGCTTCTCTTCCAGGTGGTCACGCTCATAGTTGAGCAGGCTGGTTTCTACAAACTTGTCATACAACAGCCCCATGGTATGGGCCACTGATGCGTTCTGCTTTGGCTTTTGGTTTTCCTGTGCGTATTGAGCGAACTGGCTAAGGGTGTAAGGCTGCCCTTTGATGGTGAACAAGGTCAAAGAGCCAGCGTTTTTAGGCTCTGTGGGCTCTTTGTACTGCCAGGTGCCTGCCACCAGCGTAGTATCTGCCAGACGCAGGGCTACTTGCTTGTTAGCTATATTTTCCTGTAACTGGTTCTCTGTTCTAATACGGCGCAGGAAAGCAGCTTTGTTTAGTTCTGAGCGCGAGTCTTTGGCAATGCGGTTGCGCAGAGAGGTTTCCATCTCTTCATAGGCCGGCAATTCTTTGCGTTCCAGTAATTTAATGATGTGCCAGCCGTACGGCGTTTGAACCGGCGGCGTGATAGAGCCTGGCTGGGCCAAGGCAAAGGCGGCTTCCTCAAAAGAAGGAATCATGCGGCCGGTGCCAAACCAAGGCAGCTCTCCGCCTTCCTCAGCAGAGGCGGCGTCTTCTGAGAACTGTGCCGCTAGCTTGTCCCAGTCTTCTTTGCGCTGCACGCGGCGGTAAATCTCATCTATCTTTTTCTTGGCCACCAAAGAGTCTGCCCTTGGAATGCCAGAGGTGGCGCGCACCATGATATGGGCTACTTTAATCTCGCCTTGCGCCGTTCTAATATCATTGACCTTGATCAAATGATAGCCAAAGCGGGTTCTTACCGGCTGAGACACTTGGCCTTTGGGCGTATTATAGGCGGCATTCTCAAACGGATAGACCATCTGCAAAGCCGTAAAATAGCCCAGCTGACCGAAGTTCTCTCTAGCTGATGGGTCATCTGAGGTGGCTCTGGCCACTGCCTCAAAAGAAGCACCGTTCAAGATCTGCTGTCTAAGACCCGTAATCTTCTGGAAAGCGGCTAGAGTGTCCTTAGGGTCGGCTTCTATGTCTACCGCCACCAGAATATGCGAGGCGTTGATTTCTTTTTTGGAGCGCTCGTAGGCTTCGCGCACCAGTTGGTCCGTCACGCTTTTCTCTGTGAGATAGGGTTGCGCCAACTGCTCTTTGTAGCCGCCCAGCTCTGTTTTAAAGGCTTGGGTGGTGTCCAGGCCGCGGCTTCTGGCTTCGGCTACTTTCAGTTTAAAGTTGGTGTACAGGTCCAGGTACTCCTGCACGTTGGCCTGGGTGTAGGCACTGTCTGAGGAGCCGTTGTTTTTCTCATACACGTAGGCAAACTCAGAAACCGGCACTGCCTCTGGCCCAATAGTGAGCACAGCGGGCTCGCTGGCCTTTTTAGGAGAGGTACAACCGTACAGAAATAAGGCGCCAAGGCCTAGGTAGAAAGAAGAAGCTCGCATAGATTCTTAGCAAATCACAAGAGAACAGCCGTCAATAGGCCGAACGTTATGCAATTTTACTCATTTTTTTGGACAGAAACGGCTCTTGGTGAAAAACATACTGCCTGGTGGGGCAAACAAAGAAACCGTTTTTGGCCTGTTTTACAGGAAACAGGCCAAAAACGGTTTTTATTGTATAGAACGCGGGAAATAATACAGAAGCCTATGAAATAAGCTTGTACAACCGGCAAATGTTGGTGTCGCCCTGCTGGGTATATTCTACCTTGTCCATGATGCGGTTGACCAGGGCTACGCCCACGCCGCCTTTCTTGCCCATCTTGATGTTGTCAATGATGTTAGGCTCGCGGTACTGGGCCTGCTCAAAGGCAATACCGTTGTCAGACAGCTCAAATACCACCTCACGGTCATCATAGTCAATCTCCAGGCACATGAACTTGCTACCATCCTCCTGGTTGGCATGAATGATCATGTTGGCGCAGATTTCATCCACGGCCAGTATGATCTGGTTCAAGGTGATGGCAGACAATGGGACAGGGGCCAGTGTTTCCGTGACGAACGCCCGGATAATCTTCAGGTTTTTCCTGTCGCAACTGACCCGAATGAAGTTAGTCATTGGCGATGGTCACGGCTTCTTCATAAGAAGAAACAATGGTCATTAACAGGTCAAGGCCTAAGATTTCAAATACGTTACGTACTTTCTCCTGCATGTTGAAGAAGATAAGCTTAATCTGGGCGTCTTCAAACCGTTGCAAGTGCGAGATAAATACGCCCAAGCCGGCAGAAGAAATGTAGTTGAGATTCTTGCAGTCTACCAGAATCTTGCTGAACATCATGATACTAGGAGCAGAAAGTTCTTCATCTAGCATCACAGATGAGCTGGCATCCAATTCACCGTCTAAGCTGATGGTGATGGTGTTGTCGGAGATTGTGTGTTTAATTTTCATCGCGCTTCTTTACGGAACTTCTAAATCTTTGGTTGAGGGGGTTTGAACTTGATCACGAGCAACGTCTGGTCATCATACAAAATGTCATTTGAAAACTCTGACACGTCATTGATGATGGCGCTTTTTATGTCTTCGGCCTCTAGGTGGTACGTCTGGGAGAGCATGTATTTAAGGCGCTCCTCGCCGTATTCATCCTGTTCTGGGCTGCGGGCCTCTACTATGCCGTCTGTGTAGATCACCATCACGTCGCCGGGGTTGTAGTCATAGTGCAGGCGGTGTATGCGCTTGGCATAAGACTTGTCCCGCACAATGCCCAGGCCCAACCCTTCTGTCTGGAAGTAGAACGTATCTTCCGTCATAGAATTATAGTACAGCGTATGGCAGTGGCCGGCCCTGGCAAAAGACACGCCCTGCATCTTGTAATCTATTATATACAACGCCGAGGTGATGAAAGAGGTGCGTTCCAGACAGCGGCTTAGCGCACTGTTGGCCTGTACCATAAATTCATCCGGGAGCATGTCCTGCTGCATGAGCCCGTGAAAGATTCCCTTCATCTGGGCCATGTGGAACGCCGCCGAAATCCCTTTCCCCGACACGTCTCCAATAATGATGGCAATCCTGGACTCACTCAGCTGCAGAAAGTCATAAAAGTCACCACCCACTTCCTTGGCTGCCTGTGAGTAAGAACTAATTTCAAACCAAGTGTCTGTAGGAAATGTTTTAGGAATCAACCTATCCTGCACCAGGCTGGCAATCTTGAGCTCTTCTTTGTAGCGCTCGTTCTGCAAGGACTCCGTGACCAGACGTAGGTTCTCAATGGTGAGGATGGTCTGGTTGGTAAAGGTCTGGACCACGCTCACGGTGTCTGCGTCAAATCCCTGGCTTACCTCGCGTAGCAGGTACAGGTGCCCGTATTCTACCTTAGGCGATGCCAAGGGAATGACCATCATGGACTGGAAGGGCAGGCGCAGCTCTTTAAAGGCAGGGTGGTGCAACAAATCTCCGTTCATGAAGATTTTGTTCTCACTTAGTTGTGTTGAATCGGTTTTAAGCTCCTTGAAGGCCTTTTTGATGCTTTGCACGATGGGGTCTGGCGGGCTTTCATTGCGCAAGGGCAGAGATTTCTTGGAGTCTTCTTTTAAGTCTAGCCAGGCCGCGTCTGCCCCAGAGGCTTTGATGGCACTCTCAAACAGCATGGCGTACACTTCTTCTTCGCTGCGGCCCTGCTGAATGGTCTGGCTCAAGCGCTGGAAATTGAGTAGGTCGGCGTTTTTCTGTTCAAAGACCTGAGACGTGGGTAAACTGAACAAGGCCACCAGCAAAGAGGCCAGCGCGTAGCAGAACACAAACGACAGGGTGAGCAGAATGAACGGGTTGTCTGTGTAGTCCACTACCAGCTCTGGGGAGTCTGCGTACTGGAACAAGAAATTGGCAAACAACACCACGCTTACTAGAATGGCCATGAGCAGGAGAATGCTTCCCCATTTGCGCTCCAGGTTCAAATACGCCACCCAGCGCAGGTGCACGCTCATATATAATCCATACGCCATCAACAACCCCAGATCCAGAATCAGGAAGATGTGGTTCATATACTCCACATTGAAGAGGGGCACCAGCAGGGAGAGGCCCACCAGAATCTCAAACCACTTCCACTGGCTTTCCAGGTCCTTGGTCTTGTGGTAGAGTACAAACTGCCGCCACGTGTAAAACGCCTTGGCTAGAAAATAGGCTAGAAACCCGAAGACAATCTGATAGAAGATGTCCAGCAAATAAGGACTGTTGACCCAATACGTCTGGAGGCTAGGATACCCCACCTGCAACAGCATGCACAGGTACGCACTCAGACCGCCCTTGACAAACAGCTTCCAGAGCGGCGAGGTGAACTGTGGGTTCTTCTGCACCTTCATGCCCTGGCGCTGGTACAAGAACACAGACACCAGAAAGATGACAGAAAGCAGGTTGCTCAGGTACGGTGAGGCCGCGTTGCGTTCGCCTTCATGCACCTGCCGGGCCAAAAACAGAATATTCACCAATAGCAGAACCCAGCTTACGCTTCCTGTCAGAAAACTCAATCGCTTGATTCTTTTGGTATAGGGCATTGGTTGGGCGCCTGCTATTGGTGTTAGTTAGGTGAAGAACGAGGGTGAATACGTTAATTCTTACAAAAGAACTAAAATTTTAACGATATTATCTACTATAATTTGGTGCTTCTCTGGTGATCTGCACATCATGCGGATGGCTCTCTCTTAAGCCTGCACCAGTGATTTTGACCATCTTGGCTTTTTTAAGCACCTCAATGTCAGGGGCTCCGCAATAGCCCATGCCCGCTTTGAGTCCGCCCACTAGTTGGTAGAGTACCTCGGCGGCCAGACCTTTGTACGGCACGCGGCCCACAATGCCCTCCGGTACCAGCTTTTTCACGTCATCTTCGGCATCCTGGAAGTAACGGTCCTTGGAGCCTTCGCCCATGGCCTCAATAGACCCCATGCCGCGGTATGACTTGAATTTGCGTCCTTCAAAAATCTGCATCTCGCCGGGAGCTTCCTCCGTACCCGCCAACAAAGAACCCACCATGATGGAGCTGGCCCCGCCGGCAATGGCTTTGACAATGTCTCCTGAGAACTTCACGCCCCCGTCGGCAATGACCGGTACGCCCGTTCCTTCCAATCCTTTTACCGCTTCAATCACTGCGGATAACTGCGGAACGCCAATGCCGGCAATGATGCGGGTGGTACAGATGGAACCCGGGCCCACGCCTACTTTTACGGCATCGGCGCCAGAGTCTGCCAAGGCTTTGGCGCCTTCGGCGGTAGCCACGTTGCCGGCAATGATGTCTATGGTGGGGAAGGTGTCTTTTATTTTACGCACCGCATCCATCACGCCTCTGGAGTGACCGTGCGCCGTGTCAATACTGATTACGTCTACCCCGGCATTTACCAAAGCAGATACGCGGTCCAGCACGTCTGCCGTTACGCCCACGGCGGCCCCTACGCGCAGACGGCCATATTGGTCTTTGCAAGCGTTAGGACGGTGCTTTCTTTTGAGGATGTCTTTATAGGTGATTAGGCCAGCCAAGTGGCCTTGCTCGTCTATCACCGGCAATTTCTCAATCTTGTACTCCTGCAGGATGTCTTCGGCTTTGTCCAGCTCAATGCCTTTGGGGGCCGTGATGAGACGGTCCTTGGTCATAATCTCAGAGACCTTGATGGCATAGTTCTTCTCAAAGCGCAGGTCGCGGTTGGTGATGATGCCCACTAGTACCTTCTCTGAATTGATGACCGGGATGCCGCCAATCTTATGTTCCTTCATCAAGCTTAGCGCCTCGCCCAGGGTAGCGTCTTCATGCAAGGTCACCGGGTCCATGATCATGCCGCTCTCAGAGCGCTTTACTTTGCGCACCTGCTCAGCCTGCTGCTGAATGCTCATGTTCTTGTGGATGATGCCCAGGCCGCCCTCTTGTGCCATGGCAATGGCCATGTCTGCCTCCGTCACGGTGTCCATGGCCGCCGAGACCAGCGGAATGTTCAGCCGGATGTTGCGGGTCAGTTGGGTGGAGGTATTAGTGTCCTTTGGCAGGACTTCAGAATAAGCCGGAAGAAGAAGGACGTCGTCGTAGGTGAGTGCCTCAAACAACAGATTAGGAGCGTGGAACTGCATAGCAAATAGCGTTTATGGTATTTGCCACGTAAAATTAAGAGAAAAGTTGAGTATGGGTTGCTTTTTCTTGGAAAAGAAATTTTAGGGGGTTTCGTTTTTGGCTTGTTTTCTGGGAATTAGGCGGAAAATGACTTTTAACTTATGGTTGGTTGTCATTTGCTGATTGTTGTTTTGTGTAGCTCATCTAACTTTAGCCCCGCCGTTGTTGGTGTTATCACCAACAACTTAAACTGCTTATCAAAATGTATTGCTTTTCGCCACGGTCCGGTTGCACGCAGTTGGCTATCCCTGATAAGGTCTTTTCTTCCGGTGCCCTTATGCCCTTCGTTTCATCTTCTCCGCTAAGCGCTCGCGGCCGCGGGGCCCCGTCTTCCCGCCTCGCGCTGTACCAGCTTGCCTCTTTTGCATGGTCACCACCTTGCCGGTTTAACCAGCCTCGCCTTGTCGTAGCCGTTGTTCTAGGTTGAAGCGGCAACCTGCTTAGGCGACTCGTCAGAAAGACTGGATTAGGTGCAGTAGCAAAGGCTTATACTAAACGCAGATTCTCCCCTTGAGGGGAGCGTAGAGGGGTGTTTACATCTGCAGGTAAATCAATCAGCAATCAACAACAATCAATTGCTTAAATGACCTCGTAGCGTGCGAAGCTCCTACGAGTGTCTTCAATCAACGCCGTTTTTCGCCTCTTTTGCTGAAATCAGCCCGAAAACTGTAACCCTCCTTCAACAATTAGCAATCAACAATCAAATCAATAAGTAGGAAACGTTGGGTCCACTTGCAGGGCCCAAGCATGAATGCCACCCTTAAGGTTGAGAACGTTGGTGAACCCAAAGCGCTGCTGCAGGAACAGGAGGGCTTGCGCGCTTCTGAAGCCGTGATGGCAGATAACCACCGTGGTGGCAGAGGCATCTAGGGCAGGAGCTTTCTTGGCCAGGTCGGCCATGGGGATAAGCGTACCGCCCAGGTGGCAGATGTCCCATTCCTGGGGCTCCCGTACGTCAATGAGTTGCAGGGGTTCTCCGTTGGCCAGGCGTTCTTTAAGTTGGGCGGGCGTAATTTCTGGGATCATGCGGCAAAGGTAAAGCAAAATAATTACCAGGCTGGCGGTCAAAAAATGCGCAAGCCCCGCAGAAGCTTCTATTTTTGTGCGCCTTTCTGGTAAGGATAGAAAGCCGTTTTTGGCTTGTTTTCCAGATATAAGGCTAAAAACGACGTGCTCTTTATGGACTTCTTCACTTTAGACTATTGGAATCTGGCCAAGCTTACCGAAGTGGTAGGTTTTGTCACCGGCCTGCTGTGCGTGTGGCTGGCGGTTAAGCAGAACATCTGGACGTTCCCGCTGGCGCTTATTAGTGCGCTGTTTTACGTGGTGGTCTTTAAAGACGCCCTGCTGTTTGCTGACATGGGCCTGCAAGTGATGTTTGCCGTGCTCAACTTTTATGGCTGGTACCTGTGGTTGTACAAGGGCGGGAAGCGCGTTGAAAGGCCCGTTACCAAAACCCACAACTGGCAGTGGGGCGTGCTGGTAGTCCTGGTTCCGGTCTTTACCTATGGCTTGGGGAGGTATCTGGATATGACCACAGAGGCAGACATACCGTACTGGGACGCGGGCACCACCGGCGTGAGTTTGGGAGCGCAGTGGCTTATGTCTCGTAAGAAGCTGGAGAACTGGCTGCTGTGGCTGGCCGTGGACATTGTGTACGTGCCCATTTATCTATACAAAGAACTGTACCTTACTGCCATCTTATATGCCATCTTCATTCCCATGGCCTGGATGGGCTACCGTGACTGGAGAAAGACCTTGCGCCAGCAGAAAGCCGTTCTGGCGTAAGGTACTAGGCCGTAAACAGAGCTTCAAACTACCTCCATCACGTGCATGAATGGCCGGTTTATGTCTTGGTAGACAGATAATTAAAAGATAGGGCCTTAAAATGGCAACCATTTGCCGCGTGCTTACGATTTAAACTAGGTAGTAACAATTTCTTAACACAGCCCTAGACAATGAAACAAGCAATACGCATCTGGCTTTCTCTGACTTTGACCTTCGGGAGTTTTGCCCCGCAGGTGTTTGCCCAGGAAGCCGATTCCTTAAAGAAGTACCAGGCGCCAGTCCAAGCCCAGGACACGCTTAAAAAGTACCAGGATTCTACGGTTGCCCAAGGCAACACCAAGGCCCCGTTCTTCAAGTCTAAAGCCTTTAAAGCCACCATTGTACCCGCCATCTTGATAGGCTACGGCCTCAGCACCATTAAAGGCAACGGCATCTACAGCAGTTATGACGCCAAGCGAGACATTCAGCGCAACTTCCCCAACTTTAAGACCTCCATTGATGACGCCCTGCTCATTGCGCCGTATGTAGAATTGGCCTTGGTGAACATCCTCAACGTGCGCTCCAACAATGACTTCCTCAACACTGCCTTGGTGATTGTCAAAGCCGAAGCCATTTTTGGCATCACGGTATTTGGCATCAAGCAAGTGTCCAACCTGGAGCGGCCCAACGGCGAGAACTTTGAGTCCATGCCTTCGGGGCACACGGCGCAGGCCTTTTTGGCGGCTTCTATTGTCCATTCAGAACTTCGGCATAGAAGTGTTTGGTACGGGGTAGGGGCCTACACCATTGCTACGTCTGTGGGCGCGTTTAGAATGCTCAACAACAAGCACTGGCAGAGTGACGTGTTTGTAGGCGCCGGCATTGGCATGCTGTCTTCTCACTTGGCCTACCTGTCACACCGCAACCGCTGGGGCCGCAAGCCTTCTATTGTGATGTCGCCCACGTATGTGTTCGGGCAGCCGGGTTTTGCCATGAACATTAACCTGGATGAACACAGAAAGCGCAAACAGAACCCGCTCTACTACAAGAACTAAGCAACTGCTTAAAAAAAAGACTAAGAAAAGACAGTCGTTTGGTACGCCAGGCGGATGTCTTTTTCTTTGAGAAGCGGTTACGGCCAAACCGCCTTGGTTGATGGGCAGTGGTTTGTAAGCATTTGCTTATTTTTGGATTTTATTCACGCAGGGCCTTTCCCCTTTTTGCAATGGCCTTTGCCTTTAGTAGCCTATGAAGAACTGGATTTTAGTGTTGATCATGTTGGTTGGGCTTTCCTCCAACCTGGTAGTTGCCCAGACCAAAAGAGTGTACAATAACAACAAGCACGGCTGGTACGTCTACACCGGTAACCATACGTTTACAGACAAGTGGGGCTTTTACATAGATGTGCAATTCAGGAGACATGATATCCTGCCAGACCCGCAGCAGTTTGTCACGCACATGGGCCTTACGTACAGCCTGAGCAAGGATGTGTCTGTGGCCGGAGGCTATGTCTATGCGCACACGTATCCCTACGGAGACACTCCGGCCCTGGACGATTTTCCGGAGCACCGCGCGTATGAGCAGGTTCAATTGAAGGCTACCTATGGCCGGTTTCTGGTGCAGCACCGGTTCAGGTTAGAACAGCGGTTTGTGAAAAGGCCCTTCGCTGAAGAAGCCACCTACCTAAACCGCGCCCGCTACCAGTTTAAAACCACCTTGCCCTTGAGCGGCCCTACCTTAGAAGAGAAAGAAGCGTATGTGTCGGGGTCCAATGAGGTGTTCATTGGGTTTGGCAAAAACGTGCAGGCCAACATCTTTGACCAGAACCGCGCTTATGCCGGCGTAGGCTATAAATTCAGCAAGGCGGCTTCTCTGGAGGTAGGCTACATGCACCAGTTGTTACAGTCTGGCGGTGGCATCAACTTTGAGAGCAACCACACCCTGCAAGTGACGGTGGGCTACAACCTTGATTTTAGAAAAGACACAGCCAGCCAATAAGGCGCCCAGAAAGCCTATGCTTTTGCTTACCTTGGCGGGCCCTTGGTTTTTGGCCTGTTTTCCAGAAAATAAGCCAAAAATCAAGGCCTGATCTAGCATTTCTCTCGTGAAAAAAATAGCCATCACCGGTCCCGAAAGCACGGGCAAATCTACACTGGCCGCACAGTTAGCCGCACACTTCCAGGCGTCTTGGGTACCCGAATACGCCCGCGCGTACATAGACCAGCTAAACCGGCCGTATGTAGCCGAAGACCTGGACCAAATCTTAAAAGGCCAGCTGACGCTGTGGCAAAAAGCCGAGGAAGCTAACCCCGAAATTCTGTTTCTGGACACCGAGGCCTTGGTCCTTAAAATCTGGTCTGAGCACGCCTATGGTCAGGCCTCAGGTTCTATACAGGAGGCACTGCAACACCAGCAGATTGACCTGTACCTGCTCCTAAACGTAGACCTGCCCTGGCAGCCAGATCCCCAGCGCGAGCACCCAGACCTGCGGGAATATTTTTACGCCTGGTACAAGCGTGAACTCCAGCAGATGAACGCCGCATTTGCCGAAATATCCGGTACCCACAGCACCCGTTTCCAGTCTGCCGTACAAGCCGTAGAAGCGTTGCTTTCTATGTAATACTAGACCCAGAACCCAAGACCCAGAACTCCATTTATGTCCATTGCTTACTTAGAGAATGATTTAGTGCGCGTAGGCGTCAAAAGCCACGGCGCCGAACTCTGCTCTTTCCTCAAGAAGTCTGAGAACTTGGAATACCTCTGGCAAGCAGATGGCCAGTTCTGGAACCGCCACGCGCCCGTGCTTTTCCCGATAGTGGGGCGTCTGCCGCTAGACCAGTACCTGCACCAGGGCCAGACCTATTCATTGCCCCAGCACGGCTTTGCCCGGGACCAGGAGTTTGCCCTGGTTTCACAGAACGCTGACCAGTTAGTCTATGAGCTTAGATTCTCTGAGGCATCCTTGCAGGTCTATCCGTTCCATTTCAGGTTACGGATTATCTACACTTTGCAGGACCAGACGTTGGAAGTCAAATACCAGGTTCAGAACATGGGCGAAGGGGAGATGCTGTTCTCCATTGGCGCGCACCCGGCCTTCAACTGTCCGCTCACGCCCAATACCGCCTTTGAAGACTATTACCTGGAGTTCTCCCAACCCGAAACCCTGGCACGCTATCTCCTGGAAGACGGCACCGGCCTGCAAAACGGCCAGACGGAGCCCGTGCTGGACAACATGGCTATTATGCCCTTGCGTTACAACCATTATGAGAAAGACGCCCTGGTCTTCAAGAATGTGCGCTCAGAAAAAATCACCCTTAAATGCGACCAGCACCCGCACTTTGTACAAATGCAGTTTGAAGGCTTTCCGTTTCTGGGCATCTGGACCAAGCGCGCAGGCGCCCCGTTTCTGTGTCTGGAGCCCTGGCACGGCATTGCCGGCACCTCTGGCCCGCCCATAGAGCTAAGCCAGAAGGAAGGCATAATTTCCCTGCTAGGCCATCAGACCTTTGAAGCTTCCTACACCCTTACCATTGGGTAAACTCACACCTAAGAAAGGGGGATTTATCTTATTCCTGTACGTCCGTTTTTGGCCTGTTTCTGAGAAAATAGGCCAAAAACGGATTTCTTGCTTAAGGCTATTTACGCGTAGAAAGCAGGAACTGAAACGCGCCTCCAACTTAAGGTAAAATGATGAGTATCATGTAAGAAGAAGGCAATCGTCGCAGACAAGGGTGCCAGTTTTTCCTTTCTTTGCAGTGCGCCTTCTGGCTAGAAGGTGGAAGGCATTCAGGTCATGGTGAAAAGATATTCTGTACTACTGCTGCTGCTACTGTTTTGCCTGGTTTCATGCCAGGAGGAGCAGGAGCGCATAAAGCCTAAGGTAAGCGACATTGCAGAATCTGTGTACGCCTCTGGCACGGTCAAGGCCGCAGACCAGTACACCGCCTATCCCGTGGTGAGCGGCATTGTGCAGGCCATTCTGGTCAAGCCTGGTGACACCGTGAACGCTGGCGACCCGCTCTTCAGGGTAGAGAACAGCACGGCCGCATTGAATGCCCGCTACGCCCAACTGGCCCTGGAACTGAGCCAAGAGAACACCAAAAGCAACTTCGGGCGGTTGCAGGAGGCGCAATTGGCGGTTAGGCAGGCTCGTGACAAATACCAGCTGGATTCCTCTCTGTACCAGCGGCAGAAGCGCTTGTGGGAACAGAACATTGGCACCCAGGTGGAGTTTGAGCAACGGCAACTGGCCTACAACTCTTCGCGCAGCAATTACCTCTCTGCCCGGGCCAATTACAACCTCTTAAACCGGCAACTAAAGAATGAGATGCAACGCGCCGGTGTGAACTATGACATCAGCAAGCAGTTGCAACAAGATTTTGTGGTTCGGGCCAGCATCTCTGGCAGGGTGTATGACGTGCTCCTGGAGAAAGGTGAGTTGGTAAGCCCGCAGACGCCGCTGGCGGTTATTGGCCAAACCAAGAATTTCCTGCTGGAGCTAGAAGTAGACGAGAATGACATTGTGCAGGTACGGGTGGGACAGCCCGTGCAGATTAGCATGGACAGTTACAAAGGGCAGGTGTTTGAAGGCGTAGTGGAGAAAGTCTATCCCATCATGAACGAACGGTCGCGCACGTTTCAGGTAGATGCGCGGTTTGTGAACCCACCGGCCACACTTTATCCCAACCTGTCTGCCGAAGCCAACATTGTGGTACAGACCAAAAAGAACGCCTTGCTCATACCAAGGGAGTATCTGGTGGAGGACCGGTTTGTGCTGGTGGCCCCAGACCAGCGGCGCGAGGTGAAAGTGGGCCTGCGTGATTACCGCAAAGCCGAGGTGCTGCAAGGTCTGGACACGACGGAGTTCATCTATAAACCTAGGTAAGCATGAACGTTAAACTCATCCTGAACATTGCCGTGGGGCTGCTACGGGCGCGCATGCGTCAGTCCATAGTAGCGGCGGCGGGGGTGACGTTTGGCATTGGAATGTTCATTGCCCTGGTTAGTTTCATGAACGGCCTAAACCAGTTGCTGGACGGCCTGGTCTTGAACCGCCTGCCCCACGTGCGGCTCTACAATGAGATAAAGCCCACGCCGGTGCAGGCCGTGGAACGTGCTGCCAAGTATGCCGGTCATGAGCACTTTATCAGGTCAGTTAAACCAAAGGACAGGGGCAAGGAAATCTACAACAGCCAGGCCATCATCAAGGCCATTCAGGCAGACCCACGGGTGGTGGGCGTGGCGCCCAAGGCCATCACGCAGGTGTTTTACAACACGGGCACCATTGAGATGGGCGGCGTGATTGACGGCATTGACGTGGCCACAGAAGACAGGCTTTTCTCTTTAAGCGACTACATCATTGAAGGCAACCTGCAGGACCTGGCCACAGTGTCTAACAGCATCATTCTGGGCAAAGGCATTGCCGAGAAAATGATGCTGGACCTGGGCGATGTGATTAGAGTGACGGCGCCCACCGGCCAGCAAGGCACGCTAAAAGTGGTGGGCGTGGTCCAGCTGGGCATCATGGAGATTGACAACATCCAAAGCTTCGCGTCTATTGAGACCGTGCAGAAACTGCTGGGCCAGCCCTCTGCCTATCTCACCGACATACAAGTCAACCTCACGGACCTGAACCTGGCACCCGCCACCGCTAAAGAATATGCCGCCTTGTATGGGCTGGAGGCCACCGACATCCAGACGGCCAACAGCCAGTTTGAGACGGGCAGTAACATCAGGAGCATCATCTCCTACGCCGTTGGTATTACGCTGTTGATTGTGGCGGGCTTTGGCATCTACAACATCCTCAACATGATGATCTATGAGAAGATGGATGCCATTGCCATTCTCAAGGCCACGGGTTTCTCAGCAACAGACGTGCAGTACATCTTTCTGGCACTGTCCATGATTATTGGGATTGCGGGCGGGGTGATGGGGTTGCTGCTGGGCTACGGTATTTCGGTGGTCATTGACAATTTGCCGTTTAAGACCGAGTCCCTGCCCACCATAGACACCTATCCGGTGTACTTTAACCCGGTGTACTATATGATTGGCATCAGTTTCGCTCTGGTGACCACGTATTTTGCCGGCCTGTTCCCGGCGCGCAAAGCCAGTAAGACAGACCCGGTCAGCATCATAAGAGGAAAATAAAGACCATGGCAGAGAAGGTTCTGGAGGCGGTGGGCATCAACAAGTATTTCTATGACCCGGTCAAGTTTCAGGTCTTGAATGAGGTCACGTTCAGCGTCACGCACGGCGAGTTCGTGTCGGTGGTGGGCAAGTCTGGTTGTGGCAAGTCTACGCTCCTCTACATCCTCTCTACCATGGACACCGACTATGAGGGCCAGCTCTACCTGGACGGCGAACTGATGAGTGAGCGCACGCCCAAACAACTGGCCCAGATCCGGAACGAGAAGATTGGCTTTGTGTTCCAGTTTCATTACCTCATCCAGGAGTTTAGCGTGCTCAGAAACGTCATGCTGCCGGGCATCAAGTTGGGTAGATATTCAATGGCAGAGGTAGAACACCGGGCCATGGGGTATTTGAAAACGCTGGGCGTAGATGACCAGGCCCTCAAGATGCCCAACCAGTTAAGCGGCGGGCAGAAGCAGCGAGTGGCCATTGCGCGCGCGCTCATCAATGACCCAGTCCTTATCATGGGCGATGAACCCACCGGCAACCTGGACAAGAAGAACTCAGACATTGTCTTTGACATCTTTCAGGAACTGTGCCAGGAGAAGAAACAGACCCTGCTCATTGTCTCGCATGACCCAGACTTTGCCCAGCGCACAGACCGCGTCATAGAAATGGAGGACGGCCGCATCATAAATATGTGAGAAGCCATTGCCTCTTAAAGGAATTTGCCGTTTTTGGCCTGTTTTCTGGAAAATAGCTTAAAAACGAGCCGGCATTGTCTTCTTTACTTCAACCTATACTCTACATGCAGGGTCCTGGTGAGGTAGACGTTGCCGTAGTTGAGCGTGATTCTGTTGCTGGACGCATCAGCGGCCATGTTAGATTCTGCCTGCACGGCCACGGCACCACCACGTGCTTCTTCTCTGGCGGGCAGTTCTACGTTGGCAATACTTAGGATCTCCTTGTCAGAAAAGTCCATTTTCTGGACCAGTTTGTCTGCCAGTGCGTTGGCGTTAGCGAGGGCTTTTTGGTAGGCTTCATGGCTAAGGCTGTCCAGCTTGCTGTGCGAGTAGGCCAGGTTGCCAATGGTCACGTTCTCATTGGTGAGCAGGGCGGGGTACAGTTCCTCCAGCACCGCTAGACGGCGTACTTTCAAAGACATGGTGATGGAAGACCTGAAGCCTTGAAACACGTTGGAGTTGTTCTGCCAACCGTATTCCTTGGACTGGTTGATGGAGGTGGTCAGGATGTCCTCAGGGGCTATCTTGTAGGTTTTGAACAGGGTGTTAAGCGCCTCAGACTTTTCCAGCAGGCATTGCTTGGACTGTTTGATGTCCTTGTCCAGGCACTGCAAATGTAAGGTAAGGCTGGCCTCATCGGGTAGCGTAGTAATCTCCCCCGAACTGCTCAGGATCATGGTCTTACCAGAGCCGGCATGTTCTGTTGTACCAGAACCGCAGGATTGGAAGAGAAAGGCAAATAGGCAGAGCGGCACTAGCAGCAGAGTTGTCTTCATAGGGTTGATTTGCCTGAATTTTGAAAGGCAAGTGTCTCTTATACGGGCTTGGATATTTTATGCTAGCCATCCAGTGGATAATGCCTTTTAGCTGCTTTAAATCTTTGTAAGGCTATATCTATTCAAAAGAAAAAGCGCATCTTTACGGGTAAGCAGAACCAAGCCCAGAAACAAATTGAACTTCTGTTGGTTCTAGCTTCCACTCCCCCTCTTTTTTTAGGTTGTCAATCTTATCCCGCTCATCAGCCATGCGCTTAGAAGCCAAAAACTCTTTTGACCGAATTTTTTACGTGGTAGAACACAACCCTGCGCTGGACATCATAGACACGCACTGGGAAGGCTACGCCTCTCAGCAGGATTTAAAGGTGGCTTGTGAACTGGGCCTGGAGATATTGGAGAAGACCGGTTGCGCGTACAAACTCAATGACAACAGCGTCTTAACAGGGCCCTGGAGCCAGGCCGTGGGTTGGTTAGAGGAGGAGTGGTTGCCCAGAGCCATGAATGCCGGCCTTAAGTACCTGGCGCACGTGGCCAACAAACATTCTTACGGTGAGACCGCCGGCGAGGTCATGCACATCAGTAAGATTGGAAGGCAGTTAGAGTACCGCATGTTCTTCTTCAGGGAAGAGGCCATTGCCTGGCTGCAAGCCTGCCAGAAACAAGAGAAATCTGCTGTCTTGTCGTAATTCCATCTTCTCGTTTTTGGCCTGTTTTCTGGAAAGTGGGCTAAAAACGCCTTGTCAATTCTTTTTGCTACGCTGCTACCTTTCTTGGTTGGTTATTAGCGTAGGTTTACTGCAAAAAAACGTCATCTGTTTATTGAACAAATGGCGGTAGAAAGCTTACGAAATCTATTAGGTCTTTCTTGAAAGGATTTTCAAACCTGAGGTTTAACCAGACTGTTCAGAAGCCAACAGCAAAACAACGCTTTTAGTAGTCAGTGCCAAGCTTGATTTTTAGCTTGACTACATCACCTGGCTTAACGGTAACGGTATCTTTTAAACTGTAAAATCCTATGAAGGTGCTTGTGAGAATGTAGGTTCCTGAAGGAATGTGGCCAAACGTGAATATCCCGTCTCCCTTGCAAATGGTGTTAAAGGAGTATTGCTCATTTTTAAACGCCACGTGGGCTCCTTTTAGCCCTAGGTTGTAATCAAGGTCTGAGACTTTTCCAGTAACATAAGCAGTGGTAGTGTCCATGACTCCCACCATCTTAACTTTTAATAAATTGCCATTCGTCCAGCTAGTGGTTTTAGGGCTGCAACCACAGATAAGAAGAGCACAAAATAAAAATGCAAGACAAGGCCTCCTAAAAAGCGAGTGAAAACCATGGTAAGCATATGACAACGTGATCAACGGCTACTTCTTAACTCTGGAAGACTGGGCGGCTTTCATGTCACATCCTTCTTTGCGGCGGGTGTCTGTGATGGAGAAGATTTTCCAACCGTCTTGCGCGCGGTATAATTGAAAGGCGTCTACGCCGCAATGGCTGAACGTATCGCCCACGTATAAGGCATAGTCACACCAAAGCGTCGCGAAGTCGCCGTCAATGTGCACCTTCACGTTCCAGATGCCTTCGTCCAGCATCTTGTCGTGCTTCTGGCCCACCATTTCAATGAATTTATTCATGGGCGTCTCGCGCAGTTGTACCACGCCGTTTTTGTCCTTCATGACAGACTGCAACCTGGCACCCGGCGCCAGCACTGATTTAGACAAGGTGCTGTCGCTTTGGCGCATGCCGTCAAAGAACTTAACCACCGCCGCCTCTACGGCTTTGGCATCCTGGCTAGCGGGTGTCGCTTTTTTAGTCTGGGCAGAAGCCGTCAAGCTGAGCACTGCCATAGAGAGAAGAAGGAAGAAGTGATGCATCTTGTGTTAGTTAAAAGTTATGAGTTAAGAGTTAGTGCTTTTACATGAGTTAGAAATGGCAACCAACTACATTTATTACTAATAATTTGATTTATACTTTAAGATAATAGAGAAAGTGCCAAGGCTAATAAATATCGAAGTAAAATAAAATACAATGCTCTCCAATAAATCGGGGGACTCTAATAAGACATAATACTCATCATATCCATAAATGCCTCCCAATGTTGCATGGGTGAATAGCATCCCTCCAAGTGTTGAAAAGCAAACTATAAAGAAGCTGTATATTATTTTTTCAGCGGTAATAAATTTTTTGACAGGTAATAGATATAGAATTGTATTAATAAGGATGATTAAAAAATAAGTAGAATACGGAGGCTCTTGATAATGGAGATAAGCAAACGGAGATTCAATTAGTAAAGCGGCGGTGAGTAATAATGCAGCAATACCTATAAGTCTATATTTGCTTAGTTTTTCAATCACTTTAAAAAGTATTTGGTGGTTGCGTTTGATTTCAGCCGGACTCCAATTACCAACTAGTTAAATCAATACTAGCTTGTCATGCAACAAAGCCCTTAGTTCTGGCGGAAGGCCGAAGTGCGTGTCCATGAAGTCATCCAGGATTTGGCGGGTGTGCGGCGAGATGAGTTCCTGCATTTGCTCCAGCGCCTCGTCGCTTATCATGTAGGGTAGGTAGCCGTAGACTAAATCAGGTCCGTCGCATTGCGCAAAGATTTGATATTCGGTGCAGGCTTCGCGGGGTTTGCCGGTGACTAGGCAATGAGAAAGCCAGTTGTCCAGATGTAGGGGATTTGGCAGGCTGAGTAAGGCTTCGCGGCGCGCTACTAAGTTCACGTGCTGGGCAAAGAACGCTTCAATGCGGGTCTTGGAGTCTACAGAAAGTTCTTCGCGCAGTTTCTGGGCACAGGTAAGACACATGGCGTACTCAAAAATGACGTCTAGGAGGTTGGCCTCTTGGTAGTTTTTGATGGATTTCTCCACCAGATAGCCGGTGCCGTCTGCGCGCAGGGGACTGTCACAGGTCAGGCAGGTCTGGAACGGCTGGCCCGTACCCATGGACTGGAACAGGGCTGGAACCGGTTCAAACTCGTGCTCTATCTGAATTGGTGGTAACTCATCCATGCGGTAAAAGAAGCTAGAAAAGACAAGGTACTAACTCTGCTCATGCTTCACAAGCCGGTTCCGTTTTTGGCCTGATTTCCAGAAAACAGGCCAAAAGCGAAGCAGTTACCGTATAGGCTTTGAAGAAAATCACCGGCGTTCTTTCATGCAGTAGCTATGAGAACTGGCGGTTGCTTTTCATCTTTGGCCTTTGAACCTCCGCTATGAAACAACACCTTCACCGTCTGTTGCTGTTCTGCCTTTTGGCGGTCACAGCGTCTGCCTGTACTCAACACCCGTACGCCGCCGCTAACAAATCCTATAAGAGACAAGTAAAGGCGCTCGCCAAATCCTTGCGCGTCACGCCCGTCACCAATCCCGGCGAAGATTCCCTGAAGCAAGGCGACTACTGGGTGGGTACTACCAACTTTAACATGCGCAAGCCCAATTACGTGGTCATCCACCACACCGCCCAGGACTCTACTGCGCAGACGCTCAAAACCTTCACTCTGCCCAGAACGCAGGTAAGCGCGCATTACGTGATTGGCCGCGATGGCAAGGTCTACCACATGCTCAATGATTACCTGCGCGCCTGGCACGGCGGCAGCGGCCGCTGGGGCAATAACACTGATATTAATTCGTCCTCTATTGGCATTGAGCTGGACAACAACGGCACAGAACCTTTCCAGGAGGAACAAATCAAAAGCCTGATGCAGGTCTTGGCCATCCTCAAGAAAACTCACAAGATCCCGGCAGAGAACTTCATAGGTCATTCAGATATTGCGCCCACCCGCAAAAATGACCCAAGCCGCATCTTCCCCTGGAAACGCCTAGCTGAGGCCGGTTATGGGATATGGTATGATGAGGCCGAGGTGGAGAAACTGATTTTACAGGACCAACTAGTGAGAGACACGCTGGCACAGGATTCTTCCCTGGCAATTGTTTTAATCACTCCCCAGAAGCCAGACGTACTGCCCACCACCAATACCACTCAAATAGATTCTGCCTACCTGGTGCCCACCTCGTTTAACCCCAGGGATGCCTTAAAAATCATAGGCTATGACACCAAAGACCTACCGGCGGCCATCAGGGCGTTTAAGTTGCACTTTATCCAAAACGATGTGAGCGCCGTGCTTACAGACCGTGACAAAAAGGTGCTCTACTATTTGTACAGGAAGTATCTGGACTTGTAAGCAGCCGCCTGAAAGGGGAGAAGCACGCAAGTTTTAGCAGACCAATTGGGTGAGCTAAAAGCCGTTTTTGGCCTATTTTCCAGTAAACAACCCGGAAACGGCTGGGCAACCTCTGGAAAGCCAACACTTTCCTGTAACTTTGTGCGTTTTTGAATTCGTAGTTCCCCTCTGCGCCGTTACCGCATGTCAGAAAAAAAGAAGAAGATACAACCGCGTTCCAAGTACAATAAATGGATTAGAAACCTGTGGATGGGGTTTGGCGCGGGCGTGGTATTTGTGGTGCTGTACTTTGTGGCCGTTGACGTCAACTTCCTGTACCTCTTCGGGGAAAGCCCGGGGCTGGATGAGCTGGAGAACCCGCGCAGCAACGTGCCTTCGCAAATTTACACCGCAGACGGCGTCATGGTAGGCCGCTATTTCAGAGAAAACCGCGACCCCGTTCCCTTTGACAGCATTGCCCCCATCATGGGCCAGGCCCTCATTGCCACAGAGGACGAACGTTTTTATAAGCACCAAGGCATTGACCCGGTAGGTTTGATGGCGGCCATCAGAGACAACTTGAGCGGCTCTACCCGCGGGGCCTCTACCATCACGCAACAGCTAGCCAAGAACCTTTACAAGACCCGTACCAAGAATACCAAAGGCGTGCTGGGGCATATACCCGGCGTGGCCACGCTCATTGCCAAGACCAAGGAGTGGAACACCGCCATTAAACTGGAACAGCGCTACACCAAGGAAGAGATTCTGGGCATGTACCTGAACACCGTGGACTTTGGAAGCAACGCCTTCGGGATAAAAGTGGCCGCCAATACGTTTTTCAGTACCACCCCAGACAAGCTCAAGCCCGAGGAAGCCGCCATGTTGGTAGGCGTTCTAAAAGCCCCCACTACCTACAATCCCCGTTTCAACCCGAAGAACGCTTTGGCCCGCCGCAACGTGGTGCTGGAGCAGATGGCTAAGAACAAAGTCATTCCCAAAACGCAGGCAGACTCGCTGGCGCAGGTTCCTATCAGTCTAAAGTACCACGTAGAAGAGCACCTGGACGGCGTGCCAGCCTATTACCGCCAGGCCGTGAACGAGTTTGTGCGCAAGTGGTCAGAAGAGAAAGGCCTGGACTTTTATTCTGAGGGTCTTAAGATTTACCTTACCATTGACTCCAGAATGCAGCGCCTGGCAGAGGAGGCTTTGCGCGAGAAGATGAAGAACCTGCAGCGCCGCTTTGAAAGCCACTGGGCCAAACGCAACCCGTGGGTAGATGACAAGGACAAAGAGATTCCTAACTTCATTGAGAATTCCATCAAGCGCACGGCCGTCTACCAGTCTTTAAAGACTAAGCACGGAAATGACACCGCGGCCATTAACCGCGACTTGAACACGCCCAAGAAAATGCAGGTCTTTACCTGGAAGGGCATGAAGGACACCACTTTGAGTTCCATGGACTCACTGCGGTACTACAAGCGTTTTCTGCACGCCGGCATGATGACCATGGACCCGTACACCGGGCACATTAAGGCCTGGGTGGGGGGTATTGATTATGAGAACTTTAAGTATGACCACGTGAAACAGGCGCGCCGTCAGCCGGGGTCTACGTTCAAACCGTTTGTGTATGCCGCCGCCATTGACCAAGGGTACTCGCCGTGTGACAAGATCCAAGACCAGCGCGTGACCATAAAATACGTAGAGGACGGCAAGAACATGGAATGGACGCCGCACAATGCAGATTATTCCATCTCTGGCAGACAGATGAGTTTGCGTCATGCCATGGGCCGTTCCATCAATACCGTAACGGCGCAGTTAACAGAGGCCATTGGCTGGGAGACCGTGCGCAAGTTTGCCCGCAAGCTAGGCATTACCAGTCCCTTAGAGGCCGTGCCGTCTATTGGTTTGGGTTCTAGTGATGTGAGCGTGTATGAGATGGTCAATGCGTACAGCACTTTCATCAACAACGGCTTCTTGAACAAGCCCATTCTGGTCTTGAAGATTGAAGACCGCAACGGCAACCTCATTGAGCAGTTCAACCCGCAACAGAAGCGCGTGATTAGTGAAGAGACCGCTTTCTTGATGGTACACATGCTCAAAGGTACCATGGAAGAACCCGGCGGAACATCACAAGCCCTTTGGGAATACGAGCTCTGGAAGAAGGGCAACCAGGTAGCTGGTAAAACCGGGACTACCAATAACCACTCAGACGGCTGGTACATGGGCGTAACCAAAGACCTGGTGACCGGTGTTTGGGTAGGCGGTGAGGACAGGAGCATTCACTTCAGGACCTCGGCTATGGGAGAAGGCTCCAAGACCGCTCTTCCTATCTTTGGCCGGTTCATGGAGAAGGTGTACCAAGACCCAACGCTGGGCATTAAGCTGGGACCTTTCCCTAAGCCAGCCGTGAAGATACGCAAGCCTTACAATTGTGTGACTGTAGTGCCACGCAAACCAAAGGTAGTAGACTCCTTGGCCGTAGACTCCCTGTTACAGCAACTCAACGACAGCATCTCGGCGCAATTCTAAGAAACGTACCTGATGACAAAGAACGGTCCCGTTTTTAGCCTGATTTCCAGAAATCAGGCTAAAAACGGGACCGTTGCGTTGGATAGGATTAGTTTTTAGAGGTCTCGTACTTCAGGACTTCGTTCACCATGAACTCAGTGGTGTCAATGCAATCTGCCAGTAGTTTTTCTCTTAATGAACTGTACTTGGTCTTGCCGGTGGTGTCCTGGATGATTTCCAGTCCCCGCTCAATGGCTTTGGCCTGGTCCTCGGGGCTTTCTGTGAAGTAAGAGGCCAAACCGTATTTCTCGCCTTGCTCATCAATGTATCCCAGTCGGTTGCTGTTCACAAAGATGGCCGGTGTGCCTAACACGGCGGCTTCTGAGGCCATGGTGCCGCTTTCACCAAATAGCAGCGAGCAGTAGTACAGCGCGTCATGCATCTTGTGGAACGGAATCTTGATTCTGAGCGATTCCAGGTCTTCGGGCAGCTCACCTTCTGAGGAGATAAACACGCGGGCGTGCTTGGAGAGCTCCTGCACGGCCTTGCGCTTGTTCTCTAGGCTCATGCCGTTGTGCCCAAAATCATGCGCCGCCGCCCAAGACACAAACCGCACTATCACAAACTTCTCTTCTGGGGCAACGCCCAAAATGTCCAGGATGGATGGGTCTGGTTTGTAGTAGTTAGGGTGCAGGTAGGCCAGCTCCATGTAGCTTTTGAAGCGGTGCTGTTTCTGGCCCAGATCAATGGTGTAACAAGAGGGAGTAAAGATTTTGGTGGCATAGGGTACGGTTAGCTTGTGGTGTAGTTTGGCGTGCTCAGAGTCACTGAAGACCAGCGTGGTTTTGTTCATGAACTTGGCCACCTGTGACGGGTAGGGATGCAGGAAGTTGAGAAACACGTCTGGCTTGAACTTCTGGGCTATCTGCCAGATCTTAAGGTCTGCGTAGAGCAGGTACAGGAACTTGCCAATCTTGCCGTTCTGCCCCTTGCCGCGATTAATGTACGGGATGTCATAGAGCTGCAGCAGGTTGTGCTCAATCTCTTTGTTTCTGGATACAAACAAAATCTCATGGTTCTTCTGCGTCATGATCTTGTAAAAGTTTCTGAAGTAGTGCACATGCGCAGGGTGGTTGATGTCTATCAGTATTTTCATACACTTGCAATAGGATGGTGGAAGATAATGCAGGAGCCAGAAAGGACGAGTAGCGGTAGAAGTAGGGACTTAACGCTAGTGGAAGAGATTTTTGGAGAGAGAGGCAGTGAACGGCAGTGCGTACACCAGCAGCTCTGGTTTAGGTAATGCCTACGTGTTGTACTTCTAGCGGCGCAAAGGGCGCCGGCGTGACGGGTTTGTCTGTCTGGTTGACGGCCACTTTGTAAATGTCCACAATTCTGTTGGCAACGGTGTCGGCGTCCAGTCCCAGGTTTTTAATACGTTGGGCGCCGTTGGTTCTGCCATGTTTTTCGGCAAAATCAAGAGAGAGTTTCAATTTCTGGGCGAAGTCTGCCGGGTCAAAGGAAGTGGCATAACAACCGGGCGTATCGCCTAGCACCCATTTGGCATCACCCATGTCTGTGGATACAATGGGGCAGTTGCAGGCCATGGCCTCCTTGATGACGTTAGGCGAACCCTCCATCAGAGAAGGGACTACCAGCACGTCCACCGCATTCAAGTATTTAGGAATCTGGTCATGCGTGACCGGGAACGGATTGATCAACTCTACATCCGGCCGGTTGAGGCTGTCCACGGCCTGTTTGGCCAACGGGTAGTTCTTTCTGATGTTGGTCTTGTTGCCCAGAAACAGCACCAGCTTTTTGTCTAGCGGCAATCCCAGCTCGGTTCTATGGTCTTCTGTAGACGGCTTGAATTTTTCTTTGTTGATGCCGTTGGGCACTATGTAGGATTTGTCCTTCATGAAGACGTACTTCTCAATGTTAGCAGACTTGGAGATGAGCACCTTGGTGAACGGCTGAATTAGATACGTGAGTAGCGTGAAGTACCGGCTACTAAATTTTATCTTGTTCACGCCAATATATTCGCCGTAGGCGTCACTGCCCATCAAGGATAGGATCACTGGCGTCTTTCTGGCACCCAGCACGGCAGACCACCCCGAGAGAGTGAAGTGGGCATGAATGAGATCATACTGTTTGGTCTGCAGGTGCTTTCTCAACTGCAGGCCCGCCTTTAGATACCCAGCCAGGCCTTTGCCCACTATGGGATAGTAGTCTACTTCTATGCCCCGCCTTACCAAAGAATCTCCCTGTTCTTTAATGAAAGGTACTACCTCAAAGTTTTTACTGTTTCCGGAGCACACAAAAAGTACTTTCATAGGTCTGTTGATTTAGGAGGTGGTCAATGAGTTACATTTGGGTTTATGGTGGATTGTAAGGCAAGCAAGGGATTAGCATTCTCCTCAATGGTGATGGTGGACAGCTCTGGTTTGGTCGTTGCTTTGCGGTGCTTGATGGTAGTCAAGAGCATGAGCAGAAACGGCGCGAAGGTAAGCGTGCCAATAAACCGCCCCGGCAGAATCACCACCAGCAACATGACCAGCAAGGGGTAATACAAGGTTTTATGGCTAGGGGAGATGATGTGGTTGTTTCTGATGAAATAATGGAAGAGAAACACCGCAAACAACAACACGCCTACCAATCCGGTGCTGTACAGCAGCATGTTCAGGTCACTGTGAATGGGCCGGTCGCGGCCAAAGTACTTGACGCCAAACTCCCGGGTGTCAAAGAGCTTCACCCCGAAGAACAGTTGCAGCGGTTGTTTCTTCTCTTGGTGGTAGTCCAGGATGTACATGGTCTCCAGCACGCGGCCTTCTTCCTCATACGTGTCTAAGTCCTGGATTCTGTCCCGCTTCTCTAGTTGCGCCGTGAGCCGGGCTTCATACAATGGATAAGACACAATAAGAGAGACCACCAGGACAAAGAACAGCGCTACCATCTTTAGCAGCATCTGCCGGTTAAAGAAGGCATACACGGCTATGGCCAGAAACAACATGCCAATGGCCGTCCTTCTGGTATTGATGAGCAGAATGCA
This sequence comes from Nibribacter koreensis, assembly GCF_039541795.1. NCBI lineage: Bacteria > Pseudomonadati > Bacteroidota > Cytophagia > Cytophagales > Hymenobacteraceae > Nibribacter > Nibribacter koreensis. Next base: position 567,029 of record NZ_BAABGX010000002.1, on the reverse strand, counting down.
GATGTTCAGCAAGATGAACGTGGCGTCTGTGGCCTTGATCAAAAAGGTCCTGTTCTTGTTGGTGATGACATAATGCATGGCCAGAAACACCACTATGGGCACTATGTACATTCTAGACGTGATCAAAAAGCCCGTAGAGAACTCCTCTGTATAAGACTCACCAAACCCGAACTTATTGGCCAGCACAATGTACACGGGCAACAGAATGAGCAGGGCCCGGTTGTAGGGTTCAAATTCCTGGATAAAATCTGCCCGCGTGGCCACGTGCTTGCCAATGGGAATCATGAGCAGGGTGATCAAGACCGCCATGGTCACTCTGGAGGTGATGATAAGGTCACCGGCGTTCACCAGCCACAATACTACCAGGTAGCAGATGAGGTAAAACAGCAGGGTGTCAGATTTCTTGAGGGCGTTGTAGCGGGCAAGGTAGATGCCCATGAGGATAAGCGGTACCAGGTACCGCACCGCCGCATAAATCTTGTCGTCCTTGTAGAAGCCGTCCAGCATGTCAAACAGCACAAAGAAGACCATCAAGGCGTACACAAACACCTTGGTGCTGTAAAAGAAGCTGGCAATCAGGAGGGCGCAGAGCAGGAATAGGGCCATGGTCTGGTAGGTCTTAGGTAAGGTGTTGCAGAAAATGATTGGCGTTCTCTTGTGGGCTGTTTTTGGTAGAGATCACGTGTTTTTCTGGGCCGTGGGCATATTTATACAGGTTAAAGAGGTAGGCATTGTATTGCTTAAGCTTGCGCACCCTCCGTTTGGGATCCATGCGGTCAAAGCGGCTCAGGTTGCTGGTCCTGTTGGTGATGCGCACAGAAGCGGTTTCCATGTCAATGTCAAAATAGAGCAGCTTGTCTGTCTTGAGGTAGTAGCGGTGCAGCTGCTTTTCTATCTTGCCATAAGACCGCAGCTTAAAAATGGTAGCCGACCATAACTCTTGTATCATCCATTGCTCCAGCAGCACAAAATCATACTTCTTGTGGGCAAGCATCTGGTGCAGGGTGGTGTCAAACACCGCAATTCTCAGGTACCGGGTAATGGAGTTTAGGCTGAAGATTCTGTTTAAGAACAACGTGAACGAATAAGAAACCACCTTGGGCAGGTGCAGAAACAAAGTCTTGGCCATGAGCTTGACCCGCTTAGTCTTGCTGATGCTGTTTAAGTGGTTCTTGATGTCTTTTAGCGTAAGGACTTGGTAGCCCAGATTGCGGAGCATAGCGGTATAGCAGTAGCAATTAGAGGTTTTGCCTGCCCCCGGAGGGCCTACAAACTCAATAATTTCTGCTTTTTGGGTAGAACGGCGCGGGTTTACTTGTACTACTTTCTGCTCTGTCTCTTGTTGTACCTCCATCATTCTGCACGGTTTGCCTGTCTACTACATTGGGGACACTGACTCTCAATGACCGGTGGTTGGGGCGTTCTGCCGTTTTTGGGCTGTTTTCCAGAAAACAGCCCAAAAACGGCAGGGTGACGTGTTGCTTAATTTGCTTGTTATGGTCTTTGCATGCTTGTCTGGTTTAATGATACGCTTGCCATATTTCTTTCTTGACGGTAGAGAGCACCTGGGCTAGCGGTTGGGTGGCGTCTACGGTGATCACTTTGCAGGTGTCTTTAAACTGGAGGCTCTTGAACCCAGAAATCTTGGCTTCCAGGGTTTCTAACAGCGTTTCGCCGGGTTTGCGGGCCTCTACTACGTTGGCCTCTGCTATTAGCTTAAAGATGACGTCTGGTGGGGTGTTTTCTGCCCTGGCATAAATTCTAGACTCCAGTTTAGACATCATCCTAAAGAGTGGGTTCTTGGAATTGGCCAGGTGGTGCAAGAGAGGTCCGTCGTTAAAGCCCATGATCTGGTTCTGAGGGTAGCGGTCACAAATAATGAGCATGCCTTTCTGTTTGGCCTCTTGCATAAGTTGCAGGTTTCTCCGCTTCTCATTGGCCACTATCAGGGCGTTGATGCATCTGTACACCTCTGCTAAGGCGCCTTTCTTGCGCGGCGTAGCTAGGGCGATTTTTTTACCGTTGACGTTTTTCCTGGGTGCCTGGTGTAACACGCTTTTCAGTTGAAGCAGGACTTTTCTAGGCCAGGAGATTTTACCGTCGCCGCGGCCGTAGTAGATACGGTACACGTCCAGCTTTTTCTGAAACGTGTCTCTTAGATTAGCCGTCACGGTAGACTTGCCAGAACCGTCAGCGCCAATCACGGCTATGACCATGCCCCCGCGCGGATTGATTCTCTGGCTGATGATGGGGCGGTTGAACAGCTGCGCCGTTTTTCTGGACACTTTGACGGTCACTTCTCTGTACCAACGCACCAGAGACGCTGTGAGCGGAGAATAGAGCCGGGCAGACTCAAACTCTTTTCTTACCAGAAAAGACAGTTTAAAGAGCTGTTTCTTGGTAAAACCGCCATTCATGATCTGCAGCATGGCGCCGTACTCTTTGAACATAGCCGCCAGAAACGCTTCTACCTGCACTGGCGTGGTTCTGGCCTTCAGCCATCTGTATTCTTTTAGTACGTTCTCAGAATACTGGGTTTTGCCCAGTAGGCCCATCATGAGAATATCACGGTTTCTGAGCTTGAGCGCTTCTCTTATATAAAGCAGAATCAATTCTATGGCCGGGTCTGACCGGTAAATCCCGAAGGTCTCATCATACACCCGGGTGTCTAGGATCTCTTTCTCAATGTTGAGTTGGTAGCCCTTCAGGTAGGTTTCGCCCATGGTCAGCTTGAAATGCGCGTGCAGGTGAATGACCTTGCCAGAGGCGTCGTCCAAGGCTATGTAGTCCTCTATGTCTTTGTACTGCTTTTCTTTGATGGACTTGAAGTTCTTGAAGCCAAGTTGGGCTAGCAGTGCCTCCAGTTGGTCCTTCTGCTCATGGTGGAACAATACGTCCAGGTCTGTGTCGCCGGTCATGGAGGCGTCCAGGTGCTCATTGCTTTTCCAGTGGCAGTACAGGATGTTCTGGTGGTGCAGGCCCTCCAGGAGCGTTTGCACAGTGGCTAAGGGAGAAGCAGGTGGCTGGCCGTCTGTAGTGGGATTCTGGTGCGCTGGAGTCAACATAAGGGTAGGGTTTTGAATAGGTTGAAGGAGTTGTTCTGCTGCTTTCTTTTTCTTTTTATCGTCTTTCGCCTTCTTAAATTTTTTAGCAATCAAATGATGGAACAGGTCTTTTAGGTCTTCATGGATGATGTGCTTATGGAAAAGCTTTAAGGTGAGGTAGAGTTGCGCCAGCAACCCAATACCCACTACTACCAAGATGACCGGTGATGACAGCCCAAAGCTTCGGCAAGCCGTCACCAGCAGGAAACAGGCCGCGCCAATGGACGTCATCAGGAATAGCCCGGGCCAATGCACCTTTAAAAGGCTGGTCCACGTGATGGCGGCTAGCTGGGTGCTTAGCTGGGCCATCATGAAGAAATTGACCGTTAAGGCTACCGCCACCCCTATGGCCACGCCGTACAGGCCCCAAAAAGACCCAATAAACGCGCCGGCAAACACCAGCCCGGCATAGATGATCTGGCGCCAGGCTCTTTTGTACACGGCACCGGTAGCCCTGGCCAGGGTGTCGCTCAGTTTGTAACTCATTCTAAACAAGAGACTGCAGGCCAGAATCTGGAAGGGCAGGATTACATCTGTCCATTTCTTGCCCAGCAAGGTCAATACTATCTCTGGGGCCAGCAACACCAGCACGGCGCTCAAGGGCATGGCCAAAAGGGCAATCATGCTCACGCCCGTCAAGAAGGCCTTGCCAATCTTCTGCTTGTCTTCCTGCACCTTGGCCATGGCAGGAAACAGCGCCTTGTCCAAAGCATTCCCGAAGAGGCTGGCTGGCATCACCATGAACTGGTAGGCTCTGCCGTAGATGCCCAAGGCCACCGGGCCCAGCATGCGGCCAATCACCAGGTTGTCTCCCTGGGTAGCCAGAAAGTTGCCAATGCGGCCCATGGTCATGCCTCCCCCAAAGTAGATCAACTCTTTAAAGGCCTCTTTGTCAAATCCCAGTCGCTTGGGGAACGGCTGTAGCTTCAGGAGCAACAATGAATGCAGAACCGCCTGGCAAATGTGTGCCACCACCAAGGCCCAGACACCCCAGCCCATTTTCCCTAAGACAATGCCCACTGCGCCGTAGCCTATGGCATAAGAGGTCAACTCAATGATGGCGCTGGTCTTAAACTGCATGGTGCGCTGCAACAGGGCCTGCCCAATCAAGGTGAAGGAGTCTACCAAGAACACCAGGGAAATGGCTCGTAACACCGGCGTGAGGCCTTCCATCTTAAAAAAGCTGGCCACTGCCGGGGCCCCTAGTAATAGAAACCCCGAGAAGAACACGCCCATCATGATGGAGAGCGTGAACCCTGTGCGCAAGTGCCGTTCTTCTAGTTCTGGCCGTTGTACAATGGCCGGGCCCACCCCCAACTGGGTGAACATCTTGGAGAACTCTACAATGATCAAGGCCAGCCCCACCACTCCAAATTCTTTAGGGCTTACCAATCTGGCCAAAACGGCCAGCACGCCAATCTTTAAAACAATCTGCAGGCCACTGCCGGTGATAAGGTACAGGAAGCCTGAAAAGGTACGTTCAGTAAGTTTCTTATCATGCGCCATATTAGTGTGAGAAAAATGCTCAGTGTTAGAAGTATAAAGTCTAGAACTGTCAGGTGTCTAAGACTTGCTGTGGAATTGTGAGTAGAAGTGATATTTAAGCGGCCTCGGCTTTGGCCGGGGTTGAAATCTCTAAAGCGTAATAGGCTTTGTACCAATCTGTGAATTTCTTGAGGCCCTCCTGGATGGTAGTGTCTGGTTTGTAGTTGAAGTGCTCTATGAGGTCATCCACGTTGGCCCAGGTAGAAACCACGTCACCGGGTTGCATGCCCTGCATCTCAAGAATTGCCTTTTTGCCCATATTGGCTTCAATTTCCTGGATAAAGTCCATGAGCTGCACCGGGTTGTTGTTGCCAATGTTGTAGATGCAGTACGGCGCCGTTGATCTGGAAGGGTCTGGGCAGGCGCCGTCCCAGTCGGCTAGCGGCTCGGCGGGCTTGTCTATCACGTTGACCATGCCGGCGGTGATGTCATCTATGTAAGTAAAGTCCCGCTTCATCTGGCCGTAGTTAAACACCTTGATGGGTTTGTCTCTGAGAATGGCGTCTGTGAAGGAGAAGTAGGCCATGTCTGGTCTGCCCCAGGGGCCATACACCGTAAAAAATCTTAGGCCTGATGTGGGTATTCTGTACAGGTGGCTGTAGGTATGGGCCATGAGCTCATTGGCTTTTTTGCTGGCCGCATACAGAGACACGGGGTGGTCCACGCAGTCCTTCACAGAGAAAGGCATTTTACCGTTGAGGCCGTACACGCTAGAAGAACTGGCATAGACCAGGTGCTTGATCTTATTGTGGCGGCTGGCCTCCAGAACATTTAAGAAACTAACTAGGTTGGACTGCGCGTAGGCGTCTGGGTTGGTGATGGAGTAGCGCACGCCCGCCTGCGCGGCCAGATGCACGATTACGTCAAACTTCTCCTTGGCGCATAGAGACAGCAAGGCGTTTTTGTCTTCTAGGTTCATCCTTATGAACCGGTAGTTGGGATACTTAAAACTTTTCACCTCTTTGTACCATTGAACCAGCCCTTCGCAGATGCCGCTCTCTGTGAGGCGGTCAAATTTGAGCTTGGTGTCATAGTAGTCATTGATGTTGTCTATGCCCACTACCTCATCTCCTCTAGAGAGGAGCTTTTCGGCTAAATGGAATCCAACAAAACCGGCGGTTCCTGTCACTAATATCTTCATGTCTGCGGTAGTTAGGAGTACTCAAGAAGGATGCTGCTCAAGGCTTTCCTGTTTAGTGCGTGCCATGGGCACTGGGCGCATGTCTTTGTTTTTGGCCTGTTTTCAAGAAAACAAGCTAAAAACGACCTTTGGTTAAAAGCGCATGAAGGCTTTGACCGGTAAGAGCGGCGCAGGAAAGATGAGGTGTGTAAGGCAGTGCAATAACGAGAGCCACGTGGCCTTTGGGTTTGACCCCAATAACCAGACAGCGTTCCGCGGGCAAGACAGGATGTAGGGCTAGCCTACCAGTTTGCTTTCACAGAAAGGGTGCCGTGAAAGGGAGGGCGTCTATTTTTGAACTTGTTTTTATCTATTGACAGAACCCACCTTGGTCTTGGTTCTGGAAGTACTTTTCTTGATTTCCTGGGCATACAACAGCACCCCCAGCGCAGGAAGCAAGACCTTGGTCAACTGCGTTTTGGTAGGGATGACCGTTCCTTCTACGTCTACCAGATATGCTTGTGCCAGTTGTAACGCCTGTAGAGCGTTCTGCTTTGTGTTGGCAAACCTAACGTTTTGGTGAGCCTTCATAAACTCTTTGAGGCTCTTTACTTCACTGTCTGGCGCAATGATGAACCCTCTGGTATTGTGCACCAGTTGTACCACCCCGGGCAAGAGGCTAACGGTAGAAAGCTGCGCCTTAGAGGCTTTAACAAATACATAAGAGCCAAACAGCGGCTCATAGATGGTCTCTTGTCGTTTCCCCCATTTCTGAACCCGTTTGTTGATAGGGCAATAGTTCTGGATATGAAGCTCCCTTAAGCTCTGCGCTACTTTTCTCTCTAGTTTAGGTTTTGTGCAGAGGATATACCAGTTACAATCCATTGGTTTGACGTGTATAAGAATCAGACAAATAGGTGCCGGGGGAGGCCAGGAAAGGTGCCGACGTAGAAGTCCTTCTTGCTTTATGAAAGAGAAGTGCTTTGCGTAGTGGGGCTCATGTATTAACGTGTTTGACAGCATTTTGGCTGTCTATTTTTCAATTAAGTGTTCTTGGCCAGGTAGGCATTGTTGCCATAGTTAAGCTCATACCCATAGCCGTACTCTATGCCATGGTGGCCCTTGAACAAGCCTCTTGGTTTTACGCCGTTGAACACTATGGCCATGTTGTTCATGAACTTGAACTTGTTGTTTTTAGGCAGTCGTTTTACCAGGGCTTTTGGCGTGTATCCATGGCGCATGATGAGCAAGGTCATGTTGCAGAACTCAGTGAGGACAGAGGCACCAGAGATGATGTCTGCCGGGGCGGTGTCTACCAGGATATAGTCAAACTCATTTTCCAGGTAAGCGAAGAGGTCTTCCAGTTTACCGTTGAGCAAGAGTTCTGTGCTGTCCCCTACAAACACTCCGGCCGGTACCACATACAGGTTCTCAGACTCTGTAGTGTTGATGATCTGGTACGGCTCAATGTCTTCCATGAGGTATTCTGTGATGCCCTTGTAATTGGTTAGGTTAAACAGGCGCGTGGTGGAGGGGTTGCGCAGGTCAAAATCCAATAAGGCCACTTTTCTGCCCGAGGAGGCCAGGCTGTGCGCCAGGTTGGTGCTCACATAGGTCTTGCCCTCGCCGGCAATGCTGGAGGTGATCATGATTTTCTTCTTGACAAAGGTGCGTCCAAACAAGCCAATGGTGGCCCGCATGTGCCTGAACTCCTCAATTACAAAGCCGTCTGTGGGTCTTTGGTGAAGCTTGTCCTTGGTCTTGGTGTACTGCAGTTCTGCCACTACGGGTATGTCTGTATTAGACAGGATCTCTGACAAGAACAACAGCTTGCCATTCATCATCTCCCGGCCAGAAATGAGCACCACGCCCATCACGCAAGAAAGCACAGCGGCTATCAGGTAGATGTACAAAGACTTGGGGGCCACTGGGTACAAAGAGGACTCGGCCATGTCTACAATGCGGGTGTCCTCATCTGTGGGCGCATAAGATAATACGGTTTCCTCGCGTTTCTGAAGCAGGAAGTTGTAAGCATCGTTCTTAGTGGCTTGTTGCCGGCTAATCTCCAAAAGCTCTCTTTCTTTGCGCGGAATGGTGGAAAGCTGCGAATTGTACCGACTGCTGTTAGAGGCCATGCTGGCTCTGCTGGCCTGTAAGGCAGACCGCTGGCTACGGATGTTGTCCAGGATGCTAGGGCGTATCTGGTCTATCTCACTCACCACCGCCAAAAGCATAGGGTTGTTTTCTGCCGTGGTGCCTTTAAGGCGCTGGTACTCCATCTCAGAATCATATAGTTTCTGAAGAAGCTGGGTTAAGCCTGGGTCTTTGATGCCCAAAGTAGAGGGCGCCATGCCCGCCGAATTGCTTTTGAGCATCACGTATTGTTCCACCTCGCTCAGAATGGCCAACTGGAGGTTGATGTCAGACAGATTGCGGTCGCTTTCGCCTACGTTGCTTAGGTACATTTTGCCTTGCTCGCTTAAGTCTACCACGCCGCGGCTGGACTTGTACTGGACCATCTGGTTTTCAAGTTCTTTGAGTTCTTTGCCTACCAGTAAGATGCGGTTGTTGACATAGTCTAGCGTCTTAGCGGCCAAATCATTGCGTTTGTCAATGGCCACCTGGTTGTATTCTTCAATCAGCTTGTTGAGGATGTCCTCACCCCGGGCCGGAGAGGCGTCTGTAAAATTAAGATTGACCGCGGTAGACAATTTGTTCTCTGCCTGAATAGACAAACTGCCAATGATGCCGTCTGTTACTTTCTTGGGGTGTACAATGGAGAAGTACAGTGGCAAGGATGGCTGGTCTGTCTGGTTGTCATTGGGCAGGAACATCATCTCGCCATAGGGCGTCTCTGACCAGGTATTCAAGGCGTATTTTTTGCCGTCAATCTTTACCTGCCGGGCCTTCTTGTCAAACGTAAAATACACCTTTTCTACTTCTTTGGCTTGCTCTGGTATTTTAAGCTTTACTTTGATGGGAGAGGTAGAATAGGCGGGGATGGCCTTGAACTTGTCTTCTTCATAAAACGGGGCATACAGGTACAGGTCATCAATTACCTGTCTGGTCAAGGCGCGTGATTGAATCACCTTTATCTCATTTTCTACGATGTTGTTAGAGGTGAAGGCATCTATGGACTGGGTCATTCTAGACTCGTCTACACCCTTCTTCTCATCTTTGATGATGATGGTGGCAGAGGTTTCATAGGTAGGAACGGCCAGGTAATGCAAATAGGACCAGGCTCCTGCCATGGCTAGTAGGAACAATAGGAGGAACAAAGGCCAGTACGGCACATATTTATGCGCCAAGGAGTCAAACAGACCTTCTTCCTGGGTGGTGGTATTGTCAGTCATATACGTCTTAGCTGATTTATCTGGTTAAGCGATCAACGGCAACTACTACTACAGTCAGCCCGCTAAAAATAAGGGGCAGTATCTGTCTCACTGGACTTGCGGTGGCTACTTTGGCTTTGTCTGGCTCTACATACACAATGTCATTGGGCTGTAGGTAATAATACTGGGAGCTAAACAGCTCTGTGGAGTTGAGGTTAATCCGCTTGATTACTTTCTTGTTGTCCACTTCGCGTATAATCAAGACGTTGCTACGCTTGGCGTAGATGGTCAAATCACCGGCCAGGCCCAGGGCTTCAAGCAGGGTGATTTTCTCATTGGGGGCATTTACCACGGTAGGGTGGGCTACTTCGCCCAGGACCGTCACGCGGTAGTTGAGGTACCGTATGTTGATGATGGGGTCTACCAACAGTTTACGGTCTGTAAGACTTTTGGTAAGATTGTCCTTTAATTGTCTTTTGGTCAACCCTACTGCTTTGATGTTGCCTAAGATGGGAAACTGGATATAGCCCTGTGAATTGACCAAATACCCCGAGACAGAAGTAGCTCTGCCAGAAAAATCCGGAGCCTCTGAGTCTGTCACGTTGGGAGTGTTGAAGATTTTGGTGGCTTCTGGGTTAAGGCTGCTCACAGAGATGCTTAACAGGTCATTCTTCTGGATAAGCGGCTCAATGTTCTCTACGCCTGCCGGGAGTTCACTGTCTTGAATGTTATTGAAGTACACTACCTTCTTGGTGCTGGCACAAGAGCAGAAAAAGAAGAAGCATGGTACAAGAAACAAGTAAGACAGAAGTTTTCTTAGTGGAACAATCATAGCGTTGGTCTGGTAGGATTAGAAGTGTTTCTATAAGCGTACTTTTATTGGGTTTGAAGTTCTCCGGCCCTAAGGCCAGAGAATTCAGTAAGTTCATCTGTAGCTATGGCCGCCTAAGCGGAGGTATTCATCATCTGGCGTGCACTAATTTTACGGTCTCTGTGCCTTGCGCCGTCTGTAGTTTTAAAACATACATGCCAGACGGTAAGTGGTTGGCTTTTAATTCTATGGTGGTAGAAATGTTTGCCTCGGTACGGCCGCTAATGATGCCGGTGGCTTGTTCCCCGCGGCTGTTGTAGAGCGCCAAGGAATATTCTCCAGCAACTGGCAGCGTAAAGGTCACATTAGCAGTTCCCTGGAAAGGGTTGGGATGCACTCTCAATAATTTCTGCCCCTGCACTTTTAATACGTTGCCGTTTACATTGCTGGCCACGGTGGCGGCGGCATCTGTCACTAAGAATCCCACGGCCTTCCAGGCGGTGCTGCTTACGTCTGTGGCAATAATGACTGTCTCTGAGGTGAAGTTGGCCTTGGTGCTGGAGACATAGTTGTACATGCCGTTTAGCAAGATAATGGGTGCCCCAAATGAAATAGCTGACATGGGGGACTCTCTGTACAGGATGTCACCGCCGTTCTCTTGCGAGGTGTACACCACTCTGATTTTTCCTGTAGCTTCATTAAGCAGTACTATAGGCCGGGTTCCTTCAAACTCTGTCACTTCATAGGCATTGTCCCAAACGCCATTTGGTCTGCGTATCAAGAGGGCTAGCTTGGTATAGCCGGGAGTGTCATAGCTGGTCTTCACTGCGCAGTATAAAGTCCCGTCACTGGCAAGGGCCATGTTCATATGATCATCTGCAAAGCCAGTGCCTATGTTCAAGGCAGATTGTGAGGCAGGTCTCTCGTCTTCAGACCAACTGGTAGGGTCGTCACCGTTGTTGTGGGTCCTCATTCCAAAGAAGTCTGTGCGTTGGTTGCTCCAGAACACTGCTATTTTGTTCTGGTTAGGCAGGGCAATGACGCCGCAAATATCATCATCGGCTATGCCTGTTTCTATGGCAATAGGATTGCTCCAGACGGCGTACGGACTATCGCTCCAACGCACGTTCACCTCGCCGGGGGTGTCATAGGCAATCCACATTCTGCCGTTCCCGTCAATGTCTAAGGTGGCTGTCTCGCCGTCGGGTCCTAATACAAAGGAGGCTCTGCCAGGGCGCTGGCTCCAGAATTTATAATTAGAGGCGGCCGCATCATACTCCAGAGAATAGAGATAGGAGTTGTTGTCTCCTCTGTAAATGAGCACGTGTACTACGTTGCCAACTACTTTGCAATCTGTTCTGGCCAGGGAGCCAGAAGCTACCAGAAACATCTTGGTCCAAGTGGTGCCATCCAGTCTCCATAAGAAAGTGCCGTCTGCCGTAGGCAGGACTGTCCAAAACTTGCCGGCATAGGTCCATACTTTTGATTGGGGCTTGTCTGCCGTGTTCACAGAAATGGACATGGGGGTAAGGCTGTTCACCGTGGTAAAACCGTAGCCTTCTACAGGTGGCTGCACTGTATAAGATTCACCTGCGGTAAAGCCAGAGGCAATGGCGTTGGAGGCGGCGTCTGTGATGCCGGTGCCAGAGGACTTGAGGTCTAACCGTAGAGAGCCTGCGCCAGAAGCGTTGACCGCCACGTCATATTGCGAGGAATTAGCCGCAGTTACGGCATTGATGGTGCCAGCGGCAGTACCGCTGGTGGCCAATGAGAAGTCTCCCGTAGAAACGCCTGTCACTGCTTCAGAGAAGCTCACTCTAAAGGTTAAAGTGCCCGGTGCCACCGTAGAGGCGGTAGGCAAGTGGCGGGTAATGCTGGTAACTGCCGGTGGCGTGGTGTCTGCAGGGGGCTCAGAGCCTCCATTTTGGCTGGGGGTGAGTTGCAGATCAAAGGCCATGTCTGAGGTGTTGGCCTTGGACTGATGCACTTCTACGGCAATGACGTTAGTTCCACTTGTAAAGGCTGCATTGTTAATGGTAAAGGTCTGTGTTTTAGTGCCGTCACCGCTAGAGCTTAAGGCTGCCAGGGTATTGTACGCGACGGCTCCCGTAGGCATGTTCATGCGGTACACTTCTATGCCGTTTACATACACTACCACGCCGTCATCCATTTTAATGCTGGCCGTGATTTCCCCATAACCAGCAGGGTCTGCCATGTTTAAGGTTTTCCTGAAGTAGGTGGTAACGTATTTGTTCTTGGCGTTGGGGCCGTAATTGATAAGCGTGGCGGCATCTGTGATGCCGTAGCCAAATTTACCGTTGCCGGTTTTCCAGGCTCCGTCACTGTAAGCGGTGGCACGCCAGGCGGTTCCCTGGTCAGAACCATTGTCCAGGTATTTCCAACTAGAGCCAAACGTGACTAATGCATTTGCCGGCGGCTCTGGTATGTCTAAGGTATAATACTCCCCTGAGGAATATCCTCCAACAATAGGGTTAGCAGAAAGATCTGTGATGCCAGTGTCAGAAGGTCTTAAGTCTAGCCTTAGTGTTCCCTCGCCGGTGGCATTGACCGTCATGTCATACGTTGATCCGTCCTGGGATTCAACGGCCGTGACGGTGCCGGCGGCAGAGCCAGTGACCATGGGCGCAAAATCTTCTACAGAAACACCGTTCACTGCTTCAGAAAAAACAGCTCTAAAGGTGACTGCTCCTGGCTCAACGGTAGCACTAGAGGGAGAATGTCTGGTAATACTCATGACCGCAGGTGCCACCGTGTCTCCGTCTGGGCCAAACTGAGTGGAGTTCAACTGCAGGTCAAAGGCCATGTCTGAGGTGTTGGTCTTGGACTGGTGAATCTCTACTGCAATCACGTTGGTGCCGCTCACAAAGGCTGAGGGGCTAATATTGAAGGTAAGCGTTTTAGACCCGTCGCCGCTAGAACTTAGCGCTGACAAGGTATTATAGGCAATTGCCCCGGTGGGCATGTTGATTCTGTGTACCTCTACGCCATTTACATAAATGACGGCGCCGTCATCTAACCTTATATTGGCAGAGAAAGAACCCAAGGTGGCAGGGTCTGGGAGAGAAATGCTTTTCAGGAAATAGGTGGTGATGTATTTTGGGCTGGTGGTGGGGCCATATTCAATGATTGTATTGGCGTCACTGATGCCATAGCCAAACTTGCCGTTGCCGGTTTTCCAAGAACTGCTGTTGAAAGAAGGAGCCTGCCAGGCGGTGCCTTGGTCAGAGCCATTGTCTAGATACTGCCAGCTGGCACCAAAAGGAATGATCGTATTTTGGGCGGATGCATTAAAAACAAACAGCACGGTGAGTGCCAAAAGAACAGATAGACTTTTTTTCATACCACAAACACTTAGTAATCAACACCGGTCTAGTCTAGAATCATCCTGATGGGAGTAGTCAGGAATATAGCTTTGGGTAGCTGGATTGTAAAATAGACGCTTTCTTCGCAGTTCCTTGAAGTCAACAGGGGCAGATAAGTGCACATCCTGTTGGCGCTGTGGGGCAATGGTAAGCAGGTGCTCCGTACTGTTTCAGGCGTTCATAGCACCACATGAACGCAACTGTGAGGAGAGTGGGGCGGCTAAAGAGCCAAGTTCTGGGTGATTGTTTTATTCAGTAGTGTATGTCACTTTTTTAATAACTGAATAGTGAGAATATAAGAATCTATACGCGGAGCAAAGGGGATGGTTTGCGTTTTTATACGGATATTCTTGAAATCCTGAATATAGTAATTCTTAATATAGGTCTACTTAAATGCAGTGATGGAGGGATCGTAGCGCGCATCTAAGAAGGTCAATCAATAGGTAAACAACCCTTTAGTAATGGATGGCGCGCAAATGATGTACCAGTCAGCCTGAGGCTATACCAAACCTTCTAGTTACTCTCTTATTGTATTACCAAAAGTAGAAATGGATGTTTGTGTAAGGTAACTATCTGATAATCAGTTTTGTGAATCTGTAATTGGCTAATTGCAATTGTAGTAACCCAGTGGTTAAGCAAATGCCCGCTATAATCTAAATCTTCTCTTTTAAGGCTAATCAGCATTATTCTTGGTGCCTAAACCGGAGTAAACCAATAAAAACCTAAAAGCAATCATTCTATATATTCTATATAACTGATTGATATACAGGTTATTACAAAATTAGGTTTTAGATTTATCTAATAAAGTATAGGAGAATATAAAGAATTTTGCTGTTTTTTTATAACAATTTAATACAATGTGGTAATATAAGGTGGTCTTTGAAAAATGTATTAAAATTGTTTCTAACTTTGCCACTACGGAATTGGTAATAAGAAGGTTACAAGATTCTGAAAGATAATTTAAAAGAATAAAAGAGGTTAAAATACAATTTCAGGAAATCGGTACCAGGGAAAGAATCTGGTTTTAGTGCAGAAAGAGAAAAAGTAAGAACTTAACCTAACAGGCGTATATGAGGCACTTTTAGAAGGAAGTAGTAAGGTCAGTTTTAGCTGACTGATTTTTAAACGCTTAAGCTACTCAATTATTATACAGAGCTTAAGAACTAAGCCAAACCTTTTACAAAATCCCTTTATTAATTTTTCCAAACATGAAGTTTAACACCAAATATATCGTATTGCCATTGCTAGTAGGTTTCATCTCAACCGCTTGTGAGAAAACAGAGATGGATGAAATCACCCCAAGCGCTGAAGTAGCATCTACTTCTAACCTTTCTACCAACCTTATTTATGAAGAAACTATGGAAGGTTCTTCTCCCTTCTCTACCGCACACGCCAGAGAAGTAGGGGATTGGGATTATGCATTGCAGTTCGTGACTAATCCGGTATGGAGAGGAACCAAGGCCGCCCGTTTTGAGATTAGAAAAGACCAGCCGTTGGTGAAAGACGGTAAAAGATCTGAGTTCACCATAGTGAAAGGTGCAGATGGTCACATTACCAAGAACACCTGGTACTCTTTTGCGGCTTATTTCCCTTCTAAAGGATACGAGTATGACACTGAGCGCGAGATCATCAACCAGTGGTACCAGAGCGGTAGCCCGTCTACCACTATCAGAACGCAGAAAGATAGAATCACTTTTGAGGTAGGTAATACGCCAGAAACTAGAGTAGTACATGATTTAGGAGCCATCAAGAAAGACGCCTGGACTGAGTTTGTATTACACTTCATTCACTCGCATGGTTCTGACGGACTTGTTGAAATCTGGTTGAACGGCGTAAAAGTGAAAACCATCACTGGTGGTAACATGTATGATGACGTATTGCCAAAATGGAAAGTAGGTCTTTATAAGTCTGCCTTCAAATATGATGAGACCATTGTAACCAACCGCGTGCTTTACCTGGATAACATTAGAGTAGGTAACGCCAACGCTACTTT
This sequence comes from Nibribacter koreensis, assembly GCF_039541795.1. Lineage (NCBI taxonomy): Bacteria > Pseudomonadati > Bacteroidota > Cytophagia > Cytophagales > Hymenobacteraceae > Nibribacter > Nibribacter koreensis. Next base: position 551,741 of record NZ_BAABGX010000002.1, on the reverse strand, counting down.
TGCTGACATGACTTCTGGTATTGGTTCAGGTACTACTTCTACCACTACTACCACTTCAGGCACTACCACTACCAGCGGCACTACTACCACATCTGGTACAACCACTACTTCTGGTACAACTACTACCTCAGGCACTACTACCACTACCTCTACCACTGATGTACAGAAAGTAGTAAGCTTCACGCTGGTGAACGCCTCTACAGACAAAGACATCATGACTATTACTAACGGTAGTGTGATTGACCTAAGCAACATTGGCACTAATAAATTCAACATCAGAGCCAATACAGCTAAGACAACCAGCGGTGTAGTGAAGTTTGTAATGTCAGGTGCTAAGAGCGACACTAGACTAGATGACGTAGTTCCTTATGCCTTGTTTGGCGACAACAGAAATGGTGACTACTATTCTTGGAGCGCGGGTACTGGTTCTTATACCTTGTCTGGAACAACCTACACTGGTACTAAAGACAAAATTGGTTCTGCCACAGCACCAGCGTACACCGTCAACTTTACCATTCAGAAATAAGGATTAGCTGTCTAATCCACACCTGAATACCCATAACAGATACTAAACCCTTTAAAAAGGAGCAGCCGGCAGGTTGCTCCTTTTTTGTTTTACGCCAACGGGGCGCAGGTAATTTATTGCTAGAAATAGTGAGTCGTTTTTGGAGTGGTTTCCAGAAAACAGGCCAAAAACGACGGGTTGTCCATGGTCGGGGGGAAGGGTAAATGGGATGCAAGGTGGTCATTTCTTCAACCTTGTTAGCGTAGAATAGAAACAGGAAAAACTTTATACCACAAAGACAGCCATGTTTGCGTAGAATATTGAGTACCAGTAAAATATTGGTGCGGTGGCAGTGAGTGTTGATGCCTTCCCTCAGAAATTCTTTCTACCCTATGATACTATATTCTAACGGAATGCTTCTTTTGCAGATGCTGTTGGCGGTTTCTTGCGCAGGCAGGAATGGAGAGGACCTCAAGGCCGGCGTATCTTCAAAACCAATGGTTGGCAAAACGACCACCGGCAACCTGCTGTTTGAAGAGACTTTTGAACAGGGAGCTCCTTTTGCGAGTGCGCACGGGAAAGAAGTAGGCGACTGGGACTATGCACTGCAGTACGTGAGCTCACCGGTTTTTAAAGGAACAAAGGCCTGTAGATTTGAGATAAGGCAAGAACAAGCTTTGGTAAAAGACGGCAAGCGCGCCGAAGTAACCGTTGTAGGGCCAGTCACGTCAAAGGAAAGGTGGTATTCCTTCGCTGTTTATTTTCCGGCAGAAGGTTTTGCCAAAGACACCGCCCGTGAAATTATCTCTCAATGGTACCAGCGGGCAGACAAGCATCTGGGGGAGAAGTCTGCCAGCCCCGCCACGGCGCTGCGCATCAACAAGGACAGGTTTATTTTGGATACCGGCTTCAATGCAAACTTGGTCTCAAATGGAATAACTCCTGAAAGCAAGAAACGCATTGACTTAGGCGAAGTAACCAAAGACACCTGGCATGAGTTTGTCTTCCATTTTGTACACTCCTTTCATGAAGACGGCCTGATAGAAGTCTGGCACAACGGTACCAAGATTCTCACGCACAACGCAGGCAACATGTACAACAACGCAGTCATGCCCAAATGGAAGATTGGCCTGTACAAAGCGGCGTTCAAGAGCGGCACGTCTGCGGTGGCTAAGCGCGTGGTTTATTTTGACAACATCAGAGTAGGCAATGAGCAGGCCACCTATCAAGAGATGGCCCCAAGCTCAGAAACAGTACCTGCTAAATAGCAAGATGCTTCGTTTTTGGCCTGTTTTCTGTAAATCAGGCTAAAAACGAAGGAGCCTCGGTTTGCTTTTTGTAAGCTGTCCGAGGCTCCTTCGTTTTTAGCTAGGTGGTCTTGATTCTCTACTTTTCAAGCAGAACCTTGATGTGTTGCATGCCAGTATTGGTTTTTAGGCGGGCAATGTACATACCACTAGAAAGCCTGGAGCCGTCTAAGGTCACTTTGTTTTGTTTGCCCTTGGTGGCATTGCCTTGTAGAAACTCAGTTACCTGTAATCCTTTGCTGTCATACAGGCCAATGGAAAAATCACTGTCTTCTGCCAGAGAGAACGCAATGGTACACATCATGTTAAACGGATTTGGGTAGGCCTTCAGCGTAAAGCCAAGCGCGTCTACGGTCAGTACGCCAGTAGCCTGCAGATTTATGGTGCCAACGTTGGTGGCAATGACAATAGACTCTGGCGCATTTGGGTTGTTCTTGGCCGTAGATGGATAATTGTACTGCCCCGCCAGCAAGGTGCGCGGCGAGTCAAACAAGATGTTCTTGGTAGAGGACTCGCGTTGCAGAATGTCTCCGCCTCCTTCATCTCCGGTGTAAATCACTTTGAGTTTGTCCTGTGCCTCGTTCAAGATCACAATGGGACGGGTGCCGGTGCCAGAAACCTTGTACATATCTTCCCATACACCGTAAGGCCTGCGCACCAATAAGGCTATTTTGGTGTACCCGGCGGTTTCAAAGGAGGTCTTTACGGCGGCATACAGGGTGCCGTCACTGGCGGCCGTCATGTTTAAGTGGTCATCGGCCATGCCGCCTCCCACGTCCAGGGCTGATTTTTGGGCAGGTACCTCGTCCTCAGACCAAGCCTCTGGCGAAGCATTGTCATCATGCAGCTTAAACCCAAACCGCTTGGTGGCAATGTTAGACCAAAGCACTCCAATCTTGTTAATGGAGGGCAGCGCTATGACGCCAGACAAATCATCTGTGCTGGTGCCGGTAGCCAGGGTAATGGGCTCACTCCAGGTAGCGTAGGGGGCATCACTCCACTTTACGTAGATTTCTTTGCTTCCGTCATAGGCAAGCCACATCCTGCCTTTGCTGTCTACGTCTATGGTGGCTACTTCTACATTGGCATCAAGAGGAATGACGGTTCTGGTGGGGCGTTGGGACCACAACTGATAGGTGTTGTCTTTGGGGGAATGTTCTAGGGAGATAAGGTAAGAAGCATTGGTTTCTCTAAAAAGCAGGATGTGCGCTACATTGCCTACTACCTTGCAGTCTGCCTTGGCATAATCTCCGGGGAGTAGGAGTTGTAGTTTGGTCCAGGCGGTTCCGTCTAATCGCCAAAGGTGCGTCCCGGCGGCATCTGGTAAAATGCTCCAATATTTTCCCTCATAAAACCACACCTTTGACTGTGGCTTGTCTCCTGTGTTGTTAGAGATGCCTATGGGCTGCAGGACTTTAAAAGAGGAAAGCTGGGCTGCTACAGGCAGGTAAATGAAGGCAGAAAATATAAACAGAAGCGTAAATTTTCTCATGGTTTCTTGTTTTAGGACGCGTGGGGTTGCTAGAGGGGGAAAGAAAACAGTGCTTATACTGGGGCAGTTTGGGGGAAGCCATGCCAATAGTAGTACAGCACTGTGACGGGAAGAAGTATGAATTTATATATATATACGTATTAAAAGACATTTTTGTGAGTGTTTTTGCCGAAAATTGTCAGGTATATAATCTTGATATCCAGCCACAATGACCAGTTTTCTACATACCACAGGTCATGGCAGGTGCGTTGGTTTTTTTGCTCTTTAGTGTCTGTGGGTCCGCGCCAGCCGTTTACCTGCGCCCAACCGGTGATGCCTGGTTTAAAATAGTGACGCACCATGTACTTGTCTTCGGTTTCTTGCAGGTGCTGGTTTAAGAAGCTCCTATGCGGTCTGGGTCCTACCACGCTCATGTCACCTAACAGCACGTTCATAAACTGCGGTAACTCATCCAGGCTGTATTTTCTGAGAATGCGTCCCAGTTTGGTGATTCTGTCATCATTGGCCTGGGTGGACAGAGTACCGCCCACTGCGCTGTCATTCTCCCGCATGCTTCTAAACTTGAATACCTTAAACGGTTTACCAGACTTGCCAATTCTAACCGGGCAGTAGAGTACCGGGCCCGGAGAGTCTAGTTTGATGAGGGCGGCAATCACCAGAAATACCGGAGCCAGCAGTAGTAAAGCTGCCAGGGCAAATACTTTGTCAAAGGTGTTCTTTAAAAGAAACGCATAGGTCTCATCCAGGGGCGTCTGCCGCACGTTGACAATGTCCATGGAGCCCACGCGGGTGGCCTTGTAGTTCTTTCCAAACAGATTTTGATAATCTGGGATATATTTTACTCTAATGCCATAGTAGTCAGCGGTTTCTAGGATGCGCTTTACTTTTTTAGACGTCTTGACCGGCAGTGCAATCACAATTTCGTCTACCGTGTTGTCTTTCAGGTAGTCTTTAAACTGCTCCAGGTTAGAGACAATGTTCTCCTGCTGTACCTCGCAGGCCTCGTTTTTACATTTTACAAAGCCTTTAATCTGATAGCTGGAGTCATGGCAGTTGTAGAAATGCTTTTGTATGTTTTTGGCCGTGTTGCCGATGCCCGCTATAAGGGTGTATTTGGGCTTTTGGTCTAAGGCAAAGTTCTTGAAGGAAGTGAAAAAAGGCGTCTGCCACTGGGTAGAAGAAGATTGATTACCTTCTTTGATGGGCACAAGCGGTTTTAAAAAGGAGAGTGACAGTAACTCAATGGGCGTGGTGACATGATCAATCCACAAAAAAGTGAAGGGGTAAATAGCGTAATGGTTAAATAAAATATTGGAATATATATATATAAGTGTTAAAAAAATGAATGAAATAATAAAATAGATAGAAAACTTATAAGGACTTAAAGGTCTTCTATAAGATATAAGCGTCATGAGTAAATAAGTGAGACAGAAGATAGAAACTAGGCTGCTTAGGGCCCAGTTTGAGTTTTGCGTGTATTGGATCACAAAATACAAGCATAGAATTGCCAACAGGCCTACTGCTAGGGAGAGCGTCTTTTTAGATAAGAAAGAGCCAGTATATGGTATTAATCTGTCTTGTAAAGAAGTAGGTATAGGCTGGATCATGGGTACTCAGGTTAAGACGATAGACTACTGAAACAAGAACTATAATGACCAGAATAGGTCCGCAGGTAAGGGAATCTAAGAATTGCAAAACCAGACAGGTTTCTTGAGCTAATACCACAAGGAAGAAGGGCGTTACTGCTGCTAGTGTCAGTAAAAACTAGCCAGGTAGTAAACCAGCCGCCATAAAGCGGGGCAGGTTTAGAAGTCTGCAGGTCTTGCCAGGCTTAAAAAAAGCCAGCAGTGCAAATGCAACCGCAGGGTGTACATGAGCGCGTGGCCTCATGTTCAAGCAGCAGAAAGAAAAATACGAGGGCCATATAGAGACAAGCCAGGTAATGAATAGGGTGTATTCACTCACTGCCGTTTAGGTTTTTCTCACCGGTTTGTCAGTGAAAAAAGCTTGGCTAATATGTAAGAAGAGTCTGCGAGGATCAAGCTCCTCACCAGAGGGTGCGCTCAGATACTAATCTGAGTAAGTAATAGGGAAGAGGTTTTTCATAGAGTAGCATCATTTGTTTACCAACTGCAACTTGCCATTCTCACAAAGGGGGCTAATTCTGGAGTACTGTTAAAAAGTGGCTCCGTTCATTACGCGTTATTCCCTCACAACACTAGTGCCAATAACTCTAAAATTCAGACTGAAGATGAAATGAAGTTCGGGTAACCGGTCTTTGCAATTACCCTGTTTGATTGTTGATATAGCTCTGGCTTAAAAGTACTCTTGTTGCCTTTTGCTATATACCCTATATACTAAGATTTCCTTATAAAGTTGTGAGCATTTTTGACAAAAGCGACAAATACTAGCAAAAACGATTGAGGTTAATACTTAGCTTAATTCAATCCTTTTCTTTTAACAATCCAATGTATAAACAATAATTGAAGATGGTCTAAATGGGGGTTAAGTATTTAATACCTGATATATACGGGAAAGATAATTTTATATAAGATGAATTAGAGGTTATAAAAATATGGCTTGTGAGGAAGGGGTTTGTTTGAAAATAAAGAAGGGCGTTTGATAGAAATATATTAGTCGTGTCACTAATTACCTACGAAATCAATTAAAGGAATGGTGAGTTTAATGAAGAAAACTAAAAATAATACAGGCAGCTCCCTAGTAAGCCAAGACATCCCTTTGGTTATCCTTGGCAGCTAGTAAGAGGGAATTGGCCAACAGCGCACTTTCATATGTAACGTAAGAAGCCAATTGCCCCTGCGTCATCTGTTAATTATGAAATAAAGATTCTCTAGCTGTTCTTATCATACAAAGACTCCAGCGCTTCTTGCAATTGGTTGTACTCAAAAGTGAAACCAGTCTGCAGTACTTTATTAGCGCTCACCCGTGACCCACCTAGCACAATCTCACTCATCTCGCCTAACATCAACTTTAACCCGAAGGCCGGGACGTTAGGGAAAACCAAGGGCTTGTGCATGACAGCGGCCAGCGCCTTAGTGACTTCTTCATTGGTGCTAGGATGCGGAGACACCGCATTGTAGACGCCCTGCATCTGCGCATCTTCTATGGCTTTGATGAACAAGCGACACAGGTCGTCAATATGAATCCAGGACATGTACTGCTTTCCTGAACCCAAGGGCGCACCGGCCAGCATTCTTATGGGTTTGGCAATCTGCGGTAAAGCCCCGCCTTTGTTACTCAAGACAATGCCAATCCTATAAATGACGGTCCTTATGCCCAAGTTGTGAACCTGCCAGGCAGAGTGCTCCCATTGCTTGCAGACCTCGGCCAGGAAATCTGAACCATAAGCGCTTTCCTCCAGCATGAGCTTGTCGCCAGAGTTTCCGTAAATACCCACCGCCGACGAGGAAATAAAGCCCTTTACATGATGCAGCACTTTGCTCAAATACTCACACAGCACGTGCGTACTTTGCGTGCGGCTGTGCAGAATCTCCTTCTTGCGAGAACCTGACCATTTCTCGTCAGAGACGCTGGCGCCAGCCAGGTTAATGACATAGTCTGCGTATTTGATGGCATTTTCATCCAGACAGCCTTTCTTCAAATCCCACTTAAAGGTTTTGTAGTGCGCGTACTTGTCTGGGTTGCGGCTGAGGTGGGCTACTTCATAGCCACTGTCAATCAGCATCTCTGACAGACGCGTTCCCACTAAACCCGTGCCACCGGCAATCAGTATTTTCTTTCCTGACATGTTGCTTTCTATACGATCTGCGTTCACCGTCATCCTTCGCTTCTGCTAAAATCAGCTAAGGAAAGATAACACCACCTTTTTAGAGGAGGCGGTGCACTGGAAAACGCAACTAACGTTTGAAAAATTCATCTTCTGAAAGTTTTACATCAGCTTTTGTTGTGGCGTATGGCCTGCATGAATTCAAGGCGGTACGCATCCTGCTCAAACAGCCCCGAGTACTCAGAGGTAATGGTACTGCTGGTCACGTCGTTCACGCCGCGGCTCATCACGCACAGGTGGTCTGCCTCTATCAACACGGCCACGTTCTCGGTCCTCAGGACATCACGCAGTTCCTGGGCAATCTGGCGCGTTAAACGCTCCTGTACCTGCGGCCTGCGGCCATAATACTGCACAATGCGGTTGAGCTTAGACAAGCCTATTACGTGCTCATTAGGAATGTAGGCTACGTGGGCCTTGCCAATGATGGGCACAAAATGGTGCTCACAGCTGGAATATAGAGTGATGTCCCGCTCTACCAGCATCTGGCGGTAGCCGTAGCGGTTCTCAAAAAGCTTGGCGTGGGGTCTGTTCTCGGGCTTAAGGCCGTCAAAAATCTCCTTCACGTACATTTTGGCTACGCGGCGGGGCGTGCCCTTCAGGCTATCGTCTTCCAGGTCAAGGCCCAGAAGCTGCATGATCTCTTTAAAGTGGTACTCAATGCCATCTATCTTCTGCTCATCCGTCAGGGCAAAGGCATCTGGGCGGAGCGGAGTCTCCAAAGAACCGGTTAGGTGGTCTTCCTCAGGATCCTGATCATTGTCCTCCCGTCTATCCATGGTATTCAACAAAGTTTCTTTCGGTTTCAAATAAGGTGACGGACAAAGCCAGTTTTTCTGAGAGGTGGGGGCGCAGGCGTTGCCAGATGACCATGGCAATGTTTTCGGCGGTGGGGTTCAGATGTTTGAACTCGTCAGTGTCCAGGTTTAAGTTTCGGTGGTCAAATTTATCTAAAATTTCTGCTTTAATCAGCAGACTCAGTTTTTTCATGTCATAGACGTAGCCCGTGTCTGGGTCTACCGGCCCCGTCAAACGCACCACCAGCTCATAGTTGTGCCCATGGTAGTTGGGGTTGTTGCAGAGGCCAAACACCCGGGTGTTCTGTTCCTCTGTCCAGGCAGGATTATGCAGCCGGTGGGCGGCGTTGAAATTCTCTTTTCTACAGACGGTTACGTTCATAGTGCATCAAACAGGCAAATGGCCAATTAGGTTTTTAAGCCATAGCCGGGTCAAAGGTAAAATTTTATACGGCTCTGGGCCTATTCTGATTTTTTGCCTAATTTCAGGATTGAATACTTCAATACAATAAGATGAAAGGCAAACGTACGCACATGAAGGCAGTAGCGCTGGTGTTCATGCTTTTAGGCATGGCAACAATGGGTTGGGCACAACAACGCTCAACGGTAGACGAAAAGGAAGTAGATATCAATGGCATTGTCCGGAAGGGGCAGCGCATCATGATTCAACTGGACAACAAAGTGGTGGAGAAGGCCTGGGCCTCTTATTTGAAGGAGAAGTCTGGCGGCACCGTGAAGGGTCCATCTATTCTACCTACCGCCAAAGCACAGGCAGGCAAAGGCGTGTACACCGTAGAGAAAGCGCAGATAGACACCATCACTACTAATCCCATGCGCATCATGTCTAAGGTAGAGGGCTCTGACCAGGGCACCATGGTCTGGTGGTCTTTGGACTTGGGCAACGCCTACCTAAGTAAGAAAGAGACTACCAAAGAATGGGCCCGCTCTGAGGCCTTGCTACAGCAGTTCGCGCGCCAGTTGTACAAGCAGGACGTACAGAACCAGATAGCTGATGCCGAGAAAGTACTGGTGAACTCCCAGAACGAGGCCGACCGCGTAGTGCGCCAAGCCGACGAGATCAAATACAAGATCACCAAGAACCAAGCCCGCAAACAAGAGCTGGAAGCCGAACTGGCCGCTAACGCCAATGAGTTAACACAGCTGAACCAAGACGTAGAAAACAACCTGAAGCAGCAGGAAGCGGCCAAAAAGCAAGTAGAGAACATGCGCCGTGCCGTGGATATTGTGAAAGCCAAAATGGACAAAATCATCTAAGCATAACTTACTCAACAAAAACGGTCGGGCCCGATGTTACTGTAACATCGGGCCCGACCGTTTTTAGGCTGTTTTCCGGAAATCAGGCCAAAAACGACCTAGTGCTTCCATTGACCAAACTTGCCCTGCTGATAATCTTGGTAGGCTTGTCTAATCTCCGCCTCAGAGTTCATCACAAACGGTCCCTGCGCCACCACCGGCTCATTGAACGGCACCGCGTGCCCGAACAACAGGATGCTTTCCTCAGAGGCTTTTACCTCTAATTCCTCGCCGTCATTGTTAAATTCCACCAGGTTCCTATAAGGCACCTCTTGCCCATTCACCGTGAGCGAGCCTTCGATGATGTAGAAGAAGATGTTCCGCTCTGCCGGCACAGAAACCTTCAACTCTCCGCCAGGCTCAAAATAAATAGTGCTCAAGAGAATATCCGTCACCGTGTCAAAGGCGCCTTTCTTCTCTCCCCAAGTACCAGAGATTAGGTTGATGGTCACTTTCTCATCCTCTAAAGAGAAGCTGGGGATGTCTTCTTTCTGCAGACCTTTGTACGCCGGTTCCATCATCTTGTGTTGGGCCGGTAGGTTCATCCATAGCTGCAGAATCTCCAACGGTCCGCCTTTGGCTTTGAAATCAGAAGAGGAAACCTCGGCGTGAATCAAGCCACGGCCCGCCGTCATGTACTGCGCCCCACCGGCCGTAATCACGCTTTCGTGGCCGCCGCTGTCTTTGTGCATGATGTCGCCTTCCAGAATGAACGTCATAGTCTCCATGCCCCTGTGCGGGTGCGGCCCGAACGGCAACCCATTGTTGTTAGGCTTGTAAACTTGGTGCCCATGGTGGTTCAGAAACAAGAACGGGTCAATCATCTGCAGGCTTCGGGACGGAAGCGGCGAGTAGGTGATTAAGTCTGCGATGGGGGAGTATTCTGCTTTATGGATTTTCTTGATGGTTCTCATAGTGACTGGGTTGAGATGGGCTTACAACTGTAGCGAAGATAGACGGCAAAAGGTTTTTATGTATATGTACGTACATAAAAAGCGGTGTATTGTTTTTGAAGCATCGCAATTGCATGAGCCCTCGTCGTTTTTGGCCTGTTTTCTAGAAAAGAAGCCAAAAACGGAGCCTCACGTAATTACCCTAATTGTCAACCGTAAAACAGAAAAAATCCCCTTTCAACTTTATCAAAAGTTGAAAGGGGATTGCAAAATGAGCATATTTGATTAGTTGCTTCTAAAAGCCTTAAACTGGTTGATGAGTCCGTTGGTGGAGCTGTCATGTGACGTAACGGGCTCCTCATTCAACAGCTCAGGCAGAATCTTGGAAGCCAGTTGCTTGCCTAATTCCACGCCCCATTGGTCGAAGCTGTAGATGTTCCAGATGATACCCTGCACGAAAATTTTATGCTCGTACATGGCCAGCAAGGCGCCCAAAGTTCTCGGGGTTAGTTGCTTGAACAAGATGGAGTTGGTGGGGCGGTTGCCTTCAAACACCTTGAAATCCTTCAGGGAGTTGATTTCCTCCTCAGATAAATTCGCGGCGTGCATCTCTTGCAAGACTTCCTCCTCGGTTTTGCCGTTCATCAAGGCCTCGGTCTGCGCGAAGAAGTTGGCCATCAGTTTTGGGTGGTGGTCGCTTAGCGGGTTGTGGCTGACGGCCGGGGCCAGAAAGTCACACGGTATCAGTTTGGTGCCCTGGTGGATGAGCTGGTAGAAGGCGTGCTGGCCGTTGGTGCCGGGCTCGCCCCAGATAATGGGACCGGTCTGGTAGTTGACAGGCTGGCTATTGCGGCCCACCGACTTGCCGTTGCTTTCCATATCGCCCTGCTGGAAGTAGGCGGCAAAGCGGTGCATGTACTGGTCATATGGCAATAGCGCGTGTGCCTCAGCCCCGAAGAAGTTGTTGTACCAGATGCCCAGCAAGGCCAGAATCACCGGCGCGTTCTTTTCAAACGGCGTCTGCTTAAAATGCTGGTCCATGGCGTGCGCTCCGTCCAACAAAGCCCTGAAGTTCTCAAACCCAATCGTACAGCAGATGGACAAACCAATAGCCGACCACAAGGAATAGCGTCCGCCTACCCAGTCCCAGAATTCAAACATGTTCTGCGGGTCAATGCCAAACGCAGAGACGGCCTTGGTGTTGGTAGAGATAGCCACGAAGTGCTTTTTGATATGCTCCTCGTCCTTTGCATTCTCTAAAAACCAGGTACGTGCGCTGTGCGCGTTGGTCATGGTCTCCTGGGTGGTGAACGTCTTGGAGGCAATCATGAACAGCGTGGTCTCGGCGTCTACTTTCTTCAGCGTCTCGGCTATGTGCGTGCCGTCCACGTTTGACACAAAGTAGGTGGTGATGTTAGGCTTCTGATACGGCTTCAAGGCCTCCGTCACCATCACAGGCCCCAAGTCAGAGCCACCGATGCCGATGTTCACAATAGTGGTGATAGGTTTGCCGGTATAGCCTTTCCAGTTGCCAGTAATAACCTGTTCAGAGAAGGCTTTCATTTGGTCCAGCACGCGGTTTACGTCGGGCATCACGTCCTGGCCGTCCACCATAATGGGTGTGTTGGAGCTATTGCGCAAGGCCACGTGCAAAACCGCGCGGTCTTCGGTGAAGTTGATTTTCTGGCCAGAGAACATGCCGTCAATGGCTTGCTGCAAACCGGTTTCTTGGGCCAGTTGCAATAGCAGTTGCATGGTTTCCTGGGTCACGCGGTTCTTGGAGAAGTCAAGCAGAATGTCCTCAAACGTGAGGCTCAGTTTCTCAAACCGCTGAGAGTCCTGCTGGAACAAGTCCTTCATGTGCTGAGCCTGCATTTGGGTATAATGCGTCTCTAGTTTCTTCCAGGCTTGGGTAGTGGTGGGGTTTATAGCGGGTAACATAGTTTCAAATTTGTGTCTGGCGCGAAGTTAACAAGAGATTGAATAGAAATGCCAAAGGCCGTTTCACCTCTGGCATCCCCTTACTATTCGTACGTTTCGCTATTTGGTTATTGAATCCACTGCTGAATCAGTTTTTCGGCGAAGGCCTCGTCTTTCCAGCCCATCAGGCGGGTGGGTTGCTGGCGGTCTACATTCAGGTACCAGTTCTGTAGAATGGTCTTCACGGCCGGATAGCGCCCCGAAAAGTCCATGTAGTTGTGCGCCGAAATGGTCTGCTCGCTAGGCCGGGCCGGAATAGCCACTATCAGGTGGTACAACTCGCCGTTGCGCTCCAGCACCAGCACCCCCATGGGCAGGATCTCCAGCACCGTACCTTGCTTTAGTTGGTTGGACAGCACCAGCACCGGAAGCGGGGCGGCAGGCCTGCCCTTCACTGAATCTACCAGCGTGCTGGGAATAAAGCCCTCGTTCCCTAAATAAGGCAGAAAGTCTAGCTTTTTAGGCTGGCCGGCCTGCGTTTTAGGCACAAATTCTTTTTTGACGGCATCATAATGCTGGGGCTCTGTAGAACCGGCGGGCGTCACAATGATGGCCTGCCATTGTTTGGTGTCTGTGAAGGCAGGCACCCCTTGGTAGTCGGTGGTACAGCCTGTCAAGGATAACCAGAGCAGTAAGGAAAGCGGGAACAAGTATTTCATATGGAAAATGAATCCTTTCAAGGTAAAGCGAACGGCTTGATTATGGAGGCGAAGCCAGGTGGTATAAGAAGAACGGGGGATTCCCTCATACCAGTATGCCTTTTTAAACTTACATCTTTCCTGACTAGGATTCCACTGGCCATGGCACATTCTTTATTTTACTTCTTTCCTAACCGTTTTTGGCTTATTTTTCTGGAAACACCACCAAACCAAACAGCCTCTCCATGACGCTTTTACAGAAAATAAGCCTTTGCACGCTGGCCACCGGCCTTTTTATACTACCCACGGTAAGCCAGGGCCAGAGCACTGACCTGCACGCCCAGATAGACCGCCTGGCAGACAAGATTGAACCCAAAGTCATTCAATGGCGCCGCGACTTTCATCAGAACCCAGAACTGGGCAACCTGGAGTTTAAGACCGCAGAGAAGATTGCCAAACACCTTAAATCCTTGGGCCTAGAAGTGCAGACCGGCGTGGCCAAAACCGGTGTGGTCGCCATTTTGAAAGGCGGCAAGCCCGGTCCCGTGGTTGCCCTTCGCGCCGACATGGACGCCCTGCCTGTAACCGAGCGCAATAGCCTGCCCTTCGCATCTAAGGTGACCACCACCTACAACAACCAGAAAGTGGGCGTGATGCACGCCTGCGGCCATGACACGCACATTGCCATGCTCATGGGCGCCGCCGAAATCCTGACCCAGCACAAAAAAGACATTGCTGGCACCATCAAATTCATCTTCCAGCCCGCCGAGGAAGGCGTACCCGTAGGCGAAGAAGGAGGGGCCAAACTCATGGTGAAAGAAGGAGTCCTCACCAACCCCAAGGTAGATGCCATTTTTGGCGTGCACATAAATTCAGCTACGGAAGTGGGCACCTTGAAGTACAAGCCACAAGGCACTATGGCGAGCTCTGATAATTTTAAAATCAAGATAAAAGGCCGGCAGGCGCATGGGGCGTACCCATGGGCCAGCATTGACCCCATTGCCGTGTCGGCGCAGATTATCAACGGCATTCAGACCATTGTGAGCCGCCAGATGGAAATCACGCAGGATGCCGCCGTTATTACGGTGGGTGCCATCCATGGCGGCGTGCGCTCTAACATCATTCCCGAGGAGGTGGAAATGATTGGCACCATCCGGGCCCTCAACATAGACATGCAAAAGGAATTGCACACCCGTTTAAAGCGCACCGCTGAGCTGATTGCCGCCAGTGCGGGTGCCACCGCCACCGTTGAGATTACGGAGCAATGCCCCGTTACCTACAACCACGAAGGGCTTACTGCCCACATGTTGCCTAGCCTGGAGCAGGCCGCCGGCAAGAACAACGTGAAACTGACCAAGGCCGTGACTGGAGCAGAGGACTTCGCGTTCTTCCAGCAGCAGGTGCCGGGTGTGTATCTGTTTGTGGGCGGCATGCCGAAGGGAACTGACCCCGGCAAGGTACCCGCTCATCATACCCCAGATTTTATGATTGACGAGAGCGGCATGAAACTAGGCATGCGTACCCTGGCTTACATGGCCGTTGATTACCTGAATAAGCCTTTGCAGAAGAGCGCGTCCAAGTAATTTTCTGTACTTTTGGCGCTTCGTTTTTGGCCTGTTTCTGAGAAAACAGGCCAAAAACGAAGTGCTTTTTTATGCCTAGCGCCAACTTGTTCAGAAGGCCTCTCGGCTGGAACTTGCGCTCAGTGACTTGAATCCATTATTAACAGATTACTCCCTTGAAACTCGCATTAGTAACCTATTCAGATTTGCACAGCTACGGTTCCTTGAGCAGCAGCGAAGACAGTGTATTGGTGGATTACCTCACGTCCAAAGGCCTGGACCTGACCGTAGAGGTTTGGAATGACCCCGCGGTGAACTGGCAACAATATGAGGTGGCCATTCTTAAATCACCATGGGATTACTTTGATCGCATTGAGGAGTTCATGGCCTGGCTGGACAAGGTAGATGCCTTAGGCGTGCGCCTGCTCAACCCCGTAGACATTGTGCGCTGGAACACAGACAAACACTACCTGTTCCAGATTGCAGAGGCTGGATTGCAGGTAGTGCCTTCTGCCTTGCTCAAGAGAGGTACGGAAATTAATCTGGAGGAGCTTTACACCCGCTTTGGGACGGATAAACTCATTGTGAAACCAACTGTGAGCGGCGGTGCCAAGAACACGTTTATTGTGACCAAAGAGCAGGCGGCGGCTGAGTTACCCAAGATTCAGGAGTTAACCGCTACGGAGGATTTCCTGGCCCAGCCTTTTATGCCGCAGATTCAGGAAGAAGGGGAGTGGTCGTTTCTGTTCTTCGGGGGGAAATACAGCCACACGTTGCTCAAGTCTGCCAAGAGCGGTGATTTTAGAGTACAGCATTTCTTTGGCGGCACCATCCATCCCCAGGGAGCCCCCGCGCACCTATTGAGCCAAGCCCAGAAACTGGTAAACCAATTTGCCCAAGGCTGCCTGTACGCCCGCGTAGACGGCGTGGTGGTAGGAGAGGAGTTGCAACTCATGGAACTAGAGCTGATTGAACCCTTTCTGTTCCTGCACACCCATGAGCACGCGCTGGAAAATTATTATCAAGCTTTGAAAAGCATGCTGCCTGCCTAAGTGTATTTAAGGATAATTATAACTGAATGAGACTGATAACCTTAGCATTCATTCTGATGATTCTTGGTTCAAGTGCTGAAAAAGGAGGTACAGCACGCAATGTAGCAGAGGCAAAAAAATCTTCTAACGTGATAAAGCTACAGCAGCCAACTCTTCATAAGATATGGGCTTTTAAGGAAATAAAGCCTGTAAAGAATGGTGTAAGCACTATGTTCAATGTGCCGAAAATTACTATGATGGACTTTAGGGAGCGGGATTCCTTGAAGTATGAAATCAATGATTCTATACAAGCTATACATTATGAAGTAGAAAATAATCGTATTAAGTTCAGGCAAGAAGGCATCCTAATTCCAGTGAGTTATAGAATCGAAAAACTCACAAAAAAGACTTTAGAACTCATTCTTGTTATTGATTATGCAAAAGGAGATGATAAAAAGCAAGGAGACTTGGTCAAGTTAATATTCAACCAAATGGAAAAATAACTTTCCCTGAAAGGTCTAAAATCTAAGCCCTAGTTAGCAGAATGCATCATAAATGAGCTTTGCCAAACTTTCAAGTGTCTTTGTTGTAGTCATTTTCAGTCTCATTTTCAGAAAATTGTTTAAAACGGAAAGCCCTCTCAATTTAGATATTGAGAGGGCTTTCCGTTTCTATATGGAAGTTTACTTAAGAGAAGTAGTTCACGCTCATGCCACCGTCCACGGCTAGGCACTGACCCGTAATATAAGCCGCCGCGGGCATGCATAAGAAGGCCACTGCTCCGGCCACATCCTCTGGGTTGCCAATCACATTTAACGGCGTTCTGCTGAGCACGCTCTTCAGGTAGTCCTGGTCTTGCAACACAGTCTCGGCGAGCGGGGTTTTAATGTACCATGGCGCCACGCAGTTCACCCGGATGCCATAGGGTGCCCATTCGCCGGCCAGGTTCTTAGACAGCTGAATTAGGGCTGCTTTGGTCATGCCGTAGATGGCGCCCGTACGTACGTGGCCCAAACCCGCCACTGAAGAGACATTCACCACGTTTCCCTGCGGAGATGTCTGTAGCAGCGGCAAGGCATGCTGACACAGCTCAAAGGCACTGGTCAGGTTGGTCTGTAACAGAAAGCTGTATTCTTCTGGGCTGTAGTCTTGGATTTTCTTTCTGATGTTGGTGCCCACGTTGTTGACCAGAATGTCCAGTCCACCCCAGGTATTCTGGATCAATTGCAGCAGGTTGTGACGGTCGGCGGCTACGCTCACGTCTGCTACCATGCCCGAAGCATTGAGACCGCGCGCGCGCCAGTCAACCACGGCTTGGTTCACCTCCAGTTCCTTGCGGGCTACAATAAGCACCTCAGAACCTAGGGTTAACAGTTCTTCGGCAATGGCGGCGCCAATGCCCTTGGTGGCACCGGTGACCAGGGCCCGGCGTCCTTCTAAACTCCAGCGTTTCTGTTGCATGGTGTATGGTTCAAACTAGTAATGGAAACCAAGTCTACGCAGAATCTTTTTAACCTGATATATCTGCTGCCGTTTTTGGGCTATTTTCTGGAAAAGAGGCCAAAAACGAGGTCCTAGTCCCTTTGTCATGAGGGAGAAGGTTAGGGTTTGACGTTACAGATTACGTAGAGACCAGGCACTGCCTTGTCTCCCACGCATTGCCTTCTTATCCTGATTTTATCTGACAGTGTAAACATACCTCCCTAGCTACCCTCAAAGGAGGGACCATTATTGCCAACACTGGTAATAACAATCAGCAATCCTCAATTAGCAATCACACAACCAGCATCCTAGCACCAAAAAGTATAGGCATAAAAAAAAAGCCGGTAGGAGAACCGGCTTTTTTCAAAACTAAAACTATGGGAAAACCAATGTGATATGGTCCTATCCTCTTCTTTCTTTGATACGAGCAGCTTTACCAGAAAGGCCTCTCAAGTAGAACAGACGAGCTCTTCTTACTTTACCTCTGCGGATTACCTCAATCTTCTCGATGTTTGGAGAAAGAAGTGGGAAAATACGCTCTGTACCGATTTGGTTAGACACTTTTCTTACAGTGAAAGTCTCGCTTACACCAGAGTTTCTGCGTTGCAATACCACGCCTTGGAATTGCTGGATACGCTCCTTGTTACCCTCACGGATTTTCACGTGAATGTTCACGGTATCGCCAGCAGCAAAAGAAGGAATAGACGCACGCTTCTCAGTGTATTCCTGCTCTACTAATTTGATTAAATCGCTCATGACTATAATATAGTGTCTATTTTATCTCAAAATTCGGAGTGCAAATATAGACGTAATTTTTGTAATTGTAAATCAAGTAGTAATAATTTTATTCTTCGGGCAATAAATCAGGCCTGCGTTCGCGGGTTCTCTGTATTGCCTGCTCAAAGCGCCACTCCTCTACTTTAGGGGTGTTGCCAGAAAGAAGAATATCCGGGACGGCATGTCCCTCAAAGTCAGCGGGCCTGGAATACACCGGCGGCGCCAACAGGTTGTCCTGGAAAGAGTCTGACAAGGCACTGCTCTCGTCATTCAACACACCCGGTATGATCCTGATGATAGAATCTGCCAACACGGCCGCCGCCAATTCTCCACCAGACAAGACATAGTCGCCTATGCTGATCTCATGGGTCACAAACATGTCCCGCACGCGCTGGTCTACGCCTTTGTAGTGGCCACAGAGAATGATGATGTTCTCTAGCAATGACAAGCGGTTAGAGGTAGCCTGGTTCAGTGTCTGGCCGTCTGGGGTCATGTAAATGACCGCGTCATAGCTGCGCTGGGCCTGCAATTCTCTAATGCACTTGGCAATGGGCTCTACCATCAAAACCATGCCCGCACCACCGCCAAATGCATAGTCATCAATCTGACCGTGCTTGTTGATGGCGTACTGGCGTAAGTCGTGCAGATGCACTTCTACCAGGCCTTTGTCCTGGGCACGCTTTAAGATAGAGTGGCTGAAAGGGCCGTCTAATAGGCTAGGCTGGCAGGTGATAATGTCAAACCGCGTCATCGTCGTCGTCTTCCTCTTCACCAGCAATAGGTGGCTCTTCTTCCATGCGGTTAGATGGCGTGGTGTACACCTCTAGCAGTCCTTCGGGTAGGGTCACGTACAGCTTCTTCTCAGCCTTGTCTGTTCTTTGAATGACCTCGTCGTTCACCGGAATGAGGATCTCATGGCCTTGGTACTGCATGGCCAACAGGTCTTGGTTGGGTAGGTCATAGAAGGTCTCTACGGTTCCTAACTCACCCAGTGCGCTGTCCACCACAGTGTAGCCAATCACTTCATGGAAGTAGAACTGGTCTTCTTCCAGTTCCGGTAGCATCTTGAGCGGAAGGTACAGGCTGGTGCCTTTCAACTTCTCGGCTTGCACCACGGTGTCCACATCCTCAAACTTGATGATGCTTTTGCCTTTGTCCTGCGGATTGAGGTCATCAATGAAAAAAGGAACCAGCTTCCCGTTAATCAACAGGAAAACTGATTCCAATTCATCGTACTCTTCCGGGAAGTCTACGTCAAAGAACGCAACCACCTGGCCCTTGGTGCCATGCGTACGGACGATATACCCCAACTGGAAGCATGCGTCTAACGTCATGGCCGTAAAATTAAGCTTGCTCTTCTGTAGCGTCAGCAGCAGGAGCCTCAGCAGCACCTTCTTCTGTAGCAGTCTCAGCTTCAGCAACTGGAGCTTCTTCTTCTACCACTGGCTCAGGAGCTGGCGTGTTTTTCAAACGGATAGCTTCAGCACGGGCTTCGTTCACTTTCGCTTCAGCCTCAAGCGCAGCTTTTCTCTTAGCAGCCTTGTCTGAACCTAATTGCTCTACTTTGCCAGTGATTTTAGCTTCTTTGGCGTCTTTCCACTCTTGGTAACGGGCATCTGCCTGCTCTTGCGTAACGGCACCTTTGGCAACACCAATCTGCAAGTGTTTTCTGAACATAACACCAGTGTAAGAAAGCATGGCTTT
The DNA here is from genome assembly GCF_039541795.1 of Nibribacter koreensis. NCBI lineage: Bacteria > Pseudomonadati > Bacteroidota > Cytophagia > Cytophagales > Hymenobacteraceae > Nibribacter > Nibribacter koreensis. The sequence goes on along the minus strand of NZ_BAABGX010000002.1, from coordinate 532,454 downwards.
CACGGTGTCAGTTGGTTGAGCGCCTTTCAATACCCAATCCAACGCTTTGTCTTCGTTGAATTTGATAGTGGCAGGATTGGTTTGTGGGTTGTAAGTACCCAATTTCTCGATGAAACGACCATCACGTGGTGAACGAGAATCAGCTACTACGATGTCGTACATAGCTGCTTTTTTGCGGCCTCTGCGGGCCAGTCTGATTTTAACAGGCATAACTAGTTTTGTTAAAGCGCCGGAACCCGTCCGGCATTGGGGGGCAAAGATACGGCAATTTCTAACAAACTGCTAATCATTTGTAATGTGCTAATTAACAATGTGCTAATGTGTTAATTGATTTGAAGTTGCGCAGATCTGGAAATGAGCGTTATGTGCTAGTTGTTTAAAGTGCTAATGGGGATTTTGGAAATGTGACGATCAAATTTCGTTTTTAGGCTGTTTTCAGGAAATCAGGCTGAAAACGGAAAAATGTATTTTTAATATGGGAGCCATGGCGCAAGCGTCCGCTTGTGTCCACACGCAGGCCAGATTCAATATGCGTACGGACACAAGCGGACGCTTGCGCCATGGGCATTGCAGTATTTCAAAAACCTTGGATTGGCCTAAATACAAAACGCCTCAGCATGATTACATGCTGAGGCGTTTTGTATGGTCTATATTCTACTTAAGAACGGACAGGCGCTTTCTTTAATTTGATGATGCGTAGTTTGTCCAGGGTCCAGATAACCGGATAGGTTGGGTCTACTTCCCACCACTTGACCCCGAAGTTAACGCGGTTTGGCAGTTTGTGGTGGTTGTTCTGGAACAGCTCACCGCCGGTTAAGAAGTCAAAGAAAAGCGAGTTTCTGGACTTGTCATTGTTGTCAAAGTTCTGGTAGCCGTACTTGTGGCCGCTCCAGTTTACAATGGCGCCGTGCAACGGACCCATCAAGAAATGCAAAGGCAACAATAGGTACATCCACCAGTACTCAGCAAAGTTGATGTAGAACAATACGTACAACACACCCCAGGCTAAACGAGAACCCCAGTGGTCGCCAATGTTCTCTAAGGCGCGCCAGGTTGGGTAGTTGCCGTCAAATCTTTCTTCCACCTCTGTGCGCTTGTTCAGGAAATCATTGTAGATGTTCTTGGTCTTCCACATCATGGTAAAAGCGTTGCTGGAGAAGTGCGGGGAATGCGGGTCCCGCTCTGTGTCTGAGAAGGCGTGGTGCATGCGGTGCATGATGGCATACGCTCTTGGTGACAGATAAGAAGAGCCTTGGCTCACGTAGGTCAACAAGAAGAAGAATTTCTCCCAGAAAGCGTTCATGGTGAACATCTTGTGGGCGGCGTACCGGTGCAGATAAAACGTCTGTACAAAGAGAGACAAGTACCAGTGCACTACAAAGAAAACAAGGATAATCATAGAGGTTGTGATAGTGTATTGCGCCAGCGGGTGGCAATTGCTTAACAGCCGGCAAGTATTTTAGTTCACAAATCTACGAACCTAGAAGGAAAGCCCGTAAAATCGCCTTCAGAAAATGACAGATAATGATAAAAGTCATTTTTAGCAGGGCAATAGAAAACGCTTTTGATTACCAGGCTACAGGTCAAAGTCAAAAAAGTAGGCTTGCCCTCTTTGTGCATCATACCAGTAATACTTATAATACCCGTTGCCGTCTGTCCAAGCGTACTTGGGGAGTTGGGCAATTCTGGCTTTGTCCCACCATATAAAATCATGTTGCATGCCAAATCCATTATCCCTGGCAGTAGTGTCTAGCTGTAGCGCATGCTTGGCAATAATTTTATTAGAGGTGCTTAAGCCGCATTTAAAGGCAAACATGTAATCTGCGTCTAGGCCAATGGCGTCATCAAAGCAAAATATGGTCTTTACGTCTGGCGTTAGCTCTACTTGTATAAGGTCTTTAAATCGCTTTTTATTAGCAGGAGTGTCTGGGATGCGCGCATCAAATCTGGGGTAAATCTTGTCTGATGCCTCTTGCACATAGACAGAAAGGAGTTTTTTAATTTTTTTGGTGAAATGCTCAGCCGTGCCCATAATTCTGCCGCAAGAGCTCACAGACAGCATCAACATAAGTAAGACTAGTAGTCCCGTCTTTTTATCCATGAGGCAGTCACTACGCTTGGCTACCCTTGAAACGGTTGCCAGGCGGCAATCTTAGGGGGAGGGGCCTGCACCGTCAACCATTCCTTAGACACCGGGTGCTCAAAGCCTAACTCACGGGCGTGCAAGCAAATGCTTTTGTTAGGTAGGGGTTCTGGGGCGCCGTATTTGAGGTCGCCTATAATGGGGCATTTGAGCGAGGCCAGCTGGACGCGTATCTGATGAGGCCTTCCTGTAATGGGTCGCACTTCTATTAAAAACTTATTGCCCTCCGCTTTCAATAAAGAATAGCTGAGTTCGGCGCGCTGGCTGCCGGGTCTTTCTGAGGGATGGGCTTTGGTGATGTTCCTGGCAGCGTCTTTCACCAGCCAATGCACCAAAGTGCCGCTCTCTGGTTGCGGCGCGCGCAAGGTGAGGGCCCAGTATACTTTCTGCGTTTTTCTAGAGCTGAACTGCTCATTTAAGCGGGCCAGGGCTTTGGAGGTTTTGGCCAATAAAACCACACCGCTTACGGGGCGGTCCAGCCTATGTACCACGCCCATGAACACATTGCCCGGCTTCTGGTACTTCTCTTTTATATACTCCTTGGCCAGCTCAGACAGCGGTTTGTCGCCGGTCTCATCACCTTGTACCAGTAGGCCGCTGGGTTTGTTGACCACTAGAATATGGTTGTCTTCAAAAAGAACGTCAAGTGGCTTCAATTGTTGGTTGTTGTTCTAAGTAGAAGGAAAGAGTGCTTTAGTTTCAAAATGAGTTAAAGGACTGCGGTAATGGATTTTATCCAAAAGCTATTGTTCTCTTTGGAAGGTTTTGGTAGAGCTTAAATCCTTTATTTCGTAAGTGAAATCATTATCATATCCTTTTATTTTATTCCCGTTTACCTTCAGTTTAAATGTCCCTTCTGTTTTTGTTATAATAAAAATGACGAAGTCGGGTTTAAACTTTGTGGGGCCTATATACTTTGCTTCTTTTAATGCGACTAATAATTCTATTGTTTCTTTTCTTGAAAGGCTCCTCGACCAATCTTCTCTAATTGGTTGTTCATCAGGCCGAAAAAATTCCACTTCAATAACTTGATCAACACTTTTTGGAAAATCTAGTTTTCTATTAACTGGTGAACAGGAAAAGAAGAGGGGTATAATTGTAGATAAAAATAATTTCAATTCTAGATTCCTGTTTGCTGAAAGCTTTATCATAATAAATTAATGAATAATCTATAACTATCAGCAATCAACAATTAATAAGCTTCTTCTTCAGTGGGGAAGTTGAGGGATTTTACGTCCTGGATGTAGTTTTCTACGGCGTTGGTGATGGTCTCGTGTAGTTCGGCGTAGCGGCGCAGGAAGCGGGGCTTAAACTCCTTGGTAATGCCCAACAGGTCATGGATTACCAGTACCTGACCGTCTACGTGCGGGCCGGCACCTATGCCAATGATGGGGATGTGCAGCTCGGCGGCTACGCGCTTGGCCAGGCTAGATGGAATCTTCTCCAGGACAATGGCAAAGCATCCCAGTTCTTGTAATAAGCGGGCGTCTTCCAGCAATTTCTCGGCTTCGGCCTCTTCTTTGGCGCGCACAGAGTAAGTGCCAAATTTATAGATGGACTGCGGCGTCAAGCCCAAGTGGCCCATTACCGGTACGCCGGCGCTCAATATTCGCGTGATAGAGTCTTTGATTTCAAAGCCGCCTTCCAGTTTTACGCCATGTGCGCCAGACTCCTTCATGATCCTGATGGCAGAGCGCAAGGCTTCAGAAGAATTTCCCTGGTATGAGCCAAACGGCAAATCCACCACCACAAACGCTCTTTTCACGCCACGCACTACAGAAGAGGCGTGGTAGATCATCTGGTCCAAGGTAATTGGCAGCGTAGTTTCATGCCCGGCCATGACGTTTGAGGCAGAGTCGCCTACCAGTAACACGTCTGTGCCGGCGGCATCCAGCAAGGTGGCCATGGAGAAATCATAGGCCGTGAGCATGGATATCTTTTCGCCGCGCTCCTTCATGGTGTGCAGCTGGTGGGTGGTGACAATCTTGACCGCTTTCTGTACTGACATACGCTCACGCCTGTTAGTGTAGGCTCTAAGCAAAGGTAGGAAAAGAACATGGGCACTAGAAAGCGTTTTTGGCCTCTTTTTTCAAAAACAGACCAAAAACAGAAAAGCCACCGGGTAGGTGGCTTTTGCTGGTTAGTAACGGTACGGGTTAGAACTGCCGGTTCTACGTATTCTCAGGTCTTGTAACAGAGAAGATTTAGCATTGATGTTGATGGAGTACATCTGGTACGGGCCAAACGGCACCCAGGCAATAGACATCTGCCAGCAGTGCAAGTCTCTGGTGATGTTGATGTTAGTGTAGCTCAACATCTTGTTTTTGAAGTCATAGTTGGTGGTGTAGTTAAACATCCACTTGTCTGTGAGCGTCACTGAACCGTTTATCCCCGCTGAGGTGGCCTGGTTTTGTAAGGTACCAGTCTCAAAGTCTCTCCCAAAGTTTGAGGTCAGGTCAATGGCCAGCGTCCAGGGAATGTTGAAGGCCACGTAGTCTGCGGCGGTCAAATCGCGCTGCAGGCTGGGTAGGTTGGTGGGCGGTGGCGCGGTAGAGTTCTGCTGTTGCTTGCGGGCCGTTGGGTTCAGCTCAAAGCTGGTGTTAAAATACAGGCTGGTGATTCTGCCCAGGTTAAATCTGCTTCCCTCAAAAGAAAGGCGGTCAATTCTTCTGTTGTTCTGGTCATACTGGTAAGGATCCAGAATGGCGCCGGCCGTGAGAGGGAAGTTGTTGAACAGGCGCGTGCTCAGGTCAATGTTGATGTTGGAGAGCTTGAAGGAGTCAGCGGCAAAGTTGTAGGCAGACCTGATGGCAAAGCGATCAATTAAACTTACTTTCTTAAAGCCGCCGGCGCTGTCTCCTTCGGTCTTTACTTTCATCTCAACGTTGTTGTCAATGCCAAAGGTCATGGCACTGCTCAAACCGGGGGCCGGCACGTTGCCTTCTAAGCCCTGGAAGCGGGAAAGCAATTGGGTGTTTCCGTTGGCATCACTCTGCACGCGCTGGTAGAAGCCAAACTCAGGACGCCCAAAGTCTGGTCTAAAGCTGTAGCCCAGGTTGGGCGTGATGGTATGCCGGATGGCCTGCACTTTTTTGCCTTTGAAGTTGGCAATGCCGTACACGTTGGTGGTGAAAGATACTCCGCCAGAATACTGGTAGGCTCTATGGAAACCGCTCACCGTGTCTATTTTCAACAAATCTGAGTCAGGGATAGAACTGTAATTGAACTTCTTGGTAAACCAGCTTTCGTTGTAAGACACGCTGGGCGTCAGTTTGAAAAACTTGAACAGGTTAATGGTCCCCAGCGTGATGGGAATGTCATGGTTGATGGCTGTGCGCGCATTCCTGAAAATCTCTGACAGGTTGGTGCCGTTGATGGCCAGGGTGGTATCTTTTCTGGTGGCGGTAGAAAAGGGATAACCTGCGTTACCTCCGTTAGAGACCGTGTTGGTCACGTTTTGGCGGGCGGTCAAGTTGTACCCAATGCGTATGCCTTCTACCCAGCGGCCGGTCATGTTCACGCCAAACCATTCCAGCGGGCTTTGGCTAGCCACTCCTAAACTAAAATCTGGCAACACAAAGCTCATCACCTGGGCTGCCTCTGTAATGGTGGTGTCTCTTCCGTCTGGAGTGGTGTAAGAATAAGAGTTCTGTCCCTGCGTCTGGCTCTGTGAAATCTGGATGCCGTAGTTAATAGGGGAGTTGGGACTGCTTTTGCGGTAAGAGACCGTAGAGTTAAAGGACGGACTCAAGGCTTGCTGCGCGCTGGTAGGGTTGCGTTGGTTAAAGAACTGGCTACCCGCGTTCACGCTGGCCGAGAACTGGCCTTTGCCCGGACGCGCAATGGGCGTGTGGCTCCAGCTAATCCAAAAGTCCCTGGAGTCTCCTGCTAGTCTATAGTCTTCATTGATCAGCGCCCCGCCCAGGTTTTCGGCGCCTTTGGTGTAAGAGTGACGCAGGTTAAAACTACCATTAAATTTGTAGCGGCTAATGTATTGAGACTGTACCTGCACGCCGTAGCCGCCCAGAGAATAAATATCGCCGGTAAAGCGCATGTCCATGTAGTCATTAACGGCCCAGTAGAAACCACCTTCACGCAAGTAGAAACCCTGTTGGGCAGATTCTCCAAAAGACGGGATGATGATGCCAGACCCGCGTTTTTGAGGAGAAGGAAAGAAGCCGAAGGGAAACCCGATGGGCGTGGGCACGTCTGCGAACACTAAATGGAACGGCCCGGCCACCACGCGGTCACTGGGGATTACCTTCATCTTGGTGGCTTTTATGTAAAAGTGAGGGTGCTCCAGGTTGCAAGTGGTGTAGCGGGCGTGCCGGCCGTAAATTTCATTGAGCTCATTTTTCTTGATGGTCTCTGCGTGAATGAACCCTTCCCCTTGGGTAGTAACCGCGCCAGAAACTTTACCCTTCTTGGTTTTGTAGTTGTATACAATGCGCTGGGCCTGGTAGGTCTCTGCCCCGTTCTTAAACAAAGGCTTCTCCTGCAGCACGCCGGCAGAGTCTAAAACGCCCTCGGCGGTGAGTAGGTTGGTCTTCCAGTTGATCTGAATGTAGGCGGCGTCCAGGGCAATCTCGCCATAATCAATGTGGGCGGTGCCATACAAATGCATGATTTGCTGGATGGCGTCATACCTGATGGAGTCTTTGGCCTTATAATTGATAGTAGTCTCAATGTCGCCTTTTCTTGTGGTGGCCGTGTCTTTTACAGACACCGTCAAGGAATCTGGCCTAGTGGGGCGTACCTGCGCCTTTCCCTCCAAACTGGTGAAAACGGCAGTGAGCACCAACAGGGCGACTGCTAAAAACTGGAGGGATCTCTTCTGAATCAAGTAGAATTTTTGTTGTTTTGTACTTATTAGTACAAAGTTATTAACTATAGCTTTTAACTAACGATACTCGTGAAAAATATTGTCTCCCTTTGCCTGCTTGTTTTTTTGCTCCTCCCATCGTTTACGCCAGCTAAACGGAAAGAGGTGAAAGTGCGCACCGTGGTCATAGACGCAGGTCACGGTGGTAAAGATATAGGATGTAACGGCAAATCTGCTTACGAAAAACACGTGGCCCTGGCCGTAGCCCTTAAATTGGGCAAACAGATAGAGGAGGGCAACCCAGACGTGAAGGTGGTCTACACCCGCAAGGATGACACCTTTGTGGAGCTCATTGACCGCGCCGGCATTGCTAATAAAAACCACGCAGACTTATTTATTTCCATCCACTGCAACGCCGGTCCTAGCGCGGCCTTCGGGACGGAGACCTACACCATGGGGCTGCACACGTCTACCGGCAACCTGGCCGTAGCCAAGCGTGAGAACTCCGTTATCTTACAAGAAGAAAACTACAAGGAGAACTACGGGGGCTTCAACCCCAACTCGCCACAGAGCCATATCTTGTTTAGTCTGTACCAGAGCGCCTACATAGACAACAGCCTTAGATTTGCACAAAAGGTAGAAAGACAATTTAAAACCAAGTTGGGTCGTTCCAGCAGAGGCGTGAAGCAGGCGGGCTTTCTGGTCTTATGGAAATCTGCCATGCCTAGCGCGCTGATTGAGATAGGGTTCCTGACCAATCCTGCAGAGGAGAAGTTCCTCAACGATAATACCAACCAATCGTATATGGCATCAGGCATATACCGGGCTTTCAAGGAATACAAGCAAGAACTTGAAGCCATGAACTAACCAACCCCAAACTGTGAATTTATCCAAAGAACTCAAAGTAGCGTTGCTGGGCCTTGTGGCGGTAGCGGCACTCTATGTGGGCTTCACCTTTTTAAAAGGCTCTAGCGTCTTTTCTTCTTCGCGCACTTTCTTTGTCACTTACAAAAGTGTCTCTGGGCTAACGGTGTCCAACCCGGTTATCTTAAACGGATTGAACGTGGGCATTGTCAAGGAGATGATTCTGCAGCCCGCCAAGGGCAACACCGTAGATGTAACCATTGAGATAAATGAAGACATCCAGATAGGTGACTCTACCGTGGCCATGCTCATAAGCTCAGATTTGTTGGGCGGCAAGGCCATTGAGCTGTACATGGGCAAAAACAAGCGCCTCTATGACGGCGGTGAGCACCTGATTCCCTTTGTTAAGGAAAGCATCACAGACTTGTTTGCCTCCCGGGCCATGCCCGTGCTAGACACGGTTGACTCTACCTTGGTACGCTTGAACATGTTTTTGGACAAGGACGCCAAGCGCAGCATACAGTCTATTCTCATGAACGCCGAGGCCACCTCAGAAACCATACGGGCCATGACTTTGGCCAACCAGGACAACATCAACCAGATAGCCGGTAACCTGGCCCAACTTACGGCCGCCCTGCAAGGCACAGAAAGGAAGTTCAGTCAGCTAGCTACCAACCTCAATGAGATCACAGACACCATTGACGTGCAGAGCATGAACCAGACCATCCGGAACCTGAACGCGACGGTATCTGAGGCGCAGTTGGCCATGAAGAAGTTCAATGAAAGCAACGGCTCCTTCAACAAGCTCATGAATGATGACTCCTTGTACCGCAACCTTAACGCCTCCAGTGCCAGCTTAAACGCCTTGCTCATGGACCTTAAGGCTAACCCTAAGCGCTACGTGCACTTCTCCTTAATTGGCGGCGGCACTAAGGTAGACAAGGCAGAGAATGTTAAAGAAGCCACCAAAGTCAAGAATGCCAATACCGTAGAGAAGGCCGGTACTATTGAAGAAATAGAGAAGAAATAAATAACCTAAACCAGAACAGAAGCGTTTTTGGCTTGTTTTCCCCAAAACAGGCCAAAAACGCTTCTTTGCTTTTAGAGCTTGCCTGCATTTTGATTTTGCAAGCGAAATAGGGTAGAGAATCGTCCTGTGACGCAGATTTTTGAGCAGTGCACCGGCGCTGTAAAGAGAGAAAGCACAAAATCAGTGTGTTTATACCATTCTGCGGCGCCAAAGATAAATGTAAACATGCTCTTAAAGCCTAAACAACTAGCTAACAATTGTTAGCCTTTCTTGTAAATCCTTATATTTGTCTCTAGCCCACAAAGGGTTTACATCCAAAAACTACCGTACTCATCCCGCATGGATTTAGAATTCAATAAGAACGAAGATGCCTTAAAGCAGCTTTGTTTTCAGCTGAAAAGCAAACACCAGAAAGTGTCTTTGGGCGGCGGCGAGAAAGCCATTGCCAAACAGCATGAGAAAGGTAAACTCACCGCCCGTGAGCGCATCCAGTATCTGATTGATGATGATTCTGATTTCTTAGAGATAGCCGCGTTTGCCGGTGAAGGCATGTACCAGGAGTACGGTGGCTGTCCGGGTGGCGGCGTAGTGGCCGGTATTGGCTACGTGAAAGGCCGTCAGTGCATGATTGTGGCCAACGACGCCACCGTGAAAGCGGGTGCCTGGTTCCCTATCACGGCCAAGAAAAACCTGCGCGCGCAAGAGATTGCCATGGAGAACCGCCTGCCGGTGATTTACCTGGTGGACAGCGCCGGGGTATTCTTACCCATGCAGGACGAGATCTTCCCCGACAAAGAGCACTTCGGGCGCATGTTCAGAAACAACGCCATCATGAGCTCTGAGGGCATCGTGCAGATTTCGGCCATTATGGGTTCCTGCGTGGCCGGTGGTGCATATTTGCCTATTATGAGCGACGAGGCCATGATTGTGGAAGGCACCGGCTCCATCTTCCTGGCTGGTTCTTACCTGGTGAAAGCCGCCATTGGCGAGACCATTGACAACGAGACCTTAGGCGGCGCCTCTACCCACTCAGAAATATCAGGGGTTACGGACTATAAGTTTGAAACCGATCAGGAGTGTCTGGACCATATCCGGAACATCTTTGATAAAATGGGCGACAACCCCAAAGCCGGTTTTAGCAGAGTAGAGCCAGCCACTCCAAAGCTGGATCCTCAGGAAATCTACGGAATTCTTCCCTTAGACCGCGTGAAGCCCTATGACATGATGGATATCATCCTGCGCATGGTGGACAACTCTGAGTTTGAGCCTTACAAAGATCTATATGGCCAGAGCTTGATCTGTGGCTTGGCGCGCATTGACGGTTGGGCTGTGGGCATTGTGGCCAACCAGCGCAAGATTGTCAAAAGCAAGAAAGGCGAGATGCAGATGGGTGGCGTCATCTACTCAGACTCTGCAGACAAGGCCGCACGGTTTATCATGAACTGCAATCAAAAAAAGATTCCGTTGGTGTTCTTGCAGGACGTGTCTGGGTTCATGGTGGGCAGCAAGGCAGAGCACGGTGGCATCATCAAAGACGGCGCCAAGCTGGTAAATGCCATGAGCAACAGCGTAGTGCCTAAGTTCACTATCTTGATTGGTAATAGCTACGGCGCGGGCAACTACGCCATGTGCGGCAAGGCATATGACCCACGCTTGATCTACGCCTGGCCAACGGCGCAATTGGCGGTCATGTCAGGTGCCTCGGCGGCCAAAACGTTGTTGCAGATTCAAGTAGCCTCGCTTAAAGCCAAAGGAGAGGTCATCACCCCAGAAGCCGAAAAGGAGCTGCTGGACAAAATCACGGCCCGCTACAATGAGCAACTGAGCCCTTATTATGCGGCCTCTCGCTTATGGGTAGACGGCATCATTGACCCGCTAGAAACCCGCAAGGTCATCTCCATGGGCATTGAAGCCGCCAACAATGCTCCCATCACCAAACCCTTCAACGTAGGCGTGATACAAACCTAATAATGATTAATGGCTAGTGATTAATGATTAATTGGATGTTAGTATAAATACTATTACTCTGTAGAAGAATGGAAAATCCAATTAAGAGTAAATCTTATGCTTTTGCTTTGGAGATTGTAAATTTGTACAAACGATTAACTTCTGAGCATAGGGAATTTGTATTGTCTAAGCAACTACTGAGAAGTGGAACTTCCATTGGGGCTAATGTGGCAGAAGCTATTGGCGGAATCACAAAAGCAGATTTCTCAGCTAAGATTTCTATTGCCTACAAAGAGGCGCTGGAGACAGAGTATTGGTTAAGCCTCTTAAAAGATGCGGAGTATATTGAGGAAGCTACTTTCTCAAAAATCCACGCCAAATGCGTTGATTTAAGCAAGATTCTGTTTTCCATCCTTAAAACTACCGGGAGAATAGACCGTTAAGTGGTAAGGTAGAGATTGATTTTTCAGGAACCTGTTCCCTATTAATCATTAATCACTAATCATTATTCATTAAAGAGTTGACGAACAAAGAGATAAAGGCGCTGATTTCATTGTTGGATGATGAGGACCCGGATGTAGTCGCGCACGTGCACGGCCGCATTGTGGAGTTGGGGGAGACCATAACGCCCTTTCTGGAAGAAGCCTGGGAAGAGAGCATGGACCCTGACCATCAGAAAAAGCTGGAAGACCTGATCCATGACCTTCAGTTTGAGGCCCTGCACAGACGCCTTAAAGAATGGAAGGAAGAAGGCGCCCAGGACCTGCTCAAAGGCATGTGGCTGGTGAACACCTACCAGTACCCAGACGTGCGCATGGAGGACGTCATGAAGATCATAGGTGAATTGCATTATGAGGTCTGGGTACAGGTAAAACCAGACATGCACCCCTATGACCAGGTCAAGGCCATGAACCATGTGCTGTTCAAGCTGCAGCACTTCTCGGCTAACACCAAGAATTTCCACGCGCCCACCAACTCCATGCTGTACCAGGTGCTGGAAAGTAAGCGCGGCAATCCCTTGACCCTATGTGTCATCTACATGACCTTGGCGCAGCGCATGGGTTTGCCGGTATACGGTGTCAACCTGCCTAACCTTTTTATACTCACCTACAAAGGAGACGTAGTGCCGCAGTTTTACATCAATGTGTATAATCGTGGGCTCATCCTCACCAAAAACGACATTGACAATTACATCCTGCAGCTGAATCTTAACCCGGTTGACATCTTCTATGAGCCGTGCGCGCCCATTGATATTGTGCGTAGAGCCTTGCGCAACCTGTCCATGTCTTATGAGAAGCTAAACGACCCAGAGAAAGCCGTAGAGATAGAAAAACTCCTGGAGGTGCTGTCAGATGAGCCCGCCCAGGACGCAGACGACAAGGACAGTGAAGAACCGGATCCTGATGGGAGCGAGGACTGGGACCAATAGCGTTTTTGCCCTCATTTCCAGAAAATAGCCTAAAAACGAAAAGCCACCTTGCCACAGGTGGCTTTTTCTATGTCTAGCCTTTGACAGTCAGTAGAGTAAGTTTGTAAGAAGCAGGCAAATTGAAAGGCGGCAGTCATTGTACTAAACTGCTAAATGCGTATCTTACCTAGCTGAGGAGAGTGGTAATCTATTCTATGAGAAAGAAGTACGCGCGTTTAAAACATATATCTATAGGGCTAGGCATTATTAGCAGTCTGTTGCTGCAGGCAGGAACCGCTTTGGCGCAACGTAGCGGCCAAGCCAATGCGTCTGAGGGTGCAAAACTGGCACCGGCCTTCAAGACAGCCAATCGTGAGCAGCTTTTTCCAAAAGTAAGAGTGCAGGTACAGGACATGGGCGCTTTCCAGAAATGGCTTAAGCAGAATGTCCCATATGCCTCTTCATATCCTGTTGCTGGTGTTGCGTCAGTGGTGTTGGTATCTGGGCTGGGGCAGGGAGACGGCCAAAAACTAGCGCAATGTCCATGGGTGACCTTTGTAGACGTGCCTGACAGAAAACCCAGAGAAGAAGCCTATCTACAGAACGCAGACCTGCGGGTGAACCGGATAGACGCACTTCATCTGGCGTTTCCAGAAATACACGGCAAAGGCTTGACGGTATCTGTAAAAGAACAGCCGTTTGACAGCCTGGACATTGACCTAAAAACGAGAGTGATATCCTCTAGTGCCTTCAGTCAGGCCACTACACCGCATGCCACCGCTATGGCCACCTTGATTGCCGGCGCTGGTAACTCTTCTGCTACCTCTAAAGGCGTAGCCTGGCAAAGCAGGATGACCGCCGCCAACTTTTCAAATCTGTTGCCAGACAATGCAGACGTCCTAAAAGCGCAAGGGGTAACCGTGCAAAACCATTCCTACGGGGTGGGCGTTGAGAATTATTACGGCCTGGAGAGCCAGGCCTATGACCAGCAGAGCAGGCAGTTGCCCACCTTGGTGCATGTCTTCTCCTCGGGTAATTCTGGCACGCAGGCAGCCAGTGCAGGACCTTATGAGAAAATCAATGGGTTTGCCAACCTAACCGGGCAGTTCAAGGTCTCTAAAAACACCTTGAGCGTGGGTGCTATTGACACGTCTGGGCAGGTAAGTATTCTCAGCTCAAAAGGCCCCACCTATGACGGTCGCATCAAGCCAGAGGTAGTCGCCTTCGGTGAAGCCGGAACCTCAGAAGCCGCCGCGGTGGTGTCTGGGATTGCCTTGGCGGTGCAAGATGCCCATCGTAAAAAGAATGGCGGTGCTTTACCTACTTCAGACTTGGTGAAGGCGGCCATCATCAACGCGGCAGATGACAAAGGGCGCGCCCACGTGGACTACGCCGCTGGTTTTGGCAATGCAGATGCCTTAGGTGCAGTTCAGTCCATCCTAGAAGGAAGGTACGCCCAAGGAGGAGTAGCGCAAGGTGCCACCCGGTCCATTAAGGTTACGGTACCCGCAGGCACGGCCAATGTAAAAGTGACCCTGGTGTGGTTAGATAGAGAAGGAGAACCCAATGCTAGCAAAGCCTTAGTGAACGACCTGGATCTGGTGTTGAAATCAGCTTCGGGGCAGGAGTGGCTGCCCTGGGGGGTAAGCACGTTTGCGCACAAAGATTCTTTGCTGGCGCCCGCCCGAAGAAAAGCAGACCACCTCAACAACGTAGAACAGGTGACGGTGGCCAACCCGGCAGCCGGCGAGTATGAAGTGTTAGTGAATGGCCATCAGGTACAAGGTTCTCAGGCCTATAGTTTAGTATATGAGTTTGAGAAAGCATTTGCCTGGTCATACCCTTTCATCAGCAGTCATCTGGAAGCTGGCCAGAAATCACGCCTAAGATGGATTACCCCGGTCAAAGACAGAAGCATGGGCACACTTGAATTTAGATACGCCACCCCTGGTGCTTCTTGGCAAGCCCTAAACGGTGCCGTTGATTTGAACAAGGAGGCCGTTGACCTCCTAATGCCTGACACTACAGCCCTGGCTGAACTAAGAATGGTAGTGGGCAGCGAGGTGTATGAGACGGGTGCTTTTGTCATTAGCCCCACCCTTAATTTAAAAGTAGGTTATCAATGTGAGGACGAGGTAATGTTGTACTGGCCCAAGGCACCGGGAGCCCAGCAGTATCAGGTTTACCAGGTAGGAAGCCAGTTTCTAGAGCCAGTGGCGCAGACCCAAGACACCGTTTGGGTCTTTAAGAAAAGCCAGCAACCAGCCTTGCACTACGCCGTGGCACCAATGGTGCAAGGGAAAGCAGGGCAAAGGAGCCTCACCCAGAATTACAGCCAGCAGGGCGTGGGATGTTACGTGAGAAATTTTATTCCCAAGTACTTTGTCACGGATACCGTTCTGCTTGATTTACAGATAAGCACTACCTATGGATTATCTGCTTTGTACCTAGAGAAGAAGATAAACGGCGAATATAAGACGGTCCAACCTATCACCTTGGGGCAAAGCACAAATTTTGACTTGCAGGACCTGACGCCCGTCTCTGGTTGGAATGAATACCGCATCAAATTGGTCACCAAGACCGGAGGCGTTTTTTACAGCCAGGTAGAGGGACTCTTTTACACGCCAGAGCGGTATATACAAGTGTATCCTACTCCAGCCTTAGCGGGCGCTGATCTGAACATTATCACCCAGGATGATGCCACCAGCCAAATCTTGCTCTATGACCAAACGGGCAGGTTGATTAGAGAATACGCTCAGGACGGTTCAATAAAAATCATTGAAACCAAAGGTCTAAGGCCCGGCGCATATTTTGTAAAGGTGATTTCATCTAAAGGCATTAGCACGCAAACTAAGGTCATCCTTCTCTAAAGGTATTTACGCGTATAAGACTAAGGCCCGTTTTTGGGCTGTTTTGCAGAAAACAGCCCAAAAACGGGCCTTAGTCTTTCATATCATTTTCCCTTACCATTGCTCAACTAGCTAGCAGTTTCAGACTATCCAAAACCTGTACTGGCTGTATCTGGGCACATTCCTCTTAAAGATCTGCCCTTAAGTGAGCCATTTTATAGAGCTACGTGTATTCGTTTTCTAACCCATCCATGGAGGAGTAGGTGTAGTTTATAAGGTACAATCATCAGGTTGGCTGGGCAGCTGGCTATGGTACTGATTAGCAAGGGCAGGTATGATGTCTAGAAAGCAGAAAAGGCCCCCAGTTTCCTGGAGGCCTTTCTTATTAGGGGTGTAAGACGAGCTAAAAACTAGTATAAGTAGTTAAGAGCAGTTACGTCGTTAGAGTTGAACGGACGGTTCTGACCAGATCCAATACAAGCCAACATCCAAGAAGTAGCATCAGCAGTTGTTGGAGTACCTGGGATGTGGATAGCACCTACCGTAGAAGCACCTTCATTGGTGTAAGAACCACCGCAAGAGTAAGAACGGTCCATGTAATCCGTGTGACGGAAACCGATGCAGTGACCAATCTCGTGTGCCAAGATAGTAGTGAACCAAGCTTGGTTAGGGTTAGTACCAATGTAACGAGTGGCAATTTTGATGTTGTTATGAGGATCGCCTGCTGCAGTTGGGAAACCAGCTGAAGCCAAATACTGAGCAGACTTAGGAGCCGCTTGTAGGTAGATGTTTCCGCCAGAAGCCACGCGGCTCATAGTGATCAACAAGCCTTGCGCGTTAAAACGAGCAATAGCAGCATCAAGCGCCGTTACATACGTAGCTGGTAAAGTAGGGTCAATTGACAAGGTGATGTTACGGCCAGTACCGGCGTTTACCAGGTTAGTGGTACGGTATTGCTCTGTCTCACCAACGCGCAAGAATTTGTGGTCATGCTTGGCGTTCAATTGAGCCTCTGTTAAAAGGATATCACCTTCTACCAGATAACCACCTTCTACTGCCTGTACATCTGTAGTTCCAAAGCCCATTTCATAGATTTTAGCCAACGTTTCTTTTGAAACTGAGGCTTTTTCTACTACTGCTTCTTCGTCTTGAGAGCAAGAAGAGAAACCAAGAACTAAGGCTACGGCAGCCAGTTTAAGAGTGTGTGTTAATTTCATAATGAGTTTTGTTAGAGAGTTGTTTGAAAAAGTTTGTTTGTAAGGTTTTTTGAAAGGATTTGTGTGTAATACTGTGCTTTGTCTAGGGTGCTTTTAACTAATTAAAGGGTGAGAAATAATGTTAATTATATCTTTAAAACGGAGCACTTAATTAACTGATGAAATTCAATTAATTGCCTTTGTTTATATAGTCAATAGGGGAGGCTGTTAAAAGATAAAATAACAGCAGAATTTGCTAGAGACAACTGTGTACGATGCCTCTTTTAAAAGGATGCACGCTTTTTAAAATAAATGATTATTTTTTTTATTAGAGCCGCTAAATTTAGGCAATAAAATACCTGTGCAAGTTTTTTAATAAACCCGCTCTGGTATTTTATTGCCTATAAGGTTGGTTTAAGCTTTTAGAATTAAAAGCCTAATTGCGCCAATAAATCTGTGCTAATTAGTACAGGTAATTAAGGGCTGTGCGGTCGTTGGTATTGAACGGACGGTTCTGACCGGTTCCAATACAAGCCAGCATCCAAGAAGTGGCATCAAACGAAGTTGGCGTACCTGGGATGTGGATAGCACCTACCGTAGAAGCTCCTTCATTGGTATATGCACCGCCGCAAGAGTAAGAACGGTCCATGTAGTCTGTGTGACGGAAACCAATGGTGTGGCCAATCTCATGCGCCAGGATAGTAGCCAGGTAGTTAGTGCCTGGGTTGGTACCCATGTAGTCAGAGTTCACTTTTACGCTGTTGTACGGGTTGCCGCCAGAAGGGAAACCAGCTGAAGCCAGGTAAGAAGAACCGGTTGGTGCCTTAGATATCAAGATGTTGTAGCTTGAAGACACTCTCCGGAATTTGATCAGTAAGTTCTCAGCGTTGAAACGGCGAATAGCCTCATCTAGCGCAGTAACATAAGAACTTGGCAAAGAAGTGGTGATGGCAACATTGATGGTGCGGCCGCTTCCTACGCTCACCAGGTTAGTAGTACGGTATTGCTCCGTGTCTCCAACGCGTAAGAAGTTTCCGTTTTGTTTGGTATTCAGTTGCTCGTCGGTCAACAAGATGTCACCTTCTACCAAGTAACCGCCGTCAACGGCTTTTACATCTGTAGTGCCAAAACCCATTTCATAGATTTTAGCTAGGGTCTCTTTAGAAACTGAGGCTTTTTCTGCTACCTCTTCTTCATTTGTTGAACATGCTGTGTTACCCAATACCAGGGCGACAGCGGCAAGCTTGAACGCGTAATGTAGTTTCATGTTTGTTAGGGGTTTGTTGAAAGATGTTCCTATGTTATGGATTAAAAAATGCATTGTCAAATTTTTTTTAAAATAAATTACAAAAACCGCGTCTGCATTAAAATTTAAATGGTGTGCATAAATGAGAGATGTCTCTGGTCTTAATAAATTTCTTTAAAATAATTTATGTAGTAACATATAAATTCAAAAGAGACTTCCTTTAAAATGGTGAGTAGCCAACTTGGTAAAAGTGCTTTGGCGCTCAATTTAATTTTTAATTTATGTTACGATTAGGGTAAATGTTTCCTTGTTTTAAATAGCGTATTTTAAAATGGGAATAAGTGATAGAAAGTAAAAAGACTTATTTAGGAGTAGATGGTAATTCAAATGATTTATAAAACAGAAAGGCCACCTATTAGTAGGTGGCCTTTCTGTTTTATATGGTATAAAAACCGGGTACGTATTTCTAGTTAGAATTTCTTAATCATACAACCGGTGGGTCTTCTTTCTGTAGTAGTAATGGTGCGGCCTGCCAATACCGCATCTAGTGCATTTTTTAAATAATGCTCTTTGGCCAAGGTTTCTACCTGGGGGTTGTCATCAATGGCTCCTTTGTACCTAAGATAAAAACCGTCTGCACTGCTCTGTAATAAAAACACTTCTGGTGTCTTAACGGCTCCAAACTGTTTGCTCACCTTCTGCTGGTAGTCCAGTAGGTAGGTCATGTCAGAAATGCTGGTGTCTATCTTGTCTGCCATGGTCTTAATGGTGTCTCCGCCTTCTTCCAGGCCAATGGCCGGGTTCACAAAGAGAAAGCGCACGCCCCTGTCTGCATAAGTAGTAGCCAGCGTCTGCAGACGGCCGTCATATAGTTTGGCATACGGACAATTCTTGCTGGTAAAAACCACCACCACGGCCTTGGAGTCTTTAAACTGCCCCAAAGACATTTGTTGGTCCTGGGTGTTCTTCAGGGTAAAGTCAGCTACCTTGGTGCCAACCTTATAGCCTCCCTGGGCAAATGCCAGGCTGCTGGTTAAAAACAACCCGAAGGCTAGGATATATAATCGTTTCATGTTCTGCTCTGCGTTAGTATTCTATAAAGTGGACAGCGGGGCTGCCACATAAGTAAGCACAAACTCTTTTGCTATCTGGTACTGCACGGTGTACGTGAAGGTTTGCGCTGGGCTTACCACTTTGCCAATAAATGTCCCGGCACCTCTTTTTAAAAAATCCTCTACCAACAGCTGTTTTCTAAAATCCAGTTCCCGTTGGGCGTACACTTTATATAAGGTCTCCTTGGCGCTCCAGTACAGGTGCATCTTCTCTTCATCATCCTGTACGTCCATCAGCTCCTGCTCATTCAAGAACCGCTGGATGGCCCGTTGCACCTTAAGGCCTTTTAATTCAATATCTATGCCAACTTGGTGGGTAGCAGAAATCACAGCTGCCGCCCATCTGCCCGAGTGTGTAATGGAAACGTGCACGTCTGCCCCTTCTATATACGGCTGGCCGGTTTCCTGTTTCTGTAGAACTGCCGTAGGATAGTTTAGCTTCTCCAATAAGAGGTACACCAGCAACCTGGAGGCCAGCCATTCCCGGCGGCGCGCCTCTGCTTTGAAAAATGGCAGTTCCTTGGCGGGACGCAGGCTCAGTAATTGAAAGGTCAGCTCCTCTACGTCTTCCTGTATCTGCCAGATGCCCAGCACGGTGTTTTCATCTAAGGTATGGACATGGTGCAGGGGCATACGGCAAGGTTGAGAAAGAAAGTGGTTTTTGGGCTGTTTTTGGTAAATTTAGCCAAAAATAGCATTCATCGTTTTTACAGGTTGTACATGGCTAGTCCGTTTCAGGTTCAGAAGATTGCCACCCTCACCGGGCACCGTGACTGCGTGTATACCGTTGAGCGGGGCGCGCAGACCAACCAGTTCTTCTCCTCGGGGGCAGACGGCATGGTTGCGCAGTGGGACCTCACCCAACCAGACACCGCCCAATTGGTGGCCAAGGTGAGTAGCTCAGTCTACGCATTAAAGTATTTGCCTGAGCAGAACTGGCTGTTGATTGGGCACAATCAGAACAGTCTGGAGGTGCTGGATTTAGCCCAGAAAGCCATCCAGAAAACCATTCCCCTGCCGCAGGCCGCCATCTTTGACATTCAGGTGCATGCAACGCAGCCGCTAGCTTATATAGGCTTAGGAAACGGGATGTTGCTCTTGCTAGACCTGGAAAAGCTGCAAGTAGTCAAATCCGTGCAACTCTCTGAGAAGAGCGTTAGGTCTATCGCCGTTCACCCGGCAGGGCAGGAGATAGCCGTGGGCCTGAGCGACCATAGAATTTTAATCCTGGACGCGCAGACGCTGACCGTGAAGCAGGCGTTAGAAAGTCATACTGGTTCTGTGTTCACGGTGGCCTATACGCCTACCGGAGAATACCTGATTAGCGGTAGCAGAGACGCGCATTTAAAAACGTGGAAGGCTACTGAAAACTACAGTGAGCACACCAGCATCATTGCGCATCTCTTTACCATCAACCACATCACGTTCCATCCCAACGGCCGCTTGTTTGCCACCTGCAGCATGGACAAGTCGGTTAAGATTTGGGATGCCGAGACGTTTAAACTATTGAAAGTGATTGACAAAGCCCGCCACGCCGGCCACGGGACCTCGGTCAACAAATTGTTTTGGTCGGGTCACTGGAATCAGTTAGTTTCGTGTAGCGATGACCGCAGTATTTCGGTTTGGGCCTTAACATTGAAGGAAATATGAAGATTACACCGTTAGAAATAAGACAGAAAACGTTTGAGAAAGCGTTTAGAGGGTTGGACAAGGATGAGGTTCAGGCGTTTTTATTGACGCTTTCGCAACAGTGGGAAAAACTTCAGGACGAGAACAAGGACCTAAAGATGAAGCTGGAAGTGACGGGCCGCGAAGTGCAGAAAATGCGCGAGGTGGAGTCATCGCTGTACAAGACCCTAAAGACCGCCGAGGATACCAGCAACAGCATGGTGGAGCAGGCCTCTAAGGCCGCCGACCTGCAAGTGCGTGAGGCTCAGTTAAAAGCAGACCAACTGCTGGAAGCCGCCCGCCAGAAAGCCCGCTCTGTGGTGGAGAACGCCTACCAGCAGGCAGACAAAACTATTGCCGACATGCAAGCCGAGGTGAAGAACCTGGAGCAGGACTACCTGCGTCTGGAAGATTACCTGGAAGGCATGGTGCGCGACCTGCAGAACATGGCCGCCGACGCCCTGGAAAAAGTTGAGAAGACCAAATCTAAACCTAAAGCCGCCATAGGAAGTATCTTATCTAGAGCCGCGCAGGCAAAAGCGCAGCGCCCTAGCCAAGATAATGATACGTTTATGAACGCCTTAGCAACTCCTATCATAGAGACAGCCGCGCCAAGCGCCCTTCCTGCCTCAGCATTCACAGACCAACCAATGGCCCAGCAGATTGGCGGCGGCGGCGGAAGCCGTGAGTCCATCCCGGCCACACCGGGTACGTTCCCAACGCCGCACATGCCAGACCCGGCGCCAGACGTGCACCCAAGAACGCCTGAGATTGTGCCGCCCACGCCGCACGTGCCGTCTACGCCCTCGCCTAGACCAGAGATTGAAGAGCCAAAGCCAAGCACCGTGCCATCGCCTACGCCTCCGCCTATTGAGGAGCCAAAGCCAGAGCGTGAGCACCCACTGCCAGAAAAACCAGAAGTACAGCCACCTATGACCACGCAGGCCAAACCCGCCCCAGCGGTAGCCGCCGGTGGTGGTTCTTTCTTTGACGACATCGCGTAAGCATACATATGGGGCAAGTGGCATTGGAAGGCATGGAGTTCTTTGCCTTTCATGGATTCTCTGACGAAGAGCAGAAGATAGGAAACCGCTACGGCGTGGACATCTCCATTGAGACAGATCTGCAAGCCGCGGCAATTTCTGACAACCTGCAAGACACCGTAGATTATGGAATTCTGTACCAACTGGTGCAACAGGAGATGGCCACCCCGGCCCGTCTGCTGGAGCACGTGGGCCACAGAATCATGGAACGCGTCTTCCAGGAGTTTCCGTTTGTAGACCTGGCCCAAGTAAGCGTCTCCAAGTTCAATCCACCCTTGGGCGGCATCTGCCACAAGTCTAAGGTGACCTTGCAACGAAAGAGAGATTAGACAAGCCGTTTTTGGCCTCTTTCCCAGAAAACAGCCCAAAAACGATTTTATACCAGAGAAGCCTTCTTAGTCACAACTAAGAAGGCTTCTGCATTTTATAGTAAAGTAGTAGTTTGACGTTCAGGTTTTAAAACTGATTAGATGTTGGTCTGGGGAATTGTAAAAGAACTCGATAATCGACAAGCTGTGAGACCTAATTGCCTCTGCTCAAAAGACCTCGTAGTGTCCGGCAGGACCTGTGAGCGTCTGCGCCAATGCCATTTCATTTGCAGATTCTACCCTTAAGGATTACCCAAACGAGCGTCTCTGAGCCAAGGGCGTTTCCAGCCGCAGATTCCCCCCTTGAGGGGGGCAAAGGGGGGTGTTTACATTACTAGACCTAGCTGTTCGGGATTTGCAATCCCGAACTACTTGGAAGCGGATTTGCAATCCGCCTGCCACAAACCACAACCCGCAATTCGTAGGGGATTGCAAATCCCCCTTTCGGTGCTTCCGGATTGCAAATCCGGAAGAGCTTGGTTGAAAGCCCCTCTCATCAGGGAGAGGGGTTGGGGGGGGATTGGCCATGCGTCAGAGACAAGCCGATGCCGGGTCTCTACAAACAAACACGCATATCGCCCCCTTTGAAGTCGAAGATCCCGGACTCGTTGCAGGAGGGGTAGGGGGATGATGACGCATTTAGAGCCTAGCCAGCACTAAACGGCAATGCGTGTCTTTTTCGCGGTGCCCGCGAGGGTAGTCCGGAGACTACCCGGCATCCGTGGTCACGAGTCTAGAGATTCGCGCCAGTGAGAAATAGCTTCCAACGCCAACCCCCTCATCCTAACCTTCTCCCTCAGGGAGAAGGGACTGCGCTTCAATCGTTTTTGACCTGTTTTCTGGGAAATAGGCCAAAAACGGGAAGGCCGCTCTTAGACTAGAGCGGCCTTCTTTTATTAATATGCAATGGCACTTCGGCACATTAGCAAATCAGCACATTAAGGAATTAGCACCTTGAAACACTAATCTCTGCCTCTGCCCCGGCCGTTGCCTCTGCCTCGCTTGTCTAGTTCCTCTTCCAGGTCTCTTTGCCAGTCGCGGTCCTTGTTTTTCTTCTTGTCCTTGCGTTTGAAGAGGTCTTTTAATTTGCGGCCTCCTTTCTTGAAGATGTCTTCAATGCCGCGGTCTTCCTCCTCATACACGGGCTCTACGGGCACGGGCGGTTGGAACGGCGGACAATTCAGGTACATGGCATAGTGAGCAGGCAATGCCGGGAAACGGCTGTTGGCTAACCTTCTAAAGTCTCTTTCTTTGGTGAGCCGCTGGAAGAAGCCTGCCCAGATAGGCAAGGCCGTGTTGGAGCCGCCACCCAATTCTAAATCCCTGAACCGGATGCGCTGGTCCTGTCCGCCCACCCAGGCGCCGGCCACCAGGTCTGGCGTGAAGGCTACAAACCAGCCATCAGCGTGGGATTGGGTGGTACCGGTCTTGCCGGCTATGTCCATTTGCAAGTTGTATTCACTGCGCAGCCTGCGGCCGGTGCCGTCATTAATGACGCTTTCCAGCATGGGGCGCATAAGGGCCGTGGTTTGGCTGGAGAGTACTTTGGGGCCTAGCCCATCTTGGTTGGTCTGGTCTAAGAGTACGCGTCCGTTTCGGTCTTCAATGCGCAACAAATAGCGTGGTTTTACCTGGTAACCACCATTGGCGAAGGAGGCATAGGCGGCCACCATTTCATATAAGCTGGCATCTGCGGTGCCCAAGGCCAGAGCTGGCGTAGAAGGCATTTCGCTTTGCAAGCCCAAATTCTTGGCCACTTTGATGACATCCGGAAGGCCTACTTGCAAGGCCGCATTCACCGCCACCGTGTTCACAGACTTAGCCAGGGCGCCCTGCATGGAATAGGCGCCACCGTACACCTCGTCAGAATTACGCGGAGACCAGTTCTCATATTCTGGGAACACGCGCCGGTCATTGGGGAAATAGGAGCACGGCGAGATGCCGCGTTCCATAGCCGCCGCAAATACGAAGGGTTTAAAGGTAGAACCTGCCTGGCGTTTGGCGCGCACGTGGTCATACTTAAAGAAGGTGTGGTTGATGCCACCCACCCAGGCGCGTACATAGCCCGTCCTTGGTTCCATGGCCAGAAACCCGGCGTTTAAGTAGCGCATGTAATGCCTGATGGAATCCATAGGCGAGAGGGTGCGGGTTTGCTCACCGCTCCATCTGAATAGGCGCATGGGCACCGGCGTGTTGAAGATTTCGTCAATCTCGCGTTCAGACTTGCCTTGCGCCACCAATCGCTTATAATGCAGAGAGCGTTCTTTGGCGTTTTTGAGGATGGCAGGTTGACCGGTCCAGGGCGCTTTCTTGCCCCAGTGTTTGTCAAAGGATACTTGCAGGTCATACATGCGGCGCTTAAGAGCCGTCTCTGCGGCGCGCTGGGCGCGGCTGTCCAGAGTGGTATAAATCTTAAGGCCGTCTGTGTACAGGTTGTAGTTGCCGCCGTCTGGTTTCTCTTGCAGGGCCGCCCATTTGGTGAGCTCCTCCCGCAGGTGCTCTCTAAAATAGGTAGCCAGGCCGCTGTTATGGGAGTACAGGTTATAGTCCAGCTTGAGCGGTTTGCCTTGCAGCACGGTTTTCTGGTCCTGCGTCAAATAGCCGTATTTGGTCATCTGGGCCAACACTACATTGCGGCGCTGTTTTGACCGGTCTGGATTGGTGCGAGGGTTGTAGGTGGTGGTGGCTTTGAGCATGCCAATGAGCGTGGCGGCTTCTTCGGTCTTCAAAGAATCTGCAGATGTATTAAAGAACCGCCGCGCCGCCGACTCAATGCCGTACACATTGCCGCCCATAGGCACTGTATTCAAGTACAGCTCCAGGATCTCCTGTTTGTTATAGACGGCCTCCAAGCGCTTGGCCAGAATCATCTCGCGCATCTTGTTCACAGGCATAGATAAAAATCCTATGCTTTTGCGCGGATACAGGTTTTTAGCCAACTGCTGACTGATGGTGCTTCCGCCGCCGGAGCTTTCTTCTTGTAAGAGCAAAGTCTTGAAAAACACCCGAGCCAGGCTGCGGTTGTCTACGCCGTCATGCTCATAGAAACGGGCGTCCTCGGTGGCAATGAGGGCCTGGATGACGGGTTCGGCTATCTGGTCATACTTTATGTTGGTGCGGTCTTGGATAAAATACCGGCCCATGAGCACGCCGTCTGCGGTGTAGACCTCTGAGGGCATGTTGTTCTGCACTTCTTTGAGTTGGCGCTTGGTGGGCAACCAGCCAAACACCCCGAAGTACACCGACAGGTAAAACAAAAACAACAGCAGAAGCACGTACAGAAATGCTTTTGCCAGCAGGCGCAGCCAGCCTTGCGGCGTTAAAGATTGCCAGTATTGTTTGGTAAGCTTAGGAGCGTGGCGGTGTCTCCAGCGTTTCCAGCGGGTATTGATCCAGTCAGAGAAACTCCCGAAGTAGGTATTGAAAAAGGGCATGCCGTAAGAACGTAGAAACCAGAGATAAGGCTATGCTTACCCCTTAGTTACTTTTTTTGTTACAGCTTTTTGTAATGAATAGTGACCAATGAATAATGATTAATAATAATGGTGGCTAAGCGGTTGAGCGAGCCGTTTTTGGGCTATTTTCTGAAAAATAAGCCAAAAACGGTTGAAATGAGGATTCGCCACATTCAGCGCAGATTCTCCCCTCAAGGGGAGAATCGCCACTTAATAAAATAAATAAAGGTTCGCAGAAGTATACTCATTGAATTTCATTTTTGACCTATTTTCCAGAAAAATGCCCATAAACGGCTATTTATTTAAAAACCTATAGAAGAACCAGCCACCAAGTGCATATAAGAAAGCATCTACTATGTCTGCGGTATACCTGGGCATAAACAAAGGGAAGAAGACTTCAAACGCCAGGGCATAATACACTACGGCAATGCCCACTTGGTACGATGTGAGCCGAAACAATGGCCCCTTAAAAAAGCGCAGGATGAACAGCGTGACGGTTAAGATAAGAGGGAGGCAGAGCAGGTCGTCCAAGTAAAACTGCATCCAGTCGGGTCTGGGTATTTCTAGCCAGACCAGAACCCTATGACCAGCATATACAAGTGCCAACACCCAGAAGAGAGGACTAAGGGTGTGCCACCTTATCCTGCCAAGAGCGCGATGAGCCATAAGATAAAGGAAAGAATGGCCATGAACATAAGCTGGAAGCCCTGCACTATGCGTTTCCAGAACCTGGTGAAGGCAGAGTCTGTAGGCAGGATTTCAATGAGAGCGATGTTGATTTTCTTGCTCTCTTCTTCCTCCCGCTCATCTTGCGCCAGAAGCCTTTGATGAGCTTTGGGGTCTAACAACTCATGGCAATGCTCGCAACGGTCAGTGACTTGGTGGTGCCAGGCAGACCATTGCTGACAATGCGGACATTTCTTGGTGGCGTTCATAGGCAATGGCGGCTCCTTGGGTAGTGTTTTCAAAAAAGCCTTTAGCGGTGGTCAAGTTACAACCCAATTCTTGATTGGCCTGGTCGCTCTAGAAAATAACGCTCTACAGTCATTTTCTATTTTACGGGAAGCCGCTTATGGGAACAGGCGTCTTTTGCTATCTTTGCCAAAACCTGCCCTGCCGTGTATAAACAACTCATCCGTCCGCTCCTTTTCAAGTTTGACCCAGAAGAAGTCCATTCGTTTACCAATTCTGCCGTCAAAAGCGCGTTTCATCTGCCTCTGGCCAAGTCCATCACCAAGAGCCTTTTTCAGGTAAAAGATCCAAGACTAGAGCGCAAGGTCTTCGGGCTCACGTTTCCCAATCCCGTGGGGTTGGCCGCGGGCTTTGACAAGGACGCCAAGATGATTGACGAGTTCTCAGAACTGGGCTTCGGGTTCATTGAAATTGGCACGCTCACGCCCAAGGCACAGGAAGGCAATCCCAAACCGCGCCTGTTCAGGTTGCCGCAGGACGGCGCCATCATCAACCGCATGGGCTTTAACAACCACGGCGTAGACGCGGCGGTAGAACGGCTCAAAACCCGCAAAAGCAACATCATTATTGGCGGCAACATTGGCAAGAACAAAGTCACGCCCAATGAGCAGGCTCTGCAGGATTATCTATATTGCTTTGACGCCCTGTATGACGTGGTGGATTACTTTGTGGTCAATGTAAGCTCGCCTAATACGCCAGACCTGCGCGCGCTACAGGAGAAAGAACCATTGCTAGACCTGTTAGCCAATCTGCAGAACCGCAACCAAGGCAAAGCCAAGCCCAAGCCGCTCCTGCTCAAGATTGCCCCAGACCTTAACCACGCGCAGCTGGATGACATTGTAGAGATTGCGGTGCAAACCAACCTAGCCGGTATCATTGCCACCAACACCACCATTAGCAGAGCCGGCTTAAGAACATCTTCCCAACAGATAGAAGCCATGGGAATGGGTGGTTTGAGCGGCAGACCTTTAAGAGACGCCTCTACCCAAGTCTTAAAGTATCTGCGCCAGAATCTTCCGGAAGAGATAAGGCTGGTAGGCGTGGGCGGCATCATGACCCCAGAAGACGCGCTGGAGAAACTAGCCGCCGGTGCTGACCTGGTGCAATTGTACACTGGTTTTATCTATGAAGGCCCTAGTCTCATTAAACATATTAATAAGCGAATATTGAGCTAGTTAGCCGATTTCTCTGAGCAAACAGCTTTAAATTCTTCAGGCGTTATTGAACGGAAAAGTGTAGATTTGAGGTTTGGAGACATCATGGCTACGAACACATATAAACGCGAAGTAGGGACTGGTCCGCGGCCTAAAAACATGCCGAGGAGCCAGAATGAGCCGAAAGGAAAGACAGAAGCGCGGGCTCCCAAAGAACCCAAACCTAAGCGGACCTTCACAGCCCCTAAAGTTTCTTTTACCTTCTTTAAAGACAGACGCCTGCAGTTATTTGTAGGCTTCTTCTTCCTGCTTTCTAGTCTGTACCTCACCATTGCCTTTGTGTCTTACCTGTTCACGGGCACGGCAGACCAGAGCGTGGTAGAGTCTGTGACCGTTGACGCCGTGAAAGAGGCGGGTCTGGAATCTGAGAACTGGCTGGGCTTGTTCGGGGCCTGGGTATCTGACTACTTCATTAACCGCTGGTTTGGGGTAGCCTCCTTCTTTTTTATCCCCATCATCTTCTACATAGGCTACAAGATTGTCTTTAGACGCACTACTATCACGCTCTCCTCAGTAGTCACGCTTTGTTTGTTTGGCTTGCTGTGGGGAAGTATCTCTGCCGGCTATGTGGTCCTGACCAGCGGACTGGCCAGTGGCTATAGTTTCTTGAGCGGGGCCATTGGCTATGAAACTGCCTTGTGGCTGGAGAGCCTGTTGCGCTGGGGAACCGGTTTGCTGTTGGCCTTCGCACTGATTGCCTTTGTGATGTTCTTCTTCAACATTACCACGCTCAACCGTCCTAAACCAGTAGTAGCCACTGCCGGGCCAGAAGGAAACACCTACCGCGCCGACTATCCGGCTGAGTCTGGGGTGTATGCCTCACCGTCCATGGCCATGAACCACCTCACCAATCCGTCAGGCAGCATTGAGCAAGAAGAGGACGAGGAGGAGGATGTAGTGTATCCAGCGCCGTTTGCCCTCCAAGACCAGCAAGGAGAAGACTTCTTTAACGAAGACCAAAACGATGGTGACTATAACGAAGACGAGGAAGAGCCAGAAGAAGACCTGTTTGCTGTCAATGACCTGCCGTTGACTTCCCGTTCAACACCAGCTCCAACATCAGTTCCGCTTGCCCTAGAGGTGGAAGATGATTTTGAAGATGAACCGTTTGAGGACGAGGCTGAATTTGAAGAAGAGCCCGAACTGGACTTGGACATTGCGCCTATTCCCGCGCACGCCGAGGTAGAAGCGGTGACCAGTGAAAACTATGACCCAACCTTAGATCTACCCCGCTACCAATACCCGCACATTGACTTGCTCACAGACTACGGCACAGCCAAAGTATCTGTAAGCAAAGAAGAACTAGAGGCCAACAAAGACCGCATTGTTGAGACGCTGGGCAACTACAACATTGGCATTGCCAGCATCAAAGCCACCATCGGGCCCACGGTGACCTTGTATGAGATTGTGCCGGACGCGGGCGTGCGCATCTCCAAGATCAAGAGTCTGGAAGATGATATCGCGTTGAGCTTGGCCGCACTAGGGATTCGTATCATTGCGCCTATTCCGGGCAAAGGCACCATTGGTATTGAGGTTCCCAACAAGAAGAAGGAGATGGTCTCCATCAAATCCATCTTGAGCACCGAGAAGTTCATGAAGAGCGAGATGGAACTGCCCATCGCCTTCGGGAAGACCATCACCAATGAAGTCTTCATCACCGATTTGGCCAAAATGCCTCACTTGCTCATGGCCGGTGCCACGGGTCAGGGTAAGTCGGTTGGTCTGAACGCTATCTTGACTTCGCTCTTATATAAGCGCCATCCATCGCAGTTGAAATTTGTGCTGGTGGATCCTAAAAAAGTGGAGCTTTCCCTGTTCAACAAGATTGAGCGCCATTTCCTGGCCAAGCTACCAGACACCGACGAGGCCATCATCACCGATACCAAGAAGGTGGTGAACACGCTCAACTCTTTGTGTATGGAAATGGACCAGCGCTATGATTTACTCAAAGACGCCGGCTGCCGTAATCTGAAAGAATACAACCTCAAGTTTGTAGAGCGCCGCTTGAACCCTAAGAAAGGGCACAAATTCATGCCATATATTGTTCTGGTAATTGATGAGTTGGCAGATTTGATGATGACGGCCGGTAAAGAGGTAGAAACGCCCATTGCCCGTTTGGCGCAGTTGGCCCGTGCCATTGGTATCCATTTGGTGGTCGCTACGCAGCGTCCGTCGGTTAATGTGATTACGGGTATCATCAAAGCGAACTTTCCTGCCCGAATTTCCTTTAAGGTAACATCCAAGATTGACTCCCGCACCATTCTGGACACCGGCGGGGCAGACCAGCTTATTGGCCAGGGTGACATGCTGTTCTCTCTGGGCTCAGACCTCATCCGGGTACAGTGTGCGTTCGTAGATACGCCAGAGGTAGACAGGATCTGTGATTTCATTGGCGAACAGCAAGGGTACTCAGACGCGTATCTGTTGCCTGAGTTTGTGGGTGATGAAAGCGGCAATGAGAAAGCAGACTTTGACCCGAGCAACAAAGACGTCATGTTTGAAGAGGCGGCCCGCATTGTGGTGACCCATCAGCAGGGAAGCACCTCTTTGTTGCAGCGCAGATTAAAGTTGGGCTATAACCGTGCCGGTCGTTTAATTGATCAATTAGAGGCCGCCGGCGTAGTGGGGCCGTTTGAGGGAAGTAAGGCCCGCGAAGTTTTAATTCCAGATGAATACAGTTTGGAACAGTTATTGAATACACTGGATCGTAACTAAATCAGTAGATCCAATTTTTACTAAATACACTCTTATGAAACGATTCTTTTCTTTCCTGATCGCTCTGATGACGGTAGCCCAGATCGCCAGCGCGCAGAAAGACCCAAAAGCTGAGCAGATTTTGGACGCCATGAGCAAGAAATACCAAGCCATGAACGCCTTCAAAGCCTCTTTTTCCCAGACCTTAGAAAGCCAGAATGCCAAGGTGAAGGAAACCATCAACGGTGACATCACGGTGTCCGGAAATAAGTTTAGACTGGCTGTTGCCGGACAGGAGATCATCAACAACGGTACCACCATCTGGACGTTCATGAAAAAAGAGAACGAAGTGAACATCTCTGACAATGATCCAGACGAGCAGGAGCTGACGCCCAACCAAATCTACACGCTGTACAAAAAAGGCTACAAGTACAACTACAGCGGCGAGCAGAAAATGGGCGGTGAGACCGTGCACGTGATTGATTTGACCCCAGAGGATAAAACCAACCAAGTGTTCAAAGTGCGCATGTTCATCAATAAGAAGGACAACGCCATCAAGTCTTGGCAGATGTTCCGGAAGAACGGAAACCGTTATGTGTATTCCATCAAGAAATTTACACCTAACCCAGTGCTGCCGGCCAACCATTTCGCCTTTGACAAAGCCAAATACAAAGGCGTGAAAGTGGTAGACTTGCGGTAATCTTAGGATGTAAGACATAAGACACAAGATTCAAGATGTTCGTAAAAGGCTCCTGCTGCAAAGCGGGAGCCTTTTCGTTTTTAGGCTATTTTCAACAAAACAAGCCAAAAACGGTTAGATTTGTGCACCACAACCTAGTCACCATTCCCATGACCAGACAACAGCTTTTTGAGCAAATCCAGCGCAAGCGTTCCTACCTCTGCATTGGCCTGGACACAGACCTGAAGAAGATTCCGCAGCACTTGCTGCAGCACGAGGATCCCATCTTTGAGTTCAACCGCCAGATCATTGAAGCCACCTCTGACCTTTGCGTGGCGTACAAGCCTAATATAGCGTTCTATGAAGCGCACGGCCCCAAAGGCTGGGTGAGCTTGCAGAAGACCTTAGAAGCGATTCCAGAAGACGTGTTCTCCATTGCCGATGCCAAGCGCGGGGACATTGGCAACACCTCAGAGCTGTACGCCCGCGCTTTTTTTGAGCAGATGCATTTTGACTCCATCACCGTGGCACCGTACATGGGAGCAGACTCTGTGACGCCGTTTCTGCAGTTCCCAGATAAATGGGTGATTCTGCTGGCCCTCACGTCCAATGAAGGCAGTAAGGATTTTCAGTTCTCCAGCGTAGTGGCCCAAGGGGAGGAACATTTTCTGTTTGAGAAGGTCTTGCTCAGAAGCCAGGAGTGGGGCACGCCAGAAAATATGATGTACGTGGTAGGTGCCACCCGGTGTGATTACATAGAGCGCGTGCGCGAGATTGCCCCAGACAATTTCTTATTAGTCCCGGGTGTAGGCGCCCAAGGCGGAAGCTTAGCAGAAATCTCCAAATATGGCATGAACAGCCACTGCGGGTTATTGGTCAATTCTTCCCGCCAAATCATTTACGCTTCTCAGGGCGAGGACTTCGCGGAGAAAGCCCGGACCGCTGCGTTAGCTGTGCAACAAGAAATGGATAGATATCTAAACGAATACATCCCTAGCTAGTCGTTTTTGCCCTGATTTCTGGAAAACAGGCCAAAAACGGGAACAGCCTTTCATCTTTTCTTGCCGTATGAGCTAAGGAAATGTGAAAGGCTGTTCCCGTTTTATGAAAGAGGACTTTTTGCACTACGTCTGGCGCCATCAATACTTCAACAAAGAACAGCTGCGCACCACTACCGGCGAAGAGGTAACCATTCTGCATCCCGGCTTTTACAACCGCTCAGACGCCGGCCCCGATTTCTCCTCCGCCAGAATCAAGTTAGGCGAAACGGAATGGGTAGGCAGTGTAGAGATTCACCTTTCCTCCTCAGACTGGCGCCGGCACCATCACCAACGAGATGCCAAATACAACCAGGTAGTGTTGCACGTAGTCTGGCAAGAGGATGAAGTAGCTTTACGCGAAGAAGGAACCTCCATGCCCACGCTGGAATTGCAAGGCCGGGTGCAACTGCCTTTGCAGGCCCAGTACCAGGAACTCCTCTGGAGCCAGGCCGTCATTCCCTGTGCCCCGCAAGCCCATCTCATAGACCCTATTTACAAAGCCTCCATGCTAGATAAGACCCTGCTGGAAAGGCTGCAGATCAAAGCAGACCTAGTGGTAGAGCGTATGGCGCAAAGCAAGCAGAACTGGGAGAGTACCGTGTACCAGACCATGGCGGCGGGCTTTGGGTTTAAAGTGAACCAGGATGGGTTTCTGTTCCTCACGCAGGTACTGCCTTGGACACTGATTCAGCGTTATCAAAAAAAGCCAAGCCAGTTGGAAGCGCTAGTGTTTGGGCAAGCAGGTTTGCTTTCTGACATCAACAGCCCAGATGAATATGCGGTGCAACTGGCCAAGGAGCATCAATACCTAAGCCATAAACATTCCTTAGAGGAACCTTTGACGACCAAGGCCTGGAATATGCTCAGGTTGCGGCCAGCTAATTTTCCGGGCATCCGGTTGGGACAGTTTCTGGCGGTGTTGCTAGCGCATGAGCACCTGTGGTCTACCTTAGTGGCTTGTACTACCGCAAAAGAATTTGAGGAGTTCTTCCGGCAGAGCCCGCCTTCATATTGGCAACAGCATTACGCACCCGGCAAGAAAAGCAAGCAGACATTTTCAAGGGTAGGCGAAGAAAGCATTCAAAACCTGCTCATCAATGTAGTAGCGCCTTTGTATATTGCCTACAGCCGAAGAACCGGTGACTACCTGTACCAGGACAAAGCCATCAGTCTGTTAGAGCAAATACCCAAAGAAAACAACAAGATTACCAGGCTTTACTCCAGTTTAGGTTTCCAGCACAAATCGGCCGCCGACTCCCAGGCCTTGATTGGGTTGTACCAACGGTACTGCCAACCCAAGAAATGTTTAAATTGCGTGGTCGGGCACCGCCTGATGAAGCAACACCTAACCCGCCCCTGAATGCTTTCATCCTGGCTGCATCTGCCACCGCTTTTTTTTCTAGTGTTTCTCTTGTGGCGCTTCCACCAGGGAAAGGCGCACGGTTTTCTTTTTTGGGCTGGGCTGGCGGTAAAGGTAGTGGCTGGACTGGCGCTGGGGTATGTATATAAAGAAATACTAGGCGGCGGAGATACCTGGTCTTATCATGAGATAACGCTAAATGTTTTACAAGAAACTACTCAAAGTCCTCATGACTATATCAGGTTCATCTTTCAAAACCAGGTAGGTGATTCATTAGAGATTTTCAGGGAAGACTCTAATTCTTTCTTTTTTGTCAAGCTGTTAAGTTTTCTATACTTGCTCACGGATAATTCTTACTGGTGGAGCAGCGTCTATTTATCTCTGTTCAGCTTCTGGGGCTGCTGGTATTTGTTTCTAAGAATTGAAGAACGATTCCAGGATTTCAGAATACCTGCATTTATAGCATTTCTGTTTTTCCCGTCCATTGTTTTCTGGACCAGCGGGGTGAGCAAGGACAGTCTGGTAATGGGCGCCATGTGCTTTTTGTTTGGTTTTACGGTACAGTTGATTAATGCTCAGGGCGTCAAGGAAAAACTGTATTACGGACTGCTGTTTGCACTGGCATCCTGGCTCTTCTGGAAGGTGAAATTCTTTTTAGCAGTGCCGGCTATCGTGTTTCTGCTGGCCTATTTGTTAGTAGAATTTTTAGCGAACCGATTTGAAGTGCTAAACTCTTTATTAAGAAAGGCAATGCTGTGGGTGGGAATGATGGTGCTGGGAGCAGTTGGTGCTTACTTTTTGCAATCTGATTTTACGCCAGACGACCTGGGTTTTCACGTCATGCTGAACTACAGTAAAATTTCAGCCAAAACCTCCCCAGACCTTCCGCAAATAGTATTTCCCCATCTAAATGCTTCTTTCACCTCCATTCTTTGGCATGCGCCGCAAGCGGTGGTGCAGATGCTGGTTCGTCCGTTTATCTGGGAATCGGCGCCTTTGTTCTATAAACTGATTGCGGTTGAGAACCTGGTCATTCTTTTCATAATTCTAATGGCGCTGGTAGAAATCATCAAGAATAGAAAGATGAAACCACTCCCAGCCTTCTGGTGGGTATTGTTGTGTTTCTTCTTAACAGGTGCGGTTTTGGTAGCGCTCCCTACACCCAATTTTGGATCATTGAACCGATACCGTGCACCATTGTTGGCAATTTTCCTGGCCATTGCGTTAGCGCAGGGACCTTGGCAACGCTGGTGGCACCGCCTGACCAAAGGCAGTAAAAGCGCTTAATTTTTCTTTGCGTATTTTTGCATAAATATTTCAATTTGATACCATGCAGAATCCTGTAATAATATTAGGTGCCCAGGAGTTGGGCATCGCCGCGCTAGATACTTTCCAGAGTAACGATGTAGTGGTGTATTGCTTTTTAGATGACAAAGTGGCCCTGCAACAGCAAGAGGTGAATGAGATCACGGTCATGGGCAATACCGAGGATGAGAATTTCCTGAAGCTCATTGGCAAGAAGTGCGACGTGTTTGTGGCTGCCGAGGACATGGCCGCCCGCAAGAGCCTGGTGAACATGCTCAAGGAAGACTATAAAGTGGTTCCGGTGAACGGCATCCATAGATTCAGCTACGTGTCTGAGCATGCCTGGCTGGGCCATGGCAACTTGGTGCAGGCCGGTGCCATCGTCAACCCCAACGCCAAGGTTGGTGACAGCTGTGTGATAGGAGCCAGAGCGCTGGTAGATTCTAACGCTGTTATAGAAGACCACGTGCAACTAGGCGCCGGGGCCATCATTAACGCAGGTGTGACCGTAGCCGAAGGTGCCTTCATAGGAACTGGAGCCGTGATTGTCTCTGGCGTGAAGATTGGCAAGAACGCCCGCGTAGGGGCCGGGGCTGTGGTAGTGGCAGACGTAGCCGCCAAACAAACCGTCTTCGGAAATCCTGCAAAAGCTGTTTAAAAAGACATAAGACGCAAGACAAAAGATTCAAGACCTATGAAATCTTAGATTATCAGATTGACTCAAGACTCAGAACTGACGAAGGTCATTTTCCGATTTTGGGCTGTTTTCTGTAAATTTGCACAAAAACAGAAAAGCAGGTGTTGCCAGAAAATAGCACATCAGCACATTAATTCATTATCACATTAACTACACTTAGTCTGAAACTAAGCTCGTATGAAAAAGTACAGTATCCTTCTTTATTACCACTACACTAAGATTGAAGACCCAGAGCTGTTCCGTGAGGAGCACCATCTGCTTTGTTTAAAGCTTAACCTGCTGGGCCGCATCATCGTTGCGCCAGAGGGTTTGAACGGCACCGTTTCTGGTCTGGTAGAAGACTGCGAAGCCTACATGGCCGCCGTGAAAGCCGATCCACGGTTTGCCGGCATTGACTTTAAGGTGGACTATTCTGAGGAGCATGCCTTCACCAAACTGCACGTGCGCCATAAGCCCGAGATTGTACACGCGGGCCTGAGGAACATCGATCCCACCGAACGGACGGGCGTGCACCTGTCGCCACAGGAGTTCAGGGACATGAAGGACCAGGAAGACGTGGTGGTGTTGGACGTGCGCTCAGACTATGAGTACAGCATGGGCAAGTTCAAGAACGCCGTTACGCTAGACATTGAGAACTTCCGGGAGTTCCCAGAGAAGGTTGATGAGCTGAAGGAGAAGTACGAGGGCAAGAAAATCCTGACTTACTGTACCGGCGGTATTAAATGCGAGAAAGCCAGCGCCTTCTTACTGGAGAGTGGTTTTGAGAACGTGTACCAATTGCACGGCGGCATCATTAAGTATGGCATGGAAGCTGGCGGCGAGGACTTTGAAGGCAAATGCTATGTCTTTGATAACCGCGTGGCCGTGGACGTGAACACGGTCAATCCGGTGGTCATTTCTAAATGTCATGTCTGCGAGACACCTTCTGCTAGAATGGTGAACTGTGCCAACCCGCACTGCAACCTACACGTGCCCATCTGTGAAGCCTGCGGTACTCACATGGATGGCGCCTGCTCTACCACCTGCCAGGAGCACCCCGACAAGCGCCCGTATGATGGCACTGGTTATTACCAAAAAAACACCAACGGCTACAACCCGTACAAAGGCTTGAACCGCCGCAAGACGGAGCAACCTAAGGCCGTGTAAACAATAATAATATTCAAAGAAAAAGCGCCAAATGTTGCTTCTGGGCAATGTTGCTGGCGCTTTTTTCTTTACTTAGGGGTAAGAAGACCTTGCCTCTCATGTACTACCTAAAACTATGAACCTATGGCCCGCATTCCGGAGTCTGAACTGATTTTTAACCCCGACGGCAGCATCTACCATTTAAACCTTCTGCCTGAGCAGATTTCTGACACCATCATTACCGTGGGTGACCAGGACCGCGTGGCCAAGGTAAGCCAGCATTTTGACTCCATTGAGGTGCAGGTGGCCAAACGCGAGTTTGTGACCCATACCGGCTATTACAAAGGCAAGCGCATCTCAGTGGTTTCTACGGGTATAGGCACAGACAACATTGACATTGTGTTCAATGAACTGGACGCGCTGGTGAATATTGACTTCGTGAGCCGGGAGCCGGTAGACCATGAGGACCATATCTCTCTGAAGATTGTGCGTATAGGCACGTCGGGTGCTTTGCAGCAGGACATTCCGCTGGGCAGTCACTTGGCCACCGAGTATGCCATGGGCTTGGATTCTTTGATGCAGTTCTACCCATTAATGGAAACCGGCTATGAAACCGAGATTGCGGTGCAGGTACAGTTGGCCCTAGGTATCGGTTTCTTGCCGTACTGCGCGAAGGGCTCTGATCTGTTACGCGAGCAGATTGCCTTTGACATGATTCATGGCAACACGTTCACCTGCCCGGGCTTCTACGGCCCGCAGGGAAGACAATTAAGATTGCAGCCAAAAGTGCAGGACTTGATTCAGAAGCTAAGCGCCTTTCAGTATGAGAATGTTAAGTTCACCAATTTCGAGATGGAAACCGCCGGTATTTATGCGCTGGGCAGATTGCTAGGCCATGAGGTCTTGTCGTTGAACGCCATTGTGGCCAATAGAATCTCCAACACCTTCGCTGATAACTCTGAGCAGGTAATTGACGACTTGATTATTAAAGTGCTGGATAGAATTTAAGAAGGACCAATTTCAGTAATGATGTTAAAACAGAAAGGCTCCTGCTATTGTGATAGCAGGAGCCTTTTCTTTTATAAAGGACGTCTATTTAGAAGAACTCAACACCCAACACAGATTTCAGCGGAAGCGTCACCCCAGATTTCAAGGTCACGTACTCCTGGTCTACCTGCCAGATGGTGGTTTGTACACGCTTAATGTCGCCATTGGCTACTTGAAAAGTTAATTCAACTTTGCCTTGATAGCCATTGCCTAAGCGGCTGGCACGCTCCAAGTCATGCATACGGCGTTTTTGAGATTCTTTATCGGCCCAAACGTCTTCTTGTCCAAACTGAAGTTCAGGTATGGTTTCTTTCTCAATCAGCGGAAAATGAGGTGCGGTTTTTTCCATAATTAGTCAGTGTTGTCTGGTTGTCTGCTGGCAATGAATAAATAATTCAGAATAAACGCAAACGATTGCGTTGGTTTTAGTTTATACGAAAGAAATCTGAATCGTGCTATTGTTGCCAAACAAACAAGCGTTTTTGGCTTGTTTTGCCTAAAATAAGCCAAAAACGGCTACAGCTTCGCCAGAAACGCCATGGTGTCCACACCGTCTGCATAATCTGTCACGGCCGGGCACTGGGCCTGCCCAAATGAGAAGCTGTTCTGCCACGCGCCTTCCTTGGAGACCACGCACTGCAACTTGTCCTGCACCTCGGTCAGTTTCGCCTTTAAGTCTTCGGCGTTTGTGTAAGTTTCATAGAACAGTACCGAGATAGGGGAGACTAGGTTCTTGCTTTCGGTGACCATTAAGAAGCCGTTGTCCAGATGTTCCACGCGGTTCACCAGCAGAATGGACTTGTTGTAGTCATAGTTGTTCTGGTACTTGTGGTGGTTGACCACTTCCTTCTTGTATTCAATGGCCTCAAAGAAAGGCGTGAAATCATAGCCCACCGGCACGTAGGCCTTGGCCACGTTTCGGCAACCCAGCCCGTAATAACGCAGGATGTCATCACCCAGAGCGGCTAGTTCTTCAAGAGTTTCCTCACCGGTCAGGACGGCCACACTGGTGCGGTTTTTTCTAATGATGTGCGGGCGCTTGGCAAAGTAGTACTCAAAGTAGCGGGCAGTGTTGTCAGAGCCGGTGGCAATGATGGCGTCAGACTCTTTGAGCATGTCCACAAACTGTACCTGCGTCAAGAAGCGGTCGTCCAGCTCAATGAGTTTATCTAACAGATGACGTACCAGGAACGGGTCATCAGAGCTCAGTTTGGCCTGCAAAATGTGGCCTGACAATAGTATGCACAGCGCATCATGAAAACCCACCGCCGGAATATTGCCCGCCATCACCACGCCCACTTTCTTGGGCGTTATCTGGCTGAAATCATACTGGGCCACCCATTTCTCCAGCGCCTCACGCTGAAGCATGTGCGCAATGCCACTTAGGGCCGCTGAAACATTTGGCAAGTCAAAGAAGTTATTGAACTGCCCCGTTCTTCGGGCCAGGTATTCTAATTCCTCTTCTGTGAGTGCGCGTAGGTAATCTCCTAAGGCTACAAAGGCAGAAAGTCGGTTTTCTAAAGTCATCATATTGAAAGGGGAACAGCGAGTGCGTGAGAAACGTTTGATACAATGGGCGCTAACTATTACTTTTGCGCTTGGAATGGCGTACCGCAGAGGCCGGTGCAAAATTACTAAAAAGAAACAGGAGATACGATTATGGCTATAATGATTACGGATGAGTGTATCAACTGCGGCGCATGTGAGCCGGAGTGCCCTAACACGGCCATCTATGAAGGTGGCGCGCAGTGGACCTGGGGAGACGGTACCTCTCTAACCCAAGTGGAGATAGACGGCGGTGAAACCATTGACGGCAAAGCCCCGCAGCCGCCCATCTCAGATGAGTTCTATTACATTGTCTCTGACAAATGCACCGAGTGTTGTGGTTTCCATGAGGAGCCTCAGTGCGCCGCGGTTTGCCCGGTAGACTGCTGTGTAGACGACCCAGACTACCGCGAGAGCGAAGAAGACCTGCTAGCCAAAAAAGAATGGCTACACGCGGCCAGCTAAGCCAATTGCTATATGTATTCCAAAAGACCCGCCCTGTGCGGGTTTTTTGTTTTCAGCCGTTTTTGGCCTGTTTTCCAGAAAACAGGCCAAAAACGAAGCTTGTTTACAGTTTTAAATCCAAATGCCACTCATCTAACTGCTATTAACTGAGCCGTAAGTCTGCTAATTTGTTATTTTTGCAGATTCACGTAAAATGAGCTGGTGTCTATTGAATTAGCACATCAGCACATGAAAACATTAGCACATTACCAATGACGTCTATCCCGAAAACATATAATCCCAAAGAAGTAGAGGACAAGTGGTACGCCACCTGGCTGGAACGCGGTTTCTTCAAGTCGAAGCCCAATCCTAAAAAGGAGCCTTACACCGTGGTGATTCCGCCGCCCAACGTGACGGGGGTTTTGCACATGGGCCACATGCTCAACAATACCATTCAGGATATTTTGGTGCGTAGAGCGCGTATGCAAGGCAAAGAGGCTTGCTGGGTGCCGGGAACGGACCACGCGTCCATCGCTACCGAAGCCCGCGTGGTGAACATGCTCAAGGAGAAAGGCATTGAGAAGAAAGACATCAGTCGGGAGGAGTTCCTGAAATACGCCTTTGAGTGGAAAGAAAAATACGGCGGCATCATCCTAGAGCAACTCAAGAAACTGGGCGCCTCATGTGACTGGGACCGTACCCGTTTCACCATGGAGCCAGACCTGACCGCGGCCGTGATTGAAGTGTTTGTGGACCTGTACCGCAAAGGCCTCATCTACCGCGGTGTGCGCATGGTCAACTGGGACCCGCAGGGCCTGACTGCTTTATCCGATGAGGAAGTAAACTTCAAGCAGGTAAACGGCAAGCTGTACTACCTGCGCTACGCCATTGAAGGCTCTGACGAGGTCTTGACCGTGGCCACCAAACGCCCGGAAACCATCATGGGCGATGTGGCTATCTGCGTACACCCCCAAGACCCCCGCTACCAGCACCTGGAAGGCAAAAAAGCCATCATTCCGTTGGTGAACCGCGCCATCCCCATCATTTTTGACGAGTACGTGGACATTGAGTTCGGGACGGGGGTTTTGAAAGTGACGCCCGCCCATGACATCAATGACTATGAACTGGGTGTGAAGCACAACCTGCCTAGCATTGACGTCTTAAATGACAACGGCACCATCCATGAGCGCGCCGGCCTGTACGTGGGCGAAGACCGCTTTGTGGTACGCAAGAAAATCACCAAAGAACTAGAGGCCAAAGGTCTGCTGGAGAAGGTAGAGGACTCTGTGACCAACGTGGGCTTCTCTGAGCGCACCGATGCCGTAATTGAGCCCAAGCTGTCTATGCAGTGGTGGTGCAAGATGGAGGAGATGGCCAAGCCAGCGCTTGAAAACGTGATGAACGACAACATCAAGTTGCACCCGCCCAAGTTCAAGAACATGTACCGTTCCTGGATGGAAAACGTGCGCGACTGGTGTATCTCGCGTCAGCTGTGGTGGGGTCAGCAGATTCCGGCGTATTACCTGCCTAACGGCACGTTTGTAGTAGCCACTACGCCAGAAGAAGCCTTACGCTTAGCCCAAGAGCAAAGTGGTGATGCTAATCTGCAGCTATCTGATTTGCGTCAGGACGAAGACGTGTTGGATACCTGGTTCTCATCGTGGTTATGGCCTATCTCGGTGTTCGACGGCTTCAAAGACCCAGACAACGAGGATATCCTGTACTACTACCCAACCAATGACCTGGTAACTGCCCCTGAGATTCTGTTCTTCTGGGTGGCGCGCATGATTATGGCTGGCTATGAGTTCCGGAAGGAATTGCCGTTCAAAAACGTGTATCTGACTGGTATTGTGCGTGACGCGCAGGGCCGTAAAATGTCCAAGTCACTGGGCAACTCGCCAGACCCATTGGTGTTGATTGAGCAGTACGGCGCTGATGGCGTGCGTGCCGGTATGTTGTTCAGTTCGCCGGCGGGTAATGACCTTTTGTTTGACGAAAAATTGTGTGAGCAGGGCCGTAACTTCAGCAACAAAATCTGGAATGCGTTCCGTCTCATCAATGGCTGGGAAGTAGATGCTACCTTGCCTAACCCGAACGAGAAGGCCATCAAGTGGTTTGATTCTAAGTTCAATGAGTCATTGAACATTCTGGAAGACCATTTTGAGAAGTTCAGAATCTCAGATGCCTTGCTCACCGTGTACAAACTGGTGTGGGATGACTTCTGCTCCTCTTACCTGGAGATGATTAAACCAGCCTTCGGGTCGCCAATTGACGCCGGCACCTTGCAGGCTACCAATGAGTTCTTAGAGAAGTTGATGAAGGTGTTGCATCCCTTTATGCCGTTCATCACCGAGGAAATCTGGAATTCCATGGCAGAACGCGCCGAGAAGGACTGCCTGGTGGTAGCACCTTGGCCAGCCCAAGGCCGTGTAGACGCTGATATTCTCCGCAACATGGAATACGTGCTGAACGTGGTAGGCCAAATCAGGAACCAGCGCAACAGCAAGAACCTGTCCCCGGCCAAGAAACTGGCCTTGCACGTGCGCTTGAACGAAGGCAAAAACGCCATTGCCGGGTATGAAGCTCTAGTAAGCAAACTAGCCAACCTCAGCGAAATTCAGGAGACTGAACAGCCTCTAGACAGCGCCCTTTCGTTTGTGGTAGACAGCTCTGAGTTCTTCATCCCGATGGAGGGGACCATTGACGCCGCCGCTGAGCGTGAACGTATTTTGAAGGAACTAGACTACACCAAAGGGTTCCTGGCTTCAGTGGATAAGAAACTAAGCAATGAGCGTTTCGTGGCCGGTGCCCCAGATGCAGTCATCAACGCAGAGCGCAAAAAACAAGCAGACGCCGAAGCAAAGATTGCCGCCCTGGAGCAAAGTCTAGCTGCCTTGCCTTCTGAGTAAGTTTTAAGTTATTGCCCATAAAGAAAGCGGCTACTCTGCAAAGGGTAGCCGCTTTCTTGTTTGTATGATTAAATAATTCCAAAGGATAACTCCTGTAAAGACGCTTGTTTAATGCGGATTCTCCCCTTGAGGGGAGCGCAGAGGGGTGTTTACACAGGAGAGCCAATGTTGCTTATATGAGAGAGTGTCCCAAGTAAAAGAGAAGTGATTCTAATCTTAAAATTAAATTCTTCAGTTAACAAAGATATAATCTGCAAATGTAGACACCCCCCTACGCTCCCCTCAAGGGGAGAATCTGCACGTTGTTGACGCAGTATTTGATGGAAGCTGATAATTTCGTTTTTGGCCTGTTTTTCAGAAAACAAGCCAAAAACGGTTTTCTATAGTTTATAGGAATCTAATCTAGTCCAGGTGATGGTGCCATCTGCCACAGCGTACTTTAACAGCATGTGGCCGCCGTTGTGACCGTCTTCAAAATAGGCCATGGCGTAACGGTCGTTAAGGATGCGGATGTCCCGGATGGCCATGGTGCCTCCCATAGAGCCGGTGGCGTTGAGGATGGTTTTTTGGCGGCGCATCAAATCATTCATCAAGTCTGCCTCTGGGTTTTTAAGGCCCTTGCGTTGCAGACGTTGTATGTCTCCGGCGCTCAAGGTACCTAGTTCGTCCTCAAATGTAGTGGAAGGCGGAGGCGTCACTATGTCTTCTTCCAGGTTGTTTGGGTTGGGTCTGGCGGTAGTGTCTTTAGGGGCAGGATTCTGTACCGGCGGGGCAGAGTGAGTGTAGCGTTGCAGTTGCTGTTCCAGGCTGGTGATTTTGGTGTTGGCGCTGGCTAACTGGCTTTCGGCCTGGCTTTGGCCCCAGTAAAAGTAGATGGCCAGAAACAGAACGAAGGCCAGGAAAATTAAGAATAAGGTGTTTTTCATAGTTGTAGGGATAGACCTGCATCGGCAAGATACAGCTTTTACTATATTCTAGCCGTTCGGGTTATGGGTTTTCGTTTTTGGCCTGTTTTTTGGAAATCAAGCCAAAAATGGGGCAACAAAAAAGCCCCTCCAGATGGAGAGGCTTTTCTTAGAATAAGGGAATTTTCAAATCTTCAAATTAGATAGTCGTGTTCGGGTCGAAGCCTTCCAGATAGTCACCTACGCGGCGTACGAACATGCCTCCCAAAGAACCATCCACTACACGGTGGTCATAGCTGTGCGACAGGAACATGAACTGACGGATGCCTATCAAGTCGCCTTCTGGCGTCTCAATGACGGCAGGCTTCTTCTTAATGGCGCCCACGGCCATAATGGCCACCTGTGGTTGCATGATGATAGGCGTACCCATCACGTTTCCGAAAGAACCTACGTTAGAAACAGTGTAGGTTGGGTCTGCCAGGTCAGCGGCAGTCAGTTTGTTTAAACGGGCGCGGTTTGCCAAGTCATTCACCTTCTTGGTCAGACCATTCAGGTTCATCTGGTCCGCGTTATGAATCACGGGCACAATCAGGTTGCCAGAAGGCAAGGCCACGGCCACACCAATGTTGATGTCACGCTTCTTGATGATTTTGTCACCGTCCACACTCACGTTAATCATCGGGAAGTCTTTGATGGCTTTCACGATGGCTTCAATGAAGATAGGAGTGAAGGTCAGGTTCTCACCTTCGCGCTTTTTGTACGCGTCCTTCATCTTGTTTCTCCAGTTTACGATGTTGGTCACGTCTGCCTCTACAAAAGAGGTCACGTGCGGAGAGATGCGCTTGCTGTCCACCATGCGCTGAGAAATCATCTTGCGCATGCGGTCCATCTCAATAATCTCTACATTGCCGCTGTACGACTGCGCCGGGGCAGAAGGAGCAGAAACCGCCGCTGGAGCTGGTGCCGACTGCTGTGGAGCAGGTGCTGAAGCAGGCTGAGCAACGGGTTGCGGAGCCGGGGCAGATGCCGCCGGAGCGCCGCTCTGACGGTTGGCCACATACTCCAGAATATCTTTCTTAGACACACGGCCTTCTTTGCCAGTGCCTGGAATGTACTCTAGTTCCTGCATAGAGATGCCTTCCTCACGGGCAATGTTCATCACCAACGGAGAATAGAAACGTCCCGAAGCTGGTTGCTCTAAGCGCTGAGACACCTGGGCAGAAGCCTGAGGCGCTTCGGCTGGGTGAGCCGCTGGTTGGGTTGTAGGCTGTGTGGCCGGAGCCGCCTGGGCCGATGGGGTAGAAGCAGAAGGAGTATCATCTCCGCCGGTGCTAATGATGGCAATAGGAGCGCCTACGGCAACAACCTGGCCTTCCTGCACCAGAATTTCTTTCAACACACCGCCTTGGATGGCTGGTACCTCGGTGTCCACTTTGTCAGTGGCTACTTCCAGTACAGACTCATCCTGCTCAATGGTGTCGCCTACTTGCTTCAACCATTTCAAGACAGTGCCTTCCATGATACTCTCGCCCATTTTGGGCATCACCATTTCTACAAGGGCCATATTATCAGTTTAATTCAATGATTAGTTAACAATAAACGGTAATCAGTAAACGGTAA
Source organism: Nibribacter koreensis (assembly GCF_039541795.1). NCBI lineage: Bacteria > Pseudomonadati > Bacteroidota > Cytophagia > Cytophagales > Hymenobacteraceae > Nibribacter > Nibribacter koreensis. Next base: position 487,747 of record NZ_BAABGX010000002.1, on the reverse strand, counting down.
TCTTTTTTAGCAAGCGATGAGCAGTCACATTTAGGAGCCTTGGGTTTTAGGATAAGTTGCTGGTTTTCAAAAACTACCTTCTTGTAAGGTGCTAATGCAAGGCAACCATTCTAACGCTTGTTAGGCAAATTTAGAGTTTTTTACCTATTCCTCAACCGGGCCGGGCAAACTTTGCCGAATGAGGTTCAAGGCCTGCAGCGCCGTATACTCAATGTTGAGCAAGCGCGACTTGTTGTAATTGAGTTTCTTGGCAATGGTTTGGGTAGCGTCTGCATAGGCAATCCAGATGGTGCCCACGGGTTTATCTGGGGTTCCTCCGCCCGGACCGGCTATTCCGCTGGTGGCAATGCCTACGTCGGTGCCCATCTTGCGACGCACGCCCTCGGCCATCTGACGCACTACTTCGCCGCTCACCGCACCGTATTTGTCCAGGATGTCCTGCTCCACGCCCAGCTCATTTATTTTTACATAGTTGTCATAGGCAATGATGCCGCCCTTGTAATACATGGAGCTACCCGGCACGCTGGTCAATTTATGGCCAATGAGTCCGCCGGTACAGCTCTCTGCGGTAGAGATGGTGTAGTTGCGTCCGTTTAGGAGCATGCCTACGGTTTCTTCTAAAGAAATCTCGCCGTAGCCATAGATATAGTCAGGGATGAGGTCGCTTAGTTTGCCTACTTCGCGCATCATCTGGTCTTCTAAATCATCAATGCCGTTGTACACGCCCGTCAAGCGTAAGCGCACGCCAGACAAGTTAGGTAAATAGGCCAGTTTGAGGTTGGTAGGCAGGCTGTCTTCCCAGTCAGAGATGGTATCGGCTAGAAAGGACTCGCCCAGGCCAATGGTCTGGATGACTTTATGGTTGATTTCGGGAAGTTGGAAATGGGCTTGCAGGTGCGGCAGAATGTGGTTGGTCATCATGCCCTTCATCTCAAACGGTACGCCGGGCATGGAGACAATAATGTGGCCCTCTTCTTCAAACAGCATGCCGGGCGCGGTGCCCAAGGTGTTGAGAATAGGCGTGCAGCTTGCCGGTAAATAGGCCTGTTGTTGGTTGGTGACCGTGAGCGGCCGGTTGTATTTCTTGAAAATTGCCACCACATTGTCCAGAGATGGTTGGTGCAGTTGCAAGTGCGTCTTAAAATATTTAGTAAGCGTGTGTTTGGTAAGGTCGTCTTTGGTAGGGCCTAAACCGCCGGTCATCAAAATGACGTGTGCCCGCAGCTTGGCCGTGTCTAAAGCTTCTTCTATGGCCTCGGGGCTGTCAGAAATAGAGGTGATCTGCTTAACCTTGATTCCAATTTTCCCTAGTTTTTCTCCCATCCAGGCAGAGTTGGTGTCCACCACTTGCCCGTACAGCAGTTCATCGCCTATGGTGATAATTTCTGCTGATACCTCCTGTTTCATCTGTTTGGCTTGATTTATGCGTAACGAGTTTTACCTACGTTATATCAAATGTAATCATGTACGCTCAGATGAAGAAATTAACTACGTCCCCTTTTGTTTTAGGCACTCTATTATTTTTAGGGTTGACCTCCTGCACGGCCAGCCAAATACAGCAGACCATGGACGGTGTCATGGCTACGCAAACCGGCCGCGGCGGTCCTTTGACGCAGAATGAAGTGGCTATGGGCTTGCGCGAAGCCTTGTCTCAAGGCATCACCAAGGGCGCCAACCAAGCTGCTCAGACTGACGGGTATTATAAGAACAGCCTCATCAGAATCCCTTTTCCCCAGGACGTACAGCGCGTAGAGAAAACCCTGCGCAGTATTGGTCTGGGCTCTGAGGTGGACAAATTTGTCATGACCTTGAACCGCGGTGCCGAGGATGCAGCCAAAAGTGCAGTGCCTATTTTCATCAGCGCCATAAAGCAACTCACCTTCTCAGACGTCTGGAACATTTTGCGCGGCGAAAAAGACGCGGCTACCCAATTCTTGAAAAGAACCACCACCTCCCAGTTGACGACCGCTTTTAGACCGGTCATTAAAAACTCATTGGACAAGGTGAATGCCACGCGGTATTATGCAGACTTGGTGAACCGATACAACCAGATTCCTTTGGTGCAGAAAGCCAACCCAGATTTAGAGGCCTATGCCACCCAGAAGGCCATTGACGGGTTGTTTACCTTGGTAGCACAGGAAGAGGCCAACATCAGGGAAAACCCCATTGCCAGGACCACTGAGTTATTACGTAGGGTGTTTGGCAGCAATCAATAAAAATACTTTACCCGTTTTTAGCCTATTTTTTCAAAAATAGATTAAAAACGGGTAACCTTTTTTGGGTATGTATGGGTAAAAGGCAAGACTTCACTTGCTTACCACTCATGACATATACCAAACTGCCATATCATCGGCTGGAAAACAAATCAGATTTAGACTCGCTTATTGAGGACATAGGAGACTCGCGCATTGTAATGCTGGGCGAAGCCTCCCATGGCACCTCTGACTACTATTCCTGGCGCACCGCCATCTCCAAGCGCTTAATAGAAGAGAAAGGCTTCACCTTCATTGCCGTAGAGGGTGACTGGCCAGACTGCTTCCAAATCAATAAATTCATCAAAGGGTATTGCAAGCCGGGCACCAAGGTGTCTGACATCCTCAAGCACTTCAACCGCTGGCCTACGTGGATGTGGGGCAACTGGGAGGTAGCCGCCTTGGTGGAATGGCTCAAAGAGCACAATGACCATCCCAATTCACTACCGGTAGGGTTCTATGGTTTGGATGTATACAGCCTGTGGGATTCCTTGCAGCGCATCATGAAGTACCTAGAAAAGCGCGACGGCCAGGCCTTAAAAGCGGCCAAAGAAGCCTTCAAGTGCTTTGAACCCTATAGCTCAGACCCGCAGGAGTACGCCCGCGCCGTGGCCTACGTGTCTGAGGACTGTGAGCAGGACGTTCTCTCGCTTTTGATGGAACTGGGCAAGCACGAAGGCGGTGAGCCAAGCAACCCAGAGGCTGTTTTTGACGCCGAGCAGAATGCCTTGGTGGCCGTGAATGCTGAGCGCTATTACAAAGCCATGATTAGAGGCGGCGGTAGTTCCTGGAACGTGCGCGATGAGCACATGATGGAGACCCTCAACCGCCTGCTTGAATTCCACGGCCCCGATTCTAAAGTCATCATCTGGGAGCACAACACCCACATTGGTGATGCTCGCTTTACTGACATGGCCCGTGCCGGCATGGTAAACATTGGTCAGTTGGCCCGTGAGCAGTATGGCAATGACAGCGTCTACCTGGTTGGGTTTGGCTCTTATGAGGGTTCTGTCATTGCCGGAAGTAACTGGGGTGCGCCCATGCAGAAAATGGAGATGCCTCCCGCCAAGGAAGGAAGCTGGGAACATTGGCTCCATTCCTTGAGTCCTACCAACAAACTATTGTTTTCTCATGAGCTAAAGGAAATCCCTGAGGCCCGTCAGCAGATTGGGCACCGGGCTATTGGGGTAGTGTACAACGCTAACCATGAGTCTAACGGCAACTATGTGCCTACCCTTATCCCAGAGCGCTATGACGCCTTCCTGTATATTGATGAAAGCGAGGCCCTGCGTCCATTCATAGTGAAGACCAAAGAAAAGGAGCCGCCAGAATTATATCCGGCGAATGAATAGCTACATGATGTTTTAAACAAAGAAGCCTGTGTGATAGCACAGGCTTCTTTGTTTAAAGGAAAACCGTTTTTGGCTTATTTTCTGGGAAGCAGGTTGAAAATGGACTTCTGTTTCTTTATCTGACTATCACTATTCAACGCGGATTCTCCCCGTGAGGATTGCCCAAACGAGAGTTTGAGGCACCGAGGATTTTCCCCTTGAGGGGAGCGCAGAGGGGTGTTTACACCTTCTGGTCATATCGCCCGCCGTTGTTGGTGTTATCACCAACGACCGCAGAGTGCCGTTCAAGCCTCTGCCTCCCAATACCGTCTTGCCAACTATTTCTGTTCTTCCTCTCGGCCCTGGTTTGTCACTTTTCTCCTTGATGTTCAACCTAACCAAAAGAATCAAGAAGAAAAGAAACTCGCTGAACGCTCGGACAGTCTTTTCTTCACAGAGGTGCACCTGGCCAAGGCTATCTATTTCATGGCCCGCTTACGCCTTTGCCAATGGATGAGCCACTACTCTCTCCCTCGTGAAAAGAGACTTAGATTGAACAGTCTCTTTTCCCTCGGTCAGGGGCCGGCGGACTTCTAATAGGAAAGGTTGCAATGCTTTTCTCGCTTGCGCGGCAGGTTGGGAAGAAATCGTTTTTAGCTTGTTTTTAGGAAAATAGTCCAAAAACGGACTAGCCCAATCCCTTCTCCCTGAGGGAGAAGGTTAGGATGAGGGGGATGGCATTGGAGGAGGTGGAGACAACGACACCGCCTTGTCTCCCGCACGTGTTAGGTAAAGTCCCTCTCAGTTGGGGAGGGGTTGGGGTGGAGCTCCTGCAGGCGTCTGTGCCAAGAATCGTTTTCAGCCTCTTTTCCAGAAAACAGACCAAAAACGGAAGTACTATTGGATAAGACTGTTCTTACGAGCGGGAGCAGTGTAGTGAAACTGGTTGATGGACAGTTGCTCGTCGCAGAAGCTGTACTCATGCGGCACGTTGGAGCCTATGATGACCAAGCGGTCTTTGCGGTTTTGATGCAAATGCTCCAGGTACCAAGCCACGCCGTCTTGGTCCAGGTTGGTAGTAGGCTCATCCAAAAGCAGAAAAGGCGTGTCTGAATAGAGGGCTAAGCCCAACTTTAAGCGCTGGCGCATGCCCGAGGAGAAATCACGCACCAATTTGTGCTTGGCTTTCTGTAGTTGCAGAATGTCTGGCAGTTGCTGGGCCGTGATGTTACGGAGAGACTTGAACCGGGTATGAAATTGAATCATCTCCTCCAGCGTCAGTTCTTCCAGTAAATCTTGATACGGTGCGGCAATGGAGAGGTGGCGGTAAACCTGTTCTACCACGAGCTGCCTGGAGCCTAAAGAGTAGGAGATGTCTCCTTCAGAATGGAGTTGAAAACCGCTGAGGAGGGAAATCAAAGTGGATTTTCCGGAGCCGTTGTGTCCTAAAATGGCGTATGCCTTGCCAGACACAAACTCATAGGACAGATTCCTGAAAATCCACTCGTAATTATATCGTTTGCCAACAGACGTTAGCTTAATCTGCATCCCGTTGGTACCCTTTGATGATGCCACGACCCGAGTCACGCACAAAATTCAGGATTTCGTCACGCTCTGGGCTAGGGGAGATTTCTAGTTCAATCTTGTCTACGGCGGCAGCATTGTTCAAGCCGCTCATGTACAGAATGCGATACACCTGCTGAATGTCGTTAATCTGCTCATTGGTATACCCTCTGCGGCGCAAGCCAATGGAGTTGATGCCGGCGTAAGACAAAGGCTCACGGGCCGCTTTCACAAACGGAGGAACATCTTTTCTAATCAAAGAACCACCAGACACCATGGCATGCGCGCCAATCTTGGCAAACTGGTGCACGGCGCTGGCGCCGCTGATGATGGCATAATCACCCATTACTACGTGGCCGGCCATCTGCACGGCATTGCCCATGATGCAGTGATTGCCAATGATGCAGTCATGTGCTACGTGGGCATAGGCCATGATCAGGCAGTTGCTGCCCACCACGGTCTTCATGCGGTCCACGGTGCCACGGCTCACGGTCACGCATTCGCGTATCACGGTGCCGTCGCCAATGAACGTAAGGGTATCCTCACCAGCAAACTTCAGGTCCTGCGGAATGGAAGAGATCACCGCCCCCGGAAAAATCTTGCAATTCTTGCCAATGCGGGCACCTTCCATGATGGTCACGTTAGGACCAATCCAGGTGCCTTCCCCAATCTCAACGTTTTTATAGATGCTGGTAAACGGCTCTATGACAACGTTTTGAGCTATTTTAGCTTCGGGGTGGATGTATGCGAGGGGCTGATTCATGCGTCTTTTCTTACGATGCTAGCAGACATTTCTGCTTCCATTACCAATTGGCCCGCTACGTAAGCATGACCTTGCATTTTTGCGATACCGCGTTTAATAGGAGCCAAGAGCTCGCACTTAAAGATAATGGTATCTCCTGGAATAACCTTTCTTCTGAAGCGGCATTTGTCAATGCCTAGGAAGTAGGTCCAGTAGTTCTCTGGATCTGGCACGGTGTTCAACACCAGAATACCGCCTGTCTGCGCCATGGCCTCAATCTGGATCACACCTGGCAGCACGGGATTACCCGGGAAGTGGCCCTGAAAGAACTGCTCGTTCATGGTCACGTTCTTGATGCCGGTCACCGTGGTCTCATCCAGATGAATGATTTTGTCAATCAACAAGAACGGGTAGCGGTGCGGCAGCGTCTGTGAGATGCGGTTAATGTCCATCACCGGCGTCTTCTTAGGATCGTAGATGGGCGTGTTTTTAACCGCAGTTTCTTTGATGTATTTCTTGATTTTCTTGGCGAAGGCCACGTTAGAGGCGTGACCCGGGCGCGCAGCCAGAATCTGTCCTTTCAGGGGACGGCCTACCAAGGCCAGGTCACCAATCAAGTCTAATAGCTTATGACGAGCAGGCTCGTTTTTATAGCGTAGGTCAACGTTGTTCAGGATTCCTTCCTTCTTTACCTCTACTTTAGGTTTCTTAAGGAGGTCAGAAAGATAATCCAGTTCATTGTCTTCTACCACGCGGTCTACCACCACAATGGCATTGCTCAAGTCACCGCCTTTGATGAGGTTTTGCTTGTAGAGCATCTCCAACTCATGCAAGAAGCAGAAAGTGCGGCAAGAGGCAATCTCGTCCTTAAACTGAGAGATGTCTGTCAAGGAAGCATGCTGGCTACCCAGTACCGGCGAATGGTAGTCTACCATCACGGTTACGCGGTAATCATCTAGCGGTAAAATGGCAATCTCCGTCTCACGGGCACCGTCTCTGAACCTGATCTCTTCAGGCACCTCAAAGAAGTTGCGCAGCGCATTCTGCTCTTCCAGACCTACTTCTAATAGTGGCTGTACAAACAGGATAGAGCTACCGTCCATGATAGGCGGCTCTGGGCCGTCTAACTGAATGAGGACGTTGTCAATCTCCAAGCCTACCAATGCCGCCAGGACGTGCTCCACGGTGTTGACGCGGGCGCCGTTCTGCTCAATGGTAGTGCCTCTTGACAGGTCTACCACGTTGTCTACATCAGCGTCTACAATAGGCTGCTCCGGTAAATCAACGCGCTGGAATTTGTATCCGTGGTTGATAGGGGCAGGCAAAAAGGTCATGTTTGAGATAACCCCTGTATGCAATCCAATACCAGAAACCGTTACCGGCGCCTTGATGGTATGCTGTTTATCGTTCATGCGGCACTAAATAGGTAAAGAGGCGTCAAAGTTAACGCTTTTCTCTGAGTTCATCTACCTGTTTCTGTAGCTCAGGAAGTTTCCGGAAAACAGACATGGCGCGCAGGTTCTGTTTGTAGTCAAAAGCCGGAGAGCCTTGAATGAAAGTACCTGTCTCTTTTATGGTCTTGGAAACCCCAGACTGGGCACCTACAATGGTTTTATCTGCGATGGAGATATGCCCAACAATACCTACCTGGCCGGCTATGGTGCAGTGGTTTCCAATTTTGGCAGAACCAGAGATTCCGGTCTGGGCCGCTACTACCGTATGTTGGCCTATCTCTACATTATGCGCAATCTGCACCAGGTTGTCAATCTTACTGCCCAGCCTTATGATGGTAGAACCCATGGTGGCGCAGTCAATGGTGGCGTTGGCGCCAATGCTCACATGGTCTTCTAAAACCACGTTGCCAATCTGCGGAATGGTTTTGTAACTGCCGTCTTTCTGCGGTGCAAAGCCAAAGCCGTCGCTCCCTACCACAGCCCCGGCATGGATGGTGCAAGAACTACCAATCACCGTTTCTGGATAGATTTTAGCGCCGGCGTAAATGACCGTATTGTCGCCAATGGTGACGTTGTCGCCAATGTAGGCATTGGGGTAGATGTGCACGTTCTTGCCCACGCGGCAGTTTTTGCCAATGTAAGAAAAGGCGCCGCGGTAGTGGTTGGGGCCAATGCTGGAATTCTCGCCTAAGAAGCAGGGCTCTTCCACGCCTTCGCGCATAGACGCCAAGGCTTGTTGGTAGACTTCTAGTAACGTTGAAAAAGCACTATATGGGTCCTCTACCAGAATGAGGTTAGTAGTAACAGCCTGTTTAAGCTCCAGGGTTTTGCCAACAATCACCGCCGATGCCCCGGTGGTGTACAGAAAATGCTCGTATTTGGGGTTAGACAAGAACGAAAGTGCCCCCGGGGTACCCTCTTCAATCTTAGCCAATCTGTTTACCGTGGCCTGACCGTCTCCTTGCACTTGGCCCTGGAGTAAATCAGCGATCTGTTGTACTGTAAATTCCATGGGGTAAAGTTAAAGAAACAATTTATTTTATGCTTGGCCCAGACCTAATGGGTAGCTCGTCTATTCAAAGTACTTAGACAAAAAAGCCTGCCACGGTTTAGATAGCAGGTTCTCTGTAAAGCAATTACCTAGCAATAGGTATTACTAGGAAAGGGTGTTTTTGTGCACAGGTATTTACTTGTTGATGGGTGAGCCTTCATTACAATACACCAGAGCGTCCTCACCAGTAGGCCAAACTTGCCGGGTAGCTAAGAAATTGATGCGGCGTCTGTTGTGGGGCCGTAATATTTTCTTCTAAACCAATACGCCAGATTCACCAAGGCAATCAAGGCCGGAACCTCAATGAGCGGGCCTACCACCCCGGCAAACGCCTGGCCAGAATTCAACCCGAACACCGCAATGGCCACCGCAATGGCCAGCTCAAAGTTGTTGCCCGTAGCGGTAAACGCCACTGACGCATTTTGTGCATAGTTAGCACCCAAGGCCTTGCCCATATAAATGCTTACCACAAACATGATGGCAAAGTAAATGACCAACGGTATGGCAATCCTGATCACGTCCATGGGGATGGTCACAATCAAATTTCCTTTTAAGCTGAACATAACCACAATGGTGAACAGTAAAGAAATGAGGGTAATGGGACTGATGGCCGGTATAAAGATGCTCTGGTACCACGCATCCCCTTTGAGTCGGCGCAGAATCAGGCTGGACAGAAAGCCCATTAAAAACGGAATGCCCAAATAGATGCCTACGCTCTGCGCAATGTCACCCATGCTAATGTCTACTACCTTTCCCTCCAGGCCAAACCAAGTGGGCAAAATGGTGATGAACACATAGGCAAAAACACTGTAAAATAGTACCTGAAAGATGCTGTTGAAAGCCACCAAGCCAGCGGCATATTCTCTATCTCCTTCTGCCAATTCATTCCAGACCAAAACCATGGCAATACAGCGGGCTAAGCCAATGAGGATGATGCCCACCATGTACTCTGGATAGTCTCTCAGGAAGATGATGGCCAGCAAAAACATCAGAATAGGACCTATGATCCAGTTCAAGACCAGGGAGAGCGTAATCACTTTCACATTCTGGAAAACTTTGCCCAGCTGCCCGTACCGCACCTTGGCCAGCGGCGGGTACATCATCAAGATGAGACCAATGGCAATGGGCACATTGACGGTGCCTACCTGAAACACGTTAATGACCTCTTCCACCCCTGGGTACAAATATCCTAGTAGGACTCCTGCGCCCATGGCCAGGAAAATCCAAAGCGTAAGGAATTGGTCCAGGCGGGAAAGCTTCTTTCTTTGATCTACGGTACATTGACTCATATTCTGGGCTTAAGCGGTTCTGAGCATGGTGGCAAATTCATTGGGCAGGGGACTGGCTTCTATGGCCTGCGCCGCCTTCTCCACGTCATAGTTTACCCGCACAAATTCTACTTGGATGCTTTCTGGATTAGTGAGTTTGGTGTCTGGGGACAGTTCCACAATGACGTAACCTGCGCGCGGGTCTCCGTCCTTGGGCTTGCCCACTGAGCCTATGTTGATGGCATGGCGGTAACGCGTCTGGCCATTCTGCTCATAAGGAATGGCGCGATGGTATGGCTTGTGCGTGTGCCCGAAAAACAGGATGTCAGCATTGGCCTCAGAGAACATGTGCAGAAAGCTTTTGTCTGGGCGGTCCTCAAACAGGTACTCGTTGATTTTACGCGGACTGCCGTGTACCATTAAAAGCTCTATTTTGTTCTCTAGTTTAGAGTCATCCATAAAGGTAAGCTTAATGTGCCGTGGCAACATGCGCAGGTACTGGCGCGTCTCATCCGTGACCACGTGGTTGGTATAGTCAATGGACTGCTGGCCCAGGTCTTTCTCGGTGTCAGATTTATAGGCGCAGCCGCAGTTGGGGCTAGCCAAACCAACGCCTTCATCATAATTACCCGCAAGGGTAGGGATTTTACGCTTTCTAATCTCAGCCACTACTTCATTGGGCCAGGTACAGTAGCCCACCAAATCGCCTAGGCAATAAACGGCGTCCAGGTTCTGCTGGTCTATGTGGGCCAGCACTGCCTCCAACGCCGGAAGGTTGGCATGTATGTCACTGAATAAAGCAATTCTCATAAACTATTGGAGTGGGTTTTGGGTGTAATCTATTTTAAAGGATAAGATGGACGTACAGTTCTCTGGTTGAGGTCTAATCCTTGGTTAGAAGACACCGAATAAATATTTCAAAAAAATATAACCTACCGTTTTTGGCCTGATTTCTAGAAAATAGGCTAAAAACGATAAATGTTGTTTTACGGTGATTCTTTTTAAGGCAGGTACTTTTTTTAAATACCTTCTAATCCATGCCAACCACAGTGCTGCGCCTTTCTAGCAGGTATACATCTCGCCAGACGCCATAATGTTTGGCCAAGCGTTCTCTTGTGCCTACTATCCTGAAGCCTAGTTTCTCATGCAGTTTAACACTGGCTTCATTTTCTGGGAAAATGCCCGCCTGCAAGGTCCAAAACCCGGCCTTTTCGGTTTCCAGGATTAAATGGCTTAGCAGCTGACTACCTAATCCCTTGCCCCGACAGTCCTGGGCAATGTAGACGCTTTCTTCGGCTACGCCCTGGTACACGCACCGGCTAGAGACGGGCGAAAGGGCCGCCCACCCGCAGACTTTCTCCCCGTCCAGGGCGACAAATCTGCAAGTGGGCAAGTGGCTCTTATCCCATTCCTCCCAAGAGGGAGCATCTGTGTTAAAGGTGGCCTGGCCGGTGGCTATGCCGTCTAAGTAAATTTGTTTTACCTCTGCCCAGTGTTGGGGCAACATGTCAACTATGACCATAGCAAGTAATTTAACAGCAACCAGAACCCGGGGCGCATGCGTTGCCGGCCCCAACCGTGGCTAAGTTAAGTTTTATTTTTTCTGGCGGAATCCCGCAGCTGTCCTGGGCCAGACAAGCCGTGGTTTTAGCTTTTAAAATGAATTTCTTGCCGTCATGCCCTAAATCATATTTACCAATGGTGTCACTTTGATACTCCACCTCAATGTCTAGGTCTTCCATGCCCAGTGTCTTCTCAGAGAGGTTGATGATGTTGAGAAGCTTGCCGGGCTTAAGGCGGTGGTCAAAGTCATTGGCGTCCCAAAGTTGGAAGTTGGCCACCTTCTCATGGCGCACAGTGCCGCCGCAGTCAATAAAATGCTTGGTCACCACGCCCACCTCTGTGATATGGAAGTGCTCAGGCACCATGTTTCCGTTTTCTAAACCGAAGTCCACTGACTCAGCGGTCTCCAGAATTTTTTTTACTTCTGATAGTTTCATGGTAGTAAGGATTAAAACTAGTTAAAAAATTAAGGCAGATGCTAGGCGGCTTGTACAGAGACCGCTTTCTCTTCAATTATATATTATTGCAATATTACGATGAATAAAGGCAAAAAAAGTTAACAGCACTTCTGGTCACAAGATACAGGTGCGGCGAACATCGTCATGAGCATGTCCCGTACCTCTTCCCATTTGTGCTTGTTGATGCAATAGCAGACGCTGGTGCCTTCTACCGTGCCATTGATCAAGCCAATTGCTTTTAGTTCTTTTAAGTGCTGCGAGACGGTAGCCTGTGCCAAAGGCAGAACTTCTACCAAATCACCGCAAACACAGGTGGTACGCTGGAGCAAATGCTGGAGAATGGCCACCCGGGCAGGATGACCCAGCGCCTTTGCATACAAAGCCAGCGTGTTCTGCTCCTCGGTAAAATTCTGTGTCTTGGTCACGCCCATGATTCCCGTTCTTTAATTACTATATCGCAATAATACGATTAAAGTTTCGATTCATAAAAAAAACTCCAGAATTTTTATCTGAAGTTTTTGATTGGTAACTAGTAATGAGCCAGTCCTTGCATTTCTCTAACTATATCAAACATCTTTCTTTTCCTTCGTTTTTGGCCTATTTTCCGGAAAACAGGCCAAAAACGAAGGAAAATCTTAAGGAGCTGGCGCAATACGCAAATACCTGCAAACTATTACTTACAAACTGGCAATCTCCTTTGGGTAGCAGACGTAATACTTCTCCACTTTTTTGCTCAGGGCCTGAATGTTAGGCAGGTCTGAGGCTTGGGCTACGTCCACAATCAGGCTTTGCTTGGTCAGTACGTTGATGGTCTCGCCGCCAGATTCATAGGCGTTGTTGCTAATCTTGCCGGTCACCACCAGGTAATGCACGTCCTGCGGGGCCACGTTAAACTGCTCTTGGGCTAGTTCGCGCACGCCTTCCAGAAACTCAATCTCAAACGGAGTAGGGGACAGGATGATTTTGAACAGCTTCCGCTCCAAAAGGCAGACAGAAAGGTAGCTCAGTATCTTGTCCGGGTGCTCGGCCCAGGCTTTGATGCCGCCCCAGATATCATAGTCGTCCAGGGCAATGAACTTCTTGAGAATACTTGGGTCGCGCTCAAAGTCCAGAATGGACAGAGACTCATGCAAAAAGAAGGTCAGAGCCGGGCTGGCGGGCACGGACACGCCTTGCTGGGTGAGTTCACGGGCGCGTTGCATCACTTTCATGACCATCTGCTCGGCAGAGGTCACCGTTTTGTGCATGTACACCTGCCAGTACATGAGGCGGCGGCTTACCAAGAAGCTTTCAATGGAATAGATGCCTTTCTCCTCCACTACCAGCTGGTCCTCGGCCACGTTGAGCATCTTTAATAAACGGTCTGCGCCAATCAAGCCTTCAGACACGCCGGTATAGAAAGAGTCGCGGTTCAGGTAATCCAGGCGGTCTACGTCTAGCTGGCTTGATACCAGTTGGTGGAAGAAATGTCGCTCGTAGGTGTCGGTGAAGATGTCAATGGCCAGCTGCAGCTTGCCGTCAAACTCCTCGTTGAGCAGCTGCATGATGTGCAGTGAGATCTGCTCATGTGGCACCTGGTCAAAAATGGCATGCTCCAGCGCATGCGAAAAAGGCCCGTGGCCCACGTCATGCAAGAGAATGGCCGCCATGGAGGCTTCACATTCCTTGTCAGAAATACGATTATCTTTACCGCTCAGGCTTTGAATGGCAATGCTCATTAGGTGCATGGCTCCCAAGGCATGATGGAACCGCGTATGCAAGGCGCCAGGGTACACAAACTCGGTGAGGCCTAGTTGTTTGATGCGTCTAAGACGCTGAAAATATGGATGCTGAATGATGTCAAACAGCAGCTCAGAAGGAACCGTGATGAACCCGTAGACTGGGTCGTTGAAGATTTTTTTCTTATTCAAGATAACTTAGTTCTCCGTGTGTCCGTTGTCGGTAATTGTATAGTTGTGCGATTTATACGGAAAAAACCTTTTCAAAGAGACCTGTTCCCAGATTGCGCACTCCCAAGCCACACTAACGTGAAAAAATATTGCTATGCAAAGATATACTATTTTATGGGCAGATGATGAGATTGACCTTCTCAAGCCCCACATCCTCTTTCTAGAGGAGCGCGGCTATGAAGTGACCCCTGTCAACAGCGGGGCAGACGCCATAGAGAAAGTGCAGGAACAAAATTTTGACATTGTATTCTTAGATGAGAACATGCCGGGCATCTCTGGTCTGGAGGCGCTCTCTGAGATAAAAGCCCTTCGGCCGCTGCTGCCGGTGGTAATGATTACCAAAAGCGAGGAAGAGCACATCATGGAAGAGGCCATTGGCTCCAAGATTGCTGACTACCTCATCAAGCCCATCAACCCCAACCAGATCTTGCTGTCCGTGAAGCGGATTCTGGAAAACCGCCGGCTGGTAGATGAAAAGACCAACAGCTCCTACCAACGCGATTTCAGGACCCTGGGCATGGCCTTTGGCGAGCGCCTCAGCTACCAGGAATGGGCAGACGTGTACAAAAAACTAGTCTACTGGGAATTGGAAATTGCCGAGACCGAAGGCAAGGGCATGGCCGACGTGATTAACATGCAGAAAGACGAGGCCAACACCAACTTCGCCAAGTTCATCATGGACAACTATGAAGAATGGGTGAACGATGAAACCGATGAGATCCCCTTGATGAGCCACAAGCTCTTCAAAGACCGCGTCTTCCCGATGATGAAGGAAAGCGACACGCCCATCTACTTTGTGCTCATTGACAACCTGCGCTATGACCAGTGGAAGGTGCTGGAACCCATCATCACCGACTACTTCAACGTGGAGAACGAGGAGATGTACTACTCCATTCTGCCTACCACCACTGCTTACGCCCGCAACGCCATCTTCTCGGGCATGCTTCCGGCCGAAATCGCCAAGAAATACCCTAACCTGTGGGTTTCTGACGACGAAGAAGAAGGCAAGAACATGCATGAAGAGGATTTCCTGGAGATTCAACTCCAGCAGAACAACATCAAAGAAAAGTTCAGCTACAACAAAATCACTAACATCACGGCTGGGAAGGAGTTAGTAGGCAAGATGAGCAACCTGGAGTCCAACAAGCTCAACGTGATCGTCTACAACTTCGTGGACATGCTTTCGCATGCGCGCACAGACATGCAGATGATACGGGAACTGGCCGCCGATGAGGCCGCCTATCGCTCTCTGACGCGTTCCTGGTTCATGCACTCGCCGCTTTTTGACACGCTTAAAGCTATTGCCGAGAAGAAAGGCCGATTGATTATCACCACTGACCACGGCACGGTGCGTGTGAAAAAGCCGTTCAAAATCATTGGCGACCGCAACACCAACACCAACCTGCGCTACAAGCACGGCAAGAACCTGGGCTTCACAGAGAAGGACGTGCTGGTGTGCCGCAAGCCAGAGCGCTTCCATTTGCCCAAGGCCAATGTGTCTACCGCCTACGTGTTTGCCATGAACGATGATTTCTTTGCCTACCCCAACAACTACAACTACTACGTCAACTACTACAAAGACACGTTCCAGCACGGGGGCGTCTCTTTAGAAGAGACTATTATTCCATTTGTTACCCTAAGTTCTAAAAATGCCTGATCCATTGGTGCAGGAACGCACCTTGCAGATTTCCTCCAAAGCAGAGCTACCCCAGGCGGCCGCAGAATTTTTGGCATTTATCGGTCAAAAAAGAATAATTTTGTTTGAAGGCGAGATGGCGGCGGGTAAAACCACGTTTATCAAGGCGATATGTGCGGCCAAGGGCGTGCAAGAGCACGTAAGCAGTCCTACGTTTGCATTGGTCAACGAGTATGAGGCCGCCCGCGGCGAGGTCATCTATCATTTTGACTTCTACCGCATTGACGATCCCGCCGAGGCCCTGGACATTGGCGTGCTGGAGTATTTTTATTCCGGCAACCTGTGTTTGATAGAATGGCCGTCCAAAATTGAGAACCTGTTGCCAGAGGAGGGTGTTATAGTGTCTATTGCCCCCGGTCCGCAGGACGAAGCGCGTACCATACAGATGAGAGTTTATGGAGGAAATGACGGAAAAGCCTAGCACTGGATTTGAGGCCCTTACCAAGGCCACTGCCCGCAGCCTAATGCCCAAGGAGTCCATGCTGGCCGTGGAAACGCGCAAGCGCAACCTGTTCATTGGCCTTCCTAAAGAGTCTTCTTTGCAGGAAAACCGTATTGGCCTCACGCCAGAGTCTGTCAAGCAGTTGGTAGACCACGGGCATGAGATCTGGATGGAGTCTGGCGCAGGAGCCCCTTCTAAATACTCAGACCATGAATATTCAGAGGCAGGTGCTCAAATAGTGTACAGCCCCCAGGAAGTCTATGAAGCCGACATCGTCCTCAAGATTGCGCCGCCAACCTTAGACGAGATGGAGTACTTTAGGCCTGGCCAGACGCTCATCTCGGCCTTGCAGATTGGCAGCCTCACCTCTGAATACATCAATGCCCTGTCCCGCAAGAAAATAAGCGCCATCTCCTTTGAGCTCCTCAAGGACAAGTCTGAGTCCAGGCCTGTGGTGAGGGCCATGAGCGAGATTGCCGGCAGTACCGTCATGCTGATTGCCGCTGAATATTTGAGCAGTGGCAAAGAAGGCAAAGGGGTGATTCTGGGTGGCATCACCGGTGTGCCGCCCTCCAAGGTTGTCATCATTGGCGCCGGTACCGTAGCTGAATACGCCACCCGTGCCGCCCTAGGTCTGGGGGCCGAGGTGAAGGTCTTTGACAATCATCTTTATAAACTGAGAAGACTGAAACACAATGTAGGCGCGCAAATCTTCACGTCTACGCTAGACAATACCATCCTGCACAAAGAGATACAAGACGCAGACGTGGTCATTGGCGCCGTCACCGCCGAGGAAGGCCAGGTGCCCTGTATGATAGCAGAGGAAGTAGTGGCCAAGATGACGCCTGGCTCCGTGATTATTGACGTGAGTATTGACGAAGGCGGTTGCTTTGAGACCTCAGAGATGACCACCCACAATCGGCCGGTGTACCGCAAGTATGACGTGATTCACTACTGCGTGCCTAACATTCCATCGCGCGTACCTCGTACCGCTACCAAAGCCTTAAGCAATATCTTCACGCCCATGTTCCTGGAGATTTCTAAATACGGCGGCGTCAATGAAGTCTTGTTCACTCATGAGCACTATCGCAGCGGGGTCTACATCTACAAAGGAAGCTTAACCAACGCCGCCATCGCCAAGAAATTCAACATGCGCTACAAAGAGTTGAGTTTGATGATTGCCGTGCGTAACTAGAAGCAGGATTTTCTGGATTCCTTTCGATTTTTCAGGATTGGATTACCTTATATTATAAGAGCTCCGTTTTTGGGCTGTTTTCATGAAAACAGCCCAAAAACGGAGCTCTTAGCTTATTTATCCCTTCTCCCTAGGGGAAAAGGTTAGGATTAGGGATTGGTATTGGAGATAAATGGCGATGCCAATCCTGTAGAGACCAGGCACCGCCTTGTCTCTGACGCATTCCAGATTTACAATGCTTGCGGACACAAGGGAACGCTTGCGCTATGGTAAAAGGCTCTTGGTGTTAGTGAGTCTGGAGACACACCTCATCCCTAATCCTGAGTCTCCCGAAATCCTTCGGGATAAATTACGACTCGGGCCAGATTAGTTTTCTAGAGATTTCTCCAACAATCAGCAATGATTAACCGTTTTCAGCCTGATTTCCAGAAAACAAGCCAAAAATAAAATCCTGATTACCCCTTCGGCTCAGCCAAAAGCAACACCTTCCAAGCATCTTGCACGCGTCCTTCCTCCAAGAGTTTCTGGGCGAAGAGGTGCAGTTGGCGTTCCTGTTCCTGCGGGTTTTGGGCGTGGGTTTGCAGCATGTAGCGGAGCATAGGCTCATGCTCATAGGCCTGCAGTTCTTCTGGCGTAGGCATGGCCTCGGTGTTGCCAAGACGGGCCAGGTTGTTGCCGGTTAAGACTTGGCTGGTCCGGATGTGGTCGGGTAACTGGTCAATGCCCATGCCTTTGGACTGCAAGGGTTTGGGCAGTTCAAAGAGGCAGTCGCCGTTGGCGCGCAGGTACCAGTCGCCACCCAGTCTGGCCACCGCGTCTAGTTTGAAGGGGTCGATTTTCTTCCCGTCCGGTCCAAGCACATTCTCGTTCACGTGCAGGAGCACCGCCTCGCAAATAACCAGGTTGGCCGCGCCGCCCTTGTCGCCAATGGGTTTCACTTCCAGTACCTTGCACTCAAACGCAGCCGGCGCCTCGGCCACGCGGGGAGGGCCTATCAAGGTAGAAGCCACGGGCGTCAAGCCGGACTTGGTAAACTCATTGACGCCTTTGTCATACTCCGTACTGGCCAAAGACATCTGCTCCACAATGGAGTAGTTGCAGATGTTAATGACCACCTCACCGGTTTCCAGCACGTTGTCTAGCGTGTGTTTGCCAGAGTTGTCGCGCACGCGGCGGGCAGGGGAGAAGATGAGCACCGGCGGATTGGACCCGAAGCAGTTGAAGAAACTGAACGGGCTCAGGTTCACGTTTCCTTCTTTGTCTACGGTGCTGGCAAACGCAATGGGGCGGGGCGCAATGGCACCCAGCATCAAGGCATGAAACTCACCAGTAGAAATCTCTTTCGGGTCAAAAACTTTCACTTTTTCTAATTTGAAGGTAAATCAATGTGAAAATGTGGAGATGTGAAAATGTGAAGATGATATACTCAATTTGAAAAGGCTACCATGGTGCAAGCGTCCGCTTGTGTCCGCACGCATATTGTAAGGAATACGTGCGGACACAAGCGGACGCTTGCGGCATGGTAGTTTAAATTATCTTCAAATTTACACATCTTCACATTTTCAAATTAGCTAGATGGAAGGTAGAATCTTAGCTTTTACCTCACCAAAACCTACGCGCACGCCGTTCTTCTCGGCGTAGCCGCGCATGGTGATGGTGTCACCGTCATGGATGAACTTGCGCTCAGAGCCGTCTGGCAAGGTCAGGGGCTTGGTGCCGCGCCAGGTCAGTTCCAGCATGGAGCCATAAGAATCTGGCGTTGGGCCTGAGATGGTGCCCGAGGCGTACATGTCGCCCACTTCCAGGTTACAGCCATTGATGGTGTGATGCGCTAACTGCTGGTTCATGTTCCAGTACATGTACTTGTAGTTGGAACGGCAAATCACGGCCTCCTCTGCCATGTTTGGTGCCTTTAAGGTTACCTCTAAGTTGATGTCTAAGTTTTTTTCACCGCTGTACTCCAAGTAAGGCAATACCGGAGGGTCCTGCACTGGTCCTGGGACTCTAAATGGCTCCAAGGCATCTAAGGTCACCACCCATGGGGAGATAGAAGACGCGAAGTTCTTGGCCAAAAACGGTCCCAGCGGTACGTACTCCCAGCTTTGAATGTCTCTGGCAGACCAGTCATTGAACAGCACCATGCCAAAGATATGCTCCTCGGCCTCTAGCGTGGTGATGCTGGAGCCCAGTTCGGTGGCTTTGCCTGTGATGAAGGCTACCTCCAGCTCAAAGTCCAGCTGTTTGGTAGGTCCAAAGATGGGGCTTTCTACATCGGCGGGTTTGGTCTGTCCTTTGGGACGGCGCACCGGCACCCCAGAAGGAATGATAGATGAGGCCCGGCCATGGTAGCCTACAGGAAGGTGTTTCCAGTTGGGTAACAAGGCGTTGGCTGGGTCTCTAAACATAGTGCCCACGTTGGTGGCGTGCTCCATACTGGAGTAAAAATCTGTGTAGTTGGGCACCTTCACCGGCATCAGCATCTGGGCATCCTTCTGCTTTACCAGGCACTCGGCCATGAGCTCGCGGTTATCCCTAATTTCTGGATTGTCATTGCGCAGAAGTTCAGAGATTCGGTCCCGCACCTGGCGCCAGATAGGCCTGCCCAAGGCAATGAAGTCGTTGAGGTACAGCCTATGAAAAACGGTAGGGTCCTCCACGTCCAGCATGTCAAACAAGCCATGCTGGGTGAGCACGTACACGTCCAGCACATAGTCCCCAATGGCCACGCCCACGCGCGGGTCGCGGTCCTGGGCCTGGAAAATGCCGAAGGGAAGGTTCTGTATCTGAAAGTCACTCTCTGGCGCAATCTGAATCCAGGAATGAAGGGTTGGGTCGTTGGCTCTAATCATACAATCATGACGTAGGTTGGTAAACAAAGATAGCGACCTTCCCGACAATTCTGAAGTTTAAACAGAAGGAGTAGGAGTTTTCTGGTGAGACCTGTTTTTGGCCTGTTTTCCGGAAAAGAAGCAAAAAATGAAAATGAGGACAGCGTCCGCTTGTGTGCGTAGGCATTGTTGATTTGGAAAGCACCTGTCATCCCCCTATTCCTCCCGGAACAAGTCCGGGATCTTCGACTTCAAAGGAATACGGAATGCGCAGGTCAAAGCCAGCGTCTCAGGGCAGTTGCAAACTGCCCGCCGTCATGGGTCCAAGTCAAAGACTTGAACCAGTCCCGTGAACCAAGATAAAGCAGACCGTGCGCAGCACGCATGACTCTGCACCGACAGGGACGGCCATGACTTACATCTAGCTAAGAAAACCAAATAGCCAAAGCAGGATTGGAACCAAAACCAGTCTTGGTTCTGAGCGCCTCTGTTGTTTCGTCGCCTGAAAGGCGGGGCCAAAGGCCCAGAGTACAACAGCAGTGCGAAGGGCCAAGACGAGGCCCCGCGGCCGTGAGCGCTTAGCGGAAGAAATGAAACAAGGCTGTGAATGCGCACCGGAGCAAACGGTATTACGCAGGAACAGCCACATTCATGCACAACTGTACTGCAGCTGGAGAAGCAATATTGGTCGTTGGTGATAACACCAACAACGGCGGAGTAGTAGAGGTAAGTATCATAACAGCTGGAGAAGCAGATGAGGTGGTGGGTGAGGGCATCAACCCCGGTGGGATTATTACCAATAAACAAATCAACTATCACCTATCAGCCATTTTTGCCCTAATTCCAGAAAATAGCCTAAAAACGGAAAACCCACGGGGAGTTGAAGATAAAAGAATCCTCAACACCCCGTGGGCGAATTTTTCTGAAAGAAAATCTAACTCAGAAGCCTTACACGAAGCTCTCAGAGATAGGCGTCAGGTTCACGGCCACCACTCCTTTAATCTCGGGAACGGCTTTCATGATGGCTTGTTCAATGCCGCCTTTAAAGGTCATGGCAGACATAGGACAGGTACCACAGGCGCCCACCAACTCCAACTGCACAATCTTTTCCTCGGTGATTTCCAGCACCTTAACGTCGCCGCCGTCTGTTTTCAAGTACGGACGGATGGAGTCTAGGGCCTGCTCTACCTGAAGAAGCAATATCTCATTCAATGCGCTCTCTGCCATATTACTTACGCTTTAATTTCTACTACCTGAGTTCTGGCCAAGCTGGCGTTTCTGACAGAAATCTGGCGGGCAACTTCCTCTGCCACCTGCTTGAATACGGCAGTGGCCGGTGAGCCTTCTTCCAGAATCTGCGGGGTGCCCGCGTCACCGTTCTCTCTAATGCTTTGTACCAACGGAATCTCGCCAATGAACGGAACCCCGTAGCGCTCTGCCAAATCACGTCCGCCGCCCTGCCCGAAGATATAGTATCTGTTGTCTGGCAACTCAGCTGGCGTAAAGTAGGCCATGTTCTCTACCAAGCCCAAAACCGGCACGTTGATTTGCGGTTGTCTGAACATCTGCAAACCTTTCACGGCATCGGCTATAGCTACTTTCTGCGGCGTGGTCACAATGATGGCGCCCGTTACCGGTACTGTCTGTACCAACGTCAGGTGAATGTCACTGGTTCCCGGAGGTAAGTCAATGAGCAAATAATCCAAATCGCCCCACTCCACCTCGGTGATGAACTGCTTTAAGGCTGAGCTGGCCATAGGACCGCGCCAAACCACCGCGTGTTCTGCTGGCGTCAGGAACCCGATGGAGATTAACTTGATACCGAATTTCTCAATAGGCTGAATCAAGTTCTGGCCTTCTGGCGTGCGGTATACTACCGGACGAGCATCCTCTACGCCAAACATAGTCGGCACAGACGGGCCAGAAATATCAGCATCTACCAAACCTACCTTCGCACCCGACTGGGCCAAAGCCACGGCCAGATTCGCGGTTACGGTAGACTTGCCTACGCCTCCTTTACCAGAAGCTACGGCAATAATATTCTTTACGCCTTTCAATACCGTGGTATCTACGCGGGCGGTGGTCACGCGCGAGGTCATGTTCACGGTCACCTGGGCGGCTGGGTCCACCATGGTAGTTATGGCCCTGATGCAGGCATTCCGGATAAGGTCTTTTAAGGGGCAGGCCGGCGTGGTGAGAATCACGGTGAAGCTCACCTTAAGGCCGTCTATTGCTACCTCCTCAATCATGTTCAAGGTCACCAAATCTTTGCCCAGATCTGGCTCCTCTACATAACTAAGGGCTTTTAATACGTCTTCTTTGGTAATGGCCATAGGAATATAGGCGCTAAATTTCGCTAGTGCAAAGATACACACTATCTGTATAACAAGCTAAGAAGCAAGGTTTAGTTGTAGTAGCGTGTAGGAAACTGTGTTTTTGTCTATTGCCTCATTTTCAGCCTCTTTTCTGGGAAACAGGTGAAAAATGATTTAAGCTTATACTAATTGCTTAGCATATTAGCGTTGTCATATTAATTCTATTAAATCTCAATTTTACAATCCTATAATCCTATTACAAATGAAATATCTAAAAACCATTTTACCCATTCTGATTGCCGTGTTCTTACTTTCTTGCGGAAAAGAGGATGATCCAGCTCCAGATGCGAGCTTAAGCAAAAACACAGTTGTCTGGACTCAAGAAAAACCGCCTACCTTAAATCTATATAAGATCTCACAATGGACAGACTCTTTATTTATTGGCGCCTACACCAAGAATGGCATGATGAGTTTAGAAATTGCTTTCAAAGGAACAGGCACCTATAAATTGCCAGCTACAGGTTTTGCTCTTTATTATAAGTTGAATGAGGATGGATCTATCAAAAGCAATTATATCTTGAATAGGGAAGATGCTTCCTCTGAGGTAGTGGTGACTGCCTACAACACAGAAACCAATATGGTGAAAGGAACTTTCCAGATTGCATTAAAAAAGGTGCCTTATAACAGCGATCCATCAGACCAAGAGGAGATCCAGATTACGAAAGGAGTATTTGAAGGGATCATAACTAAAAAGTAAACGAATGTAATTGCCGTTTTTGGGCTGTTTTCCAGGAAACAGCCCAAAACGATTTCCTCAAAAGCCAGCCATCATAGCTGGCTTTTTCTGTTTTTCCTCTGCATATTAGGGTAGACTATGATTAAGTAAAACCGCAGTATCTTTGTCTTGTAACTCCAAAGAGCCAGTAATAAAGAGTCTAACATCTAGCGTCTTACTACTAGCATCTCTCAAATGTACCCATGGCCCTGATTAAGAAAGAAGTTGTTGACCAAATCATCCAGCAAGCCGACATAGTGGAGGTAGTGGGTGATTTTGTGAGTTTGAAGAAGAAGGGTCAGAACCTGTGGGCGCCTTGTCCTTTCCACTATGAAAAATCACCGTCTTTTTCAGTAGCGCCCAATAAGGGCATATACAAGTGCTTCGGGTGTGGCAAGGCGGGGAACGCGGTGCAGTTCATCATGGACATTGAGGGCACCAGCTACGTGGAGGCGCTCAAGTACCTGGCCAAAAAGTACAGCATTGACATTGAGGAAGACACTAGCCCAGCCGCCGTCCAAGCCCAAAACGAGCGCGACAGCCTCTACATCATCTCTGATTTTGCCAAAGAATACTACATCAAGGCGCTTCATAAAAACGACGAAGGCCAGAGCATAGGTGCGCCCTATTTTAAGCAACGCGGCTTGTCGGCGGCCACCATCCAGAAGTTTGAACTGGGTTACAGCCTGGACTCCTGGGATGATTTCACTAAAGCGGCGCTGGAGAAAGGCTTCCAACTCAAGTACCTGGAAGAAACCGGCCTCACCATTGTCAAGCAGGAGGAAGGCAAGCAGTATGACCGCTTTAGGGGTCGCGTCATGTTCCCTATTCATAATGTCAGTGGCCGTACCATTGGTTTTGGGGCAAGAACGCTTAAGAGCAATGACAAGAAGTCGCCTAAATACGTCAACTCTCCAGAGTCGCCTATTTACCATAAGTCTGATGTGCTGTATGGCATATTTCAGGCCAAGCAGGCCATCCGGCAGGAGGACGTTTGTTATCTGGTAGAAGGCTATCTGGATGTGCTGTCATTGCACCAGGGCGGCATTGAAAACGTAGTGGCTTCTTCAGGCACTTCTTTAACAGAGAACCAGATTAAGCTCATTGGCCGCTACACCAAGAACATTACGGTCTTGTACGACGGCGATCCGGCGGGTATCAAGGCCTCTCTGCGCGGAATCGACCTCATTCTGGAGGGTGGCTTGAACGTGGACGTGGTGCTGTTCCCGGACGGCGATGACCCCGACAGCTACATTAGGAAGGTAGGCGACACCAAATTCAAAGAGTACCTCAAGGCGCACAGTCAGGATTTTATATCCTTTAAGTCTGAACTCTACGCGCAAGAGGCCAGAAACAACCCGGTCAAAAAAGCCGAGGCCATTAGAGAGATGGTGGTCTCTATTGCCAAGATTCCAGACGCCATCAAGCGGTCGGTATTTTTGAAGCAGTGTAGCATCCAGTTCGGGATTGACGAGCAGGTGCTTATTTCTGAGTACAACAAGATTCATCTGGCCGAGCAAAAGTCTTCTAAGCCAGCACCGGGTTCCGCTCCTTCAGCGTTTTCGCCGGGTTCTTACGCGCCTGGCTCTTTTGAAGAGATGGCCGCTGAAGCAGAAGCCGCCGCGGCGGCAGAGGCCGAAGCCTATGAACAGGAAAACCAGGGCGAGGACACCACCAGCCTCATCAGGACCCGGGAGCGCGAAGTCATAAGACTCATCCTCAACTACGCCGACAAAGAAGTAGAAGAAGGCCTCACCGCCAGTCAGTTCATGCTCGGCGAACTAGAGGACATTGAATTCCAGACGCCCATCTACAAGCGCCTCTTTGACATGTGCCGCATTAAACTGGAGCAAGGCTTTGTACCCACCGCCTCCGAGTTTATGCAACATGAGGAAAAGGAAATCCGCAACGAGGTGATAGACCTAGTCAGCGAAAAGTATGAGCTCAGCGACGGCTGGGCCAAACATGAAGTCTTCGTGCCCCGCGAGATTGACCTCATCCAATACGGCTCTGAGCGTGAAGTCCTCCGCTTGAAATGGCGAAACGTGCAAGCAATGATACGCGGCCACATGGAAAGCCTGCAAACCCTCCAAGACCCGCAAGAATTAGACAAAGTCCTTCGCACCATCAAAGCCCTCAAAGACTTTGAGAAGCAGATTGGCGATATGCTGGGGATTGTGGTGAACAGATAGTCTGCAAGAGGGAAGTAAGCAAATGAAGAATTTCCAAGAAATTAACCGGTATCCATCAATGTATTTAACTGCATTGTATGAACCCAGAGATAATGGTCTTTGTCTGGAAATTTCAGAATCCATGACTTCTGAAACTGTACAAGATGTACTAATTAATGATAAGGTGATTTCAGAGAACCGTCTATTGTCGGTGAATGAAAACGGTACAAAGTTTAACATCTCCTTCCATCGTTATGTGGCTTATCAGGTATTCAATGAGAGTTTTTTAAACTTCAATGATTGGGACGAGTATGAAACAGGAGAGTTTAACACCTTCTGTATTTTTAAGAAATCTAGGTATATGGGTTTTATTAAAAATGAAACGATAGCTGATTACATCTTTCCAGATGAATTAAAGCATTATGGAGTTTACTGTCAGAACCATGTGGTACATATCATTTCTACTTTGGAGCCAGTAATTGAAAAGATTAGCAACATACCACAGTTGTAGATGGGTTTAAACTTGCAACAACTGTCACAAGAAGAAAACAGGCTTTATTCTCGCGCTCTTCAACTAAAAAGTAGCAAAACGCGAGATGAAGACACATTGCAAGAAATCTTTGTGGCTTATAAAGAGGTGCACAGGCAATATGCAACGTTAGCTGAATTTGAGCCTGAAGCCTTAAAAAGAGCTCTTTTTATACAATGGTACGCGCTTGTTGAGCCTAGTGACTTATCAGGAATTTGTGAATTGGATGAGGACTCTGAACTTAAATTAATTCAGGTTCTAGATGACCGTATCCGCGCAGGAACACTTGACAAGGAACTCGCTTGGATGCTAGGCTATTACATAGACTGGGATTTTGTATTTGATAGATTTTCCTCTTTCAAAAGCCTCCAAGAGTTTATGTTAGAGGGTAAACAGATTTCATTCCCTGAAAGAATTGATAGGGTAGCTATGCAAAGTAGAGGCCAGATGGGAATTTATTGGAACTCACTGGACGTATTCAGTTAGTTCATCTGGTATCTTCATTCCATTTTCACGCTCTTTTCCAGAAAACAGCCCCAAAACGCTTCCATATCCCACGCACTTCAAGGATACTGCTTCCTAACAAGGGTTAGGCATAAAAAACTGCTATCTTTGCGCATCCAAAGGCATGGGTTCTTCTTTTGTGGAAAAAACACGTCCTTCACTTTACAGTAATGTCATGTTAGATAAAATACAAGATGCCATTGATGACATCAGAGCCGGGAAGGTAGTCATAGTGGTAGATGATGATGACCGCGAAAACGAAGGCGACTTTATCTGTGCCGCTGAGAAAATAACCCCAGAGATTGTCAACTTCATGGCCACCCACGGCCGCGGCCTTATCTGCGCCCCGCTCACCGAAGAGCGCTGCGACGAGCTGGGCTTGGAACTGATGGTAGGCCGCAACACCGCTTTGCACGCTACCCCGTTCACCGTAAGTGTGGACTTGTTGGGCCATGGCTGTACCACGGGTATATCTGCTAGTGACCGCGCTAAAACCATTCTGGCCTTGGCAGACCCTAAGACAGACCCTGCTTCTTTGGGCAAGCCGGGCCACATCTTCCCTTTGCGTGCACGCAAAGAAGGTGTGATTAGAAGAGCTGGCCACACCGAGGCCGCCGTTGACTTAGCCTTGTTGGCGGGTCTGGCACCAGCCGGGGTGTTGGTAGAAATCATGAACGAAGACGGCACTATGGCCCGCATGCCGGACCTGGAGAAAGTAGCCGAGCGCTTCGACCTCAAATTGATTTCCATCAAGGACCTCATTCAATACAGACTGCAGAAGGAAAGCCTCATTGAGCGCGAGATTGCCGTGGAACTGCCTACGGACTTCGGCAACTTTGACCTATACGCTTACACCCAGCGCAGTAACAATGCCAAGCATCTGGCTTTGGTGAAAGGCACCTGGGCGGAGAACGAGCCCGTATTGGTACGCGTGCACTCATCTTGCGTGACCGGTGACATCTTCGGGTC
Organism: Nibribacter koreensis; assembly: GCF_039541795.1. Taxonomy (NCBI): domain Bacteria; kingdom Pseudomonadati; phylum Bacteroidota; class Cytophagia; order Cytophagales; family Hymenobacteraceae; genus Nibribacter; species Nibribacter koreensis. The sequence continues at coordinate 460,692 of NZ_BAABGX010000002.1, read as the reverse complement.
TTGCCGTTGTGACTGCGGACCGCAACTGCACCGCGCCATGGAAATCATTGAGCAAGAAGGCAAGGGCGTGATTGTCTACATGAACCAGGAAGGCCGCGGTATTGGTCTTTTGAATAAACTGAAAGCCTACAAACTACAGGAGCAAGGTTTGGATACCGTTGAAGCTAACTTGCAATTAGGCTTTGGCACAGATGAGCGTGACTATGGCGTGGGCGCCCAGATTTTACGCGACCTAGGCGTGACCAAGATGCGTCTGCTGTCTAACAATCCCAGAAAACGCACAGGCCTTATTGGTTACGGTTTGGAGATTGTAGAGCAAATTCCTATTGAGATTGCCGCCAATGAGCACAACCAGCGGTACCTCACTACCAAGCGCGACAAGCTGGGGCATACCATTATGAAGAAGTAGAAAGAAGTCATTTTTGACCTGTTTTTACCAAATGAGGCGAAAAACGGAGACCCAAGGGAATCCGCTTTTCGCCTTTTCTTTTTCTAGTTGGTTTAGGCCTGATTCTTGCTTTTACCACGTAAAAGGAAATAGAACTTTTGGCATCTTCTCATTGGATTTGGAGATACGTTCTGGCTTCCCTTCTTCGTTTTAATAGACTGAGCAAAAACAACTTTCTAGTTGATTTGTTGGTATATAGTATTAATAAGATATAATTGGGGGATATGATGGATTTGAAGAAAACAGTTTGGAAAGGGCTGGGGCTTTTGGTGCTGGCAGTCCTGTTCTCAACCCAAGGCATGGCGCAAGCGTCTGGGTTGGTGGACGAGTGGTCAATGGGTAAAATCTACCTGGCCAACGGAGACTCCATCAACGGAAAAATCACCTACCACCGCACCGAGGATTTGATTAAAGTAGTCAAAGACGACGGTGGCGTGGTGGCCTTAGCACCGGTGGCCGTTCGCGGCTTTGAGGCCGTTGACAAAGACGGTCGTTTCAGAAGGGTGTTTGTGACGCATAAGTGGAACTTCGGGAACGACTACAGTGATTTTCAGGCGCCGGCCTTTTTTGAGCAGATTGCCATGGGCAAGTACGGGTTGCTACGCCGCGAAACCATGGTCAGAAAAGACATAAGCCGTGACCCATATTACAGAAACATGGGCGGTTATTATCCAGCAGGCGGGTACCCGGGGGCTGGGCCGTATTACGTGGACGCACGGCAAGACATCTTTTTCTTGTTACTGCCAACCGGTAAGGTGAAAGAACTCAGAAACGTGAAGAAGGACCTGGAGGTGGTGTTTGGTAAGAAGAACGGCCAGATGAAAACCTACATCAAACAAAACAAACTCAAGTACACCAGCCTGCCAGACCTGGTGAAGATTGTGACGTACTTCGGGACGATTTCTTAACGTGATTATATAGCACGCCGTCTTGCTTTGAAGGGCTTTGTAATTTTTCTTACTTTAAAGAATTAATACAAGATGTAAACGCCTTTGTATGAAGCAGGCATTCCTTCCTATAAAATTTGTATTCTTCTTAATCCTATCACTTGTTTGCTGTAATGTATTGTGGGCACAGCACGGTTATACTGGTCCAGTTAGGGATTCTAAGCTGGTAGAGGAATGGTTTCTAGGAAAGGTATATTTAGCCAACGGTGATTCTGTAAATGGCAAAATCATCTATTACCGCACCGAAGAAATAGTTAGGGTAATTAATGCAAACGATGTCGCCGCCGAGTATACTCCAAAGGCAGTGAGCGGTTTTGAGGCAGTAGACAAAGACGGAAAATTCAGGAGGGTATTTATCACCCACCGGTGGAACTTCGGGCAGGATTACAGTGATTTATTGGCCCCTTCGTTCTTTGAGCAGATTACCATTGGCAAATACGGGCTACTACGCAAAGAAGCTATTGTTAGGAAAGATATGCTCGATAATCCCTTTTACAGCGCCCTATTAGGCGGGTCCCCCATTGAACCAGGCATTCCTAGAGGAGTAGTTTACACTGACAAGCGACAAGACGTCTTTTTCATTCTAATGCCTACGGGCAAGGTAAAACAACTCAGAGATGTAAAGAAAGACCTAAAAGTAGTTTTTGGGAAGAAGAATAGACAGATGAGACCTTATATCATGAAGAACAGGCTCAAGTTGACAAGGCTACCAGATTTGGTGAAGATTATCACCTATTTTGATAGTATTTCTTAGAATTTGGCAGGTAGGGTAGGAGTAGATTCTTATATTTAAATGAAATAATTAAATCTAAAATTTTATATATCCTTTATGCCATCTATACTGCGTTCATTAAGACTGGTTAGTCCTGTCCTATTCTCATTGTTCTTTGCACATGCCATTTGCGCCCAGAATGCTGTCGCCGCATCTGCTGATAGTGATGAGATGAAGGAGGTGAGTATTAATCAAAAGTTGAAAGGGAAAGTGTTTCTGGCTACTGGACAGACCATTGAAGGCACCATTACTATTTATCACCAACTTGACTTGGTGCGCGTAAAGCTGGCAGACAGCACAGAAGCCGCTTTTGCTCCTATTGCCGTTCAATTTATTCAGGGAATAGATCAGCATGACGGCTACCCGCGGCTTTTTAAAGTCTTGCCGTATGGTTACAGGATGGGGAATGACTATAGATCCATGCCTACTTATTTTGAAGAAATAGTGCCGGGTACCTATGCCTTGCTTTTACGCAGGAACTCAAGGACGGTGTATTCCAAACCCGTGGAAGTACCTGCCTCATTTATTGGTTTTGAACTTAATGGGAAAACCACTAACCCTAAGCACCAAGATCAAATGATATACAAATTCTTCTTACAGGTGAAAGGCCAAGATATTATGGCCTTAGAAAAACCAAGGAAGGATTTAACCTCTCTCTATGGCGTTCATGCTAATGAGATGCGAAGGTTTATCAAACTTCATGAACTTGACTATGAAGACCCCAATCATTTGATAAGAATAGTAGAACATCTCAATTCATTGGTCAAGTAACTGTTGTGACACAAAAAAGCCTCTCATTCATGAGAGGCTTTTTTGTGTCACAACAGTTACAAATCCCTGAAGCGCAGTAAAAAGTAGCTTAGGAAACTGAATAGACCAATGTACAGGACGGCTGGCAACAAAGCGTGCATGGGTGTTAGGGCCTCAGAGGCGCCGGTCACCATTTCAAACATCTCTTTGCCCGGCATGGGCGTGAGGCTGGACAGCACCTTCATGGGAAAGTATTTGTCTATGTGGTCTGGCAGTTGGTAATGGATGATGGGCTCCAGAATTTTGGCGTAAATCAAGAACGCCAGAATGGCCAGACCGCTTTTCTTAATCAAGAACCCGAAGAGCATGGCCAGGGACATGTACCCGATGGCCTGCACCAGGTAATACAGCACCGCCTCTGCGTCTACGTACATTTTAGAAAAGGGCACCTCGGTGGCTCTGGTAATACCAAAGAACAAGCCCAGCACAAATACATACAGCGCACAGGCAAAACCCAGAAGTAAGACCACGGAGTATTTGGCCTGCACCACATCGGCGCGGGTATAACCGTCAATAATTTGCTGGCGCAGGGTCCTGAACGTGAACTCATCCGTGACGGCAATTACAATCAAGATACCAAGTAGTAAATTGAAGTAACTGGCCACATAGGTCACCTTCGGCCATAGGCCAGGGAATTCATAGAAGGAGGGCCCGGCAGTCTGGCCATTGATGGTCACGTTACTACTGATGTGCAGAATCAAAAACAGGAGCGCGGCGAAGATGGCCAGAATTACCCAAGCAGTTTTATAGGGTAATAGCTTTCTGAGCTCTACACGGAGGAGGGACGGGGTCATATCTTTTTATCGGCTTTAATGATTTCCATGAACTGGCTTTCCAGGGTTTTCTTGCGCACGGTGAGTTGGCTCAAGGCAATGCCCTGCGCGAAGAAGGCCTTGTTCACCTCTGCGCTGTCCACGCCGGTTTGCAGGATGAGCTGTACCTGATGGTGAATAATCTTGGCATCTGTCACAATAGGTAGGGAGCGGGCAATCTCCTCCAACTTCTCCAGCGGCGCGCCGCCGTTGATAATCACCAGGTCATGCGCTGACATGATTGTGCCTACCGGTCCTTCGGCTTTGAGGTGCCCGGCGCGCAACACGGCCATGTGGGTGCAGACTTTTTCTACCTCGTCTAACAGGTGACTGGCCAGTAGAATAGTCTTGCCTTGTTTGGCCACGTTGAGAATGAGCTCCCGTACCTCAGCAATGCCTTCTGGGTCCAGACCGTTGGTGGGCTCATCCAGGACCAGTACCTCTGGGTTGCCCAGCAAGGCGGCGCCAATGGCCAGACGCTGTTTCATGCCCAGAGAGTAGCCCTTAAAGTCATTGTGCTGGCGGTTGGCCAAGCCCACGGTTTCCAGCACGGTCTGCACCTGGCTGTGGTCTACGCGCTTGATGTCAGCAACAATCTTCAGGTTTTGAAGGCCTGTCAGGTAGGGGTAGAAGTTGGGCGTTTCCAGCAGGGCGCCAATGCGTCGCTTGGTTTCTTTGGAGAGCGGCTGCCCAAACCATTGGAACGTACCAGCAGTGGGGTTAATCACGTCCAGTACAATGCCCAGCGTGGTGGTCTTGCCGCTTCCGTTGGGGCCCAGCAATCCGTAGATGCTGCCCTCGGGCACGCTGATGCTTAATTGGTCCAGGGCCTGCACGGACTTGTACCGCTTGCTGAGCCCCTGTATGTCTAATACGTTTGCCAAATCTGTCTTTGCTTAAAGAGCGGCCTACTTTGGCCTTTCTACAAAGCTAGAAGGATTTAAGAGAATTACGAATCTTGAATATTTATCCCTGAAAAACAGAAAGCCCGCTCTTAGAGCGGGCTTTCTGTTTTTGGCTTGCTTTGGCCAAAAGGGGCCAAAAACGGAGCTTACTTGTTTTTGCGCTTCGGTGGCGGCGGCGGTGCCATTTCATCCACGATTATAGTGGGTGGTGAAGGTGGCTGGTTCTTCTTTTTAACTTTTGGCGGTGGCGGAGGAGCCATCTCGTTTACCTCTACGCGTGTAGGCGGTGGAGGTGGCGGTAAGGCCCCATACTTTTTCTCAAAGGCCGCTCTGCCTTCTGCCGTAGCATCAAATGATTCCACTTCGCCATTTTTAAAAATCACATAAAAAGTGTCTTCGCTGGCGCTAATGCCTTTTACCGTTGGGTTGCGCTTCTTGAAATCTGCCGGCAAGTCTACGTTCATGGCCGGTGGAGGCGGCGGTGGGGCCAAGGCGGCATCTGGTGCGTCAGGTGCAGCTGGGGCAGGCGGTGGTGGGGGAGGTGGTGAAGGCAATGTGCCGTATTTCTTCTCAGCTTCGGCCAACCCTTTTGCCGTTCTAGGATAGACTTCGGTTTTGCCAGATTTTAGGTGTACATAAAGGTTCTCTTGATTCCAGCCTAGCTTATCAACTGTAGGATTCCTTCGCTTGAATACATCATAATCATCCTGTTGAGAAATGATTTTCTGACCGTCTTGGGTGGTCTGCTCTAAGATGGAGACAGGTGAAGTCTGCGCCATTCCCTGCAACGAGAAAAGCGAGAGGGCCAGGGCCGGGATAGCTACCAAGAAACGCGCTTGCTGTACCCGGGTAGAGGGAGCTTTGTTCATCATCATGATTCGGTGTTTAAGTGAATGGTAGTTAAAGGAAGACGTAAACGCTATTGGCGGTGCCCCTGCCGTTTGCAGAAGCGAGAACTGGTACTGCTTTCGGTCAATGCCGGCCTCCAGGGTTTGCTGGTCGGTTAAGAACTCTAGGTTCTGCTTGAGGGCAATGCGCAAGAGCCAGACGGCCGGGTTAAACCAGTGGAACAGGCAGGTCAACTCCACCAGCAGGATATCCAGGGTGTGCCACTGGGTCACGTGCGTGTGCTCATGCTTGAGAATGGGCAGCCAATCCTGCTCGGGGTGCAGGCTGGGGTTAAAGTAAATGGTGTTGGCAAAAGAGAACGGCGGAAAAGCCACCGGCAACTCTCTAAAGGGAATACCCTGGAATGCCGCATGTTGGGACTGTCTGTGCAGTCTGTACAAAGAGACCATCTGCACCAGCAACCGGACAGCCATCACGCCTACGCCCAGCCAAAAGAGGTATATGGGTATGAGCCAATAGTCAAAGGCGGTTTCTACCGGTGCACTGGCGGCAGGCAATGTCCAGGTGCCAGAAAACGTAGCCAAGGTCTGGTACACCTGCTCGTTTTTGGTAAACAGGGCAGAAAAGTCAAACAGCGGCAGGACGCTGGCTAGGACCAGGCCGCCCGACAGGAACCAGCGGTTCAGCTGGAAGAAGGTGGTAGGCCGCAACAGCAGGTGGTAGGTGAGATACAACAGGGCAATCCCAATATTCACCTGAAGCAGATAAAGGAGGAGCGCTGGCATATCAATTGGTTTTTTGGTTTTCAATCATGTCCATGATTTCTTTCAGCTCCTCGGGGCTCAGCTGCTTCTCCTTCACGAAGAAGGCCACCAGTTCTTTGTAGGAGTTCTGGAAGTAGTTGCCCACAAAGCCCTTCATGAACTTCTTCTTGTACTCCTCGGCTTTAATGAGCGGGGAGTAGCGGTACGTGTTGCCCAGTTTCTCACCCTGCACGAAGGCTTTCTTCTCCAGGTTCTTGACGGTAGAGGCCAGGGTAGTGTAAGGCGGCTTGGGCTCAGGGAGCTTGTCCAGGAAATCCTTGATGAAGCCGCCCTGGGTTTCCCATATGACCTGCATGGCTTCCTCTTCTTGTTGCGTCAGCTTTTCCATGGGTTTTATTTTATTATGCGAGATGTTCGTAGTGTTACGATTGTTTAGTAATTCTACGAAAAATTCGTAATAAGTAATGCGTTTTGGGTGAAATATTTTTTCAAGAAAAATAAAAAGCCTCTTCTATGTAGGAGAAGAGGCTTTTTATGTGTTGAAATTTTTTAAAGGTTTATTGGATTGTTGGTGATAACACCAACAATGGCGCGGGCTTGGCTTTGTTGAAGGGTAAGATTACTAAAGGCATGTCAACCCAAATGTAAAGTAACTAAAAGAATGTAGCCCCAAATTCTTCCTTCTTCTCTAAGTCTATTACTATTCCACCATCTTTCCTCAATCTGCAATCTTTTCTTATTCTGCAGCACTTCATCCTTCCACCACCTTTCCCCTCACCACCTTTGTCATCCTGAAAGGATCTTGGTGGCCAGCTAGATAACCAGTGGTTCTGAGGTATTCGCATTTTTAATCTGTTTTCTGAGGAACAGCTCAAAAATGCTTCCTTTTTTTCTCCTCTTTCCCTGCTTCAAGTTTTCAACTTGGAGCTTTGATAGATAGCAAGTTTTCAACTTGCGTGAAGGCATAATACGTAACGCAAGTTGAAAGCTTGCCTCAACTGTACCCACAAGCTATAAGCTTGCGGGAGAGTCCTAACCGTTTTTGCCTGTTTTTGGTAAAACTAGCCAAAAATGGAATTGATTACTGCACCGGCAACGCACCCCCTAACCAGCGGGCCACCGGATACCGGTTGTGGGTGTTCTCATAATGCGGGGTGTTGCGGTAGATAAAATTGAGTTGGGCTTGGGCGCTTTTGGCCAGATTGGGGTCTTTGGCTTTGGCTTCTTCCAAGGCGGCTTTCAACTTGGGGTCTTGCTTGAGGTACTGGGCGGCCAAGTCCTCAAACACGTAGGCAGAGAAATGCTCCTTCTGGCCCAGAATGGAGTCAAAGAAATTCCAGGCAAAGTAGGAGTCCGGCGCCTGCGGTTCCAGCACTTCCACCAAAAAGCGGTTGCTCACTTGGTTCAGGTACACCACATAATCGCCGGCGTAATATTGGATAGGCTGCTGAGTTTTGCGCACCTGCACGTCGGTATGCAGGTAGTGGCCTTCATAAGGACGCTGACCGGTTTTATAGTCGGTGATGTAATAGGTTTCTGGGGTTAGCACCGTGTCTTTGCCTAGGCGCTTCAAGGTGACTTGGTTCTGCTGGAGGCGTTCAATTACTTCGGTCCAAGCCTGCGGAATGATGTAGGCTACCGGTTTGGTCACTGTCAAGGTAGGTTTGTAGGTGTCAAAGTACTGTACCGGACGTGTGAAGGGTGCTTTGCGGTCATAGTACAGGCGCTCCAGGCCGCTTACTTCGCTGGCTTTGTACTTGGCCTCGTAGCCTTTGAATTGGATGGTTTCTACCTGCGTGGTATCTGGGGCCCAGTTCAAGGCAAATTGTTGTTGGCTGAGCAAAGCGGCGCGGTCTTGTTGGCGGGCAGTTTGGATGGTCTTTCCGTTTTTGGCGGTGTAATCCAAAAACTCCAGCATGAGGTCATAGGTAGAGGCCACGCGTTGGTCAAAGGCCTTGAGCATGTGCGTCTCCGGGATGAAGCCCAGCGTCTGGAACAAAGTGGTGTAGCCAGAGGCATAGCGCGGCAAATCAGCAAAACCGAAGATGCCGGTCTCTGGCGTCTCGCCGCGCGAGTTCACATACGGTACCATGGGCCATTTGCGCTTCTCCATGCCTTTGAAAAGCGCCGGAAGCATCTGTTGTTTCAAGTGCTTGCCCAACGCGCCGCCCAGTTTGTTGTGCTGGGTAGGTATGAGCGTCATGGTGTACTGATAATCGGCGCCATTGCTGGTGTGGTTGTCTATAAAAATCTCGGGGTCCCAGGTCCTGAAGATAGTTGCGAAGGTCTTGGCGTTCTTGGAGTCTTCCTTGATGTAGTCGCGGTTCAGGTCCAGGTTGCGGGCGTTACCCCTAAAGCCATAGCTCACTGGTCCGTTCTGGTTGGTGCGCGTGTGGCTGTTTCTGTTTAAAGCGCCTCCTACATTGTAGATAGGAATAATGACCAGCACTACGTTGTCCAGTTGCGCCTTCAGCTTCTTGTTCTGCATCAGGTCGCGGGCCAGCATCATGGTCGCGTCAATGCCTTCGGGCTCTCCCGGATGGATGCCGTTTTGAATCAGAATCACCGTCTTGCCTTTCTGGTGGACAGACACCGGGTCAAAATCTTGACTGGTAGAGATGACCACGGTGTGCAGAGGCTTGCCAGCATCTGTCATGCCAATAGGCGACATCTTTATCTCTGGGTAAGCCTGGTCCAGACGCTGATAATACCCAATGCACTCCTCATAGGTGGCGGTCTGCGTCTTCTTACTTTTCTCATAAGGTGTCTGCCAGTTTAGAGTAGGCGAGGTTTGCAACAAGAAACTGGTGAGAAGGGTAAGAAGCGTAAGAAGCATTGCGTGTTGATTAAAAGGAAAAGAAAATCCGTTTTTGGCCTGTTTTCCAGAAATCAGGCTAAAAACGAAGGAAGGGATTAAGTATTGAGTTAGTATCGGCGAGCAGGCGTTGTCCCGAAAACGCTTTGGTCCAAGCTAAACCGGCCGGGTCCAATGAAGAACAAGCTGAAGAACAGAATAGCCGCCTCTAAGGCATGCGAGTAGCCGCCAAAACCATCACCCGACGCAAAGTGCATATAAGCCGCCACCAACATAGTGAGAAACATCAAAACCATGGCCGGACGGAAAAACAAGCCCAAAATCATCAGCAAGCCACCACCTGCCTCGGCGAAGGAGGCTAAGAAGCCCCATATGACAGCGCCCTGCGTGATGCCCAACGTGCCCATGGCACCGCCCACTTTGGCCCACATCTCGGGGCCGCCCGTTATTTTTGGCCAGCCGTGTACGATGAACATAAAGCCAATGCCTACCCGGAGAATCAATAACCCGAGGTCTTGGTAGCGGTAGTTGTTTTTCAAGAATTGCATGTTAGTGTAGGAGCGGTGTTTGATAATATAGATTAGAATATCAGGCTAAAATCTGAAAAAAATCTTTACCATGGTGCATCCCTCTTCAGGAAAGCATGTCTTTCAACAACAAGCTCCAAAATAATTGAAGAAAGGAGCCTAAGACGGCTTATTCTAAGACCATTCTCAGCATACATTAAAACCAAAAGCATATGAAAAACCTGTTTATCCTCTTACTGGCTTTTATAGCCGTACCTGTTTCTCTTTGGGCGCAAACCATCGTGCCCGCCTCGGAGGTCATTGCCCGCATTAACCGCGGCGAGCGCATAAGCTACAAAAACGTGACTGTTTCGGGTAACCTGGACCTGACGCAGTTGCAAAACAAAACGCTGGTCACCAATAATAACAAAGGGACTGACGCCATTTCTCCGCAACGCGAATATCTGAGCAAGGTGACCGCTCCACTTATGTTTGAGAACTGCACTTTTCAAGGCGACGTGTTGGCGTATTACAACCCAGACAACCTGGAAGGTGAGAACATCAAACTTGAAAAGCGTGACCTGAAGAATGAAATCTACAACACAGATTTTGAAGAGGCCGTGACCTTCGCCAACTGCGTCTTTGAAGGAAAGACCGCGTTCAAGTATTCCAGGTTTAAAGATGCTGTATCTTTTGCCGGAAGTACCTTCAAAAAGGAAGCGCTGTTCAAGTACATCAAAGTGCAGGAGTCTGTGGATTTCAGCAAGGCCAAGTTCTTAGGTGATGCCACCTTCAAGTATGTCAAGTTCCCAGAAGCGGCCAAGTTCACCGGCGCTACCTTTGCAGACGTCGCCAATTTTAAATATGCAGAATTTAGAGACGGTGCAGATTTCCAGAAGGCTCGTTTCACCGGCTTCGCCGATTTTAAATATTCCCAGCTAAAAGGCGACGTGAAGTTCACCGGCGCCACTCGGACTGGTGACTTGGACGTGAAATACGCCAAAGTCAACAACTCCAAGCTTAGTGCATCTCTAATTGAAGTAGCTAAGTAGTAGGTTATTGTGATAACAGAAAGGGCGGCTACTGTGAAGTGGCCGCCCTTTCTGTTTAAAGTGCTTTATAGCGTTTATGAAATTCCTTGCTAGTTTTTCTGTCTTTTAAATTGATTATAATCCAACTAGTAAAAGGCCTGTGAAAAAGTGTATTACTTAATTCCTTGTCCACTACAGTTATCTGTTTGATTTTATCTTCGGTTAAGGTAGATGCTAATTGAGTGTATGTGAAAGTAGATGAATCTATCGGAATTACTACTCCATCAATGATTAGAAGTGGTGTTATGATTTTTGCACTGGAGGAACCTCTGTTTTGCAATAGTCTTTCTTTAATCATGACCCATTGTTCACCCTGCTCCAAACCCTTCAAGGCGGCCAGCCATTGTGAGTTTTGCTCATCCAAAGCTATTACTTCCTTTTGATTTGTATCTCTAGTTTGACCTAATAAGGAAAAACTAGAGACAAAGAAAACAAATGGTACAAGCAAGAGCCTCATATTCATCTTTGATTAAAAGAGCATCACGCTGGTCACCTTAGTATCACCAGGCACGGTGTTCACCTTCAGCTTTGATACGTTACCCGCTGGCATACTACTCACATCCAACACGAAGCTCATCTTGTTATCCTCTGAGATGGCCACAAAATTGCCTTCGCCCTGGGCTACACTTTTAATGTTCATGTTGGTTTTTAAGTCTTTGTAGGTAGAGCCAATGCCAATACCGCTTTGGGTTTTGAAAGCAGGGTTGAGCACGGTGATGCGCCATACCTTGCAGGCCGTTCCTTTACACTGCTGTTCCACGCGTAGGTCGGTGCGGTTGCGTTCGCCTAGCACTTCATAGGCTTTCACGGCAGTGCCTTCCTGTTGCAGTTCTACTTCTTTGAGTTTGTTGTAGCCATACTGCTTCTGCAATTCTTCAATAGGCATTCCAATCTTAACGGCGCCGGCCTGACCTTTCTGGATGCTCAGGTTGAACAAGGGATTGTCTGACGTTGGCGCTTTGCTGGCCGAGGTGGACGTACCGGCAGACACCTCCTCAGCAATGACGGCTTCCATGGCATTGTCGTCCATGGTTTCGGTTTCGGTGGCGTCTGGTTCTGGGGTTAATTCCTCTTCTTTGGCTTCTTCAGCGGCGGCAGCAATTGAGTCTTCCTGAGCCGAGGTGGTAGTAGTGGCGCTGTCGGTGCCGCATGAGGCTAAGAAAAGGCAGGTGCCTAAGGCAAAGAGGGTCTTTCTCATAGTGGTCTAGGTTGCAGGTCACATAAATACAAGTTATAGGAAGATAACGCAAGGGTAAAAGGCAAGTTGCTTTGCTCTTTTTTGGCGATGGCGCGTATTCAAGGTAATTTGGCGGCGCATTTAATTCTTGAAGACATGGCAAAGAAGCCTCTGATTTTAGTATCCAATGATGATGGTATTACTGCACCGGGCATACATACGCTGGTAAAAGTAATGCGCAAGATAGGTGACGTGGTGATAGTGGCGCCAGACGGACCGCAATCTGGTATGGGCCACGCCATTACCATTGGGGACACCCTGCGCTTGGATAAGTCGCTTATCTTCCCAGATTTAGAGTCTTATGAATGCTCTGGCACGCCCGCTGACTGCGTCAAGATTGCCAAGCACCATGTCTTGCGAGACAGAAAACCAGATATAGTGGTGAGCGGCATTAATCACGGTTCTAACTCCAGCATCAGCGTCTTGTATTCTGGTACCATGTCGGCGGCCATTGAGGCGGCCATTGAAGGCTTGCCCGCCATTGGTTTCTCACTCTGTGACTACGGCCATGACATAGACTTTTCACATACCGAAAAATACGTGGAGATGATCACGCGTCAGGCGCTGGAGTTTGGAATTCCACATGGCGTGGCCCTGAACGTGAACTTCCCGAAGAAATCTGACAAGCCCATTGCCGGGATACGGGTGTGCCGCCAGGCGCGCGCCAAATGGGAAGAAGAGTTTGACGAGCGCCAGGACCCCATGGGTAGAAGCTACTTCTGGCTCACCGGTAAATTCGTGAATTTTGACAAAGGCGCCGATACCGATGAAGCGGCTTTAGCCCAGAACTACGTCTCTGTAGTGCCTTGCCAGTTTGACATGACCGCCTCCCACGCCATTGTCCAACTCAACAACGAGTGGAACCTGAACCCAGAGGTAAAGCCTACCGAAGGCTCCAAAACCATAGAAAGCGGCCACGAGGAAGGGTAGATTTTGTTATTGGTTATTCGTTGCTCGTTATTTGAGTAGGGGAAAGCCGTTTTTGGTCTGTTTTACAGAAAACAGACCAAAAACGGATGACTCTGTTTGGTGATTTCTTAACTATTGAACAGCATACTCTAGCGTTTGTACATTGACTCCCATAGAGTTAGAATAAGTAATCTCAATAGGCAGATTTCCCGCGCCGTATTTGTATAGGTAGTTTATTGTTTTCACCCATTCCATCACTTGACCGCTTTGCTGGAGGTACATGCGTAGCTCCACCTTAGTGGGATTGTTGGGGCTGAGAGAGCCAATTAAGAAGCCCTCAAGGATGCTGTTTTGACCATAGCTCCTTAAAAGAGGAGACCCTAATTTGTGGAAGGGATTCGGCTTGTCGTCGTATTCTACAATGCTATGTTGACTTAACATGGCAGCTTTGCCTTGTTCTGATCTGTACGTTTTCTGACTAGTCATATTTCCTCTGCTATCATATTCAAGGATGTACCATTGAGAAGCAGTAGTAGACCCATCATAGTAGAATCTTATTTCAGAAATATTACCTTGAGAATTATAGTCAATTGCGTAGTAAGATCCGCTTTCGTCTCTGGTGAGCTTTATTAGCTGATTGGAAGCATTATAAGTATGGGTTGTTTTGCTTAGATAAGAAGAGCTTCTCTTAGTGTCATAGCTCAGGATCTCACTCAATTGCCCTTGAGAATTGTAGGAATGCATGTCTACCTCATTGGAAACATACCTGCCAGGTTGAAAGTTGTATTCTATTAGTTTTCCTTCTTGGTTGTATTTAAATAAGTGAGTGGAAGGATCGTAGATTGGAGAGGTTTCGCTCATTTTTGTGAGACGCAAAATCTGAGGTACTACCTCCTCCGTTGTATCTTCTTTGCACGAAATGGTCAGAATGGTGAATAGTAAAATACTGATGTAGAAGACACTTTTCATGTAGTTAAAATTAGGATGCTCTGTTAATAGGGTTTAGTCGTAACAGGTAAGCCTTGACTGAAAAAAATATACCTTGGCAAGGTAGGAATAGCCACAATGAGCAGAAACATTGTTAAATGAATTGCCATAGACCAAAATGCAAAAAAGGCTGTCCCAGAAATGGGACAGCCTTTTTTGTAAGCATTAAAGTAAATTATCCTCTTGGGTTCAAAGCCTCTGTGATACGGTCAGAAAGGTCTTGCAAGTGGTAGTTGCTCAAAGCATCCGTCTGGGTAGAGGCAGATTTGATCATGCTGTTGATGTTGCGCAACTCAGCCTTGGCTACAGAGATAACATCACTCTGCCCAATGGCCATGGTTGGCGTGGCACCACCTCTACCAGCGCCGGCGGCTGCTTGCGCGGCGGTGGGGGCTGGAGCTGGTTTCACCAGGTCAATCAGTTCCTCAACGTAGATCTTCTGCAGGTTTCTGCGGTACACGTCAATGGCTTGCTTGTTCTTCAGTTCTTTGAAGATAGCACCGTTCATGTCGGTAAAGAAGTCGGTTACCTTGTAGGCTTTGTTGCCGTCCAGGGCTTCAGCGGCAATCAGTTTAGTAAGCGTGCTGTTACTTACCAATCTGTTTAGAACTGCCTGCTGGCTACGGGAAACAATCACCATCGGGTTAGCGCCGGTGTTGTTTAAAACCGCTGGGCTGATCATCCAGGTAGGCGTGCTAAACAACTGCTTGTCTAAGAAAGCCATGGCCTCTTTCTGGGTGGCCGCTGGCGTGCGCTCATAGATAGAACCTTCCTGCTCCACCGTCTTCGGGTTTTCATAGATACCGCCAATGTTCTTGGCTACGTGGCCCATGTACCGGTTAAACTGTGTAGTCAATTGACCATACATGTTCTCCAAGTTGTCATAGCCTTCGTTCTGTTCTTTGGTCCACTCAGGCAGTTTAGCCAGAATGCGCTGCAAGTTTTTGATGCCGTACTCAGAAGCTTTCATGGCGTTGTCGCTCAAATCTTCGTTCTGAGAATGCGGATCATCAGGGTTGATTTCGGTACCAAACCAGTTGCGACGGTTCTTCAGTTTCTCAATGGTCATCTTGTTTAGGATAGCCACCTCATCATGCGCGTCTTTGGCATTTGGTAACACACGGTAGCCCCACTCAATGGCCCAGTTGTCATAATCGCCAATTCTTGGGTAGATGCCTTTAGAAGAGATGTTGTCTTCTGGCTGGGCCACGTAGTTAAAGCGGGCGTAGTCCATGATAGACGGCGTGTGCCCGTGCTCTTCCACCCACTTCTTGTTGCGCAGGTTCTCTACAGGAACCGTAGAGCTAGAGCCGTAGTTGTGACGAAGACCCAAGGTGTGGCCCACCTCATGTGAAGACACAAAACGGATCAAGTCACCCATCAATTCCTCTGGGAACTCCATCTTACGGGCACGCGGATCTACCGCGGCAGCCTGGATGAAGTACCAGTCACGCACCAGTTTCATTACGTTGTGGTACCAGTTGATGTGGCTTTCCATGATCTCGCCGCTGCGTGGGTCAGAGATAGACGGACCGCTGGCGTTAGAAATCTCAGAAGGCTTGTAGACAATAGCACTGTGACGCGCATCATCTAAGCTCCAGTTTGGATTCTCTTTTTCTGTAGGTGCCATTTTGCCAATGATGGCATTCTTGAAACCAGCCTTCTCAAAGGCCTTCTGCCAGTCGTTTACGCCGGCAATCAGATACGGCACCCACTGCTTAGGCGTAGCTGGGTCAATGTAGAAGATGATAGGTTTGATGGGCTCTACCAGCTCACCGCGCTTGTACTTGGCCATGTCCTGGGGCTTAGGCTCCAGTCTCCAGCGTTTTACCATCTGTATTTCCTTTACGCCCTGTGGATTGGCGTCAAAGTCTGTATAACCTACGGCAAAGTAGCCCACGCGCGGGTCAAAGAATCTTGGCTGCATCGGCTTTTTAGGCAATACCACCATAGACGTGTTGATCTCAATGGTAGAAGAGCCGTTCAAGGTAGAACCAGCACCGCCACCAGCCGGAGCTGCGCCAAAACCAGTAGTAGGAGGCGTCAAGACATAGGTTTTCACCGTGGTTACCTCTACGTTCTGCGGGAAGCTGCGTACGTTCTGGATGTAGCTGCGGTCAGAGATGAAGTTGCCTAATCTAAAGCGAGTCTTGCCAGCCGCGTTGCTGAAAGAGAAGATCTCGTTCTCGCCTTTGATGTAGTCCGTCATGTCTACCACCGTGCTCTTGTTGTTAGGACCGTAGGCCGCCACGTTGAAGGCCGCTACAATGGCCTGCACGTTAGAGCGCTGTACAGACTGGTACATGCTCTTGGTGCTGTCTGGGCTGTAGGTGGCGTAAGAGATCTTGCGCATGAAAATGCGATCATCTGGACCTTTCTCAAACATGATCACGGCAGAGCCAATCTGGTCACCAGCGTAGCCAGAGGCAGAACGAACTTCGGCGCCGGCTTTAGAGATGCGGTTTACCACCAAAAGCTCACGCCCCAGAACGGAGTCAGCCAGCTCAAAGAAGTATTTGTCATCTACTTTGTGGGTTTTGAAGAAGCCGGCTTTGGTCTGGGCTTTGTCCGTGATCACGTCAGCGTAGGGCTTCGGCTTGGCTTTGTTGTTGGCGGTGCCTGCCATACCGGCGGCGCCTGCTACCCGGCGCGTTGAATCGGCGGGCTGGGTGCGGCCTTGGGCCATGGTTGCTCCTGCAACAGAACCTACCAAGCCAAGGGTTAATAAGAATTTCTTCATACGGGTGTATGGTGTTTTGTTAGTAAAGGATTTGTTTGGTGTGTGGCATTTTGCAACCAGGGTTGCAAGCAATAGACAAGCGCGCAGGTGAAAGGTTTAATGCTTGCTCCCGCTTTTTGAAACTTTATTTTAAAATTGAAGTAGTGGCTGAAATTAAATAGCAGTACCACTTCTGCTCACCGGTAGAGTCTGATGTTGTGATGGTTGCCCTCCTTCTCGTTTTTGACTTGTTTTTCAGGAAACAGGCTAAAAACGCCTTGGGTGCGGGTAAAGGAAAAAGCCCCGGCCAAAAACTGGAAAGGGCTTTTTTTATAGGATGGATATTTTGCGCCAGGCTTAGTTTGCTGAAACCGCTTTTACCTTCTTGAAATTCTCTACCGGTCCAATGTGCGTTTTGCCTACCGTGAAGAAACTTCTTTTCAATTTAACCTCAATAGGAGCCAAAGCCTTGGTGATGTCTGAGGTGATCACCTTTTGATAAAACTCTTTAGCCTCTTTAGAAGCACCCTTCTCAAACGCGTGAGTTGAGTGTTTTTTAGTAATAGGCTGACCCGGAATGATTTGGTAAGATGTAGTGATTACCTGATACTTAGGAAGAAAGGGTTTGATGGCTTTGCGTAAGATTCTTTTCATATTATTCTTATATTCTTGATGGCACTAGGAGTGCTGTTGGTAAAGGTAATCCATAAATTTTCATTTTTGGTTCATCGTCTCTGGCCTTGCATGAAGATTCTTGTAAAGATGTAATAGAATATAATTTAATGAATAATAGTGATTTGGTAAGTGGCTGAAAAATAGATGATAAGCAGAGGCAGGTCATCTCCCTGTTCTAGAGCATGGAGAAGCATAAAATCTGAAAAGACCTCTAAAAAGGCATAAAAAAAGACCCGGCACTCAAAAGTGCCGGGTCTTCTATTTCTACAAATGAGCCTCTCTACTGAATGGTAGAATACTCTTTTAAAATGGTGACTGGAGTAGCCTGCGCCTGGTTTCTGAAAGCTACCCATTGCGTAGCGAAGAAGGCGTTGATTTTGGCCAGCGTCTCGCGGGTCATGGCCTCGGCTTGTTCTACCAGTTGGGTTTCTGTAGAAGTGAGCGGTTCTGTGCGTCCGTTGATGTAGGACCGGGCCTCGTTCAACTTGACGGTGGCCGTCAGGTAGAACGGACGGCCGTAGCCCTGTCTTTCCAAGCCCTTCCCGAAGAGGGATTCCTGGTGCAACTTGATGGAATCTTGCATGGCTTTGGCGCTGCGCTGCAAGGCCGACGCTTCTTTACCCGGCTTCCCTTTGAGTTGGGCCATTAAGGTCTCTGTGGCTTCTGATGCCTCTAACAGACGATCTGCCGCCGCGGTCACTTGCTGAATGCTGTTGTTCAAACGCTCCTGCAAGGCTCTTCTAGCCACCATGTTCTGCTGGTTGTACGGCACGCGCGGATCTGGCTTCACGGCAAGTAGGGTAGAGTCCTTGGCCCCGGCATACTGGAACACCAATTTGTAATTACCTGGCAGTACCTGGTTACCTGATGGCTCACCGCCGCCGCTGCGCTGAGGCTGACGGTTGTTGTTGGGCTGCCTAATGCCGCGCTCCGTCAGGTTCCAGCTAAACTTCTGCACACCCAAGGTAGAATCCGGTACTTGGCGCAAGGTTCTGATGAGCTGGTTGCTCTCATTGAATACCCGCACATACAAGGTGTCTTTTCTGTTGGTAGTCTTTGGCGCTAGCGTGTCTTTGGCTGGCAAAACGGTCGCCTGCACCGCCCCGGTTTCCATGTTCCTGGTAGTAGTGGCTTTGGGTTTTTCTTTCTGTTTTCTAACGTCTGCAGGTTTGGCTACTGGCGTACTGCGCTTAGGTTGAATATAGTAAGTAATCTGCGCCCCCGACGGACGATTGGCCGCCTGATACAGATTCTCAGACTCGTTCATACTGCCTGGGGCCTGACCGTAGCTGGCCAGATACGCCTCAGATGGCGCAAAGACTGCCAAAGGTTTCTCTAACGTCTTGCCCTGACTAGAAGCCAGCTGGCGCAACGGCCTGATGTTGTCCAAGACGTAAATGCCTCTGCCAAACGTTCCCATCACCAGGTCTGCTTCTCTTTCTTGGATGACCAAGTCCATGGTAGGCACAGATGGGTAGCCGCTGGTCCACTGGGCCCAGTTCTTGCCTTCGTCCAAACTTACCCAAAGTCCGTGCTCCGTGCCCGCAAACATCAATTTTGGTTCTACCGGATCTTGCAAGAAAGATAACGCATAGCCGCGCACCTGCTTCTCGTCAACAAGACGCGTCCAGGTCTTGCCAAAGTCGGTGGTCCTGAAGATGTACGGGTTAAAGTCCTTACCCATGCGGTAATGGTTGGCCACTACAAAGGCCTCGCCGGCGCGGTGCTTAGAGGCCGTAATCTGCGGAATCCAGGCTTCTTTGGGCAGGCCTTTGATACGGCTGGTTACATTGGTCCAGGTCTTTCCGCCGTCTTGCGTTAGTTGCACATTGCCGTCATCCGTGCCCACCCATAGCACGCCTTGTTGTTTGGTGCTGGGGGCAATGGTCAAGATGGTGTTGTGGTTCTCTGCAGAGGTCACGTCCAGACTCAAGCCACCGCTCAGGTTCTGCTTGTGGTGCTCTGGGTTGTTCAAAGTCAAATCTGGCGACACTAGCTGCCAGGTCATGCCTTTGTCTGTAGACTTGTGCACAAACTGGCTACCATAATAAAGGGTTCCGTTGTTGAACGGGTCTAAGGCAATGGCGGCGTTCCAGTTAAAGCGCAGGCGCGTCTTCACGTCTGGGTGCGTAGGTTTGATGCTGTAGGAGTTGTTGGTCACTTTGTCAAAGCGGTTCAGGCCGCCGCCCTGTGACATGGCATAGCCGTAACGGGCATTTTCTGGGTCTGGTACCACGTCAAAACCATCACCACCCAAGACGTTCATCCAGTGCAGGTTTCTAATGCCGCCTCTGCTAAACGTGTAGGCCGGTCCGGTCCAGGAGCCGTTGTCCTGCAAGCCACCGTAGATGTTGTAAGGCACCTCATTGTCTACGTTCACGTGGTAAAACTGCCCAATGGGAATGCCTTCTGGGTAATACCAGGTCTTGCCTCTATCCTTGCTGATGGCTATACCACCGTCGTTGCCGTCAATGAGGTGATTGGGATTGTTGGGGTTGATCCAAAAGGCATGATGATCGGCGTGAATCTGCTCCAGGGTGGCAATCACCTTGAATGTTTTGCCGGCATCCTCGCTTACGGCAATGGGTTGGTAGATCATGTAGACGCGGTTCTCATTCTGGGGGTCCACAAAAATCTCATTGAAGTAAAAGGCGCGGTTGGTCACAATAGAAGGGTCTTCGGTGACCTTGGTCCATTTCTCCCCACCGTCATCTGAGCGGTACAAGCCGTTCTTAGTGGCCTCTACCAACGCGTAAATCCTGTTAGGCATGCTGCGGCTAATGGCCAGTCCCAAACGCCCGAAGTCGCCGGCTGGCAGACCATCTTGTGCTCCTTTCTTTTTCCAGGTCTTGCCACCGTCATAGGTGATGTACAAGCCTGAACCCGGCCCACCCGACTTGAAGTCCCAGGGCGTACGGCGATGTTCCCACATGTTCACTACCAGTTTGTTGGGGTTGCTGGGGTCCATCACCATTTCGGCCACGCCAGATTTCTCATTGGTGAACAGAATGCGTTCCCAAGACTGCCCACCGTTGGTGGTTTTGTACACGCCACGCTCTGGATGGTCACCAAAAGGCAAACCAATCACACCAGCGTACACAACGTCTGGGTTGGTAGGGTCAATGAGAATGCGGTGAATGTTGAAGGTCTTGTCCAGGCCCATGTGTTTCCAGGTACGGCCACCGTCTATGGTCTTGTAAATGCCGTTGCCCATGTTCACCGAGTTCCTGGGATTGCCCTCGCCGGTGCCTGCCCATACCACGCTAGGGTTGCTCTGCTGAATGGCCAAGGAGCCGATGTTGATGTTGGGCTGCTCGTCAAAAACAGGAGTGAAGGAAACGCCTCCGTTCTCGCTCTTCCAGACGCCGCCTGCCGCCGCGCCCGCATAGATGATTTCTGGATTGCTGACTACGGCCTCAACGGCAGTAATGCGTCCGCTCATGGCGCCCGGCCCAATGTTGCGTGCCTTCATTTGCTGGAACACGGCGGTGTTCAATTTCTGGGCCTGCGTCTGCCATACGCCCAAAAAGGACAACAGCAGAAACAACGAAGCGTGCTTCTTCATATAAGTTGAAGGAATAAGTTTGTTGGTTGGATTGGTGTTTAAATATAGGTAAAGATGTGAAGCGCAGACAAAAAGAAACCCGTTTTCAGCCTGTTTTCTAGAAACTAGGCCAAAAACGGGTTTGTGTTTACATGCAGGCGGTGACGGGGGTTACTGCTTTAAATTGCCTGCAGGTACAGTATGACCCTGTTCTAGTCTTACAAAATGGCCGCTTTCATCTATCTTAATAGCAAATACCTGTATATGAGCCACGGGCTGGTTGTTCTGTGATGCGGGCGCAAAAGAAGGCAGAGAGTTAATGAGTTGTATCAAGCGATCATCTACTGCGGCGGCTACGCCTTTGAGCAGTTTGGTCTCTGTGGTTCTAATGCTACCGTCTTTGTTGAGGATGGTGCTTATTACCACTACCTTATAAGGGTTCTTGATGGCGACGTGGCTAGGGGCGGTATAGTTCTTTCTCAGGAACCTTTCTAGTGCTTTCTGGCCTCCTGGAAAAGCAGGGGGCACTTCTGTGGCAGCGTAAATTTTCCCCTCCTCATTTTTTACAGCCGGCTTCTGCACATTAGAACTAACTATTCTATAGGGTATAGCATACTTTACTCTTATGACGCGGCCGTTCTGTTGACCCGGAACCCAGTGTGGCATGCTTTGCAACACACGGACAAGCTCAGCATCAATAAGCGGGTGGACTTTACGAAGTATCTGCACCTCATGCACTTTGCCATTGATGCCCACAATAAATGTAGCCACTGCTGTACCCGTGATGCTGTCTTTTTTTAACGTCTCTGGGTACACAAATTGAGAGCTTAGATAATTGAACATGGCATTCTCGCCACCCGGGTATTCTGGCATCTTTTCTACCGCAATGTAAACGTTAGACGTATCCTCTACATGGGGGTTAGCAACGGGCGGTTTGCCTTGCGCAAAGGTTAGGTTTGCGTAGCCTAGCGCAAAAGCCAACAGCAGAAAAAAGGACTTGATAAACTGGGAATACATGTTAGCTTTCATAAATAGGAATAGGGACACCTAAAGAAAAACCGTTTTTGGTCTGTTTTCCAGAAAACAGACCAAAAACGGCTCTCAAGGTTTAAAGTCTCAAAATTACTTCTGCGCGCCTTCCAGCACTTCCTTCACATTTCCTTTCTCATCCAGTCTTATAGGCAGGACCAGTTTGTAGGTAACAGCCTCGCCGTTCTGCATGGCCGGCGAAAAGTTAGGCAACATGCTGACCACTTCTACCATGCGTTCGTCCATGCCGTAGCCCATTCCCTTTAAGATTTTGGTTTCTTTTTCTCTAACAGAGCCGTCCTTATTGAGAATGACGCTAAGGATGATGGTGCCTTCCATGTTTTTATCGGTGAGGCGCATGGTAGACTTAAAGTTCTTTTTCAGGAAAGAGGCCAAGTCCTTGTTACCCCCTGGGAACGCGGGAGCAACCTCAGTGGCCACGTATATTTTTTCTTCTACGGGCGCGTCCTTCTGGATGGGCGTGCCGGGCACTTGGTAGGGAAGCGTGTATTTGACTCTTCGTACGCGGCCGTTCTGTTCGCCGGGTTTCCAGGCAGGCATGTTCTGCAAGACCCGGGTTAACTCAGCATCCACCAACGGATGCACGCCTTTTACCTTGTGCAGGTCATGCACCTTGCCGGTGGTGCTAATGATGAAGGAGAACTGCATGGTAGCCGGCTGGCCGTCATGCTGTAAGGCCTCTGGGTATTTAAAGCTGCTGTTCAGGTACTGGTACATGGCGTCCGTGCCTCCCGGAAACTCGGGCATCTTCTCCACAAAATTATAGACTCTGGAAGTGTCTTCCTGCAGGGCAGACGAGGCAGGAGTAGTAGACGTTTGTGCTTTGGTGGCAAGGGTAAGGCATAGCAACAAGGCCAGGCTAGTAATGACTGCCTTAAGGGGAGAATGAGAGAGCATACGGTTTGTTGTGATTTAGTCCTGAAAGATAAGAAAGAGAATCTTTAATCTCAGCCTTAGGCGCTTACTGTAATTTAAAATCTGCCTGAAACCGCAATTGCCCGTTCCTTTTCAAGATATAAGACAGCACTTTTTTATCTGAAGACAGTTGCAAGGTCCATTCATTGGTGGCCGCGGCCGGCAACAGCTGGGCCGTAAAAGCGTCTGCCGGAAAGCTCTGACTAAGGGCCGTTCCGTTAGGTTTGGCATGCCCGCCGTACATGGTCACCGAGTCTGGCGAGCCGTCTGCGTGCCGGTGGTCATGCTTGAGCAGAAGGCCGGTTTTCTTATCAATTGTGATGAGCCAGGTGCGGGAGGTATCATCTCCTACCCAAAACGGCACGCGCAAAGAATCTGAGGACGCTTTCTGGAAAAAGATTTTCAGCTCCTTGCCCGCAAACGGGTCATTGTCGCGCAAGGGTGTTACCACTGTGCCGGTATACGACTTGCCATGATGAGCTTTTAAGGCTTTGAAAAACTGTTTCTGGTCTTTGGTGGCGGGAGTAAAGGCCAGCCATAAAGCCAGCAGGGAATGAAGGAAAAGGAGCATTGTTGGTAGGTTGGTTGACGGTGTAAAGTTTTGTAAATTATATAATTAATTCTGAAGCCGACTCCGCATTTCCGTTTTTGGCCTGTTTTCTGGAAAGCAGGCCAAAAACGGAACGTTCAAGGTCCTTCCTTTTTCGGTATCTTTCCTTTTTAAACCTGACCTCAATTTTATGAAAAAGATATTCTACTTATTAGGTATAGGCTCCCTGTTAGGAGCCACCACAGCCCAAGCACAAACTACTTCTGTCTACAAACCGAATGAACCCTTGGCGCACACCTATTCCATTGTAGCCCGTGACCCTGCTACCGGCGAGATGGCCGTGGCCGTGCAGAGTCACTGGTTTTCGGTGGGCACCTCGGTGAGCTGGGGCGAGGCCGGCGTAGGCGTGGTGGCTACCCAGTCGTTTACCAACAAGTCCTTCGGGCCGCGCGGCTTGGCCTTGATGAAACAGGGCAAGACGGCGCAGGAAACCTTGAAGATTCTGTTGTCTACTGATGAAGGCCGCGAGGTGCGCCAAGTCGCCATTCTGGACGCCAAAGGAAACGTGGCCACGCACACTGGTAACAAGTGCATTAAGTACGCCGGGCACATTACGGGCAAGCAGTTTTCGGTGCAGGCCAACATGATGCTCTCTGACCAGGTATGGCCCGCCATGAGCCGCGCCTTTGAGCAGAATGCCCACTTGCCTTTGGCAGAACGCGTCTTAGCCGCCATGGATGCCGCCGAAGCACAGGGCGGTGACATCAGGGGTAAGCAAAGCGCGGCCTTGCTGGTAGTATCTGGCAAGAAAAGTGACCAGCCGTGGCAGGAGCGACTCATTGACCTGCGGGTAGACGACAACCCCGTTCCCTTGAAAGAATTACGCCGCTTGTTGACGGTGCAACGCGCCTACCAGCATATGAACAACGGCGATCTGGCCGTGGAGAAAAATGACATGGCCCTGGCTATGAAAGAGTACAGCGCCGCCGAAGCCCTGCAACCCGACAACCTGGAGATGCAGTACTGGCACGGAATCACCTTGGCCAATACAGGGAAAATAGACGAGGCGGTGAAGATTCTCGCGCCGGTGTTTAAGGCTGATAAGAACTGGTTGATTTTGACGGAGCGTCTTCCAGAGGTAGGGTTGTTGACGGTGTCGCCGGCGGATTATAAGAAGATTTTGAATGCCAAGTAAAGCTTCTCCGGCTGGAGTCCTCTAAGTGCATTTGCTTTGGCTGTTCCTTTGTAGTTGCCGTTTGATCCGGTGCGAATGATCAACCTTGTTTCATTTCTTCCAGTAAGAGCTCACGGCCGCGGGGCCCCGTCCCGGCCCTTCGCACTGCTGTTGTACTCTGGGCTCAGGAGCCCTGCCTGCGGCAACGAAACAACAGAGGCGCTCAGGATCAGGACTGGTTTGGGTTCCAATTCTGTAATGGCCTGATGGTGGGTTTGTTGCTTGAAGGCAAATTCAGGTACTGTCGCTGCAGAGGCACGCGTGCTGCGCACGGTTTGCTTGATCTGGTATACCGTGACCATGGTTCAAGTCTGCGACTTGGACCCATGATGGAGGCAGTTTGTAACTGCCTCGTAACACTTGCTTTTACCTGCGCATTGCGTCCCCCTTTGAAGGGGGTAGGGGGATGACAACAACGTCTTTGATTTAGGCTTTTCGGTCCTTCGTTTTTAGCCTAATTCTCAGAAAATAGCCCGAAAACGGGAGTGTTTGGAAACCTGAGGAGCTATATTTTTAACTTTTTATTTCGCATTCAGAATTCTTCCTGCTAACTCGGGACTCAGAACTCAAGACTCAGAACTCTATAAAATGTTTTCTTCCTTCAAACACTTCGCGTTGGCCGGTATGCTGGCAGTTTCATTAGGTGCTTCGGCGCAGAACCAAGACTCTTTGCACATTAGAAAAATTTATGACGAGGCGCTCACTAATGGCAAAAGCTATGAGCAGTTGCGCTACCTCACCACCCGCATTGGTGGACGCTTGAGCGGTTCTCCGCAGGCGGCTGCGGCGGTAGAGTGGGCCCGTCAGGAAATGGAAAAGATGGGCTTGGACCGGGTGTACCTGCAAGAAGTAATGGTACCGCATTGGCAGCGCGGCGAGAAGGAGGAGGCCTACATCGTCAACTCCAAAATTTCGCCTAACCAGAAAGTGAATGTTATTGCCTTGGGCGGTTCGGTACCCACGCCGGGTCAGGGACTCACGGCCGAGGTAGTGGAAGTGAAAAGCCTGGACGAACTGCAGAAACTGGGCAAACGAAAGGTACAGGGTAAGATTGTCTTCTTTAGCAGAGCCTTTGACCAAACGCATATCAGAACGGGCCAAGCCTATGGCGGTGCGGTGGACCAGCGTTCAAAAGGACCTTCTGAGGCGGCCAAGCTAGGAGCGGTGGGTGTAGTGGTTCGGTCCATGTCTTCTGCCCTAGATGATGAACCGCACACGGGTGGCTTGCGCTACGCTGAGGATGCGCCTAAGATTCCGGCGGTGGCCATTTCTACCAAAGGCGCTGAATTGCTGAGCAAGCTCTTGAAAGAAGACGCAGACTTGAAACTGCATTTGAAAGTCAATTCCAGATGGTTGCCAGACGTACTCAGCTACAACGTAATTGGAGAGATTAAAGGCTCTGAACGTCCTGATGAAATCATAGTGGTAGGCGGTCACCTGGACAGCTGGGACAACGGCCAGGGTGCGCATGATGATGGCACCGGTTGCGTACAGTCCATGGAGGTATTGCGCATGATGCGGGCTATGAACTACAAACCAAAGCGCACCATCCGGGCGGTCATGTTCATGAACGAGGAGAACGGGTTGCGTGGCGGTACCAAATACGCCCAGGAAGCCAAAGCCAAAAACGAAAAGCACATTGCCGCGCTTGAATCAGATGGGGGAGGCTTTACGCCAAGAGGCTTCAGCATGGACGCTACGCCAGCCGTGTACCAGAAGATTGTGAGTTGGAAGCCGTTGCTGGCACCTTATGGTCTGCATGACATCACGCAAGACGGAGGCGGAGCAGACGTGACGCCGCTCAGAGCCAACGGCGCCGCCGTCATGGAATTTGTGCCAGACTCCCAGCGCTATTTTGAGATTCACCACACCGCCGCAGATACCTTTGATAAAGTAAACCAGCGCGAATTGGAACTTGGCGGTGCCTCCATGGCCGCCTTGATTTACCTGATGGACAAGTACGGGTTGTAGACCAGACGCAAGACGTTAGATATAAGACACAAGACTTTGAGCAATTTAATATGAGGATTGTAGTAAATGGTAAGAGAGTAGCTTTTACAACCTCCGCATGTTTTATGATTGCCACACTTTGTTTAACTCTGTTTAATGGTGATATCATTCTTGTTAGCCCATTTCTGTTTACGTTGGCTATTATTTTAACCAACTTGGATAGGGTTGGAATGAATAAGTACAGAGCTATTTTACTAGGATTAGCTTTGACACTTCCAGTATTTTATATGGCTTTGCTTTCTACAATTGGGCTAGGTCATTGGATAGGCATTTATTCCATCCCATTGATTTCTTTAGTTGCGGCAGCTATCATGTTTTTGGTACATAGCCTTTATATAAAAATGAGAAGCTTTAAAGTCGGATTAGTCATTACGGCTCTCTTAGCATTAGGCTCTTTCCCAACCGTTGGTATAATAAATAAAACCTTTCCCAATTTCGATGCTCCAATTGCTCTCGCGCTTGACCCAACATTATTCTTTATTTGCTGGCAAACACTTACAGCGCTAGGGATTAGCATGGGAATATGGATGCAAACACAAAAAAGGAATGAATTCATCGTCTTTTAAAGCACGATGCTTTCACTCAAAGCATAGAAAAAGCCGGTGACCTAATCACCGGCTTTTTCTATGCCTTCTGCCTGAATTTCTCTGGCGTGGTACCGGTCTGTTTCTTGAAGAATCTACTAAAGTAGGAATTGTCCTCAAATCCTAACTGACCGGCAATCTGCGCAATGGTTAGGTGCGGAGAATGGGTGAGGAGTCGTTTGGCTTCCAGGATGAGGCGCTCCTGCAAGAGATCAGACGTGGTTTTGCCCAAGTTCTGCTTGCAGAGTTCGTTGAGGTATTTGGGGGTGAGATGGAGGGCCTCTGAGTAGAAGGAAATGGGCTGGTGCTCCAGGTAATGCTGTTCCACCAGGCTCTCTAACTGGTACAACTGGAACGGCCAACTCTGTGCGTCAGGTTGGACAGTAGCCACAGGATAAAGTCTTGCCAGTTGAATCAAAAGTAGTTCTAAGTGAGCCCGTAATGCCTCTTGTTGGAATGCCTTTACCTGCGCATATTCTTGTTGCATTTGCTGGAGCAGTTGCGCGACGGGGTGCAAGGCTTCTTTACTAGAGAACAGCACCGGCGCATATTGCCAGGACTGGAAGAAGGGGAACCGCCTCAACGTATCTGTGGAGTAAGCGCCCTGGTAAAATTCTGGGGTGAAGAAAAGCAACGTGCCTTGGGTGTCTGTTGATAATTCCCAGGCGTGTACTTGCCCGGGCGTCAAGAAATAGAAGCTGTCGGCCTGAACCGGGTACTCCGTGAAGTCAATGGTGTGCGTACCTTGCCCCGCTGAGACATGCAACAACAGGTAGAAGTCATGCTTGTGCGGGGCCTGCACGAAGGCGTGCTTCTGGCGGTGCGTCTGCAAGTCTACAATATGAAACCCGCGGGCCAGGGCCTTGGCGGCGGTAAAGTCAGGGATACGGTAAACGGGCAGTTTTTGGGGCATAGGCACATCTGCACACACGGGTGCCGATTTTGGCCTAATTTCAGAAAAATAGCCTAAAAACGAATCAGAAATTAATGCCCCCGGGCTTGGGGACTAGAAGCCGCTGTTGGGTCATAGCCAATGAAGATGTTGATCCAGATAGCGCGCGAAAGCTTGAAGATGGCCGGCAAGAACAAGAGCAGAGATACCAGCAAAGCGCCAATGAACATCCAGAGCGTAATCTCATCTGAGAACAGCATCATGAGCCACACCACCGCCAGGGTAGGTCCAGAGGTTAAGGCATAGCTCACAAACATGGCGCCGTAGTAATAGCCTGGTTCGGGCTCAAAGACCTGCTGGCAGACGGGACAGTTGGGGTGCATTTCAGACATCTTGCTCCAACTGAGTAAACTGTTGTTCACAAACAAATCACCCTCGTGGCAACGGGGGCATTTGAGTCTTGCAATGCTGTAGAGTTTAGAACCTTTTCCTAACATGGTTTCTGGGCGTTTGTCTTCTACAAAGGTACGTTCCTTTTACGGTGGAGGATAGGACAAATGACGGGTGTTACGGTAGTTTCTTAGTTCCTAACCAAGAGGAAAGGAGTAATGCCATTCTTCGTTTTTGGTCTTATTCTTGGAAAACAGGCTAAAAACGATGTCGTGGCAAAGTCCCTCGCAACGTAGAAATTGCAATGAGCTTTGCCACGCCGCGTACTAATGGAAACCAGTTACAGATAATTACTTTCTCTTAATTCACCCTGTTCTCTTCCTCAGAGGTGCCGGTTTTTCTGTTGCGGGCGGTCTTTATTTTGCTGTTGCCAAACTTATAGTCAAAGGTGAGGTTTAGGCGGCGGCTTTCCCATTCGTTCTGCCAGGTCATGTTCACGTTGGCGTAGTCCAGGGTGCTTCTGAACCGGACGGTATTAAACACGTCGCGTAGTTTCAAGGCCACGGTGGCCCGGCCATCTAAGAAAGTTTTCTTCGCGCCTAAGTCCATGGCGTAATTGGCTTTCACATTAAACAAACCAGATACTGACGGTGAGCTATAGTACGCTGAATACTGCAACGTAATCTTTTTGGGCAGGGTAAAGTTATGATCGGTGCTGGCACTCCATGCAAATTGCTTTTGGTTGTAAGACGTGTTCTGGACTGGCGTGTTAACTTGGTCCAGGCTGCCTTGTAGTTGTACGTTGGCGCTCCACCAGGTACGAACGGGCAAGGTACCGCCACTGCTCAAGCTCAGGGAAGAAGCGCGGCTCAGGTTCTGCGGCGTACTGATGCTCTCCTTGGTCTGGTCATTCTGGGTGACCACCTCCATCACAAAGTCCTTCTGCTGTAGATAGCTGACGCTCAGCAACTGGAAGTTCTTGAACGTGTAGTTGAACTGCAACGAATTGGAGAAGGAAGGCTGCAAAAAAGGATTGCCTCTGAGGCCGGTATACGGGTCTGAGAAAAAGGTGAACGGGTTGAGGCTTCGGTAAGACGGTCTACTGATTCTTCTGCTATAGGAGGCAGAAAACTGGTGGTCATCATGCGGCGTGAAGCTGGCAAACAGGCTAGGGAACAACTGCCAGTAGTTGCGGTCTACCACGTTTTCTGCGGTAAGCGAATTGCCTAATGAAACGGTTTGCTCGGCGCGCAAGCCGGCTTTCAAACTCAGGGCTTTGCTTACTTTTTGACTCAGGCTGATGTACCCTGCGTTGATGTTCTCGTCATAGATGAAATGGTTGGTGCGGCGGTCATCCTGTTGCCAGGTGTTCTCAGCGGACTGCGTCTGGAAATGCAGATCAGAATCAGTGCGTACCCAAGAGCTTTTCCAGCCGGTTTCAGCCTTTAGGTTTTTGCCCAGCGGATGCACGTAATCCAACTTAACAGCGTAAATGCGGACGGCGGCCTCAGAGAAGCTTCTTAGTTGCTCCAAGGTCTTTCCGTTCTGGATAGAGGACTCAAAGTATTGATTGGTGAAATGCTCGTCTTTTCCGTTTTGGTAGCGCACGTAGTCGGTGTCAAGGGTGAGCGTGCGGCCGGTGGTGTCTATCTCGAAGCGGTAGTTAAAATTAAGGCTGTAGTTGCTGGAGGAAAGGGTGTTGGGGTTGCTCATGAGCGTACTACCAATGGCCTTGCCCGGCACGTCAAAGCTCACCGAGTTGCTGGTGGTGACCGCTTCTTCAGGTGAAGAATAACCTTTCAGCATAAGACCCACTGTGTGTTTTTTGCTGATGAAATAATCCATGCCCGCCGCTACGTTTACGCTCTTGGTAACCGGGTGCCAGTAGTTGACCGAGCGGTACACGCTGTCCCGGATGGTGCGCTCCATGGTCAGGCGGTTGTAGGAGTTGTAATGCCCGGCGTTGACGCGCGAGAAGAAGCTCACTTTGCCCAGGTTGTAGTTCAAATTCAGGCCGCCCCATACCTTCTCATAGGTGCCGTAGCCCGTGCCCAGGTTCATGCTTCCGTTCATGCCTTTGGTGAGTTCGCGCTTAAGCTGGATGTTGATAACGCCCGCGGTGCCGGCGGCGTCAAAGGAGGCGGGCGGGTTGGCAATGAGTTCTACCTTACTCACGCTGGCCGCCGGAAGGGACTTTAAGTAGTTGTTCAACTCCTGGCCAGTCATGTAGGTCATCTTGCCATTGATCATCACGTTCACGCTGGAACTGCCTCTAAACACAATGTTGTCGTCTTTGTCCAGCCGTACGCCTGGCGCATTTTTAAGCACTTCTAGGGCATTGTCACCGGCGGTGTTCAGTTTCTCCACGTTCAGGATCAGCCTGTCAGCCTGCTGTTCCAGTAAAGGACGCTGGCCTTGCACCATCACCTCCTTTAAAGCAGTGCTTTTCTCAGAAGTCACTAAGGCCGGCACCTGCACCGGCTGAGCTTTTACTTCAAAAGAAGCGCTCAGGGCGGAGTTTAAGTCAATGCGGGTGGCTTTGACAAGGTATCTTCCAGCTGTCACTTTCTCAAAGGCGTAGGCGCCCGCTTCATCGGCGGTTTGGGCGAGGGCAATTGCTGAGTCCGGTAGGTGCAACAGCATCACAGTGGCGTAGGCAACCGGTTGGCCTTTGGCGTCTTGCACGGTGCCTTTCACAGTGGTAGGGCCGGTCTGCGCCAAGGCAGAAAAGGAGAGCAGAAAAGTGGTGAGGGCCAGTAGCCAGGTGGAGGTGGAAGTAGAGAATGTTTTCATAGCAACAGCGTCTTGTAGTATTGTTGCCCAAAGGTGAAGAAGCCCGCGCACCCCTTAAAAAATAATATCCCAACACCTCTAACTATTATCCCAACCGCCGTTTTTGGCCTGTTTTAGCCAAAAGAGCCCAAAAACGGACGTTCACATCACAAAAGCGGGGGTTGGTGTAAAAAAGTTAGAAAGGCTGAGAAGGCTGTGTAGTTTTGAGGGATGAAAAAGCACAGAACCCTTCTTCTGCACATAGCTGCCTGGTCCCTGTATCTGCTGTACTGTCTGGTGGGCCTTTACTTGGAGCCGCTCCAGAAACGGTCAGTGATGATGTGGTTGCAGTTCTCTTATATTCTGTCCCTGATGGCGGTGTTCTATTACTGTTACCTGTTTGTGTACCCTAGGTATTTGAATAGAGAGCGCATTCTGTATTTCCTTTTAGCGCTAGGCTGGGCTCCCGCCATTTTTGTGGCCACCCGGTACCTGATTGAAGAGAACCTGTACCCGGCAGTGCTGGGGTTTCAGAACTATACGGTGGGCACCAGCCTCCGATTTATCATCTTGGACAACCTGTTTAGGGCTACGCCCATGATGGCCCTAAGCGCAGTGGTTTGGAGCGTGGAGAACGTCTTTAAAAAAGAGAAAGAAAACAAGCTATTGCGTCTAGAAAAGAACCAGGCCGAGCTGGCATTTCTCAAATCACAGGTCAACCCGCATTTCCTTTACAACACGCTCAATTACATCTACGCCCTGGCGTATCCTGTTTCTGAGCAATTGGCAGAGGCCATCATGAAGCTCTCAGACATGATGCGCTACATGCTCCATGACAGCCCAGACGGCAAAGTAGAACTGCAGAAAGAAGTGGATTACTTGCAAAGTTTTATTGACATTTTCAGGCTACGGTTTGAGGACAGGTTCTTCGTGAATTTTGACGTGCAAGGCAACGTAGATGGACAGCGGGTGGCTTCCTTGGTCTTGATTCCCTTTGTAGAAAATGCCTTTAAGCACGGGGTGGTCAGTAACCCCGCCACACCGGTAGACATCCAGTTGCAGGTGGTAGGCAACACGCTGTCCTTTGTAGTACGCAACCATATCAACAGCCATCAGAAAGACCACAGCACCGGTATTGGCCTGGTGAACATCAAGCGGAGGCTGGCCCTGCTGTACCCCGGCCAACACCACCTAGAGGTGCAGAACACAGACGGCGTGTATGAAGCCAAACTGGAATTGAACGTACAGTAAAGACGTTTTTGGCCTGATTCTGTGAAAACAAGCCAAAAACGATGTGCCCTGCTCTAGTTCATTCCCGCGCGTTCCCTTATCTTCCATTCCTAATTCTTAATTCGTTATTGAAAATGATCAGGTGCATTTGTGTAGATGATGAGGCCTACGCGTCCAACCTCCTCAAGGCGTACATAGACAAGATTCCGTTTCTGGAGTTTGCGGGCAGTACCACCAGTCCCATAGAGGCCTTGGGCTGGGTGAGCGACGGCCGCTGTGATTTGGTGTTTCTGGACATTCAGATGCCTGAGCTCACCGGCTTGCAGTTCTTGAAACTGGCGGGCAACAAATGCAAGGTCATTCTCACCACCGCCTACCCAGAATACGCCCTGGAAGGTTATGAACATGACGTGGTGGATTATCTGCTCAAGCCCATCGCGTTTGACCGGTTCTTGAAAGCAGTGCAGAAGGCGCAGGCTTTATTGCAACCGGCAACGGTTTCTGTTCAGGCGGCACCTTCGTTTGTAACCTTGCCAAGTACTCCCGCCGTGACCAGTGCACCGGCAGATTATATGTTTGTGAAGGGCGAGAGCAAGAACAAATTCCTCCGCATCAACTACGCAGACATCCTCTATATTGAAGGCCTCAAGAACTACGTGTCTCTGTACCTGCCGCAACAACGGGTAGTCACCTACCAAACCCTGCGCGATTTAGAGGAACAACTGCCGCAGCCACCTTTCTACCGGGTGCACAAATCTTACATCATTTCCATTGACAAGGTGAGCATGGTAGACGGCAACACACTCTACATCCAGGACACTTCTCTTCCCATAGGAGAAACCTACCGCGACGGCTTCTTCAAGCTCATCAAAGACAGAGAGAAACTATAAAGTCATTGAGATTTTAAGAAAGCCGTTTTCAGCCTATTTTCTCGAAAACAGGCTGAAAACGGCTTTCTTATGCGGTGGCTTGAAAGTGCTGAAAATAAAGTGAGTATTCTTTTACGCTGGTTGTAAGAAAACGCAACCTGCCACTACTAATAGGCAGAATGACCTGTAACGGTCATGCAAGCAACCACAAAGATGGAACTGGATTGAATAATTTGGCATTTAGCAAATATTAAATATTCATCCAGAAAGGGAGGTGGTTCCAAAAGAATTGCCCAATTTCGTCTAACAAATCCAAAACCCACTAGTAAATTTTCACAAACCCACACACAACCCTATGTTTTCAAAGAAGCATTTATTCGTTGCGGCGGCAGCGGCCATGCTCTCTTCTACGGCGGCGCAAGCCCAGAAAGTAGAGTTCACAGAGTATGATTTACCCAATGGCTTACACGTAATTCTACACCAGGACAAAACTGCCCCCGTGGTAGCGGTGTCTGTGATGTACCACGTGGGCTCTAAAAACGAACAAGTGGGCCGCTCTGGCTTCGCGCACTTCTTTGAGCATTTACTGTTTGAAGGTACCCAGAACATTAAACGCGGCGAGTTCTTCAAGTTGGTGTCCAGCAACGGCGGCCAGAACAATGCCACCACCTCGCATGACCGTACTTTCTACTATGAGGTGTTCCCGTCTAACCAGTTGGAGTTGGGTCTGTGGTTGGAAAGCGAGCGTATGTTGCACCCAGTTATCAATGAGATTGGCGTGAAAACCCAGAACGAGGTAGTGAAGGAAGAGAAGCGCATGCGTATTGACAACCAGCCGTACGGTGGGTTTGCCAATGAGATGTTCAAGCGTCTATTCACCAAGCACCCGTACAACTGGCAGCCCATCGGGTCTATGGCAGATTTGGACGCGGCTACTTTGCCAGAGTTTCAGGCCTTCTTCAAGAAATATTACGTGCCTAACAACGCCGTGCTTTCCATTGCCGGTGACATAGACATCGCTAAAACCAAGGACCTGGTAAGTGCTTATTTCAGTGCCGTGCCTAAAGGTGCCCCGGTGGATTATAAGAAAGTGATTGAGGAGCCTATCACTAAGATGATAGTAGACACCGCCTATGACGCCAACATTCAGATCCCGGCCATCTTTGCAGGCTACCGCGTACCGGGCATGACCGACAAGGATTCTAAGGCTATGGAAATGATCTCTTCCATCCTGTCTGGCGGTGCCAGCTCTAAGCTTTACAAGAAAATGGTGGATGAGAAGAAGAACGCCCTGCAAGTGGCGGCCTTCAACTTCAGCCTGGAGGATTACGGTGCTTACCTGACTTTGGCTTTGCCTAACAACAACACGCCGCTTCCAGAGCTTTTGAAAGACATTGACGCCGAGGTAGCCAGCCTGCAAAACAACCTGATCTCTGAAGAGGAATACAAGAAGATTCAGAACCAGTTTGAGAACAACTACGTGACGGCCAACTCTACCATGCTGGGCGTGGCTGAGAACCTGGCGGCGGGGTATACCTTCCACAACAAGAACACCAACAACATTAACCAGGAGCTGGACAAGATCAGAGCCGTTACCCGTCAGGACATCCAGGCGGCGGCCAAGAAATACCTGCAACCCAATGCGCGCGTAGTGTTGTACTATTTGCCAGCCTCTGCCAAAGCATCTAAATAATTAAGGTTTGAACGCGGCTCTTCCTGGCCTTAGCTAGTTTGATTCGCTTTACATACAGAACATCATGATGAAAAAATATTTTTTACTATTGGCCGGTGCCTTTCTTCTATTCAATGCAGAAGCGCAGGTTAAGATAGACAGATCAAAGAAGCCAGCGGCCGGTCCGGCGCCGGTTGTCAAGTTGCAAGACCCGGTTACGTTTAAGCTCAAGAACGGCATTACCGTGTTGGTAGTGGAAGACCACAAACTGCCGCGTGTCTCTGCTTCTTACTTTATTGACGCAGGTCCCATCACTGAAGGCAATAAGGCCGGAGTGCTGAGCCTGATGGGCCAGATGCTGAACGAAGGCACCAAAGACATGTCCAAAGCCGCTTTTGATGAGGCCGTAGACCGCATGGGGGCCAGTGTGAGCCTTTCTTCTTCGGGAGGAAGTGCCGCCGCCTTGACCCGTTATTTCAATGAGGCCTTCACCTTGATGGGCAAGGGCCTGAAAAACCCAGCCTTCACCCAGGCGTCTTTTGACAAGATCAAGTCACAGGCGTTGACGGGCATCAAGAGCAATGAGAAAAACGTGAAAGCCGTTTCTGGCAGAGTTGTGAACGCCTTGGCCTATGGCAAAAGCCATCCGTCTGGCGAGTTCACCACTGAGGAGACCATCAACGCCATCACCCTGGCCGATGTGAAAGAGGCGTACAACAAATACATCACGCCATCCAGAGGCTACCTAACCATCATTGGTGACATAAAGCCAGACGCCGCCAAGGTACTAGCTGAGAAAGTGCTAGGTGATTTGAAAGGCCCTGCCTTGAAATTGCCTACGCTGGCCATGGTGCCTAATCCAGCTAAAACCGAGATCAACGTGGTGAACATGTCCAACGCGGTGCAATCTGAGATTGCCGTGGTGAACCTGGTAGACCTGAAGATGAACAACCCAGATTTCTTCCCGGTGTTGTTGGCCAACCAGATTCTGGGCGGCGGCGGCGATGCCCGCTTGTTCAACAACCTGCGTGAGAAGCACGGCTTCACCTATGGAGCGTATTCTAGCATCGGGTCTGGTCGTTTCCAGAACGCCTTCTCGGCTACCGCTTCAGTAAGAACTGCCAAAACGGACAGCGCCGTGGTAGAATTCATCAAGGAAATTGAGAAACTGCGCACTGAGAAAGTGACTGATGAGGAACTAGCTAGCGCCAAAGCCTTAGCCAACGGCTCTTTCGCCTTGGGTATGGAGAACAAAGGCCGCACCGCCGGTTTCGCGCGTAATATCTTAATCAATGACCTGCCTAAGGATTTCTACAAGACCTATTTGCAGAAGATCAACGCCGTGACCAAAGAAGACATTCAGCGCGTGGCCCAGAAGTACTTTAACAGCAACAACACCCGCGTGGTGATTGTAGGTAACACCAGTGAGATGCTGGATGGCTTGAAGAGACTCAACTACCCTATCAAGCAGTTTGACACCTTCGCCAATCCTATCACCGCTGGTGCTGCTTCTTCGGCGTCTACCTCGGCGCCAGTGAACGTGAAAGCCACGGATATTTTCAACAACTACTTGAAAGCCCTTGGCGGCGAGGCTGAGTTGAAAAAAGTGAAGTCTATTGCCGCTAACATGTCCATGAGCATGCAAGGTGCTACCCTAGATGTGCAAGCCAAGCAAATGGCGCCAAACATGGAGTCTATGACGATGTCCATGGGCGGCAACCCAGTTATGAAAACGCGCTTCAATGGCAAAGCCGGCTATCAGGAGCAAATGGGCCAGAAACAGCCAATGACGCCAGAGCAGATCAAAGAGAAAGCCGACATCACCGGCCTGTTTGAGCAATTGGACTACGTGAAGAACCCAGCGTTCAAGGCCGAGGTGAAGGGCGTAGAGAAAGTGAATGGTTCTGATGCCTACAAAGTAGCTATTACCTACCCAGCCGGTAAGACCAAAACCGAGTTCTATGACGTGGCCAGCAAGTTGCTAGTGAAAAGCGAAGAATCCACCACTGCCAACAACATGACCATCAACAACAGCACCGAGTACAATGACTACAAGAAAGTAGGCAACATCTTGTACCCGCATGCCATCACCCTGACCGTGACTGCGGCTGGTCAACAGCAGGTGTTAGAAATGAAAGCCCAATCTGTGAAACTGAACGAAGGCGTAACTGCCGCAGACTTCAACTAAACAGCAAGCGTATGTAATAAAAAGGGAGCTGGCCACATTGGTCAGCTCCCTTTTTTGTGCCGTCGTTTTTGGCCTGTTTTCCAGAAATCAGCCTAAAAATGGATGGAGTTTATCTTGCAATGATCAGCCTTTGAACCCATTGGCCTTGGCTGGTCTGTAGCTTAATGACGTACATTCCCTGGGCTAAACCTTGCACAGAAAAGCTAAGGCCGTCTATGGTCTGTTGAGCGGGTAATGTTTGAACTTTCTTACCCTGCAGAGTGTAGACCTCGGCCCCAAAAACTTTAATAGAAGCAGTTGTCTTAACCTGGAAAAAGTCTTGAGCGGGGTTAGGGTAAAACGTGAGTTGCGGTTGTAATTCTTCGGCTAAACCCGTGATGGTACTGCCTAGCTCAGTGGAGGCTAAGCTTTTTCCGCCGGCAGGTCCATCAAAGTCTGCATAGATGCGGTAATAGTACGTTTTGTCTACCGGAAGTCCTTGCCCGTTGTTGCTGTCTAGGAAAGAGGTGGCATTGGCGGCCACCTCACCCACTTTAATGAAACCGCTACTGGGCGGAATACCCGTCTCACAGCCTCCCGGTGAGAACGTAGAAGGCCCTTCTTTTCTATAAATGTAAATTTTTCTGGCGCCGCTACAGGCATACGCTTGCCAGGCGACACGTATGCTGTTGTTGGCCTGCCTTACCACTGAGGAAAGCACCGGCGCAGGGCCTACCATGGTAACGCGCCAGGCCTGTACATCTGCCAACGGTTGCACACCAGCCGGTGGAACATCTACTGCTCTAAAGACTACTTGATAGGGTTGCCGGCGTACGGCCAGGCATTCTGATGGCAAGCTAAAAGAATAGGAATTCTCCTCAGTGGCAGATTTGACAAATGTAGAAGAAAGATTTCCTAGATAGGATTTTATAACAACTGGTTGGTTTTCTAGATCAGTGGCTTTTATCACGTGTTGGACGCTGGTACCGGCTACCAGGCAGATGTCTGCAGGCAGTAAGAGTTTGGGTGGTTTGTTAGAAATGTCCATTACCAGAATCTGCATGTCCCGCACCACGCGTCCAATCAAACGGCCGGCCCGCCACTCTTCCACCACAATGGCTACCGCGTATGCGCCCAGTCTGCTAGGTGTGTTCCAGGTCAATTGCCCCGTGTTTGGGTCTAGCCTGAAAGAAGCCACGGTAGCATCTGTGGGTACTCCCAGAAAGTTTTCTAACCCAGTATAGCCAAGAGCGGTTCTCCAAACCGGATCTCCGCAAGCATTTCTGCCACCATCAATTTTAGGCTCCACCATCCTAAACACTAAGCTATCCCCGTCAGGATCATAAGCGCCAGGGTTGTGCGTAAAGACGCTGTTGATATCGGCCACGTCAATGGGTGGTACCTGTAGGATAGGTGATCTGTTCAAGCCTAAAAACTGGTCAACGGTGATGGTAGCGGTGAGAAAAAAGGTCTGTTGTACGGAGTTGGTAACGTTTATAATTCCCCAATTCCGGTTTTCAGCTACATAAGAGACCGTATAGGTGCCTTCACTGGCGTAGGTATGCTCAAAGTAATAGGTGTTGACCCAGCTAGAGTACTCCCCATTCACTAGCTCAGCTCGCACGGTCCTATTAGAAGTTTGAGGGGTGCTACAGTCTCCAAAATAAAGAGTTGCCTCTACGTCTTCTATGGCACCGGGTGCTTTAACCGTATAGGTTACTAATTTAAAGAAGAACCGAAGCGGGTTTCTAGCAGCAGTGGTGTCGCTTTTAAAGAATAAGTTACCAGCTCTTTTATGGGTAGCGTGCGCGTTCAAGCTAACCATAAGAAAGCCTAAGACTACAAGAATCCTTAGAACAGCCAATTGTTGTGGGAAAAAGTACTTTTTCATACTGACTATTTTTAGAGGTGAAACTTGCGTCAAATCATATGGCTTTGGTGAGGGGGCTAATCAAAGTGTCCGTCACATTTGTAGAACACCACCTCTTTGCCTCTTTATATCATTTGCCAGCAAAAGGTAAAATAATTCATGCAGAAATTTTAATATGAATTCCTGTTTTTGGCCTGTTTTCCAGGAATCAGCCAAAAAACTGAAAAAGCATTTCTTGCCCTAAATCTTCAATCTAGGTTAGTTTCCTCTACGCTACCTATTGGTTTCACACCCTTTCCTGTATGGAGCCGTTTCTTAATCAATACGTAAGGCTTAGGCCTTGAGTCAACCTTGTAAAGAGACATCATGGAAGTAACACAAATAGTACTGGCCAGTCGGCCGAAAGGAAACCCCACACCAGAGAATTTCAGGTTTGAGAAAGCTGAGTTACCAGCCTTGCAGGAAGGGCAGGTGCTATTAAAACCGCTATACATCTCCGTTGACCCCTATATGCGCGGCCGCATGAACGATGCTAAGTCTTACACGCCGCCTTTTCAGGTAGACGCCCCGCTGGAAGGTGGCGTAGTAGCCAAAGTAGTAGAATCTAAGAGCGAGGCATTGCAACCCGGCGATGTGGTCTTGGGGGCTTTGCCCTGGGCTACGCAGACTGTGGCAGATGGCAAGAAACTACAAAAGATTGATACCAACCTGGCACCGGCCAGCTACTATTTGGGTATTCTGGGCATGCCCGGCCTCACCGCCTTTTTCGGGTTGTTGGACATTGGGCAGCCCAAGGAAGGCGAGACGATGGTGGTTTCTGGCGCAGCCGGAGCCGTGGGCATGGTGGTAGGCCAGATTGCTAAGCTCAAGGGTTGCCGCGTGGTAGGTCTGGCCGGGTCTGATGAAAAAGCAGAGCTCTTGAAAAAGGAATTCGGGTATGATGAAGTCATCAACTACAAAACCACCCAAAACCTGCGTGCAGAGTTAAAAGCTGCCTGCCCCAACGGCGTGGATGTATACTTTGACAATGTGGGCGGCGAAATCACTGATGCCGTTATCTCGCTCATCAACTTCCACGCCCGCCTCATCATCTGTGGCCAGATTGCCCACTACAACGACCAACAACCACAACTAGGACCTCGGTTCCTGCCCCTCATCTTAACCCGCAGCGCGCTCATCAAAGGCTTTATTGTGAGCAACTACCACACCCGCTTCCCCGAAGCTATGCAACAACTGGCCATCTGGGTCAAAGAAGGCAAACTCCATTATAAAGAAACCATTCTGGATGGCTTTGAGAAACTACCAGATGCGTTCTTAGGATTGTTCACTGGCCAGAACCAAGGCAAGATGCTGGTGAAGGTGTAAGTTTGGGATTAAGTTAAAAACAGGAAAGCCTCTTGAGCTAATAGGCTCAAGAGGCTTTCTTGTTTTTGGCCTGTTTTCCGTAAAACAGACCAAAAATGTTAATTATAGAGAGGGTAAGCGGCCATTCATAGCAAAGGCTGTACTACCTGCAACCTAAACCCCCTCATCCTAACCTTCTCCCTCAGGAAGAAGGAATTGCGTTATTGCGTTTTTGGCCTCTTTTACAGAAAACAGGCCAAAAACAACCTACGCTAGCAACTCCTTTATCGCCTTATCCACTTTCTCAAACTGGAAGCCGCTCAGTACCTCGTCCATCAGGCCTTTTATCTCGGCGGTACACAGGTTGCCAATGCTGCCTTCGTGGGTGTGGTGCACTTTCTCAGGCCGTTCAAACTCGCCTTTCTCAATGGCCAAGCCCACATTTTTGTAAGCATCTCTGAACGGCACACCGCTCAAGACCTGGTTGTTCACCACTTCCACGCTGAAGAGGTACTGGTACTTTTCGTCTTTTAGAATATCTGGGTTCAGTTTGAGGTGGGGGAGCATGAAGGTCATCATCTCCAGGCAGTTCCTGATTTCTGTGAAGGCTGGGAAGAAGCTTTCCTTGAGTAATTGCAGTTCACGGTGGTAACCCGAGGGTAGGTTACCCAGCAGCATCTGAATCTCGGTGGGCAGGGCCTGCAGGCGGTTGCACTTGCCGCGCATGATTTCAAACACGTCTGGGTTTTTCTTGTGCGGCATGATGCTGGAACCGGTGGTCAGTTCATCGGGCAGCGTCACGAAGGCGAAGTTCTGGCTCATGTACAGGCACACGTCCATGGCCATGCGGCCCACGGTGCTAGCGATGGACGCCAAACCCATGCTCACGCTGCGCTCGGTCTTGCCCCGACCCATCTGCGCGTACACCACGTTGTAGTTCAGCGAATCAAAGCCCAGGAAGTCCGTGGTCATCTGGCGGTTGAGCGGGAAGGAACTACCGTACCCAGCCGCCGAACCCAGCGGATTCTTGTTGCTGATTTTATAGGCGGCTTGCAGTAGTTGAAGGTCGTCTACCAAACTCTCGGCGTACGCGCCAAACCACAACCCGAACGAGGAGGGCATGGCCACCTGCAAGTGAGTATAACCAGGTAGTAGCACGTCTTTGTTCTTCTCGCTGAGCTCCTGCAAGGTGGTGAACAGCGTGTGCACGGCCTCCACGGTTTGTCTAATCTCATGACGGATGAACAGCTTCAAATCCACCAGCACCTGGTCGTTACGGGAGCGGCCGCTGTGGATTTTCTTGCCGGCCTCACCTAATCGGCGGGTCAACAGCAACTCTACCTGGCTGTGCACGTCTTCTACGCCGGGCTCAATTTCAAATTCGCCGCGCTCAATGCTCTGGTAAATGGCCTTGAGTTCACGCTGCACAGCGGCCAGGTCTTCAGGTTCCATGAGCCCGATGCTCTCCAGCATGCGCGTGTGCGCCAAGGAGCCCAGCACGTCAAAAGGTGCCAGTTGCAGGTCCATTTCGGCGTCTTTGCCCACGGTGAATTTCTCAACGTTCTGCGCTACGGAGGTTTCTTTTTGCCAGAGTTTCATGCTAAGCGGTAATTACGGGTGTCAATAATTGAATGTACAGGGCAATGCCTTCTTCCAGTTCGGAAATGTAAACAAATTCATTGGCGGTATGCGACCGGGCCGAGTCGCCGGGCCCGATTTTGAGCGATGGGATGTTTAACAGCGCCTGGTCTGAGGTGGTAGGGGAGCCGTACAGGTTCCGGCCCAGCCTGATGCCCGACTGCACAATAGGGTGCTCCCGGTCAATGGACGAGGGCCGCAGCCGCGTGGACCTAGGCGTGACCTCACTCTTCACGTGCCCTTTTATGATGCTCAACACTTCCTCGGGCTGGTAGGCATCGGTTATGCGCACATCCACGGTGAATTTGCATTGGTCGGGCACCACGTTATGCTGAGAACCGGCTTGGATTACGGTCACGCTCATCTTTACCGGGCCCAGAAAACTGCTTTCCTTTGGGAATCTATACGTCCTGAACCATTCTATATCGGTCAGCGCCTCGTAAATGGCATTCACGCCTTCCTCCCGCGCGGCATGTCCGCCTTGCCCATGGGCCACGCAATCCAGCACCATCAGGCCTTTTTCGGCTACGGCCAGGTGCATCTGGGTAGGCTCGCCTACTATCGCAAATTTTACGTTCCCCAGTTCTGGGTACACCAGCTCAATGCCATTCCTTCCGGAGATTTCCTCTTCGGCGGTAGCCGCCAGCACCAGGTTATAGGTTAAATATGTGCGGTCATAAAAGTGCAAGAACGTGGCAATCAAAGAGACCAAACAGCCGCCCGCGTCATTGCTGCCCAGGCCGTAGAGCTTGCCGTCCTGCACGGTAGGCGTGAACGGGTCAAACGTCCAACTGGGGTGCGGCTTTACGGTGTCATGGTGTGAGTTGAGGAGTACTGTGGGCAACGCTGGGTTGTAGTGCTTATTGAAGGCCCAGACGTTGTTCTCCCTGCGGTGAATTTCCACGCCCCGCGCCTGTAAAAATTGCGCAATCGCCTCAGCCGTCCCACTTTCCTCGCGGGAGAAGGACTGGATGGAGATGAGCTGCTGAAGCAGGTTGAGGGCGTCTTGATATAAGGTGTTGGTCATTGACAATTTAAGTTCTTCCGGCGCGAGTCTCTGGACTCGTGTCTGTAGATGGTTGGAGTCTTCAGACTCCCTTTTTAAATTATATTAGATAGCGAGTCTGGAGACTCGCCTCATCCCAAGTGACAAGACGGGAGTCTCGCTCCAGATGCAACCGTTTTTGGCCTGTTTTCTGGAAAACAGGCCAAAAACGCACCTTACACGCTCAACTCTATGGCCTCGTAATGTGCGAAGCTCCTATCAGTGTCTTACAAGGTAATCCTCGTTCCAGCTTCTCTTCCTCTAGCGATCTCTTGTAGGTCTGCCGCATCGCCAATAATTACCGCTTTTACGCCTTGCTCCAGCGCAGAAAACGCATTGTCCAGTTTGGGGAGCATGCCGGCAAAAATGGCTCCTTTGTTCTTCAGTTCTTGGTAATAACTAGGCTGGAGGTGATGAATCACGCTGGTTTCATCTTCTACATCTAACAACACGCCTTTTTTCTCGAAGCAGTACACCAGGTTCACTTCAAACTGTTGGCTCAAGGCCACGGCCAGGGTAGAGGCAATGGTATCGGCGTTGGTGTTAAGCATGTTGCCTTCGCCGTCATGGGTGAGGGCCGCAAACACCGGGACAATGCCTTGCTGGGCCAGAGACGCTAGGAACGGCACATTCACTTGGTCTGGGCTTTCCACGTCGCCTACAAACCCGTAGTCAATGTCTTTGACGGGGCGCTTGTGGGCGGGAATGACGTTGGCATCGGCGCCGGTCAAGCCCAGGGCATTGCATTTTCTGGCCTGTAATTGCGCCACCAAGTTCTTGTTCAGGAGACCGCCGTACACCATGGTCACCAGGTGCAGGGTGTTGGCATCAGTGACGCGACGACCGTTGATCATGATAGTTTCCATGCCCATTTTCTTGCCAATCTCTGTGGCAATGGTTCCGCCGCCGTGCACCAGCACCTTCGGGCCCGGCAACAGCGCGAAATCCGTCATGAACCGCTCCAGCTTGTCGGCGTTGTCCAATACGTTGCCACCTATTTTGATGACGTTGAGTTTGGTAGACACTAGATGTTAAACGTTAGATTTCTTTAATAACTAAATAGTTTTCCATGTCTTGCTCTTCCGGATTTATAATCCGGAAGCTATCTGTAGGGGAGTTCCTACTCCCCGTTTCTGCTAACTTGCCCGTGGTTCCCGGCGGATTGATAAATCCGCGACAGAGTAGTTCGGGATTGGTAAATCCCGAACAGCGGAAGCAGGAAATCCCTAGCAGCAGGAACAGCGGTACTTAACCTTTCCTTTCTATTCAATCTTTCCTCTCTACTCAATGCTTTTATTTTTTTGTCCTCCTGAAAGGACCTTGTGGGCCTGTTAGAGAAGCAGTAGCTACAAGCTTGCTTTTGT
The DNA here is from genome assembly GCF_039541795.1 of Nibribacter koreensis. NCBI lineage: Bacteria > Pseudomonadati > Bacteroidota > Cytophagia > Cytophagales > Hymenobacteraceae > Nibribacter > Nibribacter koreensis. The sequence continues at coordinate 416,306 of NZ_BAABGX010000002.1, read as the reverse complement.
TTTTGGGCTATTTTCATTAAAACAGGCCAAAAATGGTTTTTTGCGTTTAGCAATTGTCTATCTAGCTTGCGCACAAGGTCCTTTCAGGATGACAGATGAGGGGGTAAGTATGACCTCACAGGTTTTTAAAACCTATGAGGTCTTCAGTTCTATTACTTTATCCCTTCCAGCAACCGCTTCAATACCGCCTGCGCGGCGAATTCACGGTTGGCGGCTTCCTGTACAACTAAAGAGTTGGGGCCGTCCAGGATTTCATCGCTGAGTTCAACGTTGCGGCGAACGGGGAGGCAGTGCATGACTTTGGCGTTGTTGGTGTTGGCCAGGTGCTGGTTGGTGAGCATCCAGTTCGCGTCTTGGGTGAGTACTTCTCCGTAGTTAGGCTGGAAAGTAGACCAGTTTTTTACGTAGATGAAGTCGGCGCCTTCAAAGGCTTCCTGCTGGTTGTAAGTGATGGTGGCGCCGTTGGTGAACTGCGGGTCCAGCTCGTAGCCTTCGGGGTGGGTGATGACAAAATCTACGTCGGCGGCGCACATCCATTCGGCAAAGGAGTTGGGTACGGCCTGCGGCAGCGCTTTCACGTGCGGCCCCCAGGTCAACACTACCTTTGGCCGACGGCCAGCAGGGGCATGCTCTGTGATAGTCACTAAATCTGCTAAACTCTGCAATGGGTGACGGGTAGCTGATTCAAGGCTCACGAAGGGCACGTTGGCGTACTGGATAAACTTCTTGAGGATATCCTCTGAATAGTCTTCCTCCACGCTTTGCAGTTTGGGGAAGGAGCGGAGGCCCAGCACGTCACAGTACTCGCCCATGACGGCGGCGGCGTCTTTGATGTGCTCCACGGTGGTGCCGTTCATGATGGCGCCGTCCTGGGTTTCCAGGGCCCAACCTTCCTGGCCCATGTTCATCACCATCACATTCATGCCCAGGCTCTGCGCGGCTTTTTGGGTGCTCAGACGGGTACGTAAGCTGGGGTTCAGGAAAATAAGGCCCAGGGTTTTGCGTTTGCCTAAGTCTTCATGGGCATACGGGTTTTTTTTCAGCTCCAGGGCTTCCTGCACCAGCGCGTTTATGTCTTGTACGTCGTGTACCGAGGTGAATTGCTTCATTTTTATTTAGGATTTAAGACGTAAGACTCAAGACACAAGATTTTAATCCAATGCCCAAAGCCTTGCGTCTTATGTCTTACATCTTGTGTCTATTTATCTACTAACTAACTCTGCGAAGGCTTCCAGGAATCTGTACAGTTCCACTTGCGTTACATTGAGCGCAGGCAGGATACGGATGGTGTTTTTGTTGGACGCTGAGCCGGTGAAAATGCGGTACTCATCTAGCAGGGCCTTGCGGAGCGGGGCGCAGGGTTGCTCCAATTCAATGCCCACCATTAGGCCTTGGCCGCGTACTTCGCGCACGCCCGGTAAAGTCTTTGCTTTCTCTATGAGGTAGTTCCCCATGGTAGCCGCGTTTTCTATCAGGTTTTCCTGTTCCATCACTTCCAGCACCGCCAGAGAGGCGGCACATGCCAGGTAATTCCCCCCGAAGGTAGTACCCAGCATGCCGTGTTTAGCCTTAATCTCAGGTGAAATCAAAACACCCGCTACCGGAAATCCGTTGCCCATGCCCTTGGCGATGGTAATCAAGTCTGGCCGGATTCCCGCATGCTGGTGCGCGAAGAACTTACCAGAGCGCCCGTAGCCTGACTGAATCTCATCTAGGATGAGAAGGGCGCCGTGTTTTTTGGCTAGTTTTTCCAAATCCTGCAAAAACTGAGCGGTAGGTATGTTCACGCCGCCCACGCCCTGTATGCCTTCCACCAGAATAGCGGCCACTTCATGGGTTGCCAGGGCTTCTTCTACAGCGGCAGAATCATTGAATGGAAGGAACAAAATATTCTCTGTCTCATTTACCGGAGCTATCAAGCTTGGGTCATCTGTGGCAGCGACTACTGCTGAGGTCCTGCCGTGAAAGGACTTGCTGAACGAAATCACTTTCTTGCGGCCAGTATGAAACGAGGCCAGCTTTAGGGCGTTTTCGTTGGCCTCGGCGCCAGAGTTTATCAGGAAGAACTGGTAATCTGGGTAGCCGCTCAGTTGCCCCAGCTTGTCAGCCAGTTCTTGTTGTTGCGGAATCTTCACGGAGTTGGAGTAGAACCCTATTTTGTTCAACTGCTCGGTTAGGCGTTGCACGTAATGCGGATGGCTGTGCCCGATGGAAATCACGGCATGACCGCCGTACAAATCCAGGTATTCAATGCCGTTGGCATCCCAGACCTTGGAGCCCAGGGCACGAACCGGTGTTATGTCAAAAAGGGGATAAACGTCAAAGAGATTCATATTATAGACGTAAGATTCAAGTTGTAAGACTTTCCGTTTTTGGCCTGTTTTCAGGAAAACAAGCCAAAAACGGAGGGTGTGTTATTTTCTGACGCGAGCCTTCAGACCTGTGCCTTCAGGAGTAGCTGAACAATCTAACCAGCTTTGTCATCTTGGAAAGATCTTGAGGGCCAACGGTAAAGTCGCTTATGAAAGCAATGCTAGTTCGCCCACAAGATTCTTTCAGGATGACAAAAAAGAAGTGATATTGTGGCTTTGTTTTGAATTTTTCAGCTTAGTTGATGTTTCCCGTTTTTGGCCTCTTTTCTGCAAAACAAGCCAAAAAAGGAGGCTAAAACCCAATGGCCTTTAACTGCAAACCGGCACGTTCCTCCAACCCAAACATGAGATTCATATTTTGCACGGCTTGGCCCGAGGCGCCTTTCAACAGGTTGTCAATCAGGCTGGTGATGACCAGTTGGTCGTCGTGTTTCTCTATATATAAGAGACATTTGTTCGTATTCACTACCTGTTTCAAGTCTGGGTTCTTGTCGGTGACCAGGGTATAAGGGTGGCCATGGTAAAACTGTGTGAACAAAACCTGGGCTTCTTCCAGACTCACATCTGAGGTCATGTAGGTAGTGCACAGAATACCCCGGCTGAAATTACCGCGGTACGGCACAAACCGGATGGCTGGCTGGGCGTCTGCCTGCAGAGTCTGAAGGCTCTCCGTGATCTCATCTAGGTGCTGGTGCCCGAAGACCTTGTAGCTGGAGATGTTATTGTTGCGCCAGCTGAAGTGAGAGGTCTCAGCTAGTTTCTGACCCGCGCCGGTAGAGCCGGTGATGCCGCTCACGTGCACCTCAGTGGGCAGAGAACCGTTCTGCGCCAGCGGGAGCAAGGCCAACTGAATAGCAGTGGCAAAACAACCCGGATTGGCGATGTTAGAAGCGGTTTTAATCTGCTCGCGGTTCAGCTCAGGCAGGCCGTACACAAACTGACGGTTGCCAATGCTGGACTTCTCCGTTAACCGGAAATCCTGGCTCAGGTCAATGATTTTCACCGAGTCCGGAATGGGGTTGGTGTCCAGGAATTTCCGGGCATCGCCGTGGCCTACGCAGAGAAACAGCACATCTACATTGGTGCCCAGCTCGTTGGTAAAGACCAACTCCGTATCACCCAGCAAATCTGTATGGGTGTCTACCACCGGTTTGCCGGCCTGGCTTTGGCTATGCACAAAGCTGATGGCAACGTTCGGGTGGTGCACCAGCAGGCGCAGGAGCTCACCACCGGTGTAGCCCGCTCCGCCCACTATGCCCACTTGTATCTTGTTATTTTGCGCCATCTTCGCCGTTGATTAAGCGGTACATCATAGTCTGGTTCCCGAAGATTTTGGAGAAACCTTTCACGTCTTCGCCTGTCCAGGCATTGTTCATCTCGCCGTAAGAGCCAAACTTAGACGACATCAAATCATGGTCTGACTCAATGCCTTCCACCTGGAAGCGGAAAGGCGCTAGCAACACGTACACTTTTCCGGTCACGGTTTTCTGCGTGTCTTCCAGAAAGGTCTCAATGTTGCGCATGGTAGGGTCTAGGAACTGGCCTTCGTGCATCCAGTTACCGTACCAGGTGGCCAGGCTGTCTTTCCAGTACAGTTGCCATTTGGTAAGGGTGTGTTTCTCCAGGGCATGGTGCGCTTTGATGATGATCATCGGGGCCGCCGCCTCAAACCCTACGCGGCCTTTAATGCCAATGATGGTGTCGCCTACGTGAATGTCGCGGCCAATGGCATAGGCTCCGGCAATCTCTTGCAGTTTCTGAATCACGTGCACGGGGTTCTCGAACATTTCATCGTTCAAACCTACCGGCTCACCGTTTTTGAAATGCAGCGTGATGCGCTCTGGTGTTTCTTTAGTCAGTTGGGTAGGGTACGCCGATTCAGGCAAAGCCTGGTGGGAGGTCAGGGTTTCCTTACCGCCTACGGATGTTCCCCAGATACCTTTATTAATAGAGTACTGCGCCTTCTGGAAATCCATCTCCACACCACGCTCTTTCAGGTAGGCAATCTCCTCCTCGCGGGACAGTTTCAGGTCCCGGATGGGTGTGATGATTTCTACCTTGGGAATGAGGATGTTGAACACCATGTCAAACCTCACCTGGTCGTTGCCGGCGCCAGTACTTCCATGGGCCACGGCCTCGGCGCCCACTTCTTGGGCGTATTTGGCAATGGCCATGGCCTGCGAGATACGCTCGGCGCTCACCGATAGGGGATAGGTGTTGTTTTTGAGCACATTCCCGAAGATGAGGTACTTCAGGCAAGACTGGTAGTAGTTATCGGTTTCGTCTAAGGTTACGTGCTGTTTCACGCCCAGATTCTCGGCCCTTCGGGCTATTTCCACCAATTCCTCCTCAGAGAAGCCGCCGGTGTTCACAATGGCCGAATAGATGTCATAACCTTGTTCCAGTAGGTACTTCACACAAAAGGATGTGTCTAAGCCGCCACTGAACGCGAGAACTACTTTTTTCATGGTGGTAATGAGTGATTGAGAGATTGAATACTTTTGAATGATTGAGAGATTTATATTGAGTGATTGAGAGATTGAATGAATGAGTAGGAAATATTATTCTCTCATTCATTCAATCTCTCAATCACTCATTGTCTTCCGCCTTTGGCGGAACAAAAAGCATGGCCGTGCAGAGGCAGTTGCTGCGCTCTTTCATGGTTAAGATGTCAAAGTTGACGCAACTGCGGCAGCCTTTCCAGAATTCTTCGTCTTTGGTGAGCTCTGAATAGGTTACAGGGCGGTAGCCCAGGTCTGAGTTGATTTTCATGACCGCCAAGGCCGTGGTCAACCCGAAGATTTTGGCGTGTGGGTATTTGGTGCGCGACAGTTCAAAGATTTTCTCCTTGATGCGCTTGGCCAGACCGCTCTTGCGCAGGTGCGGGGCTACTATCAGCCCGGAGTTGGCCACGTACTCGCCGTGGCCCCAGGTTTCAATGTAGCAGAACCCAGCCCATGCGCCTTGCGCATCAAAGGCAATGACTGCTTTGCCTTCTTCCATTTTCTGGGCCACGTAGAGCGGCGAGCGTTTAGCAATACCGGTGCCACGGGCCTTGGCAGAGGCTTCCATCTCATCACAGATTTGTTGGGCGAAGGGGGTGTGCTCTGGTGAGGCTACCACCACTGTAAAATCAGGTTGTACTTCCATGAAGACAGAGGCAATAGGCTGCGACTGTATAGCCGTAGCGTTCATACGCAATGGTATTAAAATGAGTAAAAGAGAAAGGTAAATAGGGTCCTTTTGTCCGCAGTCAAATGCGGGCATGAAAGGGCATCCGGTATGGTTACGCTTAGTAACCTAGGCCAGCCGGTGGCCTAGCGCCTGGATCGGGTAGGGATAATAGCAGAAGAAAAAACTGTTCTGGAGAGAACAGAAAAAAGCGCACTCCCGGTGAGGGAGCGTTTTACCGTTGTGGGCACAACTGATAAAATAGACTTTTTATTCATTTTGTTAGATAAAGCTATAAATGCGGCGACCGCTTGTCTGCAAAGTTTTCAGATAAAAAATGAGAATTGCAACGCCTTGGTTCATTTTTCCTTCCTTATTCCCCATTATGTGACTTGGGTTTTATTTAATATGAAAGGAATGCAATTATCTGGGTATAGTTGGCCTTGAGATATAAGGTGAGTGGCAGAGATGGGGAGTAGGAACTGGGTTAAAAGCAAAGAGCCAGGCAAGGTGCCCGGCTCTTTGTAATTTTAAGGTTAGTTCAGACTATTGAACATCCCACCATACTCTGGTGTAGTTAGTGTCTGCACCTTGACGAGCAATTGCAGCGTCATAGCCAGCCTGGTTCACAGTTCTAGCGTTAGCTGGGTAGCTCATTCTACGTGGAATACCACGGGCATCTAGTGAACCTTCACCTGGTACCAAGAAAGATGGGTAACCAGTTCTTCTCCAGTCTGTCCATGCTTCAAAACCATTCAAGAATTGGTGCTTCCATTTCTCGGTGATGATTTGCTGTAAACCTGCGGCGTTGTTACCTGCGTAAGCACCGTGAGGAATTGGACCTACACCGTAGAACTCAGCAGAAGCTTCAATGCCTTGCTCATACAATGCACCAGCGTTCTCTGAAGTAAGACCACGGTTGGCCATTTCAGCTCTTGCAAACAATACTTGAGAATACGTGAAGATAGGAGCGATAACACCAGCACCTTGGAATCTCTCACCTAGACGGCTGTAAGCAGAAGGAATGTTTCTAGCTACCGCAGTACCGTAAGGAAGACCAATGATGTTGCCGTTGATAGACTCACCATATACTTTCAAACGTGGATCACCTTGCATGGCAGTAACGATTCTGTCGCTAAGGGCATAATCATTACGGTTGTCATTGCTATAGTTTTCATACCATGGGTTCCAGTTGTTTGGATCACCACCTAAGAACTGATAAACAATGTTCTCATCGTTGCTAGTGATGGCACCAGCAGTCATAGCAGCCTCAAACTCAGCCTTTGCTTTAGCAGGGTTTTTCTTAATTAAACGCAATGCCATGAACATGCGGGCCGTGTTAGCAAAACGCTTCCAACCAGCCATGTCGCCGTTCAGCAAAATGTCTCCTTGTACCGGGAATCCAGCCAACTCAATTTGAGCCTGAGCCTCAGTCATTTCTTTGAAAAGGTCATTGTAGATAGCTTCCTGAGCATCATACTTAGGAGTTCTATTCTCATTACCTTTCAAAGCTTCTGAGTAAGGAATGTCACCATAGGTATCTGTTAAATACCAGAAGTAATAAGCCTTAAGGATACGGGCAACGGCAATCTGATTGTTCTTAGAACCGTTGGCAGGATCTGCAGCAGCGTTACCAGCATTATTGTTGTCAATAATGGTCTGCAAGTTAGCCAAAGGGCCTCTGTACCACTCAGTCCATGACAAGTTACGGTCACTGTAGTTCTGAGACTCTGGGTATGGACCTTCAGACAGATACTGCGCGTACAATACCATGTAATCATTGGCATAACCAGCAGTAGAAGAAGCAGTACCTACGGCACCTTGTCTAGCGGGGGCACTCCAGGTAGTCCAAGAGATGGCCTGCTCTGAAAAAGTCAACAAGGCCTTGTTGGAAACCGCCGGCAAAGCTGTTGGATCCACGTTGGTGTCACCAAAGTCGCTGAAATCACAGGCTCCTAGGAATACTAGAAGACCCGTAGCAATTGATAAAATTCTCTTTTTCATCTTAGTAATTTTTTACTGATTAGAAAGTAAGTCTCAAGTTCACACCCATTGAGCGAGTTGAGCTCAACTGACCGCCTTCTGTCCAGTAGTCTTCTAATTCTGAAGGATCAATACCATACTCCTTGGCAGGAGCACTGATTAACCAAGCGTTGTTTACAATGAAGCTAATGTTAGCACCAGAGATTGGCAGCGTGCCCAAGATAGACTTAGGAACTTCATAACCTAAACGAACTTCTCTTAGTTTCAAGTATGAACCATCCAATACAAACTCGTCAATGGCTCCTGCCTGCAATGAGGTGTAGAAGTAACGACGAGCTGGCATGTATACATCATTTGGCTGACCAGCTTTAGGAGTACCTGGCGCGAATACCGCATTAGGAATCTTGTAACCACCACCGTTAGATGGGTAGTCTCTCCAGTCATTGCCTTTATCATTTAGACCTACAGTAGCCTCATGTAGACCACCACCTAAGTTAAACTGCTTGGTAGAAGAGTAGAACAAGCCACCTTTCTGGAAGTCTAACGAGAAGCCTAAGTTAAAGCCCTTGTAAGAGAAAGAGTTAAATACACCACCAGTGAAATCTGGCTGTACAGAACCTCTTTCTTGTCCTATGTCATATTGAGGAACACCATTGGCACCAACCAAGATCTGGCCTTGGTCGTTTCTTCTCCATCTTCTACCTACTAACATACCCCAGTCTTGACCAGCTCTGTGCTCTAAACGAGTGTTGTTCCAGTCAGTACCTACCAGGTAAGTAGTAACGCCTTCAACTAGCTCATCTACTCTAGAACGGTTTTTAGACCAGTTGATCATTACATCCCAAGTGAAGTTGTCAGTTTGTACGGCAGTACCGTTCAATGACAATTCAATACCAGTTCTAACAAATTTACCGGCGTTTACCTGGGCAGTGTTGTAACCAGTGGTAGGGTCAATCTCTAAACCAAGGATTTGGTCTTCGCTCACGTCATTGTAGTACGTGAAGTCTAGGCCAAAGCGGTTGAAGAATCTAAAGTCAGCACCAACTTCCCATGAGGTAGTCAAAGCAGGCTTGATCTGGCCACTTCTGTATTGGTTACCCACAGAGGCAGAAGAGTTGTTGCCATAAGCAACCTCGTTGTTGTTTACAATATTCACTTGGTTAAACCCGATGTCCTGACCAGCCTGAGCCACAGAACCTCTCAATTTACCAGAAGAAAGCACACGCTTCAAGCTCTCATTGTTCAACAGCTCAGTGAATACCAATGAACCTCCCAATGAACCATACATAAAGCTATTGTTTTCTGTAGGAAGGGTAGAGAACCAGTCGTTACGCAAGGTACCGTCTAAGAACAAGAAGCCTTTGTAACCCACAGACGCACGACCCAATAATGAACGTACTTCTCTTTCTTCAAAAGTTCTAGTAGAAAGCGGACGAGCCACAGAAGCAGAGATGTCAAAATAATCTGGAGCGCTCAAACCACCTTGAGTAGTTTGTGACATGATATCAGTGTCATTCAAACGCAATGCGGTACCCACAAAGCCATCAAATGAGAAATCACCAAACTCTCTCTTGTAGTTTAAGTAACCTTCATAGTTGAATTCTCGGATGGTGAACTGAGCTAAGGTATACTGAGGAGTGGCAATAGAACCGAAGGCGATACGGCCATCATTTCTACCACCTCTGTAGAACATTTTAGCGTTACCCTGTACGCTTAAGTGGTCAGTCAGTTTGTAGTTCAAACCTAAGTTACCAGATAAGCGAGTGTTTTGCTGTGTAGTAAAGTTGTTCTCCTGTACAAAGTAAGGAGACTCCCAGTACTGTGGTGTCAAGATAGCGTCAATGTCACCAGAAGCATTAGGGTCACCAATGTTCCAAGACTTGAAACGGCCGTCTGGCGTTCTGTAGTTTCTAAGATCGTCCAGGTTCAATTGACGCTGGAACCACTGGTTGAAACCTTGAGTTACGTTCAAACCATCATTACGATAGTCTTCCGCTGGAGCACCTTTCGTGTCTGTGTAAGTGAAAGTTGCATCTGTAGTAACCGTGATTTTAGGAGAAACTGTGAAAGATGAGTTCAATCCTAATTGGTGTTGGTTACGCTTGGCTTCTGGGATAGTAAGTGTTCTGTGCTGGTTGGCATACGTTAAACGGTAGCTAACGGCATCACTTGCGCCAGAGAAGGCAATAGAGTTGTTCAAGAACATACCAGTCTCAAAGAAATCTCTGATGTTGTCTGGCTGTGCTGTCATTGGGATTTGCTTGCCAAAGTCTTCACCTGGGTACCAAGAGTACCAAGGACGGTACGTCTGGCCAGTGATTTTTGGACCCCAGCTCTCATCTGCACCGTACTCAAGGATTTTCTGACCGTCAAAAGCAGCCCACTCAGCAGGGTGACCTGCGTCTGGATCGTAACGGAAGATGTAGTTACCAGCCTCATCCAGGTAGTTACCAGATGGACCAGCGCCGTAAGAGGCTGGGCTGTTTACAGAAGAGGTATAACCACCTGCGTAAGAGTTCTGGTATGGAGGTAACAAGTACAATTTCTCAGCAGTTGCGCTCAAGTTAAGTTCAACTGTTGTTTTGCCTTTCTCTCCTTTTTTGCTGGTGATGATAACCACACCGTTGGCAGCACGGTTACCATAAAGAGCCGTTGCAGCAGCACCCTTCAAAACAGAGATGTTAGCAACGTTGTCCATGATCACGTTCTGCTGCTCAGTGATAACACCGTCTACTACGTAAAGCGGGTTGCCTGGCAAGATGCTGTTAGCACCACGAATCACGATAGACGCGTTGTCAAAAGTAGAAGAAGGAGAACCTTGTAGCTGAACACCAGAAACTTTACCAGCAAGAGAAGAACTCACGTCATTAGACTTAGCTAACGTCAATTGGTTTCCGCTTACCACCCCTACAGAGTAAGGAAGAGTTTCTTTCTCACGTGATTCACCCAAGGCCGTTACTACTACTTCTTGCAATACCTTAGTGTCTGAAGACAAGGCTACGTTAATAGTAGTAGAGTTACCTACTGCGCGTTCTTGAGCAACGTATCCAATGTAGTTGAATACCAAAGTGGCGTTGCCTGCTGGAATGGATAACTGAAAGTTTCCATTCGCATCAGTGGAGGCGCCATTAGAAGTGCCCTTCACCAAAACGGTAACACCTGGCAACCCTTCGTTGTTGCCAGCATCTGTCACCCTTCCTGTGATAGTCCTATTTTGTGCCATGGCTTCGTTCAGAAGCACCGACAACAAGAAAAGACTCAAGAGTAAGATTTTTTTCATGTTGGTTTGGTTTAATGGTTTGTGTAAATAAATGAATGGTTAATGATAAGAAGAATTCAGGTAAAACAAAAACTTTCTGCTGAATCATTGGCCGGTGGCTGGTTATTTGGCGTCATTATTCAAGAAACCACAAGTCATTTGCCTACTATTTTAATTAAACCTTTAATTAAAATAAAAAATGAAAACTAGAACAGAAATTCTTTGCTTAACTGATTTGCGTGACAGGTAATATTTGGTTTTTGCACTATTGCTGCAGAATGGCCTGCAATTAAATATGGGTAGAATAGAATTAGTAAGGTATAATGCAATCTTAGTTATGTCTTATGCAAGGCTTTGCCGGGAGGCAGAGCAAAAGAGAGGAGAGGAGCGCGTCAATACCCTGTGCCACCTGTTTTGAATTTGTATTTTACATAATGTTTATTTGAGAATTGGGGATTTAATTCTAAATAATTAGGTAAAATATTATTAGTGGAATTGACAGTTTAATTAAACGAATTAAAAAGCGAATAGTTAGCAACAATTAAAAATTAAAAAGCCTTAATTAAACATAATACATTATGTTTAATTAAGGCTTTAACTAAAAGGCGCTTGTCTTACCGGTGGTCAAACTGCAGGCGTAGTAGATTGGTATACATGCCGTTAGGGTCAGAGGAAAGTTGGTCATGGGTTCCTTGCTCTGCAATCTGTCCCTTATCAATTACCAGAATCTTGTCTACTTTTCTGATGGTTGCCAGTCTGTGGGCAATGATAATGGTGGTGCGGTTCTTCATTAATTCATCCATGGCCTCCTGTACTAATTTCTCAGATTCAGAGTCAAGGGAGCTGGTGGCCTCATCTAGAATGAGAACGGCCGGGTTCTTTAAAATGGCCCGGGCAATGGCCACGCGCTGGCGCTGACCGCCAGACAGCTTGATGCCGCGCTCGCCCACCACGGTGTCAAAAGCCTCTGGGAACGACTGGATAAACTGCAGCGCATTGGCTTTCTGCGCGGCCTCCCAAATCTCTTCTTCAGAGGCGTCTGGCCGGCCGTAGGCAATGTTCTCTCTAATAGTACCACCAAACAACAGAATCTCTTGTGGCACAATGCCTATGTTATGCCGTAGCTCATGCAAAGGTAAAGAAGAGATGTTTCTGCCGTCTACAGAGATGGCACCCTGGTCAACGGCATAGAACTTCATGAGCAGCTGTACAATGGTAGACTTGCCTGCGCCACTAGGCCCCACCAAGGCTATCTTCTCGCCGGCTTCAATCTCAAAATGGATGTTCTGCAAAACCGCCAGGTCTGGACGGGTAGGGTAGGAGAAGCCCACGTGGTTGTAAGAGACGTGTCCGTTCAAGCGTAATTGGGTAGGCGTGGTCATCTCTAGTTCTGGCTGTTCAGTTTCCTGCTCCAGAATCTCCAGAATACGCTCAGAGGCCCCAATGGAAACCTGCACTTTGGCATATAAATCGCCCAATCCAGCCACCGAGGCCCCAATAAAGGTAGTGTATAAGATAAAGGACGTTAATTGGCCAATGGTCAGTTCGCCGCGTTGCACCAGGGTGGCACCGTACCAAATCACCAGAATGATGCCGCCAAACAATCCCACTATAATAAAGGAGATAAAAGCGCCCCGGTAGAAAGACGTACTGATGGCCGTTTTTACAGATTTGCTCAGTGCGTTGCCGTATCTTTTAATCTCAAACAGCTCATTGGTAAACGCCTTCACCACTTGTATGGCTTGCAAGGTCTCTTCTACAATCACGTTGGTGGTGGCCAGTTGATCCTGCGTCTTTCTGGAAAGTTTCTTAAGTCGCTTTCCAAACACCATGGCCAGAATGATCAGCAGCGGGAACGTGGCCAGCATGAACAAAGAGAGTTTCACGGAGATGTACATGATAAACCCAATGCCTACTAGCAAGGTGGTGATTTGTCTGAACAGTTCTGCCAGCGTGATGGAGAAGCCGTCCTGGATGTAGCTCACATCTGAGGTAATGCGGCTGGTAATCTCACCCACGCGGCGCTGCTCATAAAAAGTGATGGGCAGGCCCATGAACCTGGAATACAAACTTCTTCTAATATCTGCGATGGAGTTCTCGCTTACCTGCGCAAAAAAGTAGACCCTGCAAAAAGAGAAGATGCCCTGCAAGAGAATGACGGCAAACAACAAAAGCGCAATGATGTCTAAGTCTTGCGTGAAGAACTTGGCATTGCCCACGGCAGCGTCCAGCAGAATGCCCGTCAAAGCCGGAAACGCCATAAAGGTTAAACTGGAGAACAGCAGAAACGTGAGCCCTATGATGAAATTGCGCTTGTAAGGGAGTACAAACCGAAAGATGCTCAAACCCCGACGAAGGTTTTCTTTGTTCAGCTTTGCCTTGCCTTCTGTCTCAGGTCCTGTAGCCGCGCTTGGCCCAAATCCGCGTTTTGCCATGTAATACTAAAAAGTAAAAAAATTGGGGTTGCTGAACAACCGTTTTCGGGGTGTTTTCTAGAAAGTAGGCCAAAAACGAACCAGCCCTCCAGCGTCAGCAACTTGCAAAGGTAGAGATTCCTGTTGATTTGCCACAGTCTAGTTATCTGGGCCGCAGAGAGGTTTTCTCAGTAGAAGAAGAGGAGGCCAGCCATAATCCAAAAAATGCCAGCAGCCCGTTGAGCAGTAAGACCTCAAAGCCAAACTCATAGCCGCCCAGCCACTCCTTAGAATTAGCCGCCAATACATACGTGAGAACCGGAGCCAATAGGCAGATAATTGGCACCAAACGGTCCTTTACCGCGCGCTTGGTCAGCAAACCAAAAGCAAAAAGCCCCAACAGCGGGCCATAGGTATACCCCGTAATCTTAAAGAGCAGCAGGATCAGGCTTTCATTCTGAGAGGCCCTAAACAACAAGATGAACACAATCAGTAACAGGGAGAAGCCCAGGTGCACTCTGTTCTTGAGGTGAATGCGCTGCTGTTCTGGCCTGTCTTTAAAAGAAAGAAAGTCTACGCAGAAAGCCGTGGTCAAAGCCGTCAAGGCAGAATCTGCTGAGGCATAGGTGATGGCCGTAATGCCCAGAATGAACGCAACGACCGCCAGGGCAGAGAAATGAGTAAGCGCCAGGAACGGGAATACGTCATCTCCCTTCTCTGGCAGAGCAATTCCCTTGGTGCCCGCATACAGATACAGCAGCGCTCCCAAGCCCAGGAAAAGCACATTGACCAGAACTAGAATGACGGTAAACCAACCCATGTTCTTTTGCGACTCGCCTAAGGTGCGGCAGCTCAGGTTCTTCTGCATCATGTCCTGGTCCAGTCCCGTCATCACGATGGTGATGAACGCGCCAGAGACCACCTGCTTCCAGAAGTAACTGGGCGAATTCACTTCCCAGTCAAATACCTTAGAATAAGGACTGTCTGCTACAATAGAAAACAACCCCTTGAAAGAGAGGCCTAATTCTGTAGAGATAAGGTAGATGCTAATGCCCAGGCACACCAACATGGCCGTGGTTTGCAGCGTGTCCGTCCAGATGATGGTCTTCATTCCGCCTCTAAACGTGTACAGCCAGATAAACCCAATGGTCAAGCACACCGACACGCCAAACGGAATGCCCAGCGGGTCAAACACCGCCAATTGAAGCACGCCCGCCACCAGGTACAATCGTAATGAGGCGCTCAAAGTCCTGGACAATAGAAAGAACGCCGAGCCTGATCTGTAGGACCATTTCCCCAGCCGTTGCTCCAGGTAGGTGTAGATAGAAACGCTTTGCAACCGGTAGTACAATGGCAACAATACGGTGGCAATCACCAGATAGCCCAACACGTAGCCCAATACCAACTGCAAATACGTGAACTGCGCCTTCTGTACCATCCCCGGTATTGACACAAAGGTGATTCCAGACAGCGTTGTCCCAATCATCCCGAAGGCTACCACATACCACGGCGATTGCCGGTTGGCCAGAAAGAAGCTGTTGGTAGACTCGCCTTGCTTGCTGGTTAGAAAGGAGACGCCCAGCAACAGACAAAAGTAAGCGGCAATAATGCCAAGGATTAGAATGGGTGACATGTATGCTGTGAACGAAGGAAGATTTTAACCAACAATAACGCCGTCGGCTTGCCGCAAAGGTAAAGGAGATTTGAGCGCTTTGTAAAAGAACCAGGGCTTCGTTTTTGGCCTGTTTTCCAGAAAACAGGCCAAAAACGAAGCCCTGGTAAAAGGACAAATCTAAGAGTCAGCCAAGGTGTCTATGAACTCAGTCTTTTTGTAAGAGATGGAAAGCAGGCCTAAGAAGGTCAACGCGCCGTTCAAGATCAAGACCTCAAACCCAAACTCATAACCCCAGAGCCATTGCACAGAATTAGAGCTGATGATATACGTTAAGATAGGAGCCAGCACGCACACCACGGGGGTAAGACGGTCACGCACGGCCAGACGGGTAAACACCCCAAAGGCGTACAAGCCTAGCAACGGCCCATAGGTGTAACCGGCCACTTTGAACACCGCCTGCACCACGCTCTCATTGTTCAAATACTTAAACGCAATGATGATGAGGCCCATAAAGACCGAGAAGCCTAAGTGTACCCAGTTCTTCAACCGGATGCGCTCTGTCTCGGGGCGGTTCTTGAAATCCAGAAAGTCCACGCAGAAGGAGGTGGTCAAGGCCGTCAGGGCAGAGTCTGCAGAGGCATAGGTGATGGCCGTGATGCCCAAGATAAACGCAATGCCCGCAAAAGAAGAGAAATAGTTCAAGGCCAGGAACGGGAACACGTCATCGCCTTTGGCAGGCAGACCAATGCCTTTGGCCCCCGCGTACAGATACAACAACGCCCCCAGGCTCAGGAACAGGATGTTTACAATCATGATGATGACCGTGAACGTGAACATGTTCTTTTGGGCCTCCTTCAGGTTTTTACAGCTTAGGTTCTTCTGCATCATGTCCTGGTCCAGACCCACCATCACAATAGAGATGAAAGCGCCAGAGAAGAACTGCTTAAAGAAGTAGCGCGGATCTTTCACGTCCCAGAAAAACACCTGAGAGTACTTGCTGTCACTGATGGTGTCTACCATGCCAGAGAAAGACAGGTTGAGCTCATTAGAGATCATGGAAATGCTAATGCCCACGCATAAGAGCATGGCCAGCGTCTGGAAGGTGTCGGTCCAGATGATGGTTTTCATGCCGCCCCTAAACGTGTACACCCAGATCAGAGCAATGGTAATAGCCACAGACACCTCAAACGGTACGCCCATCTCATCAAACACCGCCAGTTGCAACACGCCCGCCACCAGAAACATTCTAATAGAGGCGCCTAGCGTGCGGGATAGCAGAAAGAACGCCGCCCCGGTTTTGTAAGACCAGAACCCGAAACGCTCTTCTAGGTACGTATAGATAGAAACCAGATTAAGCCGGTAGTACAAGGGCATTAGGACCAGGGCCACCACAAAATAACCCAGCATGTTGCCAAAAATGAGCTGCAGGTAAGAGAACTGCGCCTTTTCTACCATGCCCGGTATGGAGATGAACGTCACCCCAGACAAGGAGGTGCCAATCATGCCAAAAGCCACCACATACCACGGCGACTGTCTATTGGCCAGGAAGAAGCTGTCTGTAGATTCGCCTTTTTTACTGGTCAGGAAGGAGATTAAAATGAGCACACAGAAGTAGGCAGAAATAATCCCTAAGATGAGCGTTGATGACATAGCTTAGTCAAGGTTGGAGCGTGAATCGGCCTAAGATGAACAAGGGCCTAAGGACAAATATAACCAAAAAACCATACCATGCTTAGTGATAGGCTTTGCTACTACCGGTGGCTCGCCAACAAAAAACTCCTCCAGGTCTTGCCGTGGAGGAGCTTCATGGATAATAACTATCCGGGAAAGAGGATTTAAGTTTGGCTTAAAAAGGATTGCCAAAAGCAGAGCCGTTGTTGTAAAAAGCACCCGGCGCTCCAAAATAGCCAGTATTGCCGCTTCCGTACCGCACACCCCCCGAGATGGTCACGTTAGGCGCCAACTGGTACTGGGCCTGAAAATTGAAACCTTGCTGCGGATAGCCGCCATAAGTAAACGGATTGGCCATATAGCGTGCCGGCGAGGTAGGGCCTATGTTCTTCCAGACGCTGCCAGAAAGCAAAAGCTTCTCAGACATGGCATATGAGCCGCCCACGTGCAACAGATAAGAGCGCGAAGCCGGATCTCCCATCACAGAATGAGAAGCTCCCCCTTCATGTTGGGCAGAAGAAATAGCGGGACCGCCCCAAGCCTGCACCATCATCAGACTGCTAAACACGCTAAACCTGGGTGTGACATGGTATTGCACCCTCGGCTCCAGGTAAGAGGCAGACCCAAAGTTACTAAATGCCGCTCCCGCAGACAGGCTGTAACTTACCCAAGAGAATTTAGGCGAAGCAATGGCTTGAACAGAGTCTGCTTTAGTAGTGGTGGTCACGGCCGCTTGGCTGCTTACCTCTGGCAGATGCGTAAGGTCTTGCGCCTGCGCACTTGTACCACCCAGTAAAAAGGCAGTAAACAGCGCAGTATATAGAGTTATCTTTTTAGTCATAGCATTGACACCCAACGGGGTTTCTACAAATCTAACGAAATAAGCTTGTAAAATTGCCTAAACGTGAACATCGTTTTTGGCCTGTTTTTCAGTAAGTAGACCAAAAACGAACGTCCTACTGAACCGTCTTGCTGCCCAGCCAGGCCTCTCGGCGGGCTTTCACCTCTGGCGCTACCGATTGTCCGGTTTTCTCCAACAGCACCATCTCAATCTTAGGGTCTTGCATCAAGGTGACGGCCACCTGCTTTTTAACTCCTTTTTGCTCTACGTCTACTTGTACGGTTTGACCCGGTTTTAACTTAGCCAGTACCTCGTTGAGCGTTTTCTGGTCTTTCAGTTTTTTACCGTTGACGGCCACTAATACGTCTTCTCTATCCAGACCGGCCTTGTACAAAGGACTGCCAATGTGCGTGCCGCTCATGAGGGTAGCCTGGTCATTGGCAAACTGTAGTTGCTCCATGTGCAGAACGGCCTTGCCAGGGTGCGCACTGCGCAGGGCCACGCCCATGTTCTTGGCTAAGGTCTCATACGGCATCAATGCTTTGCCATACACATGCTGTTGAAAGAAGTCCTTTGCGAAGCCGGGGTCTTTGGTCAGATCAGCCAGCGCCAGTTCTAACTCTGGCAGGGTGTACGGTTTCTCTGGCTTGCCATGGCGTTGCCACAGCAGGCGCATGTAGTCATCTAAGGTCACGCCCTGAAACTTGGTGCGCAACGTCAAGTCCAACCCAAAACCCACGGCACTGCCAAAGGTGTAGTAAGAGATAAACGTATTGTGCCTGTTGACCGGGTCTACCGAACGGGACGCGTCTACAAACGGGGCTTGCTGGCTCATCTCTACTGGTGAGAAATAGTTTTTGCCTGGTGCGTAGATAACGTATCCCACTTCATCTGCCGCGGCTTGCAGGTATTCATCTGCAGAGATGACGCCGGCACGGTGCATAAGCAGGTCTGTGTAGTAATTGGTGAAGCCTTCGGCCAGCCAAAGCTCCCCGCTCATGTTGGCATCTGCAAAGTTGAACGGCTCCAGGCTTTTAGGCCTGATGCGCTCCACGTTCCAGGCATGGAAGAACTCATGTGCCAAAGTGCCCAGGTTGCCGCTCATGCCGGTGCGCAGAGGCCGCGAGCTGGTGATGCTGGTAGAGTTGCGGTGTTCCATGCCGTCGCCGGGTGTGCCGGGCATGTAGCAGGACAGGAAGGTGTACGTGCCGTAGTCAAACGTAGGAAGCTCGCCAAACACGGCTTGTGCTTGGGTCACCAGACGTTTGGCCTTGGTGGTGTAATCGTCCAGTTCCTGCTCGGTGCCCTGGTGGTGCATGGCAATGCGTATTTTCTGGGAGCGGCCTTTCTCGTCTATGTTCCACTCGCGCCATTGCAAATTGGCCAGTTCGGTGGGGCTGTCCATGAGGTATTGGAAGTTGGGCGCCGTGAACGTCAGTTTGCCCTCCTGTTCTGGTTTTAACTGCGTAGCCGCCGTCCACTGCGTTTTGTCACCGTTGGTTTTGAATTCTACAATAGCCGGAGCCTGCTCAAAACCGTGGGCGTACATGAAGGTGGCGGGCGCATTTAACTTGGCGTGGCTGTTGTCTACGCCGGCGTAGGTGCCGTCCGGCCTATCTGCGAAGAGGGTGTAGGTCATGCGTACCGTGCCGTCATGGCCAGACACGTTCCATTGGTGCAGGTTGGGCCTGGTAATAGCAAGGGGTTTGCCCTGGCTGTCAAAGGCCTGCACGCTGTATACGTTCTTGGCAAACTCATGCAGGGCATAGCGGCCCGGCGAAGACCGGCTCATGCGCACTTCCAGCACCGGCGTTTTCACGCCTTGGAAAACGGCTTGGATCTGTGCCTCATGGTGCACCGCGTTTTCAAAGGAGACGGTATATTTAATTTGCTGTTGGGCCAGGGCAGGAGAGGTGAAGCCCCAGATAGCGACCGCTACCGCGGCACAGATGCTCTTTTTCATAGAAGCGTAGATTTACGCCTCAAGTTACACAGGATTGCTATAGCGCGCCACCCTGATTTTAAGCCTTGGGCTGTCTGTATTTCTGTGCGCAGAGGAAACGGCTGTAAAAGAAAGCCTCATCCTCTAATACCAATCCCAATTCATTAAAGAGCAGCTTGAACGGCGGCAGTTTCTGGGCCGAGAGATGGCTCACCCAGCCGAAGAACGTGTACATGCCCCACAGCATGGGCTTTTGCCAGAGCCTTCTCCACATCTCTTGGGCCACTTGAAAATCTGTGTGCAGCCAAAGCCCATCAGGGAGTAAGTGCGTATTTAGCTTCTGCATCATCTGGCGGGCTTCTGGGGTAGAGAACAAGTCCAGCACGAACGGCGTCATCACCACGTGGAACTTCTCTTGCGGTAACAGGTCAGCTTCTGTGCCCAGCCTGAATTCAACCAAATTGCTGGCAGAGTTTGGTCCTTGGTGCCATCTGGCCCTGGCCTTGCCCAGCATTTTCTCTGAAGCTTCTACATAAAGGATGTGAGCCGGCTGAACAGTTCTCAATAGTTCTGTCAGAATCCAGCCCGTGCCGCCGCCTACCACTAGCACACGGGCACCTTGAGGGATGGAGGACAGGAAATGCTGCTGGGCCCGCTGTTGCGCTTTCCCGTAGACCAACTGAGCCAACCCATCATACACGGGAGCGATCAGGTTAAAGTCTGGAGAAGCGCGTTGCTGCGGCATAGGCAAAAGAGGAAGCTGTTTTTGGGCTGTTTTCTCTAAAGTAAGCCAAAAACGATGACAGGAAAAAAGGCCTAGCCTTGAGGTGATGGTCAGATGCCTCTCCACCTCGCCCCAATAGCCATTCTGTAGTGGTGCTTGTCTGAGGTGGATATACCTTATCTTTCTCTTTAGGAGGATTCTGCAGATGGTGAGGACAATGGCACAGACGCTCGCAGGTCCTGCCGTACGCTACTTGTCTAGTCCTGAGTTTTGAGTCATAAGTCTGAAGGAGCACCTGTCCTCCCCCTACCCCCTCCGAAGGGGGACGGAATGCGTAGCCTTAAGCCAGCGCTTCAGGGCAGTTGAAAACTGCCCGCCATCATGGGTCCAAGTCAAAGACTTGAACCATGGCCCCGTGCAAGCAGATAGTTACAACCGTGCCTTAGCACGCATGACTCTGCAGCGACAGAGACAGGAGTTACCTCCAACCACCAGAATCAACCAACAAGCCTGAGCAGAATGGAACCAGAACCAGTCTTGGTCCTGAGCGCCTCTGTTGTTTCGTCGCCTGAAAGGCGGGGCCAAAGGCCCAGAGTACAACAGCAGTGCGAAGGGGCAAGACGAGGCCCCGCGGCCTTGAGCGCTTTTCAGACAAAATGCAACAAGAAAGGTAGTGCGCACCGGAGCCAACGGCATTGCCAAGGGAACAGCCAAAGGCGTGCACCAAAGCCTTATTTCAGTGAAAGGCGGCTGGTGAAGCAGTAGTGGTCGTTGGTGAGAACACCAACAACGGCGTAAGTTGGTCTTATGCAACAACAACAACAACAACAACAACAACAACAACAACAACAACAACAACAACAGACGGTAGCATAGACTGGGCATACGCAGGGTGAGGCACATGCCTCAGGGGATTGGAAATCCCCGACAGAGTAGTTCGGGATTAGAAATCCCGAACAGCGTAGCCGTTGGTTAGTAAAGGTGGTGGGTAAGGGCACCAACCACGGCGGCCGTGATAACACATACTACGGCAGGAAAAGCCAACACATGCCCTGTAGCAGAGCATTCAATTAGCTATCCATCAAAAACCAATCAACCCCCATCAATCATGCAGAAAATGGCGTTCCATGGTGTCATGGAGCTTCTGAAAGATGAACGCCACGGTCTGCTCGCGCATTTTCTCTGGCGTGCCTTTGAACACCTCGCGGTACTCTTCTACCTTCTTCTGGAAAAGGAGGGACACGAAGACCGTGCCCACCGGTTTCTCTACCGTCTCTGAGGCGCCCCCGCCAAAGAGACCCGTCACGGCAATGCAGACGTCGGCTTTCAGTAGGCTGTGCAGGCCCAGCACCATTTCATTGGTGACTTGCTGGCTTTCGGCGGTGTAGAGGTCCAGGGTTTTCTTCTTGACCTTGAGCACCTTCTGCTTGACGGCCTCGTCATAGGTGACCATGCTGCCCAGAAAGACGCCGTTGGTGCCGGTGGCCTTGGTGATTTCGGCGGCCAGGCTGCCAGCGGTACAGCTCTCTGCAAAGGCCAGGGTAAGGTTACGGTCTTTCAGTTTGAGCACCAGCGGGGTAAGGTCTTTCTGTTTCATGGGCAAGGTAGATGGCGTTGCCAAAACATACTCCCTTTTGCCGCCGGGGGTTGCCTGTTGAACGCCATGGGCCAACGTACCGTCCAGATGCACGTATTCTAGGGGTTGGCTTTGTTTTTGGCCTGATTTTTAGAAAAGAGCCCGAAAACGAAAGCCCAGAACCTCTCTGCTACTATGACAAAACGAATAAGAAAATTCCTGGCCTCCTCTGCGTTGTTTACCTTGGAGCTGGTAGTCATTTGGGTAGTGTTTCTGCTGTGCCTGGTGGTGTTCTTCTGGTTGGCCAAAGAAGTGCTGCCCGGCCACGAGCTGGGATTTGACCGGCGCGCCTTTGCCTGGGCAGACAGCATCAACAGCACCTTTCTGACAGAACTTATCAAGGGCGTCACGTTTCTGGCCTCCAGGCACTTTATCACGGGGGCGGCGCTCATGCTCATTGCCTATTTCCTGTTCGTGAAAAAGCATAAGTGGTATTCCTTGAAAGTGCCGGTCATCGCCGTGGGCAGTATTTCGCTTAATTTGTTGCTCAAATACCTGTTCAACCGGCCCAGGCCCCTTATTCCGCATTTAGTGGATTCATATGGGTTGAGCTTTCCCAGCGGCCACGCCATGATCAGTGCGTCTTTCTATGGCCTCTTGATCTACCTGGTGTACAACAACGTGAAGAACGAGGTGGTGCGCTGGTCATTGATTGGCTTCTTGAGTGTCCTTATCATGTTCATTGGGTTTAGCCGGGTGTATTTGCACGTGCACTATGCCACAGACGTGCTGGCCGGCCTGGCCGCCGGACTGGGCTGGGTGATTCTGGCCGTGCGCCTGCTGCGCGTCATTGAGAAGTACTCCAAGCGCACCCTCAACCCTGTGGTGGTAGACGGCGAACTGCCCGTGGCCTAGCCTAAAAATCTTTTGAAAATGTGGGCCCGCAGGCTTTGTAGGTTTTCAGAAACTATTACCTTTGTGCTCCCTGTGGCAAAGCAGGGGACATTTGTTGCGCTGGTGGCGAAATTGGTAGACGCACTGTCTTCAGGTGGCAGCGCCTTCGGGTGTGGGAGTTCGAGTCTCCCCCAGCGCACAAAAAGAAAGCCGATCTCTTAGGAGGTCGGCTTTTTGTTTTTAGATGATGTGGTGGTAAGATGCAGGTTTTCTTGCGGTTAGAAGTTGCTGGGCAAAAGCTGAGTAACGTTGAGGTGGGCCACGTAGCGTTCCAGGCCGGCGTGATCTGTGAGCGCTACAATCTTCTCGGTTCTGTGGTGGGTTTTGCAGAAATAGACTTCGGCCAAGAAATAACGGGTCCAGTATAGGCGCACTTCCTGGTCCTGCTCGGTGCTGAGCATCAGAAACCTGCCATGTGTGAGCAGGTAATCTGCCCGGCCCGCCAAGTCTGAACATAGAAAGTGTACCAAGTGCCTCATGCTACATATACGAAACCGCAAATACGTCTGGATTCTTAGACCGGATTTTCGTTTGCCGCTAGAAGCCTTCTGCCGCAAGGTGCGTATATAGCTGGATACCGTAGCCCCAGCGTAGGGCATATTCAATCATTCTAGCCGTTGTACATGCTGCCACCAGAAACTAAAAAAGAACATTGGGCCAGAAGAATAGGCGCGTTGGTTGCCGCCTTGTCTATCCAGGTGCTGTTAATCTGGCTGGTGTTTGTGGGCTGTGCGCTGTTGTTTTTCTGGATGGTGACCAAAGTCTTTGTAGAGCAGGAAAAGGCGCTGGACCAGGCTGCCTTTGCCTTTGTGGGGGACTTTACCACGCCAGAGCTCACGGACGCCATGTACTTTGTCACGTTCTTCGGGTCTAAGTATTTCTTGATTTTTGGGTCTCTGGGCTTGGCGCTGTTCTTCTTCATCTTTCAGAAATGGCGGTTCTACGCGCTCAAGATCATCTCTATTGCCGCCACCACCACCTTGTTCAACCAGACCATGAAATGGCTTTTTGGCAGACCCAGACCCGAGACGGCGTTTCTAGAGCAGGGCGGCAACAGTTTCCCTAGCGGACATGCCATGATTGGGGGCGCTTTCTGGGGCTTGCTCTTGTATTTGATTTGGACCAACCTAGAGCGTGGGTGGCTGCGCTGGTCGCTCAGCGCGCTGTTTGCCATCTGGATCCTGCTGATTGGGTTTAGCCGGGTGTATTTAAACGTGCACTATGCCTCTGATGTGCTGGCCGGTTGGGGAGCGGGGTTCTTCTGGCTTATTCTGGCCATTAACCTGCTCAAAAAAGTACAGAAACGCATGGGCCGCAAAGTAGAAGAAGAGGTGAGCGACGAGCACATCTCAGAAGAGGCCTTCCAGAGAGAATGAAACATAGGGGGCAGGTAGCAGTGAACAATAAAGAGCTAACTATACATTTTTTATAATCAAGGGTTTATGAGGGTGGTGCGACCGTTTTTGGCTTATTTTCTTGGAAACAGGTCAAAAACCAAATCTCAGCAAAAGTCAACGAAAAGCTTTGGTTGGCGGCCTAGTCAGTTTTTTTGAGGAGCTTCTGATACAAGGCCAGGTTGTCTGCGTCAAACACTACAAAAGATACTTCTTGAGGAAAGGCATGTTGTTGCAGATAGGCTTGCACGGTCTCAACCGCTATTTTGGCTGCCTGGTCTTTGGGATAGCCATATACCCCCGTGCTGATGTTAGGAAAAGCAATGGACTTGACGCCGTTTTGCGCGGCCAGCAGTAAGGAGTTTCTGTAGCAATTGGCCAGCAGTTCTGGTTCTCCCTTGGATCCTCCTTGCCAAACCGGCCCTACCGTGTGGATGACATAGTTGGCAGGCAGGTTGCCCCCCGTGGTAATGACCGCCTCGCCGGTGTTGCAGCCGCCCTGTCTGGCTACAATGGCACGGCACGCTTCTAAGATGGCGGGGCCGCCAGCCCTATGGATGGCCCCGTCTACACCGCCGCCGCCCAGCAAGCTACTGTTGGCCGCGTTGACAATGGCTTCTGTGTGTACCTTGGTGATGTCTCCTTGTACCAGATGAATTCTGTGGCTGTTGGGCATGGCGTTTTTGGGCTATTTTTCAGGAATCAGGCAAAAAACGGGTTTTCAATCATTCATTCTCTCAATCACTAAAACTAACACTTCACTTTCACGCGCAGGGCTTTTAGGCCGCTTACGCCTTGCAGGTCTTCAATTTCTAGTTGTTCTACGTCATCGGTGAGAATGTTCTTGTTCTGCAGGTACTCCACGTACTCCAGGTACTCATTGGCTTCGCGGGCCTGGGAGTAGACAATGGCAATCTTGCCAGGCTGGGTGAGGCGTTCATCCGTACCGCGCACGTAGGCTTTGTCTACCCGCTTTTTGACAATCTCATAGCGTATGTTGTAGGCGCCGTCCACGTCAAATTTACGCTCGTCCTGCCTGAACCGGATGGCCAGCGGCTGACTGTGCATCAAGATCAGCTGTGTGGTTTCTAAGGGCACTTCTAGCTGCGGTTTTAAGGCGGCAGTGAGACGCGTCACTTCACACATGACCATGAGCTGCCAGAGGCGCAGGTTGCGCAGGAACATGATGTCAAAGGGCTGTTTCTCCTCTAGTGATGAGCCCACGTAGATGTTGAACTCTACGCCGTCTGTCTTGAACTTCTCAAAATAATGCGGGTACATCTCCTGCGCTTTGAGCTCTTCTTCCTCAATGTACTTAGAGACCGTTTCATTGATGAGGGTAAGACTTTCTTCAAAGGCTTTTCTACGCTTGTACAGGATGCCTAGCTGCGGATCCATGGCGTTGCGGTAGTTCTGGATGAAGGGAATTAAGTCTTCATGCGTGGCCTCCAGAAACGTGAACATGGGTTCTACCTGCGTGCGCAGCATCTCAAAGATCAAGATGCCGTCCTGCAAAAGCACACCTTTTTTCAATTGGCGCAGATGCTTGGACACGGAGAAGCGCAGCTCGTCCAAAATAGGCAGGGTGTGCACTTCAATGGCTTTCTTGAGAATGCGCTCGGCCAGGTGCAAATGCTCGGCTAAATCGCCTTGAATGGCGGTGTTTCTTTCTGTGCTGGAACTGCGCACGTCTGCCACCGCATACAAAGGGTACACGTCTGGGAACACAATGGGCTCCATCTCTACGGGTCCGTTGGTTTGGTTGGCTCGGTTGAGCATGTTGAGTGCGGCTTCTCTAAAGCGCCATTCCAGGACCGGATGGATGGCCGTGAACTTCTCCCGGATGACCGCCTGCACGCGTGACTCAACTTCTTCTGAGTTTCTGTTCACCGCCACCGCAAACAAGGGCAGGAACTGGTCCATTTTGGCCAGGGAGAAGTTATCCAGGTCGCCGGGGTTAGGCGAGCCCAGTTCCAGAATGCCAATGGGTTCGTCGCCGTAGCGCAACAGGGCCAGTATGATGTTTTTAATGCCCATGCCCAGCATTTCTTCGCGCACGCCGTCTGGCAGCATCTGCGTGACAGACACGTCTTTAATCACCAGGGGTTTGCCGTCCCGCACCAGGTTGTCATAGATGGACTTGAAACCGGCGTAGCTGCTGCTGTCTGGGTCACTCTGCAACAAAAAGCTGTGGTTGATCTTATTCCCGAAGTTGACAAACGTGCTCCTATTCTTATGGAAGGCCGCCACGCCCAGCTGCAAGTGCGGACGCTTAAAGAAGATGCGCACTTTTTCCTGGAGCTGCTCAAACCGGTCTGGGGCCAGCATCACGTCCCGTTCCAAGAGGTCGTTTTTAAGTGAAGACAGTACTTCCTGCACGGTCACGTCTACCAGGTGCAAGGTGTAAAAGCCGCTTATCTCAAACAGCTCTGGCGGAAGGGCCTGCATCCAAGTGTCCATGTCCCGGATGTTGTCTAACAGAAACTGGATGTCAGACTCAGCTAGCTCTGGGAGCGTGTGCAACGCGTTTATCTCCAGGAACTGGGTGTTAATCTCCACATTGAAGTGGCGGTACAAGCCCAGTTGGTAGTCTGGCACGGTGTAGATCAGGAACTCCTCATGGGGTACCTGCACACCGTAAAACTTCTCCAGCACCAGAAAATAGATCATGCGCACGCGGTTAAACAGCATGCGGTTCTCATCTATGTTGAGCGGGCGCTTGAGGTGGTTGTGGTCATTGAGGATGATCTGCTTAAACAGGTCTGTGTAGTAGAAGCTGGCGTCATACAAGGGGCCCACGGTGCCAATGGCCTCCACTTCTTGCGTGGCCGGCGGAAAAATGGCCGTCATGAGCAAGTCTATGAGGCAGTGGTGCTTCTCTAAAACGCTTAAATCCTCTATGGGCTGCAATAATTCTGGGGCGGCCTTCAATTGGCGCTTTATTTCATCAGAGCAGAGAGAAAAGCTACTACGGCAGCCAGATTGCTCATTTTGCCAGTAAGTGATGATAGGAACAAGGCTGAAAAGCGCCTTAAACGGAAACGTGGAAACGCTTATCTGGTATTCTTGGGAGTGCATACACGGCTTTAAACGAGAATTCTTGGAGTAAGTACGGCAAAATGAAGATTTACTCTGCCCGTTTTTAAAGAATATTTAAGGTCTTGTACTGTATTTAGAACCAGGCAAGCACCAGTCCCTGCTCCCCGCCATAAACTCAAGACAAGAAGGCAAGCATTCCAGGATTTAATGTGAGCTGTTAATAGGTGCTAAGCGTGTAGTTAAATAAGTGGTTTAATACGTGTTTTATTTAAGAAAATAGCTAAACAGTTTATTTGCGCTAATGTTTGAATATGGTAAATAATTAGCTATTAAATTGCGTGATAAGGGTAATGATTATAGGATGTATATAAAAAATCAGCCCACTAAAAGCAGGCTGATTTTTATGCATATGTAAATCTGTCAAAGTTTACATAGTAGGTAAAACTACAGCATCAATTACGTGGGTCACGCCGTTGCTAGAGATTACGTCTGCAATAGAAACCGTAGCACCGTCAATCATGACCATGTTGCCCTTGCGGGTAACAGTTAGGGTGGCTCCATTTACAGTTTTTAGTTTCTGTCCGTTCTTTAAGTCTTTGGCCTGCAGTCTGCCGGGCACAACGTGGTAGGTAAGCACAGACGTTAGTTTAGCCTTGTTTTCTGGCAGTAAAAGCGACTCTACCGTGCCGGCAGGCAGTTTTTCAAAAGCAGCGTTGGTAGGGGCAAATACCGTGAAAGGACCGGGTCCCATTAAGGTTTCTACCAGGCCGGCGGCCTTTACGGCGGCTACCAGGGTAGTGTGGTCGCTAGAGCCCAGGGCGTTGGTGACGATGTTTTTAGAAGGCACCATCATGGCGCCGCCCACCAGCACTCCTTCTTTCTTCTCCATACCAGTGGTCTTGTCCATCTTGGTTTTAGAAGTGGTTTGGGCTGAGGCGTCAATGGCAAAGAAAGAAACTCCTGCCAACGCGAAAAATACAATAGACTTTTTCATAATGAGGTAGATTGCTTTGGTGTTGTAATGCTTCACTTACGAGGCCGCTTCTACCACTGGATTTTAAAATTGAAAAAATATTTTATTTATGAATGAAACATGGGCGAATTATGCATTTAGGTGTTTCTGTTTTTAGTGTGTTTTACGGAAAATAGCCTGAAATTAAAAAGCACAGCAATAAAAAAAAGCCTACGTGGGCTGCAGGCTTTTTTTATTATGAATAGTAGGCGCTAAGTGTAAGAAAGTGTGGTTTTGGCTTCTTCTATCTTCACTTCATGCGCAGACCCTTTTAAGGACATAAGACGAAATAAAGGAAAGCTGTTTTTGGCGTATTTTACTGGAAACAGGCTAAAAACGGGTGTTTACTCCATTTTGGCTCTGGAGGAAAGGACTGCCACCGTAACGCCCATGACGGCAATGAGCGCGAAGGAGATGCGCAGGTTGCTCATGCCGGCTACCAGCCCAATCAACGGCGGACCCACTAAAAAACCGGCAAACCCAATGGTGGTCACCGCGGCCAGACCGGTACTGGGAGACATGGTCTTGGATCTGCCCGCCTCACCGTACACCAAGGGCACCACTGCACTCACGCCCATGCCCACCAGCAAGAACCCAATAATGGCTGTCACTAAGTACGGGAACAAAACGGCTACCATCAGGCCAACTGCGGTGAGTGAGCCGCTCAAGACTAAGACTTTCTGGAGGCCCAGTTTGGTGGTGAGCCAGTCGGCAATGAAGCGGGTCCCGGCCATGGTGCTCATGAAGGCAGTATAGCCGGCGGCTACCCAGGCCTTTTCAGCGCCCACCACTTTCTTAAAGTAGATGCCGCTCCAATCAAACATGGCCCCCTCACAGATAAGCGAGCAGAAGGCAATCATGCCCAGCACTACCAAGGATTTG
The DNA here is from genome assembly GCF_039541795.1 of Nibribacter koreensis. Taxonomy (NCBI): domain Bacteria; kingdom Pseudomonadati; phylum Bacteroidota; class Cytophagia; order Cytophagales; family Hymenobacteraceae; genus Nibribacter; species Nibribacter koreensis. The sequence continues at coordinate 387,457 of NZ_BAABGX010000002.1, read as the reverse complement.
TCTGGCATTACAAACAGCGGCTGCTTCTCTTTGGGCGTATCATCCTGGGGTAAAATATACCTGAAGCAAACCGCCACGCCTACTACCACCATGGCCAGGATGAGCAGAAAATGATGGAAGGGAATAACGTTGGCGCCAATCATGAACGTGCCAATGGCCGCGCCCGTAAAGCCTGCCAAGCTCCATAAGCCATGGAAAGACGCCATGATGGACTTGCGGTACATGTTCTCCACGCCCACGGCCTGGGTGTTCACGGCAATGTTGGCCATGTTGCTCCCAAACCCGAAGAAGAACAGCGCTATCACTAATTGAAACGTGGTCTCAGCCAGACCAATGGATACCAGTACCAGGCTGTAAAACAACAGGCCTACCGTCACGGCGTTTCGGCTGCCTACCCTGGGAATCAACCAGCCCGTGAACGGCAGCGACAGCATCAGGCCCACCGGCAATGAAAACAGAATGAGGCCCAGCTGGGCTTCTGAGAGATGTAGGTTGGCCTGAATGCTGGGAATGCGGGAGCCCCAACTGGCAAAACAAAGGCCCAGCAGAAAGAACAGGAAGCCCACTGCCACCCGGTAGGTGCGACGCGAATACGGTAGGGAAGGGGATAGGCTCATGGGTGACAGGCAAATAAAATGCAAAAATAGCCTAAACCCTCAAGAAATCGATTTCGTTTTTGGTCTGGTTTCCAGAAAACAGGCTGAAAACGGGCTGCTATCTTTCAAGATACCGGCGCCTACCGTGGCAAGCCTGCCTGAGAGGGCGTTTTTGCCTTTGTTGAGCTAAAAGAAAGAAAATGTTGTCTTTTTAATTTCGCATCTTTAACCAGTCTAGCTACGTCTGCTTGTGAATAGCCTTGATTTGGCCATTAGCACCCTCTTTTTATTCCCCAATGGATCAAAACGTCAACAACCTCAGTAACACTATCAAAAACTTCATTCTCATTGTATTAGGCATTCTTTCGGCGGCGTTTGGCTTAAAGGGTTTCTTGTTGTCCAGTCACCTCATTGACGGGGGCGTGACGGGCATTTCCATGCTGCTTTCGGTGGCGTTTGGTTTGCCGCTGGCCGCTCTCATCCTGGTTATTAATCTGCCGTTCATTGTGTTGGGCTACAAGCAGATGGGTATGCGATTTACCTTGAAGAGTGCAGCGGCCATTTCTGGGCTGTCCCTGGCGTTGGTGTTCATTGAGTTTCCGGAGGTGACCCATGACACCTTATTGACAGCCATCTTTGGGGGCGTGTTCATTGGCTCTGGCATTGGTCTGGCCATGCGCGGCGGCGCGGTGTTGGACGGTACAGAGATTGCGGCCCTGGTGGTGAGCAAAAGCTACCCGTTAAAGGTGAGTGATTTGATTTTGCTGCTCAACATTCTCATCTTCTTGTCTGCCATGTTGGTGCTAGGCACTGAGACGGCGCTTTATTCCATCCTCACGTACTTTGCCGCCTCTAAGATGATTGACTTCTTTATACAAGGTATTGAGCAGTATACGGGTGTCACCATTGTGTCTGAGCACAGTGAAAAGATACGGCAGGCCGTCACAGAGAAGCTGGGGCGCGGCGTGACTATTTATCAGGGCAAGCGCGGTTTTGGCAAGCGGGGTAGCACCAACGTAGACATTGACATTGTCTTTACCGTGGTGACGCGCTTTGAGCTATTAGACCTTAAGAACGAGGTAAAACTCTTGGACCCCAACGCCTTCATCTTCCAGCACAGCATTGATGACACAGAGGGCGGCATGATCAAGCGCAGACCTTTGCACTAATCCCTTTCTTACCAAGTGATAAACCAAAGCGGCCTGCCCATCTTGTTAGAAGGCAGGCCGCTTTGGTTTTGGTCTGTTTTGGCCAAATCAGGCCAAAAACGGATAAGGACAAAGCGTGGTAAACGAAAAGAGGCGGAAGAGCCAGCATGTCACCGCTGTTCTTCCTCCTCTTGTTATCTGTAGCCCAGAGGTTACTTCTTCTCTGTGCCTTTGATGATGTTGAGTAGCTGCATTTCAATGGTAGGGTAGGCTACTTCTACAATTCTGCCCAGCTCTTTGCCGTCTTTGTTATACACGATGAAGGTAGGCACCGCGGTGATGTTATAGGGCTTCTCCTCGCCGGTAGGGCTGGTTCTGTCCTCACGCAGGCTATACATCTGCAGCTTGGTAAGCGGCACGCGGCCCATGTCCAATACCTTAAAGAAGCGGGGCAGGTCGCGCTGGGTGTCAATGCACCAGCTGCCTACAAAGGCCTTAAAGGTGACGGTCTCCAGCAGAGGCGTCAGCTCTTCCATGATCTTGGCATTGGGCGTGTACCGCTGGTACGTGGGGTGAAACCAGTTGCTGTGCGGCGCCTGGTCAAAGGCCACGCGCGTAGTGGGGCCAATTAAGATGGTCTCACCGGCCGGGCTTTTCTCCTCGCGGTTTTCATTGGGGTTGATGCCTGTATGCGCGGTAGTAGTGCTGGTGCTTTGTTTAGTACCGGCACAGCTGGCTAAGGCCAAGGCCGTGGCAAAAAGAAGAAGGTAATTTTTCATAAGCTTCTCAGTTTATAGATACACCCGCAGCTGAACTTAGTTAGACAGACTCAATAGGTCTTGGCTCGTCTAGGTCCACAAACTCGCCTTCCCAACGGGCAATGACGGCGGTGGCCAGACAGTTTCCAATCACGTTCACAGAAGTGCGGGCCATGTCCATGAGTTCATCAATACCTAAAATGATAAAGATTGGTTCTACCGGCAGGTTAAACGAGGCGGCCGTACCCAGCAAAATCACCAGAGACGCTCTTGGCACGCCGGCCACGCCCTTGCTAGTAAGCATCAGGGTAAAGACCATTAGTAACTGCTGTTCCCAGGTAAGGTTAATGCCCGCGGCCTGCGCCACGAAGATAGACGCCAGCGACAAGTACAAGGTCGTTCCATCCAGGTTAAAGCTGTACCCCATAGGCATTACAAACGCCACTACTTTACGCGGTACCCCAATGGACTCCATGGCTTCCATGGCGCGCGGAAGGGCAGCCTCAGAACTGGTGGTGGCAAAGGCAATGGACACCGGCTCGGCAATGGCCTTGGCAAACATCTTGATGGGAATCCTGAAGAACAGGGCCATTGGTAACAACACCACTAAAAGGAAGAAGATAAGTGCCACATAGAGCGTAGCCAGAAGTTTAAACAGGTTAATCAAGATACCAAAGCCCATGTGACCCACCGTGTAGGCAATGGCCGCGCCCACGGCAATAGGCGCAAAGTACATGATGATGTTGGTGAACTTGAACATGGTCTCTGCCAAGCTCTCCGTCACTTCTAACAAGGGACGGCGCTTGCGCTCATTCAGCATGGCCAGGCCAATCCCGAACAGCACACTGAACACCACAATCTGCAAAACCTGGCCTTCGGCGATGGATTTGGCGATGTTCTCTGGGAAGATGTGCAGGATGATGTCTTGCCAGGTCTGCGGCTCTGCGGCTTTTATTTCGTTGCTGGTTTCGCCTTTCAGGACAATGCCTTCGCCGGCCTTACTGATGTTGATGGCGGCCAGACCAATGAATAGGGCAATGGTAGTCACCACCTCAAAGTAGACCAGGGCCTTTACCCCCATTTTACCAACCTGCTTCAAGTTAGAGTGACCGGCAATGCCCACCACCAGTGTAGCGAATACCAATGGCGCAATGATGGTTTTCACCATCTTCAGGAAGATTTTGCTTAACACGTTCAGGCTCTGGGCCGTTTCCGGGAAGCTGTAGCCAATCTCGGCGCCAATCACCATGCTCACCAGAATCCAGGTAGTGAGGGATCTTTTGCGGTAGGCAAACAGGATGAGGACAAGGATGCCAATCCAGCGGGCAATGTTCAACACCATGTCCGGAATGGCCACCATGGCGTGGTTGTGCATAACGGTGAGGACAGCAGAGATGGTAAGCACCACAAACGCCACCAGCGCAAGAGTAGAGTTTTTCATAAGATGTTTCGCGGTCGCACCCAGAAGAAGGTGCTAGGCAGTGAGTTAGATGAATGCAAGCAGGCCATGAAAAGAAAGGAGCCCGCCAAAGCGATGCCAAATATAATTTAAAACTATGGTTTCCTAAAGGGACAGGCCCGCGATAGTTTCCCTCTTTTTTCTGGCATTTACAGCTTTTTTGCTCTAAACTTAGCTTTCATCTACAGAACCCCCTATGTTGACCTGGCAAATTGAGACCCTGGACCTGGCGCTAAAGTTTACCTGGAAAATCTCCAGAAACGCCACAGACGTTAAAACCAACCTCATTGTGACGGTGGGCAACGAGCGCGTGCAAGGCAGGGGAGAGGCGGCGCCCAACATCCGGTACGGCGAGACCCCGGCCCTTTTATTGGAACAGTTTGAGAACCTGCAAAAGAACGGATTGTCCAGCGTAGAAACGGTAGAGGAATTGCAGTATCTGACCCAGCGCGAAAACGTGATGCCCGCCCTGCGGTTTGCGCTGGAATCTACCCTGGTGCATTACCTATCTAGAAAAGCCAGCAAGACCGTGCCTGAGTTCTTAGGCGTGCCTGCCGTAACCGCCACGCCCACGGCGTTCACCTTCCCCATCATGGAGCCGGGCAAGATTGCCGCCTTTGCCCAGGAGCATGAGCTTAAGCGGTTCCAATACTTAAAGGTGAAGGTGAACGAAGAATCTGGCCTGGACATGATGTCTGAAGTCTTTAAAGCCACGGCCCAGCCTTTGATTGTAGACGCCAACGAGGCCTGGCAAGACCCAGACGCGCTCATCAGGTTCATGGAAGGGCTCAAGAAGTTTTCCATTCTCATGCTGGAGCAACCCATGCCCGCTGCCTTGAATGAGGAGTATTTGTATTTAAAACCATACTCGCCCTATGACTTGTTTGCAGATGAGTCTGTCACAGACCACGCCGACTGGGATCTGCTCAAACGACAGTTCCATGGCGTGAACATGAAACTCATGAAAGCGGGCGGTTATCTGAACGGGCTGGCCATTCTACAGAAGACGCGGTCCTTGGGCCTGAAAACCATGATTGGCTGCATGATGGAAACGTCTATGGGCATCTGGTCGGCTATTCAACTGGCCCACGGCGTAGACTACCTGGACCTAGACGGCATGCTGGTGGTCAAAGACGAGCCGTTTAAATATGTTACTGAGCAAGACGGCATCCTCACTCCCATAAAACAACCGTAGCCTCTAACTCATTCGTGGCTTCGCTTTTGGCCTGTTTTCTAAGAAACAAGCCAAAAACGAAGCCACGAATGATTAATGACCAGTGACTAATGATTAGAGTCAGAAATTAATCATTAGTCAGTAATCAATATTCACTATTGTTTCTTATCCGTTTGGCCTAGTTGCTGCTGTACTTTTTTCAAGTCTGCCTCTACTTTGATGAGGTCCTTTGATTTGGCCTTGTTTTGAGCGGCGTTCTCCAATAAGGCGTTTTTCTGCTCCAGCAGTTCGCGTTTGCGTTGCAGCAGATCCAGGCGGTTTTGCAGGCGCTGGGCGTGTTGTAACTCATTGCGCAGGGCGGCGGTGTCACCGGTCACCACGGTGCTCTCATTGATAATCACAGGAGACTTAGAGAAGACGCCAATCAAGTCTACACGGTCACCTTCCTGCATCTGTATCTCCTGGCCGGCGCGGTTTACATAGACCCCGTTGGGCGTAACGGTAGAACCATTAGGGAAACGCTTGGTTGCTTCTAGCGGGGTCATCTGCTGGTTGTTTACCTCTACCATTTTGCCGTTGCGCATCATAACGCCCTGTCTAAAAGGAGTGACGCTGGGCGTGACGGTTTTGCCACTAATAGACGTAGAAACAGAGGCTTGCTGGGCCTGGCTCTGGAAGCCCGCTAAACAACAAAGCAACAAGAGAAGGGTAAAAACAAAAGAACGGGTCATGTCTGTACTTGGTTTATGATGGTTTTTATGCTGTTTTCTGAAAATCAGGCCAAAAACGGAAGCCTAGTGCTCTGTCTTGGTTTTGGCGTTTCGTTCCTTAAAGTACTGAATAATTCCTGGCAAGATAGACAAGCCAATGATAATTGGGATAGCGTAGTGCAAATAGTCTTTTAACTGCGGGAACTGCCGGCCCAGGTAATAGCTGGCCACCACCAGAGAACAAACCCACAAAGCCGTACCTACGGCACTCAACGCCACAAAGCGCGGCAGCTCCATGCTAGTGGCTCCGGCCAGCAAGGGATTAAAGGTGCGCACCACGGGCACAAACTTACCCAGAATGAGGGCAGACTTGCCTTTCTCCTTATAAAATTTCTCTGCCTTGTCCAGGTGCTTGCGTTTATAATACCAGGTGTCTTCCTTCTTGTAAAGCTTCTTGCCCATCTTTTTACCAATGCTGTAGCCAAGCAGATCTCCGGCCACGCCCGCGGCCGTCATACTGATTAAGAGCAAGCCCAAAGGAATGGTCAGGACATCGGCGCCCGCCAATAGGCCGGTAGCCAGCAAAAGCGAATCGCCGCCCGGGATCACCAGGCCAATAAGCAGTCCCGTCTCTACAAAGACCACCGCCAAGATAAGGGCCAGCCCGCCGTACCTGATCATGTTCTCTGGGCTGGAGAAAATATCTGAGAAAGAAGCTAAAAGAATCAAAAGGACCATACTGCCGGGGTAAACTATCTCACCCCCATACGCACAAATGCCAATGCGTGTTAACCGGTAACCTAAGGGTGCTAGGTGAAAAGCCTTTTTTAGCGTGATTTGGAAAATCTTTATAACAAAACATATATTGCTTTGCTAATATGCTAATTTTGTAGTGATATGAAGATTGAAGACGAAATAAAGCAAAGCACTTTTAAGGATTCGTTCCAGAAGGCGTACATCAACATTGTGTACACGGCCAACGGTTTGCAGCTGGGCCAGTCTACGGTATTAAAAAGCTACGGCATTACCTTGCCTCAATATAATATCCTGCGCATTCTTAGAGGACAATACCCCAAGCCGGCTACCGTTAACCTGTTAATTGAGCGCATGCTGGACAAAACGTCCAACGCCTCGCGCATAGTAGACAAGCTGGAGGCCAAGCAGTTGGTAACCCGCACGCAATGCCCGTCAGACCGCCGCACGGTAGACATTGTCATCACAGAGAAGGGCCTGAAGATGCTGGAAGAGCTGGACAAGATCCAGGAAGGAACTAAACACGGCATTCAAAACCTTTCCGCTGAGGAAGCCGAGCAGCTGAGCTTGCTCTTAGATAAAATACGCGACTAACCTTTACAGGACATACACCCAGTTTAAGCCCATGAAAAAGACATTACTTTCTGTATTAGTAGCCGCCTCTGTAGGTGCTACCGCCTTTACAACCTTAGCTCCAGCCAAACATGAGGCCAGCGCGCCTGCCAAAGCAGCCGTGGCCATCCAAACGTTCAAGGTGGTGACCTCTGAGAGCAAACTAGGCTGGATAGGTCGTAAAGTAACCGGTGAGCACAACGGCGACCTGAAACTGACCAGCGGTACCATCCTGTTTGACAGAAACGCCCTGCGCGGCGGCTCTTTTGTCATGGACATGACCTCCATCACCTGCAATGATTTACAGGGCAACTCCAACAAGAACCTGGTGAATCACTTAAAGGCAGATGATTTCTTTGCAGTAGACAAGTACCCTACGGCCAATTTCCTCATCACCAACATTGCCCCAAAAGCAAACGCCAAGGTAGGTTCTACCAACTTCATTGTGACTGGTAACCTAACCATTAAAGGCATTACCAATGAGATTGTGTTCCCGGCGGCGGTGTGGGTAAAGAAAGGCGTAGCCACGGCTACCGGCACTCTAAAGTTTGACCGTACCAAGTTTGACATCAAGTTCCGGTCTGGCAACTTCTTTGAGAACCTGGGTGACAAAACCATTCAGGATGACATTGAGCTGAAGATTAACCTGGTGGCCAAGGAAGAAGTGGTGACTAAAGTTAAAAAAGAGAAAGCCGGCAAAGAAAAAGTAGCCAAAAGCTAATCTTGCGCCATACCTACTAAAAAAGCCGCCTGTCTGCCTAAGACGGGCGGCTTTTTCATGCCTGCCAGGATGGGTCATAAAGCAGAAAACCCGGAAGCTCAGCGTTCTTGTCGCCAGGCTTTCGGGTTTGTCATGAAGGGGGTTCTGTCTTTAGAAGGTCTCTTTAATGCGGGGACGGTTGTAGGTGGGTTCCCAGTCATTAATGGGCAGGCAGATGCCTGGCGGAAGGTCTAAATCTGGCAAGCCGTCATTGAGCGGTTCGCCTCCATCGTCGTCGCTGTCGTCCTGGGGCGGCACTCGGTATTTCTTGCGCGGAACCAGCGCAAAAAATGCCAGCATGGCCAGCACTACCAAGGAGTATACAATACTGATCATAAGAATCAACTGTTAGGAGTCTTACATACCACTCACTGTCAGGGGAGTGGGTCTTTTGTTCAACGTATAGCAGGGGCTCTATGTTAGGGCAAGCGTCAAAAAAATAGGCAGGATGAAACAGGTTCTTGGTTTGTTTTTAAAATAACAGGGAGCTAGCTTTGTCCTAGTTTTAGGGGTGCCTTAATAATACGGGCTGAGATCATACCCATTGAACCTGATACGGTTAGTACCGGCGAAGGGAAAAACAAGGGAAACAAAACAATTTGGGTGCACCGACCCCTGGTGTGGCCTGTATGTTTTACCATTACCATCTTTCACATGAAAAGAGTATTAGCCCTGGTTATGGGCTGTCTGCTGCCTTGGTTTGCCATGGCACAAATCACCTTATCTGGCCGTGTTTTGGACGCCGCCACCCGCCAACCCCTGGTTGGAAGTACCATCACCCTTTCAGAAATCAGTTTAACCACCCAAACCGCGGCCGACGGCAGTTTTCAATTCTCAGACGTACAGCCGGGCAACTATTCCGTTAAAATAAGCCACGTGGGGTTTACCACTACCACAGAATTGGTGTCTTTACAAGAAAGCCTAGCCAAAGACTTTGCCTTGACACGGGGGAGCATGGCTAGCAAAGAAGTGTTGGTAACAGCCTCCCGCGCCAATGAGAAAACCGGCACCACCTACAGCAACGTGAGCAAAGAAGAAATCCAAAGCCGCAATTTTGGCCAGGATTTGCCCTATCTGCTGGAGAATACGCCGTCCTTGGTGACCAATTCAGATGCAGGCGCGGGCGTGGGCTACACCGGCCTGCGCATTAGAGGCTCAGACATCACCCGCATTAACGTGACGGTGAACGGCATACCCGTGAATGACGCCGAAAGCCACGGCGTATTCTTTGTGAACATGCCAGACTTTGCCTCTTCACTGCAAGACGTGCAGATTCAACGCGGGGTGGGAACCTCCAGCAATGGACCGGGCGCGTTTGGGGCCAGTTTAAATTTGCAGACCCAGGATGCCAGCCCAGAAGCCTATGCGCGTACAGACAATGCCTATGGCTCTTACAACACCTTTAAGAACAACGTGCAGTTTGGCACCGGCTTGCTGGGCGGAAAGTTCGCGGTGGACGGTCGTCTGTCCAGGGTTTCTTCTGACGGCTACATTGACCGCGCCACCTCAGACCTTAAGTCTTTTTATGTATCTGGAAGCTACCACGGAAAGAATGACTTCCTAAAACTGGTGGTCTTTGGTGGCAAGGAAATTACCTACCAGGCCTGGAACGGCGTGGATGAAGAGACGCTCAAAACCAACCGCACCTTCAACTCCGCGGGTACCGACTATGGTAGTACAGACATCCCGTATGACAATGAGGTAGACAACTACCAGCAAAACCACTACCAACTACACTACGGACATTCCTTCAGCCCGCAGTGGACGTTGAACGGCGCCTTGCATTACACGCGGGGCTTCGGGTTTTATGAGCAGTTCAAAGTCAATGAGCGCTTTTCTAACTATGCCATTCCGGTGGCGCCAGGCAGTACCATTTCCAGAACGGACTTGGTGCGCCAGAAGTGGCTGGACAATCATTTCTACGGGACCACCTTCTCTTTGCAGTACCAAGGCCTAGGCAGACTGTCGGCTACGCTGGGCGGTGGCTGGAACCGCTATGACGGTGACCACTTTGGCGAAGTCATCTGGGCGCAATACGCGTCTACCATTCGGCCAAACCACCGCTACTATGAGAACCAGGCCCATAAAACCGATTTTAACGTCTATGGCAAAGTAAACCTGGCCGTCACTGACCAATTAGGCTTGTTTGGCGATGTGCAGCTGCGCACCGTAGACTATAAAATTGACGGCTTTGATGATGACCGCCGCGACGTGACCACCCGTGCGGACTACGCTTTCTTCAACCCCAAAGCAGGTATTACCTACAACCTCACCAACAACCACAATCTGTACGCGTCAGTGGCGGTGGGCAATAGAGAACCCACGCGGTCAGACTTTACAGACCGGCCAGCCGGAGACAAAGCCAAGTCAGAGCGTCTGGTAGACTGGGAAGCTGGTTATCGGTTTAACCACAGCCTGGGCCAGGTGGCGGGGCAGAACGTACTATTCCGTTCAGACTTAACCTACTTCTACATGGACTACAAAGACCAGCTGGTCTTGACGGGTCAGTTGAATGATGTAGGCACGGCACTTAGAACAAACATCCCAGAAAGCTACCGGACCGGCGTAGAATTCTCTGGTAACTTATTCATAGGCGAGTTGGTTGACCTGACCACCAACTTGTCCTTCTCCAGAAACCGCATCAAACAGTTCACAGAGGTTTTGCCCATTGACTACAACCCAGAGGACGTGGTGGTGAACAAGTACGATGAAACCACCATTGCCTACTCACCAAGCGTGGTAACGTCTTCACAGATTCAAGTAAGACCGGTGACTGGCTTGCGCGTGGCCTTCCAGTACAAGACCGTAAGTGAGCAGTTTTTGGACAACACCGCCAACCAGAACCGTAGATTATCGCCGTATGGCGTAGCCGATGCCCGGGTGTTTTACATCTTTAAGCCAGTTTCTTGGATGAAGGAAGTAGAGTTAGGACTTTTGGTGAATAACGTCTTCAGTAAAGAATATGAGGCCAATGGCTACACCTTCACCGAGCTGTACGGCGGAGACCCGAATCGCTATGACTATAACTACTATTTCCCCCAGGCGCCCAGAAACTTCCTGGCTCAGGTAAGCCTTCGTTTTTAGCCTGATTTCCAGAAAACACCCCAAAAACGGCATCTCTTGCGCAGGCAGGAAATGCCGTTTTTTTATGCCTGTCCCGTTTTTAGCCTGGTTTCCAGAAAAGAGGCTGAAAATGAAGCTAAGGTTTTGCATAGTTAGCTGGACCGTAGCGGCGTTATACATAACGCCGTGCCTCTGCGCAGAGACGACTTGACAAGCCACCAGCAGCCGTTATATATTCTCCAAAAGAGGCACTGGGGAAGGGCAGTCCATTCAACGGGAGGCTGACTTTTTGCATGGGCACACGGCGTTATGTATAACGCCGCTACGGGGCAGGCACCCTCCGGCAGCCAAAGACCGCCCGATTCCCGAGGTCGTCTGGCCACAGGCCCGGCCGTCCCCGTGAGCCAAGCTAAATCAGACCGTGCTTAAGTACTAGTGACTTTGCAGCGACAGGAACAGTCATTGCTTGCAACCAGCTAAACCAACCAAGCAGCCCTAGAAGCATTGGTACTGAAACCAGCCTTAGTCCTGAGCGCCTCTGGTGTTTGTGCGCCGCGGCGAGCGGCGGCAGGGACGAAGTCCCACAAACAACAGCAGTGCGAAGGGCCGGGACGGGGCCCCGCGACCTTGAGCGCTTACCTGACAATATGCAACAAGACAGTGAGTGCGCACCGGAATAGACGGTAATGCCAAGGGAACAGCCAGCGGAAGTGCACTGCAACGGTAGTAGTGAATTAAAAGCAGCTTGACAGACAGTCTAGGTCATTAGTGAGAACACCAACAACGGCGCGGTCTAGTTGTTTTAGATTAGATAAGTTGCCAAACTTTTCACTCTCAACTTATAACTCTCAACTCTTTTTCTGTTGGGTGGCACCTCAATTCTTGCTAAGTTTGGCAATAGTCCTCATTAACCAAGTAATAACTCAATTTCTCATGGCTTCTGATACTTCCGGTTTCACAGATTACTTCAACATAGATGACCTCCTGACAGATGAGCACAAACTCATCCGGCAGACCATGCGTGACTTTGTCAAGCGTGAAATCTCTCCTAACATTGAGAAGTGGGCACAGGACGCGCATTTCCCTACAGAGATTGTTAAGAAATTTGGCGACGTAGGCGCGTTTGGCCCTACTATTCCCACTCAATACGGCGGTGGCGGACTGGACTACATCAGCTACGGTCTCATTATGCAGGAGATTGAGCGCGGCGATAGCGGGATGCGTTCTACGGCATCGGTGCAAGGGTCTCTGGTGATGTACCCCATCTATGCCTACGGGTCTGAGGAACAGCGCAACAAGTATCTGCCAAAGCTTGCCAGCGGCGAGTGGTTGGGTTGTTTTGGCCTGACGGAGCCAGACCACGGTTCTAACCCGGGCGGCATGACCACCAACATCAAAGACATGGGCGACCATTACTTGTTGAACGGTGCCAAGCTATGGATTTCCAACTCACCCGAAAGCCAAGTGGCGGTAGTATGGGCTAAAAACGAGGAAGGTAGAATCAAAGGGGTCATTGTAGAACGCGGCATGGAAGGCTTTACCGCCCCAGAGATCCACAACAAATGGAGCTTGCGAGCGTCGGTGACTGGCGAGCTGGTGTTTGACAACGTGAAAGTTCCTAAGGAGAACCTGTTACCTAACATTGACGGTCTGAAAGGACCTTTGGGTTGCCTGGACTCTGCCCGTTACGGTATTGCCTGGGGAGCCATTGGCGCTGCCATTGACTGTTATGAGTCTGCCTTGAAATATGCCAAAGAACGCATTCAGTTCGGGAAGCCCATTGCCAGTTTCCAGCTTATCCAGAAGAAACTAGCCGAGATGATCACGGAGATCACCAAAGCCCAGTTGATGGTATGGCGCTTAGGTATTCTCAAGAACGAAGGCAAAGCCACTACCCAGCAAATCTCCATGGCCAAGCGCAATAGCGTAGACATGGCCCTGCACATTGCCCGCGAAGCCCGCCAGATCCACGGTGGTATGGGCATTACGGGTGAGTACCCTATTATGCGCCACATGATGAACTTGGAGAGCGTGATTACCTATGAAGGTACCCATGACATTCACTTGCTCATTACCGGTGCAGATATTACAGGCATTCAGGCGTTTAAATAATAGTCCAGCTTTTAGAAGAAACTGACCTGATGCTCCTCATTATATTTGCGGTGTTTGTCTTCTGCTTCATTTTGGAGCGTATGGTGCCGGGGTGGAAATTACCAGAAGTGCCCACCTGGACCATACGGGTGCTGGCGGTCAATTTTGTGCAGTTGGCGGTAGTGACGGTGGCAGGCCTCACTTGGGAGAAATGGTTTTCACAATACTCAGTGTTCAATCTCTCTGACCATGTCAATCCTTATGTGGGCGGCGCCATCGCTTATTTCATTGCTACGTTTATCTTTTACTGGTGGCATAGATGGAGGCATAGGGTAGACTTTTTGTGGACGCATTTTCACCAGATTCACCACAGTCCCCAGCGCATAGAAGTAATCACCTCTTTCTATAAGCACCCGCTGGAGATGACGGTGAACTCCATTATTGGCAGTTTGCTAGTCTTTACTTTTCTGGGTTTAAGCGTTGAGGCCGGGGCCATCTACACCTTGTGTACAGCCTTGGGCGAGTTCTTCTACCACACCAATGTAAAGACGCCGCAGTGGGTGGGGTATGTCTTCCAGCGGCCAGAGATGCATAGAATCCACCATGAGTACAACAAGCACACCAACAACTACGGCGACATAGTTTGGTGGGACATGCTTTTTGGTACTTATGAAAACCCTAAGGAGTTTAAGACCTCCTGTGGGTTTGACAATGACAAAGAGCAAAAGCTTCTGGATATGCTTAAGTTCAAGGACGTGCATAAAGAGTAAAAGGCACCTCCTTTACAAATTGCCCACACGTCTCTAAATATCATTTTAAACAAAAAGGCCACTACAGAAATGTAGTGGCCTTTTTGTTTTTGGCCTGTTTTCTGGGAATCAGGCCAAAAACGATGTCGGTGGTTTAGTTGTAGTTCAGGTTCAGGATGATTTCCAGGCTGGCGTGGGCGGGACCGCAGATGTCCATCAGGTTCTTCTTCTGGTTGCCCGTCCTAGAGCCTTTTCCTAAGGTAAAAGCATCTGCCTGCTCTAGGGCTCTGTGGATATATTGCAAGGCCTGCTTGGTGGCCAGCTGTACGTGGGCCGAGTTGTTAGTGAACCCTAAATGCTCAATGTGTTCCAATATTTCCTCGCACTGGTATCTTAAGGCCAACACCGCAGTGGGGGTGTTCTTGGCCTTGCAATTAAGGTTTTTCATCAATTCCTGTAAGGAAGTGAATGTTTCAGTGTTCATGATTTCCTGAGTCTTCATTTTGAGGATGTACGGATATGCTCTTGTATGCGTGAGGTGGTGGTATGTTACTTGACTTCGGCCAGAATCTGGGTCAGCGGGCTATAGACGAGCAGAAAGTCAATGGTGATGTCATTGCCCGCTTGCATGGCGCCTCCCATAAAACTAGGAGCTTTGATGAGGTAGTCTGAGAACTTCAGGGCTTTAGAACACGTGATGGTAAGGCTTTGATCTGGGTTGGTTACCGCTATTAAGTTTAAGGAAACAGTATGAGCAATGCCTTTAAGCGTAAGCGAGCCAGTAGCTTTGATGAGTTGTTGGTTTAGTTGATTGAGTGAGACAACGGCACTGTCTAATTGAAAGAAGATGTCTGGGTGCTTGCTGGCCTTCAAGGCCTTGTGCGCTTTGTGGTCCATGGGTCTCAATCCGCCTTTCAGGCTTTTGGCCTTAAGTGAAAAGCTAAACTGAGTAATACTCTTGAGTTGGTTCTTATTATCCAGAAAGAACAGGCCTTGGCTTTCTATCTCTTTAGACGTCATGGTCCAGGTCTGCAAATCTGAGGTGCCCTTTACCTTGACAGTGCCTGCGTTTTCTGAATTGGTGCTGTACATGGTTTGGGCCGCCAAAAGCTGAGGGAAACCTACCAGCGCTACAGCCATGGTAAAGGAAATGGATAAAGTGATGCGGGAGAGAAACGTAGATGCTTTCATATGGCGTAGCTAGGATAGTGTACAAAAGTACCTTGCAGGAAAGGGCTGTCCCTTGATGCCTATTGCCAGAAAGATTGATATACGTCAAGAAGCCAGGGGAACTATGGGGCGTTTCTGCCAAATTCAAATATGCCACGAGCCAGGCCTTTTACTAAGACTTCGTTTTTGGGCTATTTTCCAGAAAACAGGCCAAAAACGCATTTAGATGAAATTCTCCAGGGGCTTCATTTTGAGGTGAAAGCTAATGGCCAGCTTCTGGTGCGTCTTGACCATGCCTTTCATCTTTGTGGGCGGTACCAGGTTAAAGTCTGAGAAATTGACCTCACGCAGGCCCACTAAATGCACTACGTTCTGGGCGTCTACAGAAATCTGGTACTTCACTTCTACGCGTTTGCGCGTGCCTGCCAGGTCAATGTCAACCCAGCCGGTGATGGGGGTTGGCTTCTGGCTTAATGTTGGCAGTTTGTTCAGGGAAAGGAAGGTGATGGAAAGGTGAGGGAATTGGTCTGTCTTAAGCGTTTTGCGCAAATCTTTGGTCATGATGGGATGGTGACAGTCAAAGCTTTTAAGGTTTAGCCTTAACCTGCCAGAGAGCCCTACTGCGTCTTTGTTCTTGGTGACCTCCAAAGTGTCCAACCGGTCATACGAGCTTATTTCACAGGAAAACTTGTTCAGGTTGGTACTGCCTTTTACTTGTAGGCTACTACTGCTGCTCACCGCCCAATAGTTCTTATGTCTTGGTTTGCCCACGGGCACCCAAGCTATACTACCCAGCAGAAGCAGGAAGAACAGGCTTTGCAGAAAAATATAGGTTGGACGCATTAAAAGAAGAGGTTAAAAGTGAATAAAGGCCGAAAAGGAGTATGCTTCCCGCTCGGCCCTTGGTTCATTCAATTAAGGATTAGAAACCGACTGCAGCCTGTACTACAAATCCCTTGAAGCGGCCACCATCACGGTAGTCTGCTGCCGGGAAGTCTTTGTATTCCTGGTTTACATATTCACCTTTTAGCAAAATGTTCTTGGTCATAAACCAGCCAGCACCAAAGGCCATTCTGTTAATCTTCACGTCATTGTTGTAGACAATGGCTTCGGTGGTAAGGGTAGCGGGCACATTGGCCAAGGTGGCAGAAACTGTGTTGTAACGAGCGCCTACAAACAGGTTTTCATTACTCCCGAATCTATACACGGCATCAATGGCATACTGACTCACGTCACGTATCTCTGTTTCGTTTTTGCTGCGGCCCTGGGCAGATTCCAGCGTCCCAAACAGTTCCAACCCTCTGGCTTTTATGAAACCGTTTACCTGCACCGCATCCACCTTCTTGCTGAACCCAGGATTGAATCGGCCTGAGAAGGCATTGCCTGCGTAAGTTCCTCCCGGTTTTTCCATCACCATAAAGTAGTTGGAACCGGTGCGGTCCCCGCCGTACAAGGTCTGTCCGCCAGAACTGTTGTTGGTGTAATAAGAGGCAGAGGCCCGCACTCTAAACTCAGGCTTCACTTGCTTGTCTATGCCAGCCTTGACGTAGAAAGAAGGTGACTTATGCGTGTTGTCATCTACCGCGGTTGGGGCCAGCTCGTCAATGTTGCCTTTGATCATGCCGTTAGACACGCCCACCATCCCAAACAAACCATTCTTGCGCACTAACACCTCCCCGCCAATCTCAGTAGAGAATGCGTCTAAGATGTAGTTCTCTGCGAAGGGGTTGTAAAACGTGTGACCTCCATCTGAGCGCCTGAAATGCTGGTCTCCGTAGTTGATTTCCATGTGACCTACCTTGATGGTAGTGTACCTCATGATGTCTTCCCAGATGTCACCCTTGAAAGGAAGCTTGTCAAACTGCATGTAACCGCCCTTCACCCAGGTCTCATTGTGATGACGGGACGACAAGTAACTGGTCAAGTTCAACCTAATGCCGTCTGCCAGTTGCACGTCCAGGAACAAGTTGGCGTTGGCCGTGTTCAGGCCCGGCGTGATTTTATAGAGGTTACCTGCGTTGTTGCTGTGCTTTAAAGCCTGAAAAGACTGCGTGAAGCCAGCACCCAGTTTCACCCGTATGCCCTCAAACTCCAGGCTGTCCTGCTTGGGGTCTTCAAACACATTGATGCCGCTTTTGTCATACGGACGCAGGTTAGAAACAGGCCCAAAAACCTGGGCTTGGGCAGTTAGGGAGGCAATAGAACAGCCAGCTATAAAAAAGGAAGCGAAGGCAGAAGTAAAGGTGCGTTTCATAATAGTGTGCGTTATGCTGAGATTGAGATGGATATCTTTATTTATGGTAAGTCTGGGCAAAGCCAATGGTGAGGTCATTGCCTACTTTCATAGTGCCAGCCATGTAACTAGGCGCTGCAATATTGTAGTCAGACAGTTTTATTTTCTCTGTGCCGGTGCAGGTAATGCTGTTGTCTGCGTTTACTTGCACGTTTACATCCATAGAAATTACCTGACGGCTACCGGCAATGGTCAAGTCGCCTAAGACCTTTACCAAGTATTTGTTTTTAGAAAGCGTGGTCACATCTGTAGAGCGAAGGTTGTAGACAATCTTAGGGTGCTGGCTGGCTTTCATTACTTTATAAGCCCGATTGTCTAGAGAAGAATGCTTGCTTTTTAGCGTCTTGGCATCCAAAGACAATTGAAAGTTCTGGATAGAGGTAAGCAGGTGGTTTTTGTCAAACTTAAAATCGCCTTTGCTTTGCATGGTGGTAGACGTCATATCCCAACTGTGTACATTAGAAGTGCCCGTAACCTTCATGAAGGTCTGCGCTTTGGGCACCAGGCTATATGATTGGGAGTTGGCTTGTCCTGGCACTACCGCCAGCATCACTACCATATATAAGAATGCGAAAAAGGAAAGGCGGGAGTTGGTATAAGAAACTTTCATAACGGTCAGGTTTTATTTGAAACAAAGGTAGAGGAGGGCCTTGGCACGGCACCTGACGCTGGTTATGCCCAAACTTGATGCTGGTCAAGAGGGATGTGGTTTGAATTAAAACGCACGATGTCAAACGCTTTCGTGTTATTAGGCCACTATGGCTACATCTAGCTCAGACAATACCGCATTAGTACAAGCTATCATCCAAAACGCCATTGATGGTATCATCACCATTGATGTGCGGGGCATCATTGAAAGCATCAATCCGGCAGCTTGTGACTTGTTTGGGTATTCCTCACAAGAGGTGATAGGCCAAAACATCTGTATTTTAATGCCCTCGCCAGACAGAGACCACCATGACCAGTATCTGGCGCGCTACCAGCAGACGCGGGTCCCGCATATGATTGGTATTGGTCGCGAAGTGAAAGGACTTAAGAAAGACGGGGTAGTGTTTCCGTTCAGGCTAGCTTTAAGCGAAGTGCAACTGGCTGGTAGGATTATCTACACAGGGTTTATCCATGACCTTAGCCGTGAAAAGGAAGCCGAAGAACAACTTAGGCAACACTCTATAGAATTGGAAGGCTTGGTAAAAGAGCGTACCAAATCCCTTCAAAAGTCTTTAAAGGAACTGCAGAACGCAAAAGACACCGTAAGCAACTCGCTGCAAAAAGAGATAGATCTGAGCCAGCTCAAAAGCAGGTTTGTGTCTATGGCCTCGCATGAGTTCAGGACGCCTTTAAGCTCTGTGCAACTGTCAGCATCGCTTATTGAGCGGTACGCCTTGTCAGAGAATCCTAACATCACCAAGCATGTCAACAAGATAAAGAGCGCCGTCACTAACCTTACCAATATCTTAAATGACTTCTTATTGCATGAGCGCCTGGACGCAGGCAAGGTAGAGCCTTCTTTTACGCGGTTCAACGTAGTGCACCTGGGCGAGGAAGTCACCGAGGAGATGCAACTCGTCTCAAAAGACGGGCAGGATATTATTTACCAGCACACCGGCGTGGAGAGTGAATACAAACTAGATCCCTATCTGCTCAAAAACTGCATCATCAATCTCATCTCCAACGCCATCAAATACTCTGGTGAAAACACCTTTATTGAGTTTAACACCAAGATAGAGGGCAATGTGCTAACCGTAGTGATTAAGGACTACGGCATTGGCATCCCAGAAAAAGACCACGCCCAGTTGTTTGAACCCTTTTTTAGGGCGCATAATACGGGTACCATTCCAGGCACGGGGCTGGGGCTACACATTGTGCGCCGCTACGTTATGCTTATGAATGGCTCCATCACCTTTGAGAGTAATATAAATAATGGCACTTCTGTCACCTTCACTTTTCCGGTACAACCATGAAAAAGCGCATCTTAATCATTGAAGATAATGTTGACATTAGAGAGAGTTCTACAGAAATTCTGGAGTTGAGCGGGTATGACGTTTTGCAGGCCCCAGACGGTAAAGCCGGGGTAGACCTGGCGTTTGCCCAGTTGCCAGACCTCATTCTCTGTGACATCATGATGCCTGAGCTGGACGGTTTTGGGGTTCTGTACCTCTTGCATAAAAACCCAGACACGGTCAACATTCCTTTCATCTTTTTGACGGCCAAGGCAGAGCGCGTAGACATAAGAAAAGGCATGGAAATGGGTGCCGATGATTACCTCACCAAACCCTTTGATGATATGGAACTGCTGGTGGCTGTAGAAAGGCGCCTGGCCAAACAAAAGCAACAGCAGACCTATTATAGCCAACCTTTGGAGAGCCTAGGGGCTCTGGCCGCTACGTCAGGTGGCCTTACACAACTACAGGACGTCATTGCGGGTCTAAAAATAAGGCAGGTGAAAAAAGGCCAGGACATCTACCAAGTAGAAGACCAACCCAAAGGCATCTACCTGATCATGAGCGGCCGCGTGAAAACCAGTAAAATGGCAGATGACGGCCGTGAGCTCATTACTGGCATGTACACCCAGAATGAGTACATGGGCATAGAGGCCCTTTTGTTAAGTGAGCCCTATACAGACAATGCCACTGCCATGGAGAACAGCTCTTTCTGTCTGTTGCCCAAAGCTACCATTGACTCATTTCTTGACCGTTTTACGGACGTTGGGCAGAAGTTCATCCATATCCTTTCGCAGAATATCCGGGAGAGAGAAACCCAGTTGCTACAGATGGCTTACCATTCTGTGCGCAAGCGCATGGCCAACGTATTGGTTAGTTTAGCACAGGAACAGAAGGCAATACTGCCTCAGGAGTGTCTGCAGGTATCCAGAGAAGACATGGCTTCCATGGCGGGCATGGCCACCGAGACCGTGAGCCGCATTCTGTCAGATTTCACTTGTGAGAAGCTTATTGTCAAAAAGGGTAGGCAAATCCAGATTCTAGATTTGGCTCGCTTGGCCAATATCAAAAATTGACCACTGTCAATCTTTAATCTGTCAGGCAGCAAACCTTCAGATTGCGGGGTGACGTAGCTTTGTGTTTTACAGATACAGAGCTATGAGAGTAGTCGCCTATGGTATTCATTCATCAGAGAAAGGCGTGTTGGCTCAAGCTAACCATAAAAAACATGATATTACGCTCATCTCTAATGTGTTAAGTGATGAAACTGCTTTTTATGCTCAAGGCAAACTAGCCGTCATTGATTTTTCTGATGACGCAGTTACGGGCACCACGCTACAACTATTGGATAGTCTGGGAATAAAGTACTTGGTCCATCACTCTAAGGTTACTTCTTTTGCAGGATACAATGCGGCTCAACACGGGATTGTCTGGGCCAATATTACGCTTGCTTCTTACATGGTTGGAGTTCCATATGACGCTTTGCAACAGGCAGCAGACCAAACCATTTTATTGTTAGACGAGTGGCAAGCGCATGAGTCTAAATAGGGCTAGTCCAAAAACAGGATGAGCAGACTAAACACAGGTTAGTAAGCTCCCTGCCCAGAGCATACTGCGGACTTGCTACAGATTTGAGCATAAAAAAGGCCACTACATTTCTGTAGTGGCCTTTTCGTTTTTTGGCTGTTTACTAGTAAACAGCCAGAAAACGACTTTTATTTATAGTTCAGGTTCAAGATGATCTCTAAGCTGGCATGGGCCGGGCCGCAAATATCCTGTAAATCAACTTTGGAGTTTGGCCCCACAGGAGTGTTCTCTATCCGTTTCGTGTCAATTTCAGAAATAGCCCGATGAATGTACTGGAGTGCTTGACGGGTAGCCAGCTGTACGTGCGCAGAATCATTGTTGAACTGCAGGTTTTTGATGAGGAACAGAATTTCATTGCACTGCTTCTGTAGCTCGTGCAAGGCTTTTTGTTCGTCTGTGGCTTCGCACTCCAGATTGTCCATCAGGACCTTTAAAGAGGCGAATGTGTCTATATTCATGACTAGGGTATTAGTAAATGTAAGCCGGTATAGCTTGGTAACAAGGGCAATGCCATAATCGGTCCATTTAATTGTTTTATATTCTGGTGTCTGAGTTGGCTGGCGGATGGGAGCAGGCAAAGGTGTGCTAAATATATTAGAAATCATGCTTTGTTTGGTAAAAATACTAGCAAAAAGATGGGCTTTTGACGGCCCGGATGGAGCGTTTTTACCTCAATAGCTGTTATCTTTACAACTGAATCTTTGCTGAACTGCCAAGAGATTTTTACACATGAGAGAAGATTATTTAAGCGGCTCCGCCGATAACCTGTCACCCGTAGAGAAGGAATATGACAAAGCCCTTCGGCCGCTAGATTTTGGCGACTTTACCGGTCAGGAGAAGGTGGTGGAGAACCTCAAGATTTTTGTGGGCGCGGCCATCATGCGCGGCGAGGCCCTGGACCACGTGCTCTTGCACGGACCTCCCGGCCTGGGCAAGACCACGCTAAGCCATATCATCGCCAACGCCCTGGGTTCCAACATCAAAATCACGTCTGGCCCGGTGTTGGACAAGCCCAGTGACTTGGCCGGTTTGCTCACCAACCTGGAGCGCAACGACGTGCTCTTTATTGATGAGATTCACCGCCTCAACCCCATCGTGGAGGAGTACTTGTACTCGGCCATGGAGGATTACAAGATTGACATCATGCTGGACTCTGGCCCCAACGCCCGTTCTGTGCAGATTACCTTGAATCCGTTTACTCTGATTGGTGCCACTACGCGTTCTGGCTTACTGACTTCGCCGTTGCGTGCGCGCTTTGGCATCAACTCGCGTCTGGAATATTATGACTCCAAGCTGTTGACCTCTATTGTGATGCGCTCTTCAGAGATTCTGGGTGCGCCTATCTATGAGGACGCCGCCTTTGAGATTGCCCGCCGCAGCCGCGGTACGCCGCGTATTGCCAACAACCTGCTGCGCCGTACCCGTGACTTCGCGCAGATTAAAGGAGACGGTACCATTACGGTAGACATTGCCCAGTTTGCCTTGAACGCCCTGGACGTAGACCACAACGGTCTGGACGAAATGGACAAACGCATCCTGAGCACCATCATTGACAAGTTCAAAGGCGGTCCGGTGGGTCTTTCTACCATTGCCACCGCTTGCGGTGAGGAGGCCGAAACGATTGAAGAGGTGTATGAACCGTTCTTAATCCAGGAAGGCTACATTAAACGCACTAGCCGGGGCCGTGAAGCCACTGAGGCCGCGTACCGTCACCTGGGTAAGATTGCTCCTAACCACGTGCGCAGCGGTACCTTGTTTGACCAGGCAGAATAAGGGCGTTTTTGGTCTGTTTCCCGGAAAAAAGACCAAAAACGACATGCCCATTGTAAAAGGCTAAGCAGATGATAAAGTCTTAGAATATCTCATTTAGTGAAAAACCTCACAGGCTTAAACCCTGTGAGGTTTTTTTGTTGTTTCAAGCGTCAGATAAAAGAATCTATCAGCCTAGTGATTCTCCTAATCTATTATCAAAATTTAGATTCCGGTTTTGGCCTGTTTTGCAAAAAGTAGGCTAAAACCGGAAGAATGAGTTGGTTACTCGGTCTTCTTAATCTCCACGATTAATTCTACTTCCAGCACGGTGTTAGGTTCTAGCAGGCGCACTATCTGCACCCAGGTGGCGGCGGGTGTGTGGGTGCCATAATACTTCTTCCGGACGTCTTTGTGCTTGGCGGTTTCGTCCATGTTGGTGGTGTACAAATTCTCCTTGACCACGTGCGTAAAATCTAGGTTGTACTGCTTTAAAGTTGCCTGTAAGGTTTTGTACACCTGGTCCATGGCTTTGTCCATAGGGCCAGCCGCTACCGTGCCAGAGATGTACAAGAGGTTGCCGGTTCTGTAGGCCTGGGCATAATTCCACTCCTGGTTGGCCCTGAAAGTCTTGGACGTGCCTTCAGGCACATGGGTTGGCACGGCTTTTTTGTCTTGCGCCCAGGCTGGGGCGGTGGCAATGAGCAGGAAAAGAAGAACAATGACGGTGTTTCTCATAGGTAGGTGAGTTTAGCTAAATAAAGAAACGAAAGAAAATAGTATGCGCGTCTATTTTAACGCTTTTTAACCATTCACCTTTAGGAGTGGCAGACGCCGTCGTTTTTTCGCTGTTTTCCAGAAAATAACCCAAAAACGGAATTTATAGGGCAAGTGAAATTCTTTTCAGCCAATTTTGTTTCCCCAACAGACGCACCTCTTCTTTTCTATGATCAACCTAGCCCCAAAACACACGCAGCTCATCAAGCAGAAGGCCCAGGAATTGGGCTTTATGTACTGCGGCGTGTCCAGGGCCGAGTTTCTGGAAGAGGAAGCGCCCCGGCTGGAGAACTGGCTCAACCAGAACAAGCATGGGCAGATGGGGTACATGGCCAACCACTTTGACAAACGGCTGGACCCGCGGCTGTTGGTAGAAGGAGCCAAGTCGGTGGTGAGTCTGCTGTTGAATTACTTTCCAGAGGAAACGCAGGCTGAGGATACGCTTAAGATTTCTAAGTACGCCTACGGGCAGGATTACCATTTTGTCATCAAGGACAAGCTCAAGACGCTGTTCAATTACATTCAAGAAGAGATTGGCGAAGTGGGCGGCAGGGTGTTTGTGGACTCGGCGCCGGTCATGGACAAGGTCTGGGCCAAAAAAAGCGGCTTGGGCTGGGTAGGCAAGAACAGCAACCTGATCAGGCCAGGCACCGGTAGCTTCTTCTTTATTGCCGAATTGATATTGGATTTGGAACTGGAGCCAGACGGGCCCATCAAAGACTATTGCGGCACCTGTACCAAGTGCATGGACGCGTGCCCCACAGACGCCATCTCACAGCCGTACGTGGTGGACGGCAGCAAGTGTATTTCTTATTTTACCATTGAATTGAAGGACCAGATCCCTAATGAGGTAGACGGGAAGTTTGGGAACTGGGTGTTTGGCTGTGATATCTGCCAGGATGTGTGCCCGTGGAACCGGTTCAGTAAACCGCACCAAGAGCCGGCGTTTTCGCCACATCCAGAGTTGCTCCGCCTCACCATGGGGGATTGGCAAGAGCTCACTCAAGATGTATTTCAGGATTTGTTCAGGAAATCTGCCGTCAAGCGCACAGGGTACAGTGGCTTACTGCGTAACGTGCGATTTGTAGCCGATGCGTCTAACTGCCTAAGCAGCCATCACGTTGCCGAAGACCCGGTTTAAGATACTGTCATAGTTGTTGCCGTAGCGCTTATAGCACCACTCTCTCAAGCTTTCCAGTTCTTTTCTCACGAGCATCCGCAGACCTTTTCTAAGCTCTTTCTCAAATAGTTTTTGATCAAAGCTCACTTTGTCCAAGATCATTTTCACATACTCCAACATGGCGTGTATAAGTGTTTATAGGTAAGGTATAGATTGAATGGATTAACCTATACGTGCTAAAATTGTAAAAGATGCTCTATAAATGGGTGATTTTATACAAATTTAATAAAAAAAGGTAGCCTGCAAGGCTACCTTTTTTTATTTTGTTAATAATCTGTTAAAAAGATGGTCTATCTTATGAACGGATCCACAATGGCCAACACCTGGGTTTTGGTCAATGGCTCATCAAAGGCCTCAGAGGCAGAATCTGCGTTGATGTTAATGCCACCAGCGTTCATGATGATGTTAACGGTAGCCTGGGTGGTCAGTTCCTCGCCGTCATAGATGGGTTGGGTGGCAGCTGGCAATCCGCCTCTGTCTTTACCGGTAATCCAAGGCTTTACAGAGGCCATGATGGTTGGCGTGTCTCTGCGCATTCTTCTGATGTGGGCTGCGTGGCGGGCTTCTACAGAGTGAATCTGCAAGGCAGCCTGTAAAATGGTATTGTTGGCTACCAGATTGCCGGCTTGTCCTTTGTACGCTCTCACGCCTGTGTCTTCAAAGGCCTGGGCTACGGCCAGCATAGTACCGTAGTTGGTGAACACGTCTGCAAACGCACCGCCAGCGGTAAAGTCAAAGCTAGCCGCGGTAAACATAACCGGCGTGCCTTGCAAGCTAGTGATGGCTTGTCTCAAGAAGGCCACGTGGGCCACCTCATGGTCTCTGATCAGGGCCAGAGCTCCTTGCGCAGCGGCAGGGGCGCCCACGGCGGCAGAAGCAGTTGCGGCCTGCTTGTAAAACTCGGCCTCCAAGTACTCCAGAGTCAAGGCGTAGTTCAGTACTTCTACAATGGCGCTGTTGCTGCCCGTCTGGGCATAGGCTTTGTTCAAGAATGAACCGAAGGCCAAAGGAACGGCCGTGGCTACCAACTTTTTGCTAAACCCGGCAAAATGCTTGAAAACAGATCTGCGGGCATCCAGGCGGTCAAATACTTCTGGATCTACTTTTTCAATCTCTTGAATTACGTTGAATATATTCATGGCTTTATTTCTTCTTTAGATTATTGTGTTGGTAAACCAGTTGCTACAATTGTTTGCTTGATAAACGGTTGCGCGCGCTGCAACACCTCTAAAGGCATTAAAGCCACATCCAGTCCATTGGTGTCTACAATTTGACGGCCCGCAATGATGCCAGAGTCTCCTTTGGCAAAGTCGCCGTTGCTGATCAAGTCTCTGATCTCTGCCGCATGACGGGCCTCTACAGAAACAATCTTGCCAGCCAGGGTCAAATAAGTAAGACCGTTGCCTGTGTCTGTGAATAGTTTACCGGCACCGTTATAAGCGGCTACGCCTAGGTCTTCAAAGGTTTTAGCAGTGGCCAACACAGAAGCACGGCTTGAGAAGTTAACGGCACTGAAGTCTGGCGTTAGGTCTGGAATTCTGGACGCCGCCGGAATGGCCGCCTTGAAGAACTCACGGTGGGCTACCTCATGGTTTCTGATGTCTGTGAGGATGGAACGCTCCAAAGCACTTGGGAAGGCCGTAGAGAACGCAGCGTTGGCTACCACTTGGGTATAGAAGGCGGCCTCTAGTTGCTCTAGCGCGTAGGCGTAATTCAAAATTCCTACGTCACCGGTGCCCAGGTTCACTGAGCCTTCGGCCATAGGGGTAGTGTCATCATCATCATCGTCGCAACCCGTGAGCACAATGGCGGTGGCAGCCATGGTCAGGCCGGTGTACTTTAAAAAGTTGCGTCTGTTGAAGGGGGTGTTGATCCTGTTGCTGGTCTCGTCCACAGGAGTTGGTTCTAGGTTTTCTGCCATAGTTTTAAAGTTTGAAGGTGTAACAAAGCTGGTGCTTCCTTCTCTGGTGAAAAGGGAGGGCCCTTAGATTTTAGGTGCCTTGGCAACCAGATTTCAGCGAGACCTACGGGCTAACCAGCGCATCCGGATTTTGACCGGGCAAACTTTTTTTACAAATCGTGGATTCTTTGAGGTTCTGGCCTCTTTTGCACAGAAAGAGAGGGCACTACGGCAGTATTTCGTATTTTTGAATTCAGGCAAAACAGTAAAGAGCGTTTTTGGCCTGTTTCTGGAGAATTAGATGAAAAAGGCACTGTTACTTGTATGGATGTTATTGCTTTGGGCGGTCACGGGCCTGGCGCAGAGTCTTTCCATTGAGTATGGCCCGGCCGCTATTCCCATAGACCAGTATTTTACCATCTCCGTAAAGGTATCGCCTACCAAGCCTGTCAAGGTAGAAGGCTTTCCAGAGGTAGAGGGTTTGCAGAAAAGCACGCGCCAACTGTCTTCTTCTACCTACAAGACCGGTGAGCAGATTACCGTGGTCTATACGCTCACGCAACGCTACGCCCCTTTAAAAGAAGGCGAGGTGACCGTGAAGCCCTTTACCCTTACCATAGACGGCAAGACGGTATCCGGCAAAGCCTATAAGTTAAAAGTGGGGCCAGCGCAACCCGTCAAGCCCGCGGCAGACACGCTCCTGCCTACAGTTCCCGTGGTAGCACCTGCCCCCGAGTTTGTAGACGTAAAGGAGAACGCCTTTCTTACCTTGCACGTGCCCAAAAAACGCGCCTACGTAGGCGAGAGCGTGCCCGTGTCTCTCTGGTTTTATGTGGCAGACACAGATCTGGGCTTGCTGGACTTCTACCAGTTTGAGACCCAGATCCTAGAAATTGTGCGACAACTAAAGCAGAAAAGCGCTTGGGAAGAAGTGTTGGAGCAGCAGGAGATTCAGCCTGAGAAAATAAAAGTGGGCGACAAGGCCTTTACCCGCTACAAACTGTATGAGGCGGTCTTGTTTCCCATCACGGCACAGGCGCTCAGTTTTCCGGGGGTGCAATTGCAGATGGTCAAGTACAAGGTGGCTAAGAATCCAAGCCTGTTAACCCAAAACCGCCTGCCAGAATATAAAATCTACACATCTGGGGCGCAGACTGTCACGGTACAGGCCTTGCCGCCGCACCCGCTCAGGGACCAGGTGCCGGTGGGCGTGTTCAGGTTACAGGAGCAGCTGTCAAGAGGCACAATTTCCGTGAACCAGAATGCCGTGTACCAGTTTATGATAGCCGGTGAGGGAAGCATAGGCACCATGCCTTCGCCGCAGACCTTATGGGCGTCTAGCGGCATTGAAATCTATCCGCCCGAGGTACGGCAGTATGTGAACAGAGCCAACGGTAAAATAGCCGGTACCAAGACGTTCAGGTATTTTATTGTAGGTCGTCATCCTGGGGCGTACCCCATGCGCACGCTTTTTCAATGGGTGTATTTTAATCCGGTAACCGCCAGGTATGACACGCTTAGGCCTTCCATGACCGTGCGGGTGCGGGGACAAGAAGACCAGAATGCCTCCATCAGGGCACAAAGCGTGGGCGGCTTTTATGACATCATTGCCACTGAAAGCAACAGGATTACCCTGTTGGACCAAATGCAGGAAGCCCGCCGCTACAGTAACATTGCCTTAGGCGTGCTGCTGGTGGTGGCCCTCTTTATATTCATCAAGAAGAACTCATGAGCAACACCTACGGATCCATCTTTAAGATTACCACCTTCGGGGAGTCACACGGGACGGCAGTGGGCGTGGTGGTGGACGGTTGCCCCGCGGGGCTCCCTATTACCCTAGAAGAAATTCAGCAGGCCCTGGACCGGCGCCGGCCAGGACAGTCCAAGATCACTACGCCCCGCGACGAGAAAGACCAGGTGCAGATTCTATCTGGTATTTTCAACGGCCAGACGCAGGGTACGCCCATTGCGCTCACGGTGTTCAACAAGGACCAGGCCAGCCATGACTACTCGCATATTGAGCAAGCCTACCGGCCCTCGCACGCAGACTATACCTACACCGCCAAGTACGGCTCCCGTGACCACCGCGGCGGCGGAAGAAGCTCGGCCCGTGAGACGCTGGCCCGCGTAGCCGCCGGCGTGTTGGCCCAGAAGTTCTTGGCGCAGCAAGGCATTCAAATCACCGCCTATGTCTCACAGGTAGGAAACATCCACGCCCCGGCAGATTACGCGTTGCTGGATTTAACGCAAGTGGACAGCAACATAGTACGTTGCCCGCACCCAGAGACGGCCCAGGCCATGATTCAGCTCATAGAAGAAACCAGAGACAGACTGGATACCGTTGGCGGCGTGGTGACCTGCGTAATCAAGGGCGTGCCGGCAGGCTTGGGAGAACCCGTCTTTGACAAACTGCACGCCGAACTAGGAAAGGCCATGCTCAGCATCAACGCGGTAAAAGGCTTTGAATACGGCAGCGGCTTTGCTGGCGTAAGTATGTACGGCTCTCAGCACAATGACGCTTTTTACACAGATGAAGCCGGCCAAGTGAAAACACGCACCAACCACAGCGGCGGAATTCAAGGGGGCATCTCGAATGGGCAGGACATTTATTTCAGGGTGGCGTTCAAACCGGTGGCTACCATTTTGCAACCGCAGACCAGCATTGACCAGAGCGGGCAGGAAATCCTTCTGGAAGGAAAAGGCCGTCATGACCCGTGCGTATTGCCAAGAGCCGTACCCATTGTAGACGCCATGGCCGCGCTGGTGCTGGCAGACTTTGTCTTGAGACAACGCGCCAATAGATTAGCCTAATATCGTTTTTTGCCTGTTTTGGCTAAAAGAGGCAAAAAACGGTGTCCGGGCGCATCTTTTAATTCGGTTTTCAGTCCTGCGTTCCTTTTAAAACAGTAGTCCCGTTTTTGGCCTGATTTCTAGAAACCAGGCCAAAAACGGGACTACTGCTATGTAGGGTTTATCTACAAAATGACCACCAGCCAGATCAGGAACAGGATGGGTAACAAATACACCAGCGAATATTTGTAGACGTAGGTGAAGAATGGCGGCATCTTGACCCCGGCCTGCTCGGCAATGGCTTTCACCATGAAGTTGGGCCCGTTGCCAATGTAGGTCATGGCGCCAAACAATACCGCGCCAATAGAAATGGCTTCTAAAGACAATAAGGTCTCAGGGGCGTTGCTCAACCCATGGGCAAATTGCTGTACATGGTCCACGCTGCCATAGTTCATGCCGTATTTGGCCATGCCCAGTGACAGGAAGTTGGCGTAGGTGGGGGCATTGTCCAGGACGCCAGACAAGGAGCCCGTAGTCCAGTACAGCATGCTAGGCGTGAGGTAGGCAGAGAATTCTGGGCTAGAAGCCAGCTCGGCAGAAAGCTGTAAAGCCGGCATCATGGTGAAGAAGATCCCGAAGAACAGAAACACTACTTCCAGAATAGGGTCAAAAGAGAAATGGTTACCGTTCAAGGCGGTTCTACTGGCAAACTTATAGCACAGGAACGCGGCCGTCAACTGCACCAGTTCGCGCACAAAAGAAACCTTGATGCCGCCCTCTAAGGGAATGTACGGGAGCCATTCATAGGTAGAAGGGTTCAGGAAGGTGGCGCCAATGATGACGGCCAGCCACAGAATGTTGCGCTTGCCGGTAAAGTAGAATTCGGTTTTGGCCTCCAGGCGGGCCTTCACTTCGGCGCGTGGCTGAAAGACTTCTTTGTTCATTCTGTCTCTCAAGAAGAAGATGGCGCAAAGACCACCCACGGCCATAAACCAAGGCGTTAGTAAATGCTGGAACGTCCAGAAGAAAGGCACGCCTTTCAGGAAGCCAATAAACAAAGGCGGGTCACCCAGCGGCGTGAGCATACCACCGGCGTTGCTCACTATAAAAATGAAGAACACAATCTGGTAAGGCTGTATGCGGTGGTTGTTTAACCTGATGAACGGCCTGATTAACAGGAGAGACGCGCCCGTGGTCCCAATCACGTTGGCCAGACACGCGCCCACAAACAAGATGACCACGTTGATGATGGGCGTGGCATTGGCGTTGGCGTTGATGTAAATTCCGCCGGCGGCTATGTACAAGGCACTTAGTAAGACGGCAAAGGAAGCATATTCCGCCAGGGTCTCGGCGGGCAGGTGGGTATCATGGAGTACGCCCAGATAATAGGCCAGTACCAAGAGTCCTAAGGCCACGGCAATGTATTTGTAGTACTTGTGCCAGAAGTGCGCAAAGAAGATGGGCCCGGTGGCAATCAAGCCAATTAAGAGAACAAAGGGAATGATGAGAAAACCAGGAATGTCATGCGGGGTGACAGACAACAGGACAGAAACGTTAAACATGGATGATGGGCAATGATGGAACAGGTATGGGGGTAAAGTTACGGTTTATGCGGCAAACAGGCAGGCGTTTCTAGGCTGGTTTCAGAAAACATACCGGTCTGGCTTGGGCGTAAAGCAGAACCTATTGTATTTCTACCTAATTTTGGAAACTTAAAGCAAGTGCCTCAGGTTTTTATAACAAAGCAAGATATAGCCATGATTGATAATACAGCCAAAGCGGTTTCTGTGTATGCAGAGGCCAACCCCAATCCAGAGTCCATGAAATTTGTGCTCAACTCTTCTCTTTTGGGAGAAGGGCAGAGCGTAGACTATGCCAACGTAGAGGCCGCCGTGGACTCGCCGTTCGCGCAGGAGCTTTTCAACTTTGAGTACGTGTCCAGAGTGTTCATTGCGAGCAACTTTGTGACCGTGACCAAGAACACCGCAGACCAGTGGCCTACGTTGATCCCTGAGCTGAGAACGTTCATCAAGTCTTACGTAGAGGCGGGCGGCCCAATTTTCATTGGTACCCCGGCGGCTACCAGCGCGGCCACTACAGAACTACCTGCAAACTTGTCCGCTGAAGACGCTGACATCTCGCAGAAGGTGATTGACTTGTTAGAAAACTACGTGCGCCCGGCAGTTGAGCAAGACGGGGGTAACATCACGTTCAAGTCTTACAATGACGGTATTGTAACCGTGAACCTGCAAGGCTCTTGCAGTGGCTGTCCATCAGCTACCGTGACTTTGAAAGCCGGTATCGAGAACCTGTTAAAGCGCATGGTGCCAGAAGTGAAAGAAGTAGTAGCTGAAGGCGTTACCCTGTAAGCTTGACTTTAAGCATATAATAAAGCCCCGGCAGTGATGCCGGGGCTTTTTGTTTGGGTATTGATTCTCCGTTTTTAGCGTGTTTTCTGGAAATCAGGCCAAAAACGGTTGCTGAATTTAATCGACCTTATCTTTGGCCTTTCCTCTAAGCTTAGATTAAACAAAAAGGGGAGCCTGGCAATGTGCTAGGCTCCCCTTTTACTTATGCTGTTGTTGTACTTAAGACACAACCACTGGCTTGGCAGACGTGCTTACGTTCTCTCTGTCAATGTTGGTAGTATCTACTACAATTGGCGTAGCAATGAACAAGGTAGAATACGTACCCGTCAATGATCCAATCAACATGGCAAAGGAGAAGCCTCTCAACGTCTCACCGCCGAAGATGAACAACACAACCACCACCAATAATACCGTTAAGTTGGTAATGATGGTACGGCTGAACGTGCTGTTCAAGGCTGGGTTGACAATGTCTCTGAATTTAAGACGAGGATTTTCTCTGGTGTACTCTCTAATACGGTCAAACACTACCACCGTGTCATTGATAGAATAACCAATGATGGTCAGGATGGAGGCAATGAACACCTGGTCAATCTCAAAAGAGAAACCTAGCAGGTCTGCAATGGCAAAAGCAGAGAACACCACTAACACGTCATGGATCAAGGCGGCTACCCCACCCAAGCTGTACTGCCATCTGCTGAAACGGAAGGCCACGTAGATGAAGATACCGGCAAAGGCCAAGATCACAGAGATCAACGCCGTCTTCTGGATGTCATCTGCCATGGTAGCCCCTACTTTAGAAGAACTCTGTATTTTATGACCTGCATACTGCTGTAAACCAGTCTCCAACGCCGCCTGAACGGTTTCATCTGCCTGAGCAGACTCATCCTCGGCTAGGTAGCTGGTCGTGATTTTTAAGCGGTTGCTGGCGCCAAAGGTTTTAACCTCGGTACCGCTGCCCTTAAACTCATCCAACAAGTTGGTGCGCACGTCAGAGGCGGCTATGGCCGTAGGGAAGTCTACCACGTAAGCGCGGCCTCCTTTAAAGTCAACGCCCAGGTTTAAACCACCGTTGATCACCATGGCCACAATACCCAAGATGATGAAGGCAGAAGAGAACATGTAGGCTTTCTTGCGGTTGCCCAGAATGTCAAACTTGATGTTCTTGAACCAGTTTCTAGAAAGCGGAGTGGCAAAAGAAAGGCTGTCGGCGTTTTTGCCGGCAGACATCCACTCAACCAGAATACGAGAAACGTAAACGGCCGTGAAGAAAGAGGTAGCAATACCAATCATCAACGTGATGGCAAATCCTTTTACTGGACCAGATCCGAAGAAATACAGGATGATACCGGCCAATAACGTGGTTACGTTGGAGTCAAAAATAGAGCTGAACGCTCTGCTGTAACCAAGCTTGATGGCTTCTGGTACGCTTAAGCCGCTGGCTAGTTCTTCTTTGATACGCTCAAAGATAAGTACGTTGGCATCTACAGACATACCCATGGTCAAGACCATACCGGCAATACCAGGCAAGGTCAAGGCAGAGCCAAACTGTGCCAACACTCCAATGATGAAGAAGATGTTAAAGAACAAGGCAATGTTAGCAATCATACCGCCTTTGGCGTAGTAGGCAATCATGAAGATAACCACTAGCGCAAGACCGGCTAAAGAAGAAAGCAAACCTTGGTTGATGGCCTCTTGACCCAAAGAAGGACCTACAATGGCTTCTTCTACAATACGGGTAGGAGCTGGCATTTTACCAGCCTTCAAGATATTGGCCAAATCCTGAGCCTCGTCAATAGTGAAAGAACCAGAGATAGAAGAGTTACCACCGCTGATCTCATTCTGTACCACAGGGGCAGAGTATACATAGTTGTCCAACACAATGGCTACCTGACGACCAATATTATCTGCCGTCAAACGCTGCCATTTCTTAGAACCGGCCACGTTCATGGCCATGTTGATTTCTGGCTGACCCGTTTGGCTGTAATCCTGACGAGCGTCAGCGATGTACTCACCGGTCAAAGGCGCCTTGCCATCACGTCCTTTTTTAACCGCGAAAAGCTCTAGGAACTCAGCACCGTCATTGGCCACGATAGGCTTCACACCCCATAAGAACTTCATGTTCTGCGGGAACAGGGCACGTACTTCTTCCTTGGCAAACAAGGCGTTTACTTTAGCCGTGTCACGTACGTTAGAACCCAAGCCACCCGGAAGCGGCGTGAACAAACGTGCCAACAATGAGCTTTGGTTCGTGTTCAAAGAATCAGTCTTAGCACCAGCTGTGTCAGCTTTGGCCAATTGGTTAGCCAGGGCAGTAGTATCGCCAGAAGCTTTGGCAAGGGCAGTGTCTGCCGGAGCGGCGGCGGCGGCCAGGGTAGAAGCGCCAGATTTAGAAGTGCCCTTCAATTTGTTGGCAGACTCTTCTTTTACCAGGTAATCATTCAACTGCGTGAAATAAGGAGCGAACTCATCTGTGCGCCATACTTCCCAGAACTCCAGGTTGGCAGTTCCTTGCAATAATTTACGAACACGCTCTGGATTGTCTACACCTGGTAATTCAATCTGGATGCGGTTGGTACCTTTCAGTTGCTGAATGTTAGGCTGGTTTACGCCAAACTTGTCAATACGCGTGCGCAGGATGTTAAATGAACGGGCAACGGCATCGTTTACCTCGCGGTTGATCTCTGCTAATACCTGCTGGTCTGTAGAGGCGTAGCTCAAATTGCGGTTGGCGCTGTTGGCAAACAATGAAGACAACTTGGCGTTAGGGGCAATCTCGCGGTAAGAGCGGTAGAACAGGTCTACAAAGTTCTCCTGGCTGTTTACCTGCAGTTTCTGCGCTTGGGCAATGGCTTGCTCAAACGCCGGGTCTTTGCGGTTGCCGGCCATCGCTTTGATGATCTCTACCGGAGAAACCTCCAGCGTTACGTGCATGCCGCCTTTTAAGTCAAGACCAAGTCCTAGCTCGCTTTCTTTGATTTCTTGATAGGTATAATTCTTCATACCTAAGAAGTTGTACACCGGCGTCTTCCAGACAGAGTCCAGATAAGATTGCTTTTTATAGTGGTCTACATTGCCTTTGGCATCAGTGGCAAACGTGGCGGCGTCTTGCTCCACGTTGCGTGACACTAGTGTGAACGATAGGTAGTGCAAGCACAGAAGCGTGACTATCACCGTCAGGAAAATAATAAATCCTTTGTTACGCATGGGTTTTGTAAAATGTATAGAAAAGTATTGATAATGCTAAAGAGGCCTTCAACAGCTTTATGACCAGGTTTTACCAGGACATTTGGGCAGTTGTAAAGCAGAAATCGAAGGGGAACGCCTATTCCATAGCCAGAAAAGCTATGAGTGCGGCAAAGACGCGTTAGGGCGCGTTGGGCGAAATAGGTTGGGTAGCCTGCTGCTGTAGGAAAAAAGTCCAATAGGCCAGCGGCGCCTCAGTTTTAAGTTTCTGGGTTGCTGGTGCTGAAAAGGTAAAAGTAGGAAGTGTATCTGGCTCTGCCAGAACAAGGTCTACAAAAGAGGTAGTGGCCTCAAATGATACTTTCTGCTTGACAATAGTGCCTTCTTGGGTTGTATGCGCCTTAACTGACGTTTTCTCAGTAGAGGCGGCAGACTTGGCAAACGCCGGCAGTACCTGATGGTTTACAGACAATACCAACAGCAGGGCCAAGCTAGTCCATAGCAGGCGCCAATGATGAGATATGTTTTGTCCGGTTTTCATCTGTATAAGCAAAGATATAGGAATCCTGCATAAAACAAAAGCCTCTGCCTTACACCTAGGTAAAGCAGAGGCTTTCAGAAAGAGTTCCGGCGGGGCTGAAAACCGCCTTGGATTATTTGCCTATTTTGGTGTTTAGGTAGGTTACCAGCACTTCTAGGCCTTTGTCAAAATTGCGGTTGTTGGGGATGATCACATCCGCATCGTTCTTAAACGGCTTGATGTATTTCTCATAGGTAGGGGCTACGTGGTGGGTGTAGCGGTACAATACGTCATCCAGGTCATAGCCGCGCTCTACCTTATCCCTGATGATGCGGCGTTGCAGCTTAATGTATTCTTTGGCGTCTATGTACACTTTCAAGTCCAGGAGCTTGGCCACTTCCTCAAAATAGAATACAAAAATGCCTTCTACCACCACAATAGGCGCCGGCTTGAATTCTAGTTGACGCGGAACCACGTTGGGATTGTTGAAGGTGTACTCCTGACGGTGGATAGTCTGGCCTTGGCTTAGCTTAAGGATGTCCTGGGCATAGGCGTGGCTGTCAATAGAGGTGGGCAGGTCAAAGTTGTGAACGCCCTGGTCATCTTTGAACTGCTTGTCACGGTCGTGGTAATAGTTATCCTGTGAGACGAGGCAGATGTCCTCAGGTGCATATGAAGCCAGTAATCTACTCAAGAAGGTGGTTTTTCCTGAGGCGCTCCCTCCCGTAATGCCTACAATGAACGGCTTTTGATGCATAAGTGCAGTTGGTTTACGGGGTGCAAAATTACGTGTTTACACGTACCCCGCCTAACGATGCCCCAAAAGAATTTGCTCAGGTGCCGGTTTGCACGTAGCGGTGGTGTAAGAAAGAAACCAACTGCTTCACCGCACGCGCCCTGTGGCTGATTTCGTTCTTCTGCTCACCAGTCATCTCGGCAAAGGAGAGCGAACTGGTCTCTGGCGCAAAGATGGGGTCGTAGCCAAAACCGTTAGTGCCGCGGGGTGCTTCCAGAATATGGCCTTCCACGATGCCGTCAAAGTAATGTGGTTCGCCGTCTTCCATAATCAAGGCAATTGACGTCCTGAAACGCGCCTTGCGGTTTTCTTTTCCCTTCAGATTGTCCAAGACCTTCTGCATGTTGGCTTGGTTGTCGCGCTCTGGTCCTGCATAGCGGGCAGAATACACGCCTGGCTCTTGGTTTAAGGCTTCTACCTCCAGCCCGGTGTCATCAGCAAAACAAGGCGTCTTGTACTTTTCCCAAACATACTGCGCCTTCTGCAGGGCGTTGCCTTCTAAGGTGTCCTGGTCTTCGGCTAACTCCTCCGTGCAACCCAATTCCTCTAAGCTCACCAACTCAAACGGTGCACCCAGCAAAGACTGTATCTCTTTAAGTTTATAGGCATTGTTAGACGCGAAGCAGATTTTCATGATAATAATGATTAGTGATTAATGACCAATGATTAATAATTTGTAATGACGAATGATGATTGAATAATTGAGAATTAACCTGTTTTCATTAGTCATTATTCATTACTCACTAATCATTACATAAGGTACGCGCCAAAGTTCTCTTCGTCCAACTCTACTTTGATGTGTTCTTTAATAGTAGTAGCCAAGGAATAACCGGTATAGGTAGCCGAAATGGGGTAGAGGGGATGGTGCCGGTCTACCAGCGTGGCTATTTCCAGTTTCTTGCAGTCCTTGTCCAGAAACGCTCTTACTGTATAGGCTAAGGTTTTGCCGGTGTTCAAGACATCATCTACCAGCACCACCACCGTGTCTGTCAAAGATTCTGGGCTGGGGGTGAGGTTAAGCTCATGTTGTAAGGGCTGGGTTTTGTGCAGGCGCACCTCCATCAGTTCAACCGTCAACGGCGAAATCTTTTTCAGTTCCTGTTCCAGGAGTTGGGCCAGGATGTAGCCGTTCTCATACACGCCAGCCAATACCAAGCGCTCTTCCTCAAAATTGCGCTCATAGATTTCATAGGCAATGCGCGTGATTTTCTGAAGGATGGCCTGTCGGTCCAGAATCAGGTTGTCAGTGGTATAGACCATAATCGGCTAAGGCAAGAGTTAAACATGATATATGCAGCCAAATTACTGAAATATTTGCCAATCCGGCCATGTGTGGCGTAAACCAACGCTCTGAAATATTTTAGGTATATAGTTTTAATATGCAGAAGATATTCTTAATTTTGCCACCTGATTCTAGAAATGCGTCTTTAAAAATACAGCAATACAATGAAAAAGGACATTCATCCTGAGTACAGAGAAGTAGTTTTCCAAGATACTTCCTCAGATTTTAAATTCATCACCCGCTCTACCATGAACTCTAACGAGACCATCACCATGGAAGACGGCAAGACTTACCCAGTGGTTAAAGTAGAGGTTTCTTCTGCTTCGCACCCGTTCTACACTGGTAAAAACCTTTTCGTGGATACTGCAGGACGTATTGACAAGTTCAAGCAGCGTTACAAGAAATAAGCGCTTTCTGCGCCCTAACGTATAAAGGTCTTCCTGAAAATATTCGGGAAGACTTTTTTATTTTTGACCTATGAACATCATTCTCTTCGACGATCCCACCCTTAGGGCCAACCTATTGCCGTTCACCTTCACCCGCCCCGTAGCGGAGATACGGGTAGGAATCCAGACTATCTCTGAGAAATGGGCGCATCTCTCCCAAGGACAGGTTTCCTTCCTGACGCAGGACTACCTGCAGCAGAAGTTCGCGCAGAAAATCACTGACGCCAATTTGTATGTGAACGGCGCCTTGTGCCCAACAGACGGTCTGTTCTCCCAGGTACAGGACTTGAAAGAAGGCCAGGCGTTGTACAGCGGCGAAACCTTGTTGGCCATCAACGCCGGCGCTACTTCCTATGCATCTATAGAGGAGTTGTATGCCAACTTCAGCACGGAGAAAATGAACGTGGAAGACGCAGACGTGGTGTTGGTAGAGAATTCATGGGATATTTTTAGAATCAACGGGGCACAGATTAAAGCAGACTTCGCCCGTTTGACCAAAGGCAGAACCAGCCAACCGGTCAACGACGCGCATACCATTGTCTATGCGCCAGAGAATGTCTTCATTGAAGAAGGCGTTAAAATCAAAGCCGCCATTCTCAATGCTGAGGACGGCCCTATCTACCTGGGCAAAAACTCCCAGGTGCACGAAGGTGCTGTGATTAGAGGGCCGTTTGCGCTCTGCGAAGAAAGTACCATCAACATTGGCGGCAAGATGCGCGGCGATACCACCGTAGGGCCACACTGCAAAGTTGGCGGTGAAGTAGGCAACTGCGTGTTCTTCGGGTATTCCAACAAAGGCCATGAAGGTTATCTGGGTAATTCGGTAGTAGGCGAATGGTGCAACTTTGGCGCAGACACCAACAACTCTAACCTCAAGAACAACTACGCCAAGGTAAAACTCTGGCACCACGCCAAAGAGCGCTTCGTGGACACTGGCTTGCAGTTCTGCGGCCTCATGATGGCCGACCATGCCAAGTGCGGCATCAATACCATGTTTAACACCGGCACGGTGGTAGGCGTGGGCGCGAACGTATTTGGCGCGGGCTATCCCAGAAATTTCATTCCATCCTTTTCTTGGGGTGGCGTTACCGGCT
Organism: Nibribacter koreensis; assembly: GCF_039541795.1. Classification (NCBI taxonomy): domain Bacteria; kingdom Pseudomonadati; phylum Bacteroidota; class Cytophagia; order Cytophagales; family Hymenobacteraceae; genus Nibribacter; species Nibribacter koreensis. The sequence goes on along the minus strand of NZ_BAABGX010000002.1, from coordinate 348,508 downwards.
ATGAGACCTTCCAGCTGCGCAAAGTCTTTGAAGTAGTCCAAGTAGTCCTGGAGCGCCGCGGTTTGACTTTGACTGAGGAAGACAAAAACATTCTCACCCACGTCTTTGAACAAACCAAGCCTTCCCGCAACTGGGAGAAGACGGCTTAAGATATAAGTCACAGTTACAACAGAAACTCCCGTTTTTGGCTTATTTCTCTGGAAACAGGCCAAAAACGGGAGTTTTATTGTGAAACATTCCGCCTGCAGGGCGATGACGGCATTGCAGCCCCTCCAGCAGCAGCCCGCCAGCCCTTGACCGAGGGAAAAGAGACTGGTCAATTTAAGTCTCTTTTCGCGAGGGAGAAAGCAGTGACTCATAAAGTGGCAGTGGCGTAAGCTCACAATGCAACAAGTCACTTCTCACGGTGCACCTCTGTGAGCCCCCGCCCTGTCTGAGCGGTCAGCGAGTTCGGGGGCTCTTGATTCTTTTGGTTACTTTTCTCATCAAGGAGAAAAGTGACAAACCTGAATAGGAAGTATGAAAGAGTAATTAGTAGTGAAGAGTTTGGAGGTAACTGCTCAATGATAGGCCGTATAGGTCGTTGGTGAGAACACCAACAACGGTGGGCGGGATGACCAACTGATGTAAACACCCCTCTGCTGAGCTACGCTCGCTATCTCAAACTCTCGTTTGAATAATCCTCAAGGGGAGAATCCGTGGTTGGCAAAGAGAACTAAGGCAGGAGAAAACCGTTTTTGGCTTGATTTCTGAAAAATAGCCTAAAAACGCCGTCACTCTCTTATCTTTACAATTCATTTGAAAACAAGGCATTCCGCCTAGTTTCTAAACCAAACCCATCGTGCAGTTTTCTCAAATTTACGGCCACCAGGAAACCAAGCAACTGCTGTTGAACTCGGTGCAGGCACAGCACGTGGCCCATGCGCAACTGTTCTTCGGGCCGGAGGGCGGGGCTAACCTGGCCTTGGCGCTGGCCTACGCTCAATACCTCAACTGCGAAACGCCCACGGCAGAAGATTCCTGCGGTACCTGCTCCAGCTGTTCCAAAATCAGCAAGCTCATTCACCCAGACGTTAACTTTGTGATGCCGGTGACCAAGACCAAGGACCAGTCCGAGGCTTTGAGCAAAAACTTCATCAAGCACTGGCGCACGTTTCTGGCCGACAGCCCGTACCAGACACTCAACGACTGGATGCAGTACATCGGCGCCGACAACAAGCAAGGCAACATTGCCCGCGAGGAAAGCCGCGAACTCATCAGAACCACCGCGTTGAAAGCCTTCGAGGCCAAATACAAGGTAGTCATCATCTGGCTACCCGAGCTGTTGCACTCCACCACGGCCAACGCCCTGCTCAAGTTGTTGGAAGAGCCACCAGCCGCGACAGTGTTTTTGTTGGTGAGCAACTCCACGGACAAGGTGCTGACCACCATTCTTTCGCGGACGCAATTGGTGAAAGTGCGCATGTTTACAGAAGAGGAAGTCATCTATTACCTGACAGAACAGCAAAACGTTGACAAGGACACCGCATACCAGGTGGCTCAGTTGGCCGAAGGGAATTTGCAGGCGGCGCGGGTGCTGAGCAAAGAGATGACCTCAGACTACTTCACGTTTTTCCTGAGCTGGATGCGTCTGTGCTACAACCACAAGTTTGACGGCATCATTGAGCAGAGCGAAGATTTCCAGAAGCTGGGCCGCGAGAACCAGAAGAACTTCCTGCAATTTGCCTTGAATTTGTTGCGTAAGGTGTTGTTGTATGGCGTGGACAGTCAGTTGATTACCTTTCTGCCAGCGCCCGAACTGGACTTTGTGCAGAAGTTCTCAAAGCTTATTCACCAGGGCAACGGTGCCCAGCTCTCTGAGCAGATAAATGAGGCGCATTACCACATTGAGCGGAACGCGCATCCCAAGATTACGTTTTTAGATACGTCTATTCAGATTGCGCACTTAATCAGGCCAGTCGCTTAAATAGAACTTATGCAAGCAGATACAAACTCACCCATCATAAGAATCGGGACCCGCGGAAGCCGTCTGGCGCTTTGGCAGGCCCACCACGTAGCCGACACCCTGCGGGCCCACGGCATGGAAGTTGACATTGTCACCATCGCCACCAAAGGCGACTTAGTTTTGGATAAGTCTCTGGACAAAATAGGCGCCAAAGGCGTCTTCACCGAAGAGCTGGAGGAAAGCCTGCGGGATGGCTCTATTGACATTGCCGTGCACAGCGCCAAAGACGTGCAATCCACTATCCCAGATGATTTAGAACTGCTGGCCTTTATGGAGCGCGAGAAAGTGCATGACGTGGTCATTTCGTTTGACCCGCTGTTCAAGTTGGGCGAAGGCCAGCAAGTGGTTGGCACCTCTTCTACGCGCCGCCGCTCCATGCTCAAGCGTTTTTACCCAGACGTAATTACCGCCGAGTGTCGGGGCAACTTGCAAACGCGCATCCAAAAGCTGCAAGACGGTCAGTATGATGCCATTTTGCTAGCGTACGCCGGCGTGGCCCGCATGCAGTATGACCACATGATTGCCCAGCATCTGCCTTTGGATACTTTCATTCCAGCGGCCGGACAGGGAAGCGTAGCCATAGAGTGCGCCAAGACCTTGCCACTAGAGCGGAAACTGAAGTTAAAAGAAGCCTTAGACCATGCCCCAACGCATTCTTGCCTCGCCGCTGAGCGCGCCTATCTGCGCACCATGGAAGGCGGGTGCAGTATCCCGTCCTTCGCGCTGGCTACTTTGGAGGGTGACCAGTTGACCTTGAAAGCGGGTATCATCAGCTTAGACGGCGAAGAATTTATTTTGGAGGAAACCACCGGCGACAGAGAGCAGGCAGAGACCATGGGGGAACAACTAGCCCACGTAGTCTTGAGCCAAGGCGGTGACCGTATTTTGCAGGAGATTCGTGCCGCGAAACAGTAATCCGTTTTTGACCTAATTTCCAGAAATCAGCCTAAAAACAGAATATGTTGAAGAAACTCGTTCTCCTTTTTAGCCTTTGCCTGCTCCTTGCTGTGCAGACGCAGGCCCAGAAAAAAAGCAAGAAAGACTACCTCATCACCATCACCACCCCACAAGGCACCATGCGTTTGGTGCTGTTTGAAGACACGCCCAAGCACCGCGACAACTTCCTGAAGCTGGTGAAGGACAAGTACTATGACGGGACCACGTTTCATCGCATCATCAAGGAGTTCATGATTCAGGGCGGCGACCCGAATACCAAGAACGAAGACCCCAATGATGACGGCGCCGGCAACCCGGGCTACACCATCCCCGCCGAGATTCTGCCGCACCACAAGCACATCTACGGCGCTTTGGCCGCCGCACGTCTAGGCGACAATATGAACCCCAAGAAAGAATCCAGCGGCTCGCAGTTTTACCTGGTGGAGAACCAAGAAGGTGTTCCCTTTTTAGACAATGAATACACCGTGTACGGACAGGTGATTGACGGATTGTCTGTCATCAACAAGATTGCCGACCAAGGGAAAGACTTCCGCGATAGACCTACGGCTGACATTAAAATGACGGTGACGGCCAAGAAGATGAAGAAGAAACAAATCACTAAGCTCTACGGCTACCGTTACGAATAACCACCTACTATGAAAACCATTCTCATTACCGGCTCTAACGGGCTCTTAGGCCAGAAACTGGTAGACCTGTTGCACACAGAAGCATCGGTGAAGATTATCGCTTCTTCCAGGGGGCAGAACAAGCTGGCAGAAATTTACCCGCAGGTAGCATTTGTGGCCATGGACGTGACCAACGCCGAGCAGGTGGAAGAAGTCATTGCCGAAACTCAGCCCACGCACATCATCCACACCGCGGCCATGACCAACGTAGATGACTGCGAAAGTCAGCGCGACGAGTGCTGGAAGCAAAACGTGGAGGCAGTGGAGAACCTAGTGAAGGCCAGCGAGCGCCACGGCGTGCACCTCATCCACGTCTCCACGGACTTTATCTTTGACGGCGAAAATGGTCCTTACACTGAGGAAGCCGAAGGCAGTCCAGTCAATTTCTACGGCGAGAGCAAACTGGCCGCTGAGGAACTGGTCAAGCAAGCCGCTTGCAAATGGGCCATTCTGCGCACGGTGCTGGTATTTGGCATTGTGCATGACTACGGCCGTTCCAACATTGTGCTATGGGTGAAAGGAAGTCTGGAGCAAGGCAAGCAGATTAAGGTAGTCAACGACCAACTGCGCACGCCCACCCTAGCTGAGGATTTAGCACAGGGCTGTTGGCTGGCCGCCAAGTATGACGCGCAGGGCATCTTCAACATCTCCGGCGAAGAACTGCTCACGCCCCACCAAATGGCCCTGCAAGTAGCCGATTATTTCAACCTTGACAAGAGCTTGATTGAAGAAGTGGACGGCACGCTCTTTGCGCAACCAGCCAAACGTCCGCCGCGCACAGGTTTTGACATCACCAAAGCCAAGACCCAACTCGGCTACAAACCGCATTCCTTCAAAGAAAGCATTGCCATTGTGGCGGGTCAGATTCAATAGAATCATTGTATGAGTTTTTAGAAATCGTTTTTGGCTTATTTTATGAAAACAAGGCAAAAACGACTATAGCGTATAGACCTTACGAGTGTTTAGAACTTGTAAGGTCTTTTACTTTTAGGGCAAAATCAGCAGAAATCTTAAAAAAATGAAAATGATACAGGATTCAATAGTTGTCAGACAAAGACACGAGCGGTTCATTAAGAAGATTTGTGAAATGGAAACCGTAATTGGGCTTGAGAGCGAGGACGGGTTTGCTACGTCAAGTTCAAATAATTACGAAGATGAAAACAAGAACCCAATTTCAATGATTTGTTTTTGGTCAGAAAAAGCATTGGCAAGAGCATGTTCCAAAGATGGATGGAAAAACTATACGCCAACAGAGATACCTCTTTCAGAGTTTTTGGAAAATTGGTGTGTAGGCATGGACAACGACGGATTGCTATTAGGTACAAACTTCGACCAAAATATGTTTGGCCATGAAATTGAACCATTGGACCTTATACTTGAAATAACGGCAGAATTAAAAAGCTCTGGCAAGAAACTCGAATTACAAAAGTTTGAGAATATAGAAGACCTAGAGAAGCAAGTAAAAGCTATCTTGGAATAAAGCCTGCCACCAAAAAGAAGTGACACTCTTGGGAGCTATGCATACTTTGGGGGCTAAACGCGGAGGAAAACAATTCCAAGATTTTCCGTAATAGGCCTATGCTCAACCGTTTGCTCCGCCAGATACGCGACTACTTCAACTTCTCGCAACGCGAGCTCAACGGTTTTCTCATTCTCATCTTGGCCATGGCGGTCTTCATTGCCGCACCTTTCTTGCTGTATCAAGAAGATGAACCCTATGACCCCACCACTGACCAAAAGATATTAGACAGTCTGGTAGTACAACTAGATACCAAAGCCACCAATGTAGCCGCAGAAAGAGCCAACCGCTACCACAAAAAGCCCATCAAACTCTACCGCTTCAATCCCAACCAACTCAACGTGGCGCAATGGCAGGAACTGGGACTGAATAAATACATCGCGCAGCGCATTCTGAACTACCGCGCCAAAGCCGGCGACTTCAAAAGCAAAGCACAACTGCAGAAGATTTACGGCCTGCCTGACTCGCTCTTCCAGCTGTGGTACCAGTACATTAATTTGCCTGATGAAAGCGCTGGCTATGCTAAAAAAGCAGGTGAAACGTTTTCGGGCTCTTTCCCAGAAAACAGGTCAAAAACGGAGTATGCGCGCAAACGCTGGGAACTGCAACCTTTTGACTTGAACTCAGCAGATACCACTCAACTCAAACAGATAAGAGGCATCGGGAGCAAGCTGTCGCAGCGCATCGTCAAGTTCAGGGACAAGATGGGAGGGTTCCATTCGGTGAACCAGGTGGCAGAAGTGTATGGCTTGGCGCCGGCAGTGATAGACAGCGTGCGCAAATACACCTTCATTGCGCAGGGCGCCGGGCCGCAGAAACTCAATTTGAACACCGCCACGTTTGACCAGCTTCGTCAGCATCCCTACATTGGTTTTAACCTGGCCAAAGCCATCATCAATTACCGCACTCAGCACGGCGCCTACGGCAGTGTGGAGGACCTGCGCAAAATCAAATTGATTGACGAGGCGGCCTTTCAGAAAATGCAACCGTACTTATCGGTGCAATAAGGACGTTGCCCTAGGGCCATTGCAATTCTGACCACAGGCACCGTTCTTTATACTCACCTTACTTGCGCCACCTACTATGAACCACGCCACGTCTCTGCCCAACCTGCTCAAACAGTACCAACGCCGCCTGCTTAACTTAAGCGGTTCTAACCGGTCCCTGGTGTTGCTCAGGCCGTCGGTGAGTCTGCATCTGGATGTGCATGCGCTGGACCATGCGCATAAGGGACCGTCGTTTGAGTATGTGGAGGCCTTGTTGGCGGGTAAAGAGAAGATTGCCTTGTGCGAGGTAGCCGATGGGCGTGATGCGGCCTTGGCGCCTTTGAATAAGCAACTGAAGACCATCCAGCGGCGGGCGCACATGATTTGGGAAGAGCGCGGCGCGAAGGAGTTGTTTGTGGGCTGGCCCTTCGTGGAAGGCGCGTTCCCAGACGGAACCTTGGTGCGCTGTCCCTTGCTGTTTTTTCCGGTGGAATTGCAGGTGAATGAGAAGCGCCAATGGCAACTTGTACGCCCCGAAGACCAGCCGCCTTTCTTCAACAAAAGCTTTCTGCTGGCCTACGCGCATTACCTCAACGTGCCCGTAGACGAAGCGCTTATGGAACTGGATCTAGATGATTTTCCCGCGGACAGCCAAGCCTATAGAACCAAACTGTACGAGACGCTCAAGGAAAGCAACATAGACCTCAACTATAACCAGGAGTTGTTCACCAACGTCCTGCAAGCCTTCAAAACCTACAAGCGCGAAGACCTGGAGAAAACCTGGAAGCCGGGGCAACTCAAACTTCAGCCCGAGGCCGTTTTGGGCATCTTCCCGCAGGCCGGTTCTTATCAGCTAACGGATTACGAGGAGCTACTGGAAAATCCGCCGGCAGAATCCTTAGAGGAACTGCTCCTGCCCCAGACCGAGGTGAATCCCGCCATCGCCGCCCTGGAACAGCAATTATTCACCGCCTTTGACGCAGACGCCTCGCAGGAAGCGGCGCTCAAGCAGGTGAAGTCGGGGCAGAGTGTGGTGGTGCAGGGACCGCCGGGCACCGGTAAATCTCAGCTTATATGCAATCTGGTGTCTGATTATTTGGCGCGCGGAAAAACAGTGTTGGTGGTTTGTCAGAAACGCGCGGCTTTGGATGTGGTGTACCATAGATTGTCCACACAAGGCTTGGACAAGTTCGCGGCGTTGGTGCATGATTTGAACTTGGACCGTGGCTTGGTCTTCAATAAAATACGTCAGCAGATAGAGCAAGTAGACGAATACCAGCGCCAGGATAAAACGCTGGGCAACGTGCACGCCGAGCGGCAGTTTCTGGAAGTGAGCCGCCGCATCAACCAAATCTCTGAACGGCTCAACTCTTTGAAAGAAGCCCTGTTTGACACCAGTGTCTGCGGCTGGAGCGTGAAGGAATTATACCTCAGGAGTAACCTGCGCGCGCCGCAACTGCCCTTGGAGAACAACTATCTGCCATTCACCGCGCAAACCTGGCAAGAGGAGCGCCCGCGTCTGATGCACTATTTGCAGGACGCCGTGACCCTGCAAGCGCCAGATTTCCCGTGGAACGAGCGAAGGAGTTTCCAACACCATACCTGGAACGAGCGGCAAAAACTTCTGCAATTATTAACGGAAATCCCGGCGGCGGTGCAGGAGAACTCCAAAGCGTTAGCACTGCTACTTCCCGCCCAAGCCGAGCCTTGGGATGCCTTACAGGCTTTACTTCAAGAGCTTTCCGCTTTGCAGATCCTTCAACATGACCTACAGGATAAAACCGTTTTTAGGCTGTTTTTCGGGAATTTGGGCAAAAACACCAACCAGCGCGAGGCGGAGCAACTGGTAACTAAACTACAGCAACAGACCAAGGCCACCACGGTGCAACTGTCTGCCATAGAAGCCGAGCAATTGCGGCGCTTGCTACAGAGTCATGATGAGGCGCAGGCAGGGTTCTTCGGGAAGATAAAGTGGCAGTTTGCGCAGGAGCGTAAGCAATTACAAGCCTTCGCGGAGCAAAAGAAAATAACCCACGCAGACACCGCCACGGAGCAGATGCGCACGGCTTTACATAACTATGATGCCTTGCAAACGCAGTGGAAGAATCTACAATCGCAGGAACCAACACTAGAGATTCCGCAGGAGCTGTTTTCATCCCAAGCGAATACAGAATTAACCGCTTTGCAGAAGGCCTGGGAACTGCGCGGGCAACTCCAGCAACTGGTGGCCTACGACGTTTTGCCAGAAGAGGTGTTGCAGATGCGAGCCGAGCGTTTTCAGGCTGTTTTCTCAGAATCACTGCCAAAACTCAAACTGCTGGAAACTATACAGAACGAATGGGAGAAATGGCTCACCGAAGGCCAAATTGAACAGCTGGCCGTGGACCCGTCGGCGGTTACGCGCCTTTCCCATAGCCTGGCAGAAAACTTCGACCGGCTGGTGGCTTATGATACCTTGCTGGCTTCGTTTTCTCCTGAGTTGAAGGCTTGGTTAACGCAACTGCGGCAAGCAGTGCCAGAAGGGGTAGAGGCACAGTTACGGGCCATGGAGAACAGCATATACCTGGCCTGGATTCAGCACATTGAAGCCAAGTTTCCGGTATTGACCATGGTAAGCACCGGCGAACTGGAACGTTTGGAAGTGGAGTTGCAAGAAGCCATTCAGCACAAAGCAGAACTGAGTAGGCAGATTATCTTGCTCAACCTACGCGAGCAGACCTACAAAAACATGGAGTTCAACCGCCTTGGCAACCCGGTCACGTACCGTAGGTTGCTCACGCAGGTAAGCAAGAAGCGGCAACTGTACCCATTGCGCAAACTGCAGGCGCAGTTTGGCGAAGAAGTGTTGCGACTGTTACCTTGCTGGCTGGCCTCCCCTGAGACCGTGTCGGCGCTGTTTCCCTTGGCGCGCGTGTTTGATTTGGTGATTTTTGACGAGGCTTCGCAGTGTTTCGCCGAAGTGGGAATCCCGGCCATGATGCGCGGCAAGCAGGCCGTCATTGCGGGTGATGAGCAACAATTAGGACCTTCTGATTTGTACCGCGTGCGCTTTGGCGGCGAGGAAGACGAGGCCGAAGAACTGGTGGTGGAATCCCTGTTGCAATTGAGCGCCCTGCATCTGCCGCAGACCCTGCTCACCGAGCATTACCGCAGCCAATACCCAGAACTCATTCAATTCTCCAACCAGCATTTCTACCGCCATAAACTACAACTCATTCCCAAGCAGGAGGCCATGAACAGCACCCAGCCTGCCTTGCAGTTCTTGAAAGTGGACGGTTTGTGGCAAGACCAGACCAACCGGCCAGAAGCAGAGCGCGTGCGGGATTTGGTGTTTGAGTTAATAGCCCAGGGCGAGACCGATATTGGGGTCATTACCTTCAACTTCCCACAGCAGCAACTGGTGCAGGACTTGCTGGAGGAGCAGGCCATGGCGCAGAACATGCAACTACCCGAGGCGCTCATCATCAAAAACATTGAGAACATCCAGGGCGACGAGCGGCAGTTCATCATCTTCTCCATTGGGTATGCGCCCGACGTGAACGGCGTAGTGCGGGCACAATTTGGGAGTTTGAACGCGGCCAAAGGCGAGAACCGCCTCAACGTGGCCATCACGCGTGCCATCAAACGCGTGTACGTGGTGAGCAGTCTGTGGCCGGAGCAATTCCCGGTAGAGAACGTCAAGCACGCTGGCCCCAAGCTCTTGCGGGATTATCTGGCCTTTGCCAAGCATGTCAGTGAGAATGGATTCACGCCTCAGCCAGCGCCGGTTGGGCAAGTGCCGTCCTCCGCATTATTATACCCGGCAATTTTGGCCTCTTTTGACCAAAACAGCCCAAAAACGGAGGTTCAGGCAGAACTTCCGTTCGCAGACCTTACTTTCCGAAACGAGGGGCGCTATCAAGCCGTACTACTCACCGACGACGACTTGTATTTCAGACGCCCATCCGCCAAAGCCACGCACGCTGACATGCCCTCCCGGCTAAGCGCAAGAGGCTGGCGATTTGGCACCGTGTACAGTCGTCAGTTCTGGAGCCAGCCTGAACAGGTGTGGCAGAAACTAAACGACTTGAGTACCCAACAACATGACCTTAAAAGACAAAGCTCTTGAATTGACCGTGGGCTTGTGCCTATTGGTGGTAGTGGCCTGTGATTCTGGCAACGCTAAAAAAGAAGCGAAGGCAGAAAACGGTTTCGCGCAAGAAGACAAGAAGAAAGATAAGAATCCGGCTACGGATGGCTTTACGGTCAACACCAGTTATGACCTGACTGAGGTGAGCAAGATGGGCAAGAAAACCGTGCCTGAAAGCTCTGGCCTGGAAGCCTCTGGTGATGGTAATTTCTGGACGCACCCAGATGCGGGCAACGAGCCGGTCCTATATAAAATCAACCTGTCTGGTGACTTGCTAGAAACCATGGTGGTAGAAGGCGCCGACAACAATGACTGGGAAGACGTGGCCCGCGGCCAGGACGGTTTTCTGTACATCGGGGACATGGGCAACAATGACAACCTGCGCGAAGATTTGCAGATTTTAAAAGTTGACGAGAAAGCTAAAAAAGTAGTAGGCACCATTCCGTTTAAATATGCAGATCAAACGGAGTTTCCGCCGGCCAAGCAAGACCTTAACTTTGACGTGGAAGGTTTCTTGATGCACAACAACGCGTTCTATTTGTTTACTAAAAACAGAGGCAAGGGCAACGATTGGGTGAAGCTTTATAAAGTGAACAATCAGCCGGGCGCTAAGCAGAACGTGGCTCCTTTAGACAGCATAGAAATTAAAACCAAAATTACGGCGGCAGACATCTCGCCAGATGGTAAGCGCATTGCCTTGCTAGGCGAAGAATGGGTGTATTTGTTTGACATCACCAGCCCAGAGCAAGTGTTCAAAGGCACCAAACACCAGATTAAAATTGACAAAACCGGTCAGGCCGAAGGCTTGATTTTTACGAGCAACACAGACATGCTCATTAGCAATGAGAAGGGGCGGCTTTTTCAGTTAAAGGCTAAATAGGCGTCACGTAATTTAGAAATGAAGATGTTATAAAACAGGCAAGGCGCTAAGTAGATTTCTGCTTAGCGCTTCTGCTTTCAATCTATTGTTATGGAACCAAGAATCTTAGTAACCGGTGCTACCGGCACCGTGGGCAATGAAACTGTAAAGGCGCTGTCTTCTATGGGCGCGCACGTGCGGGCCGGCATTAGGTCGGTGGTAAAAGGAGAAAACCTCAAACGCCTGCCCGGGGTAGAGGTGGTAGAAATTGACTTTGCCCGGCCCAACACCCTGGCGGCGGCTTTTACAGGCATAGACACCGCCTTTTTGATTACTCCCTTTGACGAGCACCAAGTAGACATGGCCAAACAGTTGATTGACGCTGCCCAGAAAGCTGGCGTACGGCACGTGGTCAGACTGTCGGCGAGTGGGGCAGAGGCAGAGCCGGGCATCCAACTGGGCAGATGGCACCGAGAGGCAGAACGGTACCTAGAAGCCGCCGAGCTGAACTACACCCACCTGCGGCCTGCGTCTTTCATGCAGAATTTTGTGAACATGCATGCGCAGACCATTATTCAGGAGAATGCTTTTTACCTGCCGCTGGGGCAGGGCCGCGTGACCTACATAGACGCCCGAGACATTGGCGCTGTGGCAGCTGAGATTCTGCTCCGGCCCGAAGGACACGATGGTATGGCCTATACCCTCACCGGGCCAGAAGCCTTGTCGGGCGAGGAGGTAGCGGCTATCTTGTCACAAGCCACCGGCAGAACCATCTCTTATGTAGACGTGCCAGAAGACGCCGCCAGAAACGCCATGCAACAACAAGGCCTACCTACCTGGATGATTGACAGTCTTCTAGAGTTGAACAGCATCTGCCGCGCCAACTGCGCCTCTGGCACTACCAACACGGTAGAAGAAATCATTGGCCGCCCACCCCATACGTTTGAGGCGTTCGCACAGGCCTACAAGGAGTGCTTTTAAAGTAGTAGCCAGTGTTTACCTGGTTTGCAAAATCCGTTTTCGGGCTGTTTTCTCTAAAACAGCCCGAAAACGGATTTTGCTTTTTGCCCACTTTAAATTTAGTCTGTCCTTTATCGGCTTATTCCAGCAAAACGCTCTTAAGGGGAGGTGATTGGCAGAGGGAGAAGAGCCTCAGTCACCACTTTATAAGCCAACAGAAAATAAAAATGGGAAAACTATTGCGCAACTAAATGGTTGCGTTTATATTTGCTATCATATGGTTGCATATTGATTAGAGATGGAAACAAGAAGAGACGTTTTTCAAGCCATAGCAGACCCTACCCGGCGTGCCATCATTTTATTGTTGGCCGTGTCCGCCATGACCCCCAACGCCCTGGCCGAGCATTTTAACACCAGCCGGCAGGCTGTGTCCAAACACCTCCAAGTCCTGACGGAGTGTGAGGTATTGACCCAAGAGCAACAAGGCCGCGAGATTCATTACCATTTGAACACTGCCAAGATGAAAGAGATAGAACACTGGCTGGAGCAGTTCAAGCAACTACTCTCCAAGCGTTTTGACCAGTTAGATGATGTTTTGAAAAAACTTAAAACTAATAAAAAATGAACAAGGCTATTCTTTTCAATTTTGAGGTAGAGAAGGACAACAACCTCATTAAAGTGGAACGCAGTTTCCAGGCACCTAAAGACCTGGTGTGGGCCGCCTGGACAGAGTCTGAAATCCTGGACCAATGGTGGGCCCCAAAACCCTGGCAGGCGGTCACCAAGTCCATGAATTTTACAGAAGGCGGTCAGTGGCACTACTACATGCAGAGTCCCGAAGGAGAAAAGCATTGGTGCCTGTTTAACTACCATGAGATTAAACCAGAAACTTATTTTTCTGGGATGGATGCTTTCTGTGATGAGCATGCAGTGATTAATACTTCTCATCCCAGAGCGAAATGGGAGAACACGTTTACGGCTGACGGAGATAGTACCATTGTGAACGCCACCCTGCGGTTTGAGAAGTTAGAAGACTTGGAGGCTATCATTCAGATGGGCTTTAAAGAAGGCTTTACTGCCGGCTTAGAGAACCTAGACCAATACATTGCTACCCAGTTTTATCTGCGCAAACAAAACAAGCCCAACAACCGCGCACGGGTTACGGCTTATATCAATTTGCCGGGCAATACAGAAGAAGCGTTTAACTTTTATAAATCGGTTTTCAAGACAGAGTTCATCAACGGCATCAAAAGGTTTGGAGACATTCCTGTTACTCCAGACCAACCACCAGTAGCCGAGGAGGTGAAGAAAATGGTGTTGCATGTTGAGTTGCCTTTGTTAGGGGATTTTGTCTTGATGGGAACGGATGCTCCTAAAGAAATGGGCTTTACCCTCACAACCGGAAACAACATGCACATTAGCCTGGAGCCAGCATCTATGGAGGAAGCCACCCGGCTTTTCACGGAGCTGTCTGCCGATGGTGAGATTGAAATGCCCTTGCAAGAGATGTTCTATGGCGCGCATTATGCCGGCTTCACAGATAAGTACGGCATCAACTGGATGATCAATTATCAAAACAACTAAGCCTTACCTACTATGAAACAGAAAATCTTAAACGTCCTGTGCGTGCTGTTCGGGTTGTTGCTTATCAACGGTGGCCTGAACAAATTCTTCAACTACATGCCCGTGCCAGACAACCTACCCGCCGAACTAATAAAAGACACGACGGCCATCACGGAGATAGCGTGGCTCATGCCTTTAATTGGCTTAGCGGAAGTGCTAGGCGGTCTTCTCATTCTATTCCCAAGAACAAGGGCGCTGGGGGCTTTGGTGATATTCCCTGTCATGGTAGGGGTGTTGCTGACGCATGCATTCGTGGAGCCAAGCGGCTTGCCTATTGCCTTGGTCATTTGGGCTATCCTCCTCTGGATACTCTTTGACAACCGTAAGAAGTATCTGCCCTTGGTTGGCTAAATTTGTACCGTCAATGCTCGATCTGTTTTATTCAAATATGCCGAAGAGACAGTCCTTGAATACATAATAAAAAGCCCTGCTGAAATTTCAGCAGGGCTTTTTATTTACTTAGCTAAAAGCAACGGCTTATCTTCCTCTGTTGGAAGAAGAACCTCCTCTAGAAGAAGAGCTTCCGCCGCGGTTGCTTCCGCCTGAATAGTCGTCTCCGTCGCTACCATAAGATGTGCGGCCCATGTCTGAGTTGTCATAGCTAGAACCGCCACCACCGTAGTTGGAGTTGCCGCTTTGGCCACCGTAATTGCCACTGCCCATAGAGCCGTAGCCGCTAGATGAACCATGAGAAGAACCTCCCTGGCCGTAGCCGCCCATGCCATAGTCACGGCTTTGGTCACCGTAGCCACCACCGGTCATTGAACCGCCATGGCCACCTTGGCTAGAAGAACCGTATCCGCCGCGTGAGCCCATGTCGTTGCCCATGCTACCGTAGTTGGAACCTCCAAAGCTTCCGCTGTTAGAACCGCCGTAGTTACCGCCCTGTGAGCCTGAGCCGGCACCGTAGCTAGAGCCACCGTAGTTACCACCTTGTGAGCCGTAGCCCCCTTGTGAACTGCGTGACCCAAAGTCGCCGCCTTGTGAGCCGTAGCTGCTGTAACCACCTTGGCCTGAGCTGCCACCGTAGTTGCTTCCGCCCATGCCGCCGCTCATAGACCCGTAGCCGCTAGAGTCGCCGTAGCCGCCGCTGCCCATGTTAGAGCCACGGGAACCTTGCCACTCTTGGTTAGCGCCCTGTGACGAGCCGTAGCCGCCTCTAGAGCCCATGTCTGTGTTGCCGTAGCCACCGCGTGATCCCATACCTGAGCCACTGCCGTAACCACCTTGGCCAGACCCGCCGTAGCTGCCGCCTTGGCCGTAGTTAGAGCCGCCATAGCTTTGGCCGCGGTTGCTAGAGCCGCCGTCAAAGTCTTGGTTGCCGTCATAGCCTCCACGAGATGAACCACCGCGTGAGCCGTACTCTTCGCCGTAAGAACCTCCTCTAGAACCCATGGCACCGTAAGAGCCTGAGTTCTGGTTGCTGTAACCTTGGCTGTAACCACCCTGGCCTCTGTCCTGGTTGCCATGCATGCCATAGCCGCTTTCGCTGCCATAGCCCATCTGGTTGCCGTAATAGCCAGAGCCACCGTAGTTAGAATAACCACCGCGGTCAGACTCTGAACGGGAAGAGTTGCCAGAATAGCCGCCTTGTGAGCTCATGCCATACGGGTTGCTGCCCATGGAGCCGTAGCCGCCTTGGTTAGACCCACCGTAATTGCCACCCATTGAACCTGAGTTGCCACCGTAGCCGCCTTGGCCGTAGCTGCTTCCGCCCATGTTGCCACCGCCTTGTGATGAGCCGTAGCCACCCTGGCCGTAGTTAGAGCCGCCCTGTCCCCAGCTTTCGCCGTGTTGCTGGCCAGAGCCGCCATAGTTGCCGCCGCCCATAGAGCCTTGACCGTAGCCGCCTTGGTTGTACCCGCCTTGGCCATACTGTCCGCCGCCCATGTTGCGCATAGAATCAGAGTTGCCTCCCATCATAGAGTCGTTGTCCTGGCCCATGTTAGAAGAGTTAGAGGCAGAAGAACCGCTCTTAGACGATGATGATTTACTTGATTTGCTGGTGCTGCCAGACTTAGAGGAACTGGCCTTGGGGGTAGATGATTTGCTGGTGCTGCTTTTCTTATCTGAGGTACCCGCAGAAAGGGTAGAAGAAGAACCAGAGGTTCCTTTAGAAGAGGTTGAAGATGATCCTTTTTTAGACGAAGAGCCGGTAGAACCGCTCATGCCAGAAGTGCTGCCAGACATGCCAGAGCCGGTAGTGCTGCCGCTCAATCCTGAGCCTGACGTGCCGCTGCCAATGCTGCCTGTGGAGCCTGACATGCCAGAGGAACCAGAGGACATACCAGAAGAAGATGAACCTGATCCCATGCCGCTGCCGGTAGAGCCGCTTGCACCTGTATTACCCATAGAACCGCCAGTAGTTGATCCTAGGTTGCTGCTTTGCTGATCTTTTTGATTGTCTTTCATAGTTAATTCTCCTTGTTAAATAGTTTTTGAATGGTTAGTTAGGTATGGTATTTCATGCCCAAGAACAGAGAGATGAACCAATGACACCTTTTTCTATCCACGCAGGGCAAGTGCTAAATCTATACGAGCACAAATAACCATGGTTCAAAAACCTAATATGAAATTTTAATCAAGAAAGAATGAATAGAAGATTAAATGGAGAATAGAAAATGGTTGCGCACAGCTACTTAGACACTTCTTTGGCAGAGGTGCTTAGGTGCTGTAAATTGTAATATAGAGATATGTCTATTGTTTAGAAGAATCCACAATGTCATTGACCGGCGAGGTGGGCGGCACAATGTCCTTGACGTTCTCAATCAGTTCTGCCGCTTCTTCATGGTCCTCATGGTCAGCCACTGGTACGTCATGGTCATCGGCTTCCAGAGGTTCATAGTTGAGCCTGATGAAGATAGGGAAGTGGTCTGAGCCAAACTTGGGCAGGCGCTGCAACCGGATCAATCTAAACGCCGGGTCATAGAAGATATGGTCCAAAGAATACCTGAAGAAAGGGATCAAGGCATTGTAGGTATTATAGAAGCCGCGGCCAATGCGCGGGTCCAGCAGGCCGCTAATCTTCCGGAAGAGGTTAGTGGAATAAGACCAGGCCACATCGTTCAAATCACCGGCCACAATGCTGGCCCACGGTGAGGCCTTGGCCATCTTGGCAACGGTCAAAAGCTCTGCCTCACGGGTGTCTGTGTCTTTGTTGAGGTGCGGCGGCTGCGGGTGTACGGTGAACAAGTCAAACTTCTTGCCGGTGGGCAGTTCTACCAAAGCGTAAAAAGACGGAATGCCTTCTTCTACCAGGTACCGCACGTCTACATGGCTCAACGGAAATTTACTGAAGAACATCATGCCATACGTGTTTTCCAGCGGCCGCTTGATGGAGTAAGGGTAGCGCTCATCCAGCTCTTCCATGGCGGTGGCCCAGCGTTGGTTGGGTTCATTGACCAACAGCATGTCTGGGTCCGTCTCCTTCACTAATTTTAAGAAACGCTCATGCTTTTTATTAGTCATGCGCACGTTGGAGATCATAAACCCGAACGAATTCTTAGGCACCTTAATCTTTGACCTGAGCGCCTGCACGCGCACAAACGGCGTGTATTTGTACACATGGATAAGTTCATTGACAATGGCAATGATCAAGAGGCCCCCAAAGAGCTTGGCGGCCGTGGTCTCATACCCATAAAAATAGCCGTACGCTCCCAGGACAAGGGTGCAGAAAAGGGCAACTTGTACACGCGGGAAATCCAATACCCTAATCCACCAATAGGTGCTTTTAACCAGGGTAAGCAAGGAAGCCATAATCATAAGGCCACCAAAAAGTTCAAGAGCGAATTTCATACGCAAGGCATTGATAGAGTCGGTACAAATACTCAGAAAGGCCTAGGAAAGTTGTCTTCCTGAAAACAAGGGAATTGCTTCCTTAGAATCAGCTTCGTTTTTGGCCTGTTTTCTGGGAAATACGCTAAAAACGGCCTTTCTGCAACAGTGTAATTTTATACGAAGTCTTGGCCCATAAAGTGTTTCTGCGGGTAGGCTACGGTAAGTCTGTACGGGAACTTTCAACCTGCCAATGGGGCTAAACGCAAAATCCGTTTTTGGGCTGATTTCTATAAAACAGCCCAAAAACGGATTTCAGGATAAAGGAAGTGTCTCTCTTACGGCGCTACTTTCTCAACGCGTACGCCAATGGCCATCATAGACGGCAAAGGATCTTGGCGCATGTATTGTTTCACCTTGAGTTGGTACTTGCCCGGTTGGGCAAATCTGATGTTCTTTAACGCTCTAAACTGATGATCAAAGATGTCTCCGGCGCCGCTCCCTCTGGGTTCACCGGTCTTAGGGTCCATCAAGAACATCTCATGCAGGGCAGAACTGATCTGCTTGCCGTCTGGCCCAATCAGGTAATGCCGCAGGTATAGGTTGTAGAACTGGTAGCTTACCGCGTTGCGCACATTAAAATACACATTGTATTGCTGCGTAGTGTCTGTAATCTCAAAGGTGAACGTGGGCGTGAGCTTGACCGGCCACTGGTTGTTTGGCAGGTCTTGGTTTTCTTCAAACACGCGGTTGGCGTCACAGCTACCTAAGAGCACGCTTAGGCAGAGCGCCAAGGCTACGCTCAAAAAACGGTTCATTCTCATGAGGCATCTGCGTTTGAAGGTCCTGATGAAGTATTCTCAGCGCCGCCGTTGCCGCCGCCGGGTTTGCGGTTTCGGTTATTGCGGTTACGGTTGCGTCTTGGGCGGTTCTGGCCATCTGGTCTGGGTCCGCGGTCTTCTGCAGCACCAGCCGCCGTTACAGGGGCCCCTTCTACTGGAACTCCGGTTGGCGCTCCAGCCTGGGGCTGTGGACGCGGTCCGCGCTCGCCCTGGTTGGGACGTGGCGCACGCTCTTGCCTTGGCGGCCTGCCACCTTCTGGGCGCGGTTGACGGTTGCTGCCTTCGCGCTCTGGCCGTGGAGCACGTTCTTCTCTTGGCGAGCCTTCTTCTTGAGGGCCAGCCACACGGTTCTGGTTACGCTCTGGGCGGTTTCTGCCTCCTTCTGGTCGGTTACCGGTACGTTCTGGTCTGGCAGGTCTACCCTCAGCAGCGTTTCTCTCTGGCCTTCCCTGCCTTTCTGGGCGGCTGGTAGCCGTACCGGCTTGACCCGTAGGACGGTCACGACGCACTTCGGGGGTAGGAGCGGCGTTAGCCAATACCTCACCCGCGGTGGCTTCTGTGCCAGGGCCTTTCTTTTTCTTTTTGCGCTTCTTCTTGTTCTTGCCGTATTGGTCGTCCAGGCGGTCCAGGTTACCTTCCAGAGCTTCTACAAAGTCCACCACTTCTGGCTGCTGTTGCTTCACCTCTTCGGCTAGGTTCTCGGGCATTTCGCCGGCGGCGTTCATCTTCAAGACCTCATGCACGCGGTCCACGGTCACCGGGAACCAGTTGCTGTCGCCGCGATAGCCAAACCACATGATGCGCCTGAAAATGTCGGTCTTCTGCAGGAAGGCGTCTCCGGCCTTGGTCTGCAGCGGGCGGTTCACGTTAGGAATATCCTTGAGCGCGTCCATGTACGTCTCCAACTCATAGTTGAGACAGCACTTAAGGCGTCCGCACTGGCCGGATAGTTTGCTGGGGTTCAAGGAAAGATTCTGGTAACGCGCCGCGGTGGTAGACACGCTTCTAAAATCAGTGAGCCAGGTAGAGCAGCACAGCTCACGTCCGCAAGAGCCAATTCCGCCCAGGCGGCCGGCCTCATGGCGCAGACTGATCTGGCGCATCTCCACGCGTATCTTAAACTCTTCGGCTAGCTTCTTGATGAGCTCCCTGAAGTCAACGCGGTCATCTGCTGAGTAGAAAAACGTGGCTTTGGTTTTGTCTGCCTGGTACTCCACGTCAGAGAGTTTCATCTTGAGCTTGAGCTCCTGGATGATGGCCCTGGCGCGGTACATGGTGGTAGACTCCTGCTCCCGGGCATGGTTGAATTTCTCCATGTCCTTCTCCGTGGCCACGCGGTAGATACTGCGTATCTCCTCGTTGTTCTGCACCTTCTTCTTGTTCATCTGCAGGCGCACTAATTCGCCCTTGAGAGACACGTGGCCAATGTGATGGCCGTTGGGTACGTCTACTACCACGGCGTCGCCGGTGATGAGCGGCAGGTGGTTGATGTTCCGGAAGAACTCTTTGCGCCCGCCTTTGAAGCGTATTTCTACTATGTCAAACTCTTTGAAAGACACGGGTATTTCCATGTCTGAGAGCCAGTCAAATACATTTAACCGGTTACAGCCTCCCGTGCTGCAACCGCCGTTGCTTTTGCAGCCCGCAACTACCTCTGTGCCATCTGCACTGGTCGTCTTGGTGCCGCAACCGCCACTAGAACATGAACTACATCCCACAGGTAAATTCCTTTATATAGATAATTCTTGTTTTCACACTATTGGTCTCCGCTGCCTGCCATGGCAACTTGCGCTTCCCTAACTAACTGATGATTTCTTGCCTGACGGTGAAGTGTTTACAACCACAGGCGGTTGGGAAGGTAAGACAATCCGGTCTTTATACGGCCAATCCGGAGACCCTAATTAACAAATATAATAACTTAATCCGAATTGGCAGGCACTCTTTTGCAGGTTATCCACAGTCCGTTTTTGGGTTGTTTTGATGGAAAGAGGCTAAAAACGGACTTTTAACCAGTAGACTATCTTCTTGACTGTCAAGTCTAAAATGGACTTGTTGTTTGGAAAAAAGAAAATCTTTCTAGTATTTTAGTTTGTAATAATGCCAAGCTTTTTCTGGATTATACTGTAAGGGTAATTAAGATATAGATTCTTTGCTTATTAAAAGTGCCCCTTTGGTTATCAAGACTGCTTTTACGCTTTTCCTTCATTCTGTCGCTCAACTTTCTGGCGACGCTCTTTCTTTTATAAGTACCCTTCTGCCTGCAAAGGCTAACGCTTTGTTTATTGGTTCATTACGGTCAACTATCCATTCACCAACCTTAGTCCTATGAAGATAAAATTTACGCTAACCGTATTTCTTCTTTTGCAAGTCATTTACTGCTCTGCCCAGATAGGCTCTTTTACCTCAAAAAAATCCTTGGGCTATGATATGATTGCCCGAGAAGCAGCCAGCATGGTTTCCTTAAATAACAAACTTTACATTTTAGGAGGTTATAACACTTCTGGAGGCCCTAGGGATTTAACAGAATACAACCCTGCTACAGGTGAATTGAAAAAACTTAAAAACTTGGGTACAGGCCCCTCAAACCCCCTTAGAGAAAAAACAATGTTTGTAGTGAAGGGCAAGATCTACAATTTTAGTGGTTATGGAACGGGGGTTTCTGTGTATGACCCGGCACAAAACACATGGACAGAGGCTAGAGGGCTTTTGGATGCGGGCCTTATTCCAGATGCAGGCTTTGTGATCAATGACACCATTTTCTTAACCTCGCAATCAAGTAACAACTTCTATTCTTACAACATTGTCTCTAATACTTTTACCAAAAGGGCCACCTTACCCGGACCAACTACTACTAGAATTGGAACTATTGCTTTTGAGATAAATGGGAAAGGCTATTGGGGAACTGGCACTAATGGGTCTGCCCTTTATAATGACTTTTATGAGTATGATCCTTTAGGCGATATTTGGACGCCTAAAGCTTCATTACCTGCACCATTTAGATATGGGTCTGGAGCCAGTGTGAATGGCAAAGGCTACGCAGGGCTAGGAGAGGGACCTTACAATAATATTACGTTTAGAAACATGCAGTACTGGTATGAGTATAATCCTACTACTAACACTTGGGCCAAAAAGCAAAATCTAATGAACGTGAGCGATGTCTCTATTGCTTCGCCTTATCATATTAAGCAAGCCGCTATAGCATCCTTAAGTGGTGACCTCTACTTGTTTGGCGGTAATAGAAGTGACCTCTCAACCATTTATACAGATAACCTTTACAAATTCAGTCCTGCCTCAAACACATGGGCGGTAGTAAACCACGATTTGGGTAAAAACAGGACCTCTGCAATTGGTTTTTATAGCAATGGCAAAATTTATACAGGGGGTGGTAATGACAGTGAGCCTTTGTTAGACTTCTGGGAATATGACCTCGTCACAGATCAATGGGGAGCTAAAAGTGGTTTAACCAGCACGTTTAGTGAACGGGCAGTAACTGAGATTAATGGCAAAGGATATGCCGTGGGCGGCTATGATGCTACCATGCCTGCTGGTTCTACCTACAACAATTACACAGACTCTTTGCTAGAGTACAACATGTCCACCAACTCATGGACTACAAAAGCTCCTTTCCCCGGCGGGAAAAGGACAAGGATGGTGGCAATGGCCTATAATGGAAAATTATATGCAGGAACAGGCGTTAATGCCAATGGACATAACAACAGTAAAGATTTTTATGAGTACAATCCTGGCACAAATGCCTGGAAAAGGCTAGCCGATCTTCCATACGAATGGAATGTGGGTACAGAATTCAAAAGTTTTGTGGTAGGTGATACGGCATATCTATTTAATGACACTTATGCCAACTTGTTTGTGTACAAATATGCATTTGCTACTAACACTTGGACTAAAAAGGATTTAGCTGAAGTCGCGATTCAACATACTTTCACTTTCAAAGGCAAAGGGTATATCATCTACTATATACCCTTCTCATATTCTACTCCTTATGGCACATTGGCGGAGTTCAACCCTGCCACAAATACTTTCAGAGACATCCTCTCCATGCCCTTTGAAACAGCAGGGCAATTAGTAGTACCCACTGACAATAGCATTTACTTTGGCTTCGGCCAATACAATTTCATGCAAACTGGTGTTGCTAGATCCAATGTCTGGAAAGAGTTGAAGTTTGACGCTGAAGTCTCTAAACAACTAGGTGTCTTTACCTCTAAGTCACAGAATACAGACAATACTTGTGGGCCTTTTTTAGGAGCAAATGTTTTCCAAAGTCTTTATGACCAGGAAGGCAAATTGTTTGCAACTCTCAATACGGGCAATAGTTCCTCTACCAGAAGTCTTTGCATGGAAGTCAATTCTCTAGATCCATTGCAACCCTATAGAACCGCAGTAGGCCGATTTGGCCAAATCTACAATGAAAAGGTCATGTTCTTTAACAGGAGCCTTTTAATAGACGGTGGAGTACAAGGGGGAGGAGGAAGGATTTTTACCACAGCCGCTGAACTTAACAGATTTGTCCAAGCCTTTAATACGGCGCACGGTACTAGTAAAACACTGAATGACATAAGGATCATCAGTTATTTTGAATACCCAAAAAATGACCATGATCCTTTAAACAACCTTCAAAACTCAGATTACTATGATGTGTTGGTGCCTACTATTCATACCTATGGCGCAGACAGGTACTTAGAGTTTTTCAATACTGCCAATGAGTCTGCCAGGGGCGAAATCTACATCACGCTGTCTATAGACGCTACCCCGCCAGCACCTACCGTTACCAGCCCGGTGATTCTGTGCCAAAACCAAACCGCCACTGCTTTGACGGCTACCGGCACTGCCCTGAAATGGTATACCAGCGCCAGCGGCGGTACAGGCTCTACTTCGGCGCCAACCCCAGGCACCGCTATGGTGGGCACTACATCTTACTGGGTATCACAGACCAAAGACAACACAGAGAGCGCCCGCGCTAAGATTGATGTCACGGTGAATCCATTGCCGGGTGCATTGACCGGTTCCAACACTTGGCCTTCTACTGTGCCTTATAATGTAGCTACTACCTTTGCCGTGAACGCGCAAGCGGGAGCCACTAGCTATACCTGGACAGTGCCTGCGGGTTTTGTGATTAATGCGGGACAAGGTACCACGTCTATCCAGGTGACGCCCACGTCGCCGGGTGTCACAGGCGAGATTACGGTGAGAGCAGGTAATACCTGCGGCCAAGGACCGGCGCTTTCTAAAACGGTGACCGTGGGCAAGGCAACTCCTACCATCACGTTTGCCAATGTGAGCAGAATTTACAGCCCGTCTACCTTCGCCTTGGCTGCCACCAGCAACTCTACCGGCGCCATCACCTATACCGTGGTAGAAGAGCAGACAACGGCCTACCCAGGTAACATTACCTTGTCCGGTACCGGCAATGCCACGGTGCAAGTGGTCAAGTCGGGCAAAGTGAAAGTAAAAGCCAACGTAGCTGAAACCGCCAGTTACCTGGCCGGTTCAAAGGAAATGGAACTGACCATCGCCAAAGCTGCCGCTACCATAACGCTGTCTAACCTAGAGCAACAACATAATGGCCAACCAAGACCAGTGACGGTGGTCACCAATCCTGCGGGGTTACCGACCACGGTCAGGTATAACGGTTCTGCTACGGTGCCAAGCGCTGTGGGCACCTACGCCGTGACGGCCAGCATCACAGATGACAACTACCAAGGCGAGGCTACCGCCAACTTGGTGATTAAAAACCTGACGGCCTCTGCAGATGAAGTTATGATCCGCTCTGTGAGCCTATATCCTAACCCAACCACGGGCCGATCCATTTTAGAGTTAAAGAACGGTTTGGCCGTGACCGTTACCATCACTGACCTTGCTGGTAAAGAAATTATGCCACAGACAACTGTAAAAGGCCAATTAGACATAAACCTGGAAGGCAAGGCGCGCGGAGTTTACCTGGTTAAGGTGCATTCAGAAACCAGAGGTACGCTTACTTTCAAGGTCTATAAACAATAGTCGGTCTCGGTCTAACATCACTAAACAGAAGAGCCGCCTCCTAAATTTTAGAGGGCGGCTCTTCTGTTTGATGCCTTAAAATTGGCCTTCCTTTCTATAACAGTCTCATTACAATCTATTCCTCTGCTATGAGGTTGTTAAGCCTAGGCTGTAGAATCCAGATGCCTATCATTGAAAACCATATCAGCACAAAATCTCCAATGTAGTCACTAAATCTGGCGGTCCTGCCAAGTTCTATAGACCTAAAGGTTTTAGCCGCGAAACGAGCTCCCCAGAAAATCAGAAAAATAGAAAGCATATGTAGCGGAATGATGATGCTGGCAACAACTGCTCCGTTAACGCTCGTCACTACTGAAACCCCCTGCGTCATTACCAACCCCAAGGCCACCGAGATTAACAGAATATACACCACAGGTACTAAGAACAGAAGCTTAAACCTACGACTGTTTAATTTTACACCTGCTGGCAATTTTACATGGAGGTTAGTTGAAATAGCCCAAATCCATCCAAGAATACCTAGTGAGAAAACTAACAATACCACAGGAAAGACAGAAAGCAAAAGAACAGGATTGGAGAACGTAACTACGTTCATGAAAATGGGAAGCCCCCAGGTAATCAAGAAAAGTTGCCAGTGTTTTAGTTTGAGTAGAAACCTCATGCAGTATATAGGGGCTAGATGAAAGATTAGTAGTTTTTGGATAAAAGAGGGCTTATATACCTAATTTCTGTTACAAGAAAGTATCTGAGTTGGGGAGTATCAAACTATCCATTAATATTTTTATTCAAAGGGATGCTAGATGCATCATGGGTAAAAGTAGTGATCTAGGATTAGAACAGCCAGACCTTAATTCCTTGTCAAGGCGTGCATCAATAAAAGTAGCCTGATGCCTGACGGTAGACAGATTTCATTAGTTGGTTTATAGAGAGGGGAAAATGACTGCTTTATACTGCAATCATAAACTCTCAAGTAAAAATTGGAAATCTTCACCTACTAAGTCTTCTCACTATTTTATTTTGCTTCAGAGGAGTTTTCAGCCTGTTTTCACCAAAACAGGCTGAAAACAAGCTGAAAAGAATCAGGTGAAGACCTTTCCCTTTGTTTTGTATCCCAGTATTTAGATCCGTGACACAATTGTCTTTAAAGCCTCAACATGCCAATTAGGCTGCCAACGCTTTGAGCATTTTTAGGCTGATTTTTGAAAAACAGGCCATAAACGAAGGCTATCTGCATAATAAAAGAGGCAGTTGTATTTTAATAGTGACCAATGTCATAGTACATCTGCATGCTATCATGTCAATTTGTGCTCATAAGGCACTTGTCCTATGGAGAGAGTCAGCCTAAAAGTACTTAATGAACCAGTACCATGACCATTGCAGAGCTTCAAGAAAAATACAAGCAGACCGCGTCCCTCACCAACCTAACTGATGAGCAGTTACAATCTGAAATCCTGCGACTAAAGCAGGAAAAAAACGCCGTCATACTGGCCCATTATTACCAGGAGTGGAAGATTCAGGAAATAGCCGATTACGTGGGCGACAGCCTGGGGCTCTCCCAGCAGGCGGCTATGACCAATGCCGACGTGATTGTCTTTGCCGGCGTGCACTTCATGGCCGAGACCGCCAAGATTCTGTCGCCGCAGAAGAAAGTGCTGCTGCCTGACCTGGAGGCCGGTTGCTCCCTAGCCGATTCTTGTCCGACAGAGGCTTTTCAGCAGTTTAAGGATGCGCACCCCGGGCATGTGGTGGTAAGCTACGTGAACTGTACCGCCGAGATCAAGGCCCTGAGCGACATTATCTGCACCTCGTCCAATGCCAAAAAAATCATAGATTCCATTCCGGTAGACACTCCTATCATCTTTGCACCAGACGTGAACCTGGGCCGCTACCTAAAGAAGGTGACGGGTCGCGACCTGGTGCTCTGGGATGGCGCCTGCATTGTGCATGATTCTTTTTCATTGGACAAGATACAGGCCCTGCAAACCCAACACCCAGACGCTAAAATCCTGGCCCACCCAGAATGCAGTCACGCCATTCTGGAGATAGCCGACTACGTAGACTCCACGGCCAATATGTTGGATTACAGCCAGAAAAATGCTGCCTCTACTTTCATTGTAGTCACTGAGGAAGGCATTCTGCACCAGATGCGCAAAGCCTCCCCAGAGAAGCTGTTTCTCCCAGCCCCGCTGGTGACCTATACCGAGTGCGCCTGCGGCGAGTGCCCCTACATGCGCATCAACACCCTGGAGAAGCTGTATTTATGCCTGCTGCGCGAAGACCCGGCCATTGAACTTCCAGAGGAACTTCGGTTGAAGGCACTGGCCCCCATTCAGCGCATGTTGGAACTATCATAACACAAGAAAAGCGGCCAACCCAAAGCACTGACCAGACAAGCCGGTAGTTTTAATCAAAGGGAATGAAAGAAGTAGACGTTTTGGTGATAGGGTCTGGCATAGCCGGCCTGAGCTACGCCCTCAAAGTAGCCGACTTGCTGCCTACCTGTAAGATTCTGGTGGTGGCTAAGGCCAGCGAGTTAGAAACCAACACCAGCTACGCGCAAGGCGGCATTGCTGCTGTGCTGAACTTACTCACGGATTCTTACCAGAAACACGTACAGGATACCATGGAAGCGGGCGCTTGGCTTTCAAATCTGGCCGTGGCAGAAGCCGTGGTACAGGAAGCCCCGGCCCGCATTGCAGACCTTATGGACTGGGGCGTAGCTTTTGACACCACGCCTTCGGGCGCGTTTCACTTGGGCAGGGAGGGAGGGCACTCAGAAAACCGCATTCTGCATTGCAAAGACCAGACCGGCTACTCCCTAGAAAAAGCCTTGAGCCAGCAGGTTCTTCTGAGGCCCAACATAGAAGTTCTGTCTCATCACTTCGCGGTAGACTTAATCACCTTTAATCAAGGGGAAGCCGGCCCTAGTTGCCACGGAGCATTGTTGTTGGACCTGGGCAACCAGCAGTTGGTAAAAGTGCTTTCAAGAATTACCATGCTGGCCACCGGCGGGGCCGGGCAGGTATACCAGGCTACCACCAATCCCGTCATTGCCACTGGAGACGGCGTGGCCATGGCCCATCGCGCAGGCGCCACAGTAGAGCACCTGGAGTTTGTCCAGTTTCATCCAACGGCTTTGTACCACCCCGGTGAGAAACCTTCTTTTCTGGTCTCTGAGGCGGTAAGGGGCTTTGGGGGGATCCTGCGGAATGCCGCTGGCGAGGCCTTTATGGTGCGCTATGATTCTCGGGGATGTTTGGCCCCCAGAGACATTGTGGCCCGCGCCATAGAGGCAGAAATGAAAAAGGAACAAGCCGTGTGTATGTTCCTGGACGTGACGCACCTGGACTCTGATGACTTTGCGGCGCATTTTCCTACTATCTACCAGAAATGCCTGAGCATAGGAGTGGATCCGGCCCGTCAATGTATTCCGGTGGTACCTGCCGCGCACTATTTTTGTGGCGGGGTTACCACAGATGCCTGGGGTAGGACTTCTATCCAGCACCTGTATGCCTCCGGCGAGTGCGCGTGTACGGGGTTGCACGGCGCCAACCGTTTGGCCTCCAATTCTTTGCAAGAGGCGCTGGTGTTTGCCCACCGGTCCAGCGCAGACACGTGTGCAAAATTAGAAGACACCACGCTTCTGGACCCTATTCCAGCATGGCAGGCACCCATGGTCCGTAGCCAACCAGAAAATCTTTCGCAAATTTCAAGAATCAGGGAAAAGATACAGGCCATGATGAGCCAAGGGGCGGGTATTGTTCGGTGCATTGAGGAGCTAACAGAACTGCATCAAAAGCTTTCCCAATTGGCCATTGAGGTAGAGGCCATGGTAAGAAAATATGGGGCTTCTCTTGAACTAGGTGAATTGAACAACTTGCGCACGGTGGCTCAGCTGGTCACAGACGCAGCTCTTAGCAGAAAGGAATCTATTGGCCTGCACTACCTGGCACCAGACCCGGTACCGCTACAAGCTATAGATAGAATAGCCATTGTTTAACGCGGTTACTTGACGTTGAACTTAGGGAAATGGGAATCACTAGATAAGGAAAGTTTACCCAAAAAACTGGCCAAGGCTTGATTACCTTTTAATGCGCATCACCTCTTGGTTAGCCACTTTAATGAGGTTCAGACTTGGGTCAGGGGCAAGGACGGGAATAGTAAAAATGCCCTCGTCTATGGCTACTGCCTGGGTAGAGACCAAGGTCATGGTGACCGTGAACATGCCATTAATAGTTTTCTCCATCTTGAGCGGCAAGGCTTTGGACATTTTCAAAAAGTCTGCCAGTCCCTCATACTTGTGTTGCGAAAACAGGGCAGGATTAACTTGTAAGTGACCGGGGTTGTAGTAATAGTCAATGATTTGATCCTCCAGCTTTACACGAATCAAAGTGCACGCCACGCCGTTAACCGTCACAGCGGTATCTATTTTTTGGACTATTCTTTTTTTACCTGCACCAGCATATGCCAAGTCTTGGGAGGCATCTGTGACGGTGCAGATCCCTGCGTGCTCCCCCTCTTGTAATGAATAGATCTTGTTGGCCTCAGGTTTATAAATAGCCGAAGACCTTGGGGTAGTATTTTTAGAGGTGTGGTAGTTGCCCTGCTTGTAGGAGACCCAGATGGTGTCTGCCCATGAACCGTCTTGGTTCATCCTCGCCAGCAGTGCTTCTTTGGTGACTCCTGCCTTGATAAAATCTCCTGACACCCTAAAGTCTGCCACATAGGTTAACGTACCCTCAAAGGACTGCGCGTAGGATAAAGTAGATGTGCAAAGGAAAGCGAGGATGATAAAAAGTCTCACCTAGATAGTGTTTGTATAGTCAGACAATGTATTAAAGAAAATAGGAGCTTAAAGTCTACCTAATGCAAGGGTAAAGGTCTAAGCTGTTTTCTTTTGCTTAATACTGACCGCTGTGAAATTTATTTTTGTCACTAACTGGAAGAGTGTTTTCTCCAAACCATGCCACAAAACTATCCCATTTGTCTTGGTTTGCCGATAGCCATTTACCAAAACCGTCTTCGTCCCCTTTCATCAAAATCCAATGGTTATAGGCCTCCATATGCCCAGCATCCTTCACGTTCTTCTGATAGGTTAACAACACGTTTGGGTATGCCTTGTCATGACCATATTTAAAATAGTTGTCAACAAAGTTGCTTCTAATCTTTGCAAGTGAATGGATGTCAATGGATTCTATGAAAGGTATTGAAAACATGAGCGTGGGTTCATATACACCAACTCCATAAGGAAGCTTTAATTTACCTGGGGATTTTAAGTCGCTTACATTCATAGTAGCGTTTTTGCTAAAACTCACAGAAAAAGAAGTGTCACTTGAAATCTTGATTTCGCTCTTATACGTGTCATACAGTAGTTTGCTTATTTCTGCGGTCCTCTTACTGTTGCGTTCTAAGTTCATGAAGATTTCTCCGTACATCATTCCCCAAACCTCTTCCGTTGAACCACAATAGATCTTTGCTGCACGATAATAGTTAGAAGGGAATTTAGGGTCTGTTTCAATTCCTTTTTCATAGAAGGGGAGTGCTTTTCCATATTCTTTTTTACCCCAATAAACATTTCCCTTCTCTAGGTAGAGTCTTCCTGAATTAGGAAACAGGTTAAGCCCTTCATCATAGGCCTCAAACGCTTTTTCTGATTTCCCTAACACGTCATAGCTATTGCCTAATAGTTGAAACAGCCTGTCTGACACGTCTTTGTGCGATTTGGTGCTTTCTAGAATTGTAACTGCTCCTGTATAGTCCTGTTTTAAATAATGCGCATAGGCTAACTCATAAGGGTAGTCAAATCTGTCTGGATCAAGTTTTTGAGCTTCTTGTAACAAGGTGATGCTTTTTTCAAATTTACCACTGTCCATAAGTTTTATGGCTTCTTGTGCCTTTGCAAGTGCCTTTTCCTTATTAGTTTGCCCAAACGTTATTTGCCCAGTGGTAAGCAATAGTAAAAGCCCTAGAGTTATTGCTCTCATTATTTTTAGCAATGATTGTATTTCTAAATTGAATTAAGATATCAATTAATAACCGTTTTTGGCCTCATTTCCAGAAAACAGGCCAAAAACGGTTGCAAGCCAAGTTAGTAAAAGCAGTAGAGCCTTTAGGCCACCTGAAGCATTTTTCCCTTGGTGAATTTTCTGTTCCAATACAGGATAAAGGCTGTGCCTAAAATAGTGGGCATCATCCAAACCAGGGTTGTGCCAATATGGATACCTACCACTAAGAAGGCAGTGACAGAGGCAATCAAAGCGCCTACCATGCGGCCTAAATGACTAAGGAGCCAAGCGTTTTTCTGGTGGGTGAAGATCCTGAACGTTTGAAAGTCTTTAAGAGACATGAACGCCCCAAACCCTCCAAAGAAAAGATATAGAATACTTTGGTCAACCTTTTGCATCATACCTATTCCTCCAATCACCAACATGGCAACAGATGCTAACAGCATGGCTCCTGAGATGGACTTGTCTACCCTGTCTGCCTTTGGTTTAATCTTGCTTTTGAGAGTGAGGGCTCTGTTGCCAGCCAGGACCAGGTAAATGGTGAACACGCCAATCAGAAACAAAAACAGGTTCTCATGGCCAGGCATTCTAGCTACAAAAAGAGAAATCAATGAACTGAGCACCATGGAATAGGAGAAAACTTTGCCCGTTTTCTTATGGTTCAACCCACCTTTTTTAACGAAGATGCTGATTAAGCCTGTGATCAAACCTAGGCCGCCAAAAAATGCGTGGATGTAGATGAGAATCTTAATTGTTTGCTCCATGTTCTTAGTTGTTAGTAAAGGGAGAGTTGGTAGTGTTAAGGAATAGGGCCGTTACAGACTAGACCCTATGGCCGTGTCTGTAATGGAAAAAGATGCTATTTATGATGAAGGAGAAAATGAATAAGCGAAGCTAAAGTAGGATTTTGGCCTGTTATTCCAAAGATAAGATCACTCAAACTTGCTCAAATGGTAATATTCTTGAACATGAGCTGGATGCAATGGGGAGAGGAGGGAGTGCTGATGGTAAAGCCTTCTATTAAAAAGCGAACCACCAACCCTGGTGAATTGGCAAATATCTGAGAGCCCTGAAGACAGATTGATTAATTCCCATTTTTCGCCTGATTTCCAGAAAATAGCCCAAAAACGACTATTTCCCCAACCACTCTTTAAAGGCGTGCGCACGTTCGCTGCTAATGATAATTTCCTTGTCTGTGGTGGGACGTACATAGACTTTTAGACGGCCTTTCATGTAGGGATGAATCTCGTCTATGGCGTGGATGTGCGAGATGAACTGCCGGTTGAGCCGGTTGAAATACTCGGGGTTAAGGATTTCCTGGAGGGTGTCTAGCGTAAAGTCTGTGATGAAGCGCTGGCCGGCGGTGGTCACCAAGAAAACGATCTTGTCCTCGGCGTAGAAGTAAGCTATCTCTTCAATGGAGACAGAACGAATCTTCTGGCCGCTCTTCACCAGAAAACGGTTTTTGTACACGGGTGCGGCCTGGGCCTTGCCGCGGTTGAGCATGGCCATGACGGTCTCCATGTCCAGTACGGGTGCGGCAGGTTGCTCCAGCTGGCGGCGCAAGGTCTTGAACTTGTCCATGGCCGCCCCTAGGTCCTCATTACTAATGGGCTTGAGCAGGTAGTCAATGCTATTCACCTTAAACGCTTTGACGGCATACTCATCATAAGCCGTGGTGAAGATGATGGGGCATTTAACCTCTACCTTCTGGAAGATCTCAAAACTGTTACCGTCTGAGAGGTGAATGTCAAAGAAGGCCAGGTCTGGGGCCGGGTGGGTCTCAAACCACTTCACTGCGTTTCTAATAGAATCTATGGTGCCTACAATCTGGATGGTAGGGTCATACCGGTGTAGTTGGGCTTCTAGCTTTTCTACGGCCAGGTACTCGTCTTCAATGATGAGAATGTTCATGAGGAGCTTGTTTACACTATTTTTTCGCGTTGCAGACAGGCATCAAAAAAAACTTGCCTGAGCGGTTGGGTCTCACCACAGCCCTGCTACCTTGCTTTAAAAAATGCTTTAGCAGAACGGTTCGCTTCCTAGGGTCGCTGGCAACACAAGAATGAAACAAGCGCTTAGGCGGCGTTGGTAAGAAGCGGTAATTTGGCAATAAAGTTGGCATCTGTCACCTCTACACCCACTTTTTTATCTGTGATGAACTTGTAACGGTTGATGATGTTTTTAAGGCCCACGCCGGTAGACTCTTCGCGGCTCTCGCGTAACTGCAGGTTGTTCTTGATGATGATGTAGTCGCCTTCTACAAACACGTCAATGAACAGGGGCTCGTCGCGGCTCACAATGTTGTGCTTGATGGCGTTTTCCATGAGAAGTTGCATGGTCAAGGGCGCCACCATGTGGTTGAGCAGCTCATCGGGTACCTGTATGTTCACGCGCAGGTTCTCCCTGAACCGTATCTTGAGCAGGAACAGGTAGGAGTAGATGAAGTCAAGCTCTACATGCAGTTGCACCAGTTCCTTGTCTTTGTTCTCCAGCACGTAGCGGTACACCTTAGACAACTGCTCCACAAACTTGGCGGCCAAGTCCTGGTCTTTGTAGATGAGCGAGGAAAGGGCATTTAAGCTGTTGAACAAAAAGTGCGGGTTTACCTGCTGTTTCAAAGACTCAAACTGCACCTTGATAGTCTCCTTTTTGAGCTTTTCTGATTGTACCAGGTAGCGGTGCCACTGATTGTAGAAGTAAATACCAGACCTGATGAAGTGCACAAACAGCAAGATGATAGACCCGAAAACAAAGGCCGCCTTGATGTCTCTGGACGCCATGGCATCTGAGAAGCTATAGGATACGTGGCCCAGGATAAGGCGGGGCACCACTTCAAACAAGACCATCACCAGCAAGATGTACGCCTGCACGGCCACCCATTCATAGACAAAGCGCCTAAGGCCAAACTCGCGCCAGTCATACTTCTTGCTCAGGCGTTTGGCAATGCGGCGGGTACCTTCTAGGCTTACGTTCACCATCACAGAGGTGTACATGAGCCGGAAGACGTCTGAGGGCACAAAGTCTTTTAAGCCGGTTCTATGGATAAAGAAGAAGGTCCAGAACAGAACAAAAGCAATGCCGGTGTTGGCGGCGTAACGAAGCAGTTTCTTGTGCTTCAGGTAAAAGGGCTTCTTCATACGGGGCGGCTGGCAGTCAGCCTTTCACTAGCTAAAATCAAGAAGAAAAAAGGATTCGTTTTTGGCCTGTTTTCCAGAAAATACGCTAAAAACGAGGGTTGCAAAAGTGTCAGAACCTGCCAAACTTGGCAGTGAGGGTAAGCGCGGGGGCGCTCAAGTCCTGGTCGGTAGTTTTGGGGAGCGCCACGCCATGAGTAAACCGGTAGCTGAAGGTGAGCCCCAGGCGCATGAACCGGGCTACGTTCAGCTCGGCGGTCACGCCGGGTTCAATCACCAGAAACGCATCTGTGCTGTAAACTTCATAGCTGTAGTTGCCGGTGTTCTGGTTGTCTGAGAAGTTGTCTGTGTATGCTGCCCCGCCCAAACCCACTATCAACGGAAACGCGAGGTGAAACAACTTATCTGGCTCTGGAATGTACTCCAGCAGCGCCCCGCCATAGCCTATTTGCAGGAACGCGTTGTTGGTCTCCTCTATTTCGCCTATGTTGTTCTGCGTGGTAAGCGCATATCCTGCCAAGCCCAAGCCTACTTTGCTATTCAGGAGCCAGGCACCTCTGCCGCCCACCGTAAAGCCAGAGTTGCCTTGAAAACGGGTGAGTTGCAGGGACGGGGCAAAATAAAAACCATGGTTCAAGTCTCTCTGAAACAGCACCTTGGGCGCTTGCGCAGGTTGGGTCTCTGTCTGAGCCCAGCCGGTGACCGTGCAGGCCAGAATTAATAAAAACGAGAAAGCCGTTTTCAGCATATGCGTAGGCAGAAGTCTTTCTTTGGGTGACAGCTCTAAAAAATAAGGTACGCAAGTAACTGTTTTAGATGTTGCTACACAAGCATTTCCTGACCAGAGCGGCATAAGTCACGCCCAAGTGGTTATCTTGCCCCTTGAAATGTATTTTGCCTTCTATCTCTAGTGCCTATGAACACCGCTTGGATTTACCTGGTATTAGCCGGTCTTTGTGAAATTGGCTGGGCCTATGGCCTCAAGTACAGCGACGGCTTTACCAAACTCTGGCCCAGCGTCATTACCGTTTTTGTGATGATTCTGAGCTTTGTCTTGCTGGCGCAAGCCATGAAAACGTTACCCTTAGGCACGGCCTATGCCTCCTGGACCGGCATTGGCGCCGTAGGCACCGCCATTTTGGGCATAGTCCTGCTAGGCGAACCCAGAGACTTTGTGCGGCTGCTGTGCATTGGGTTGATTATTGCTGGTGTGTTGGGGTTGAAGTTTTTAGCGAAGGAGTAGGGGAGTTGTTCAGGACGCAAGCGGGGGTTGATGTTCAACCAAATTTTTAGTCTTTAAACTTAGGTTTGTCGTTGACTTTTTTGGCTGTAATATCGCCACCGTGGTTGGTGTTCTCACCAACGAACCTAGGTTAACTTTTCCAGCTGCATTATCCCTTGCCAATTCTATAGTGCATGCATTTGGCTATGCCTGAGTAATGCCGTCTGTTTTGGAAAGCTTACTTAACCCTCCCGCCGTTGTTGGTGTTATCACCAACGACTAGAACTGCTTCTTCATCTGCATTATCCCTTACTTATGCTTTGGTGCACGCATTTGGCTGTTCCCTTGGCACTGCCGTTGGCTCCGGTGCGCACCACCTTTCTTGTTGCATGTTTTCCGCTAAGCGCTCACGGCCGCGGGGCCTCGTCTTGGCCCTTCGCACTGCTGTTGTACTCTGGGCCTTTGGCCCCGCCCTGCCGGGCGACGAAACAACAGAGGCGCTCAGAGCCAAGACTGTTTTCGGTCCCAATCCTGTTAAGGCTGATTGCTTGATTCTGGTGGTTGGAGGTAAATCTTGTCTCTGTCGCTGCATAGTCATGCGTGCCAAGGCACGGTCTGCTTTATATTGGCTCACGGAACCGGCCAATGGCCGCATCGTAGCGTCGTTCCGCGGAACGACGTTACGGGCAAAGGCGCCGTTTTTAACGCCATTTTCAGAAAACAGATTAAAAAAGCCATGACCTATGCACCGACTGCTTCTGCTCAAGGGACCTCGTAGCGTCCGTAGGACCTGCGAGCGTCTGTGCCCACTTCGCCTGACTAAGAGATGATTCCCCCTTTGAGGGGGGCGAAGGGGGGTGTTTACACCAGCAGATGAAAAAGCTCCCCTCCTAGTTTAGGAGGGACCAGGGGTGGTGTCCACGCCAGTAGAAGATGGCAAGGCGCCGGAGACAAGGCAGTGCCTGGTCTCTACAGAAAGGTCAACCCAATCCCATAGCTTGGTCTCAATCCCGAAAATCCTTCAACTATCATGTGAATCCTGCTTTAAAGGCTACTTTCCACGGGGGAGGGGTTGGACTCCGTTTTTAGGCTGTTTTCTGAGAAATAGGCCAAAAACGCCTTAACGCCAGCGGTAGGCCGTGAGTTGGTTAGGCGTAAGCAGGTACAAAAATCTGTCGCTGGCTAGGGCTTGGGTGTAAGGGGCAGTTGTTTCTGGGAGCGTGATAGTACGCTCCTTTAGGGTGTACAGGTGTTGGAACTGGAGTTTGTTTTCTGCCAAGTAGTATAGTTCATCGCCCAGAAAGCCAATGTAAGTGAGGTTGGTGATAGGGAGGCGCTGTTGGTAGTTGCCCATGTTGTCAAAGACATAAATGCCAGACAGGCGGTCTACCATGTACAATTTTCCTTGGTACTCACGTAAAAACCGGATGTCATGCTGGCGGCGGTTGAGGGTGAGTTCCAGGGCGGTTTCATGGGTGATGCGCGTGAGACGGGTATCAATTTTCAAAAGCCGGAACGTGCTTTCGTCAAAGAGCCACAACCGGTCATCGGCAGCCAGGGTGGCGGCTCTTACCGTGCCGTCCGTGTAATCACGTAAGTCCGCCAAGCCTAAGGGCGTAAGGAAACGGTCCAGCAATTGAATGCGCTGTCGGTCATCATAAAAGGCTATAATCTTAGCCATGCTCCATGCCTCTACGCTGGCCAAATGCCCCTGCACCGTTGGGGAAAACCTGTTAATGACTTTGCCTAATGTATCTAACTGCAGAATGTTCTGCTTGGCGTCTGCCAGGTAGGCTCTGTCAAACCGGTCTAGAGACAGCAAGGAGTGAGAGGGAGTTGACAGGGTGAACGCTATTTTTAAAGGCGTGCCTGACTGCGCGTGCCCTGACAACGCCAGACACACCCACAGCAAGGAAACCAACAAAAGTTTAGGCGTCTGCTTTTTCAAAATACAAAAGGCTGAGTTGCTCTCCGTCATATACGGCATAGGAGCAAAAATTGACCCACTCTCCTAAGTTCAGGTAGCGACTGTGCTCGCCAATAGGCAAGTCTAACGGAAGGTGCCGGTGACCGAACACGTAAAAGTCATGGTGCTGGCGTTGTTCAACGCGGTTACAGTAATGTACCAGCCATTCGTCATCACCTAAGAACACCTCATCATGCACCGTGTTTTGCAAACGGCTTTTGCGGGACCAGTAATTAGCCAGACCAATGCCCATGTTGGGATGAATGCGCGCAAACAGCCACTGGCTTACCCGGTTGGCAAAAATACGCTTAAGTACCTTGTAGGTATGGTCTTTGGGTCCTAAGCCATCGCCGTGGCCAATGAAAAACGTATGCTGGCCTATCTTAGTGGAGATGGGCTTTCTGATAATGGGAATGTTGAGCTCTTTAGGGAAGTAGTCAAACATCCACATGTCATGATTACCCGTGAACAGATAGATGGGAATACCGCTGTCGGCAATCTCGGCGAGTTTGCCTTGTAGCCTGATGAATCCTCTAGGAATGGCGTGACGGTACTCAAACCAGAAGTCAAAGATGTCACCTAGCAGGTAGATGGCATGGGCGTCTTGCTTTACCTGGTCCAGCCACCGCACTATCTTCTTCTCCCGAGCCAGACTCTTCTCCGGGGTAGGCACTCCCAAGTGAAAGTCAGACGCGAAGTAAATCTTCTTGCCGGCTGGGAGTTGCTCAATCGGTGTAATCATCAATCAGGAAAAGGATTAATTCTTTGGGGCCGTGGGCACCCATGACTAGAGTTTTTTCGATGTCGGCGGTGCGGCTAGGGCCACTCACCAGAGATATCATGGAAGGAATGCGCTTACCGTACTTTTCTTCCATCAAGCGTAAACCGTCTTTGATTTCTGGCACCAGTTGGGATAGCTTGGCCACCACCAAATGCATCTCAGGGTAAACAGACAAACGGCGTCCACTCCCAGTAGCTGAAGACACCAAAATACTTCCCGTGCGCGTAATCAAGGCCTCACAGGTGGTTAAGGCCGCCTGAGCTTTGCCTATGAAATCATCCTCAGAGCCATTAAAACTGATGCCGGCCGCGTGGAGGATCTTTTTAAGCGCAGATTCCCAAACATACAGGTTGTCCAAGCCGCGTTCGCGCTTAAAGGTAAAGAGTTGGTCAAAGAAATCTTCCTCGTTCTCACAGTACACAAACGTGCCTGCGTTCCGGATGAACGTCTCTGCAAACTGTACAGATAATTCTTCCAGCAAGGGGCCGTGTACAGACGTGGTGAAGTCTGGGGTGGGAGGCAGAAAAGGCGCTGACATAGCCAGCGCCTCTCTTACCTTGCGGAGCACAATCTCTTTGGATTTCGCTTCGTACATTAGAAAATTCTATTTTAAGCCGGTTCTGCCGGAAAGATACTAAGAATTAAACGTAGTACCTTCTCCTAAACCTGCGCTAGGTCTGCCTTGTGGCTCAGCGGCCGTAGGTGTGTCTTCCTGATTTTCTTGTGCACCAGTTGGTGCCACTGTATTTATTTCTGGATCTAACTCGCTCTGAGTTTTACTGCGGTCTGTACCCGCAGTATGGGCCTGGTACGTCGTCAAGCCTTCAAATGGACGCTTGCCCACCAGACGCTCCAGGTCATTCTGGAAGATGATCTCTTTCTCCAACAACTCTTGCGCTACCAACTCCAACTCAGGACGCTTCTCAGTCAACAACTGAATGGTGCGGTTGTAGGCATCACTCACCAGCAGGCGCACTTCAGAGTCAATAGTCTCTGCGGTGGCTTCTGAGTAAGGCTTCGTGAATGCATTGTCTGGCTGTTTTGAGTCGTAGAAAGACAGGTTGCCAATGCGGTCATTCATACCATACATGGTTACAATGCTGTAGGCCATTTTGGTAATGCGCTCCAAGTCACTCAAGGCACCCGTTGAGATTTTCCCGAAGACGATCTGCTCAGCGGCACGTCCGCCCAGGGCCATACACATCTCGTCAATCAACTGCTCTGTGTTATACAAGAACTGCTCTTTTGGCAGGTACTGCGCGTAGCCTAAAGCGGCTACACCACGTGGCACAATGCTTACTTTTACCAAAGGATCACAGTGCTCCAAGAACCAGCCCGCAATGGCGTGACCTGCTTCATGGTAGGCTACAATCTTCTTCTCTTCTGGAGAGATGATTTTGTTTTTCT
Source organism: Nibribacter koreensis (assembly GCF_039541795.1). Lineage (NCBI taxonomy): Bacteria > Pseudomonadati > Bacteroidota > Cytophagia > Cytophagales > Hymenobacteraceae > Nibribacter > Nibribacter koreensis. The sequence continues at coordinate 309,659 of NZ_BAABGX010000002.1, read as the reverse complement.
TCTCCAAACCACCAATCACGCGGTCAATGGCGTCATTGAAATCTTGCATCTCAATGGCCTTCTTGTTACGGCGGGCGGCAATCAGAGCGGCTTCATTACACACGTTGGCAATTTCGGCACCGGCAAAGCCTGGCGTTTGGGCAGCCAATTTCTTGGCATCCACGTCTTCGGCTAGGGTCAAAGGACCTAAATGTACGTTGAAGATCTGCGTACGACCGTTTACGTCTGGCTTGTCAATGCTGATCTGGCGGTCAAAACGACCCGGACGCAACAAGGCAGAATCCAGAATGTCTGGACGGTTGGTAGCGGCAAGAATGATCACGCCAGAATCTGTCGCGAAACCATCCATCTCTACTAGAAGGGAGTTCAACGTGTTCTCACGCTCGTCGTTCCCACCGGGCATCTGTCCGCGGCTACGGCTACGGCCAATGGCGTCAATCTCATCAATGAAGATGATACACGGCGCCTTTGCTTTGGCCTGCTTGAACAAGTCACGCACACGGGCCGCGCCCACGCCCACAAACATCTCCACGAAGTCAGAGCCTGACAAAGAGAAAAAAGGAACGTCTGCCTCGCCGGCAACGGCTTTGGCCAACAAGGTTTTACCGGTACCCGGAGGACCTACCAACAAAGCACCTTTCGGGATTTTACCACCCAGGATGGTGAACTTGGTAGGGTTCTTCAGGAACTCTACAATCTCTTCAATCTCTTCTTTGGCTTCCTCTAGACCGGCTACGTCCTTGAACGTGATTTTTACTTTATTCTCGGCGTCAAACAAGGCAGCGCGTGATTTGCCAATGTTAAAAATCTGGCCACCGGCTCCGCCACCCGCCATGCGGCGCATCAAGAACCAGAAGCCCACCATTAACAGGATAAAGAACGGCCAGCCCATCAGGATTTCCATCAGGCCCGCGCGCTTTTCTGTCTCTAGCGGCAGACGCTGCTCTCTTGGCGTGGCCGCCTGCATTTTGTCAAAATCCTCTTTAAAGCTCTCGGCAGAGATGATGTCAAAATGGTAGTGAGGACCGGTTTTAGTGGCAAAGGAGCCGCGGTTTTCTAACTGGCCTTTGTATTTATCATTATTAAGGGCCTCGTCTTTCAAGGTCACCTCTACCATGTTATTGTTCACTACCGCCACCCGCTTCACGTCTTGGGCCGCCAGCATGTCTTCAAAGGCATACTGCTTGATCTCAACGGTAGAGTTTTGGTTGTTGTAATACGTCAGCCCGAAAATAAACAGCACTAACGCCGCCAATACCCACATTTGCATGGTGGGCTTGGGTGGAGTGTTAGGGATTATCTTGCGTCTTTTATTCTTATTCTCTGGTTTTTCAGTCATGGATTGTTTTCGTCAATAAACAAGTAAACTTCGGGCAGAGGGGATATGTTTAGACCACTGCCTTACTGGTGCCTTCTTCAGAGGCTACGTGCGTGATGTCCGCGTCACCCCAGAGTTCTTCTAAGGCGTAGAAACTACGTTTGTCTTTCAAGAAGACGTGCACCACTACATCTACGTAGTCCAATACCACCCACTCACGGTTGGTACGGCCTTCACTCTGCCAAGGATACTCTTTGGTAAGTTTAAATACTTCGTCTTCAACAGAAGTGGCAATGGCGTCCAATTGCGTATCTGAACTGGCAGAAGCGATAATGAAATAATCTGCCACGGCATTCTTAAGGGATTTCAGGTTTAAAACCACTATATCGGCTGCCTTTCTTTCCTGCATTCCTTTTACTACCAGCTCTGCCAATATGTCGGATTTATCCTTAATCGTGTTTTGTTTCATCTGGGAAATATAAATTTGATCTTCAATTATACGAATGTCTTTGCAAAATCTTTCGCTGAATACCCTGTTTGTAGGGCAACAACTGCTGTTTTTGCCTGAATGCGCCTCTACCAATACTGTGGCACAGGAGCTAGTTAACAAAAATGACGCCACAGACGGTTGTGTCATCATTGCGGGCGCCCAAACGGGCGGGCGCGGCCAACGTGGCAATACCTGGGACGTGGAACCTGACAAAAACATCACGTTGTCCCTGGTGCTCAAGCCCACCTTTCTGGAGGCTACCCAACAGTTTGCCCTTAACATTGCCGTGTCTTTGGCGGCTTTGGACCTGCTCAAGTCCCACCTGCCCGAAGGCGCCAAGATCAAGTGGCCCAATGACCTCTACCACCAAAACTTAAAGGTAGGAGGTATCTTGATAGAAAACGCCATAAGTGGCAGATTCTTGCAACACAGCATCATTGGCATTGGCATAAATGTAAACCAAGTCACTTTTCAGCATGACCGCGCCACCTCTTTTGCGCTTCTGGCTGGTAAAGAATTCTCCTTGCAAACTATGGTCACCCAACTGTTGCAAAACCTGGAACGCCGCTACCTGGCCTTGCGCGCCGGGGCCCACGACCAGCAAAAGCAGGAGTTCCTGAAGCAGCTTTTCCGGTACCAGGAGTGGCATCCTTTTGAAGTGGAGGGCCAGCGGGTGATGGGGCAGATTGCCGGCGTAGACGCGGTGGGACGGTTGGCCGTCATTGTGGAACAGAAATTGAAGTTCTTCCAGTTCCAGGAGATCAAGTACCTTTTCTGAAAAGCGTTTTTAGCCTGATTTCTGGAAAACAAGCCAAAAACAACCGCTTGAGCGGCAATGGGTTAGAGTTATGTTAAGGAGGCGTTAAATCTTGGTTTTTTGCCTTCTTTCATTTGCTTTTAACAATATAGGCGGTATATTTGACCTGTTCAGGGATGTATTCTCAACGAATTGGAAGCATATATGGTATGAAGATTTTTACTCGCGTTCTTTTAGGGTTTTTAGCTTTCTGCCTGGTTTTTGGTAGCCAGGCCGCGGCTTTTGGCGTGGTGCCGGTGGGTACCAGATCTACAGATGCCTCTAAGTCAGATTCAGTGCAGATGGTATGGCGTAGCGGTACTAGCTTAACGGTGATGGACTTTGGGATTTCTACGGCTTTGAATCTGCCATCTTATAACCCCAACGCGAAGAAATATTCTCCATTTCTGCACGTCACCAACAACAAGAAAAACAAATCATTGGCGTTAAAGCCAAGCGTGCGCAACGCCTCTTCCTATAAATCTGGCATTAGCCGTTCAGTGAGCGCGGCCATGAAAGAGCATAAGGTGATTCCTTCTCTGAGCGCGTATCCTAACCCTTCTACCGGTATCATCAACTTTTCTTTGAACCCGGTAGGTGATGACAATTACAAGGTGCGTATTTCAAACACCATTGGCAAAGTGATCAGGACCTATGAGGTAGGACAGACGGCCTTGCCGCCGGTAGATTTGTCTGAGCTGCCCGCCGGCATCTATTTCTACAGCCTGCTAGTGAATGACAAAATGGTGGAGACCAAGCGCCTTATCCTACAATAGCCCTTTCTTAAGAGTAACCTATACTAGAAGAGCCAGCAGTCGCTGGCTCTTTTTTTAATAAATGGCCTACCTGCGCGTTAGGCTTTCAGAAAATTGCTAATTTCGAGGGTTCAATCAATAACACATCATGCTTCAATACAAACGGATTAACAATCTGGTGGGGTGGCTCGTTTTCGCGGTGGCAACCCTAGTGTACATACTCACGCTAGAGCCCACGGCCAGTTTCTGGGACGCCGGCGAATTTATTGCCTGCTCGTATAAGTTATTGGTTCCCCATCCGCCGGGAGCGCCTTTCTATTTGTTGCTGGGACGCATCTTCTCTTTGTTTGCCTTTGGGGACGTTACACAGGTAGCCTGGTGGGTGAACATGCTGTCTGCCTTGTCCAGCTCGTTCACTGTGCTGTTCCTGTTCTGGACCATCACCATCTTGGCGCGCAAGCTATTGGTGCAAGACAATGCTACTGAGCCTGCCATGGGCCAGACCATTGCCATCATGGGTAGTGCGGCCGTTGGCGCCTTGGCGTTCACGTTCTCAGATTCTTTCTGGTTTTCTGCTGTAGAGGCCGAGGTATATGCCTTGTCAGCGTTCTTTACTGCCTTTGTGGTATGGGCCATGTTGCGTTGGGAGATCAGCGCCGACAAACCTACCGCCGACAAGTGGCTGATTTTGATTGCCTACATGGTGGGTCTTTCCATTGGCGTCCATTTGTTGAACTTGGTGGCTTTGCCGGCGTTGGCGTTCATCTTCTTCTTCAGATTAAAGAAATACTCTACCAAAGGTGCCATCATTACCATGCTGGTGAGCGCGGTAGTACTAGGCATCATCCTGGTGGGGGTTATCCCGGGCTTGCCGTCTATTGCTGGTAAGTTTGAGGTGATTTTTGTGAACAGCTTCGGGTTGCCGTTTGGCAGTGGCGTGATCTTTTTTGTGGCTTTGTTTATTGCCCTCATCGTTTGGGCTATTAAATTCTCTACCCGCAAAGGCAACCGCGTCCTACATACCGCTTTGGTGTGTTTTGTCTACATCTTGATTGGCTACTCTTCTTACCTGATCATTCCTATCCGGTCTGGCTATGACCCCACTATTGATGAGAATGACCCTGAGAACATTGTCTCTTTTGTTTCTTATTTAAAGCGCGAGCAGTACGGCGACCGTCCTTTGTTGATTGGGCCGCAGTTTAACGCAGAGCCGGTAGACCAGGAAATTGGCGCCGACCAATACATTAAAGGGCCAGAGAACTACATCAAAGTAGATCCTAAGGTAGAGCCGGTGTACAACAGCGCAGATAAGGTGCTGTTGCCGCGTCTGTACAGCAACGCCCCGGGCCATTTGCAACAATACCAGAAATGGACCGATGTGCGGCAAGGTCAGAAGCCTAGCTTTGGCGCCAACATGGAGTTCCTGTTCAAATACCAGATGGGGCACATGTTCTGGCGGTACTTCGGGTGGAATTTTGTGGGCCGCGAAGGAGACATCCAGAACTCTGGTGTCTTATGGCCTTGGGAAGGTAATGACGGTTTGCCTGAGCGCATAGCCGAGAGCAAGGCCCGTAACAACTTCCTGATGTTACCTTTGGCCTTAGGTATCTTAGGACTTATCTTCCAAATAAGACGCAAAGAGCGCGACGCCTTCATCATTGGCTTGCTGTTCATCTTCACAGGTCTTGCCATTGTGGTGTACCTAAACCAGCCGCCTATTGAACCGCGTGAGCGTGACTATACCTTCTCAGGGGCGTTCTATGCCTTTAGCATTTGGATTGGATTGGGCGTGTTGGCCATTGCTGACTTCCTGAGAAAGATGATGAAAGCAGATGTGGCCGCCGGTGCCTTGGCTACTTTGATTGGTTTGGCAATACCTGGCGTGATGGCGGCCCAAGGCTGGGATGACCATGACCGCTCAGACAGATACCATTCCGTTGATTCGGCTAAAAACCTGTTGAGCTCCGTAGCGCCTAATGCCATCTTGTTCACCAATGGGGATAATGACACGTTCCCGCTGTGGTACGCCCAAGAGGTGGAAGGCTTCAGGACAGACGTACGCGTGGCTGTGTTGAGCTACATGAACACCGACTGGTACATAGACCAGATGAAGCGCCAGGCCTACGAGTCTGAGCCGTTCCCGATGAGCTTGGAGAACGCCAACTACCGCCAGGGCATCAATGACTATCTGCCGTATATGGAGCGCCCGGAAGTGGCCGCCGGTATTGACTTGAAGCAGTACATTGAACTGGTGAAAGCCAACCACGAGGCCCTTCAGATTGGCGACCGTTCTGGTAAAACCTACTTGTCTTTCCCTACTAAGAACTTCTTCTTGAACGTGGACAAGCAGGCCGTGATTGCCAACAACGCCGTGGCCAAAGGCTATCAGGACTCTATTGTGAGCCGCATGACCTGGACCATCAACCAAGGCGGTCTGGAGAAAAAGCACTTAGCTATTCTGGACTTGATTGCCAACAACAACTGGAAGCGCCCTGTCTACTTCTCTACCACGGCAGACAACTCAGACTTTGTAGGTCTGGACAACTACCTGCAGTTAGAAGGCCTGGCTTACCGTGTGGTGCCGGTTAAGAGTGCTAACAAAGAGAACATGGGTTACATTGCCAAAGACATTATGTATGACAACATGATGAACAAGTTTTCTTGGCGTAACATGGACCGTGAGGATATTTTCTATGACGAGAACTACCTGCGCTTCCCGGCTAACGCCCGTGACAAGTACTACCAACTGGCAGTAGAGTACCTAAAGGACGATGACATGGCTACCGCCAAGAAAGTGTTAATGCACTCGCTGGCGCAGTTGCCTGACAAATCCATCCCGTATGACTACTACATGCCGCCGTACGTGGTGCCGTTGTACCAAATGGGCGAGCAGAAGAAGGCCCAAGAGATTGTAGACGTCATGTTCAAACGTTCTGACCAAGCCTTGGCATATTACTTCAACCAAGAGGCGCTGTTTGACTCTGAGATTAGAATCAACCTGTTCATCTTGCAACAGTTGATGCAGGTGTCCAAACAGATTGGCATGAACGAGAAAGCCGCGCAGATAGAACAGACCTTTATGCGCTACTATAGCCAGATGGGGAACTAACGCATTCTTGACTCATACTTTAAGAGGCCAGCCGGAAACGGTTGGCCTCTTTGTTTTTGGAGCTGGTCTGGTAAGGAGAAGGTTGCAGATAGAGAGTCGTTTTTGGCTTGTTTTCTGGAAATCATGCCAAAAACGGATTGCGCCAGCATGGGTCTTCTCCTTATGCAGAATGGAGTAGATGTTTCAATTTGCCGCTCCCATCAAAGCCTCCTTGCCGAAGTCTGGATAAATCCCTCTACCTTTGCCCTAATTGGCGCGCCGTTGTTTTGGCCCGCCGTAAGAAAACAGAGGCATGGAGAACAGAAATTACAGAGATAGAGACGGCGGCGGACGCCCTAATTACCATAGACAACCCAAGGTGGACAAGATGGAGATGGTCTTTGGCCTTCGTCCCATTTTAGAAGCGCTCAACGCCGGCAAAACGCTGGAGAAAATCTACCTGCAGAAAGGCGTCAACCACAGCATCAGCCAGGAGATAAGTGAACTGGCCAGAGCCGCGGGCGTGCCCATCTCCATTGTGCCTATTGAGAAACTAGACCAGTTAACGCGCAAGAACCACCAGGGCGCTGTGGCATTCCTGTCATCTGTGACCTACTTGCCGCTGGATGAGATTGTGGCTTCTATCTTTGAGAAAGGCAAAGACCCCTTGCTGTTGGTGCTGGACAGAATCACGGATGTGCGCAACTTTGGCGCCATTGCCCGTAACGCAGAGTGTATGGGCGTGGACGCGATTGTGATCCCAAGCCGCGGCGCTGCTCAGATAAACGCAGACGCTTTGAAGACCTCTGCCGGCGCCCTGAACCTGATTGCAGTGTGTAGAGAGAACAACCTCAAAGACACCCTTCACTTTTTGAAGGAGTCTGGCATACGCGTGGTGGCCTGTACAGAGAAAGCCGAAGAAGAACTGACCGACGTCTCGGTAGACTTAACCGGACCACTTGCCATCATGATGGGCAGTGAAGAGGATGGCATCTCTCCTGAATACTTAAAGCGCGCCGATGTTCGCGTGAAAATCCCTATGACGGGCCAGATCCAGTCCCTGAACGTGTCTGTGGCCAGCGGCATTGTCTTGTATGAGACGCTAAGACAGCGCAGCAAGGCATAATCACTTTATTGCAATATAAAACAGAACGGCCCGCTATTGTAGAAATAGCGGGCCGTTCCGTTTTTGGCCTGTTTTCCAGAAAATAGCCTGAAAACGGCTTAAATGTACTGGTTACCTTTTTTTGCTTTGGCGTCTGAGACAAAGTCTTTCACTTTCTGCTCATCCTCGCGGCGGCAGATCATGAGTACATTGTCATGCTCGGCTATGATATAATCGGTTAAGCCCTGCACTACCACCAATTGGTCTTTTGGGGTCTTAATGATGCAGTTGTTTACGTCATAGAGCAGAATGTTGCCGTCTACCACGTTGCCTTCAGACGTCTTCTCCGTCACGCTGTACAAGGAGTTCCAGCTGCCTAGGTCTGACCAACCAAAATCGCCCTCAATCACAAACACGTTGTCTGCCTTCTCCATGATGCCATAGTCAATGGAGATGTTGCGGGAATGCGAATAGGCTCTGTTGATGAAGGCTTCTTCCTTGTCTGTGTTCAAGACCGCTTTTCCTTCCTCAAAGGTGTCGGCCAGCTCGCTTAGGTGCTCCTCAAAAGCGTGGACAATGGCCTGTACGTTCCAGATGAAAATGCCGGAGTTCCAGACAAACTCGCCGCTGTCAATAAACATTTGGGCAATCTCCAGAGACGGTTTCTCAGTGAAAGTCTTTACCTTCTTTAATTCAGCCTCCTGGCTATCCAAGAATTGGATGTAGCCGTAGCCGGTGTCAGGGCGCGTGGGTTTGATGCCCAGCGTTACCAGAATCTCCTGGTCTGCGGTGGCCTCTAAAGCTTGATTAATGCATTTCTTGAAAGACTCCTCGCGCAGGATGACGTGGTCTGCCGGGCTCACCACTATGTTGGCGTTAGGGTTCTTAGAAAGAATCTTATAGGTGGCGTAGGCTATGCAGGGAGCGGTGTTGCGGCCAATAGGCTCTAGCAGCAACTGTTCCTCATTCAAAGAAGGTAGGTGCTCCTTGACAAGCGTCTCATACTCTCTATTGGTGACCACATAAATATGGTCAGGGGGGCAGATGCCCTCAAACCGCTTCACGGTTGACTGCAACAGACTTTCCCCTATGCCCAGCACGTCATGGAACTGCTTGGGGTGATTGATGCGGCTAAACGGCCAGAAACGGCTGCCAATGCCGCCGGCCATGATCACCACGTAGGTATTCGCGTTCATGTCTAAATTAATCCTTCTTTCAGCAAATCGTGCAGATGCACAAACCCCACAAAGGTACCAGATTTAGTGACAATGAGCTGCGTAATGTTTTTTTGTTGCATAATGACCAGGGCTTCGGCGGCGTAGGCGTCTACATCAATGGTCAGGGGAGAAGGCGTCATGATGTCTGCGGCATGGATGCCTTTGAGGTCGTCATGGTTGGAAAGCATGCGGCGCAGGTCACCGTCTGTGATAATGCCCACCAATTCTCCTTGCGCGTCTACCACGGCCGTAGCGCCCAGGCGCTTGGAGGAGATTTCAATGATGATCTCTTTGAGAGCCGCGTCTGCCGTTACTTTGGGGGCCGCATTCAACAAGACTAGATCGTCTACTTTCAGGTACAATCGTTTGCCCAAAGAGCCGCCCGGGTGCAAAGCGCCAAAGTCTTCACTGCTAAAGTTTCTGGCCTCTAATAGACACACGGCCAGGGCATCAGCTAAGGCCAGGTGCGCGGTGGTGCTGGTGGTAGGAGCGAGGTTGTTGGGACAGGCTTCTTTCTCAATGGTGGCATTGAGTACAAAGTCTGCCTGCTGGGCCAGGTAAGAATCTGTGTTAGACACCAGGGCTGCCAACTGGGCGCCCTTGCGCTTAAGCAACGGTACCAACACTTTAATCTCTGGGGTGTTGCCGCTTTTAGAAAGACAGATGACAAAGTCCTCAGATTGTATCATACCAAGGTCGCCGTGAATGGCGTCTGCCGCGTGCATGAACAAAGCGGGCGTTCCGGTAGAGTTGAGGGTGGCCACAATTTTGGTGGCAATATTGGCGCTTTTTCCTATTCCAGTCACCACAACCCGGCCTTTAATGGTCAAAATAGCCTGCACACAGGCCTCAAACTCATCATTAATGTAGTCTGCCAATTTTAACACCGCAGCCGCTTCTTCCTGAAGGACATTTTTTGCGATGTTTTTGATATTTTTCGTGATATTCAAGTTAAATTTGTATTAGACAAGACAACAAAAGACAGTTTACCAGAACCTTGTTTATAACACAGGAATCTCACATGTTAGTGAAACAAGACAATTTTTTAAAAAACAAATTAAAGGAAGTTTTCGGCTATAGTCAATTTAGGGGCAACCAAGAAGCGATTATTGAAAACATCATGGCGGGCAAGAACACGTTTGTGATCATGCCTACCGGCGCGGGCAAGTCGCTTTGCTACCAGTTGCCGGCGCTGGCCATGGAAGGAACGGCCATTGTCATTTCGCCTTTAATTGCCCTGATGAAGAATCAGGTGGACCAACTGAACGCCTTTGGCGTGAACGCACAGTTCCTGAACTCTACGCTCTCTAAGGCAGAGATTAACCGCGTCAAGCGTGAGACCATTAGTGGCGCTGTGAAGTTGCTGTACGTGGCTCCTGAGTCCTTGACCAAAGAAGACACGCTAGACTTTCTTAAGCAGGCCAAGATTACGTTTGTAGCCATTGACGAGGCGCACTGTATTTCTGAGTGGGGCCATGACTTTAGGCCAGAGTACCGCAAGATCAGAGGCATTATTGACAGCATAGGCAACCTGCCCATCATTGCCCTGACCGCTACGGCTACGCCTAAGGTGCAGCTAGACATCCAGCGCAATCTGCAGATGGATGACGCCTCTCTGTTTAAATCTTCCTTTAACAGAACCAACCTGTACTATGAGGTGCGCCCTAAGCACCAGACCAAAAAGCAGGTTATCAAATACATCAAGAAAAACAAAGGCAAAAGCGGTATCATTTACTGCCTGAGCCGCAAGAAGGTAGAAGAGATTGCCGAACTACTGCGCGTGAACGACGTGAAGGCTTTGCCGTACCACGCCGGGCTGGACGCTCCCATCCGCATGGCGAACCAAGATGCATTTTTGAATGAAGATGCCGATGTGATTGTGGCCACTATTGCCTTCGGTATGGGCATTGACAAGCCAGACGTTCGCTTTGTGATCCATTATGACACGCCTAAGTCCATTGAAGGCTATTACCAGGAGACGGGTCGTGCGGGACGTGACGGGCTGGAAGGCAACTGCCTCATGTTCTACAGCTATGATGACATCGTCAAGCTAGAGAAGTTCAGCAAGGACAAGCCGGTCACCGAGCGTGACAACTCTAAGCTGTTGTTGCAAGAGATGGCTTCTTACGCAGACTCAGCGGTGTGCAGAAGAAGACAGCTGTTACACTACTTCGGGGAGATGTACAACAAGGACTGTGGCTTCTGCGACAACTGTGTGCACCCCAAGGAGAAGTTTGAGGCCGAGAAGGAATTGATTCTGGCCATTAAAACGGTACAGCAGACCAAGGAGCGCTTTGCCATGGACCACCTGGTACACGTGCTCATGGGCATGAAAGACCAGTACGTGGAAAGCTACAGCCATGACCAGCTAGAAGTGTACGGCGCTGGCAAGGAGCATGACGCCCAATACTGGAACTCGGTGCTGCGCCAGGCCCTGTTGTTTGACTACCTGGAGAAGGACATTGAGAACTTCGGGACGGTGAAGATTTCTGACAAGGGAAGAGAGTACCTGAAGAAGCCGCACCCTATCAAGTTTGCCAAGGACCATAACTTTGAGGAAGAGGTACAGCAGGAAGAAGACAAGGTAGAGTCTCAGGCTGCGGCCGGGCATGACACCGTGCTGTTTGACATGCTCAAGTCTTTGCGTAAGAAGCTGGCCAAGGAGATGAACCTGCCGCCGTACGTGCTGTTCCAGGACCCGTCCATCAAAGAGATGGCCACCACGTACCCTACCAACAAAGAAGACCTGTCGCACATTGCGGGCGTGGGTATGGGCAAGGCCCAGAAGTTCGGGAAGCCATTCTTAGAGCTTATCACCAAGTACGTAGAAGAAAACGAGATTGAGACTGCCGCCGATGTGGTGGTGAAGACCACGGTGAACAAGTCCAAGCTCAAAATCTACGTGATTCAGCAGATAGACAAGAAAATGGACCTGGAGGAGATTGCCTCTTCTAAATCTATTACCATGGGCGAGCTGATTGAGGAGATTGAGCACATCTGCTACTCAGGCACCAAACTCAACCTGGACTACTACATCAACGGGGTATTGGACCAAGAGCGCCAGCAAGAGGTGATGGACTACTTTATGCATGCCACCACAGACAACATGGCTGAGGCAATGAAAGAACTGGGCACTGATGATTACACCGAGGACGACCTGCGTTTGATGCGCATCAAGTTCCTTTCTAAATACGCCAACTAATCATTGGCAATGCGTTAGAAAAAAAGAAAAAGCAGGTGGCAACACCTGCTTTTTTTGTTTCCTTTGTAGAGCATTTCGTTTTTGGCCTGTTTCCCAGAAATCAGGCCAAAAACGGACAAGGCTTCATTTTGAACCATATCTGGGCGGCCACGCCCGGGTGCAAACCAAAAGAATATGAATGTCCTCATCATCGGTTCCGGCGGCCGCGAGCACGTCTTGGCCTGGAAACTTCAGCAGAGCCCTTACTGTGATAAAGTCTACGTAGCGCCCGGTAATGCCGGCACGGCCCAGATGGCCACCAACGTAGACATCTCTACCTCCAACTTTGAGGAACTAGCCAAATTCGCCACGGACTTTAACATCATGATGGTGGTAGTAGGTCCCGAAGATCCATTGGTAGCCGGCATCTCTGACTACTTCGCGGAGCGGGAATACCTGAAGCATATTCTGGTAGTGGGCCCGTGCAAAGCTGGCGCGCAACTGGAGGGAAGCAAAGACTTCTCCAAGCAGTTCCTGCTTAAATACGGCATCCCCACGGCGCAATACCAGACCTTCACGGCAGACACCATTGACCAGGGTCTGGCCTACCTGCAACAGCAGTCTTATCCCATTGTCTTGAAAGCCGATGGGCTGGCCGCGGGAAAAGGCGTGGTCATTGCACAGGATTTTGAGGAAGCCAGCTTCACGCTCAAAGGCATGCTCTTGCACAGCAAATTTGGCAGTGCGGGCAACAAAGTGGTAATAGAGGAATTCTTGCAGGGCATTGAGATGTCGGCGTTCATTCTAACCGATGGCAAGGAATATGTCATGTTGCCAGAGGCCAAGGACTACAAGCGCATAGGGGAAGGAGACACTGGCCTGAACACCGGTGGTATGGGGGCTGTCTCCCCGGTGCCGTTTGCCAATGACGCCTTCATGACCAAAGTGCGTGAGCGCGTCATTGAGCCTACGTTAAAGGGCTTACAAGCTGAGAACATCCCGTACTCAGGATTCTTGTTCATTGGGTTGATGAGCGTAAACGAGGAGCCTTACGTGATTGAATACAACGTACGTCTGGGTGACCCAGAAACCGAAGCCATCTTGCCCCGCATCCAGTCAGATTTGTTTGAGTTGTTCAAAGCCCTGCATGACCATGAACTGGGACAGTTCAACCTGCAGATAGACCCGCGCTCGGCCACTACCATCTTCCTGGTGTCGGGCGGCTATCCAGAGGACTATGAGAAAGGCAAGGAAATCCACGGTCTGGAGAAGGAAGTGCCACAGGACGTCTATTGCTTCCATGCCGGTACTAAGAAGAATGAGCAGGGCCAAGTGGTGACGGACGGCGGCCGCGTTATTGCCATCACCGCCTTAGGCAATGACATGGAAGAAGCCTTGAAGAAAGTAAACCTGGCAGCCACGCACATTAAATGGCCGGGCCGCTATTTTAGGCAGGACATTGGTTTTGACTTGCGCAAATATGTAGCTGAGCGATTTTAGCCTGTTTTCTGGGAATTAGGTCATAAATGACAAGGGTCAACCAAACGGTTGGCCCTTGTCATTTATGGGTAGGCAACGTGTGGGTAATTTTGTCGTTGGGTAAGAAAGTCCTTATACAAATTCCGCACGCACTATGATCATGTCCACAGAATATACCTCCGCCGAGGAAGCCGTCAAACTCATAAAATCCGGAGACCGCGTGTTTGTGCACGGGGCCGCCATGACACCCACTAGATTGGTGAATGCCGTATCTGCCCGCTCTTCTGAACTCCGTGAGGTAGAATTCATCCACATCCACACCGAAGGCCCCGCACCCTATACCAACCCAGAAAACGCCAAAAGTTTTAAGACCAACGCGTGCTTTGTGGGAGGGAACATCCGCCAGGCGCTCCATGACGGCCACGCAGATTATATTCCCATTTTCTTGAGCGAGATTTCGTTCTTGTTTAGAAGAAACATCCTGCCCTTAGACGTGGCCTTGGTGCAAGTGTCACCGCCAGATGCGCATGGGTATTGCAGTCTGGGAGCCTCGGTAGACGTAGCCTTGTCTGCCGTGGAGACCGCCAAGATCATTATTGCCGAAGTGAATCCGCAGGTGCCGCGTTCACACGGCGACGGCGTGGTGCACATGAAGCAGTTTCATGCCAAGGTATGGGTAGACGAGCCCTTGCCAGAGCATATTGGCAAGCACACCGGCGGTATAGAACTGCAGATTGGCAGAATGGTGGCCGAACTGGTAGAAGACGGTGCCACCTTGCAAATGGGCATTGGCGCCATACCAGACGCGGTGCTGGCGCAGCTGATGCACCATAAGGACCTTGGCATTCACACCGAGATGTTCTCAGACGGCATCATCCCGCTGGTAGAAAAAGGTATCATTACGGGTTCTAAGAAGAAGATTCTGCCACATAAGATTGTCTCCTGTTTTGTGAACGGCTCCCAAAAGGTATTTGATTTTCTGGACGACAACCCGGGGGTGGTCTTAAAAGAGGCTATCTACACCAATGATACGTCCATCATAAGGAGGAATCCCAAAGTGACGGCCATCAACAGCGCCATTGAGGTGGACTTGACCGGCCAGGTCTGCGCCGATACCATTGGCACCTACCAGTTCTCTGGCGTAGGCGGCCAGATGGACTTCATGCGCGGCGCAGCGCTCTCTGAAGGCGGAAAGCCCATCATTGCCCTGCCCTCCATCACCAACAAAGGCGAGTCCAAGATAGTGAACATGCTCAAGCCCGGCGCTAGCGTGACCACCACCAGGGCCCACGTGCGCTACATCGTGACAGAATACGGCATCGCGGATCTATACGGCAAGAACCTGCGCCAGCGCGCCAAGGCCCTCATTCAGATTGCCCATCCCAACCACCGGGAAGAATTGGAGCGCCTGGCCTTTGACAGGTTTAAGACGCTGTAGGGTAGTTGTTGTTGGTTATTTGTTTATTCGAACTAGAAAATACGGATTCTTTCAAAAGTGAGCGGTGGTACTCCGCAGTGCCTAGTCTCTATAGAATCCGCGCATTCAGTCCCCCTTTGAAGGGGGTAGGGGGATGATTATGCATACAGATGGTTTATTTCCAATACAAACCCCCTTATCCTAACCTTCTCCCTCAGGGAGAAGGGACTGTGCTGATGCGTTTTTAGCCTGATTTCCAGGAAATAGCCCAAAAACGAAAAAGCCTGACGCAACCAATGTGTCAGGCTTTTCTGTGATGTTGTAAGATAGATTACTTAGCGCAGTAGTCCTCAAAGGCGCCTTGCAGGCTGTCCACGATTCTGGTCAAGTCATTGCCTTCAATGTGATGGCGCTCAATCATGTGTACCAGCTCACCATCTTTGAACAAAGCAATGGAAGGAGACGAGGGAGGATACGGCAACATGAACTCGCGGGCTTTGGCCACGGCGTCGCCTTCCATACCGGCAAATACGGTCACCAGTTTGGCTGGCTTGTTCTCACTAGAGGCTACGGCCATTTTAAGGGCAGGACGCGCTTTAGAAGCGGCGCAACCACAGACCGAGTTGATAGCTACCAACACAGTGCCCTCTTTCTGGTTCAGGACAGATTCTACTTCTTCTGGGGTCATCAATTGTTCAAAGCCTACAGAGGTAAGGTCTTCCCGGATAGGGGCCACCATATATTCAGGATACATTCCCATGGTTCTTTTATAAAATTAGGTGCGTGAATTCTTATTTTGTTGTAAATTTACAGAATCAAGCCTAGAACACCGCACTTGGTCCTTTGGTTTCCAGTATCCTGCAGGAAAGCTAACCTGCTGAAAGGGTAGATGGGTGGTTCATAGGGTGCTGGAGGCCACAATTGGCCGGTCAGCAAAGGAAGAATATTAAATTTTAATCCCTTCCTTCTTGGAATTAATCTGGCAGTCTTGTAGTTTTGCAAACTCATTTAGAACCAGAAGTCAAAAGCATTTATTTATATTCACTGTAAACCATGGCTAACCACAAGTCAGCAATAAAGAGAATCAGATCTAACAACGCGAAACGCTTGCTTAACCGTTATCAAGCAAAAACTACTCGTACGTTTGTAAAGCGTTTGAAAAACACCACCGACCAGGCTGAAGCGCAAGAGCTTTTCAAAACTGTGTCTGGTATGCTAGACCGTTTGGCCAAGAAAAACGTGATCCACAAAAACAAAGCGGCTAACAACAAATCTAAGTTGGCTAAATTTGTAAATAGCTTAGCAGCCTAAGTTTAAGGATTTCCTCCTTGTCTTATGCTGAACAAAAAGCCTTGCCCTGTGCAAGGCTTTTTGTGTTGTAGCTGGTTTCTGTTTTTGGCTTGTTTTCTGGTAAATAGGCAGAAAACGCCTTTTTAAACTATTGGTAGTCATTTGCAAGTGGCCGATTACCAACTCAGACAAAGTCCCTGAAACCCTTTTCTCTGACGCTAGCCTCAAGCCTCATGACATGGGAGGGGTGAGTCTCCAGATTCACGTTAGGCGCTTCCTTTGTCTTTGCTTGAATGCAATCTTCTCAGGGGCAAGCGTCCGTTTGTGTCTGCACGCATCATAGGTCTGATGATTGCGTCTTAAATTTACTTCCTCTCAGCCTCACTCCCATTTGCCAGGCCTGCTTTCTAACTGTTCTCCATCCACGCCCGCCGTTGTTGGTGTTCTCACCAACGACCAATATTGCTTCTCCAGCTGTAGTACATTTGTGCATGCAATTGGCTGTTCCTGAGAAATAATGCCTTTACCGGTGCGCATTCACAGCTTTGTTCCATCTCTTCCGCTAAGCGCTCACGGCCGCGGGGCCTCGTCTTGGCCCTTCGCACTGCTGTTGTACTCTGGGCCTTTGGCCCCGCCCTGGCGGGCGACGAAACAACAGAGGCGCTCAGAGCCAAGACTGTTTTCGGTTCCAATCCTGTGAGGGCTTGATGGTTGGTTCAGGTGGTTGTAGGTAAAGTCCGTCCCTGTCGCTGCAGAGGCACGCGTGCCAAGGCACGGTTGTAGCCATCTGCTATCACGTGGGCATGGTTCAAGTCTGCGCCTTGGTCCCATGATGGCGGGCATTCTGCAACTGCCCTGGAGCGCTGGCTTCAACCGGCGCGTTCTGTCCCCCTTCAGAGGGGGTAGGGGGAGGACAGGAGCGCCTTCCATATAAAACGGCCTTTATTCAAAAGACCTCATATCGTTCGGTAGGACTTGCGAGCGTCTGTGTCAATAATGTCCATTTAGTAACATTTCTGAAAACTGTCTTCTTCTCGTTTTTAGCTTGTTTTCCAGAAAGTAGCCCCAAAACAGGGTCTTATGCTGCCAATAGCAAGAAGGCCCGCCTCCACTTGGAGACGGGCCTTCTTGCTGTATGATAAGTCTAGCTACTAAAATCTAGCCTCTAGCGTCTTTTAGTGGACAATACTCAATTTGATCATGTTGGCGCGTTTCTTCTCCATCACCGGCATAGAACCGATGTTGATGAAGATGTCACCGGTCTCCAAGTGTTGTTCGCGCACCAAGATCTCTTTCACGTCGGCAATGGTTTCATCAGTAGACACAAAGCGGTCATAGTAGAAACCTCTAATGCCCCATACCAAATTCAAGGTATTCAGGAGCGTCCGGTTATCCGTGAAGATGAAGATGTTGGCTTTAGGACGGTGCTTGGCCAGCTGGAACGCCGTGTAACCAGACTTGGTCATACCTATCAAGGCACGGCCGTTGGTGTCACGGGCCAGGCCCACGGCATTGGCTACCAGGGTGTCACTGTAAAACGTGTCAGAAGTAGGGTTGAAAACGAAGTTGCGGTGAAACACTTCGGCCTGGTTCTCTACCGACTGAATAGTGCGGTTCATGCTCCGGATGGTCTCAATGGGGTACATGCCGGCGGCCGTCTCGGCGCTCAACATCAGGGCATCAGCACCATCCATAACGGCGTTGGCAATGTCGTTGGTCTCGGCGCGGGTAGGGCGTGGGCTGGTGATCATGCTCTCCATCATCTGGGTGGCAATGATTACAGGCTTGCCAATGGCTGTGCACTTCTCTACAATCATCTTCTGAAGCATAGGCACCTCTTCCATGCCAATCTCTACGCCCAGGTCACCGCGTGCCACCATCACGGCGTCAGTGGCCTCTATGATGGAGTCAATGTTGCGGATGGCTTCTGGCTTCTCAATCTTGGCCACTACGCGGGCGTCTTTGCCGCGTTCGGCTATGATGCGCTTGATCTCATGGATGTCTTCTACCTTTCTTACAAAGGAAAGCGCAATCCATTCCACGTTATTGTCAAGACCAAAGTGCAGGTCCTGGATGTCTTTCTCGGTTAAGGAAGGAGCGGTCACCAAGGTGTCTGGCAGGTTAATGCCTTTTCTTGGCTTTACGGTGCCGCCGTACACTACTTCGGCTTCTACTTCTTTGTCGCCGTCAGTGCTAATGACCGTCAGTTCTAGTTTGCCGTCATCTATCAGGATAGCGTCACCAGGGCGTACGTCTTGCGCCAGGCGCATGTAGCTGGTAGATAGGCGAGAAGCGGTACCCATAGATTTGTCGCAGACAATCTTGATGATCTGGCCCGGAGCAATCTCTACAGCGCCGTTCTCTACGTCATTAATCCTAATCTTAGGACCCTGTAAGTCTTGCAGCAGGCAGATGTTGGTGCCCATCTCTACGTTGAGCTCTCTGACTGCGGTAATCACCTTGGCATGCTCCTCATGAGAGCCATGCGAAAAGTTTAAGCGGAAAACATCCACGCCTTCTTCCACCAGGGCTTTGAGGCGTTCAGATGTGTTGCTGGCAGGGCCAACCGTTGCGATAATCTTGGTCTTGTTAAAATAGATAGCCATGGGCTAAAATAAAAGGTTTTCTCTGTGACGTAAACTGTTGGGGTCAAAAGACCGCACGTACTGTACCAAGGGTACCGCGTGTAATTTGTGTAATAGTTGTTCTTGAAATGAATCTAGCCGGCCCGTTACCTGTATTACGTAGTCATACTCTTTAATGTCTGGCACCAGAAACGGGGTGGGGAGCGTGCTCATGGCCACAGAACGGTTCCTGAACAGGCGTAAGTTGCCATGCTCTGCGCAGTGCAGATAATTAGAGATGACCAGCCGGCCCTTGTTTAAAAAATCAATGCAAAGGTCTGCCTGCTTGATCAAACGCAGCCTAAAGGACTTGTTCAAAGCCCAAGCCAACGTGTGCTCTTTACTGGACGATACAACCCCGTACAGGTCAAAGTCGTAATCGTACTCCACATCTAACTTATAAGACTTCATTGCAGGTAAGGGGGAAATAATGTTGGATGGGCAATTTAAAGAACCGATTTGTAAACGCAAGAATAGAATTTATAAAAAACCTGTATAAAACTATTGAAGACAATTTGTTTGACATTGTGTTGGCAAATCCATTTCTTTGCAACTGTGTTTTAAAAAACTTCTAAAAAAATGTCAGAAATCGCAGAAAAAGTAAAGGCTATCATCATTGACAAATTAGGCGTTGAAGAATCTGAGGTAACGCCAGAAGCTAGCTTTACAAACGACCTGGGTGCCGACTCTCTTGATACCGTAGAATTGATCATGGAATTCGAGAAAGAATTCAATGTTTCTATTCCAGACGACCAAGCTGAGAACATTGCAACGGTAGGCCAAGCGATCAGCTACCTGGAAGAGCACGCGAAGTAATCTTCCCCTATTCTTTATTACATCGATCCAATTTTTACAATCATACAGGTTCTATCCTCTATTAGCAGCTTATGGAGCTTAAGAGAGTTGTAGTTACAGGCCTTGGTGCGCTTACCCCCGTGGGGAATTCCGTTTCAGAGTATTGGGACGGCCTTGTGAACGGAGTAAGTGGCGCAGCGCCCATCACCCGCTTTGACGCCTCTAAGTTTAAGACTCGGTTTGCGTGCGAAGTAAAGGGATATGATCCTGAGCAATATTTTGACCGTAAAGAGGCCCGCAAAATGGACCTCTTTACGCAATTTGCTATGGTTGTGGCCGATCAGGCCGTGAAGGACTCAGGCATTGATTCTGAAGCACTAGACAAAGACCGCATTGGTGTAATCTGGGGCTCTGGGATTGGTGGTCTGCGTACTTTCCAAGAGGAGTGTGTGAACTTCGCCAACGGTGATGGTACGCCTCGCTTCAACCCGTTCTTCATCCCAAAGATGATCGCTGACATCAGCGCCGGGTCCATCTCTATTAAATACGGCTTCCGGGGACCTAACTTTGTGACGGTATCTGCCTGTGCCTCTGCGTCTAACGCTATTATTGACTCTTTCAACTACATTAGGTTGGGGATGATAGACGTAGTGGTGACTGGTGGTTCTGAGGCAGCGGTGACAGAGGCAGGCGTTGGCGGCTTTAATGCTTTGAAAGCCCTTTCAGAGCGCAATGACTCTCCAGAAACAGCTTCGCGTCCGTTTGACAAAGACCGTGACGGTTTTGTGTTAGGCGAAGGCGCCGGTGCCATCATCCTGGAAGAGTATGAGCATGCCAAGGCGCGTGGCGCTAAAATCTACGCCGAGATCATTGGCGGTGGCATGTCTGCCGATGCGTATCACATTACCGCTCCGCACCCAGAAGGTTTGGGCGCGCGCAACGTAATGAAGAACGCCTTGAAAGACGCTGGCATCAAGCCAGAGGAAGTAGACTACATCAACGTGCACGGCACTTCTACTCCCTTAGGAGATGTGAGTGAGGCCATGGCCATTGAGCACGTGTTTGGTGAGCATGCCTACAACCTCAACATTAGCTCAACCAAGTCCATGACGGGTCACCTGTTAGGCGCGGCAGGTGCTATTGAAGCCATCGCTTGTATTCTGGCTATCCAAAACGGGGCAGTTCCTCCAACCATCAACCACTCAACGGATGATGAGCAATTCAACTCCAAGCTTAACTTTACCTTTAACAAGGCACAGGAGCGCGAGGTGAACATTGCACTGAGCAACACGTTCGGGTTTGGGGGGCACAACACGTCTGTGATATTCCGCAAATTTGTTGACTAGTGTCTCCGATTAGACCGGTTCTCCGCGCTTTTCACAAATTCTTCTACAAAGACAAAGCCTTTGTCAACGCCATCACGCAGATTACGGGCATGGCGCCAGACAACTTGCACCTGTACCAATTGGCGTTTACGCACACGTCCTTCGTGCGACTGAACCTGAAAGGTAACCAGGAGACCAATGAGCGCCTTGAGTTTTTAGGAGATGCCATCTTAGGCGCGGTAGTGGCGGAGTATCTGTTCAAAAAATACCCTTACAAAGACGAAGGCTTCCTGACGGAGATTCGGTCCCGCATGGTGAACCGCGAGTCTTTGAACAGCCTGGCAATGAAAGTGGGCTTGTCTACCCTTATTAAAGTAGATACTGCCGCCGGGGCGTCCAGGCATAAGTTTATCAATGGCAACGCCTTAGAGGCTTTGGTAGGCGCGGTGTACCTGGATAAAGGCTACAAACAGACCAAGACGTTCATTCTGGACCGGCTCATGAAGCCGCACTTTGACTTGCACCAACTCACCACCACTACCAGCAACTTCAAGAGCAAACTCATTGAGTGGGCACAAGGCCAGAACCGTAGCATCCGGTTTGAGATCATTGGGCAGAAGCAGTCTGGCAGTAACACAGAATTCACCGCCGCCGTGGTAGTGGATGATGAGGCCATCGGTACGGGTAGCGGTCTGTCCAAGAAAAAGGCAGAACAAGCCGCCGCCGAAAAAAGTATGGAAGCCCTTAGAGCCAGCGGCGCTATTGTAGGGTAGTTTCTTTTCGTTTTTAGGCTATTTTCTAGGAATCAGGCCAAAAACGACACATTCCCAATTTCCCATTTCTTCTTTTTACTTATCCCAAGGTAAAAGCCTGTCATCTACAGTGTATCATGGCGCAAGCGTCCGCACCCATTGTAGCTCTAAAATGCCCAGTTGACAAGGCAGCGCCATTGTCTCTATAAAAAAAATCTGCTCATCTGCTCTTTCAGATTTACATCTGCTCTTTCAGATTTATCAATCTGAAAGTTCTCTGTCGGGGATTTACCAATCCCCGTTTTGCGACATTGGTTAAACGGGGATTGGTAAATCCCCGACAGAGTGATCCGGGATTGATAAATCCCGAATAGCGTGTCTTTCAATTACTGGGCAAATGCGAATTGCGCACGCATTCCAGATTCACCATGCGTGCGGACACAAGCCGGACGCTTGCGCCATGGTAGCTAAAGCCTTTTCAAATTCCCACATCTCCAAATTTTCAAATTCTCACATTTTCAAATCACTAGCACATCAGCACATTAAGCCATTAGCACATTATCCAGCGGGTATTTTTTAACTTGCGGGCCGTTCTTGCGTTACAAATGCAAAAATATACCTGTCTATGAAACTCGCCGGCGCCGCCCTTAACCAAACGCCCCTTGATTGGGAGAATAACCTTAGCAACATCAAGAAGGCCATTGAACAGGCTAAAGAACAGAAGGTAGACATTCTCTGTCTTCCAGAGATGACCATTCCCGGCTACGGCTGTGAAGACCTGTTCTTGAGCGAGTGGTTATCTGAAGAATGTTTTCAGCATCTCCTGGAAATCAAGGAATGGTGCGAAGGGGTGATTGTCTGCGTAGGGCTTCCGGTAAGATTGAATGGGATTGTCTACAACACGGCCTGCGTCATCAATGACAAGAAGATTGTGGGCTTTACCGCCAAGCAGTTTCTGGCCAATGACGGTGTGCATTATGAGACGCGCTGGTTTAGCTCTTGGCCCGCCAACATAGTACAAGACTTTGAAATGCTGGGCCAAACCTACCAGATAGGTGACATCATCTATGAGCATCAGGGCATCAAGTTTGCGTTTGAGATTTGCGAGGATGCCTGGCGCAATGAGAATAGACCGGCCTATAGACACAAGCCCAAAGGCGTCCAACTCATCATCAATCCTAGTGCCAGCCACTTTGCCATGAGCAAGACCGACGTGCGCTACCATCTGGTTGTAGATGCCTCTAAGCAATTTGAATGCACCTACCTGTACGTGAACCTGCTAGGCAATGAGGCCGGAAAGATGATTTACGACGGCGAGATCCTGATTGCCCAGAACGGTAACGTGATACTTAGAAACCAGTTGCTGTCTTTCAAGGACGTGGACTTTGAGTGCGCCGAAGTCTCTTTTGAGAACCCTCTGCCGTTGGTGGAGGTGACGCCCTTGCCGCCGGTAGATGAGAACATAGAATTTATTTCTGCTATTACGGTGGCTTTGCTGGACTACCTTAGAAAAAGTAAAAGCAAAGGCTTCGTCTTGTCTTTGAGCGGTGGGGCAGATTCCTCTTTGTGCGCGGTGGCCGTCGCGGAAATGGTAACCAGAGCTTTAGCCGAGATTGGTTTGGAAGAGTTTGTGCGCAAAACCCAATGCCTTACTGCAGAAGAGCTCCAGCAGTTTAAGCAATTGTCTGGCATAGAACTTAGAAACGCGTTGGTAGGCAAACTGCTCATCACGGCCTACCAAGGCACCGAAAACTCCTCTGATGACACCTTTACCTCAGCGCAGGAACTGGCCAAGTCCATTGGGGCCATCTTTTACAACTGGACTATTGACCAGGAAGTGACTGGCTACCAAGGTAAAATTGAGAAAGCCATTGGCCGGCCCTTGACCTGGGAGCAGGACGATATCACCTTACAGAACATTCAGGCCCGCGTGCGCGCCCCCGGCATCTGGATGCTGGCTAACCTAACCAACTCCCTGTTAATGGCTACCTCTAATCGTTCTGAGGCATCCGTTGGTTACGCCACCATGGATGGGGACACAGCAGGCAGTATTTCGCCAATTGCGGGCGTGGACAAAGCTTTTGTGCGGGAGTGGCTCATCTGGGCGCAGTTAAATCTTGGATACGAAGGCCTGCAGTACGTGAACAACCTTCAGCCTACCGCTGAGCTACGTCCGCTGGAGCGTGCCCAGACAGATGAGAAGGACCTGATGCCGTACCCCTTGCTGAACCAGATAGAACGCCTCGCTTTTTACAACCGACTTTCTCCGCAGCAGGTATTTGAGAAACTGAAAGGCTCCTACCCAGACGACCAGCTCAAGCAATATGTCCAGCGCTTTTATTCGCTCTGGAGCCGCAACCAATGGAAACGCGAACGCTATGCCCCGGCCTTCCACCTGGATGACTACAACGTGGACCCTAGAAGTTGGCTACGCTTCCCAATACTAAGCGGGGGCTTCAAGCAGGAGCTGAGTGAGCTTAAGTAATGTGCTAATTGGGTGATTTGGAAATGTGAAGATTTGAAAATTTGGAGATGTTTTCGCATTCCCATTTTTGGCTTGTTTTCTGGGAAATAGGCCAAAAACGGATTTCGCGTGTAACTTAAACAAAGACCTATGGAGCCGTTGGAATGTCCTTCTTTCTTGACCAGACTGGAGCGCAGGGCGTGGGAGTTTGCGGTAGAGGCCCATGGGGAACAACGGCGCAAGGTCACCAATGAGCCCTACGTCAAGCATCTGGAACGCGTGGCCCACACGGTAAAAGAGTTTGACGGTACCACCGGCATGGTCATGGCTGCGCTATTGCATGATGTGCTGGAAGACACGCCTGTCAAGTCTCATGAGTTAAAAACCTTTCTGAAAGATATCTGTGAAGACACTGAGGCCGATGCCCAACAGGTTCTGCTTTGGGTACAGGAACTCACGGACCAGTTTGTCAAATCTGCCTACCCAGGTCATAACCGGAAAAGGCGCAAGGAAATGGAGGTGCAACGCTTAAGTAAAATTTCACTTCCGGCGCAGGCCATCAAGCTAGCCGACATAATTGACAACACCAGAGACATCGCCAAAAACGATCGCAGCTTTGCCAAGGTGTATATTCCAGAGATTCTGGCGTTGGTAGAAGTCTTGAGAAACGCCCAACCATTCAGGCTGTACCTGCTAGCGTGTTATGAAGTGCAGAAAGCGCTGTTGATCATCAACAAGAAAAAAGAACCTGAACCTTTAGAGCCACCTCTAATAGAAACTCAAAAACAGCAGGTCCCGGGTAAAGAATAGCAGAGGCGTTTTTGGCCTGTTTTCCTGAAAAGGGGCTAAAAACGGCTGATACGGGAAAAACGGCTCATTCTTTAGTTTTGAAACGGATTTCATAAGTCTTAAGAGGATAGCCGTTGACAGCAGAGAAGCCGCCTCCGTTTAGTTTAAGGCTGTACGTTTTGCCAGGCTGGAGGTCTACCAAGTAGATGTACGCTTTCTTGTCTTCAGAGAAACCTTTTCGTCCCACCACGGGCCATTCTTCCTTGCCACCTGCGCCGTAGTCTGTTGCCGTGAACCTAGACATCACGTGTGAGAACTCCACTCGTAATTCTTTCACCGAAGCGTCTACCAGGCTGTCTGATCCTGTGATGGGAGAAATGTGGGTAATGATGGGTCTCTTGGCCTCATAAGCTTGTAACAGCTGGCTCCTGTTGATGGGCTCCTGGTAGTACATAGAGGCAGCCAGGAATGCTTCTGTAGCCGCAGGATTGTCATAGTCCAACTCAATCATTTCTTTAATGGCCTGTCTCTTGTTTTTTGCCTGTTGGTAATAAGACTTGCAAATAGAATAGCCCATATAATAACCCAGATCTGGATGGTCAGCAGATTGGTTATAAAACCAATTGTCTTGTAGCGGGGCAAACATCTCGGCTTTGAACTGTTCTTTCAATTCAGGCTCATGCTTTGGGCCGTATTCCATGTATGGGAGCGGCATGCGCGTGCCAGTGACAAGTTCAGAGAGGAAGTCACAAGCGCCTTCAAACAACGCCTTACCCAAGAGGTCACTGCCCAAGCCTTTCTGCTGAGTGTGTATATACTCGTGCACATTCAGGGGGATGATGTATGTAAAAGGATCTTGCTTGAAATATCGGCTAAGGTAAGTTTGTAGGTTCTGGGGCAGTTCAGAAAGATCCACTGATGTATTTCCTGTTGCTATTTCGGTACCTATGAGCACCATGTTGTCTTTAAAGGTGCCTACTGTCCTTAACATGCCAATGGAAAAATACACTTGGGCCGGTCTGAGGGCGGGGTACAGCGACTTGAGTTTCTTTAACTGCGGCTCCAGTCCTTTTGCCCCAGACTTGGCCAGCTGCGTGCGGGGTCTAAGTGACTTCCAGAAGTTAGGATGCCTTCGGATAGAGGTCACCCACTCTACGGCCTGATAATTCTTTTCTTCTACCAAAGCTTTTAGACCTGGGGTTCCTTTGTCTAGGTAAAGCGTTTGTAAGTAGTGTAACTGTTGCAGGCTGTCTGAGGTGGTCTGCATGCGGTCATAGGCCTTCCAGAAGTTGTCAATGTCTGTTGTGACAACGCGCTGTTCTTTTTTCTGCCCCAAAGCCAGAGAAAAGGTGGCAAAAGTAAGTAGGGTGGCACTCAGGAGTTTTCTCATAGGGGAAGTTGTAGCTGTTGAAAGTAGGAAAGTAGGGCAAAGAATGCAAGTCTCCGTTTTTGGCCTGTTTTCCAGAAAATAGCTTAAAAACGAAGCCCCGTCCTTGATGTAAGGACGGGGCTTCGTTTTTAGGAATACACAGAGGCTTAGTTGGTTTCTCCGCCGCCTTTGGCGTCATCGTTTTTGATGGACTTCTTGCGGCGTGGCTGGGAGTTCATGTCCATCTTGCCGAAGCGGTAGGAGAAGCTCACGCGCACGTTGCGGTTAAAGTTCTGGTTGACCGTGTTCTGGAGGAAGTTGTCGTTGGACAGGTCTGAGGTGAACTTGATGGACTTGGAGAATGGGTTGTCTACGCCTACGCTGATGCTCCCTTTCTTGTCCCACAGGTCTTTCTTCACGCTCACGCTGGAGTAGTAGAAACCAGAGAACTTGCCCTGGATGCTGGGTCTAGGAGAGCTGTAAGAGCCAAACGCCTGCAAGGCCAAGCCCTTCCCGAAGTCATAGCCCGTGTTTACGTTGAAGCTGTACTGCAAGGCCGCATTGTTCTGGATTTCGCTCTTCAGGTCAATGTAGTTTAGGTTCACGCTTCCGCCAATGTTCCAGGCCGGGATGGGCTTGGTGTTGCCAGAGAAGCTCAAGCCATACGTGGCGTTTCTGCCTATGTTGTAAAAGGTGGTGTAGGAGTTGTCTTCGCTTGCCAGGTATTCTACGGCTGGGTTGACTTCTGAGGCACTCACCGTACGGCGCACGTTTTCAATGGCGTTGTTGGTCTGGCGCCAGTACAAAGACACGTTCACAGAGCTGGTCTTAAAGTAATTGCTGTAGCCCAACTCATAGGAGTGCGTCAGCTCAGGTGACAGCTCTGGATTACCAAAAGAGTAGTTGATTTTGTCTGACGTGTTCACATACGGGTTCAGGTACCATATCTGCGGACGCTGAATACGCTGGGTATAGCCCGCACGTACCGTCTGCGACTTGAACGTGCGTGACACCATCACGTTCGGGATCAAGTTGCTGTAGTTGTCTTTGAACGATGGCATAACAGGCGCAATGTATTGGGCCTGCAAGTCTGTGTACTCAAAACGAACGCCTGACTTGACGTTGTAATTTTTGAGCGCTTTGAAACCGTAAGAGGCGTAAGTAGCATACACGTCCTGGTCGTAGGCAAAGGAATTCCCACGCTCAGTGGTCTGGTCAGTGTCCACGTCAATGTCGCGGTAAATCGCGTCGCTTTCGGCGTGCCGAAGAATGGCTTTGGTGCCTACTTCTAAAAGCGTCTTGTTCTGGAACGGGTGCGTGTAATCCACCTGATAGGTCATTTCGCGGTTAAAGCCCTCATTGGTATTGCGCACCAGGTTGTCCAGAAAGTCATTCTGATCAATGGCGTTGTCTAGGTTGGAAGACATGTTCATACCACCGTTCGTCCATTGACCCAACACCGCCAGTTCCTGCTGAGGCTTGAAGATATGCGTGTAGCCTAGGTTCAGATCCAAGGAGTTATGTCGGTTTTTATTCTCTGAAGTAGTCTCAACATACCGGTCTGCCGTTTTAGAATTATCTCTGAAGTCAGTGAAGCTAGACTGGAAACCACTGCTGTTGAAACGGCCGCGGTAAAAATTTACGCCCGCCGTAATGGAGTTGCTGGAGTCAAGATCGGCGTCAAAGCCTAACTGCCCAAATACGCCGCCGCCCTGGCGCTTAGTGGTGCCTTGCTGTAACAAGGTGCTGTAATAGGAGTCAGGGTTATGTTCTGGGTGGCCTTTAGGCAAGGAGAAGAGGGAACGCTCTAA
This sequence comes from Nibribacter koreensis, assembly GCF_039541795.1. Lineage (NCBI taxonomy): Bacteria > Pseudomonadati > Bacteroidota > Cytophagia > Cytophagales > Hymenobacteraceae > Nibribacter > Nibribacter koreensis. The sequence continues at coordinate 281,594 of NZ_BAABGX010000002.1, read as the reverse complement.
TACGTTTTCATTCTTGTTGTTGTACTGCTGGTGCGTACCCAGGTTGGCGGTAAACCCAACCTTACCCCGCCGGATATTCAGGTTACCATTGCCGTTGGCGTTTCTGTTGCCGGCAGAGGTGTTCACACTTCCGCTCACGCCATAGAGGGTGTTCTTCTTGGTGATGATGTTGATGATACCGGCAGAACCTTCGGCGTCATATTTGGCAGATGGGCTGGTGATGACCTCTACGGTCTTGATCATGTCTGACGGGATCTGGCGCAGCGCGTCTGCCACGCTGTTGGCCATGATGCTGGACGGCTTGTTGTTAATGAGCACGCGCACGTTAGAGGAACCGCGCAGCTGCACGTTGCCGTCTAAATCTACCGTCAAAGAAGGTACTTTCTTGAGCACGTCTGAGGCCGTACCGCCAATGTTGGTGATGTCCTGCTCGGCGTTGTAGACCATGCGGTCCACCTTGTCTTCTACCAGCGGCTTTTCACCCACCACGGTCACCTCGCGCAGTTTATTCTGCACCGGCTTAAGGACAATGTTGCCCAACTCAATCTCGGCGTCTTTCTCAGAGACCGTAAAGGCAGAACGGGTGTAGGTGTTATAGCCAATAAAACTCACCTGCACGGTGTAAGTGCCAAAGGCTACTCTATTTAAGGTAAAGCGACCACGATCATCGGTCACGGTGCCGTCTACGGGTTTGCCGGTGGCGGCGCTCACCAGAGAGATGGTGGCAAACTCCACTGCTTTATTGGTGGTAGAGTCAGTGACTATGCCAGAGACTTTGCCCCCGGCGCGCTGCACGCTACTACCACCAGCGGCCGAAGTGCTGGAAGGAGTAGGAACGGCTGACGGAGTTTGGGCCCAAAGCCCGGTAATCAAGAATAATTGCAAGGAGGCAAGCAATACAAGGTGACGCATAGAAAGGGTTAAAGTGATGTTTAGGATTGAATTAGGTATAAGAAATAAGTAAAAGGCATCTGGTCTGATTAAGCCTGGTAAAGGCAAGCCGTTTTTGGGCTATTTTTCAGAAATCAGGTTAAAAACGAAGAGACATCAGAAATGGAGAAAGGTTGCATCAGTCTGCGCGCTGTACTTCCACATTCAGGCCCACGCCCACGGCAGACATCTTCGCCCATTTGGCCTGGCTGGCATCTTTGTAGAAGGTGGTATGAAAACCGGGCAAAGTGGCCGCCAAGGTCAAGGACTTAGCATCTGTGAGCGGGGTGCCGCCTATCCATTCCAGGGCAATCACAAAATCCTGAGACACAAACACGTTGTAAGGTTCCAGGTCTACCTGTACCCAGCCTTTTTTTACTGCCTTCACGGTGGTCAGGATTTCTTTAGAGGAAAGGCTTTCGGCGGGCTGGCCGTCTTTCACTGCGTAGAGGTTTACCCTAAACTTTAACTCCTCAAATTGATTGTTACTAATACAGAAATTCAGTTTGCTCAGAAAGGTTTGCTGGTTGCCGTTGGGGATGATGACTCCCACTTCGCGGCCCAGGCTTTCTTGCAGGGGTCTTTGAAAAGCCGTGAAATTGTGGTGAAAGATGGTGTTTGGGCCGGCGTTTCCGCCTAGTTTTTTCTTCTTCCATTGGCTGGCTTTCACCTTGACTTCAGAAAGCTCTACAGGCTTGGCTTGCAGAGTGATTTCTATTCTTCTCTGGGCAGTGGCCGTCCTGATTAAGTCTGCAGTGCTTACTTGCGTAGCCTCATAACCAATGGCCGAGATGCGCACTAACTTATTTGTGAGCGCAACCGGTACGGTAAAGCTGAACTCGCCCTGCTCATTGGTGAGAGTGCCCACTGGCTCGTCCAGAATACCCACGCTGGCATACGCAAGAGGCTTTTTGGTCTCCTGGTCTAGAACGACGCCAGAAAGTTGGATGGGCGAGGCTTGTTGTAAGGGGCTGGTGGTTGATTGGGCAAAGGGTGCCCAAGCGGTGGCAGAAAAGAAAGCAAGGAAAAGAGCCAGAAGTAACTTCATGAAAGGCAAAGGTATGGCAAAATGCGTGAGTGCAACAGCTTTGTAGAAAGCTTTGAAAAGAAACGGGAGCCGTATTTCAATATTGTATATAGCCTATATTTATATTTTTGAGGCCTTTATTCAGGCGTCATAAGCTTGGGTCGTTTTTGACCTGATTTCCAGAAAACAGCCTAAAAACGAAGAGCGCCAGCAGAATTCTGCTGGCGCTCTCCTTAAAGTGGTAATGCTACTACTTATTGCACTCCGTTGCCATCGCCTTGTTTGGCGTCATCGTTCCGGATGGATTTCTTGCGTTTTGGCGGGCCTTGCTGCTGCAACTTACCAAAGCGGTATTCAAACGTCAGTCTGAAACCACGGTTGTACTGCGTTACGTTGGTTCTGGTGCTAAACGGCAAGCCTGAGGTCTGGCTTACGCCTTCTTGCACGTTTTTGAACTCCAGCGCTCTTCTGAACGGGTTGTCCATGCCCAAACTCAAGGCACCTTTCTTGGCAAACAGCTCTTTTCTGATGGACAAGTTGTGGTACGAGAAAGCTGACATCTGGCCTTGCAAGGCAATTCTTGGCGCGTTGAAGCCACCAGAGAACTGTGCACTCACGCCTTTCCCGAAGTCATAGCCAGAGCTCAGGTTAATGTTGTACATGAAGCCCTCATTAGAAGCAAATGGCGCGTTCAAGTCTACGTAGTACACGTTCACGTTACCATTCACGTTCCAGGCCGGAATGGGCTTGGTAGAACCAGAGAAGCTCATGCCGTAGGTCTTGTTCTTAGCTATGTTCTGGAACGTAAGGTACGTCACGTCATCAATCACGTCAGTGACAGACTCAATGGCATTGTCTGTCACGCGCATGTAGCCAGACACGTTCAAAGAAGTAGTCTTAAAGAACGTGCTGTAATTCAACTCATATGAATCGGTTAGCTCGGCGTCCAACTCTGGGTTACCAAATACCACCAAGTTAGGTCCTTGCTGCTGACGGTACGGGTTTAAGAAGAACAACTGCGGCCGCTGAATACGCTGGGTAAACGAGGCGCGCACTTTCATAGTTGGTTTCAAGTCATAGGCCACGGTCACGTTCGGGATGAAGTTGTCATAGTCCGTCTTGAAGTCTGGTTGCGCTTCGTTCACAAAGTCTGCGGCTACAGTAGTCAACTCATAACGACCACCAAATTTCACCTGCGTCTTCTTATTGATGTTAAAGCCATAAGACAAGTAGGCGGCCTGCACGTCCTGGTCATAAGAGAAATCACCGTTAGAGGCCAGGCCGTTGTAGAAAGAGCGGCTGGTCACATCGCGCATGATGTTCTTGGCACCAATCTCCAGAAGCGTGTTCTTCGGCATGGGGTGCGCGTAGTCGGCTTGCAAGGTGAACTCCTTGTTTTCGCCTTCGTTGCTGTTGTTCAGATTGAAGATGGTGTTGCCTTCCAAGTCATAGCGCGTCTGGAAAACCTCATTGTCCTGGTCTGTGGTGCTGTACAAGGTTAGGAACGTGAACTCCTGCTGTGGCTTCTTGAACAGGTGCGTGTAGTCCAGGTTCAAATCCATGCTCAGGCGGCTGTTGTTGTTCTTCATGGTAAGGTCATACTCATCCACCAACACGCCATTGCCAAACTCGGCTGAATTAGCGGCCGTCTGGTTGGCTGTAAACCCAGTGGCATGTTGCTTAGAACGCATCTTGAACTGACCCGTGTTTACTCTAATACCGGCCGCAATGCTGTTCTTCTCATTGATCTCATAGTCCAGACCCAACTGACCAAACCCAAACCGACCGTTGGTGCGGTTGGTGCCCAACTGCTGGATCAAGCTTTGTACGTTGTAGTTATTTTCAATCTCTGGCGTAGATGGATTGTCACCTTCGTTCTGCGGAGTATTTGGATTATCCGAAATCTTGGACTGGTTCATCTGGCTTAGGTTCATTTCGCCTTTGCCGTAGAACATGGTGAGGCCCGTGTTCAGGTTGACGCCTAGTTTGCCAGATTTCACGCTCACGTTGGCGTTGCCGTTGCTGGCGCGCGTTCCGGTGGTCAACGTAGTAGAGCCGGTTACGCCTTGCAGGCTGTTTTTCTTGGTGACAATGTTGATGATACCCGCGGTTCCTTCAGCGTCATACTTAGCCGATGGGCTGGTAATCACCTCTACGTTCTTGATCACGTCTGCCGGGATCTGCTTGAGTGCGTCTGCCACGTTGCCTGCCATCATGGTAGACGGCTTGCCGTTGATCAATACACGAACGTTACCGCTTCCGCGCATCTGTAGGTTGCCGTCCTGGTCTAAGGCAATGGAAGGCACTTTGCGCATGACGTCGGCGGCAGTACCACCGGTGTTGGTGATGTCTTTTTCGGCGTTGTAGACCATGCGGTCTACTTTGTCCTCAATAAGCGGTTTCTCGCCGGTCACGGTTACTTCATTCAATCTGGTTTGAGACGGGCTCAACTCAATCTTATTGAAGTTATGGTCGCGGTCATTGTCTGAGATGGTCACCTGCGCCAGTTCTTTGGTATCATAGCCAATGAAACTGATGGTGAGCTTGTAGGTGCCGTTGGCAATTCTATTCAAAGAGAACCGGCCTTTCTCATCGGTCACGGTGCCGTCTACGGTTTTGCCGGTGGCGGAATTCACTAAAGCGATGGTGGCAAACTCTACAGGCTTGTTGCTGCTAGAGTCTGTAACGGTACCCGTGATTTTACCAGCGCCTACAGGCGTGGCAACCGCTGGTGCCGCCCCAGCGGGAGCGCCAGCCGGACGGGTAGAAGGAGTAGGGGCCTGGGCCCAGATGGGAGCGGTGGTGGCGCAGCTTAACAGTGTTAAGAGCAGAAATTTTTTCATAGAAGAATTGAAAACAATAATGATTTTTTAAGCGGGTAGCGAGCCGGATTGCGCTTTTCCAACACCTGTACTTGCTTTGGTTGAAGCATTAGTAGGCAAGGCCAGAAGATTATTACAGCCGCGGGCAGAGAAAAACTGATTTTAACAAAACCTTAACGTTTGAGCCAGAAAGGCAGATTTTGAAAGCGTGGTTTAAACCGTTTAATGCGGTTTTTGGCCTGTTTTCCAGAAAAGAGGCCAAAAACAAAAGCCCCACACAAATGCAGCTCAATGGCTACACATGCATGAGGCTTTTAAAAGTTTTGATGACTATTAATGATCAGCCATGAGCCTGATCACGGTGCCGTCCAGGTCTGGCGTTATTTTAATCTGGCAGGAGAGTCTGCTTCCTTCTCTCAGGTTGGGCAAGTTCTCCAGCATGTACAGTTCATCGTCAGAGGCTTCGGGAAGTTCTGGGGCTTGCACAAGTTCCACGTGGCAGGTGGCGCACAGGGCCATGCCGCCGCAGGTGGCCAGAATGTCAAACTCATTGGCTTTTAGCACTTCCATCAGGCTCAGGCCCATGTCAGTGGGGGCAGGAACGGCAATGCGCTCGCCGGCGGCATTCTCTACGTAAACGGTTATCTCGTCTTGCATGGCATTATAGGGTTGGCACCCCGTTCACGGTAGTGTATTTGAGAACAAACTTCTTGTCTGGGTACACAATGGCGTAGGCGCTCTGCGCCATCAAGGCCGCCTCATGAAAACCGCACAGAATCAACTTCAGCTTGCCGGGGTAGGTGTTGATGTCACCGATGGCGTATACGCCCGGAATGTTGGTGCTGTAGTCCACGGTGTTCACCACAATGGCAGACTTCTCCAACTCCAGTCCCCAGTTCTCTAGAGGTCCTAACTTAGGCACCAGGCCAAAAAGCGGGATAAAGTAATCTGCCTCTACCTGGTAGCCTTCAGAACCGTCTGGTGAAATAGTCACCGATTCTAACTTGCCATTGCCGTGCACCTCGGTGACGTTAGACTTTAAAAGGAGTTTCATGTGGCCTTCCTCTGCTAGGCTAGCCACCCGCGCCGCCGACTCTGGCGCACCTCTGAAGGTGGTGCCGCGGTGAACCAGTGTTAATTCTTTGGCTACATCTGCCAGGTAAATGGCCCAGTCCAGGGCAGAGTCTCCACCGCCGGCTAGGACAATGCGCTTGTCTCTGAAGAACTCTGGATCTTTGACCATGTAGGCCACGCCTTTGCCAGACTCATAACTCTCCAGGTTCTCAATAGCAGGTTTACGGGGCTCAAAAGATCCTAAGCCGCCGGCAATGACCACTACTTTGCAGGTGATCTCGGTTTTGTCTGTGGTGATTAGTTTGAAAGAACCGTCTTCTAGTTTCTCAATCTCCTCCACGCGCTCACCTAGGGTAAAGGTGGGGTGGAAAGGCTCAATCTGCTGCATTAGGTTCTGCACCAGGTCGCCGGCCAAGACCATCGGGTAGCCCGGTATGTCATAGATAGGCTTCTTCGGGTAGATTTCTGAGAGTTGGCCGCCCACCTGCGGAAGGGCGTCTACCACATGGCATTTCATTTTCAAAAGACCGGCTTCAAATACGGCAAACAAGCCCACCGGCCCGGCGCCGATGATACAGATATCAGTACTTATAGTTGACATTGAAATGAGTTAATATAGGGTAAAGGCAAGAACCTGGGGCTCCTAACCGTTTCTGAGTATGCAACCGCCAACGCCTTGTTAGGTTTTGCGGTTTGCGCCTGCAAAGTAACATCAAAAAAGGCGAAAGTGTTCTGCCAGATTCTGTCTTGGTGGTTGCCTCTCTTATATTAAATTGTAATTTTAGCGCTTTAACCTATCTACCATGCTGGATTTTATCACCTGGGACGTAAGTCCTGACCTTTTCTCTTTAGGGCCTTTGACGGTGCGTTGGTACGGTCTGCTGTTTGCCATGGCCTTTGTCTTGACCCAACCCATTGAGAAGTACATCTATAAAAAAGACGGCCGCTCTGAAGAAGACGTAGACGTGCTCACGTTGTACATGGTCATTGGCACTGTGATTGGCGCGCGCCTGGGCCATTGCCTGTTCTATGACCCGGTATATTACCTGTCTAACCCGCTGGAGATTTTCAAAATTTGGGAAGGCGGCCTGGCCAGCCACGGCGGTACCATTGGTATCTTGATGGCACTCTATCTATTCAGCCGCAAATACAAGTTTGACTACCTGTGGGTCCTAGACCGCATTGTAATTGTAGTGGCCGTGGGCGGCGCCTGTATTCGTCTGGGTAACCTCATGAACTCAGAAATCATTGGCAAACCAACCGATGTGCCGTGGGCCTTCAAGTTTGTGCGCAACAATGAACTGTTCAACGGCGTGCCGGCCTATGTGGACCCGCGCCATCCAACGCAGTTGTATGAAAGCCTTTTCTGTGTGTTTCTGTTCATCCTACTCTACTCGCTCTGGAAAAAGGGGGCAGGTCGTATAAAAGGGTTGTTGTTTGGCCTGTTTGTGACGCTGTTGTTCTCCTTCCGTTTCCTGGTAGAGTTCCTGAAGGAAAACCAAGAAGCCTTTGAAGACGAGCTAGCCTTGAACATGGGGCAGTGGCTGAGCATCCCGTTGATTTTGATTGGCATTGTGGTACTCATCTACGCCCTGCGCCAACCCAGACAACCGCAACAAATGGTCAGCTAGCCGTTTTTGGCCTGATTTCCAGAAAATAGCCTAAAAACAGTTCGGCCTCCGGAAGTAGTCTTTCCGGAGGCCGAACTGTTTTTATATAGATGGTCTTTTAAAGCGCGTATTGGAAAAGGTCGCCTTCCTCGTTGCTCATGACCAGTGTCTTGTTGTCTTTGAATAAGATGGCCTCAGACTTGCCGGATTTAGGGAGCATCATCACTTGCGCCTTCTGGCTGAAGAACTGGTTAGAGCCTTTCTTGAGTGGGTAAACGTACAGTTTCCCGTAGGTCAGAACCGCCATCTTGGTGCCGTCTGGGCTTATATCTGCTGAGGTAACTTCGCCGGGAATCTGGGCCTGGCTCACCAGTTTGGCCATGTGTGTGCCGGCCTGGTCAGAGAGTTCATACAGTTTGGCGGTGCGTTTCTGGCCCCGGTCTTTGGAGAGCAGGTAGAGTTTGTTGTTGTGCCAGAAGAAGCCTTCGCAGTCAAAGTTGCGCAGTTCTTTCTCTACTTTGCCGGTAGGCTGGTCTTGGTACCTAAACTTGATGACCTGCGTCTTGAAGCCCTGTTTGGGAGAGACTTTGTAGATTCTCAGGTCCTGGCGGTCGTTTTTGTTGTTGCCCACGTCACCAATGTACAGGTAGCCTTTGTTGTCCTGTGCTAGGTCTTCCCAGTCATTGTTGATGGTGCCCTGGATCTGGGTCTGGCTGAGTAGTTTCCCTTGTTCGTTTATTTTGTAGAGGATGGGCAGGTTGCCGGCGTCATTGTGCGTCCAGTACTGTCCCGGTGTGCCAGCTGCCTCTAATCCAGAGCTTTCTACAATGACATCGGGGAGTTTGGCCAACAACTCAAGACTGCCTAAAGCGGTTGTAAACGTAGTGTAGCTGCTTAGCGCGGCGGTGAGAGGCAAGGCGACGCAGGCCAATAAAAGCAACTGAGGGAATCGTTTCATTGGGTAAAGGTTGGTTGTAAATCTGGTATAAAATCCTGAATGCAGGGATTTCTGTAAACGAAGCCCATCCCTAGAAGTTAGCAAAAACTTAACATTCCATGGCGGGCGCGGCGTACAGGAGAGGTTCTGAACAGAAGCCAGTTAGCTAGGTTGATTAGAGATATACCTTCATTTTTGGCCTGTTTTCCAGAAACTAGGCCAAAAACGAGGTAGACAGGCTGGCAATCAGCTTAACGGTTTAGCCTTGAGCTTAAAGATGTCTCTGAGGGCGCGGTCTGCCGCGTGGTAACCACACATGCCGTGTACACCGCCACCCGGAGGCGTGGAAGAAGAGCAGAGGTAAATACCTTTCGCCGAGGTCCTGTAGGGCGAGGACCTTAACGCCGGACGCGTGAACAGCTGTCCTAAATCAATGATCCCCCCGTTGATGTCGCCGCCAATGTAGTTGGGGTTGTAGGCCTCCATCTGGTGGGTATTCATAGTGTGACGAGCCAGAACCAAGTCCTTGAAACCCGGCGCGAACCGCTCCATCTGGTTCTCTATGGCCTGGGTCATGTCTTGGGTAGAACCGTTGGGCACGTGGCAGTAGGCCCAGGCAGTGTGCTTGCCTTCGGGTGCGCGGGTAGCGTCAAAAAGGCTCTGTTGCGCCATTAAGACAAACGGTTTCTCGGGGTGCTGACCTTGGGCCGTGAGTTTCTCTGCTTGCGCGATTTCCTCTAAGGTATTGCCCAGATGCACGGTGCCGGCCTGTCTACATTCTGGGGCGGAGAACGGCACCGGACCGTCTAAGGCCCAGTCAATCTTGAACACGCCCATGCCGTAGCGGTACCGCTTCAACTGCCATTGGTAGACAGAGGAGAAGGAATGCCCAGCTATCTCCAGTAATTGTTTGGGTGTGACATCCAGCAAGACCGCATGCGACGAAGGCAGTTGTTGCAACGACCTGACATGCACGTTCGTCTCAATTTTTCCGCCTAGGGAGGTGAAATAAGATGCCAAGGCATTGGCGAAGCTCTGCGAACCGCCTTTAGGCAAAGGCCAACCGTGCAAATGCGCCTGCGCCAGCAAGACTAAGCCAATAGCCGAGGTGGCCATGTTAGACAAAGGTTGAATGGAATGAGCCGCCATGCCCGCCCACAGCCCTCTCGCTTTCTTAGTAGTAAAGACCAAATCGGCTAGGGTAGTGGCCGGCGCCATGGCTTTTATTCCAAATTTCGCCATGGCCAGTGGATCCTTCGGGAATTGCAGCGGGCCTAAGACCGTGGGCGCCAGACTGGGCCAGTCCTTTACCAGAGCGGTCAAGAGTTGCTCATAGGCTTTTCTGTCTTTACCCAGGTGCAGCGCGGTTTCAGGTAAGGAATGCAGTAGCGCCGCCGCCGTACCACCGTCAAACGGGTGCGCAGCCGCTACCGGCGGGTAAATGTACTCCAGCCCATGCTGGGCCAGCGGCAAGGTCTTGAAATAAGGAGATTCGGCGGCCAGGGGATGAATAGCCGAGCAGACATCATGCTGAAACCCCGGAAGCGTCAGTTCCTTGGTGCGCAGTCCACCGCCAATGGTGTCCTTAGACTCCAAGAGCAGCACCGACAGCCCCTGCTCCTGCAGTGCAATGGCCGCGGCCAAGCCGTTCGGCCCGGAGCCTACCACTACCGCATCAAAGTCCCGTTTTTCTAATGCCATTCAATGTGCCTTTCAGTTTCAAGGAAATACGGTGACAAGGTAGAAAGGAAACAATGAATTTTAGTAATGCATACCGCCTTTGCTACCTGATGAAAACAGAACCGCCTCCTGCCGGGGGTGGACAGGAGGCGGTTTCAAACAGATAATTGCTATTTTTTTTTAATTACTCACTTGCAAGCCGTTGTTGGGCACAAAGTCCAGGGAGATGGAATTCATGCAGTAGCGCTTGTAGGTTGGGGGTGGGCCATCGTCAAACAAATGCCCTAAGTGACCGTCACAGCGGCCGCACAACACCTCAATGCGGTCCATGCCATAGGATTTGTCTTCTTTGTACACCACTGCGTTCTTCCTAAAGGTCTCAAAGAAGCTAGGCCAGCCGCAGTCTGTGGCAAACTTGGCGTCAGAGGCGAAGAGCTTGTTTCCGCAGGCAGCGCAGTAATAGGTGCCTTTGCCTGTGAAGTCCCAAAGCTTGCCGGTAAACGCGCGCTCGGTGCCTTTCTGGCGGGCAATGGCATACACGTCAGGCGCTAGGACTTTCTTCCATTCGGCATCTGAGAGGTTGAGCTTGGTGGTGTCTGTGCGCGAGTAATAGGGGTTCTTGGTTTGCTCAGACGTAATAGGTTGCGTGCTGACGGCAGTAGTAGCCTTGGCGGGCTTAGTGCCCTGGTCGGCGGCGCTTTGGCAACTGAACAAAGGCAAAAGCGTGAGCAGGTAGATAAAAAGGAAGCGTTTCATGGATGCATGTTAAAGCGGCAGAAACCTGCCTTCTATACTAACGAAATGCAGGGCCACATTAGTTTTCTTAACCAGAAGAGGCATTGGTTATTTTTAGCTTATTTTCTGGTAAACAGACTGAAAATAAGAATTACTTTCCTGCAGAGGCAGAATTTTAGCTTGTTGTTAGAGGATGATATAGAGAGGAGTGGATTACCGATTGGTTAGCTTTTTGACCAACCAAATAAAGGCTACATACGCTACACTTGGAATGCCCACCCAGACCAGTTCGCTTTTGATGACGGCCAAACCCTTCGGCCCGAAGAACTGCTTGATGCCAATGGGTGACACTTTGATAGGCCGCCATGGCAGGAAGTAGCGGGTATTGTCAAAAGGGGAGAAGACCGCCACGCCCCGCCCGCCGGTGGTCATAGCGTCCAGTAAAGAATGCGAAGCCGTGCAAAGAAAGAAAATCAGAACCAGGAACAGTCCCTGCCTGCTTTGGAGGGGAATGTCTCTGTAAAAGACCTTGGTTACCAGAATGCCCAGCAACAAAGCAAAGACAAGAGAGTGTGAAAAGCCCCTGTGCCCCAGAAAATGCTCATATGGCACTCCAAATTTAAACATGACCACGTCTGCGTCTGGAATCACCGCGCAGAACATGGCCAGTAAACTAAATTTGAGAAGCTGATTTTTGCTAGATGAAGTCTTGCTGATGGCCACCGCCAACAACGCATGTGCAAACGCAGATGCCATGGAAAGAGCGTTAAAATGAAGCCTGAAGCTACACTTCTTTATTTAATAGAAGAAATAGACTACCTCTAACTTCTATGGTGTATAAATTGGGTTTGCCTGCCTCGCCCAGTAAAAAGGCGGGATCTATGGCGCAAGCGTCCGCTTGTGTCCGCACGCATTTATGATCTGGCATGCCTGCGGACACAAGCGGACGCTTGCGCCATTTAGAATGAGTATAAAGTTTCGTTTTCGGCCTATTACTGGAAAACAAGCCGAAAACGTTTAATACTTACTTACACGCCAATGTCCTCGTTCCAGAGCGTGGGTTTTTCCTGGATGAACCGTTGCATGAGGTTGTAACATTCCTGGCTGTCCACCACCGTCACGTCCACGCCCCGGCTTTTGAGCAATTCTTCTTCGCCCATGAACGTCTTATTTTCGCCAACCACTACTCTTGGGATGCCATACAGCAAAATGGTACCAGAGCACATAGGACACGGCGAAAGCGTAGTATACATAGTGCATTCCTTGTACACAGACGCCGGCTGTCTTCCTGCATTCTCCAGCGCATCCATTTCTCCGTGCAAAATAGGGCTTCCGTTCTGTACCCGCTTGTTATGCCCCCGGCCAATGATCTTGCCCTTGTGCACTAAGACAGACCCGATGGGAATGCCGCCTTCATCATAGCCTTTCTGCGCTTCTTCAAAAGCCGCCTGTAAAAATTGGTCCATGGTATGTCTTTAAAATTATTGTATAAGAATGCTCTGTCTAAAACTATGCAAGTCTTAAATCTACTATTTACCACTTGCTACTTTGCATCAATGGAGGTAACACGGTGCATGATAAAGGAGTGGTGAGTGGTTCCTCAAAGGACAGCATAGTCAGCAAATTCTGGTGGAATTGGTCTTTGTTCAGTCTGTCCTCCAAAGTATTCTGGCAACCTACCTCATACATGAAAATGAACGGTTGAAGAAAAGTCTTTCCTCGTATTTCCTTTGCATGACCATTAACTATAATGGTATTTACAGCGGCCTTGAGCATATCCTTCACAGCAGGCGGTGCAGTTTTAGAGAAAGTGATGTTCTGTGTCTTTCCACTTTCACTGATATCAAACTTCATAAACACTACTGACTGAATGCACAGTTTGTCTAATTCCTCCCAATCAGGTTTTGCCAGGTTTGTGGAAACTGCCTGGGAAAGTTCTTTTAAATTGTTAATAGGAATTTGTGCTTGTGCAGTAACAAGCATGGTGGTGCTAAAAATAAATGCCAGAATGAGGAGCAGTTTCTCTAGATGAAAGTTCATGTTAATCAACTATTGGATTAGTGTCTTTTCTTAAGAAGAAATCAACTCTATAGGCTTGACCCTTCTTGACTTTAATAGCATCTGTCTTAATAGCGTAATACGGAAATGTAACAGATGTAAGCGTGAAGAAATCTTTATGCTTTAACGTAAGAGCATACGTTCCGTCCTTATTTAAATTATAACCTGTAGCCTCTACGATGATAACAGCAGATGCCTCGGGAATCTTGCCCGTTTCTATGTCTATAAATCTTCCTATGAATGAAACACTATCTGGATGAGTGCTCTTGCGTTCCTTTGTCATTACTGCTCTGCCATATTTATCTGAGGCAGTTGCACGGTCAAAGTGCACATTGCGTGAGCAAGCGGCTGTAATTAGAAGCACAAGCAGGTATGCCAAACTTAAAATTTGTTTTCTCATGGTTTGAATAAAGGATGATGGACGTCTTTCTGTATATTCTCTATGAGCCCTTTCCAGAGCAAAAACAGCATTCGACTTCCAGCCTACTTAGCTAGCTACTTTCCAGTAGGATTGGCTTCGCAGTAGAGAATAGGTTTTTCATCTTGGGCCAAACGGAAATTTACAACAATAGAATCTCCGGGCTGAGTATGAAAAGGCTCCGTCTCTACCTTCAGATAGCCAACAGAGTTGGCTATTAATTGAAACTTTATGGCACTGGCTTTGCCTTTCAAGCTGAATTCTCCCGAACTAGATTGCTGGGTTGTACATTCATATTTTATACTTGAACTACCCAGATTATTGTTTTTGACAAGGTCGGTTATACTTCCAACTATCACCACGCTTTCTTCTGTTGCCAGGCTTTTACTATGATACTTCTGGAATGTATAGCCTCCTTTATTGTAGGTGGGTTGCAATACTGGTTTTACACTGGTACAACTGCTTACAATAAGTGCTAATGAAAAGTAAATAATGAGTCTATTCATAAGTCTATAAAGTCAGAACTTATTTCTTTTTTAAAAGCTGCTAAGCCATAAATCCTATAAGATCGTTTTTAGCCTCTTTTCTCCAAAACAGCTCAAAAACGAGATATATTACTCCCCTCTCCACGGGAGAGGGGCCGGGGGTGAGGTCCTCTACGGCACCGGGTCATAGCCATGGCCGCCCCAGGGATGACACCGGCCAATGCGTTTAAGCGCCATCCAACCGCCTTTAAATGGACCGTACTTAACAATGGACTGGTGGGCATAGGCAGAACAAGTGGGCGTGAAGCGGCAACTGCCTGGCGTGAGCGGCGAAATGGTGTAGCGGTACACCCACACCAACCCTAGAAACAACTGCTTAAACACCCAATTCAGCCACTGCATACGCGTTCTCCTTTTCATTCTTGAACGGCCTTTCCCGTCACCAGGTAAACCTCATTTCTACTTCTTCTGCTAGTATCGGCAAAAAAATGCACAATTGTGTATCTTTGACGCATTACTAACTAACACACGTTATGCTGAAAAAGATATATGCCGTAGCGTTAGCCATCAGTTTGGGTGCTTCTTTCTCTGCCAAGGCAGATGAAGGGATGTGGCTCCCGCTTTTGGTAAAACGCCTGAACATGGTGGACATGCAGAAACAAGGCCTGCAACTCACCGCCGAGGAAATCTACAACGTCAACAATGCCAGCTTGAAGGACGCCATTGTGCAGTTCGGGGGCTTCTGTACGGGTGAGTTCATCTCTAAGGAAGGCTTGCTGTTGACTAACCACCACTGTGGGTATGACGCTATTGCCACAAATTCAACCCCAGAGAACAACTTGCTGCGTGATGGCTTCTGGGCCAAGACCCGCCAGGAAGAGAGAAAGAACGAAGGTCTGTTTGTAGACATTCTGGTGCGCATGGAAGACGTGTCTAGCCAGGTGTTGCAGGGCATCAACGCCCAGACCTCTGAGCAGGAGCGTGCCAAATTAGTGGCTGAGCGCACCAAGTCTCTGGCAGATGCCGCCAAGAACAACGGCCAGTATGTGGCCTACGTGCGCGACTTCTACAATGGCAACGAGTTCTATATGTTTGTCTATGAGCGTTTCTCAGACGTGCGTCTGGTGGGTACGCCGCCAGAAAGCATTGGTAAATTTGGCGGTGACACAGACAACTGGATGTGGCCACGTCATACCGGCGACTTCTCTATGTTTAGAGTGTACATGAGCCCAGACGGGAAGCCGGCTACGTACTCAGACAAGAACGTACCTTACAAGCCTAAGCACCACCTGCCTATCTCTATGAGCGGCGTGAAAGAAGGCGACTTCTCTATGGTGTTCGGGTTCCCGGGCCGTACCACGCGTTTCATGGCCGGTTCTGGCTTGAGCATGGCGGTAGATCAGTCTAACCCAGCGCGTATCAAATTGCGCGAGCGTCGTTTGGCCATCATGAAAGAAGCCATGGATGCCTCGCAGGCCAACCGTCTGAAACTGGCTTCTAACTACGCCAGCATTAGTAACTACTACAAATACTACATCGGGCAGAACGAGGGCATTAAGCGCATGAAAACGCTTAACAAGAAAGCCAATGAAGAGAAAGCCTTCCAAACCTGGGCCGATGCTGATGCCACCCGCAAAGGCCTTTACGGAAGCGCCTTGTCTGACATCAACGCTTCTTACGCTGGTCAGCGCGAGTACAACTTGTCAGCTATCTACCGCTCTGAGGCCGCTTTGGCGCCTCAGTTGATGATGCACGCCTACCAGTACACGCCAGTTTACAATATGCTGAAAGAAGGCAAAGCCGACAAAGCTCAGCGTGACCAATTGATGGCTGGTGTGAAGGAGATGAACGAAGAGTTCTACAAGAGCTACCTGGCTTCTACCGACCAAAAAATGTTTGCGGAGCTGATGCAGATGTACTACAATGACGTACCCAAAGCACAGCACGGTGACATTTTCAAAGACCTGACGTCTACTTACAAAGGTGACTTCAAGAAATGGGCCGCTGACATCTACAGTAAGTCTATCTTAGGCACTGAGGCCAAAGCAAACGCGTTCCTGGCCAACCCAACTTTGAAAGCCTTGGAGAATGATCCAGCGTTTAAAGTAGTGCGGGCCGTTCAGCAGAACTACACTACCAACATCCTGCCTAAGCTAAACGAGTACAACGCGTCGCTGGCCAAAGCCAACCGTCTGTACGTAGCTGGCCTGCGCGAGATGAACCCTAACAAAGTGTACTACCCAGATGCTAATTCGACGCTTCGTCTAAGCTACGGAACCGTGAAAGGCTATGAGCCTCGTGATGGTGTGGAGTACAAGTATTACACCACGCTAGACGGTTTAGCGGCCAAAGAAGACCCCACCAATGAGGAGTTCATCGTGCCTGCCAAGTTGATGGAACTGGCCGCCAAGAAAGACTATGGCAAGTACGCTGACAACGGCGAAATGCGCGTAGCCTTCATTACTAACAATGACATTACGGGTGGTAACTCAGGTTCTCCGGTGATTAACGGCCGTGGTGAGTTAATTGGTTTGGCCTTTGACGGTAACTGGGAAGCCATGACGGGTGACCTGGTGTTTGACCCTGAGTACAAGCGTTGCATCAACGTAGACATCAAGTATGTGCTCTTCGTGATGGACAAACTGGGCAACGCTGGTCATTTGATCAATGAGATGACTTTGGTGAACAACGGAAATCCCAACACCCAGTTCAACCCGTCTTTGAATGACATGAAGATGAACGGCAAGATGGAGATTGAAACGCCAACCGAAGAGATAAAAATCAAGAAGAAAGGCAACGAGACCAAAATCAAACGCGAAACGAAGAAGCAGAAGAACTAATCGTTTTTGGCTTAGTTTCCAGAAAATACCCTAAAAACGCCCGGTGCACATGTGCCGGGCGTTTTTGTTTTTATGAGGGAAAGGATACTAAGATTAAGCTTATTTGCAGTGCACGTAACACAAGACCTGTTCGCATTTGCCCCACTGCTTGTTTTTGCACTGCTTGCCGGTAGATTTGGCCGTGGCGGTGCACTGTGGGTTGTAAGAAGAAACTGCCGTAGGCGCGGTGCTGGGCGAAGCAAAGGAAAGCATGAAGCCAACGCTGGCCGTCAATGATAATGAGGTGAAAAGTCTTTTCATGATAGATGTGTTATTGGATAGGATTCCTATAAATATAGTAAAACTATATATAGCTCATAGTACCAATTTTTTAGCAAAGCACGTAGGAGGAAAACTGGCTAACCCCCTGTGCCTATGCCGCATCCACTACGCCTTGTTCTATTTTGCTGCTTTCTTCTGGGTGCCTTAGGCGCTCACGGTCAACTATACAATTCTCCCGCCGGCGCCCGGAGCATGGCCTTGGGTGGCTCGTCTGTGACGCTGTCAGATGGTTGGGCGCTCTCTAACAACCCAGCGGGCATGGCCGCCGTGGAACAACCTTCTCTGGGAGCCTTCGCGCATAACAGATTCTCTATCCAAGAACTGACCACGGTGGGTTTGCTGGCTGTGTACCCTTGGGCTAGGATGGGGGTGATAGGGTTGGATGTACAGCGCTACGGTGGTGAGTTGTACAATGAGCAACGGCTGGGCATTGGCGTAGCCCATCAGTTGGGGCAGGTAAGGCTTGGGGTGAAAGTAGATGTGTTGCAGGTGCGCGTGCAGGAGTGGGGAAGCAGAAAGGCCGTGGCGTTGAGCCTGGGCGGACAGTCAGAGGTCATTCCCGGCCTCACGTTTGGCGCCCATATCTATAATCTCAACCAAGCCAAACTAGCAGAGTTTGAGGATGAGCGCGTGCCCACGGTCATGAAAGTGGGTTTGGGTTATCAAGCGGTTTCTAAAGTCCTGCTACTCGCTGAAATTGAAAAAGAGCTGGAGGCTGATGCCGCTGTGAAAGCAGGCGTGGAGTATCAGGTTATTCCAGCTATGACCCTTCGGACCGGTTTCAATTCGGGCACGCGCTCCGGTACAGGCGGTGTGGAGGTGAAGTTTGGGCAGTTTCAAGTGGCGTATGCCTTGGGAGCGCAAAGTAGGCTGGGCCTGAGCAATGCCTTGTCATTGGTCTATCAATGGGAGAAGCGGCCATGAAGCGTTTTTGGCTTGTTTTCCTGATTTTAGCCCTAAAACGACCACCGCTCTGGGCGCAGGAAATTCCCCGTCCGGCAATGGACGTGGAGTTGTTGGTGCAAGAGCTCTTCGCGCAACAGACAGATGAGAACCTAGTAGCCTATGAAGACCTCTATGAGACCTTGCTCCAGTACTACCGTCAGCCCTTAGACCTCAATCGCGCTAGCAGGGAAGAATTACGCGGCCTGTGGCTGTTGTCCGAAAGTCAGATATCGGCCTTATTACAGCATATTTCAGAAAACGGGCGACTTTTGACTTTGTATGAGTTGCAGGCTGTTCCAGGATTTGACGTGCTCACCATCAGAAGATTGTTGCCCTTTGTGACGGTGCAGAGCCTGGGTCAGATAGGGCAGAGAACCTGGCGGGAAAGAATAAAGCAGGCTGAGAATCATTCCCTGCTTTTGCGCTACGACCGTACCGTGCAGGAACGAAAAGGCTATACGGCGCCAGAAGGCCGTTCCCTTACCCGTTACTTGGGCTCTCCAGACAAACACCTTCTGCGGTACCGTTTAAGCCAGCCCAAGGATTTCAGCTTTGGCATCACCGCTGAGAAAGATGCCGGCGAGAAATTCTCCTGGAGTCCCAGCCGGCGCTTGTACGGCTTTGATTTTTACTCTTTCCATGCGCAGGTATATAACCGGGGAGCCTTTAAAACCATAGCGGTGGGCGACTACCAATTGCAGTTTGGGCAAGGTTTGCTACTGAGTAGCGGATTGGGCGTAGGCAAGGGCTCAGAGACCATCACCACCGTCCGGCGCAGTCAGTTAGGGATAAGGCCGCACACGTCTGCCATGGAAACCAACTTCTTCAGAGGACTGGCCGCCACGCATCGTTGGCGAAGACTGGAAAGCACCGTCTTTTACTCTAATAGAAAAGTGGACGCCTCAGTGTCTGAATCAGCGCAGAACGAAGAAGAGTTAGCCGAAGAAATTGGCAGACTGGGCAGTATCCAGACCTCGGGCCTGCACCGCACGCCTACTGAATTTACCAACCGCAACAGAGCCAGGGAGCAGGTGCTGGGCGGCGATGTCACCTATAGAAATCTCACGCAAACCTTAAGCATTGGTTTGACCACCCTGACTACCCGCTACAACCTGTCCTTGCAGAAGAGGCCGGAGCCCTATAACCTGTATTCATTTAGCGGAAGGCAGAACAGCGGGGTGGGCCTTCACTACAGCTACCTTTGGCAGAACTTCAATGTTTTTGGGGAGACGGCGCGGTCCAGCAACGGTGGTTGGGGCACGGTGAACGGCGTGCTGGCCAGCTTGTCTGAGCGCGTGGAGATGGCGTTTGTCTACCGTTACTACGCCAAGGACTTTCAGAGCCTATATGGCAACGCCTTCGGGGAAAGTACCCGCAACCAAAACGAAAGCGGCTTTTACACGGGCTTAAAGGTGAAGCTCTCTAACCGCTGGCAACTCACCGCCTTCTATGATCGGTTCACGTTTCCTTGGCTACGCTACAGGGTAGATGCTCCCTCAGAAGGAGACGAGTATTTGTTGCGTCTGCAGTTTGTGCCCTCCAAATCGACTCTGCTCTACGCCCAGTTTCAGGAGGAACGCAAAGCCAGAAACGAAACCCTAGAAGGAGATGCTTTGGCTAGCGTGACTGAAACCCGTTCCCAGCGGCTGTTGCTTTTGCTGGATTTAAGCCCCTTGCCCTCGCTCAGATTACGATCCCGGGTGCAGATGAGCCAATTTCAGCAATCCAGTATGACACAAAAGGGCTACCTCATGGCGCAGGACATTACCTGGGAGCGCAACAAGAGCCGCCTGAGTGCCCGCTACTCCCTCTTTGATACTGATGGATATGATGCCAGGCAATACGCCCCTGAGCAGGATGTGCTGTATGCCTTTTCTATTCCCGTCTTCACGGGCACCGGCACGCATGTCTACCTGTTGGCCCAGCACCAATTCAACCGGCACCTAGACTTTTGGCTAAAACTCAGCCATACCCATTTCAGAAACCAGGACACGGTGAGCTCAGGTTTGGAAGAGATTCAAGGCCCCAAAAAGACAGACGTGCGGGTGCAGGTGCGTTATCGTTTTTAGCTTGTTTTGGTAGAAAGAGGCCAAAAACGAGGGTCGCTATTTTTCTACTTCTCCTACAGGCGGCTCGGCAGTTATCTGCTTCTTGGGCAGAGCCATCGGCGGAATCTCATAAACATAGTATGAGTACGGATTCATATAATCGCCTTTAAAGGCTCTCAACAGCTTTACCGGCGTTGCATACCACTGAATAGGGATTTCAAACCTTGATATAAAGATGACGGGTGCCTTCTGTTGTTGCGCCAGAACACCTGCCCAATCAAGCAAAACAAATTTGCGGGGAGCGTGACCCTCTAAAAGGTTAAGTCTGAAAAAGCTGGTGTAATTCCCATTGGGTAGGTGGAAAAGCGGCCTGCCTAAGTAAGCAGAGATGGTAGAAGCCGTTACATCATCTTCAATGGTAATCATATAGGACGCAGGCAAAGTCTTTACAAATTCGGCCGCATCTTTTCCTGGGTAGAAAGGGTATTTCCAGTCCACTTGGAGCGCTTTAATACCTGCTACGAATTGGGCAAAGGCAAAAATCAGCAATACGTTGGGCATCCAGGTAGAAGCTTTTTGAGATATTCTTTGCCAGTACCCTAACCCATTGGCAGACCCCTGCGGATAGAAGGTTCTAATCCAGAAGAAGGCTAGGGTGTAAAAGAAGTAATGAGCGTGGTGCCTGATGGCGCCTTCAAACTTGAAGGAGAAGAAGAGCATTAAAAAAGCGAACAGAAGCATAAGCGGGAAGAACAACCGCTTGGTCTGGTAGAACGCCGCCGCAATCAAAAGGACTAGTATAATGGATAAAGGAATCTCAACAGAGGTTTTAAGAATGGAGGAGTTCCAGAAGGTGATATGCGATTGCGGCACCGTAAAAAATGACTGCCAAACCCTGGTGGCAGACTGAAAGACATAATAGGCTTCCTGAAAAGGGAAAAACTCTCTGTGCGGCTCTACGGGGCGCAACATGCTCCAGAAAGAATAGAGGCAGCCAAGCCCCCAAAGACCTACCCCGATTATTCTGTGAGCCATGGACAGCGGTGCCCACTGCGGCGACTCTTTCCAAACCTTAAAGGCCTCTGAAAACAGCAACAAGCCTAACACGCCAGACAGCAGAAACCCGAAGAGGTTGGTCTGGGCGTTTAGTATCAAAAGGAATATATACCCATACCAGTGGGTGAACCGCTTGGGGTAATAGGTGCAAACCAAGAATAAAGTGAGTAGCTCTATGGCATAGAGTCTACTGATAATGCCATATTCAAACAGCCCATAGTAGCCAAAACAAAAGAGTAGTTTAAAGGCCCAGGAGAAGGGAGCGTTTCTCAAGAATACAAAGACAAACCCAACGGCGGTTATCCACTGTGTTACCTTTAAGGCATTTAAGTTGTCTGTGAACCTAGTGACCACAAACAAGAGGCTGTACCAAAGATCTGGGTGACCTTCAAACCTTTTGTTACTGACCAAATCTGTGAAAGAGTAGCTGTAGAGGGCCAGTAACCAAGGTTCTGTCTCATCAAACCAGAGCTCATGATAAGGCATGAAGAAGGCTAGCAGGCAGGCATACAGAAGGGTAAAGGCCAAGGCAAACTTGGTTTTCTGGCTGGGCATGCGATTATTTTTCTGAGGAGCCTTCATGGTACTCCTGTTCCGTGTTCACTTCCCAAAGGTTAGACTTGTCTGTGCGGCCGCTGGCAATGTTCTCAACGGCAAGCATGGCAGTAAGCATAGAATGGTCTTGGTTGTTGTATTTGTGCATACCGTTTCTGCCCACTAGAAACAAGTTCTCAATGCCGTCCAAAAAGGCCTGTACTTTCGGGAACTGGCTATAGGACCCAAAATAAGCAGGGTATGCCTTGGGCATTTTAAAGACGGTGCTATCTAGGACCTGATCCGCAGAGATGATGCCTAGTTTGTCCAGTTCAGCAATGGCTAGTTGCTTTAATTCTGGCTCGGTCATGTGCCAGAGGGCGTCCTCTCCCTGGCAGAAATATTCTACGCCCAACCAGACGGTGTCTGGATTTTGTACCAGGAACGGGCTCCAGTTGTTGAAGATTTGTAAACGTCCGGCCAGTACGTCTGGCTCTTGTATGTAAATCCAGTTGTCATGGATAAGCGGATCTTCCCCTTCCTGGATGGCCAGTTTGTGCAATAGAATGCCTACGGTCAAAAAATTTCTATAGGGAAGGTGTTCGCTTATGTCGCGTACTTCTTGCGGAGCGGCCTCGCCCAGGGCCATTACCAAATCCCGGATGGGCATGGTAGAGATGACATATTCCGGCGAGGTAGTGTAATCCTGCTTTGTCTCAGAGTTGTGAATGGTGACGGAGGTGATTCTGTTGCCCACCAATTCCATACCCACCACCTTTTGGTGTAAGTGAACTTCGCCGCCTTGTTCTTTCACCTTTCTTGTTACCACTTCCCATAAATGCCCGGGACCCAGCTTTGGGTACAGGAACTGTTCAATGAGGGATGTTTGGGTTTTCTTCTGAGTGAAGTCTCCTTTGGGCGTGAAGAATTGCTGACGCAGAAAGTGTTTGACGGCCTCTGTGATGGACAGAGCTTTGATGCGCTGGGCACCCCATTCGGCGCTTATCTGTTGGCAAGGCACGCCCCAGACTTTCTCTGTATAGGACTTGAAAAAGGTCTTGTACAGGTGCTTGCCAAACCGATTGATGAAAAAGTCCTCCAGGTTGCGCTCTTTCTTCAAGGGAAGCACCACCTGTTTAAAGTAACTGAACCCTGCTTTGGCAGACCACACCCAGCCTAAGTGAGACAAGGTGGAGAGCGAAAAGGAGAGGGGATAGTTGAAGAATTGCCTTCTGAAGAAGATACGCGATTTACGTTGCCGTAACAGCATCACATCCTGCGGGGCTTCGCCGGACGTAGATTTTACTATTGGTATTTCTCTGGACTTTCCCTGGTAAGAAAGCTCGCCAACGGTTTGTCCGGGTTCTAGGTACAAGGGCAGAATAGAAAGCCACCAATCCATGACCCGGTCAGATTTTGAGAAAAACCTATGCCCGCCAATGTCCATGCGGTTGCCTTTGTACTCAATGGTGGCAGAGATGCCGCCCACCCGCTCCGTTGCTTCTACCACCACTGGATGCACCGACGTATGCTGAAGGAATTCAAACGCAGCCGTAAGCCCGGCAGGGCCAGCCCCTATGATCAAGGCTGTGGGTTGTAAGGACATAAATTAAAGAGAAGTCAACTCAAAGATAATCAGTTTGGGCGTAACCTCTAGTTTTTGGGGGACCGAGCTTTGTAAACACTGCCTAGGTAGGCAAAGAGCCAGCACCATGTTCTGTCAGAAAGGGGCCTCTTTCCTTTTTAGCGAAGCTGCCTCCCAAACCTATAGTGCTTTTAGGTTTCTTCACTGGAAAGAGAACCTTCGTTTTTGGCTTGTTTCCGGTAAAACAGACCAAAAATGGAGTATAGCCTTATTAGTATGCAATGAACATGATTTTGTACCTTGCTCATTGATGGTTGTCAGGAAAAATTCTAGCTGGTTGTGGTGCGAAGCATATAAAAAAATGGAAGACAGAGAAAGGAAGCCATACCTTATTGAATTCCCGGTGATAGGTGAGCCAAGTGTTGGTTTTATCTCTATTGCCGAGACAGCTGGCGTTCTTCCTTTTGATTGCAAACGAGTATTCTGGACCTATAACACCCCAGAGAGCATATTGCGCGGCAGGCACGCTCATTATGCCACAGAGCAGGTCATAATTGCCGTATCCGGCCGAATTTTGGTGACCACTGAGTTATCTAGCAGCGAAGTGCAAGTATTTGTGCTGGAGACTCCCTGTCAAGGGCTATACGTGCCACCCAATGTGTGGCATACCATGCAATACTCATCTCAGGCCGTTCAATTGGTGTTGGCTTCCACCCCGTTTGAGGAAGCAGACTATATAAGGGACTACGCAACGTTCAAGCAAGTATGGGGATAGAAGCACTGGCGCAGGCCAGAATAGAGCAACTTGGCTTTTACAGCCCTTATAGCTTTTTGCGGGAATTGAGTCTGGCAGAGCAGTACCAGTTCTTTGTAAGGCCAAAGATGGAAACTTTCATCACAGGGTCTGGTGATCACCAGACCCTTGCCTTTACCCTTGAAGGAACTGAGTTCATATTCCTGTATGAGTACCTTGCTTGGGATAGCGCCTTTTTCAATAGGGACTGTTTTAAGCTATTTACAGTACTTTATCACCCTTGCTCATCCTCCGTGCTCATACAGGCTGTTCACCAATTCAAGGTCTTCTTGTGGCAGCGGGAAAAGGTGTATTGCTTTGTTGAACTACCCTCTGAGGATGTTTTTCTGATGCAGTGCTTGACGGCCGCCGGTCTTAGGTTGATTGAAACTCGCCTTCATTACTACAGCCAAGACTTGAAGAATTTTACTGGAGAGCGTTATCCAGTGAGGCAAGCTACCATCTTGGATAAGGAAGCTTTAGCCCAACTGGCTGCCCAGCAAAGAAACCCGTTTGATAGAACGCACGCAGATACTGCTTTTACTACCCAAGAGGCAGATGCCTATTTGGCCAGATATGCTCAGGAAGCTTTAAATGGGTTTTGTGCAGGTGTGCTGGTGCCTAGAGAGGAGCCCGTGCCAAATGCTTTTTTAGCCTACTCTACATATCAGGAAGCGTTACCCACAAAGCCTTTGAACCGGTATCATGTGGCCTTGGCCGCGGTGGGGCTTGGATACAAAGGAGGATTGTTTAAATTAGTAAGTGAGCTGGTGCATATAGCGAAAGCAGACCCATCTGCCGTGGTGACCTATACCACTCAATCCACTAATAGGGCCGCCATTAAGACCTGTGAAAAATTAGGGTTCGGGTTTGCGAGAGCCACCCACATTCTCTCTTTCAGTACTTAACGGTTTTACTATGTATCTTTAGGATGCTATAATCTTTTTCAATGCCATTACTATCCGTTATTGTTCCCTGTTACTTTAATGAGGAAAATATTCCTGGCACGTTTCTGCGCCTTTTGCAGAATGAATCCCTTTTTCCGGAAGAGGTAACAATAGAGTACGTTTTTGTGGACGATGGCTCTAAGGATAACACCTTGCAGACTTTGCTACAGTTGAAGCAGCAACACCCGCAGAAAGTAAAGGTAGTCAAACTGGCTTCCAACGTGGGCTCTTACAACGCCATCATAGCCGGAATGGAGTATGCCGCAGGGGACTGTTACGTCATTATCTCAGCTGACTTACAGGACCCACCTGAGCTGATGGTAAGGATGTATGACTATTGGAAAAACGGGGTCAAGCTGATCATTGGACATAGAGAGGGCAGGGAAGATCCAGCGTTGGAACGCGTCTTTTCTAGGATGTTTCATAAGATTATGCAAAAAATAGCCTTCAAAACCCTGCCTGACGGGGGCTTTGACTATGTTCTTTTTGACCGCCGCATCCGGGAAGAAGTTCTCAAAATTAAAGACCCTAACAGCAATGTCCTGTATTTGATGGCGTGGCTGGGCTTTGATTATGTCACCATTCCCTACAAAAGAGAGAAGCGCGAAATTGGGACGTCCAAATGGACCTTAAGTAAAAAGATAAAGCTGTTTCTGGACTCAGTGCTGGCATTTTCGTTTTATCCCATCAGGGCCATCTCGGTGACAGGTCTGGTACTAGGTATCATTGCATTTCTATATGGCCTTTTTGTCTTGTTTGCCAAAGCTACGGGTCGGGTAGACGTTGAAGGTTGGACGGCTTTGATGGTAGTTTTGCTGTTTGTCTCTTCCTTTCAGATGATTGCCTTAGGCGTGATTGGGGAGTACGTGTGGCGGGCCTTGGACGCTTCTAGAAACAGGCCTTTGTACATTGTAGATAGCGTACACTAACATCTTGCTTGTCTTTTGTTTTAATCTGATGTTGTCCTAGCGACTGTATGATGTATTCTATTCTTCTGATAGGAGTAATTCTGGCCTTAGCTTTTTTTTTGATAGGGTCTTTGTTCATAGACCCTCGGCTTACAAGGCACGCTGGTTTTTTGCAAAATGTTATCAACCTCTGGCTTGGCATTCTTTTAGCCGTCTCCCTTCACGCAATTGTAAAAACCTCCTTAGTGACCATTATGGTCTTACTATTGCTGGTTCTTGTATTTTTCAGGAAGAAATTCACCTTTGAAAACGCTCGACAGCAGATTAGTAGAATACGCTTCATGGTGGTGCTGGTGGGCACCTATGTCTTAGTCTTCTTTGTTCAAGTCAACTTTCAGCTGGATGTATTTCAACATCCGCTGGAATATCTCAAACATATTCACGCAGATGACGGAGAGCGGTACATCTACAGCCATATAGTAAGCTTATTGTATTATGAGGGAGTGGAGAGTGTTAGCCTGGAAGCGCTCCTGAAGGGATTTACAGGGGTGTCGCTTTATCATTTCCCAGAGTTCTGGTTGGCCAGCCTCTTTAAGACGGTATATAATGCCAACAGTGATTTGGTGCTTTTCTATTTTGTGTTTCCTCTGCTAAAAACACTGTGCGTGTTAACCGTCTATTCCCTTTACGCTGACCATCTGGATACATACAAGAGGAAGTTGCTTGGCGTTTTCATTGTCTTTGGTTTTTTGGTGCTGGGGTTAAAATGGATTTTCCCGCCACTTGCTGTCGCAGATCTGCGGGGTATTGTCTTATTGCCTTTTCTTATCCTGATTGCCAAGCTCCTGTATAATAAAAAATACGATGCGGCTTGTGCGTTCTTGTTTATAGCCGGAATTGAAAATGTTCTGTTTCTGCCTGCCTTGGGCTTATTTTTGGTTCTTTTCTTTGACAAAATAGAAAAACGAACACTCTATTTGTTTGTAGTTTATCTAGTGGCCTATCCGCTATTTTTCTTTCTCTTTAAAGAAAAAGTGACAGACAAGTACATGACCTTGAGCCTGCAGGAGACGTTCCAAACCCTTATGGGTGATGCTCCCGCTAGAAGGCTGTATAGAATACTCTTATTGGCCTTTTTGTCTTATCCGTTTAAGGTATTACTCTCCTTTCTTCTGGTCAATAATTACTCTGCTCTCCTTAAAAGAGTATGGGCCCGAGACTTGGGATACTGGCTGCTTCTTTGTTTTTTAGTGTACCACGTGCTTTTTGGAGTGTTTCAAAACCTCTCAGTTGACGCTTACCAATTCATGAGTGTTGGCTTGAATCTGGCGGGTGTAGCCTTCTTTTTCCTGTTATCCCGCTTCATAGATAAGGGTAACTACATGATTTGTTTGGTAATTATGCTGTTGGTTACAGATTTTAGGTATCCCTTTGCGGCTATTGCATCAGATAGATCTTATGACACAAGCCTTGAAGAAAAGTTAAGCAAGTTGGGAGAGGGAAGGGCAGTGAGAGGGATCTTTGTGGATGAGAACACACCATTAAAAGATCAATTCTTCTTGTTCTTCTATCCAACGCATGTCACAGAGTATGCCCGAGCTAATGATTATAGGACGTACTTGTATGTGTATGATGTGTCTGGGTTAAGAAATTCTCTGGCTATAATAGACCCTGGGCCACAGAAGATTGTTTCCAGAGTGATTCAGCCCATATTCCCGCTAGAGAAGGGAATTATGGAAAATATCCGACAACATTCCATCTCTGTGGTCTGGATAAGCAAGGACTCTAAGTACTTAAGTGAATTTAAGGACTACCAGCCAATCCATGCGTTGGGAAACTTTCTGGTGTATTCTTTCCCTTCCAAAAAAGCAGTACAAGTTTGAGGTAAATAAAAAATGGTAAGGCAGGACGTTTTTGGCCTCGTTTCTGTAAAATGAGCCAAAAAAGGTCTGGGTAGTCTATTTTACTCAATTGGGTGCAAAGCAGGACAAGAGTTATAACTTTTGGTTTTCCAGCTTCCATTCACAAGGCAAATTTAAGCTTCCCTCCAAAAGAAGGTGAATCGAGTGGACGCAAAGTTATTTAAACCTACTAGGCAAGTCCTTTGGAATTTCCTAGAGTTCTGGTGAGCGTTTGCAGAGATATAGTAAAAATCTAATCAATCAGCATCTGTCACTTCCCTTCTTCATTAGACGTGGTATAATTGTAATAGATTGAATTAAAGTATGTTTAGTTGGTGTTAACCAAGTCGCCAAACGGAATGGCTTCTGACCTAGAATGGTGATAAAACCGCTGGCCAAAACCATTTCAGTTATTAATCGTAACTTTGCGGCAATATGTGCGGAATATCAGGAATCTATGCTTTTACCGAAGAGGGCCGCAAAGCCATCGGACGTTTACCCCATACAACAGATGCCCTTCAACAGCGCGGACCAGATTCTCAAGGTCATTTTATCCATGAGAATGTAGGTTTAGGGCACCGGAGACTCTCAATCATTGACGTAAGCGATGTAGCCTGTCAGCCTATGGTAGACGAGGCGGAACGCTATACTATTGTCTTTAACGGAGAGATCTTCAACTTCCAAGAGCTGCGTCAACAGTTAATCGCTCAGGGGTATTCTTTCTTCTCGCAGTCTGACACTGAGGTTCTTCTTAAGCTGTACATCCAGCAAGGGCCAGAGTTTTTGAAGAAACTGAACGGCTTTTTTGCTTTTGCCATTTATGACAAAGAAGAAGAGACTCTGTTTGTAGCCCGTGACCGCATGGGCGTAAAGCCATTGCTTATGTTCCAAGATGAGGATAAGTTGGTGTTTGCCTCAGAAATGAAGTCTATTCTGGAGTTTGGTATTCCGCGCAAGCTGGATTACGTGTCTTTGTATGAATACTTGCAGCTGAACTATATTCCGGCACCGGCCTCCATTTTCAAAGGCGTCAAGAAACTAATGCCCGGCCATTATATGCGCGTTGGCAGAAAAGGCAAGACTGAGATAAAGCGCTGGTATAAAATACCATACGACGAGGAGAAGGCCAACAACAATCCGCTTTCTTATGAGGCGCAGCAGAAAAAGCTGGTAGACCTTATGGATGGCGCCGTGCAACGCCGTATGATCTCTGATGTGCCCCTAGGAGCGTTTTTGAGCGGTGGTATTGACTCTTCGGTGATAGTGGCCTTGGCCTCACGGCACACCCAACATTTAAATACTTTCTCAATTGGGTACAAAGATGAACCCTTCTTTGACGAAACTAAGTATGCAAAGTTGGTGGCGGACAAATACAAGACCAACCACACCGTCTTTTCCCTTACCAACAATGATTTGTATGAGCACCTTTTTAGGGCGCTTGATTATATAGATGAACCTTTCGCTGATTCTTCTGCCCTGGCAGTTAATATATTAAGTCATCATACGCGTCAGAATGTGACGGTGGCTTTGTCTGGCGATGGCGCAGATGAGCTTTTTGCTGGCTACAACAAACACATGGCCGAATATAAGGTGCGCCAGGGTGGTTTTGTAGCGGAGACAGTAGCAGCATTGTTGCCGTTGTGGGAGATGATGCCAAAATCACGCAGTTCTGCATTAGGTAATAAAGTGCGCCAGTTCCAGCGCTTCGGTGAAGGGATGAATTTGTCTGCCAAAGACCGATACTGGCGGTGGGCTTCCTTTGCCACCGAAGATGATGCAAAGTCCTTATTAAGCGGTAAAGTTAAACGTACACTGTCTAAGGATGTATACAAGAAGCGCCGCCAAAAGATCTTGAGCCACCTTTCACAGAAAGGGGATATCAATGAGGTGCTGTTGACAGACATGAACCTGGTACTGCCCAATGACATGTTGACCAAGGTGGATCTTATGTCCATGGCCAATAGCTTAGAGGTGCGCACTCCGTTTTTGGATTACAAGGTCGTTAACTTTGCCTTCTCCATTCCACAGTCCTCTAAGATAGATGGGGGCATGAAGAAGAAGATTGTGCAGGACGCCTTCAGAGGTATGTTGCCACCAGAACTGTATAAAAGGCCTAAGCACGGTTTTGAAGTGCCGCTTTTGAAGTGGTTCCAAAACGAGCTTAGGCCTATGATTGTAGATGACCTGCTCTCAGATGCATTTATTGAGAGCCAGAGCATCTTCAACTTGAAAGAGATTCAAAGATTAAAGGCGCAACTATTCTCTAGCAACCCTGGCGATATCCATGCTCGCATCTGGGCATTGGTGGTCTTCCAGTATTGGTGGAAGAAGTGGATGTCTTAACTGTTTCAAAGTTATTGAAGTAACTATTCACATTCAGATATAAAAATTTGTACAAATGAAAATAGCTGTAGTAGGCACGGGCTATGTAGGCCTTGTAACAGGAACTTGCTTCGCAGAGGTAGGTATTGAAGTAACTTGTATTGATATAGATAAAAAGAAGATAGAGAACTTGAAGCAAGGAATTCTTCCTATTTATGAACCAGGATTGGAGAAAATGGTGCTTCGGAATGTAGAAAAAGATAGACTTCATTTCTCAACAGATTTAGCTTCAGCTATTCAAGAGTGCAATGCTGCTTTTATAGCAGTAGGTACGCCTCCTGGCGAGGACGGAAGTGCTGATTTGAAGTATGTGATTGGGGTAGCCCGCGAGATTGGTCGTAGCATGAATGACTATCTAGTGGTAGTAACCAAAAGTACAGTTCCTGTAGGGACAGCCAAGAAAGTGAAGCAGGCTGTTCAAGAAGAATTAGATACTCGTGGATCTGACTTACTATTTGATGTAGCCTCTAATCCAGAGTTTTTGAAAGAGGGAGCAGCCATAGATGATTTTTTAAAACCCGATAGAATCGTAGTTGGGATTGAATCTGAGAAGGCTGAAGAGTTAATGCGCAAATTATATAAGCCATTCCTTTTAAATGGGCACCCCATCATTTTTATGGATGTGCCTAGTGCAGAGATGACCAAATATGCTGCGAACTCTATGTTAGCCACCAAAATTAGCTTCATGAATGATATAGCAAATCTTTGTGAAATCATGGGTGCTGATGTGAACATGGTACGTCGGGGTATAGGTAGTGACAGTCGCATTGGTAATAAGTTTATCTACCCAGGCATTGGTTATGGTGGATCCTGCTTTCCTAAAGATGTGAAAGCATTGATTAAAACCGCTGTAGATCATGGATATGAGATGCAAATTCTGAAGTCAGTAGAGTCTGTGAATGAGAACCAGAAAGAAGTTCTTTTTAATAAAGTTAAGAACCATTTCAAAGGTGATTTAGCTGGTAAAACCTTTGCTTTGTGGGGGCTTTCTTTTAAGCCTAAAACCGATGACATGAGAGAGGCGCCTTCCTTGGTGATTATAAATAAATTATTGGAAGCAGGTTGTAAGGTAAAGGCCTACGATCCTGTTGCTATTAAAGAGGCTCATCATTTGATTGGTGACAAGATTAAGTATGCTAAAGATGCGTATGAGGCTGTTATTGACGTAGATGCTTTACTTGTCATTACAGAATGGCCTGAATTTAGAGCTCCAAACTTTGAGGTGATTTCACGTTTAATCAAAAACAAAGTAATATTTGACGGTCGAAACATATATGAGGCCAAGGAACTGCAAGAGCTAGGCTTTGCTTATTATGGAATTGGGGTTCAGCAGGTACAGCCGGTAACAGAGATGACCAATTAAACATGGCAATAGCGAGAAAGAGAGTCTTAATTACAGGTGGGGCAGGATTTCTAGGTTCGCATTTATGTGATCGTTTCATCATGGAAGGGTACCATGTTATTGTCATGGATAATCTCATTACGGGTGATCTGAAAAATATTGAACATTTATTCAAATCAGAGCAATTTGAGTTTTATCATCATGATGTCTCGAAGTTTGTGCATGTGCCAGGTCATCTAGATTATATCTTGCATTTTGCCTCTCCGGCTTCTCCTATAGATTACTTAAAAATCCCTATTCAGACATTGAAAGTTGGATCATTAGGCACCCATAATCTTCTAGGGCTAGCCATGGCCAAAGGAGCACGTATTTTAATAGCTTCTACTTCTGAAGTGTACGGTGATCCTGAGGTGCATCCACAGTCAGAGGATTATTGGGGCAATGTAAATCCCGTAGGCCCTCGTGGCTGCTATGATGAAGCCAAACGGTTTCAAGAAGCCATGACCATGGCCTACCATATGCATCATGGTTTAGAGACTAGGATAGTGCGCATCTTTAATACATATGGTTCACGAATGCGCCTAAATGATGGCAGGGTTTTGCCAGCCTTTATGAGCCAAGCCTTAAAAGGTGAAGAATTATCAATCTTTGGAGATGGTTCACAAACAAGATCGTTTTGTTATGTTGATGATCTTGTTGAAGGTATTTATAGGTTGCTCTTAAGCGATTATCACTTGCCTATAAATCTTGGGAACCCTTCTGAAATAACTATCAGAGAATTTGCAGAAGAGATTTGCGCACTTACAGGAGTTAAGCTAAGATTAGGTTATCAGCCATTGCCAATTGATGACCCCCAGAAGCGTCAACCAGATATTACTAAAGCAAAAGAAATTTTGAATTGGGAACCAAAAGTGGGAAGGGGTGAAGGATTAGCAAAGACAGTGAGTTATTTTCAACAATTACTTGTGGAAAAGATATAGATTAAAAAATAAAATAGAGAACGTTAGGCTAGCATTATTTAGCTGATTTAGTATTTTGACTTTATTATATACTGTATATAAAATTGAAAATTATAATAACAGTATAATGCTTATAATTGATGTAGTTAATAAAAAAGTGATAATTGATGAATGAGTTTTTGTAATTTAATTGTTTAATAGGTTTTAAATAATTTTTTTATTCACATAAATAGTTTACTGTAAATGAAAGTATTGCATTTTTGTCATAGTTTTTCCCCATTGTCAGAGACATTTATTTACGATTTAATATTGCAATTAGATGATGTTGGAATAAAAAATATGATTTGTGCAAAAAAACGAGAAAATGATATAGAACGACCTTACAGTGATGTTTCAATTGTTGCTCAAAATGACTCAATTAATAATTTCTCAAAAGTATACAATAAGTTAAAAACTCTTTTTGTAACTGATGCAGGGAAAATAAATTGGTTAAAGAGGGAAAGGGATGCAGTAAGAAATAATTGTTCCTTTCAGAGTGTTGACGTGGTTCATGCTCATTTTGGCCCACAAGGTTGTATAATACATCCGGTTGTTGAAGAATATAATATACCTTTAGTTGTGTCTTTTCATGGCTTTGATGCTTTCGTTTTACCAAATGATATGTTTTGGGTTAATCAGTTAAGAATTCTTTTTGAAAAAGCTACAGTAATTACTGTAGTTTCAAATATGATGAAAGAGCATCTTGTGAAAATTGGTTGTTTGCCAGAGAAAATTCACATTATTCACGTTGGAAAAAAAGTTGAGAATTATGATTTTTCTCTGCCTCTTGATAAGAAAATTAGGAAATTTATATCAGTAGGTCGAATGGTTGAAAAGAAGGGGCACTTTGATGTTGTACAAGCTTTTCATCTTCTATTAAAGAACTATCCTGATTTGTGTTTAGAGATTGTGGGAGACGGCCCAATGCTTTATGATATTCAAAGGTATATTGAAGAAAATGATTTAAGTAATAATATCCATATTCTTGGTGCTGTTTCCCACAAAGAAACAGTTGTTTATATGAAAAAGTCAGATGCATTTATTTTGTGTAGTAAAATTGCATCAAACGGTGATAGAGAAGGAATTCCAACTGTGATCATGGAAGCCCAAGCGTTAGGATTGCCATGTGTAGTAACAAATCATTCGGGAATACCTGAAGTGGTGCCTTTAGAAAACAAGTGGCTAATGGCTAAAGAGGGGGATATAAGTTCAATTGCAAGAACTGTAGATGCTCTCATAAGTGCTCCGTCTTCTACAATCAGAGAAACTGTAGTTTGTGCAAGGAGAAAAGTGGAGTCTGATTTTAATTTGCGAATAGAAGTAAACAAGTTGATAGCTGTTTATAACAAGATAAGTAAAAATAGTAGAGCTAATGAAGGTTATTATTTCTAATGTTGTTTCATTAAATGGCGGAGACTTTGCTATTTTAGATGCAATGATTAAAGTGTTAAGAAAAGCATATGGTGCTGATCTAGATATTGTAGTTTATGACAACAATGCAGAAATAGCTAAAAACTATTACCCTGGTATTAACTACAGGGAATTAGTATATTTAAAATATATAGTAAAAAAGAGTGGTAGAATTGGTTCTCGATTAGCGAAAATTTATAATAATTTACTTTTAAAGAGGTTGCTTTCTTCTGCTAAACTACTTTCTGTAGGGAGTAAGGTGTTAGCTTATAGCTTGTTAAGTAAAAGAGAGAGAGAGGATTTAATTATTTATAATTCTGCAGATTTAGTGATTTCAACTGGAGGGACAATCTTAGTAGAAAACTATGATTTGACACCAAGGTTTTTTGATTATGATCTGACATTGGCGCTTAAAAAACCATTAGTTTTTTTTACACAATCTTTGGGCCCTTTTAATAGTGATGAGAATATAAAGAATGTTAAAAGAATATTTAACCAATCACAACTCATTCTTCTAAGAGATGAAGCTTCTTTTGATAATTTAAAAAGTATTGGAGTAAATATGGAGAATGCACATGTTTGTGCAGATGTTGTTTTTGCAGTTGCAGATTCAGAAATAATAGAAAATGCTAAGCACAAAAGTTTTAGAACTCCTTTCCGTATTATAATCTCAGTAAGAGATTGGCCGTATTTCAAGTTTAAAGGAGTTGAAGAGGGTACCGTTGACTACTACAGTTCAATTGCAGCACTATGCGAATATGTGGTGCAAGAACTAGATGGTGAGGTAGTGTTTATCTCAACATGTCAAGGTATACAAGAGTATTGGTATGATGATTCTTTAGTAGCTGAAAAAATATTTTCCTTATTGCCTGAAAAAGTAAAGACTAAAGTCATAGTTGATAGGAGCTTTAATAAACCAGAGAAGTTAAAGGAAGTTATGCAAAGTGCTGATATTGCAATTTCAACTAGAATGCATTCAGCAATCCAAGCCTTATCAGTGGGGATTCCTGTTCTGCCTATTGCATATGAGTTTAAAACGAAAGAGTTGTTTAAGAAGCTTATTGATGAGGAATTCATACTTGATATTGAATCTTTAGAGCCAAAAAGTACAGTAATGATATTTGAAAAATTTATTTCTTATTTAAAGCTTAATAGGGCAGACCTTTTCCAAAAAGTAGAAAAAGAAAGAATCTCATCATTGGAACCAATTAGATATCTAATTGGAGAGCTAGAAAGATAATTATTATAGTGGATAACCCTTTGATTTCAAGCCCTAACTCTAAAATCCTTAATGGACTTAAATGGAGTACTATTACGCAAGTTGCAGTTCAACTAATTCTTTTTGTGTTAGGAATTGTGTTGGCGAGACTGTTAAGCCCACTTGATTACGGATTGATTGGAATGGTATTGGTTTTTACTGGCTTTGCCTCAATTTTTGTTGATATGGGGCTTGGTTCTGCCTTGATCCAGAAAAAGGAAATAGAGCCTAGACATATAAATACCGTTTTTTTTGTGAATTTGGGAGTAAGCATATTCTTAGCTACAATAATGTTGCTTGGAGCAAATTATATTTCATTATTTTATAATGAAGTTAAATTAAAACCAATAGCACAGGTGTTGTCTTTAAATTTCATCTTAACCTCTCTAAGCTCCGTCCAAAGGTCCCTTCTATCAAAGTCACTTGATTTTAAGAAGATATCAAAAGTTGATATTTCTACAAGTATACTTTCAGGCGTAATATGTATCATATTAGCATACATGGGTTTTGGAGTTTGGAGCCTAGTATTGAACTATATAATTTCAAGTGCTTTAAGTGCGATTTTTGTTTGGATAATATCTCCTTGGAAGCCTGTTCCACAATTTGATAAATTAGCATTCAAAGAATTGTTTGGATATAGTAGTAACCTCTTAGGATTTGGTATTCTAAACTATTGGGTAAGAAATTTAGATAATTTGCTTGTTGGTAAGTTTATAGGTACAAGCGCATTAGGAGTCTATTCAAGGGCTTACACTTTAATGCTTTTACCTATTACCCAAATTACTGCAGTTATAACGAAAGTTATGTTTCCAGCACTTTCGGCTATACAAGACGATGTATCCAAAGTAAGAAGTATTTATATAAGATCAATTACAATAATAGCATTTGTTACATTTCCGATGATGATCGGACTTCTAATAGTGGCTGACTCTTTTATTCTTTCTATTTATGGGGATAAGTGGGTAAATGTTGTACCGATACTTCAGGTACTTTGTGTTGTAGGGCTAGTTCAATCAATTACGACTACAGTAGGGTGGATTTTTAATTCTCAGGGCAAAACTAAGGTTCAACTTAGGTGGGCATTATTTACAAGCACCTTTAGATGTATTTCTTTTTTCGTTGGAATCCAATGGGGTGTGATGGGGGTAGCAATGGCTTATATGTTAGGAACGCTTATGCTTTCTGTGCCTTCTCTTTTTTTAGCAGGAAGAATTATAAAATTACAACTAAGGGATATTTTTGATTCGCTTTTACCTACAACATTAATTTCTGTAGTGATGGGTTTAGGGGTGTATGGCGTCAAACTAATGCTTATTAACTTTAATCTTAGCCCGATTATTGTATTATTATTGCTTATTGTGACTGGAGTTACTATTTATATATTCCTTTCTTTTCTTTTTAAAATAAAACCCTTGATTGAGGTGAATATGATTTTTACCAAGATGAGAGGATGATTTATTTTGCTTATAAGCAATATCTTACTGATGAAAAATGTTGTTTATATTAGCTGAAACTTTGGAAAGAATTTCTCTTATAGCTTTTAATTAGCTTAAATTGATTGAACCAGTTCTTTAAATATTTTCTTTAGTCTAGATGGTACTATTATGGGCAATGATAATAATAGTTTTAAATATAAATGGAAAGTGATAACCCGCTTGTTTCAGTTGTTATTCCTTCTTTTAATAGGGAGGAATTCATCAATGATACAATTCTTTCTTTGCAACAACAGTCTTACTTTAATTGGGAGGCAATAATTGTAGATGATTGTTCTACAGATAACACCGAGCAAGTAGTTAGTGCTTTTA
This sequence comes from Nibribacter koreensis, assembly GCF_039541795.1. Taxonomy (NCBI): domain Bacteria; kingdom Pseudomonadati; phylum Bacteroidota; class Cytophagia; order Cytophagales; family Hymenobacteraceae; genus Nibribacter; species Nibribacter koreensis. Next base: position 244,745 of record NZ_BAABGX010000002.1, on the reverse strand, counting down.
TAAGAGGTGAGCCCAGGGCTCGATTTTTGAAAAGAAACCGGATTCCTAAGGGAGCACCTACTTGTCGAAATATAGGTTGGATAGAGTCAAAGGGGGATTATGTTATATTTTTAGATTCGGATGATCTTTTGGCTCCTTACTGTTTAGAGCAGAGGGTGAAATTCTTGCGCGATAATCCTGACTTGGACTTCGCAGTTTTTCCAATGCTAGTTTTTAAAGAAACACCAGGAGATTCCAATATATTTTGGAACATTCAAACAGACAAAGACGATTTGCACAGGTTTTTAGACTTTGATGCCCCTTGGCAAACATCATGCCCAATTTGGAAAATCGAAGCCTTGCGGGCGATTAGTGGTTGGGATGAAGAAGCCCTTACCTGGCAGGATTGGGAAATCCATATTAAAGCGCTAGTAAATCAATTGAAATATAAGAAGTCAAATTCTCTTCCAGACTGTTTTCTTAGGAGAGATGAAAAGGAAGGCCGTATAAGTAGTGGGGATAATGCTGATTCCCGCTTTATGTCTAGGATAAAGACTTTCAATAAAACCTATTTGATTGTAAAGGAGAAACAGCTTTTAGATGATAAGATGAAGGCGCTGTTCGCTAAACTGTATTTTACAAATGCAGAGAAAGCGGCACTTTTGGGAAAGTCTTCTGTTGTATATTCTTTCGTTGAGGCTATTCAGGAAAGGAATCTTTCAATGGGACTTATGATTACTTATGTAAAATTATTATTGGCAATAAGTAAATCTAAAATACCTTTTGCCCTTTCCATTGCTTATAAAACCTTGCGGACCATATTGCCAATATCTCTAACCCAAATTCAATCAAATTTATTTAAACATGAGTTGAAGCCTGAAGAGCAAAAGCGGGTTCTAGCACTTTTGAAAGATTAATGGAATTTAAAAAAGGAGTAAGCGTAGTAATCTGTTGTTATAATAGTGCAGCTAAGATTTCGCCAACACTTGCGCATCTTGCTGTCCAGAAAACAGATAACCTCTTTTGGGAGATTGTAGTAGTTAATAATGCATCCAAGGATAATACAAAAGAAGTAGCTTTATGTGAGTGGAATCGTTTAAATTCAGCAGTAGAATTCAATATAGTTGATCAGGATATTCCAGGATTAAGTGCTGCTCGCGATAAAGGTATCGCAGAATCAAAGTATGAGTATATACTTTTCTGTGACGACGATAATTGGTTGCAAGAAGATTTTTTGCAAAGATCTTATCATCTTATGGAGGAGTATCCTGCTGTTGGTATTTTAGGTGGCCAATCAGAGGCTGCCGCTGATATTCCTATTCCAGAGTGGTTCTCTAAAAAATCGCTAGTATTTGCTGTGGGTAAGCAGGGAGTACATTCTGGGCAATTAAAGGGTGTAGATCAAAATCTATATGGGGCTTGTATGATGGTCAGAAGGTCTGGCTTGCGGTTGCTGGATATCTGTGGCTTTAGCTTTCTGAATAGTGGACGTTTTGGGGATAAATTAACTGGGGGCGAAGATATTGAGTTAGGTAAAGCGTTTAAATTGGCTAATTACCAGCTTTATTATGATGAATCTCTTAGATTTAAGCACTACATGCCTGCTGACCGTGTAAACTGGCCCTACTTTTTGAGACTAGGGAGAGGAAGTGCTAGTTCTGGAATTCCAGTATTTGTTTATGACTTGTTCTTGAAAAATGGCTCACTGACTAAAAGTGAATTTAAATCGGCTTATTGGAAATATGTAATTATAGTTGGTTTAAAAATTGTTAAAAGACCTTTTGCTCTGTATAAATATCTGAAGGGGTCAGCTAAGGAAGGGGATTTATCATATTTTGAAATGATGAGGTTAGTAGAAACTCTGAATGTGTTTAAATCAAAGTACTCCTTTGCGGAATATTGTTTCGATCAAATAAAAAAATTTAAGGAAAATATAAAGAGGGTTACGGCAATTGTTTAAACTCGTTACGGCTAAATAAATTTAGCCCTACATTGTCATCTGCCAATCTGTTGGCATAAGTACTTAGAAAATGACTGTTTATTCTGCTTTAGTATCTATTATAATGCCGGCATACAATGCTGGTGCCTATGTGAGGGAGGCAATTCAATCCGTGATAAATCAAACGTACTCTAATTGGGAACTTATTGTTATAAATGACGGAAGCCTTGATTTAACAGAGAAAGTAGTTCTTAATTTTAAGGATAGCAGAATAAAATACTTATATCAAGATAATGCTGGAGTGTCCTCAGCTAGAAATAAAGGTCTGTCTCTCATGCAAGGATATTTTTTCTGCTTTCTTGATGCTGATGATATACTCCCGGAGAAAAGCCTTGCAAGTAGATTAAATGTGTTTGCACACGATGCTTCTCTTAGCTTTGTTGACGGCCGAGTGCTAGTCATGGATGTGGAGTTGAAGAACGTAAAACGGGACTATCTACCCATTTTTAAAGGAAATCCTTTCTCAAAGCTTGTAGGAATTAGTGGTGATTGCTTCTTGGGGAATACATGGATGATTAAACGGCAGCTAAATTACGTGTATCAATTCCGAAAAGGACTTACTCACGGAGAAGACAGGCTTTTTTTTATTGAAATTGCAGATCAAGGGAATTATTCTTTTACAGATGACGTGATTCTACTATACAGGACTGGACATGTTTCGGCCATGAAGAACCTGAAAGGTTTGGAATCAGGTTATATGAACCTGTATCGTATTATTAAACATGAATTTCCATCAGTAAATCTTCTAGATTTATTGTATTTAAAATATAAGATTACCCGCATAATGGTACTTTCTTATTTAAGTAACCGTGATTACATACCTGCAATTAAAGCATTTATGAGGCTATGTTGGTTATAGGCGCATAAGGTTTTTTAATTAAGCGTAAAATTTCAAAAAGGTTCAAATGGCTAAGATATTGGTTACCGGTGCAGCCGGTTTTATTGGTTCTAATCTGGTAGAAAAACTGCTGGATTTAAATAATGAAGTAGTTGGGATAGACAATTTTGATTCTTTTTATTCACGGCTTATAAAACAAGAAAATCTTCAAGTGGCACTAGAGAACCCTAGTTTTTCTTTTCACGAATTTGATTTAGGAGAAGTAGGGCGCATGGAAGCCATTACTGAACCTATAGATATAGTAGTGCATTTGGCTGGCAAAGCTGGTGTAAGGCCTTCCATTGATGATCCTAACGGATATATTAAAGCCAATATTTCGGCCACTAATAATATATTGGAATGGATGCATAAGCGGAATATGAAAAAGCTGGTATTTGCTTCTTCTTCTTCTGTATATGGCAATAACAAAAAAGTGCCATTTGAAGAAACAGATGCAGTAGATAATCCTATCTCACCCTACGCTTTTACTAAAAAGGCTTGTGAACTATTGAATCATGTGTATCACAGCTTATATAAAATTGATATCATCAATCTTCGGTTCTTTACTGTTTACGGCCCGCGGCAGCGCCCCGACCTTGCAATCCACAAGTTTGTGAAGTTGATAGACAACAACATTCCAATAACTGTGTTTGGAGATGGAAGTACTGCTAGAGACTATACTTATGTGGAAGACACTGTCTCTGGAATTTTGAATTCCATTGAATTCATCTCAAGAAATACAGAGATATTTGAAGTAATAAATTTAGGGAATAGTACTCCTGTTAAATTATTAGATTTAATAAATCATTTATACACTATAATGGGTAAAGAGCCACAAATTGAACACTTACCCATGCAGCCAGGTGATGTTGACATTACTTATGCCAGCATAGAGCAAGCCTCCAAATTAATTAATTACAATCCACAAACTCCTATAGAAACTGGTCTTAGAAAGTTTTTGGATTGGTACAGAAACCATAAGCAATAGAGCATGAGGAACTTTGATAGAATAAAGGTTTTGTACTTATCTCTAGATGGTATGACCGACCCTCTGGGGCAGTCACAGGTAATTGCTTACCTAAAGCGGATAAGTACTAAAAACGTGGAGTATGATATAGTCAGTTTCGAGAAGCCAGAAGTATATAAAGGGCGAAAAGCTAGAATTGAACAGGAGCTAGCAGGAACTTCCATTACCTGGCACCCCTTAGAATATTCAAATAAATATTCTTTCTTATCCACCTACTTTCTGTTACAGGAGGGCTGGAAGAAGGTAGAGCAATTACATAAATTTAAAAAATTTGATATAGTGCATTGCAGGGCTCAATTAGTGGCTACCCTAGGTTACAAATTGAAGACTAAGTATGGGGTTAAGTTTATTTTTGACATGCGAGGTTGGTGGACAGATGAAAAGTTTGAAAGCGGTGCAAGGAGTGGTGCTATCTACAAACCCTTGTACAAATACCTTAAAAGCCAAGAGCAAAAATTCTTTAGTACAGCAGATAAAGTCGTTTCCCTTACCCATATAGGAAAAGATGAAATTGTGAAGCATGGCTGGGCAAAAGAAAACAAAATTGGTGTTATACCTACATGCGTAGACTTTGACACCTTTCAACCATATACGGCACATCAAAGGAAAATTATTAGAGTTGAATTAGGTATACCTGCAGACGCCTTTGTTTTGATCTACAGTGGGTCACTAGGTGGTGCTTATAATATCAAAGATATCTTTAAAATTTACGAAGCGCTGCTCCAACATATACCGCAGGCATACCTTCTTTTGTTGGCCAAAACTGTTCAAGGAAATGTGAAGGCTGAAATTGAAGCGTTTAATAGCACAGCACAACAAAAAGTAATAGTTACTTCTGCTGAGTATAAAGATGTTCATAAATATTTAGTGGCCTCTGACCTAGGAGTAATCTTATATGAAATTAAATATTCTGTTATAGGGAGGAGCCCCACAAAATTAGGAGAATACTGGGCCAGCGGAATTCCTGTGATTTCGCCTGCGGGTATTGGTGACGTGGATTATATTATTAATAGATTTCTAGGTTCAGGATCTCTAATAAAGGACCTTTCAAATGAAGAATCTATAAAGGATGCTCTTCAAGAAATTGTATATAATAGGGTAGGCAAAGAAGCATTAAGGAAATACGCCCTTGAATACTATGACATTGATAATGGAGTTCAGTTTTATGAAGCGCTTTATAGAGGTTTAATAAAAAATAATAGATTAAGTTCATAGGCATTTTTAATTTTAGAATAGTAAAAGTGTAAAATATAAATCGCAATAAGATTTATTGGTTTTTAATAATATAAATATTGTGAATAGAAATTTGACAATTTCATGTGTTCAAGATAAAAAGTTTAAAAAAGATTTGGAAGCATTGAGGGGGTTAGTAGCTATTATTGTTGTAGTCCACCATGTCTTCGTTTATGATTTTTATCTTGATCCTTACTTTTCACCGGAGAGGATCTTATTTATGGATACTCTGGGTCATTTTGCAGTTTTAATCTTTTTTGTCCTTTCAGGATATGTGATTGGTTTGAGCAGCGAAAGACTTATTAAATGGGAACTAATTAAACTATACTTGCGAAAAAGGTTTATTAGATTATATCCAATTTATCTCATCAGTCTTTGTTTTGCATTAATTGTTTCTAATAAGACTTATGGTTTGGTTACTATAATTCATAATGTGTTATTTACTCAAGTTTGGTTTGACAAAATTATTTGGGAGAATAATCCATTATGGTCTTTACATTATGAAGTGATTTTTTATATAATTTTTATTCCAATTTCACTTTTTAACATTAAACCAGTATTGGTTTTTTTTATTACGATAATAGTTTCTTTTTTGTCCTTTTTCTATGTTGATTATATTGGTTTCCCAGCCTTAACCTCATATAGCGTTGGATTTACTTTTTGGTCTGCTGGATTCTTATTATCATTTTATAGTAAAGGCCAAAAAATAGATATCAAGTATACTAAATTAATTTGTAGTATTTTCTTGTTAATTAGTTTGAGTTATTTTAATGTTATGACGACTATTTGGAATAAAATTGAATTATTTTCTTTTGGATACCAATTACGACATCATAATGTTTATTGGCCAAAAATAATGAATAAACTTGTCGACTTTTCTTATTTGCCATATGCGATATTGATATTAAGTTGGTATATTGGATTTAGCTTAAAATTTAAAAAAATAATAGAGTATTTTTTGCTGTTTTTGCCATCATTAACTTTTTTATATCTATATAGGAATCAGCATTTAATATCATATTTTGTTATTCCTGGTTTTTTGTATATTGTAAGTATTTTATTTTACTTCAATAGGTCTGCATGGGTTGAGAAGGTGTCGGAGATGATTATAAATAAATCGGTTTTGTTGGGAGGTATTTCTTATGGTATATATATACTTCATTTTCCTTTATTGGTCCTGTTTAGTAGAATAGAATTGTTTAGTGGGACAGTGTATTCGTATATAGGGAGATTTGTTTTTTTTGTAATTACAATTCTATTCATTAGTTATTTGGCAGAAAAAAAGATACAGCCTTATGTTGTCAGGTATTTTAAGAATTAGCTGTTTGCTGATTTTAAAAAAAATTAACGATTAATTGCCAATTTTAACTAACTTATTTTTAATTAATTAGAAAATATTTTTTTCTGTGAAAAAAAAAATTCTATTTGTTGTTCCTTATCCGATAGGCAAAGCACCTTCACAACGATTTAGATTTGAGCAATATTTTGATTTACTAGCAAGAGAATCAATAGATTTTGAGGTGTTTTCCTTTTTTGATTTGCGCACTTGGGATATCCTTTATAAACCTGATGCTACTTTGGCGAAAGTATTTGGTACTGTAAAAGGTTTATTTCTTCGTTTTTTACTTCTCTTCAAAGTCCCGAGTTATCATTATGTTTATATTCATAGAGAGGCCACTCCAATTGGTCCTCCTTGGTTTGAATGGGTAGTTGCCAAGGTGTTAGGGAAAAAGATAATTTATGACTTTGATGACGCCATTTGGATTCCTAACACATCAGAGAACAACAAAATTGCAGCAGGTATTAAATGGCATGAGAAAGTAGCTTCTATTTGTAAGTGGAGTTATAAAGTGAGTTGTGGCAATTCTTTCCTTCAGGCATATGCTAAACAATTCAATGATTCTGCGTTTGTAAATCCTACTACCATTGATACGGTGGGTCACCATAATATGGTTAAAGATCAAAATACGCCCGAAATAGTCATTGGGTGGACAGGTACCCATTCTACCATGAAATATCTATTGCCGCTGTTACCAATATTGGAACAGTTGGAGAAAAATTACTCGTTTACTTTTCTGGTTATTTCTAATAAAGAGCCAGAGTTCCAATTGGAATCCTTGCATTTTATTCCCTGGCAAAAAGAAACTGAAATTTTAGATTTGTTAAGATTCAATGTTGGGGTAATGCCTTTGGTAGACGACCCATGGGCTAAAGGAAAGTGTGCTTTTAAAGCACTTCAGTATATGGCGTTAGGTATTCCGGCCGTTGTTTCACCCGTGGGTATGAATGTTGAAGTAGTTGATCATGGAATCAACGGCTTCATCTGTGATACCCCTGATCAATGGCATTCTGCCCTAAAGAAGTTAATGGACGATATTAGCATAAGGGCAAATTTAGGTAAAGAGGCAAGAAAAAAAATTGAACGTACTTACTCCGTGGCAGCCAACCGTCTAGTATTTCTGGGTCTTTTTAAATAAGCGTTCATAATATACAATGCTGAGAGGTAAAATGGCATTAGTGGAATTTTGTATCTAACCAAAGTGCCAAAATTTCCGCTATTGGTACCGACTCCAAAAGCAAATATTAATGAAAAAGTTATGCAGAAAGTAATAATTGGCTTAGAGGTAACAAAGCCAATTATTTTGAAAATACCAACTTTAAGAATTATTTTTAGAGTTAAGAAAATAAACAGAAGCGCTTCAAAGGCGGAAAGAAGCATGAATGGATTTCGAACCTCCCATAGGAATGGCCTATATAAAGCGACAATTATCGCTTGAGGAGCAACTGAAATCATACTCCCAATAGACCCATCTAATGTTCCTATGTGGTATGCTGAGCCTGACGCTTGGTATTCAGAAAGGTAAACACTATTTATTCTTGTTCGTTCTCCTATTTTATCCAAAGAATATTTCTCATCCTCTGCAGTAATGATAGTGGCTCCTAAGTATGCGAAAACCAGCCCTAATGCAATAAAGATAGGTTTAACTAAAGCACGTATTGCGCCACTTTTGATTCTGCTATTGTTCTCAGTAAATACCCAGTACAGGGCGGGCGGTAGAAAAGATAATAAAATATATACTTTCACAACATATATGACATAACAGGCTGCAAATAAAATGAGAAAATTAAAAAGTATATTTTTCTTCTCTATAAATGTGGCGTAGAATCCATAAAAAACCCAACCTAAAGCGCCTAGTGTAAGTGAATCCTTCATAAGTCCAGATCCCCAGAAGAAAACAGATGGAAGAAAGAAAATGGCAATGGCAAATTCTTTTGTAAGCGTTGGATATATTTTTAAAAATGTTTTAAACATTACCCATAAGCCACTAAAGCTTGTGATGGCAAACATCATCGCAATGACGGCATAAGAACCAAAGCTTATAATCCCAAAAATTGCTGCAGTTTTAATGATAAAATATTCAGTAGGAGACTTATACCACTGCATTTGTTTGGTATAAACTCTCAACTCTGAAACAAATTCGCCATTGGAAAAAAATAATCTAATTCCATAGTCAATTGAATCTTCGAAAGCAGAAAGTATGATTTTAGCTTGATGGTAATAATTGCCAGTATCACCCCCCACTGTGGTGCCAGGACCGTAATAGAATTGGTAAATTAGTCCTAGTGATATGGCGCCACCTAGTTTTAATGATAAAGCTGGAATGAAATATTTTTTAGTGAATTTGTTTGTGTATTTAGACCTAGCCCAAAAAGCGGTGGCATAAATAATTATCAAGTATAATGGAGCGAGTAATAAGTCTTTTAATTCCATTTTACTTTCCTATTCTTCCTTATATACGCCTTAGCTTCTTTCTCAGAATCTGACTTAGAATCAGCCAGCTTTAGCACCGTCTCATAATAGGCTTTTGCTTGCTTCACATTTTTCTCCTTGTCACTCATTCTGGCCAAATTCACAAAAGAAGCAATGTAATACCCAGACTCCTGTTCTCCGCTCTGTTCGGCAAAGCTAATGCATTGGTTGTAATAGTCCTTGGCCGCAGTGAAGTCTTTGTATTTGTTCTGATAAATATAACCTAAATAAAAACTGGCGTATCGTCCACTGATAGATTCATAGCCAAATGTTTTCTTTCTTACCTTGTTTAAAATGGCCAAGGAGGTGGATTCTACTGCCGGGAAGTTGCCTTGGGTAAACGCCATGCGCGCGAAAAACCTCTGGAAGTAGGGGTTGTCAGGATAAGTAGCTGCTAGGTACTGTGCAAGGGACATGGCAGCGGCGTCATTTTTGGCGTCATTGGCATAAATCTTCATCAAGAAGAATTTGGACTCAGTGCCAGTGTAGAAACCATTGAAGGCTACTTGTTGTAACTGGCGCAAGCCTAGTGATTTATTTCCGTTCGGGAAGAACAAAAGCACGGGTCGCAAAAGCTTGTAATTCTCCTTAATCCAAACAGCGTAGTAATTGAACAAGCCTTCGCCAAATAGGAACTCGTCACTTAAGCCGTTGGCTTTTCTACTTTTCTGCAGATAATCCAGAGCGCGGTTACTCATAATCGCCGCCTTGCGCCAGTTCTTGCGTTCTGCTTGTAGGCGCGCACCAAAACCATTGGCCGCCGACAGGAAGAAAGCCGCTTCTAAGTTATTCTTATCTGCGTCGTAGTGGTTTTCTGCGTAAGTGATAGTAGTATCCATGTACGCCATGAAAGTGGCGTCATAGCGGGTGTCTCTAATGTTGGAGGGTACCATTTTCCACCAGTTGCTCAGGCCTAGCAGGAAATAGGGCATAGGGTGCTTAGGGTACCGACGTCTCAAGGACTTGAACTGCTTTTCAGCGGTCTCAAACTTGAAGTTGTACATGTTGTCTACCGCGCCGCCTAGCTCAATTTTAATATCCTCATTGAGCAAGAGCCACCCCTTAATGTTTAAGGCTTGCGGAAGCACTTCTACAGAGTCCAGAATGATGGAGCGCTTCAAAGAGTCCAAAAGCTGCTGGTCAATCTGCTGTTGCTTAGTGGTGTCCTGAACTTGCGCAAATGCTGTTGAAATGCAGAAGAATAGCAGTAGGAAGAAAAATATCTTTTTCATTCAATTTCTCAAAAACAGGCCAAAAACGGTTGGTTGACCTGCCAGTGTAAAGGGTTTAGGATAAAACGTATGCGCTCCCACAACAAGTACACGCCAAACTAGGTTTCATACCGATGTCTTGGCTAGAATGTTTTTGGCTTGCTTTGGCAAAAGTAGGCTAAAAACGTGGCTTGCTGTTACGATGCTTCATTAAATGCAATTATCCTGGTTAGTTTAGGGACATTACATTCTTCTAATAACTGTTTCGTTCCTTTTTTAATTAAGCTTTTACCTTTAACAAAATAATTAATAACCATATGAAGCTACTCAATCAGCTCTGCCAGATACATGCGCCCTCGGGGAATGAAGTGCAAATGAAGGAATTCTTGCTGCGCTATGTGCAAGAGAACCAAAAACGATGGAAGGTGCAACCTGAGCTCATTCACGGGAAAGGTTTTCAGGACTGCTTGCTGTTAGTGTTTGGGCAACCGCGCACGGTCATCTTCGCGCATATGGATTCTATTGGATTCATGGTAAGGTACGGGAAGCAGTTAGTTAGGATTGGCGGTCCGGTGGCCGAGGACGGGTTTATTTTGGTAGGTGAAGACAACCAGGGAAAAATAGAGTGCACACTTAGAGTGGACGAAGAAGAGCACCAACTTACCTACGACTTTGAGCGGGAGATAGACCGAGGCACCGAGCTAGTGTTTAAATGCGATTTCCGGGAAACTGAAGAGTCAGTCCAGTCATGCTACCTAGACAACCGATTAGGAGTATGGAATGCCTTGCAAGTAGCGGAGACGCTGGAACATGGCATATTGGCCTTCGGGTGCTGGGAGGAGACGGGCGGTGGCTCTGTGGGCTACTTGGCTAAATACATTCATGAGCAGTTTGGCGTGACGCAAGCCTTGGTCTCAGACATCACGTGGGTAACTGAAGGGGTGCAGGCTGGGGGCGGAGTGGCCATTTCCCTACGGGATTCACTAATTCCACGCCGAAGTTATGTCCAAAAGATTATCCAGATAGCCAAGGAAGCGCATATTCCCTTTCAAGTGGAGGTAGAGGATGCTGGTGGCTCAGACGGTAAGGAATTACAACGCGGGGACATTCCCTGGGACTGGTGTTTCATTGGCGCCCCAGAAGACCATGTGCATTCGCCCAATGAGATAGTCCACAAACGAGACATTCAAGCCATGGTTGATTTGTATAAGGTCCTGATGCAGAAACTATAACTATATGTGCATAGAGTATAGGGAATATTTGTTTTTTAGTGGAGAAACCTTAGCTTGCAGTATAGCGCGAAAGGCTTCGCGCAATTAAAAATTAGAAATTAAGAATTAGAAATGTGGTGGTTAGTCTAATGGCATAGCCCTTCGCTGTCATCCTGAAAGTGTGGCAAAAGCGCGACATCCCGGACTCGTTTCGGGCCGGCGGTCAAGCTAGTAAAGCGGTTAATGATAGCCTATGCTGTTCGCCACCGAGAGTCTTTCAAGTGACACAATAAGTTAGAGTCAATTTTATAATTTATTATACTGGTCATAATTCAGGAGATCTTCATTAGAGCTCTTTAAAAAGTGCGCTAGCGGCGTGATTGGATAGAGGTAGAGAGAAATGTTAGTGTAAAATTTAGGTAAAAAATATACAGCTATTTAGGCTGTTTTTAAAAAATAAACGCAATCCTCTAGCAGGCTCCCCTCTCAACGGGAAAGGGGCTGGGGGTGAGGCCTTTTACGCGTACGCTTACCATTACCTTTTACTAACAAAACCAACCAACCAATTCTCTATGCAGACCATTCTTTACGCGATTCCCGCTTTTGGCCTGCTGGCACTTTTGTACACCGCCGTCAAATCGGCTTGGGTGAGCAAGCAGGACGCCGGCAATGAGCACATGAGCACCATTGCCCGCTACATTGCAGAGGGTGCCATGGCCTTCCTCAAGGCCGAATACAAAGTCCTTACCTATTTTGTCATCATCGCCTCACTCTTCCTCTTTTACTTGGGCTATGTGGGCGAAAAATCTTCTCCGCTTATTGTATTGGCCTTCATCATCGGGGCTGTGTTCTCAGCCTTGGCCGGATTCATAGGCATGCGTATTGCCACCAAAGCCAACGTGCGTACCGCACAGGCGGCCCGTACTAGCCTTTCCAAAGCGTTAGACGTTTCCTTCACCGGCGGTGCCGTGATGGGCATGGGCGTTGCAGGCTTAGCCGTTCTAGGCTTAGGCTCACTGTTCATTGCCTTCTATTATTACTTCGTACAACAGCATGGCGCCAGCGCTAGCAGTGAGGAAATGGAACGCGCCTTAGAGGTGTTGACTGGCTTCTCATTGGGTGCCGAAAGCATTGCCCTCTTTGCCCGTGTGGGTGGTGGTATCTATACTAAAGCCGCCGATGTGGGGGCGGATCTTGTAGGTAAGGTAGAAGCCGGCATCCCAGAGGATGACCCTAGAAATCCTGCTACCATCGCCGACAACGTGGGTGATAACGTAGGTGACGTGGCCGGTATGGGCGCCGATTTGTTCGGGTCTTATGTGGCTACCATCTTGGCGACCATGGTGCTGGGCCGTGAGATTACCGTGACAGACAACTTCGGAGGATTGTCTCCCATCATCCTTCCTATGCTCATTGCTGGTCTTGGCATTATCTTCTCCATGATTGGCACTTTGTTCGTGCGCGTGAAGGAAGGCGGAAACGTGCAGGCGGCCCTCAATATGGGTAACTGGTCTTCCGTGCTCTTGACCGCTATTGCCTCTTATTTTATAGTGGATTGGATGTTGCCAGAACGCTTGAGCCTGCGCAGATTTGAGTTCACCTCTATGGACGTGTTCTATGCCATCATCATCGGTCTGATTGTAGGAACGCTTATTTCCCTTATCACTGAATACTACACGGCTATGGGCCGCAAGCCGGTGAACTCCATCGTGCAACAGTCTTCTACGGGTGCGGCAACTAACATTATTGCTGGGCTTAGCGTGGGGATGATGAGTACCTGCATGCCGATTATCGTGTTGGCCGCTGGTATTGTGTTCTCGTATGCCGTGGCTGGTATCTACGGAGTGGCGATTGCGGCGGCGGGCATGATGGCTACTACCGCCATGCAGTTGGCAATTGACGCCTTCGGACCAATAGCGGATAACGCTGGTGGTATTGCAGAGATGAGTGAACTGCCCAAAGAAGTACGTGAGCGCACTGATATTCTGGATGCCGTAGGAAATACTACTGCCGCCACAGGTAAAGGATTTGCGATTGCCTCTGCGGCATTGACCTCTCTGGCTTTATTTGCCGCATTCGTAGGTATCTCAGGCATCAGTTCCATTGACTTATACAAAGCACCTGTGTTGGCTGGGTTGTTCATAGGCGGCATGATTCCGTTTGTTTTCTCCGCCTTAGCCATAAGCGCGGTAGGTAGAGCGGCCATGGCCATGGTGCAGGAAGTGCGTCGTCAGTTCAGAGAGATTCCGGGCATTATGGAAGGAACGGGCAAACCCGAATATGACAAATGCGTAGCCATCTCTACCCAAGCGGCCCTCCGCGAGATGATGTTGCCAGGTGCTATCGCGCTTATCGTGCCTTTAATCATAGGTTTTGGATTTCGTGGCGTGTTTGAAGAGGTATCCAGCGCCGAGATTTTAGGAGGCGTTCTAGCCGGTGTAACCGTTTCTGGCGTTCTGATGGCTTTGTTCCAGTCAAATGCTGGTGGTGCTTGGGATAATGCCAAGAAGTCATTTGAGAAAGGCGTGATGATTAACGGCGTGATGGAATACAAAGGCTCAGACCCGCACAAGGCGTCTGTGACCGGTGACACCGTAGGTGACCCTTTCAAAGACACCTCTGGCCCGTCCATGAACATCTTGATTAAGTTAATGTCCATCGTTTCTTTAGTGATTGCCCCACACATTGCCGTGCGTGACACCGCCGCTCCGGCACCTGAGAACCGCATAGACGCTACTGAGACTACAGGCCAACTGCCAAAAGTTGAAGCTGAGAAGACAATTGAATATAAAGCGCCAGCTACTCCGGTAAAGGGCTAAGCCCCTGCCGGTCATAGTCCACACAAAAGCCCTTTTCTCCGGAAGAGGGCTTTTTAATTTTGGGTTTTGGATATAATGCATTGATTGTTTTTAATTATGATGTTTTCTGTCTAAAAGAATTGGGTTGTGAATAAGCAATTTGATGTTTTATTTTGTGTAATCTATCTGTTGCGATTGATTTGTTGTCGAGATGAAATCTAAGTGGTAGTAATTGTTCTTTAACTATTATTGTCGTTAATCAATTGCTGCGCGGTAGTTAGTATATGGTTTGTTGCATTCTAGATATGCAAATTTATTTTTAAAAGTTTAATATTATTTGTATTTATATGAAACACGCGTTTTTAATTACTGTTTATAAAAATCCTTGTCAATTATTACAATTAATCGATTCATTGAATTCTGAGTCTTCAGTGTTTTTTATACATGTTGACAGAAAGAGTAAATCCTTTATGGATGATCCTTGTTCAGCTAAGTTGAGTGGTAGAGATAATGTGTTCTTTGCAAAAGATAGAATTGATGTGAAATGGGGTGGTTTCTCTCATTTGCAGGCAATTGTTGCTTTGTTAAAAGAAAGTAGGAATTATTCTAATTTTGATTTTTATCATAGTTTGACAGGCCAAGATTTTCCTATTAAACCAATTAGTTATATATTGGATTATTTTTTAAAAAATGGCAATAGTGAATTTATTGAATTTAGAAATTTACCAACAGAGAAATGGCCCAATGGAGGAATTGATAGACTTGAATTTATGCATTTTAATGATTATTTTAATCCTAAGAAAAAAATGTTTAAAACTTTAAATTCGTTTTTATTAAAATTTCAAGAAAAAATTAATTATAAAAGGACTTTTATTTTGGGATTTCCTCAATTATACGGGGGGTCAACTTGGTGGTCACTTTCTGGTGTATGTGTGAATTATATTCTTAATTATTTAAATAATAATAAATGGTATTATAATCGTTTTAAATTTAGTCACTGTGCTGAAGAAATATTCTTTCAAACCATTATTGCTAATTCACCTTTAAAGGATAGGGTGGTAAATGATAATTTAAGGTACATTGATTGGGTATTTAGAAATGGTAATAGTCCTGCTAACTTAGATTTAAGTGATTTTGATAATTTAATGAAAAGTAAGAAGCTATTCGCTAGAAAGTTTGAGGGTAAGATTGGACAGGAACTATTAGATAAATTAAAAAAATATACTGGATTCTAGTCGTTGTATTTGATGTGTCTTAAGGATGTTGTATCTTTAATATATTTTAAATATTTTATAGTATTTAATTTTAATTCATACGTATCGTTTATTTAGTGATTGCCCCGCATGACACCTCCGCTCCAGCACCAGAAAACCGCATTGATACCACAGAAACTACGAGCCAATTGCCTAAGGTAGATGCTGAGAAAACAATTGAATACAAAGCACCCGCTATGCCTGTAAAAGGCTAAGCCTCTGCCATTCACAGTCCATACAAAAGCCCTTTTCTCCGGAAGAGGGCTTTTTGCTTTTATATTCAAGCGGTTTTCCCCATTTTTGAATTCGTCTTTCGTTACTGCAATGCTTCAACCCATCACCATCCACGATAAACAGTTCAGTCTTTACATACCAGAGCGCCGCATCCAGCACAGCGTAGAAGTGGTGGCCGCCCGAATAAGCCATGACTACCGGTGCAAACAGCCTTTGTTCCTAGCGGTGCTCAACGGTTCGTTCATGTTCGCCTCTGACCTCATGAAGGAGATGAGCATACCGTGTGAGATTTCCTTTATCAAGCTTTCTTCTTATGCAGACATGAAAAGCACGGGCAAGGTCAAAGAAATCATGGGCTTGAACCAGGAAATTGAAGGCCGTCATGTGGTAATAGTGGAGGATATTGTGGACACCGGAAACACCATTGCCGGTTTATTGCCACAGTTACGGGAGAAGGGTGTGGCCTCTGTAGAAGTGGCCACCATGCTCATCAAGCCAGAGTGTCTGGAGCACAACCTTTCCATCAAGTATCCGGCCATCTCGGTGCCCGGTGAGTTTGTGGTGGGTTATGGACTGGATTACAACGGCTTGGGACGTAACCTTAGAGACATCTATAAAGTAATGTAGCGTCTACAGCCTTTCGTTTTTGACCTGTTTTCCAGAAATTAGACCAAAAACGCGAGTCCTCTGCCAGGAACTCTTCCTATAGTCCTGTGGTTTGCAAGATTTAATTCTTATTTTTGCTCTTTCTCTACCAATCAACACATGCTGAACATCGTACTATTTGGTCCTCCAGGTGCAGGCAAAGGCACACAAAGCCAGAAACTGATTGAAAAGTATCAGCTTATCCACCTGTCTACAGGTGATTTGTTGCGCTCAGAAATCGCGCAGGGTACCCAATTGGGTCTTCAGGCGAAGAAACTTATGGACGAGGGCCTGCTGGTGCCAGATGAAGTAGTGATTGGCATGATTGAAAGCAAAATTGCCGACAACCGCTCTGCCGCCGGTTTTATCTTTGACGGCTTCCCGCGCACTGTGCCTCAGGCCGAAGCATTGGACCAACTGTTACAGAAGTATGACCAGGGCATTAGCTGCATGATTGCTTTGCAGGTGGACGAAGAGGAACTGACCAAGCGCCTTCTTAATAGAGGCAAGACCTCTGGCAGACCAGATGACGCAGATGAGACCTTAATCAGAAAACGCGTGCAGGAATACAACACCAAGACCACGCCGGTAGCTGACTACTACGCCCAGCAAGGCAAGTTCTACGCCGTGGACGGAATTGGCGAGATTGAAGAAATCTTTACTAAGAGCTGTGAAATTATAGAGGCGTGCCAAGTGGCTTAACCTCCTTTTAAAATAAACCTATTGTCTAAAAACCATCTGGTACTCCAATGCCAGATGGTTTTTATGTTATTAATCTGTTAGAAGTTAAGGTTGCCATAGACTGCTTAAGAGTAGTTTGCAAAGAGCATAGCGTCAAAAAGCTTCCATTTTTTGCCACAACTCTTAATTTCTAATTTCTAATTTTTAATTAAAAAAATGTCGTCATCCAATTTCATCGACTACGTTAAAATATGTTGCCGTTCTGGGCACGGTGGTGCAGGATCTGCCCACTTGCACAGGGACAAGAAAAACGCCAAAGGCGGACCTGACGGCGGTGACGGTGGCCGTGGCGGTCACATCATCCTCAAAGGCAATTCCCAGCTTTGGACCTTGTTGCACTTGCAGTTTCAGAAGCACGTAATTGCCCAGCCAGGCGGCTCAGGCGGGTCTAGCCATTCAACGGGTGCCAACGGTGATGACATCATTCTAGAAGTGCCCATTGGTACCATAGCCCGTGACGCGGAGACCGGTGAAATTAAAGCCGAAATCACGGAGCACGACCAGGAAATCATCATCACACCTGGTGGAAGGGGAGGCCTAGGCAACGCCCACTTCAAATCGCCTACCAACCAGACACCGCGCCATGCCCAACCCGGCGAGCCCGGTTTAGAGGAATGGACCATTCTGGAGTTGAAGTTACTGGCAGACGTGGGTCTGGTAGGTTTCCCGAACGCCGGTAAGTCAACCTTACTATCGGTGGTATCTGCGGCTACGCCGAAGATTGCCAACTACCCGTTCACCACCTTGGTGCCTAACCTAGGCGTAGTTGCTTACCGCGACTACAAGTCCTTCGTGATGGCAGACATTCCGGGGATTATTGAAGGCGCCTCTGAAGGCAAAGGACTAGGCATCCGGTTCTTGAAACACATTGAGCGCAACTCCATTCTGCTCTTTATGATTTCAGCAGAGAGTCCAGACATTGCCGCTGAGTATGAAGTGTTGGTGAATGAATTGCGCACGTTCAACCCCGAGCTTTTGCAAAAGCAACGGCTTTTGGCTGTGACCAAGTCGGATTTATTGGACGAGGAACTGGAAGCCGAAATGCGTGCCACCCTGCCCAAAGACCTTCCGGCCATCTTTATCTCCAGCATGACCAACAAGAACATCATGCAGTTGAAGGACATGATTTGGAAAGCCTTGCAAGAGGCCTAAGACCAAATCTGAATCCTAAACTTCTTGTCGTTTTTGGCCTGTTTTCCAGAAAACGGGCCAAAAACGACAAGACTTTATTTGCCTGCCAATAGAAAACCCATAATCGCTCTGCCAACTCTTCGCCCAAAATTTAGGGCTTAATGAAGGAGATTGTGTCAGAATGACATAAAAAGCGGTTTGGCAAAGTAGTTGTCTTTGCCTTGGCACCTAATTGATGTTTGAATAGAAATACATAATCTGTCAGGATAGATATGAGTAAAGCAACCGAACAACATCCTCAAGAAGAAGAAAATATACAACCAGAACACCATGAAGGGTTAGAAGCTCCCACTCCTGAACACGAGGAAGAGCAGATTGGTGAAACAGAGGAACCGGCGACAGAAGACAAAAGCGCTTCTGAGGCAGATGAACTGCGCGACAAGTACCTGCGCCTGCACGCCGAATTTGACAACTTCAGACGCCGTACCTCAAAGGAGCGGTTGGAGCTATTCAAGACTGCTAACCAAGAATTGATGGTGGCCTTGATTCCGGTGCTGGATGATTTGGAACGTGCCCAGGCGGCCATGAAAGACGCGCAGGACGTGAACGCGGTGCGAGAAGGCGTGGAGCTAATTTTCAGCAAGTTCCAGAACCTGTTGCAACAGAAAGGATTGAAAGCGATGGAAGCCGTTGGTCAGCCGTTTGACGCCGAGGTACATGAGGCCATCACCCAGATTCCGGCGCCTAGTGAAGACATGAAAGGAAAAGTTATTGACCAGGTGGAGAAAGGCTATTACCTCAATGAGAAGGTAGTTCGCTTTGCGAAAGTGGTGATAGGAGCATAAGAAGCCATGGCAACTAAGAGAGATTATTATGAAGTGCTAGGTGTCTCTAAGGGGGCCGCGCAGGATGAGATTAAGAAGGCATACCGCAAGATTGCCATCAAGTTTCACCCTGACAAAAACCCAGATGACCCTACCGCTGAGGACAAGTTCAAAGAAGCCGCAGAAGCCTATGAGGTTCTAAGCGATGAGCAGAAACGTCAGCGCTATGACCAATTTGGGCACCAAGGCATGAACGGCGGCTTCGGAGGAGGCGGCGGTATGAACATGGAAGACATCTTCTCCCAGTTCGGCGACATCTTCGGTGGCGGCGGTGGAGGCGGCTTTGAAAGCTTCTTCGGTGGCGGCCAGCGCGGCGGCAAGAGAATGCGCAAAGGCAGTAACCTGCGCATCAAGCTTAAGCTGAACCTGGAAGAAGTAGCTAAAGGCGTTGAGAAGAAAATCAAAGTAAAACGCTACGAAGCCTGTAACACGTGTGACGGAAACGGTTCTAAAAATGGAACCGCCTTACAGACTTGTGGTACCTGCCAAGGTCAGGGCCAGGTGAAACGCGTGGTGAACACCATGCTGGGCCAGATGGTGTCTGCGTCTACCTGTCCTACCTGCCACGGCGAGGGCAAGATGGTGAGCCAGAAATGTGATGTGTGCCATGGCGAAGGTCGTCAGTTACGTGAGGAGGTTATCTCTATCAATGTGCCGGCTGGTGTGGCAGATGGCATGCAACTTTCTATGAGCGGCAAAGGCAACGTGCCGGAGCGCGGCGGTATCCCGGGTGATTTGCTTATTCAGATTGAAGAAGAAGAGCATCCAACCCTGCGCCGTGACGGCAACAACGTCATGTTTGAGCAGTACGTGAGCATTGTGGACGCTACCTTGGGCACCAGCCTGGAAGTACCTACCATTGAAGGCAAGGTGAAGATTAAGATTGACCCAGGCACCCAATCGGGCAAAATCTTAAGGCTGCGCGGCAAGGGTATTCCAGAGGTGAACGGCTATGGCAAAGGTGACCAATTGATTCATATCAACGTTTGGACGCCTAAAAACGTGAACGCAGAGGAGCGCCAGATTCTGGAGAAACTCCGCGACTCACCTAACTTCGCGCCAAACCCAGGCAAGAACGAGAAAGGCTTCTTTGAGAAAATGAAGGAGTACTTTCAATAAATAGTCGCGAGTCGCGAGTCAAGATAGATTTATGCGACGGCCGCTTTCCTTTTGGAGAGCGGCCGTTGTCGTTTTCGGGCTGTTTTCTGGAAATCAACCCAAAAACGAAAGAGTAGGCATTTGCACCATGCAACAGTTTCCAGTAGCTTAGCATATTGGATTTAAACCACTTTGCATTGCAACCAATTCTACAGATAAAAGGCGTCAGCAAACAGTATGAAGCCCATAGAGCCCTCAACAACGTTTCCTTTGACGTGCCCACGGGGAGCATCTTTGGGCTGTTGGGGCCTAACGGGGCAGGCAAGACGTCGCTCATCAGAATCATCACCCAGATTACGGCCGCCGACGAAGGCCAAGTGTTGTTAGACGGCGAGCCGCTACGACCTGAGCATATTCAACAAGTAGGCTATCTGCCTGAGGAGCGCGGTCTTTACAAGAAGATGAAAGTAGGGGAGCAGTTAATCTACTTAGCCAGGCTTCGTGGCCTGACTAAATCTGATGCTACCGCCAAAATCAAAATCTGGGCAGACCGCCTGAACCTGCGTGAGTGGCTCACAAAAAATGTAGAGGACCTGTCCAAGGGCATGCAACAGAAGGTACAGTTCATTGCCACCGTCCTGCATGAGCCCAAGCTGTTGATTCTGGACGAGCCCTTTTCGGGCTTCGACCCGGTGAATGCCAATATCATCCGGGATGAAATCCTGAAGCTGAAGGAGCAGGGCTGTACCATCATTTTCTCTACGCATCGCATGGAATCGGTGGAGCAGTTGTGTGACCACATCGCGCTCATTCATAAGTCTGAGAAGGTGCTGGACGGTAGCCTGAAATCCATCAAAGCCAATTACAAAAACCATCTGTACACGCTAGAGGGCGAAGGCAAACTGCTCATCACCTCTCCAGATTTCAAAGTCATTCAGCAACAACAGGAAGGCAATCATTTTAAGGCCGAGGTACAGTTGGAGCCCAACATCAGCCCCAATGACTTGCTTCGCTATTTATTAGACAGAGTGGAGGTGCATTGTTTTCAGGAAAAGGTGCCCAGCATTCATGATATTTTCATTAAAACCGTAACAGAGGAGATACACCATGGGTAAGATTTGGTTGATTTTTCAGCGCGAGTACCTGGTGCGGGTAAGAAAGAAAAGCTTCATTGTCATGACTATTCTGGGGCCTTTGCTCATGGCCATGGTCATGGTGATTCCCATCTGGTTAGCCACTATGTCAGATGACGCCAAGGTGATTCAGGTGTTGGATGCGAGCGGCATTCTGGCCAGTAAGTTGAAGTCTACCGAAGAGATAAAGTTTGTCACCGTGGGCGGACCGGTGCAGAAAGCCAAGGAAGAGTACCTGAAAACCGAGGACGCGGCCTTGCTGTACATCCCACAACTGAACTTAGACAAACCTCAGGGCATTCAGCTGTTCTCGCAGAAAAGCGCCAGCATTTCTCTGGCTTCTAAGCTAGAGCGTCAGGTGCAAAAGGAGGTAGAGGCCATCAAGTTCTCTAAGTCGGGCATTGACCAAAAGGTACTGGACCAGATTAAGACCGATGTCAACATCAGCACCATTAACCTAAGCGCCGAGGGCGAGAAAAGCAGTAACGTGGGTGTGACCTCGGGGGCAGGGATTTTTGGGGCAATCCTGGTTTACCTGTTCATCTTCATCTACGGTGCCCAGATTATGCGCGGTGTCATAGAAGAGAAAACCAGCCGCATACTGGAAGTGATGGTGTCTTCGGTAAAGCCGTTCCAATTGATGGCAGGCAAGATTATGGGCATAGCCGCCGTGGGCCTCACGCAGTTCCTGCTCTGGATAATCCTGACAACTGCCATCACCTCGGTGGTGTCTTCTCAATTTGAGTTGGACCGTTTCTCACAGGCCAACATTGGGCAGACCATACAACAAATGGACACCGAGAAAGAGGCGACCCAGGCACAAGAAGTATTTGAGATTAAGAGCGCTCTGGACAACCTCAATGTGCCTTTGCTGGTAGGGTGCTTCCTGTTTTACTTCTTGGGCGGCTACTTGCTGTACGGTGCCTTGTTTGGGGCCGTGGGTGCGGCCGTCGACTCAGAAACCGACAGTCAGCAGTTCATGCTCCCCATCACCATTCCGCTCATCTTGTCCTTTATAGTGGCCCAGACCATCATCATCAAAAACCCGAATGGCGCTGTGGCTTTCTGGATGTCCATGATTCCCTTCACCTCACCGGTGGTCATGATGTTGCGCCTACCGTTTGGCGTGCCGGGCTGGGAACTGGCCTTGTCCATGCTGTTGCTCATCTTCGGGTTTATTGGCACTACCTGGGTAGCCGCCCGCATTTACCGCGTAGGTATTTTGATGTATGGCAAGAAAGTGAATTACCGCGAACTCTCTAAGTGGCTGTTTTATAAGGGGTGATTGAAAAGCTGGAATTGATAGTATTTAAGGTTTTAAAGCGATTCAGGTGATGATGACGAGAAGTATAGCTCATGTAATCTTAAGTACTTTTTACGTAAGCATATTATTCTTTAGTCAATCCTGTGTTAAAGAAAAAGAGTCTATTCCTTCCAATAGCACCTCGCATATACTAGAAGAAGGGTTGAGAACAGCTTTTGCTGATACATTATCAATTTCCATTGAATCATTAACCAGTTCAATAGAATACGTTAATGAAGAAGCACACGTAAAGTCAACTGATTCGATTCTAGTTATTTTGCATGGAATAGATGAAAAGCTTCTACCTAAAATAGATTCCCTAAATTTTAAAGTAATCACAGAAAAGCAGGCGTGTGGCTTGATTTCAAAGGATAGGTCCATAAAAGTTTTGGAGGTTGAGATACTGGCTTTTGATGATAACTCTGCTAAACTTAAAGTTCAGCAGTCCTGTGTAACTTGGATTAACAATGACTGTAGGTTTAACTTTATGTGTGGTACAGGATTGGGCATAGAGTTAATCAAACAGAATAACGAGTGGGTTGGTGAAATAAAATCGAGTTGGGCTGGATGAGAATTAATTGGTTTATGAAAATGCAATTTCATTTTTGGCTTGTTTTCCAGAAATCAAGCTAAAAACAATGCTGTAAAATCCCTCTGTCGGCCTTTAAAGTAATTACTGGTTTCCTTTTTGAGCTATGAGAAAACTGCTGTCTCTTTTACTAGCCCCATTGTTCCTGATGTCCTTTAAGACAGACAAGCCTGCCTATAGGTTGTTTACCAGCAAGGGTAAATCCGTTCCCTATGAGAAAGTGCTGAAGGAGCTAGCAAAGGCAGACGTGGTCTTCTTCGGGGAACAGCACAATGACCCCATTGCCCATTGGTTGCAACTGGAACTGGCCCAAGACCTGCACCTGCTTCACAAAGGCAACTTGGTCATAGGCGCCGAAATGTGGGAAACCGACACGCAATCTGCGGTGGATTCCTTCTTACTTGGTCAATTGGAGGAACCTGTCTTTCTGGAGAGAAGCCGTGCCTGGCCCAACTTCGCCACCGACTATAAACCTATTCTTGCCTTCGCCAAAGAGCATCAAATCAAAGTCATTGCCACCAACGCCCCACGCCGGTTAGCCCGAGTGGTAGCCAGAGAAGGATTGAAAGGCTTGGATGCTCAGCCCCAAACAGAAAAGCAATGGCTGGCGCTATTACCGCTCACCGTAGACATGGAACTGCCGGGCTACAAGAAAATGCGCAGTATGTTTGGCGATGCGCACGGTACCTCGGCTTCTGCTACTCAGATTATTGAAGCCCAGGCCCTAAAAGACGCGACTATGGCCCAGTCCATCCACCAGAACCTCAAGCAAGGCCAGCGCTTTCTCCACCTCAACGGCTCTTACCACTCAGACCACCATGAGGGCATTCTTTGGTATTTGAAAAGACTTCGGCCCGAGTTAAAAGTGGTGACCATTTCCACTGTTTCGCAAGGGCAGTTAGATAAGCTTGAGAAAGAACATCTTTCCAGAGCTGACATTGTTTTAGCTGTGCCAGCCACTATGACAAAAACTTATTAATGTGCTGATAATTTAATGTGTTGATGTGCTATTGGGAAATTTGAAATTGTGCAGATTTGAAAATGTGTAGATGTAAAGATGTAAAGATTGTCGTTTTTAGCCTCTTTTGCCGGAAATAGGCTAAAAACGACCAAGTAGGGGCAATCCCTTGTGGTTGCCCAAATGCAGGAGGAACAGCAATGGGCAACCACAAGGGATTGCCCCTACGCTCAAATCTTTTAGTGAGGTTGAACACAAAATCAAAATCGTTTTTGGCCTGTTTCTGCCAAATCAGCCCAAAAACAAAAGGCCTGCTCTTAGAGCAGGCCTTTTGACTATAAAAGAAAGGAATGTTATGCAGAGAAAGAGCTTCCGCAACCGCAGGTGCTTTTGGCTTGGGGGTTATTGAAGACAAATCCGCGGGCGTTCAAGCCATCTTGGAAGTCCACCTCCATGCCCAGCACATACATGGCGTGCTTCTTGTCCATAATCAACTGAACACCGTCCAGCTGGAAAACCTCATCGGCGTCTTTGGGCTTGTCAAAACCCAACAAGTACGACATGCCAGAGCAACCGCCGCCTTGTACCCCAATCCGAAGGCCGTATTCGGCCGGAACGTTCTTATCTTTCAAAATCACTTTCACCTCTGCCAGAGCGCGTTCGGTGAGTGCAATTGGAGCTGTTTTTACAGTTGTGCTTTCCATAGTAATTTGGCTTATGCGTGGCAAAGGTACTAAAAACTAGGCTGTTTTTATAAATCAGCGCTATACTATAAGTAACCTGAAAACCGGTAAAATGATTCAGTAAAACGTTCTTCGTTTTTTAACGATATTTACAACCTAAACCTTCGCCAAACCTATGACCTTAGATACCTCCACCTTGCTGTTGCTTCTTGCCCTAAGCCTCATTCCAGCCTTATTGGTGGGCGGCGGCATGTACCTGCTCACCCAGCGCTACATGGAGCGCGACTACCGCAAACGCCTTCTTGAGATTCGCCTGAAGAACAGTGATGTCATTCTGCCCATCAGACTGCAGGCCTATGAGCGCGTGATTCTGTTTCTAGAGCGCATCACGCCCAGCAACCTGCTCATCAGAGTAAGCCCCTCTGGCATGACAGCCCCTGAGTTTCAGGCCCAGTTATCTCAAGAAATTAGAGCTGAATACACCCACAACCTATCCCAGCAACTGTACATGAGCGAGGCGGCCTGGCAACAGGTGAAGAAGGCCAAGGAAGACGTGGTGACCATGATAAACCAGAACTACCAGACCCTGCCAGAAAACAGCCGCGGCACCGAGCTGGCCAAGCGCATCTTGGAAAACGTCCTGCACAATGACATAGACCCCACTGCCCAGGCCCTTCAATTCCTGAAAAGAGAACTGCACGAGATTTTCTAGGTAGCTAAGATTGCTTTACAAACGCGAAGGCCCTGCTTTACTGGTTAAAGCAAGGCCTTCGTGTTTAAAGGGAAAATGCGTTTGATTCATTAACAACGCATAAGCTATAGTGAATTTTAAGGCTTCACCATTTTCAAAGAATACATCATGGGTAGTTTCTCGTCCATGCCTTTAATGCGCCAAAAGCCGTCTGTACCCTGTTCCATATTGGCAAAGCAGTTATAGTAGGAGTAGGGCAGTTCTTTAAACTCCACCAAGTGCAATCCTGGATTAAGCAAAGCCGTCAGAACTTCACTCAAGGCGTGGTTCCAGGAATATTCTGTGTATTGGATGGGCGCATCACGGTCAGTGTAAGTACCAGTTGATTCTTCAATGATGGGGCCGCCGGTATTAAAGTAAGGGTATTGGATGTAGCTGAAGTTGTTGTCAAACATCCAGATGGCCGGATGAAACTCTGCTATGAAAAACGTGCCGCCGGGCTTCAAGAAATGGTTAACTACCTCCGCCCACTTGTCTAAGTCTGGAAGCCAACCGATGGTGCCATACGAGGTGAACACAATGTCATATTCCCCTTGCAAATGTTGCGGCAGGTCATAGATGTTACAGCAGACAAATACGGCGTTTAAGCCCAGTTCTTGGTTTAACTGCTGAGCCAATTCAATGGCCGCATCTGACAAGTCTACCCCGGTGGCCTTCGCGCCCAATCTGGCCCAGGAAAGCGTGTCCTGCCCAAAGTGACATTGCAAATGCAGAAGCTTTTTGCCTGTAACATCGCCTAACGCCTCTAATTCCAACGGGTTGAGACTGCTCTTTCCCTGCTTAAAGGCTTCTACATCATAAAACGCAGAGTCTTTGTGGACCCCCGTTCTCAGGTTCCAAGCGTGTTTGTTCTGGGCGATGTAGTCTGGGTGGGCTTCCATGGCGTTTTTGGTTTGTTTTGGTGAAAATAGGCAAAAAACGGAAAATGAGGATGCATCCCTGTTTTGTCATCCTGAAAGGACCTTATAGGCAAGCTGCAGAGGCTTTATTTTAACGCAGATTTCTCCTCTTGTGAATTGCCCAAATGAACATTTGAGGCACCGAGCGTAGCTCAGAAGGGGGGTGTTTACATCAGAAGATAGATCGAGAAGAAGATGGGAATGCTTGGGAGACAAGGCAGTGCCTGGTCTCTACAAAGGAGAAAGTAATAGCACTTAATCAAACGCCTGTCTAGTTCGCCCACAAGGTCCTTTCAGGATGACAAAGAGGAGGATGATTTTGATGTGATAGTCCTTCTAGCTAGCATCCAACAATCAGCAACTAACAATTAGCAACCAGCAATCAACAACCAACAATCAAAAAGGAAACGACAGCTGGCCGCTTTGCTGTTGGCCGTAGCTGAGGTTAGACACGGTAATACCCAATAGCCTGATGGGTTTGGCCGGGAATGCAGGGGAGTGCAGCAGTTCGGCAGCGATGTCTAGAATGACGTCTTCGGTGCGGACGTTGGAGAAGAAGGTCTTGCTGCGGGTGTTCAAGGTGAAGTCATGGTACTTGAGCTTGAGCGTGACGGTCTTGCCCGAGGCTTCCAGGCGGTGCAGGTCATAGGCCACTTCTTCCGCAATGCGTCTTAGCTCCGGCAGCATCTCTTCCTCGGTTTCCAGGTCCTGGCCAAAGGTGCGCTCAGAGCCAATGCTCTTTCTAATGCGATTGGGCTCTACCAAACGGTCATCCTGGGCGCGGGCAATCTGGTAAAAGTACGTGCCTGATTTCCCGAAGTGCCGGCGCAAATCTGCTTCCGATCGGGCTTTCAAGTCGGCGCCAGTATGGATGCCCAGCTGTTTCATCTTAGCCGCAGTCACATCCCCAATTCCATAGAACTTCTCAATGGGCAGGGCTTCTACAAAGGCTTGAGCCTCATCTGGCATGATGACCGTGATGCCGTCTGGTTTATTGGTGCCCGATGCCACCTTGGCCAGAAATTTATTAAAGGACACGCCTGCTGAAGCCGTCAGTCTGGTCTCCTGCAAAATCTCCTGCTTTATGCGCAAGGCAATGTACATGGCAGACTTCAGCCCGAACTTATTCTCCGTCACATCCAGATAGGCCTCATCTAGGGAAAGTGGTTCTACCAGATCTGTGTAGCGCAGGAAGACCTCGCGTATCTGTCTGGAGACTTGTTGATAGACCTCAAAGCGAGTGGGCACCATGATGAGCGTTGGACACTTTCGCAGCGCAATAGAACTGGGCATGGCTGAATACACGCCAAACTGCCGCGCCTCATAACTGGCCGCCGCTACTACGCCCCGCGCCTTGGTACCACCCACTGCCACAGGCTTTCCGCGCAGGGCAGGGTTATCGCGCTGCTCTACAGAGGCGAAGAAGGCGTCCATGTCTATATGGATGATTTTGCGCACGCAGGTTTTGGGTTTTGTTACTTAAAAGAAGATTGAAGCAGATGTTTAAAAGTTGGATGCGCTGATTCTGAAAATCCTTCAACGTCAAAATAATTTATACCATATTGGCCCAACCAGACGTTAGGGCTCACGTACTAACTGCGAATCTAAATACTTATTCATCAGCATCTGCGTAAGACTACGTAATCCTGCTAAATTTGCACCACAACATTCTTAATCCCTTTCACTATGAAGATTAAATCTTTACTCTCAATGCTAGTTTGCGGCGTGGCTAGCCAGTTCATGATAGGCTGTAGCTCTGGTCAATACTTTGATCATACCGTAGCCTCTAAGCCTGCCTATACTAAATCAGCTTCTTCAGAAAAAGTAATCACAGTAGCGCAAGTAGAAGCACCTGTTACAAGCGCTCCCGTGTCAACACCAGCTCCGCTTCCTTTAGAGGCAAGCGTAGCCAAGCCAGTGGCTTCAAGAACTGTGACCAGAACGGCTCCATTGACTACGTCTGCAGTAGCTACTGCAACAGCAACCGCCCCTGTTGACATGAACAAAACCGTAGAGGCGGCCTCGGCTAACAAGAAGTTCATGAAAGTGGCTTCTAAGATCAAGCGCGATGCCAAAAGCGGCAAGAAAGCCAACGCTGTCAACGGCTACATCAAAATTGGTCTGATTTTGATTCTGGCCGGTGTCTTGATTGGTATTCTTCCGCACCTTGGTCTGTTAGGCTCCATTGTCGCCATTGTGGGGGTAGTGTTCCTGGTGCTTGGTTTACTAGAGATGATATAACACAATCCCTTGATAAAACAGAAAAGCCCCGCTCTTGAGCGGGGCTTTTCTGTTTTTAGGCTATTTCTGGCAAAAGAGGCCAAAAACGAATTAAGTATCAATAAATATAAACCCCAAGGTCTTGAGTCTTATATCTTAATCCTTGTGTCTAACTAGTTGCTATAGTCGTAGGCGCTGTTCTTCATGCCAGGCGCACCGCCGGGGGCGGCACCGGCTTCGGTAGAGATGCCCATTTTCTTTTCGCGCTGCTGCTGGTATTTCAAGAACTGCGGCTGCGTCATCTGCTCTTTTAGGGCCATCAGGCGGGTACTGCTGATCTGGTCCATCATGGTCTTCAACTTTCTAGGGTCGCCTTTCAAGTCTTTCTTGGCTTGCTCCATCTGCTGAATGGCACGCAGATTGATTTCTTCAATCTTCACCACTTGGGCACCGGTCAATCCCAAATGCTGACGCATAGAGCTGGTCATGGCCTTGGCGCGGGCTTCTGGGGTAGTAGGGGTTGCAGTTTGTGCCGAGGCAGTATAAGAAGCTACCACTAAGGCGGCCAGTAAAAACAGTTTCTTCATAAGGTAAAGTCGTTTAAAAAGTCTCAAACACAAGCGGTTATGTATCAAGGCAAAGCCGAAGGCCTGCTAAATAGTTCCGGTCTTAGACAAGCCAAAGTTACAAAAACCAAGCCACTTTTAAGCGTCAGACTACCTCATTTGTGACCCGTTTAGGCTGTGGTTTGTCCTTATTAAGCCTTATCTTTGAAGTCTGTGAAGCACGCAAAATGCCTGCTTTATTGAGTTTTTGAATCATTTGTATTCCCCATGTCAGAAATCCATTTCAAGAAGATTGCGGCTGAGCTGCAAGTGAGTGAGCGCCAGGTAGAAGCCACGGTTCAGCTGTTGGATGAGGGTGCCACGGTTCCCTTCGTGGCCCGTTACCGCAAGGAGGTGACCGGTAGTTTGGACGAAGTGGCCATTGCCTCCATCCGGGACCGCATAGAGCAGTTAAGAGAACTGGACAAGCGCCGCGAAAGCATCCTCAAGTCCTTAAGAGACCAGGAGAAACTCACCCCAGAACTAGAAGCCCAGGTCCTGGCCGCCGACACCATGGCCGTGCTGGAAGATATTTACCTGCCGTACAAACCCAAGCGCCGCACCCGCGCCACCATTGCCCGTGAGAAAGGCCTGGAGCCGCTGGCCCTTACCTTGTTTGAGCAAGCCAACGTGGACGTAACCGCAGAGGCCGCCGGTTTTGTAAGCGAAGAGAAAGAAGTAAAATCTACGGAGGAAGCCTTGGCCGGTGCTCGTGACATCATTGCAGAATGGGTGAACGAGAATCCAGAGGCCCGCGCCAACATCAGAACTTTATTTGAGAAGAAGGGTGTGTTCAAAGCACGCGTAGTACCAGGCAAGGAAGAAGAAGGCCAGAAATTCAAAGACTACTTTGAGTGGGACGAACCCATTGAGAAAGCCCCCAGCCACCGCATCCTGGCCATGCGCCGCGGCGAGAAGGAAATGGTCCTCATGCTGGACGCCCAACCCGAGGAAGAAGCGGCCATCAACATTCTGGAAGACCAGTTTGTGAAAGGCCACAACGCCGCCGCTGAGCAGGTGAAACTAGCCATAAGAGAAAGCTACAAGCGCATGCTACGCCTGAGCATGGAAACCGAAGTGCGCATGTCTTCTAAGAAACGCGCCGATGAAGAAGCCATCCGGGTATTCGCAGATAACTTGCGTCCCATGCTTTTGTCTGCGCCTTTGGGCCAGAAACGCGTTTTGGCCATTGACCCCGGTTTTAGAACCGGTTGTAAAGTGGTAGCCCTGGATGAGCAAGGCAAGCTGTTGCATTATGAGGCCATCTTCCCGCACAACGGCGCCGGACAAGCCACCACGGCCGGCCATCAGGTCATGGCCATGTGCGCCAAGTACCAGATTGAAGCCATTGCCATAGGTAACGGAACCGCCAGCCGCGAGACCGAGACCTTCGTGCAGAAACTGGGCTTGCCCAAAGAAATTGCCGTGGTGATGGTAAACGAAAGCGGTGCCTCCATCTACTCGGCTTCTGACGTAGCCCGTGAAGAATTCCCAGAGCAGGACATCACCGTGCGTGGCGCGGTTTCCATCGGTCGCCGCCTCATGGACCCTTTGGCTGAATTGGTAAAACTAGACCCGAAGTCTATTGGCGTAGGCCAGTACCAGCATGACGTGGACCAGAACGCTTTAAAGCATAGCCTGGATGACGTAGTGATGAGTTGCGTGAATGCTGTGGGCGTGGAAGTGAACACCGCCAGCAAGCAACTCTTGACGTACGTGTCTGGCTTGGGACCGCAGTTGGCCCAGAACATAGTGGACTACCGCAACCAGAACGGGCCGTTCAAGACCCGCAACGAACTCCGCAAAGTAGCCCGCTTGGGAGACAAAGCCTTTGAGCAAGCCGCTGGTTTCTTGCGCATACGGGGTGGAAAACATCCACTAGACGGCAGCGCCGTGCACCCAGAGCGTTACGCCTTGGTAGAGCAAATGGCCAAGGACCTGGGCGCTACCGTGGAGGATTTGTTGAAGAACGCCGAACTCCGCAAACAGATTGACTTGAAGAAATACGTCTCAGACACGGTAGGTTTGCCAACCTTACAAGACATTTTAAGCGAGCTATCCAAACCGGGCCGTGACCCGCGTGAGAGCTATGAGGCGTTCAGCTTCACAGAAGGCGTGAACGAGATGAAAGACCTGCGCCAGGGCATGAAACTACCAGGCATTATCACCAATATCACCGCGTTTGGCGCATTCGTGGACATTGGGGTGCACCAGGACGGACTGGTACACGTGAGCCACCTGTCAGACCGCTTCGTGAGCAACCCGCATGAAGTAGTAAAAGTTGGCCAGCGCGTGGACGTGACGGTGCTGGAGGTAGAGGTGAGCCGCAAGCGCATTGCCCTCTCCATGAAAGCAGATCCGCAGGCCGCCCGCCCAGCCAGTGGTGGAGCCGGAAAACCTAGAGCCGCCGCCCGTAAAGAGGAACCGGCAGAAGAGGAAGATATGGCCACCAAATTGAGCAAACTCAAGAACATGTTCAGATAAAAACAGAAAGCCCCGCCCTTAAAGCGGGGCTTTCTTGTGCATATAGCCTAAGATTGTTATACTTGTAAGTAGAGTTCAATTAGTTTATTGTTTCCTTACAAAACTATAAACCTGCAAATAGGTAATAGGGGGTGAGGAAGTCCGTTTCGCCTGTTCTGGTAGAAACTGAATGACGCTTGAAGTCCAAATGGAAGAACCACTAGCTACATACGCCATAGATACCAATGACGCCCGAAGAAGCCTGACGCTTCATTGGCGTGGCTTTGTGTCTAGTGACGTGTACCAAGAAGGCATGCTAGAGGCGCTTAAAACCTCTAGGCAAGCCGGTCTTCTCTTCTGGATTCTGGACACCAAAGACATGAAGGTCATCCGGCAGGCAGATCAGGAATGGACGGTGGCTACTTGGTTTCCGCAGTTTCAACTATTGGGCGTACAGAAGTTTGCCATTGTGGTCTCAGATGACATTTTCAACCAGATGGCTATCAGTAGCATGATTGCCAAAATACGTCCTCAAATACAAGCAGAGGTGGAATACTTCCAGACCATGACCGAGGCCGTGAACTGGGTGCAGGAAATGAAAGGCTTGAGCTCTACTTCTGGCCTGTTTTCAGGAAAATAGGCCAAAAACGAACAGACAATTCCATGAACATCCGCAAGAAAGTTAAAGCGATTCTCCCTCTGGAAGGCGGCCGTTTTGTGGCCTTAGGCGTTTTTGTGAAGGCCGCCGAAGACGCGCGTTGGTCAGAGCCAGAAATACAGACCGTGATAGATGAAGTGGTAGAGGCCGATGAGACCGAGGCGCTTGCCATTCTGCAATCCTACATCGAGCAGTAAACTGCCCTGTCTATGCCCCTGAATCCTAAGCTGGAAGCCAAACTCAACAAAGTACTGGAGCCCAACGCCACCGTGCAGGACAGTTTTTCAGGCAAGGATTTGACCATCATCACCGACAGTAACGGCCACGCCAAAACGCTCTTCATAGGCAAGCGCAACCCAGACGGTAGCATCCAAGGCGAGCGCTACGTACGGCGGTTGATTTTAGAAGCAGATGGTCTCACCGTCAAAAGCAGTCACTGGGAAGCCAAAGGCAAAGTCTCCCGTAACTGAGTGAGTGAGTGAGTGAGTGAGTGAGTGAGTGAGTGAGTGAGTGAGTGAGTGAGTGAGTGAGTGAGTGAGTGAGTGCCGTTTTTAGCTTGTTTTCTGGAAAGTAGGTCAAAAACGAAATACGACTTGTTTCTTTCATTGTCATCCTGAAAGGACCTTGTGGGTAAGCTAAATAGACGTTTGATTAAGTGCTATTATACCTAAACAAGGTTTCCCAATGCATAGGCCAAGCATCGCCTTTTCTCCTGCGCATTGCCTCCTTTCTCCCTTATTAGAGTTAGCACCAACAAGCAAGACTGCCTCTCTTTTCATTATAACAGTCTTTTGCGAATAAGTTAACACTACCGGCAATCGGCTAGTTGATTAGTAATGCCAACAACGGGGAACTACGTTGCTAAACACTCGATTGAATAATCTTCAAAAGGAGAGCAATTGCGCTCAGTAAAACGCCTAGCTGGCTTGCCCACAAGGTCCTTTCAGGATGACAGAAGATGAGAAACTAGCATGTTCAATAACTGTTTTTGGCCTGTTTTCTAGAAAATAGGCCAAAAACGAAAACACTTAACCATTCTGTTTTCATAAGTTTCCTCACCACTCACTTCAAAATTCCCAACTCTTTCCAGGTTCTGGCACGTACTTGCACAGAAACCTGTGCGCCTATGAAAATCCTGGTCATTGAAGACGAGCCAGACATGCTGGAAAATATGGTGCGTTCCCTGGAGCAGGAGCGCTACGTGGTAGAGACGGCCCAAACCTATGACCAGGCGCTGGAGAAGATGGGTGTTTACACCTATGACTGCATCCTACTGGACATCATGCTCCCCGGCGGAAGCGGCCTGGACCTGCTGGAAGAACTCAAGAAACAGCAGAAGACAGACAGCGTCATCATTGTCTCGGCCAAGAACTCCATTGAAGACAAAGTCCATGGCCTGGAACTAGGCGCCGATGATTATCTGCCCAAGCCGTTCCACCTGGCAGAACTGCACGCCCGGGTAAAGTCCGTGCTAAGAAGGAGGAAGTTTGAAGGCCAGAACCAGCAACAACTAGAGAACCTGCAAATAGACCTGGACAAGCATCAGGTCTGGGTAGACGGGCAGGAACTGGTGCTCAACAGAAAGGAGTATGACATCCTGCTGTACCTGGTCACCAACAAAGACCGGTTGGTCAGCAAAACCGCCTTAGCCGAGCACGTCTGGGGAGACAGCATTGACCAGGCAGACAACTATGAATTCATCTACTCCCAAATCAAGAACCTGCGCAAAAAACTGAAAGACGCCCACGCTCAGGTAGAAGTGCAGGCCATTTACGGCATCGGGTATAAACTAGTCACGTCATGAAACTACTCAACCACGTCACCGCGTATTTCGCCGCTATTCTGCTAGTGGTCTTAACGGCGTGGGCGGGTATTTTCTATTACAACATGCTGGACGAAATCTATGACAGCATAGATGACGGCCTGGAAAACCAGAAAATATTGGTATTGCAAAAAGCGCGGCAGGACAGCACCGTGTTACAACAAAAAGACTTTGAGGAAGGCTATTATAAGATTAGACCAGTCACGGCGGCCTGGGCCAAACAGCATAAAGACCTTTACCAGGACACCCTCATGTACATGCAGAATGAGAAGGACTTTGAACCGGTCAGGCTCCTGACCACGGTCTTCCAGCAAGGCGGGCAGTATTATGAGATGCGGCTCATCACGTCCATGGTTGAAGAGGATGACCTCATTGAAGACTTGCTATATTCTCTGCTGTGGCTGTATCTGGGTTTGCTGGCTACTTTGCTTTTGCTCAACAACATCCTGCTCAAGCATATCTGGAAACCCTTTTACACCTTGGTAAACCGCCTGAGAAAGTTTAAGCTGGACAGTGCTCAGCCCTTTAGCTCGCCTATATCCAAGATTGAGGAATTTCAACTGCTGGGGCAGACTGTAGAAAAGCTTTTGCAGAAGAATGTGGCCGTGTATCAAAGTCAGAGAAGCTTTATTGAGAACGCCTCGCATGAGTTGCAGACGCCCTTGGCCATCTCTTTGAACAAACTGGAACTGCTTGCTGAGAGTCCCAACCTGCAAGAGAAGGAGCTGGAGCAGATTGGCGGCGTTCTCCAGAACTTGGAGCGTCTCACCCGCCTGAACAAGTCTTTGCTTTTGCTCTCTAAGATTGAAAATCGTCAGTTTGCCGAAGAAGAGACAGTGAACCTGCAGGAAGTGGTCCAGAACGTCTTGCTAGATTTTGAGGACTTTTTTGCCTTCCATCACCTTACGCTTACCCAAGAAACAGATACGCCCTGCCTGGTGAACATGAATCCAGACTTGGCCAATATGCTGGTCATGAACCTAGTCAAAAACGCCATTGTACACAATGCGCCAAGAGGTTTTGTGCGGGTGCATCTATCCTCAAACGCCTTAGTCATTGAGAACTCAGGCCAAAACACGCCTCTAGCGGAAGACCAGTTGTTTCAGAGGTTCTACAAAGGGACTGCCTCCACTACTTCTACGGGTTTGGGCTTGGCCATTGTGAAGGCCATCTGTGATCTGTACAGTTTCCATGTGAGTTACCAATTCCAGGAAAAGCATAGGCTGCAAGTCCAATTCAAGTAAAGGGTACGGCTCCGTTTTTGGGCTAATTTCTAGGAATTAGCCCAAAAACGGCCAGGAGTCTGTCCCTTCCTACTCTCAAGCGCATATCCCTTAGTCAGAAAAAAAATTATATGTTTTTTCTCAATTTGGCTGGTTATTCCCAATTGTTTCCTGTTTTGCGGTAGACCTTTGGGTCATTATCATGTTTCATTAAACAGAAATGACTATGAAAGCTCTTTGGATATCTATGCTGGCGGCCGGTACCTTGTTAACAGGCTGTAGCCAGAAAATAAGCATGGGCAACATGCCTTCGGTGGTACAGAACGGCCTCAAAAGCCAGTTCCCTAACGCTGTCAACCTGGAGTGGGAAAAGAACGGTGATTTATTTGAGGCCGAGTTTGACGTGAACCAACAGGAGTATGCGGCGCTGGTAGATGCTACGGGGAAGGTAGTGGCCGTAAAACAAGAGATTGACGCCACCCAGCTGCCAGCCCCCATCCAGCAGCAAATCCAGACCAGCCATCAGGACTATGCCTTGGATGACGCTGAGAAAGTAGAGCGCAACGGACAGGTGTTTTACCAGGTGGAGTTGCAGAAGACCATGAGCGAGCTAAAGCAAGTCTATACCGCAGAAGGAGCGTCCAGCCCAGAGGCCTTCTGGGACTAATAAAGAAATAGAGGCTTCCGTTTTTGGCCTGTTTTACCAGAAACAAGCCGAAAACGGAAGATGTATAAAGAAACGAAGAGGGGAGAAGTTTAGGTGAAGAAGCTTCTCCCGGCTAAACCATAAAACCAGGAAGCTATGAAAACTATAAAAGGAATGTTGTTTGGAGTGGTGCTGAGCACGGCCTTGTTTGGCTGTGACGTGTTGCAGGCAGACGCCAAAGGCAACGACAATGGTAAGAAGGGTAAAAAAGGTGCCGTAGAAGCGGCTTCGTCGGCCGTGGGCATTGCCCAGAAATGGGAGGTGCCCGACATTCTGCGCGAGGTTTCTGGGATTGTCTACCTGGGCAATAACCAGTTTGCCTGTGTGCAGGATGAGGCCGGCGTAATCTTCTTGTACAACACCCAGACTGGTACCATTGACCGTCAGATTACTTTTGCCGCGGCGGGTGACTATGAAGGCATAGCCCTGGTTGGCAACAACGCCTACGTGGTGCGCAGTGACGGCCAGCTTTTTGAGGTGACCAACATTCACACCTCGCAAAACCAAGTCACGGAATACCCAAGCGTACTCACCGCAGCGCACAACGTGGAGGGTTTGGGCTATGACCAGAAAAACAACCGCCTGCTGTTAGCCATCAAAGGACAGGAAACCAACAGCGCTACCTACAAAGGCGTGTATGCCTTTGACCTGGGTACCAAGAAATTGTCTAAGGAGCCCGTGTTTAAGCTAGACTTGAAAGACCCGCTGTTGTTCCAGAAAAAGCAGAAGAGCCTGAGCAAGGTGTGGCAGCCCTCAGAGATTGCCATCCATCCGGTAACCGGCGACATCTACCTTACCGAGGCCTCCAACCCGCAGCTGTTTATCCTGCACCAGGACGGTAAAATCAAGAACCGGTTCGCCTTGAGCAAGTCTGAGTTTTACAAGCCAGAAGGGATTGCCTTCAGCCCGTCGGGGGATTTATATATCTCTAATGAGGGCAAGGACGAAGCTGGTAACATTTTAAAAGTGACGTTGAAAGACGTTCAATAAGAGTAAGACTAGACCCTAGTTTTAAGCGGGGAGCGTTTTTGGCTTAGTTTCTCAGAAACAGGCTAAAAACGCTCCCTTTTTGTGTTTGCTTGTTTAGGCCAAACGCCATTCTTGCCTGTTTCTAAAAGCAGACTGAGGTGCCAACAGATGGATATACCTGTAATTACAGCATCGTTACCAGAAATAGTAGGTATTTATTTAGGCCATCGGCTTTATTTATTAAATAAATACTATATTTTTAAGGAGTCTTGCAAAGCGTCAAGCTATTAAGCGCTGGTGCGAGACAGGAGCAAATCCTGTCCTTGGGAAGGCAAGAGAATCTGGTTTTACTTTTATAAGCAGATAGAATCTTATGGAATATGAAGTGAAAAAAGCCGAAGGCAAGCTGGGCATCCTCATCCCGGGCTTGGGCGCCGTGGCCACCACCTTGATTGCCGGGGTAGAGGCCGTAAAGAAAGGCATCTCGCAACCCATCGGGTCGCTTACGCAGATGGGCAGAATACGCCTGGGCAAACGCACCGAGGGCCGTCACCCCCTCATCAAGGACTTTGTGCCCTTGGCCAATCTGGAGGACATCGTGTTTGGCGGCTGGGACGTGTACGCAGACAATGTGTTTGAAGCCGCGGTCAACGCCAAGGTGTTGGAGCCCATGTTGCTACATGCCGTAAAACCGGAGTTGGAGGCGCTCAAGCCCATGAAGGCGGTCTTTGACAAGTCTTACGCCAAAAACCTGGACGGCACCCACGTAAAGGAGGGCGCCAATAAAATGGAGCTGGCAGAAGCTTTGATGGAAGACATCCGTAACTTTAAAGAAGATAATGACTGTGACCGCCTGGTGATGGTTTGGTGCGGCTCTACTGAGAAATACATTGAGCAATCTGCGTCCCATGAGACTATTGAGGCCTTTGAAGAAGGATTGTTGAACAATGATCCCAACATTGCGCCCAGCATGATCTATGCCTACGCGGCCATCAGAATGGGCGTGCCCTTCGCCAATGGCGCTCCTAACCTCTCTTGTGACATCCCGGCTTTGGTAGACTATTCCAAAGAGCAGGAGGTACCCATCTCAGGGAAGGACTTTAAAACCGGTCAGACCTTGATGAAAACCATTCTGGCCCCGGGTTTACACGCCCGGGCGTTGGGCGTGCGAGGCTGGTTCTCTTCTAACATTCTGGGCAACCGTGATGGCTATGTGCTGGATGACCCAGACAACTTCAAGACCAAGGAAGTCTCTAAGTTGAGCGTGCTGGATGAGATCTTCCGGCCCGAGTCCAACCCAGAACTATATGGGGACATGTACCACAAGGTGCGCATCAACTACTATCCGCCGCACGGCGACAACAAAGAAAGCTGGGACAACATTGACATCTTCGGGTGGTTGGGCTACCAGATGCAGATTAAGATCAACTTCCTGTGCCGTGACTCCATTTTGGCCGCGCCTCTGGTATTAGACCTGGCCTTGTTCTCTGATCTGGCCCAACGCGGTAACATGAGCGGCATTCAGGAGTGGTTGTCATTCTACTACAAATCACCGCAGACCGCCGAGGGTCTGGCTCCTGAGCATGACATCTTCAAGCAGCTCATGAAATTGCAGAACACCCTGCGCCATATGATGGGCGAAGACCTGATCACGCACCTGGGGCTGGATTATTACCAGGACCTGGTTGAGTCTCTGTAAATGATAAAAGCGCACTACCTCATTTCTTCTACGCTGGGCATAGGCTATCTGGGCAAAGGCGGCGGTACGGTGGCAGCCGTGGCCACGTGCCTGGTCTGGTACGCGGTGCAAGCCAAGGGCAATGAGGTAGTGCTTTTTCAAATATTGGCTAGTCTGTTCGTAACGCTTCTAGGTATTTGGTCAGCCAATCAAGTGGAGCCTTTCTGGGGCAAGGATGACAAGAAAGTGGTCATTGACGAGGTGGCCGGCATGTGCATCAGTCTCATTGCCGTGCCTCTGACCTGGCCGTATATGCTGGCGTCTTTGGTGCTGTTTCGGTTTTTTGACATTGCCAAGCCGTTCTTCATCAGAAAGGCAGAGCGCGTGAAGGGTGGCCTGGGCGTCATGCTGGATGATGTGCTGGCCGGCATCTGTGCTAATCTAGTGGTGCAGGCGGTGCTTTACTTTAACCTGTTTTAGCATGGTTACCTTTCTCAAAGCGCAGACCTCCTCCATGGTAGCCACCGGACTAGACTTTTTGGTGACCATTGTGGCCGTGGAGATGATGGGCATGTGGTATGTGCTGGGCACTATGCTAGGTACCATTTCTGGCGGGCTCTTTAACTTCTCCGTGAACAGAAGATTCGTGTTTCAGCCGGAAGGCAAAAGTGCCAGGGCGCAAGCGGTTAAATACCTATTGGTTTGGCTGGGGAGCATGCTGTTGAACGCCGCCGGGGTTTATTTACTGACGCACTACACGGGTCTGGTGTATGTCTTTTCTAAAGTGGTTACGGCCATTTTTGTGGGCGTGGGGTACAATTACCAATTGCATAAAAAATTCGTTTTTAGATAGAGTACTGCGCATCTTTTATCACTGTTTCACCAAGAACCTAAGACGTATGAGCACTGAGGAAAAAGCCTGGAAACGATTTTTACAGCAGGGCATCTACTACATTGTCAATCCCTTTGTGCGCTTATTGATCAAGCTGGGGTTCACGCCCAATGCCGTGACCATGACGGGCTTCATTATGAACATTGGCGTGGCCGTGCTCTTCATCATTGCGGCAGAGGATGAGAACCGCGCCAACTACGCGTATGTGGGCTGGGCTGGCTTTCTGATCATGATGGCGGGCTTGTTTGACATGCTTGACGGGCAGGTAGCGCGCATGGGCAACATGGGTTCTACCTTTGGGGCACTGTTTGACTCTGTCTTGGACCGCTACTCAGAACTGGTCATGTTTCTGGGTATCTGCTATTACCTCATCGCCCATGACTACTTCTTAAGTTCCCTGTTTGCGTTTGTGGCCTTAATTGGCTCCATGATGGTGAGCTACACCCGCGCCCGCGCCGAAGGCCTGGGCATTGAGTGCAAAGGCGGCTTCTTCCAGCGGCCAGAACGCGTAGTCTTGATTGCCCTGGCCGGTATGTTCTGCGGCTTGACGGCCTTTCTCTTCGGAGATTTTAAATTGTATATACCGGGCGTGCCGTTCTCCGTGTTTGAGACCATGTCCGTGTTCACGTTTCCATTGGCCATTTTGGCGGTGTTTACCAACGTGACGGCATTCTCCAGATTAATGGGCGCCAAGAAGTCTCTGGAAGAAAAAGAAGCCGCCGAGCTGCGTCAGCAAACCGTCCGTTCCTATGAGCCCATCAAGGAGAATACGGTTACTCCGGTCTAGCGGGCTCTCGCAGCAATTCTAGCATGGGCTCTCCGTCCCGTCTGGGAATGGGGAAGTTGAGGAGTTCGGCAATGGTGGCGGCTACGTCTACCTGAGACCGGGCTTGAGTGGGAATGAAGCCTCGTTTCACGTCTGGCCCCAGCATCAACAGGCTAATGTGCTTACAGCCTTCGCACAAATCTCCGTGCTCGTTAAACCTGTTGCCGATATGCCGGCCGTGGTCATTAGTGATGATGAGCGTGGTGGTGTTCTTGTAGAATGGGTCTTGCTGAATCCAATTCCAAAGCTCATAGGCATAGCTGTCGCTCTGCTTGATGGCGTTCAGGTAGCCTTGCCATTGCTCACCGTGGGCCTGGCTGTCGGGGTCTTTTAAGTTGATGAGCAAAAGTTTGGGTTGGTGCCGGGTCATAATCTCCTTGGCCCTGCGCACGGTCACCGCATCTTCTCTGTAGCCCGTTCCCTGGCCATTATTGCCACAGTCTGTAGACGGCGCAAACTGCGCGGCAGGTTCCTGTGAATTGGTCTTGGCCAGAATCTCCAGCTTGTCTTTGCTGGCAACAATCCAGGCCTGCGTGGCGGGTGCCTTGGTGTGCTGCAGGTAATAATGGAAGACAGAGGGGTGGTCCGGAATCTCTGAACCGTTGTTGCTCAGGTTTTGGTAGTTGCCCGTAGTAAGTGCCACGTGCCCGGGGTTGGTGAGTGTCTTGCCTTGGTTGTAGAACTTAGCATGGAAGATGCCCTGCGGAGCCATCTGGTTAGCCATGTTGGGAATCAAGGCATAAGAAGAATCTCCCCACGTATCTGAAAACCGAACGCCGTCAATCACCAGTAACACCACCTGCTGGGTTTGGTACTGCCGGGTAGGGGTTTGCAGGACCAAGGCCTTGTTCTGCTGGCAGGACGGCATAAGGCACAGCAGAAACCCTAAAACCACCAGCGACCATACTTCCTGAAGAATCCTCATATCATCTTACAAAATGCCTTTTTTGACGCAGGCTGATTGACTACCGTTAAACCTGAAGCAAGTTGGTGACAGTCGTTTTTGGCCTGTTTTCCAGAAAACAGGCCAAAACTACAGCCCGTCGCCGTACTTGAAATGCTTGTTCACCGTCACGGGCAGTTTACCCGCCGGTTCCAGTTTTCCTAATACTAAAGACGCCGCCGCGGCCTGGATGGCCGGCAACTGCTGATAGCCTACTAAGATAGAAGTAGCCTGGTGAATATCAGCAAAATGGTCTAAAGTATAGGCATTGTCAAACAGCACCACAACACTCCGTTTCTTTCTGGCCAGCTCATTGATGAGTGCCCGGTCCTCGGGGCCTAAACCCAGGCTGTTGCTAGGCCTGATGCTAGGTCCGTAAATGCTCAGGATGATGAGGTCATGCTTGAGCAGGTCCTTTCTGAGTTTCTTGATGTATTTGGCGTTGCTCTTGCGGGGCAGGAAAAACTCCTTCACGGCCAGACTACGTTTTATGCGCTGCTGAAACACCGTGCTGCTGGTGGCGCCAATGGCCAGACTGGCCACACTACGGCGCTTTTTGTTTTCTATGGGTATTTGGTGCTTCTTGTTTTTGAGCAGGGTCAAGGAGCCTTCGGCCAGGCGTCTCAAGGTCTCATGCGCCCTAGACCGGTTCAAGTCTTGGTGCAGGCTGTCCAGCGCAATGGGTGCATAGTGATTCAAGCCTACCCAGTGCTTGGCGGCTAATACCTTCTTGCAACGGCGGTCAATCTCTTTCTGGCTAAGGCGTCCTTCTCTAATGGCTTTTTTGATGGCGGCCAACGCCTTGGGTACGCTCACCAAACGCTCCAAGACGTCATTGCCCGCTTCCAAAGCCATGACTTCGGCCTCGCCGGGCTTAAAGTATTTGGTCACGCCCTTCATGACCATGGCATCTGTGAAAATGAGACCGGCAAAATCCAGCTCCTTTCTTAATAAATCTGTGGTGATGGGTTTAGACAAAGAAGCCGGCAGGTTGGCAGTGGAGTCCAACTTGGGCATGTGAATATGGCCCACCATCATACCGCCCACGCCGCTATTGATCAAATGCCTGAAGGGGTACAGCTCCAGAGAATCCAGCCGGTCACGGCCGTACGGGATGATGGGCAAGTCATGGTGCGAGTCTACGTCCGTGTCGCCGTGGCCGGGAAAGTGCTTGGCCGTGGCAATGATGCCGTTGTCCTGCATGCCCAGCATCTGCGCCAGGCTCTTAGAACTCACGTCTTCCTTGTTTTCGCCGAAGGCCCGGTACGAGATAATAGGGTTCTGGGGGTTGTTGTTCACGTCTACCACCGGCGCAAAGTTTAGGTGCATGCCCAGCCGTTTGAACTCATAGGCCATTTCGGCGCCCATGCGGTAGATTAAGCTGTCATTGTTAATGGCCCCCAGCAGCATGGGCAGAGGGTACTGCATGGCGCTGTCCATGCGCATGCCTACGCCGCTTTCGGCATCCATGCCTATCAAAAGCGGTACTTTAGACGCGGCTTGCAGTTTGTTGGTGAGCTTGGCCTGCCGCACCGGTCCTCCTTGGAAGAAAATCAAGCCGCCCACTTTGTAGCGTTTGATGAGGTTGAGAACGTCTTCTTCGTGCTTAGGGCCTTGGTTGGAGAAGACCTCAATCATCATGAGCTGGGTGATGCGCTCATCTGGCGTGAGGCGCTTAAAGACCGAATCTACCCACTTGTTTTTTCTATTGAGGGCCGTAATGAGGGCGTTGGGGTATTGGATGGTGTCTTCGGGCTCAATGTTGGTAGGCTTGAAGACCACGGTATGGTGCACGGGTTTTTCTTCTTTACACGACCAGGTACCCAAAGCCAGAAGGCAAAGCAAAACGGCGTAAAAGAAGCAAGAAAGGGTTTTGGTTGGCGCAGAAAACATGGGGTTGCATTGGTTCGCTAAAGGTGCTTCAGCAAGGGACTTTTACTGCCAATGCCCGCTTAGAGTTTCGGAAGATACGCAATGCTGGGCTGTGTTTTAGCTGTTAAACAGGAATATGTCTCTAGTTACCAGCTGCTTGTAGTTGATAAGCCCGTTTTTGGCCTGTTTTCCAGAAAACAGGCCAAAAACAAATGAAAAGCATACCAATGTTTTCTTGCATTGCTTCCTCATCAGAAAAGAGCCTTATATTTCAGGGACTAATACTAGCTTACAGTTTTAGGCTTTAAGTGAATAAATACAATTTGATGCTCCCCGCCTGTAAACTTTACATTCTCAGCACTACTTCAGCCTCCGTAGGCGATAGTGGAGAACCCTTTGGTAGCATTTACAATTTAGAACGTGCTTGTCCATTTTGTGGAACGGCCGCCCAGTTAGTTGGACCTATAAGGAGCATCGGGCTAAGCAAAGCAAAAAAAGACTTTTTTGATACACTAGGCGGCGATTTGA
Organism: Nibribacter koreensis; assembly: GCF_039541795.1. Lineage (NCBI taxonomy): Bacteria > Pseudomonadati > Bacteroidota > Cytophagia > Cytophagales > Hymenobacteraceae > Nibribacter > Nibribacter koreensis. The sequence continues at coordinate 200,892 of NZ_BAABGX010000002.1, read as the reverse complement.
TGCTATCTGAGAAGCTTAAACAGGCCCTCGAAGATGCAGGCTTGATGTCTAACTGTTTATACCCAGTCCATGACACCAAGGGAAATGTTCTTCCTCTGTATCATATTAACCCTACGTTGACATTGCCAAAAGCGCATAAGGATTCTACTGGATTGAAAAAAGCAGATCAATGCAAAAATTGTAAACGCGATGGTCACTTTAATGAGGCCATCATAGGGAGCCTTGAGAATGATATACCTACATATGTGGCACCGCTCCAACTTAATTATGATAATGTTGATGCTGACTTTCTAAACAGCTCAGATGCCTTTAATACCTGGGAACACTTTGGGATTTCAAGATTGAAAAAAGAAGGAAATTATGTTGTTCATTATGCCCGGCCATTGATTATAGTCAACGAAAGGGTCAAGGCAGTTTTTGAAAAGCTTAAAATTAAACACACAGAGTTTGAAGAAGTAACACTCAGACTTCCAGCGGATAGTTTCTTTAATTAGCTTCCGTTTTTGGCCTGTTTTTCATAAAACAGGCCAAAAACGGAAGTTAAAACTTAGTAGGCGTTTGTCTATAAACAGAAAGAGGAAGCCATGCCAGATAGCTTCCTCTTTCTATTAGAGTATAGAGGTTCTATTTGAAAATCTCTGCGAAGAACTGTTTCATAGCTTCCCATGATCTTCTGTCGGCGGCGGCGTTGTAAGCGGCCCCTTTGCTGTTGTCATTGCCGGCGTCTGGGTTGGTGAAGGCGTGCACGGCGTCACTGTAGGCAATGAACTGGTAATCCACCTTGGCGTCGTTCATTTCTTTGTAGAAACCATCCAGCTCAGCTTTAGAGATGTAAGGGTCAATGGCGCCGTGGGCTACCAATACTTTGGCTTTAATGTTTTTGGCATCTGCTGGGTTGGGCGTGCCCAGACCTCCATGGAAGCTCACCACGCCGGCCACATCAGCGCCGCTTCTGGCCAGTTCCAGCACCGTGGTGCCGCCAAAACAGTACCCAATGGCCGCTATCTTCTTGCCGTCTACATTGTTCATTTTGCGCAGGTGGTCTAGGCCGGCATTCACTCTGGCTCTAAGCAGGGGGATGTTGTTCTTGTATTTGCCAGACTCGGCCCCGGCTGCCTCAGGAGAAGCGGGACGAACGCCCTTGCCATAAATATCGGCGGCGAAGGCCACGTAACCCATTTTGGCTAGTTGGTCACAGCGCTTTTTGGTGTAGTCATTCAGGCCCGTCCATTCATGCACTACCAGCACGGCAGGGCGTTTGCCTTTCTGGGCGGGGTCATAGGCTAAGTACCCTTCTAAGGTGGTCTGGCCTTCTTTGTATTCTACCAGTTGGGTAGTGATTTTTTGGGCATGCGCAGGAATCATGAGCAGCAGTGAAAGAGATAAGAGAAGCAATAATTTTTTCATAATGAAAGTGTAAAGGAACGAAGTGGTTAGGGAATGGACAAAATTCAAGAAAATTTTGAACAGCGTTTTGATTGCATTCACAACTTAAACGAAACCATATTGTTTAGAGGTGCCGGCGGTCATTAGAAAGCTCCGCCTAACCGTTTTTGGCTTGTTTCCCAGAAAATAGCCCAAAAATGACACTGCCTGTCCCTTCAGGAGAGGAGACAGGCAGTTCTTAAAGGCTTGCGCGTAGGTTAGGGGTTGCTTAATTGTCTTGCATTTTCTTGCGCAGAATCTCTTCCAACTCAGGTAGGTGCGGCTGAATCTTGGATTGACCTAACTGGGCGCCGCGCATGGTTAGCGTGCTTTGCTTGGCGGCCAGTTTCTTGCCGGTAGGCGTCTTAAAGAAGGTGGTCATGTCTTTGAGCTCTTTCTCAGTGAACTCCTCCATGTACATTTTTATCATGTCTTCTTTGAGGGCGTTCCAGCTCATGTACTTGGCAAAGAAGGAGCGTACCTCCACTTCGGCTTCTTTCATGACGGGCATTTGGTCTATTTGCAGCGTGAGCATCTGCTGCAAGTTGGTGTCTATGGTCTTGGGCGTGTCCATGATGAGAAGCAGGCTTTCGGCGGCTTTGTAATGCGTTGACTGGGTTTGCGCCATGGCGCCGCTACCCACTGTGGCCAACAACAGAAGGAGCCCTACTACAAATGATTTTTTCATAAAATAAATATTTACGGTATCATGTACGCACATTTGCATGCCATGGCCTTAATCTTGCCAGCTCTTTTTGGCCCCGGCTAAAATAAACCAGCCACTGGAGAGCCCGTAAGAGCCTTTGGCGTCCCTATACCCTATAACCTTAGAATGTATACATCTACCCATGAAGATAACCAAGAAAGAAACCGCCTATAAAGGACACTACCAACTGCAGGTATACACCGTGCAGAACGGGCAGGAAGAATTTAAGCGCGAGGTGTTCCAGACGGGCATTGCCGCCGCCGCGCTGGTCTTTGACACCAAACAACAACAGTTCATTCTGGCCAAACAGTACCGGCCGGCCGTGGAGCAGGAACTGGTAGAAGTGGTGGCCGGCATGCTGGACAGCCCAGATGAGAAACCCGAAGACGCCATTACCCGCGAGATTGAGGAAGAGATTGGCTACAACGTGGACAAACTGGAATTCATCTCAGAGTTCTATCCTTCGCCGGGCGCCTGTTCAGAGAAAATTGTTCTGTTTTATGCCGAGGTGAGCCACCAGGTGAGCCAAGGCGGCGGCAAAGATGACGAGCATGAGAGCATTCAGTCTGTAGTGTATTCGGCTAAAGACTTAGAAGAGAAGGTGTTTGTAGACGGAAAGACGTTCATGGCCGTGCAATGGGCCAAGGCGCATCTGCTGCCAAAACTGCTTAATAAGTAGGCAGATGACGGACTGGTTTTTATGGGTGCATTTCTGCAACAGTAGCCCCAAATGGTAAATGTCCTATTGCGGTAAATCAACTCTGTGGCCTTGGTCTCGTAAACAGAGTACACGATTTTGTAAGTATTCACTTAAAATAGGAAACCATGGCTAACGACAATAGAAATTCTGAGAACCAGGAAAACCAGAACCAAGGAGACAATAAAAACAAGAACGCACAGCAGCCAACCAGTGGCTTTGCCGACCAAAACTACGGTACCAAGGCTAAAGACGGCAACACGGGCAACTATGACTCTCAAGGAAGAGCAGACGTGAACGATGCCGGTGGTAACTTAGACAGAGGCCAGGCCCATGACGACATAAACGGCGGCGGCGACATCTTAGGCCGTCAAGGCGGCGGACGCGGCGAGGCGCAGGGCTTAGGCAAAACGCCTTCTAACCCCACCAGCAACACGCCACGCGGGGCAGAAAGTGATAAAGACACCGGTCGTGGCACGCACGCCGGCGGCCTAGGCGACAGCCACAGTGGCTTTAAAGGAAATCATAACGGCAACGACGGCACCGGCGGCGGTAAAAGCAGCGGAAGCGCCGGCCACGGCGGTGACCCAGAAAAGAGAAAAGACACGGGTAGCGGCTCAGCCTCAGGCAAAGATGATGTAAACAATCCTACTATTGCCGGCCGCGGAGGAAAACATTAATCACCCGGCCAGCAAGGTACCAGAAGGCCCGTTCTTTAAATAGGACGGGCCTTTTTTGTTTTCGGCCTGTTTTTTCATGAAAAGAGGCCAAAACGGAGGACAAGGATAAATATACCCAGGTATTGAACCAGTGACTAACGGTACCGTGTTGAAAAATTTTATTGTTGAATAGGAAAATGCCAGTATAAATTACAACTTAAGGAATAGGATCCTCTTGTGTCCAAAACAAAGCTCAGCCTGATTCTCATGGTCAGAGAGTTGTCAAAAATTGTCTAGCAGATGAGTCAAGTACGCCCAGAGATTAGTGTTGTCATTCCGCTGTATAACAAAGGTCCTTATGTGGGCGCTACCTTGCAGTCTGTGCTGGACCAGACCTTTGGTAATTATGAGGTGGTAGTGGTAGATGACGGCTCTACAGATGACGGTCTCCAAACAGTGAAGTTGTTTACTGATGCCAGAATCAAGGTGGTAAGCCAAGCCAACCAAGGCGTGTCCTCAGCTAGAAACCATGGGGTGCGCCAAGCCCAGGCTCCTTTTATTGCGTTTCTGGACGCTGATGATCTTTGGCAGCCCACTTATCTACAGGAAATGCTAGGCTTTATTCAGCAGTATCCAAATTGTGGTCTATACATAGCCGCCCATAAGGTAGCAGAAAAAAACAAAGTACAGGACCCAGATAAAGGCCTTCCAAACGGTTTGGTGCCAGATTACTTTAAGGCCGAACTAGACCACAAAATCACCAGACTGTCTTCAACGGTGGTGCCCCGTGCCGTTTGTGAGAAAGTGGGGTGCTTTCCGATGGGCATGGTAAGCGGTGAGGATACTTATTTCTGCGGCAAAGTGGCCATAGCACACCCCGTGGCCTTTTTAAATAAACCTCTGGTGATCTATAACCAGCAGTACAGTGGGCTAAGCACCAGGTCATTTAAAGGTGATGCCTGCGCAGAATCCTGGTGCGACCTGTACCAGCCCGGGCAGTATTATCAAAATGAGCTAGTGGCGGTAAAGGCCCTTAAAGCTGGGATTAGGTTTGCTTTGTCTATGCACCGTGACCAAAGCAGGATTATTGAGAAGAAGACTGCGTATACAACCCTCTTCAGAAAGAAATGGCGGTATTTGTATTTCTTAAACAGGGTGCCAACGGCATTCATTGTGCTATACAAAAAAATAAAGCCGCTTCTAGCTAAATAGTAGTCAAATACTTAGCCGCATGTTGTGGTATATACGTATAATACCATAGAAATCTTGGGCTAATCCTACACGCGCATTAGCTTTTTCATCCTCCCTTCGGCATTCAATACTCGTGCAAGCCAGTGGCTTTGCCGTATTGTTGGTACACCTGCACTTGGTTTTTTGTCTCTGTCGCTTGCCTTACCGTTACTGCCATGCCAGTTACCCAAACTACCAAATGGGATTGGGAGATTACCAACAAAACCACCTTCTGGAGCCACAGCGCACAGGAGTTGTGGGCGTACAGGCATTTGTTGGTGGGGCTGGTGCGCCGCTTTTTTCTGCTTAACTACAACCAAACCGTTCTGGGTCCGCTGTGGGTTCTGTTCCAGCCCATCCTCACGCTGGTCACTTACGTGTTGGTGTTTAATAAACTAGTGGGCATCTCAACGGGTGCTTTGCCGCCGGTAGTGTTTTATGCCTCGGGTATTGTGCTCTGGAATTTCTTTAGCGACAGTTTTACGGGCACCTCCAACACGTTTAGAGAGAACATTCAGCTGTTCAGCAAGGTCTACTTCCCTAGAATCATCATGCCCCTTTCAGTGGTGAGCACGCAAGCCCTTCGGTTCTTAATTCAGCTGGTCATGTTCATCTGTGTCATTGCCTACTACAGCCTGACCACCGATTTTGACTTAACCTGGAGCTGGAATCTGTTGCTGTTGCCGGTGGCCATTGCCTTAGTGGGTTTGCTGGCATTGGGGCTGGGGCTGCTGTTTTCTGTATTGACCGCCAAGTACCGCGACATTTCTAACCTGGTCAGCCTGGGCGTGCGCCTGCTCATGTTTGTAACCCCGGTCATCTACCCATTGACAGTGATCCCAGAGAAGTTGCGCTGGGTGGTGCAGTTAAACCCCTTGACACCGCTCTTTGAATTGTTCAGGCTTTCCTTGTTAGGGCAGGGTCTGGTAACGCCGGGTCAGCTGGGGTATAGTTTGATTCTTACAGTCGTGCTGCTATTAGGCGCGGTTCTGTTTTTTAATAAACAAGGCGATAAGTTGATTGATGTAGTCTAAAAGAAAGGAAATCATGTCTGAAACCGTCATCAAGGTAGAACACCTGTACAAACTGTACCGTCTGGGTACTATTGGTACTGGCACGTTCAGACGGGACGTTCAGCGCTGGTTCACAACTTCCATTCTAAAAAAGGGTGATCCCTATATCCTGTCAGACCCAGAGAAGAAGGCAAAGCACATAGAAAACCAATCGGTGCTGGCCTTGCAGGACATCAACTTTGAAGTAAAGCATGGTGAGGCCATAGGCGTCATTGGCAGCAATGGTTCGGGCAAGTCTACGTTGCTTAAGATCATCTCCAGAATTGTAAAGCCCACAGAGGGGATTGTGCGTGGCAGGGGCAAAGTAAGTAGTTTGTTAGAGGTAGGTACGGGATTTCATCAGGATTTGACGGGCCGGGAGAACATCTACATAAGCGGCTACATCCTGGGCATGAGCAAATCTGAGATCAGGTCTAAGTTTGATGAGATTGTGGCTTTTTCTGGGGTGGAGGAGTTTATTGACACCCCGGTAAAGCGGTATTCATCCGGCATGTACGTGCGGCTGGCCTTCGCCGTGGCCGCACATTTAGAACCAGATATTTTGATTGTGGACGAGGTGCTGGCCGTGGGGGACGCAGACTTCCAGAAGAAGTGTCTGGGTAAGATGCGCGAAGTCTCTCAGTCACAGGGCCGCACCATCTTGTTTGTGAGTCATAGCATGCAGGCCGTCAAGAACCTTTGTGACAAGGCGCTCTGGCTTAACAAGGGAGAATTGCAAGCGTTTGCAGACGTTAACACCGTGGTTAATAAGTACCTCAACCAAACCCAGCGCGCCAATTTCAAGCAGATATGGATTTCACCGGCTAATGCCCCAGGTATTGACTGGCTCAGGATGAAAGCCGTTGAGTTAGTGCCTCAGTTGGACCGGCCAGAAGACCCTCTGGACATACGGGTGCCCTTGATGGTCAAGTTCCAGTTCTGGTGCTTGAAAGAAGACATAGAACTGAGCGTAGGCTTGTTACTTTTCACGGCCAGCGGCGAATGCATTTTTGACGTTCCCTCAGACCCCGTGCTTAGCCAAATAGGTGTGATGGAAGGGCAATGCACCATTCCCGGCAATTTTTTAAACGACGGCTCTTATTACGTCTGCCTGCATTTTGTGAAGGATACGTCAATACCGGTTTATGACTTAGACGAATGCCTGTCTTTTGACCTGGAAGACTATAGAGGAGCCATTCAATGGTATGGCAAATGGTGGGGAGCGGTACGGCCCAAACTACCCTTCCAGGTTAAACACACGGCGCAGATTCTGGAAAACACTTCTGTCTAAAGCTATGAAAGCATCTATCTCTTACCATATCCATCACTTGAACCTCAGCAACGGCCTGCACTTGCCAGACCTTTTGGACATGGAGCAAGGCCAGTACTTGGTTTTCTGGTGGAAGTCTCTGGCCTTGGGCCACGTATTCCTGGAGCCAAACGCTCATCTGACTTTGGCAGGCTTGCTCCAGAAAGTAACTGCCGCAATTCATCCAGCTGTTGAGGTATATGCCAATCAAGGCGGATTTTCTCATACACCCTGGCACCGATGGATAGAGCTAGAAGAGTCAGAGAAGTGGCTGGGCTTTTTTGAAATGGTCTTTGCCAAGGTGGTTCCTAAGGAAGTGCCTGCCCAAGTGCCTGTCTCGGTAGTCATATGTACCTGCAACCGGGCTCCACAGTTAAAGCAGTGCCTGGAGCGCTTGCTTCAGTTAAGTTGCCAGCCCCAGGAGATCATTGTGGTAGACAATGCTCCTAGAGACAACGCGAGCCAGGAAGTGGTGGCACAGTTTGCAGGTATCACCTATGTGCGTGATCCTAGGGTAGGGCTGGACATTGCCAGAAACACCGGTGCTAAAAGAGCCAGTCTGCCGGTGGTGGCTTATGTAGATGATGACGTATTGGTCACTCCTCTATGGATTTATCATGTCTGGGATACCTTCAAAGACCCCAAAGTGGCCGCCATGACAGGTCTGGTCATTGCCTCTCATCTTAAGTCTGAGGCCCAGTGCATTTTTGAGAAACATTGGAGCTTTAACCGGGGCTACGTAGACAAAGTCTATGATACCCAGTTCTTCAAAGTGACCCTTCCCAAAGGTCCGCCGGTCTGGGAGATTGGCGCCGGCGCCAACATGGCGTTCAGAAAAACGGTGTTTGAAGACGTGGGCTACTTTGACGAGTTACTGGACGCTGGAGCCGCCGGCTGTAACGGGGACTCTGAGATGTGGTACCGCGTTCTGGCCAAGGGGCATTCCATTCACTACAACCCCAGAGCCATCGTCTTCCATGAGCACCGCGAGAACGTGCAGGAGTTGAAAAAGCAGATTTTCTATTACATGCGGGGCCATACCGTGGCGGCGTTGCTACAACAAGAGCAAGAACGCGAGGCAGGCTACGCCCTTTACCTGACCAAGTTGTTTTTTCTGTGGTTTCCAAAAGCGGCGGTGCGGGGATTCCCTGGCTATAAATTTCAGCATAAGACTTTGTGGTCAGAGATTACGGGCGTGGCCGCGGGGCTGGCCTATTACCTGAAGCACAAAGGAAAACGTGTCATGTAATTAGATTCAAAATGGACACTTCGCTAAGATCTTCGCAACCGTTGGTATCGGTGGTTATTCCGTGTTACAACCAGGCGCATTTCTTAGCAACCGCTATTGAGAGCGTGCTTGCCCAAACCTATGCTCATACAGAGATTGTGGTAGTGGACGATGGGTCAAAGGATGACACAAGGGCGCAGGCAGCGGCTTACCCAAATGTAAGGTACCACTACCAAGAGAACCAAGGCCTGCCATCTGCCAGGAACGCCGGCATACGGCTCAGCAAAGGGGAGTTTCTGGTGTTTTTGGATGCAGATGACTGGCTTTACCCAGCAGGGATAGAAGCCAATGTGACACAGCTTCTTCAAAACCCAGCGTTGGCGTTCGTCTCGGGGATGTTTGACGCCTTTTACAGTAATGAGAATAGAACCGAGGCCAAGGGGATGACGGTCACGGGCGCAAACCATTACTGTCATTTACTCCAAGGCAATTACATAGGGATGGTGGCTACGGTGATGTTTAGACGGCAGGTGTTTGAAGAGTTTCTGTTTGACGCCTCCCTCAAGAATTGCGAGGATTACGACCTGTATTTGCGTGTAGCCAGAAGGCATCCGGTAGCGCATCATGATGCTAAAATTGCGGTGTACCGGTTTCATGATTCCAATATGTCGGCCAATATCCCCGTGATGTTGCAAGGGGCCTTGAATACCTTAGAAAGACAGAAACCCAGCTTGAAAACAGCTGATGAACAAAAGGCTTTCCAGCAAGGAAAGTCCATTTGGAGGAAGTATTACAGCCAGGAACTGTACCAAGCCTTGCTCAAGCAGAAAGCTCCGATCCAGGCTAAAACGATAGCTTTTTTGCTTAAGAACAACCCTACCTACGCATTAAAATATTCTCTGAAACTTGACAAGGCCATGGTGAAGAAAAAAGTAAAGAAACTCATCCCAGTCTCCTGGTTGCGGTACTTGCACAGAAACAACTGGTACAGGAATTTCCTGCCACCGGTTGGGGAGGTGAGCTTCGGAGATTTTGGGAGTACCAAGCCGTTCAGCAAAGAGTTTGGCTACGATCGCGGCGGTCCCATTGATCGGTATTACATAGAGAGCTTTTTAACCGGGCAGGCTGATAGTATTAGGGGCAGGGTGCTGGAGATAGGTGACAATGAATACACTCTTCAATATGGCCAGACCAAGGTAACGCAAAGCGATATTCTGCATGTAGACGCATCCAATTCCAAGGCCACCTTCATAGCCGACATAAGTGACGCCCCGCATCTACCTGACAATGTATTTGACTGTTTATTGCTCACCCAGACGCTGCACTTGATCTATGAAGTGAAAAACGCCCTTAGAACGTGCCATAGAATCTTAAAGCCAGGCGGAAGCCTTCTTTTAACGGTGCCCGGCATTACACCCATTGACCACGGTGAATGGAAGGAAACCTGGTACTGGGCCTTCACGGACAAGGCCATGTACAAGCTACTGCAAGAGACCTTTCCTGGTGGCCAGATAGAGATAACCACCTACGGCAATGTGTTTTCCGCCAGTAAGTTCTTGTACGGCCTGGGTTTGCCCGAAGTGCCCAAAGAAAAGCTGGATTATCATGATCCCCATTACCAGGTGATAGTAGCCGTAAAAGCCACTAAGGCTGTAGCATGATGGTCACTAAGCTCAAACATATCATCAAAGGGTACCTGCAACCCAGCGCCCTGGTGCTCATGTACCACAGGGTTGATGCGTCTATGCAAGACGCCTGGAACATCGCGGTTCACCCAGACCTCTTTGAGCAGCAGCTTGAAGTTCTTCAAACAAACCATAACGTGTTACCGCTGTCTGAGCTAATAGAGAGAGCGCATAAAAACAGCCTGCCACGCAACAGCCTGGCCATTACGTTTGATGACGGCTACCAAGACAACTATCTGCAAGCCAAACCGCTTCTGGAGAAATACCGTCTGCCTGCCACCTTCTTCATAGCCACCGGCAACACAGGCACAGTCAATGAATTCTGGTGGGACGAGCTGGAAGAACTACTCCTGAAATCACCAAGCCTGCCAGTAAATTTCAAGATGACCATAGCCGGCACGTCAATAGAAACAGAGTTAGCGCAGGAAAGCCTTCTTGATGACAACCTCCAAAGCAAGCTCAGGTTCTGGAAAGCATTTGTGCAGGAACCAGACACCCAGAGAGGCAAGCTCTTCCTGCAACTTTGGTTGCTAATAAGACCACTTCCGGCTACAGAACAACAACAGTACTTAGCCCAACTAAAAGAATGGGCCGGAGGAAGCCAAGAGAAAAAAAATGGCTATAAATGTATGACTTCTGGGCAGATACAGGAGTTGGCCAACCATCCGCTCTTTGAGGTAGGCGGGCATACGGTTACGCACCCGCTGTTGTCTAGCCTTGACAGAGCACAACAGTACCACGAGTTAAAGGCCAACCAAGACACATTGCAAGAAATCACCGGTAAGCCAATCAGTACCTGCTCTTTCCCCTACGGAGCTTACAATGCAGATAGCTTAGTGGTGGTCCAGCAGATGGGCTATGCCGCGGCGCTCACCACCCAGGAAAAACGCATCAACCACCAGACAAATCCTTTCCAGTTGGGCAGGATCCAGGTACCTAACCTGAGCAAACCAGACTTCCGTCAGTTCCTAAGCCATCCTAGATAATGTAACGCATCTGCTTATGAGTACCTTGAACCAACCCCTTGTCTCGGTGATCATACCGTTCTACAATGAAAAGGACTTCCTGTCAGAGGCCATTGACAGCGTGCGCCAGCAAACTTACCCAGACTGGGAAATCATTCTGGTAGATGACGGGTCCACCAATCATAGCCATGAGATTGCCCAAGGGTATGCCGCCGCCTATCCCCAGAAGATTAAATATGTAGAGCATGGCGGGCACGTGAACAAAGGCGCGGCCGCTAGTCGTAACCTGGGCATCCGGCATGCCAAAGGAGAACTATTGGCGTTTCTGGATTCTGATGACGTCTGGTTGCCATTTAAACTCCAGACCCAGGTAGACATCTTTCTGCAAAACCCAGTAGTAGGATTGGCCGCTGAGGCGTCTGAGTATTGGTTTAGCTGGGACAACCCAACCAAAAAAGATGTAGAGGTACAAGTAGGCGTGTTGCCAGATAAAGTGTATGCACCCGGTGCACTAACCAAAGCCTTGTATCCTCTGCAGCCCAATTCCTGCCCCTGTCCTTCGGCACTGATCATGACCAGAGAGGCATTTGAACGGTCTGGCGGCTTTGAAGAATCATTCATCAAAGAGTACCAGATGTATGAAGACCAGGCATTCTTAAGCAAAGTCTACCTGAAAGAACATGTCTACATCTCCTCTGAATGTAACAACCGCTACAGACAAAGAATAGGGTCTGTAGAGCAAAGCGCCAAAGCCAATGGTTTGTACCACGTGGCCCGGCAGTATTTTCTGGAGTGGTTTGAAAAGTATCTGGATCAGAATAAGGTCAATGACCCAGAAATACGCGCTTTACTGGAGAAAGCCTTTCTACCGTACCGCCACCCGCAAGCCTATTACTTCAAGCACACTCTGCCTACCCGCCTGAAAAGACTGTTCAAGAAAGGAATGCACAAATTAACCGCCTCATGAGGATGCCTGCCGTTACCGTCCTAATGCCCGTCTACAACGCTCAGAAGTTTCTGAGGGCAGCCATGGAGAGTATTCTCCAGCAGACCCTTCATGACTTTGAGTTCTTGATCATAGATGACGGTTCTACAGATGACAGCCTGGCCATTATTCAATCCTTTGCAGACCCACGCATCCGGTTGTACCAGAATGAGCAGAACCTGGGCATAAGTGCCACTTTGAACAAAGGCATAGAACTGGCCACTGCCCCCCTCATTGCCAGGATGGACGCAGATGACATCAGCTACCCCGATAGGCTACAACGGCAGGTAGACTATTTACAGAAGAACCCAGCCTGCGCCATGGTGTCTTCTTTGGTGAAAGTAGTAGATGAGCAAGGCAGGTTCCTGCGGCAGGACGTCTTCAAGAGCGAATACTTCTATTACAACCTCACGTTCATCTGCTGGATTTACCATCCTACGGTACTGTACCGTAAGGCCGCTGTTCAATCCGTGAGTGGGTACACCGCGCCTTATGCAGAGGACTTTGAGCTGTTCTGGCAACTGTCAAGGAAGTACCCAATCCACAACCTCCCTCAGGTTCTGCTAGACTACCGCGTCACCAGCCAGAGTCTGCACCAGGTACTGCGCAAAGCAGAATATGCCAGCGCGCAACAAGAGCAAATTCTGCGCAACATCCAGTATTACACCGGGCCAGACTGCGTGGTGCCGTCAACCTATATTGAATGCTACCAGCATAACTTCTTGCCGTTGTTGCAAAAAAGAGAAGTGCAGGAAATGGTGCGTTGCCTAAGAATGCTGGATGACCTCACCAAGCAGATTCTCCTCAAGGATAATCCTAACAGAAACGTAGAGGCTATCCAGAAAGCGGCTGTTTACAAGAAAAGATACATTGTAGATTCCTTGCTGCCTCACTTGGCCTGGACTCAGAGCATTTACCTTTTGCTGTCTGTCTTTTCCTTGAAAGACTTGGTGAAATTCTGCCGGGCCAAAAGGATAGAGGCAAAAAGAAAAGATACCCAACCAGAGCAATTTCCTGCGCCCCATCTTACCCCTGAACTCAGTTTAGCCTAAGCCTATTTCCAACACTATACCATCAAGCATCATGATAAGAATTCCCACGTCGCCGCCCGTCATCCAGCCCTTGCCTCTGGCAATGGAGCGGCCGTTGTGGTCAGTGATGATTCCGGTGTACAACTGCGGGACATTCCTGAGAGAAACTTTAGAGAGCGTTTTAATGCAGGAGATGCCCGAAGCGCAGATGCAGATTGAGGTAGTGGATGATGCCAGCACCGACGTGGATGTGCAACAATTAGTGCAAGAGGTGGGCAACGGCAGAATCAATTACTACAGGCAAGCGCAGAACGTAGGCAGTCTCCGTAATTTTGAAACCTGCCTTAACCGCGCGAAGGGCCATTTGGTGCATTTGCTGCACGGCGACGATTTTGTGGGTCAAGGTTATTATGCGCAGTTGGCCCAGCTGTTCCAACAATACCCAGAAGCGGGCGCCGCTTTTTGCCGCTACCGGTGCGTAAATGAGAAAGGGAAGAAGGTCTATGACAAGACTCCAGAAGCTACCCAACCAGGCCTATTAAGAAACTGGCTACAAAAAATCAGTGAACGCCAACAGGTGCAGTACGTGGCCATGACCGTACGCAGAAGCGTGTATGAACAATTGGGTGGTTTTTATGCTTTGGAGTACGGTGAGGATTGGGAGATGTGGGTCAGGATTGCCAGCCGGTATCCAGTGGCGTACACGCCGCAAACCTTGGCGTTCTACCGGGAGCACGCAGATTCCATTTCTGGGAGCAGGTTCTCGTCTGGACAGCATTTGCAGGACCTGGCCAAAGCCATGGAACTCATCCAACAGCACCTGCCACCAGAAGCCAAAAGCCAAACCCTTAAAAAGTCACAGCGCTACTATGCCAAGTACGGCTTAAAAGTAGCCCGAAAGCTATGGCGAAGCGTTCCTGACCAGACCGCCACCCTCGCCCAGATGTCTCAAGCCCTCCAACTCGCCAAGAGTCCCCTGTTGTACCTGCTCAGTCTAAGATTACATGCTATGATGTTACTCCGGAGATTATGGAACTAGGCGTATCAGTGGTCATCTGCACCTATAACGGGGCCCGGTTGTTGCCCAAAACCCTCATGCACTTGGCGCGTCAGCAGGTGCATGAAAATATCAAGTGGGAGGTATTGGTGATAGACAACGCTTCTACAGACAATACCCAGGTGGTCATTTGCGACGTGTGGGCAGATGGCAAGAGCGCGGTGCCGTTGACCGTTTTATACCAGCCCACCCCCGGCCTTTCCCATGCCCGCCACATGGCCCTGGAGAATGCCCGCTTTGAGTTTGTCCTCTTTTGTGATGATGATAACTGGCTGGCCCCGCACTACGTCAACACGGCCTACAACCTCATGGCCCGTTACCCGCATATTGGCATGTTGGGTGGCCGCGGCGAACTAGTCTTTGAAAGCAAGGCACCGCTCTGGGCCAGAGGACACGGCATGTTTGCCAACGGCCCGCAGGCCAAAGCCTCTGGCCAGGTGCCTAACAACGTGGTGTACGGGGCTGGGTGCGTGCTCAGAAAGTCTGCCTATGACAAGCTCCTCAAAGCCAACTTCAGGCCCTTGCTCCTGGACAGGCAAGGCATATGCTTAACCGCCGGCGGCGACTATGAACTCTGCTACAACATGGCTCTGGCCGGGTACTCCATCTGGTATGAAGACCGCCTCAGGTTTAAGCATTTCATGCCCAACGGCCGGCTGTCCTGGGCCTATACCCTTCGGTTGATAAAAGAAGGCGCCAGAAGCTTTGAGAGCATTGTTCCTTACCGTATTTTCTTGAACAAAGGCGCCAGAAGCAAATCAGATTTTTATGTTTACTTGCTCTTGATTTTGGCGTCTTATGCGGTGAAATGGCTGGGAGCTGCGCTGTTCTTTTTGTATAGGTTTCAGCAGAAAGAGGAGAGGGGCTTTTACTATTTAAAAGCCGCCTCGGCTAAGGCAAAGCTAACGGCCACGCTCCGGCACCAGACCCTATACGCCAACTTTCTGAAAATTTCAGGATTTGCCGCTCGCGTCAAAAAGACTTCAGGCCGAAGAAAGAAAAAAGCGACGCCACAAGTACGGCAATCATCCTATCCAGAGGCGTATTTCCCTTTGTAGTTTCTTCTCCATTCGTTTTTTTGGTGTATGACGTCTTCCTGATGTCCAGGATGGTCGTTTTTGGCCTGTTTTCCAGAAAACAGGCCAAAAACGACCATGGGTTACCGTGGCAGCGTTTGTCGGTTTTTCTCGTACAAACAGCTTACCCGCCCAGCAAAGGGAACTTAGGGGCTTGCTCAAAAACAGGATAAAATTCCCAAATCAGGCAAAAGACAGGAAGACGATATGGTATTGACACTAGACGGAATAGAGGTGCCCATCACGCACCCAGAAAAACTGTACTGGCCAGAAGAAGGCATCACCAAAGGCGATTTGGTCAACTACTACCAAGGCATGGCCTCCATTATTCTGCCCTACCTACTAGACCGCCCAGAATCGCTGCTGCGCCATCCCAACGGCATTGCAAAACCAGGTTTCTTCCAGAAGGACGCGGGAGACAACGCACCAGAATGGGTAGAGACCAAGGCCATCAAAGCCGCGTCTACAGGCCAGGAAGTGGAGTACATCATCTGCCAGAACAAGGCCACGCTCGCCTACCTCAACAACCTGGGATGTATTCAGCTTAACCCCTGGAACTCGCGGCTGCCATCCCTGGACCGCCCAGACTACCTGGTGCTGGACCTGGACCCCGGTGAGAATACCTATGATGAAGTGGTGGAGACCGCCCTGGTGGCCAAAGACGTACTGGATGAGTTGAAGATTCCGGTGTACGCCAAAACCTCCGGCGCCACGGGCATGCACTTGTACGTGCCGTTGGCCGCCAAATTTTCTTTTGATCAGGTAAAGGAGTTGGCTCTGCTCTTGGCGCAAAACATACATGAGCGTCTGCCCAACCTCACCAGCCTGGAGCGCAGTCCCAAGGAGCGCCGCCACCAGATTTACATTGACTACCTGCAGAACGCCATCGCGCAGACCATTGCCGCCCCTTATTGCGTGCGTCCGCGCGCCGGTGCCGCTGTGTCCACGCCCCTACAATGGAAGGAAGTCAAAAAAGGCCTGCATCCGTCCCAGTTTACCATCCAGAACGTGCCTGCGCGAGTAGAAAAACTAGGCGATATTTTCAGGCCGGTGCTGGGCGAAGGCATAGACGTAAAAGCGTATCTCAAACAACTCAAGAAATAAACCCACATGGATAACAAAACAAAAAACAACCTGCTTTTGGCGGGTGCCAGCCTTGGCGGCCTTTACTTGTTGCGCTCCCTGCGCCGTAAAAAACGCGAGTTCTCCTTTACAGACAGAACCGTTTTGATAACCGGCGGCAGCAGGGGACTAGGCTTGGTCTTGGCCAGAATGTTTGCCGAGCAGGGAGCCAGAATTGCCATTTGCTCGCGCACGCAAGACCAACTGGACAAGGCCTGCGCCGAGTTGCGTGAAGGCGGTGCCGCCGTGCTGGGCTTTAACTGCGACGTGAGCGACCGGGACCAGGTAAGTGCCATGGTCTCTGAGATAAAACAGAAACTGGGTCCGGTAGAAGTGCTCATCAACAATGCGGGCGTCATTTCTGCGGGGCCTTTAGAGGAAATGGACGTGCCCGACTTTGAAGAGGCCATGAACATCCATTACTGGGCAGCGCTCTATACCATGCTAGAAGTAGTACCTGACATGAAAGCCCGCGGCGAGGGCCGAATTGTCAACATCGCCTCCATTGGCGGCAAGGTGAGCGTGCCGCACCTGGTGCCTTACAGCGGCAGCAAGTTTGCGCTGGTGGGCATGTCAGAAGGATTCAGGGCCGAGCTGTGCAAGTACGGAATTTACGTGACCACCATCAATCCGGGGCTTATGCGCACGGGCAGCGCCCGCAATGCCTTCGTGAAAGGGCAGCATGAGAAAGAGTATGCCGTATTTGCGCTCATGGACGCCAACCCCATCATCTCCCTGGCCGCCGAAGAAGCCGCGCGCAAAATCATAGATGCCGCCCGCTATGGCAAGGCCGAAGAAACCTTGGGCCTGAACGCCAAATTGATGAGCACTTTGCATGGCATGTTTCCGGGCGCCGTGACGGATTTAATGTGCGTCTTAAACAACTTCCTGCCGGGACCGGGCGGCATTGGCAAAGAACGTGTGCGGGGGTATGAAAGCGAAACGCCATTCACCCAGTCTCCCTTAACGGCCCTCAACCAGCAAGCCGCCGCCCAGAACAATGAATACTAAACGTTTTTGGCCTGTTTTCTGGAAAACAGGCCAAAAACGGCAACCTGTACTAAAATTAAAAACGGTCCAGGAACTTTAGGTGGCAGCCGGGCCTTACCTTTGTAGAAATATTTTAGTCAGAAAATTACGTGATAGAGAAGAACGTGGGTCTGCCACCCATCAGCAGTCAGGATTTTGAACAGGCCAGAATCAAACATGTGCTGTTCAAATCTAAGTTACGGGCTTTGCTGTATGGTGCTTCCATAGACCCAGAACCGGTCATTAACAATCATGCCTGTGCGCTGGGGCAATGGATACAGCAAGTGGCGTTTCCGCAGTTAGGCGACAGTCCAGAGTTGCGTCAGCTGGACTTGGTGCATGATCAATTGCATGATACCGCCCGTCACCTGTACCAGTTGTACAAGGCCGGCAGGCAGGATGAGGCCATAGAAGGATTAACCAAAGTTGAAGACCTGGCAGAGGCCTTTTTAAAGCTCCTCAGCGTCTTAGAAAAGAAAACCATCAGGTAAGTGGTTAGTATCATTACCAACAGAAAAGAGGCGCTCTAAAGGTGCCTCTTTTCTGTTGTAGCCCTTGAATTGATATAACCCTTTGCGTGATGGGTAAGTAAAAAGAGCATCGGCTTGCAGAAAGCCAATTGTTCTACCTTAAGCCAAACCATCATGCCAAATCAAAATAAACCAGTCAACGACCAAAACGGCAACAAGTCCGTTTTAAAAACCGACCAGGGCAAGCAAACCGAGCGCGACCGCGACAGCCAGAGCGACAATGACACCTACAAGCGCTCTGTGACCGGGTATGACTCCACTAAGCAAGATGAGAACTTTGACAACACGTCACGCTTCTCCTCAGAGAACTCCCTTGATGAGCGTGATACCAATGACGGTGATGCCAATCAAGAGAATAACTTCTAGTAAAAAAAAGCCTCTGGTTGAGAATCAGGGGCTTTTTTATGCCTGCCAAGGAACTAAAAAAATACTTACAGCGCGGCTTGGCCAAACATGGTTTACAGCACGTACATCAAAAATTGGCAGAGTACTTGCTATAGATACCGTACAATAAGGTTATTAGCAGAGGCGTTGAATTTTCTACCCACCTCCTCTGTTTTACAATAGATGGAAAAGCATATGAAAAAGGTTCTTTTAACAGTACTCACCAGCATGTTCCTTGCTGGTGCCGCAGTGACAAATCCGTCTGTGGCCGAGGCCAAGAAAGGATCTGTCGCGTTTGCTACCAATCCGGCAGACACCCGTGACGTGATCGCTGAGATTATTGACGTGATTGGCTTAAAGCCCCGCTTTGAGGTAAGAGCTGCCAATGTGCCCAACGCGGCCGCCACCATTATCAACGGCAAGCGCTATATTCTGTACAATGAGCGGTTCTTGAGCGCCGTGAACAATGCCGTGCGCACAGACTGGGCCGGTATTAGCATCCTGGCGCATGAGATGGGCCACCACTTGAACGGCCACACTTTGAACCAGGGCGGTAGCAATATCAATGACGAGTTAGAAGCTGATGAATTCTCTGGCTTTGTGTTGCGCAAGATGGGCGCTAGCTTAAGCGAGACGCAGGCCGCCATCAAAGTTTTGGCAGATGACCATGACAGCCGCACGCACCCGGGCAGAAGCTCGCGTTTAGCGGCCATTAACAAAGGCTGGCGCAACGCCGAAAGCCAGATTCTGGCCAGTTCCAAAGCCGGTACGCCTACCCGGGCGGTAGCGGCGCCATCAAGGTCTGCGGCCCTAGCCTCAACGCCGGCGCCAACTGCCAGAAGAGCAACCGCTTCTAGAATTAATTCTCAGCAGATTCTGCGCCAGGTAAAATTGCAGGGTGCACCAGAGGAATTGATTTACGTGACCACTGCCTACAACGTAGTGCGTGAGACCGAGGACGGCATCCAGGTGATTGGCAAAATGCAGCGTACCAACAGTCCTAACTTTCCGTACGTCTTAGAGAGCCAGTACCTGCCTTCTATCTTTGTGACCACAGATGGCTTGTTGCTGAACAAAGACGGCAAGCGAATAGGGGTTCTGACTACTTAATTTCGTTTAACAAAGTAAAATTTAAAAAGCGGGTCCTGTAAAAAGGACGCGCTTTTTTTGTGACCTATCTGAGTAGTCGTTTTTAGCCTCTTTTCTGGAAAACAAGCCAAAAACGGATAGCTGTCACGGGCAAGGAGTAGCTGGTATTGGTTTTTGCTGTATCTTCCTGTCCATGAAACAGCATACTGCATTTTCTCTAGGACTTTGGGTGGTAGGTGCCGGTCTGTGCGCCCTCAGTTTTTCTTCTTGCGCGCAAGGAGGCTATCAGGCGCCGCAGGTGTTACGCGACGTAGAAATCCTGGCCGCCGACTCTATGGGTGGCAGGCTTCCCAACACGCCGGGCCATGCCAAAGCAAAAGCTTATTTACTACAGCGCTTTAAAGAGGTAGGCATTCAGCCAATAGGCGGTAGCTACCAGCAAGCGTTTGAGTTTACCTCTAGGACCACCAGAGAGCAAGTGCCGGGCGTGAACCTGTTTGGCAAGATTGCCGGTAAGTCAGAGAAGGCCATTGTCATTACCGCGCACTATGACCACGTGGGCACCCGCAACGGCGTTGTTTTCAACGGCGCCGATGATGACGCCTCGGGCATTGGCGCGTTGCTGGCCATTGCCACCCACTATAAAACGCAAAAACCAGAACATACCTTGGTGTTTGTAGCCTTTGACGCAGAAGAGCAGGGGCTGGCGGGTTCTAAGTTCTTCGTGGACAACCTGCCTTTGGCCAAAGAGGACATTGTCTTGAACGTGAACATGGACATGCTCAGCATTTCAGCTAAGAATGAGTTGTATGCGGCGGGTACCTTTCACTACCCTTGGCTTAAGCCTATCATAGACCAAGTGAAGACGCCCGAGGGAATGACCTTGAAACAGGGCCATGACCGACCCGAGCAAGGACCTGATGATTGGACGCTGCAGAGTGACCACGGCAGCTTCCATAGAAAACAGATTCCGTTTGTATACTTTGGGGTAGAGGACCATCCGCATTACCACAAGGAATCAGATGAGTATCAGAACATTAACCACGCCTTTTACCTGAAGTCTGTAGAAACGGTAGTACGCGCCGTGCAATTACTGGATAAGCAGATTTCTTTATAAAATAATACATATTTAATAGGATAATCCCACTCAATTGTATTCTGCAAATTGGGTGGGATTATCTTGTTATATACTGTGTATCAAGGTTTTATACTGTGTTTTCTTGGATAAATAACCCTAAGTTCTTTAAATCGTTAAAGAGCATAGAGTTTTAAATCGATGTTCCACCAATTAAGAAAGCATGGTTAAGAACCACACGTATGGATTATTACTGCTCATTTTATTTCCGTTTCTAAAAGAGATTACCGGCTCTACCACGCCGGCCCCAGCCAAGCCGGTACCCGCTAGAGTTGTCTCTTTTCCTGCACCACCCGTAGTGGAAGCAGCTCCCGCTCCAGAAATCATTGAAGTAGATGCCTCTATCTATCATCCAGAGGCCGCGCAGACAGATGATTCCCCATTGATCACCGCAGATGGTTCCCGCATTAATCCCAAGAACCCCAAGAAGCACCGTTGGCTGGCATTGTCCCGCAACCTGCTTACTAGATGGGGAGGCGATTTTGATTATGGCGACTCTGTGAAGGTAACAGGTATTTCAAAAGAACTAGATGGCATATATGTAGTAAGAGATGCCATGCACCGCAGAATCAGAAACAGAGTTGACATTCTGGTGGGACCCAAAGACAAAGCCATGGGTTTCTGGCAAGACGTAGAGCTGACTAAGCTGTAATAGCAATTTCTTTTCACCTATATGCCCAACCTCTCTACAGGTTGGGTTTTTTTATGTCTTTTCTGAAAGGTGAAAAGCGCCTCTGCATTGAGGTAGAAGGGTTTTGATGCCACCAAACCAACTCCATAAGAATATAGGTTTTTCAAATTGGCATGGTTTTTCATTTAGACACAGCAAGAACGCAGGTGTTCAAAAACATGATAAATCTATACCAGATGAAAAAGATACTAGTAGCGGCATTGGCGTTGGTAGCCGGCGTAATGACCGAAGGATTTGCCCAGGACGGGGGCATGAAAGTGGGCTTTAGAGGCGGCTACGGCATGGCCGGCTGGCAAGGCGAAACCATGAAGAGCGTCAACGACATGCTGGAGTTTACAGACGGCAACGTGAAGACCAAGATGCGCCCCGGTTTTCATGGTGGCATGTATGTGAGCATACCCCTGGGTGCAGGCTTTGAGTTTGAACCGGGCGTGCAGTACGCACAAAAAGGGATGGTGCTGGAAGGGACCGTGCCCGGCAAGGCAGGTGAGTATATGAACGCCAAGGTTACCGTCACCAACAAATCAGATTACATAGAGGTGCCTTTGCTGGCCAAGCTGTACGTAGCGGGGGGCTTGAATTTGTTTGCCGGGCCGCAGGTATCCCTACTGGTGAACAACAAGCTTAACGTGAGCGCAGGGGCTTTGGGCATTTCTGCCTACAACAATGACTTTGACTGGGACATGGGGCAACGCCAGATAGACGTAGGGATGGCCGCCGGTCTGGGCTACCAGTTTGCCAATGGCTTAAACCTGAGCGGAAGCTATGACATGGGCTTAACCACCGTGGACGAGGGAGCAGATTATAAAACCTATAACCATGGCTTTAAAGGCTCCATAGGGTTTAGGTTCTAAAAAGATATAGTGAATGTGTTATAGGATAAGGTAAGAAAAGCGGCGGGCATTGCCCGCCGCTTTTCTTTATGCCTTCTTAGATTTGCTAGAAGTGCCTTTTCCGGTAGAGCCGGCAGTAGACCCGTTAGAGCCTTCCTTCTTGCCCAGACCAGACAGGTCAATGTTTTTAGTTAGGCTGGTAATACCGGCCATCAATTTATCCGTTGGTATGCGCTTGGTGATTAAACCATATACCAAAGCGGCTCCTGCGGCGGCACCCGCGGCATATAAAGCCGTCTTTAATGGCGTAAGCCCTTGGGACGAAGAACCGTTGCTGGAGTAGTCTCCTTGGTAGAAAGAATCTGGGGAAGACGAGCCACGCATCTGGTGCAGACGCTGCAAAACCTCAGAAGAAGCCTCGCGCTGGCGCAAGATAGTGCCACGCACGTCATACGGCAGTTCATGGTCTAAGGCGTCACGGTAGGCTTTCTGGGCCCACTCTTCGCCGTAGATGTTAGAACCCAAGATGGCGTCTTCATCACGGCCTGTCAAGGCAGCTTTAAAGTCCATCCACTGGCGGTACAGCTTTCCTTTAACCGTGGTGTCACGCTCTGGGGTTCCGCCGTGGCGCTGTATGATCATGTTCAATTCATTGGCAAACGCCAGACGCTGCTGAGAGAATTTGCGGTAGATGTCTCTACGCAAGTCATCTTTGGTTTCCTGGGCGGCGCGCTCATAGCCTTCCATCCCGTCATGGACAAACTCGTTGAGTTCTCTAAGAACCGCAACAATTTTTTTGTTTTCGTTTGATGGCATATTGGTGGTTTTGGTTTTCAACTCATATCAACGTGAACCAACCATGCAGGGTTAAACAAAATAGAACTATAGAGGACAAACTTAAGTGAAAAACTACTCGCAGTTGGCAAAGAACTGCAGCATTCCTTTACGGCCGCTCTCCAGCAAAGTCTGCTTGTCCTTCTCAGACAATCGCTTGATTTTAGGCCCGAAACCTGCCGTGCTCACAGACACCGTCCGGTCCCAGTCGGCGGGGGTGAGCTCATGGCGGTTCAGGTTTTCGGCCACAATACGGTAGAAGGCGTTTATGTAATCTGTGAAGGAATCAATGGAGTTGGGTGCCAGTCCTTTCCGCTCCAAGTCATAGGCAATCTGCTCTTCGTGGTCCAGGCGTATGCCAATGGTTTCTGGGTTGATGAACCTGGTTTTAGGCGTTTCTGGTGGTGCTGATGTTGAGAAATACTTAGGGTGGTCAAACACCATCAGGGGGAAGTCCATGAGCACGCCCCCGTCTACCATCACGTATGTGGCATGGTTGGGCTGGGGCGTAGGATAGACCTTGCCATTGCTGTCCATAAACACCGCCTGGAAGAACATGGGAATGGACATGGAGATACGCACCGCGTCCTTCACCCGCATGTTAGGATACGTCTCATGACTGAAAATCTCGGTGCGCTGTCTGGACAGGTTGGTGCCCGTGATGTACAAATCTCTATAGCCGTTTTTACCCGCCAACGCATGCAATTCCTGGAAGGTGAGGTCTGCATTGCCGGTACGCTTTTCTATCAGGCCAGAGATCCATTGCGTAAACTTTTCGCCGCGGTACCAGCCGTAGCGGTTGGCCATGCGCGTAAAGCCACCAATGAACAGAAACCGCCCATCTGCGAACTTCTGGATGGGTGTCTCAAAGGTTACTTTGGTGATTTCCTGCGGCGAATACCCCACGGCCAGCAGACAGGCTTGAATAGCGCCTGCCGAGGTGCCGGCAATGCGCTCAATGGGTTGCAACAATCCGCGCTTGTCCAGTTCTGCCAGTGCCCCGCCATAGGCAATGCCCCTGATGCCACCACCCTCCAGTGCCAGGTTTTTGTAGACGTGCGCGTGCGTAGTGGATTGTGCGAATGTGAAATAGGGTAGAAAACTAAGAGAAAGAAACAGGCTGAAGGAAATCCGTTTTAAGGCTATTTTCCGGAAATCAGGGCAAAAACGAAGCGGCATAAAGGGCATTCAAAAGATTGTGAGCACAAGTTACTCAATTGCTTAGGTATTCCTGAAGACTCTTCTAGTTCCTGCTATCTATTATTTAGGGAGGCCTGAAAAAGAAATGTCGTTTTTGGCCTGTTTTCCGAGAAACAGGCCAAAAACGACATTTACAAGTCTAATGTCTATCGTCTAATATCTAGATCTAGCGTCTTACAACTCAATCCACCTCAAACTCCATAGGCAAGTTAAACGGCAGTTGGCGGCGTTTGCTACGTCCGTTCAAGTCTTCCAGGAAAGTATTGAGCGTGTCCTGGTACTCCAAATGGTAATCTTCATGCAGGTGCTTTCTGATGAGCATGATGGTGCGCAACACCATGCGCGCCGTGGCTACATAAAAGGTTTTGTAGATGCTCTCAAACTGTCCTGTGAAATTGTCAAAGATGAGCTGCAACGTGTAGATGTGCAGTTCTATCTCGCCTTTGCGGTCTTTAGTAATGCGCTGGTAACGGGCAATTTCCTGGGTTACCTTTTTCATGCCGCGGCTCAAGGCCTTGCTCAAGCTTCTGCCTGAAACAGTGAACAGAATCTCATGGATGGCCTCAGAACTGCGCTCAAACACGGTCTCCTGGGTAATCTCATCCAGCAGCTCATAGGCCAGCGTGTCATAGGCTTCAGCGTCTTTGCGCACCAACCGCAGAATCAGGGCTTCCTTTTCTTTCTCACTTAGCTTTTTCACCGCCTGTTTAAACGGCGCAGAAGGTACGGGCATGCTATTAATTAAAAATTGATAATTAAGAATTAATAATTGGGAAAGCCTCTGATAAATAGGCTTCGCTCAAATCTTTAGCAAAAGTACGGGTTTGTTAGCAATTGCGTTCATAGTGGCTTGGTAATGAGGCGAAATTCTTGCAAATGGTGGTTGGTATTATTTTCTAGAATTCCAATTGGCTAATTCCTTTAAGGAGTTAAAAGAAGTCTTAGGTCTTAAATCTTACATCTTGTGTCTGTCAAAATAAGAAGTCTTGCGTCTTACATCTTGTGTCTTGCGTCTGATAACTCGTAATTTGGGACGTCAACAAAAAGGAACTATGAGCCATACAGATAGATTAGCCGGCATACGGCAACAGATGCAGGAGCAGGGCGTGAGTGCGTATATCATCCCCTCGGCGGACCCGCACATGAGTGAGTATCTACCCGACTATTACAAGGGCATTTACTTCGCCTCGGGCTTTACCGGTTCTGCCGGTACGCTCGTGATTACGCCAGACTTTGCCGGCCTTTGGACCGATGCCCGTTATTTTGAGCAAGCCGAAGAACAGTTGGCTGGTTCTGGTTTTGAGCTGGTGAAACTGAAAGTGCAGCACAGCCCCGAGTACATTCAATGGCTGGCCAGCCGCCTGAAGAAAGGGGAGACCGTGGCGTTTGACGGAAGGCTGATGTCTTTGCAATTGGCCCAGCTTCTGCAACAGCAACTAGGCAGTCGCGGCATTCAGTTAGCCGGACAGCATGATTTCCTGAACGCCGTCTGGGCTGACAGACCATCCTTGCCTACGGCGCCGGCTTTTTTGCTGGATGAGAAAATCACCGGCAAGTCTGCAGAGGAAAAGCTACAGGAGGTGCGTTCAGCGCTGAAAGCGGCCGGGGCCGACTTCCATTTAATCTCTTCCCTGGATGACATTGCCTGGCTCTTTAACCTCCGCGGCAGTGACGTGAAAGCCAATCCGGTGGTACTGAGCTTCGCGCTGATAAGCCAGGACAAGGCCATTCTCTTTATTGATGCCGCTAAACTCACGGACCAGGACAAAGCACGTTTAGAGAAAGCGGGCGTGACCTTGCAGGCCTACGACGCGGTGGCCAACGTCCTAAGCCAACTACCTGCTTCTGCTACTATCTTCCTGGACCCGAAACGTACCTGCCAGGCCTTGTTTGAACAAGTGCCTACCCACATGGGCGTGGTGCAGGACACTAACCCAAGCACAGTCTTAAAGGCGGTGAAGAACGAAGTAGAGGCGGCCAACACCAGAATCACTATGGTGAAAGATGGCGTAGCCTTGACCCGTTTCTTTAAATGGCTGGAAGAGAACCTGGGCAAACTAGAAATCACCGAAATCTCTTTGGCCGACCAACTACGCGCTTTCAGAGCAGAGCAGGACGGCTTTGTGGGTGAAAGCTTTGACACCATTGCGGGCTACCGCGAGCACGGCGCCTTGCCGCATTACAAAGCCACCCCAGAAAGCGACGTGCCGCTCAAAGCCGAAGGATTGTTCCTCTTGGACTCGGGCGGGCAGTACCAGACGGGTACCACAGACATTACCCGCGTCATCTCCTTGGGCAAACTCACCGAAGAAGAGAAAACCGACTATACACTAGTCCTTAAAGGCATGATTGACGGCTCTACGGCCCGCTTCCCGAAGGGCACGCGCGGCTACCAGATTGACGCCATCACCCGCAAGCCGCTCTGGGACCACGCCCGCAACTACGGCCACGGCACCGGCCACGGCGTAGGCTTCTTCCTGAACGTGCACGAAGGCCCGCATGTCTTCAACGCCACCCCTACGCCCATTGACATTGAACTGGGCATGATTACCTCAGTAGAGCCCGGCATTTACCGTCCGGGCCGCTATGGCATTAGAATAGAGAACCTAGTCTTAACGGTGGCAGACGAAGTAAACGAGTTTGCCGAGTTCTACACCTTTGAGACCTTGACCCAGTTCCTGATTGACACGGCCCCGGTGAACAAAGACTTGCTGGAGCCGCATCACATTCAATGGCTCAACTCTTATAACCAAGGCGTGGTGGAGAAGCTGGGACCACATTTAAGCGCAGAGGAATTAGCCTGGCTGAAAGAAAAAGCGAAGGCTATTTAATTCTGAAATCAAAAAAGAAATGGAACGTCCAATCTTTTACTTCAAGAACTTTACTCCTTGGGATAAAGTCACCTTGCTTCTTTATCTCTTTTTGTCTTTGGGCCTCTATCTTCTTTACGCTAATGCAGAGTCGATTGACCTAAAAAAGGACGTACTTGCTTGGTACCCGCTTGGTACACATATGTTCTTCTATTTTGTTAATTACAAGTCTCTTAGGAATCTATCAGTCTATAGTATCTGGTTCTTCTTCGGGTTAATTCACTTTTATATATATATCTGCAGTTAATCACTGACCCATTATTTGAAGGAGCAAAAGTTCATTATGCTACTGGCCTCAGAAATACAGTGCTTTTGCTTTTGGTATTCCAGTTTTTGAGAGTTATCAGTGCAGTGGTTCAAGGACAAGAGTTGGTTTGCCCCAGTAAAAGTAGAACAGACCTATTTGAGGAGCGGAATGTGAATATGGTAGACTTTGCGCTTTTTGCCGTTTACCTGTTCTGTGTAGTTGCCTTGGAGCTTAACTTTCAGTTTCATAAATAAGCTAAAGACGATACTGATCGCCATCCATATTTTAGGCAAAATGTAATCAACGGATTTTTGTTTAATCAATCTTATTGAGAGAAGAGCGGTAGGTATCTGCCGCTCTTTTCGTTTTTGGCCTGTTTTCCAGAAACCAGGCCAAAAGCGGTGGCGGTAAAAAAATATAGTTGTCAATTTTTCGGTTGTGGAGGAGAGGCAGATGCGCTTGTTTTGTAGCATAAACCACTACGCTATGAGCCACTATACCACCTTCTTACAGCTTCATCAACAAGCAGAACCTTTCCTGCTGGGTAACGCCTGGAACGTCTCCAGTGCGCAGGCCCTAGAGAAAGCCGGCTATAAAGCCATTGGCACCTCCAGCGCCGCCATTGCCCATTCCTTGGGTTATCAAGACGGAGAGCAAATGCCCTTCTCTGAGTTGGTTTTCATGGTGTCCAGAATAGTGCAGAGCGTACGCCTGCCAGTGTCTGTGGACATTGAAACCGGCTACGCAGAAACCGCCGAAGAGATTGCAGAGAACATTGCCCAGTTGCACCAACTTGGGGTGGTAGGCATCAATTTGGAAGACTCAACGGTGGCTGGTGATAGAACTTTGCAATCTGCAGAAAGCTTTGCCCAGAAATTAAAACAGGTGAAGCAGTTGTTGATCGAAAAACAACTGCAGATGTTCCTCAACATCCGGACGGATGCGTTTTTGCTGGGCTTGGATGACGCCTTGCCCGAAACGATTTACCGCATTGGCCTTTACCAAGCCGCCGGCGCTGATGGTATTTTTGTGCCGGGGGTAGTGCAGGCAAGAGATATTGCGCAGATTACCGCTTTTACTTCGCTCCCCGTGAATGTGATGAGCCTACCTGGTTTGGCGTCTTTTGAGGAGTTGCAGAAAGCGGACGTGAAACGAATCAGCATGGGCAACTTCGGGCACCAGGCGGTGTACCGTCACCTAGAGAACCAGATGCAGGCTATTGAAACTACCAAGTCTTTCTCATCTTTGTATTGATATGGAAACCGCGCATCCACCTACCCCAGACGAAATCTTCTACCAGGCCCTGGTGACCAAGGACGTCAGTTATGAAGGGACGTTCATTGCGGGCGTAAAAACCACGGGCATCTTCTGCCGGCCTACCTGCACCGCGCGCAAACCCAAACGCGAGAACGTGGAATTCTTCAAGACCACCAAAGAAGCCATCTTGCACGGGTACCGGCCTTGTAAGGTATGCTCGCCGCTGGAGAAGATGGGGGAGACGCCGGCGTATATTCAAGAGATTCTGCAGGAAATCAGCCGTGACCCGTCGGTCAAGTTCAAGGATTGGGATTTGGAGCAACGCGGCATTGAGCCCAGCAAGATTCGGCGGTGGTTTCTGAAGAACCACGGCATCACGTTCCATGCCTACCAGCGCATGTGCCGCATCAACTCGGCGTTCAAGAAAATACAGAGCGGCGAGGCAGTGACGGCCGTGGCCTTCGACTCGGGCTATGACTCCTTGAGCGGCTTTACAGATTCTTTTAAGTCTATTTTTGGCGTGGCTCCGTCGCTCAGCAAAGAGCAGCGCATCATTCACCTCACCCGCTTACAGACGCCTTTGGGCACCATGTACGCCTGCGCCGTGGAAGAAGGCATCTGCCTACTAGAATTCACCGACCGCCGCATGTTAGAAACTGAATTCAAGGCACTAACCAAGCTTTTAAACGGTACTCTGGTGCAAGGCGAAAGTCCCTATTTTGCGCAACTGAACCAAGAACTGGAAGAGTATTTCTCAGGCCACCGGCAAACCTTCACCGTTCCGTTGGTTACCCCGGGTACGGCCTTTCAGAATCAGGTATGGCAGGTGTTACAGGAAATCCCGTACGGGACCACTCGCTCCTATAAACAGCAGTCCATCGCCTTGAACAACCTAGGCGCCATTAGGGCAGTAGCGCAGGCCAACGGCATGAACCGCATCTCCATCTTAATCCCCTGTCATCGCGTCATTGGGGAAGACGGCAGCCTGACGGGTTACGGCGGCGGCTTATGGCGCAAGAAATGGCTGTTGGATTTGGAGCGGGAGCATAGCCCGGTTGAAATGAAGGCAGGTCAACAGACAGCTTTGTTTTAAATCTGAGCGCTAATAAAAACGGTTCGGGCTGACTCTAGGGTAGAGGCAGCCCGAACCGTTTTTGGCTTGTTTTCAGCAAAAGAAGCTAAAAGCCGTTCCTACTTAAATCTGAACTTTCAGCTCTCCTAAATAAGACTATCCCTCATTGTCATCCTGAAAGGACCTTGTGGGCAAACTAGATATACGCAGGCTATGAAACCGTACTTTACATTCGTAATAACGGAGTTTGGCTTTTCATTTTTAGCAAACGCATTTACAACTTGCCCACAAGGTCCTTTCAGGATAACAAAAGGGAATGAGAAGAGGACTTCTTACCTAAGTATTTGATTTACTTTTTCGGCATGTATTTGTCACGCACGGCTTTGAACTCAGAACCGGCTTTCCATTGCGGCCATTCATTGGAGAAGGCCAGCCGTCTGCCCAACTGGTAGAGAAGCTGCAGGTCTGCTACGGCGCCGTCCATCTTGAAGGCCTCGTTGACCTGGTCGTTGGGCTTGTGGTAGATGTTGGCGGTGAAGTCTTCCAGCAGTTGTTTGCCTTTCTCTTTGCCTAAAGCAATATGGTCGGTGCCCATGCCGGTGAACAAGGCCGGTACCCCTGTCCTGGCGAAGTTGAAGTGGTCAGAGCGGTAGTACAGGCCGGCCTCGGGCTTAGGGTCGCGGGCAATGTAACGGCCTGCTTTTTTGGCTTCCTCGGCTAGCATCTCTTCCAACTCAGACTGACCCATGCCAATCAATACAATGTCTTTGGTGGCACCGTAAGGATTGAGCATGTCCATGTTCAGGTTGGCCACGGTTTTCTCCTTGGCAAACACGGGGTTGTCTGCATAATGCGCCGACCCCAGCAAGCCTTGCTCCTCAGCGGTCACCGACAGGAACACCACGGTTCTGTCAGGCTGTTGTCCACTGGCTTTGAACGCCTTGGCTACAGCTAACAAACCAGCGGTTCCGCTGGCGTTGTCGGCGGCGCCGTTGTAGATGCTGTCGTTCTGCGCGTCCTTTTTGCCAATGCCCAGGTGGTCCCAGTGCGCCGAGTAGACGATGGCCTCCTCAGGACGTTTCTCGCCGGTAATCTTGGCGATAAAGTTGTAGGACTTGTCATACTTGGCTTTGGCCTGTAACGATGTGCTTACGGTCAACCCCAAAGGTCCGCCTTTGAAACCAGGCTTGGCGGCGCGAGACAGCTCTGTTTGGTAGTTTTTACCGGCGGCGGCAAACAGCTTCTCGGCGACCGGCGTGGTAATCCAGCCTTCCATGGCGTTGCGGTGCACGTCTTTGCCTTTGGGCGCGAGGTAGAACTTAGAGGTGTTCCAGTTGTTCTGCACAATCTTGAAACCGTAGCCGGCGGGTTCATCGGCGTGCACAATCAGGCAACCTTTGGCGCCTTGGCGGGCGGCCTCTTCCAGCTTGTAAGTCCAGCGGCCGTAGTAGGTCATGGTCTTGCCCTTGAAGAAGGTAGTGTCTTGAGAGTAGAAGCCCGGGTCACTCACGATTACCACGGCAATCTTGTCTTTCACGTCCAGGCCGGCGTAGTCGTTCCACTTGTACTCGGGCGCCACAATCCCAAAGCCTGCAAACACCAGTTCGGTGTCTTTGATGGTCACGTTCGCATCGGGGCGTCTGGCCCACACCACATAGTCTTCCAAGCCTTTCAAGGTCATGGTTTGCTTGCCTTTCACGGTCATTGTAGGTGCCGCGGTAGAAGTGATCTCTACCATGGGCACTTCTTGCAAGAAACTGTCGCCGTTGCCCGGTTCCAGTCCTAGCGCATTGGCTTCTTTCTCCAGGTAGGCCAGGGTTTTCTTCTCGCCGTTGGTGAAAGGCTTGCGGCCTTCCATGTCATCAGCGGCAATGGCAGTCACGTAGGTTTTGTAGCTGTCAAGGGTCACCTCTGATCCAGCAGTCTCTGCGGTAGCGGTGGTGGAAGTGGTTTCCTTGGTGCCACCGGATTGGCAACCCGCCAAAAGCCCCAGGCTCAAGGGAATGGCCCAGAAGTATGTGCGTTTCATCATAGTTTATTTGTTTGGGGGGGTGTAGTTCTTATTTGGAAAAATAGACATTAATCTTCAATGTAAAAATCTTATGCAGAGATACATGGTCATTCGTTTTTGGCTTATTTTATCCAAAACAGTCCAAAAACGGAAAGTAAGAGTTGGAATGCCTTGCAATAAAAAAGGGCTTCCGCTTGAAAGCAGAAGCCCTTTAAAAAAGCAGATTGTCTACTTACCGAAGGGTATTTTGAACATCCTGGGTGTTGATGAATTCTCGGTTTTGAAGATTGCTCAAATCATCTAAATCATCGGTCTTATAGTTGGATGGTTTCACCCCATTCTTTTTGGAATTGCTGTTGACCAAGGCCAACACGGCGGCCCCGGCGGCTAAGGCCAGAACGCCCGCTTTTACTGGGTTGGTTTTGGCACGGGTGTACAGGCTGGTTTTCATGACGTAGCCCTTGTGATGACCGCGTACTTCGCCGGCAGTAGAAGGTTGGTGCAAGGAGCCGTTTCTGTTGGTGACCGGCCCGTCTTCTAACTGCGCCTCTGACATCATCTTGGCACTCACCCAGTCCATCAATCCCGGGAAGCGCTTGTTCAAGGCACTCATCACTTTGGCACCGCCGCCTACCATGATATCACGGTGCGGATGGGTTGCCGCCTCCAAAATGGCGTTGGCTACTTCTTCTGGGGTATAAACCGGCGGCGGAAGCGTCTGTGCTTTGTTGGTATAATTCTTAGCGTGCTCTGGGTAAGGCGTATCAATACCGGCGGGCTTGATAAGCGTCACTGACACCGGGGCTTCGTCTTCCATCAATTCAATGCGCAGGGCATCTGTAAAACCTTTCACGGCGTGTTTGCTGGCCGCGTACATGCCTTGCAACGGAATAGACACGTCAGACACCTCACTGCCCACGTTGATGATGGCGCCTCCTTTGTTCCTCAGGTGACGGGCGGCAGCCAAAGAACCATACACTACGCCCCAAAAGTTAGTGTCAAACAAGCGGCGGTTGTCTTCATCGGTGACCTCGTCCAGGCGGCCGTAGATGGAAACCCCGGCATCGTTCACCCAAGTGTCAAACCCTCCAAACTCTCGCATGGCCACGTCCACTATCCATTGCACCTCTTCCTGTCTACCCACGTCTGCCACGCAGTGACGCGCCTCTCCGCCGGCATTCCTAATCTCCCGCTCAATCTGCTCCAGGGCTTCGCGGTTACGGGCGGCCAATACTACCTTGGCGCCTTGCTTGACCGCAGATTTAGCAGTAGCCAAGCCAATGCCGCTAGAGGCACCCGTGATGACGATAACTTGATTCTTTAATGGCTTTAATGAAATTCCCATGCTTCTAAAATTAAATGAGTACTCAAATTCAAGTGTTTACCCCATTTCTTACGCGGGCGAATTTCAATTGATACAGAAAAAATGCAAGCTGCACTAAGTTAATTAGATGCCATTTAGCCTATATAGCAAGTCTGATTTTCTTGAGAATCTGGTTTGAGAATCATTAATAAAGCCGAGATAAAATGGCGTTCCATGGCGTATGCGTCCGCTTGTGTCCGCGCGCATTGTTAATCTGGAATGCGCGCGGACACAAGCGGACGCTTGCGACATGGGATGATAAAAAAAGAAGCGCTCCTAAAGTAGAAGCGCCTCTTTCAATACAGCCTGTTTTTGTCCTGATTTCCATAGAACAGGCTAAAAATGAAGACTTATTTCAAATGCAGGTCAAAATACTCGGTGACTTTCTTGTAGAGGTGCACACGGTCTTTGCCGCCCACGTTATGCGGATGGCCAGGGTACACGAAGTAGTCTAATAAAACACCTTCATCCACGGCCTTTTTCAAGAAGGCTTGGCTGTGTTGCCACACCACCACGTCATCCACAGTGCCATGAATCATGAGCAGTTTGCCTTTCAGGTTTTTGACGTGGTTGAGTAGGTTGGCGTTTTTGTAGCCTTCGGGGTTTTCCTGCGGAGTATCCATGTAGCGCTCGGTGTACATCACTTCATAGAAACTCCAGTCAATCACCGGGCCGCCGGCTACGCCTACTTTAAACACATCAGGTTGCTTGAGCATCAAAGAAGTGGTCATGAAGCCGCCGTAGCTCCAGCCATGTACGCCTAATCGGTTGTGGTCTACATATGGTAGTGACTTGAGGTATTCTACGCCTTTCATCTGGTCGCTTACTTCGGCTACACCCGCATTGCGGAAGATGGCTTGCTCAAAGGCACGGCCTCTGTCAGCGGAGCCGCGGTTGTCTAGTGTGAACACGATGTAGCCTTTCTGAGCCATGTGCTGCATCCAGAGGTTAGAACCGCCTAACCAGCTGTTGGTAATCATTTGCGCATGTGGGCCTCCGTACACATACAACACCACCGGGTATTTCTTGCTCTTGTCAAAGTTGGGCGGGGTAATCATGCGGCAGAACAAATCGGTTCCGTCTTCGGCTTTGATAGAGAAGATGGTAGTCTCACCTAGCGCGTATTCCTGCAATGGATTGGGTGCCATCAACAAGGTCTTGGCCACTTTGGCTTTGTCCGTGTCCAGGATTCTGATGGTGCGCGGCGTGGCTGGGCTGCTGTAGTTGTCAATAAAGTAAGTTGCTTTCGGGCTGAGGGTCACGTTGTGCACGCCGCTGCCCTGGGTCATGCGACTTATGCGTCCGCCAGATAATTCCACAGAGTAGAGGTGACGCTCCAGCGGGCTTTCAGCGGTGGCCGTGTAGTAGACTTCTTTGCCGTTGGGGTTGAAGCCCACAATAGTTTTGACGATGAAATCGCCTTTGGTTAATTGACGGATGAGCTTGCCGCTGGTGTTGTACAGATACAGGTGGTCGTAGCCGTCGCGCTCAGAGAACCATACAAACTGGTCTGGCTTACCCGGCACGAAGTATAGGCCGCGCTCCGGCTCAATCCACTTGTCGTTCTTCTCTTCAAACAAGGTCTTCATTAAGGCACCGGTAACGGCGTCAAACTGGTTCAGCCACATCTGGTTCTGCGCGCGGTTCACCACAGCTACATAGATGTGCTTCTCGTCAGGACTCCAAGTGATGTTGGTTAGGTACTGTTCGGCGGGCTCGCCGGTCTTCAAGAAGACGGTTTTGCCAGAGGCCACGTTGTACACGCCCACGGTCACATGGTGGCTCTTGCCGCCGGCCATGGGGTACTTGATGTTGTTGAGTTTAGCCGGCACCGCGCTGATGTCCACTAAGGGGTAGTCGGTGACCATGGTCTGGTCCATGCGGTAATAGGCCAGTCCGTTGCTGCTGGGGCTCCAGAAAATGCCCTTGGTAATCCCGAACTCCGAGCGGTGCGCCGCCTGTCCGTTCACAATGGCCTCATTGGTGTCCTGCGTGATTTGCTTGTTTTCAGCGCCGGGTTGGGAAAGGAACAGGTTGTTGCCTTTGGTGAAGGCTGCCCGCTGTTTGTTCGGCGCGAAGTCCACATTCTCCGCGGCCGCGTCCATCGCGTAGAATTTCTGCGCCGTTTTGGTTTGCAGGTTATAGCGGTACAGCTGGCCTTTTTGGTTGATGAATACCTCGTTGCTGTTCAGCCACTGCAAGCCGTTCACGGTGGAGATTTTGCTTCCGCCGGCTTTTTCCAGGGCACTGCTTACCTCTGCGGCAGACAGGATAGCCTTCGCGTTGTCCTTGATGCCACCGCGCAACAGCTGGTCGTTTTTGTCAGCAACGTAGCTATAGTCATTGGTGCCTGGCACCCACGTAAGTTGGCGCAGGTTGGCAGGGTTCAGGCTGGGGTTGAGGAAGGCGTCCTCCATGGTGAGCTGCTTGTTCTGGGCCAGCGTGGGCAGGGCCAGCAACGCGGCAAACCACAGCAAAGAAAGTTTTTTGAGTGTTGGTTGGTACATGTCTTGAGTAGAATTAATGACTGGTTTCCTCTGGTAAAGTGCCTGCGGCGTAAGAGGATAAGTATGTGCTTAATTGGTCAAAAATAAGTCCAAAGTATTGGTTTTTCAGGAACAACGGGCATTTTTTATCTGTTTTACTTTTGCTGAGGCCCACAAAGGTTGTGCTTCTTTAACTCAGGTCTAATGTGTAAATTTGCGTTATGGACATTTTAACTGAAATTCTGGAGCAGGAAGACGTACTGGTGTTGGAGGAAGAAACCACCGACCTACGTGAACTGGTGGTGTTCAATGACGACGTCAACACGTTTGACCACGTCATCAACACCTTGGTGCAGGTGTGCCGCCACTCGCAGGAGCAGGCAGAACAGTGTACCATGCTTATCCATTACAAAGGAAAGTGCACCGTCAAGCTGGGTTCTTTCACAGAGCTGCAGTCCATGTGCACGGCCATCCATGACCGGGGTATCTCAGCGGATATTGTTTAAACCTGAACTGACTGGATGAATTTTCCCTCTAAGCTGATTGAGAACGCGGTAGAGGAGCTGGCCAAGTTGCCGGGCGTTGGTAAGAAGACTGCCTTACGCCTGGTGTTGCACCTGCTCAAAGCCGAAACCGAAGATACGAAAAGCCTCTCTGAAGCCTTGGTGCGCATGCGTACGGGCATCAGGTACTGCAAGACCTGCCACAATATCTCTGACCAAGACGTGTGCGGCATCTGCGCCAACCCTTTGCGTGACCGCTCTTTGCTGTGTGTGGTGAGCGACATGCGCGATGTGATTGCCATTGAGAACACGTCACAATACAAAGGCGTGTACCATGTGCTGGGTGGCGTCATTTCCCCGTTGGAAGGCATCGGCCCCGCCGATTTGAAGATACAGTCCCTGGTGGAACGTCTGCCGTCCTCTGGTGTGAAAGAGATTATCCTGGCCCTGAGCCCGACCATGGAAGGAGACACGACTTCGTTCTATTTGACGCGCAAGCTTAAGGACTTTCCGGCCCGTATATCTAGCATTGCCCGCGGCGTGCCGGTAGGTGGGGAGCTGGAGTACACCGATGAGATTACGCTGGGCAGAAGCATCCTGGACCGGACGGCCTACAGCCAGGTCTAGGCGTTTTTCGCCTCTTTTCTAGAAAATACCGCAAAAACGATAGAAGAGCAGGAGCGCAAGTTCCTGCTTTTTTTGTGCCTTGGGAGGACGGTAGTATGGCGGCCTTTTGGTAAATTTCTGGATATTTGTTTTTTGCTAACGCCTCTGGGTTTGAAAGACCTCTCCGTCATTATTGTTAACTACAACGTCAGCTACTTTCTGGAGCAGTGTCTGCTGTCCGTAAGAAAGGCAGTAAAAGGCCTCAACGCCGAGGTCTTTGTAGTAGACAACAACTCTGTAGACGGGTCGGTGGAGATGGTGCAGCGCCGTTTCCCCGAGGTGATTCTTCTGGCCAACCAGGACAATCTGGGTTTCTCCAAGGCCAACAACCAGGCCATTAGGCAGGCGCGGGGCAAGTACGTATTGTTGCTCAACCCAGACACAGTGGTGGAGGAAGACACGTTTGTGCGCTGTTTTCAATACATGGAGCAACACCCAAAGGCCGGGGCGCTGGGCGTAAAAATGATGGACGGCGCCGGCAAGTTTCTACCCGAGTCTAAGCGCGGATTGCCTACACCGTGGGTGGCATTCAGTAAGGTGTTCGGGTTGGCGGCTATGTTTCCAAAGTCTGCGCTCTTTAATCAATACCATCTAGGCCATTTAGCGCATGATCAGACCCATGCCATAGACATCTTGGCAGGCGCTTTCATGTTCATGCGCACCGAGGCCTTGCAGAAAGTGGGCTTGCTGGACGAGACCTTCTTCATGTACGGCGAGGACATTGACCTTTCCTATAGAATCAAGCAGGGCGGCTATCAGGTTGTCTATTTCCCGGAGACGCGCATTATCCATTACAAAGGAGAAAGCACCCGCAAGACCAGCGTGAACTACGTGTTCATGTTCTACCGCGCCATGATGATCTTCGCCGAAAAGCATTTTAGCGGGCGGCAGGCACGCGTGTATTCCTTCTTGATTCGATTGGCAATCTACCTAAGGGCCTTGCTGGCCATTGTGGCCAGGGGTGTAAAGGCGTTGTTGCCTTTGTTGGCAGATGGGCTTTGCCTGGGTTTGGGTTTGTATGCTGGGGCAGAAATCCTGGACGTGTCCATGCCGGCGTTACCTTCTAAAACCTGGGTTACCTATTTTGCGGTATGGCTGGGCGCGGCGTTGTTCAGTGGGGCATATGACCCGCCCACGCGCCTGTACCGGCTGGTGCGCGGTATGCTGGTGGGCAGTATCTTGATCATGGCTTTCTCTAACGTCACTACTGCCGGTATTGAGCACAAAAAACACCTGCTGGTAGGGGTGTTAGTGGGTTTGGCAGGCATGACCAGCTGGCGTCTGTTCTGGCATTGGGCCCAGTACGGCCACTGGCGCTTCGGGGAACCGAAGGTGAAGCGCATTGCCGTGGTGGGCAGTCAGAAAGAGGTGAAGCGGGCGGCTACCTTACTCAAACAGGTGGGCGCGCATGCCCCGGTGGCTCAGTTTGAACCCCAGCATACCGCTCATGATTTGCAGCAGATCAAGGAAGTGATTCAGATTCATCGCATCAATGAAGTCATCTTCTGCGGCAAGGATTTGGCCGTCTCCCAAATTATTGAGTGGATGGTGCAGATTCATAACAGCTCGCTGGAATTCAAGATCCTGCCCGAGAACAGCGCCTACATCATAGGCAGTTCGTCTAAAAATACGCGCGGTGATTACTATGCCCTGCACATAGAAGTAAATCTGCTCAACCCGTACCATGTACGCAATAAAATGGTGCTGAACTCGCTCATGGGCATGGGCCTGCTTCTATTATCACCACTTTTGGTATGGCAGATTCCCCAGAAAAAGCAGTTTTTCAAGAACTGTCTGGCCAGCTTGGTGGGCATCTATGAATGGGTGGGCTTAAAGGCCACGGCCACCGCAGACACGCGCCCGGCTATTCTCTCGCCGGCAGACCAGGGCAAAAAAGACGTGGTCAATGAAGCTACCGCCCGCCAAATGGAAGTGGTGTACGCCAAGGACTACACCGCCTGGACAGATTTGTCTATTGTGCTGAAGAACCTGTCTCAGCTGGGCCGTTCCGTATAGCTTCGTTTTTGGCCTATTTTCCAGAAAACAGGTCAAAAACGACTTGACAAGCCATTTCTACTTGGCTGACTGCCGGGCTTTCTAAAAAGTAATCTGATAAAAAGAAGGAGGGGGCGGCAAATCAACGTATTTTTGCGTAGAATTGACTTCTGCAAAAGCAATGGTCTTGTGGCTTGGCTTCTGTGGCAAAAAATCTATTTTTGGACATCCATTAATGCCCCTTTTGGAATGATAACAACTGACTATACCCACCTATCTGACCGTATCACGTCGCTCTCTGAATCGCAGACCATTGCCATGGCCAAAAAAGCCCGTGAGCTGGCCGCCAAAGGGGTAGACGTGATTAACCTAAGCTTCGGGGAACCTGATTTCCAGACGCCGCAGTACATCAAAGACGCCGCCAAAAAGGCCATTGATGACGGGTATACGTTCTACACACCCGTGGCCGGTTACCCAGACTTGCGCAAAGCCATTGTAGAAAAGCTGAAAAGAGACAATGGGTTGGAGTATGGCCCAGAAAACATTGTGGTTTCTACGGGTGCTAAGCAGTCCATTGCCAACGCGGTACTGTGTCTGGTGAACCCTGGAGATGAAGTAGTGATCTTCTCGCCGTACTGGGTGAGCTATGAAGAAGTAGTAAAGTTAGCCGAAGGCATTCCTGTACCGGTGATGGGTTCTTTGGAGAACAACTACAAAGTAACCGCTCAGCAGTTTGAGGACGCCATCACGTCCAACACCAAGCTGGTGATGTATTCTTCGCCGTGCAACCCTACGGGCTCTGTCTTCACCGAAGAGGAGTTGGCTTCGTTTGCCGCCATTTTGGAGAGACATCCGCAGGTGTACGTGATTGCTGATGAGATTTACGAGTACATCAACTTTACCGGCAAGCACCACAGCCTGGCTTCTTTTGCCTCTGTAAAAGACCGCGTAGTGACCGTGAACGGTTTCTCTAAAGGCTATGCCATGACCGGCTGGCGCGTAGGCTACATTGCCGCCAGCAAGGAGATTGCCGACGCCTGCGACAAGATGCAGAGCCAGATCACCAGCGGTACCTGTTCCATTGCCCAAAAAGCGGCGGTAGGTGCCCTGGAAGGAGGCAGATCTTCTGCCGAGGAAATGACTACGGCTTATTTGCGCCGCAGGGATTTGGTGTTGGACCTGATGAAAGACATCCCGGGCTTCAAAACCTATATTCCGGAGGGCGCTTTCTATATCTTTCCAGACGTGAGCCATTACTTTGGCAAGCAGACGGGTGAGTATGAAATCAACAACGCCAATGACCTGGCCATGTACCTGCTCAATGATGCGCACGTGTCTTTAGTGGACGGTGCCGCTTTTGGCGCGCCGCAGTGCATTAGGTTCTCCTTTGCTGCATCTGACGCTAAGTTGATAGAAGCTCTGGAGCGCATCAAAGCCAGCCTGGCCAAGTTGTCTTAAGCCTATTCTTTTAAATTTATCATCCGCAAGACACAGGACATCTCAGCCATTTGAGAAACTCCTGTGTCTTGCGTCTTATATCTTGTGTCTCTTTTAAATGTCTGACAACAGTACCTTAACGTCTATTTTTGAGCGCTTCCGGCAATTGCAGGTGCTGGTGGTGGGAGACGTCATGATAGATGCCTATCTCTGGGGGAAGTCCTCACGCCTATCACCAGAAGCTCCTGTTCCCATTGTGAACCGGCTAAAAGTAGAACAGCGTTTGGGCGGGGCCGCCAACGTAGCCTTGAACGTGCAAAGCCTGGGTGCCACGCCACTTTTGTGCTCAGTAGTAGGGGATGACCAGGAAGGCGCGGCATTGGTCCGCTTACTGTTAGAGCAAAACCAGACGGATGCGGGCATTGTGCTCAGTCCCGAACGCCCCACCACGGTTAAGCAGCGCATTATCTCTGGTGGTCAGCAACTGTTGCGCATTGACTCTGAAGTAGAAACCGACTTGACGCCCTCTGAACATCAACATTTGGTGGAGCGCTTTGCCAAACTACTGGACAAGGCAGACGTGGTCATCTTTGAGGACTATGACAAGGGCGTCTTAAGTACCGAAGTCATTCAAGAACTGCTGGCCTTGGCCAAGGCGAAAGGCGTGCCTACCGTGGTAGATCCCAAGAAAAAGAACTTCCTGTCTTACACCGGCTGCACGCTGTTTAAACCCAACCTCAAGGAACTCAAGGAAGGCCTAAAGGTTGATTTCACGGACAGCCACCACGAGGCCTTTGAAGACGCCGTTGATCAGCTGCAAGAGCGTATGAGCGTAGAAAACGTGCTGGTGACTTTGTCTGAGCGCGGGGTCTTTTGTCAGAACAGCCAAGGTGAGCATACGTATTTAGACGCGTATATCCGTTCTATTTCTGATGTTTCGGGCGCGGGTGATACGGTGGTGAGCATTGCCGCCTTGTGCATGGCCTTAGGCTTGCCTTTGCCAGCTTTAGCGGAACTCGCCAACCTGGGCGGCGGCTTGGTCTGTGAGCACGTGGGCGTAGTGCCTATTGATGCTGAGCAACTGCTGTTAGAAGCGAGAAAATCTCCCGTCATCAAAAAGTACCTGGCCGAAGCGTAATTCCGTTTAGGTTGCGCAAGGGCTCTTTTAGCTAAGGAAAGGAGCCAAGCTGTCAAGCTATTACGTTTGGATGCATGTCCCTTCCTTTCGTTTTTTACCTCTTTTCAGCAAATCAGCCTAAAAACAAAACGGCCTGCTACTCTGAAGTAGCAGGCCGTTTTTGCGTTATTTTCCAGAAAACAGACCAAATACGACTTAGCGCTGGCTGTATTCTTTCACGGTTTGGATGAAGCACTTTACCTTCTCAGGATCCGTGTCTGGATAGACGCCATGGCCTAAGTTGGCAATATGACGGTCACCGCCAAATGCGTCCAGCATTTTCTTGGTTTCGCGCTCCACGCCCGCAAAGTCATTGTACAGGGCACATGGGTCTAGGTTACCCTGAAGCGTTTTATTGTCGCCAATGATCTGACGAGTTTCCTGCACGTTCATGTTCCAATCAAGGCCAATCACCTGGCAGTCCAGCTGGGCAAAATCTGCCATGGCAAAGAAAGCGCCTTTGGCAAAGATCGTTACCGGTATGTTAGGCAGAGCCTTACAAATCTCTGAGATGTAGCGGTAGGAGAACTCTTTGTAATGCGCCGGTGGCAAAATACCCGCCCAAGAGTCAAAAATCTGGATCAGGTCGGCGCCGGCTTCTACCTGCGCTTGTAAATAGGCAATGGTAGTGGCGGTGATTTTCTGAAGCAGGGTATGGGAAAGCTCTGGGTCTTCATACAGCATCTTGCGGGCATGCGAGAAGGTCTTGGAGCCGCTGCCTTCTACCATGTAGGCAAAGATGGTCCAGGGAGCACCGGCAAACCCGATCAAAGGCACACGGCCGTTCAGCTCACGCTTGGTGACTTTGATAGCATCCAGCACATAACCTAAGTGTTCATGCGGATCAGCTATGCGCATAGATGCTACGTCGGCCGCGGTTTTCACCGTCTTCGGGAAGATAGGACCGCGCTTTTCTATCATTTCATAGGTACAGCCCATGGCCTCAGGGACTACCAGGATGTCTGAGAAGATGATGGCCGCGTCCACGTCCAGTAAATCTACAGGCTGGATGGTTACTTCGGCGGCTAGCTCTGGGGTTTCCACCAGCTCCTTGAACCCCGAAAGGCGTTCTCTTACGGCTCTATATTCAGGTAAAATACGGCCTGCCTGGCGCATAAGCCACACAGGTGTGCGTTCTGTAGGCTGCCCAAGCGCGGCGCGCAGCAGCAAGTCATTCTTCAATTGCATAAGACAAAGATACGTAAAAGCCTCACTTTAGCCTTGTCATCCGCTAAAAGAGGAATTCAAATTTAATTGAACCTCATCCCAAATTACGTTGGTCAATCAAATACTTGGCAATATTCTAAGTAAACAACTTATTGGTAAAATTATATTTACAGCAAGTCAATATATTATTTAAAAAGTGCAATTAATGCGGTGATGATGAAACTTACTCCCAAGGATAAAACTATAAAGCCCATAATCTTAGACAGAGCCGCCAAGCCAGCCTTACCCATGAATACCATCAGTTTAGGCGAAAACAGCAATACCACATACGTCATAAGGCCCATCAACGCAATGGCTAGGATGGTCAAACCCATGTCCAGAAAAGACAGGGATTTGGTATAAAGGCTAATCACTACGGCAATGGACCCTGGACCCGAAAGCAAAGGCATAGCAAGTGGGGTAAAAGAGATGTCTTCCTTCTCCAGGCCTTCTTCTACCACGTCTTTGGAGATTTTTTTATTTTCTTCGGGCTTGGAGTTGAGCAGTTCAAAGCCAGCCCGCATGATCATGATGCCGCCGGCAATGCGGAGATCATGAATGCGCAAGCCAAAGAAGTCTAGCACCGCTTGTCCTGCCAGAAAGAAGACTGCTAAAATGAGCACCATGTACAAGCAAGCGCGTCTGGCTAACTGAGCACGACGGTCTGGGCTGTCTCCCTGGGTAAGGGTTAAAAACACAGGCATGGCCCCAAACGGGTTGATAACCGAGAAAAGAGCCGAGAAGGTGGCTAAAAGTATTTCCATACGGTACGGCATACGGAAATTTAGAGAAAGTGCTACAAGTACCTTCTCTAAATGGCGGTAAGGTGGTTAGCCTATCATCAGGCCAAAGATTTATAAGAAGAAGCTGAAGAAAGCGGCGCGCATGGTGCCAAAGAAGCCTTTAGCAGGAGCCTGCTCGTTTGGCAAGGCAAGACGTCCCTCACCACCTGGTCTGCGGGACTGTTTGCTTTGTAGACGTTGAATGGCCAACACCAGCCAGTTTCTGGCGGTGACGTTGCGTTCTACAATGCCTAAGATGCCCGGGTGCCACAAGTCCAGAATCTGTCTGCCCTCTAAAGAGGCCGTCATTACAAAAAAGTGCGTTCTATCCTGTTGGGCCAATAAAAGTTTAAGCAAAGAGGTGTCCGGCGAAAAGTTTAAGCACGCACGTCCGCCAAAAACTATAATTTCACGTGTAGAATTACGGACCAGGTTCAATTGGCGCTCAAACTCCAGGTAAGTGTAAGGTACTATGTCAATGGTTTTGATGAATTGGCTTTGCCTGTTAAGGGACTGTCTAATAGAATAAGAGTACTCTTGGTCATCTTCAACAAGGATCAGGCGGTAAGAGGCTGACATAGGAACTGGTAAAATGTTTGACTATAATATATTGAGTATAGTATATAGGTGCGAAGTTCACATTTCAAACGAATACTAAAGTGACTACTCGCTGAAGTCTATGGTTCTCACGGTTAAATGTAATTTATTACCGTTGAATATTCGCAATTGTAAATTTAAAAAAATCTAATATTGGTTAGATGAGAAATTGTAAGCTTGGCATATTAGGAGGCGGTCAACTGGGCAGGATGCTGTTGCAGGCGGGGCTGGACTTTAATCTATACACTCTGGTTCTGGACCCAGA
The DNA here is from genome assembly GCF_039541795.1 of Nibribacter koreensis. Lineage (NCBI taxonomy): Bacteria > Pseudomonadati > Bacteroidota > Cytophagia > Cytophagales > Hymenobacteraceae > Nibribacter > Nibribacter koreensis. The sequence continues at coordinate 157,006 of NZ_BAABGX010000002.1, read as the reverse complement.
TGAGCACGCGCCCTGCCGCTACCTGTGTGAGGAATTTGTGCACGGTGACTTTAAAGATTATGAGACGGTTCTGGCGTTTGGTAAGCGGTGCGACTTGCTCACCATAGAGATTGAGCACGTAAACGTAGACGCGCTCTTTGAGCTGGAGGCCGCCGGCGTAAAAGTCTATCCCAAGCCAGCCTCCATCAAGACCATTCAGGACAAAGGCTTGCAGAAAGAATTCTTTGCGCAACACTCCGTTCCTTCTGCTCCGTTTAGGTTACTACAGGGTAAACAAGAACTAGAAAGCAACCAGGATTTCCTGCCGGCCTTCCAGAAGTTGCGGAAAGGCGGGTATGATGGCAACGGCGTGGTTAGAATCTCTTCACTGGCAGACATAGGCAAAGCGTTTGAAGGCGCCACAGTGTTAGAAAAACTGGTCAACTTTGACAAGGAGATCTCTGTGATCTGCGCCCGCAATACAAATGGTGAGGTAAAGGCCTTTCCGGTGGTGGAGCAGGTTATGCACCCAGCCCACAATTTGGTGGACTACCTCTTAGCCCCCGCCCAGATCAGCTATAAACTGCAACGGATGGCCATTGAAATTGCTACCCATGTGACCACGGCGCTGGACATGGTAGGGTTGTTAGCCGTAGAAATGTTTGTCACCCCAGATGGGCAGATACTGGTAAATGAGGTAGCGCCAAGGCCGCATAACAGCGGTCACCATACCATGAAAGCCAATGCCACCTCGCAGTTTGAACAGCATCTGCGGGCCATTCTGGGGCTGCCACTTGGAGACACAGAACCGCACTGCCCCGCAGTTTTGGTCAATGTCTTAGGCGAAGCCGGATACTCTGGCGAGGCAGTTTATGAAGGTTTGGATGAGGTGTTGCAGGAGCCAGGCGTGTACCTGCACCTGTACGGCAAGAAGTTTACCCGGCCGTACCGCAAGATGGGCCACCTAACCGTGCTGGCACCCACCGTAGAAGAAGTGAAACAGAAAGCAGATACTATCAAGAACCGCTTAAAAATCATAGCATGAACCCAACACCTGAGAAAAACGCCCCGCAGATAGGCATCATCATGGGAAGCCAGTCAGACCTGAAAGTAATGGACGCTGCTTCAGATATTCTGGAACAACTGGGCATTCCCTTTGAGATTACCATCGTGTCTGCGCACCGTACCCCGCACCGCATGTTTGAGTACGCCGAGAACGCCCGCAAGAAAGGCCTCAAGGTGATCATAGCCGGCGCCGGCGGGGCCGCTCACCTGCCGGGCATGGTAGCCGCTTTGACTACCTTGCCTGTGATTGGCGTTCCGGTCAAGTCCAGCAACTCCATAGACGGCTGGGACTCCATCTTGTCTATCTTGCAAATGCCCAACGGCGTACCCGTAGCCACGGTGGCCTTAAACGGGGCCGGCAACGCCGGACTCCTGGCCGCGCAGATTCTGGGAACAACCAATGCCGTGATAGCAGACGCCCTGGAGAAATACCGTACCATCCAGCGGGAGAAAGTGATGCGCTCAGTAGAGCAATTGCACCGCGGTGACATTGACGTAGACTAAGGAACGTCTTGCTCAGCTTCCAACACCTACCAAGCACTGCCACGCCCGGGTTTGCCCAGGCGTGGCAATTGTATGAAGAAGCTTTCCCTGTAGAAGAAAGGCGTTCTAAAAACCAACACGTAGAGTTGCTTCAACAGCCAGCCTATGCGTTTAAAGCCGTCTTTCAAGAAGAGGTGTTTGTAGGCTTGCTGGGGGTTTGGTCATTTGCAGAGTTTACCTTCCTGGAGCATTTCGCGGTTAGCAGTCAACTGCGGGGTAGGGGGCTGGGCAAAGCAGCCATGGCACTTTTGCAGCAGTCTTCTCCTGTGCCCATCATTTTAGAGGTAGAATCCCCCACTACCCCCGTAGCCCAACGCCGAGTCTCTTTTTACCAGCAGCTAGGCTTTTCCCTGAATCCCTTTCCATACCAACAGCCGCCTTATGGTCCGGGCAAACCTTGGGTAGCCTTGCAGGTCATGTCGTTTCCAGCGCCGCTTACCACAGAAGAATTTTCTCAGATTAGCGCTCGCGTGTACCAGACGGTGTACCAAATAAAAGCTAGCTGACCGTTTTTAGCCTGTTTTCTGGGAAAGAGGCTAAAAACGAAGACAACCTTTTAAGCACCGTTACCAGTATGCGAAAAGATGACGGGAGGTGTCCAACATATCTATTTGATTCGGCATGCCAGGCCTTTGGTGAACAAAGGGGGCTTTTTCTCTAAGCAGCAAGCCGCGCAGTACCTGCAAGACTATAACCTAGCCGAGGTGGAGCAAATCATTGAGCGCAGTGAGCACCTTCCCATTGACCGCATTAAACGCGTTTTCTGCAGCACCCTGCCCCGCTCCAAAGCCACGGCACTGCAGTTATTTGGCCAGGATGTAGAGCTGATAGAAGATGCCACCTTTAGGGAGTTTGAAAACAGAATCTGGGGCTTGCCCTTGGGTAAGTTTCCCTTGCTTTGGTGGCAGGTGACCTCCCGGGCGCTTTGGATGATGGGCCTCACCCACAAAGAAATAGAAAGCTTTAAAACCGCCAGAAAACGCGCCTCGCAGGCCGCTGACCATTTGGTCAAGGAAGCCCAGGCCACGGGGATAGCGGTATTGGTGGCCCATGGTTTCTTAAACGAATTCATCAAGCGAGCCTTGAAGCGGCGCGGCTGGCGCGTAACCATTGACGGCGGCCGCGGCTTTGTAGGTGTGACGCAGTTAGAAAAAAGAGAATAACGTTTTTGGCCTGTTTCCTGGGAAATAGGTTAAAAACGGAGTGGCCCACCAAGTTAATCTTGGTGGGCCACTCCGTTTTGCAGGGTATCCCTAGAAGAAAAGGCCTAGATAAACAGAGACCTGGCTAATCTCACTGGCCATGCTAATGGTGTCTGAGTTGCCGTCGTTTTTCTCATACCTTGCCTCAATGGTTGCTTTCTTGGTTCCCCAGGCCGGGAACAAAAGGCCGGTGCCCAGCGCATATCCTTTTGTGAATTTCCGGACAAAGGGGAACAACTCCTTATCGAAGTTTTCAGGCACTTGGGAGTAAGAATATTTAAAACTGCCCGTGTAGCGCTGTTTCTGGGACAAAGCATAGGTTCCTACCAAGCCTGCATTAAAGAACGGCCTTAAAGTACCTCTCGGGAAAGTATACCGTATGGAGACAGGCAGCTTTATCTGGTGGTAAGCCCCTTCTGTGGTATACTCTGTATGCGCATTGTTGTGGTCAAAAGAGCCCTGATAGTTATAAGTGGTATGGGCATATTGTAGTTCTAGCAGCGCAGATACCTTCTCGCTAGCCCAAGGTAGCGTAGCGTTCAGCATCACGCCAGCCTGGTAGCCAATATTGGATGGGATCTTGTAGTCTGGCTGGTCACTGGTCACCGTCAACTGGTTTTTATGGCCTCCTACATGAACCCCATATGTAATGACAGACCTTCTGGCTTTGGCTTGGTATGAAGGCATGTCTACAGGGGCCACACACTGGTTGTACTGGTTGACGATTTTGATTAGTTCAGATTCTTTAAAGGCAAGTTTGTTGACGGTTGCTCCAGCCGTTGGGCAGTCTCTAAATGCGTTAAACAATGTTTTTCTATAGGTGTTGTAAGTAACCACTGCCGTTTGGCCGTTTGCCTGCACCTCAGAAGCCTTTCTGTAGACTAGTTCCTGCAATGCGCCGTCTTTTTCTATAAAGAAATGGTCTGCAGAATTCTGGTCTTTGTAAAAATATAAGCTGGCCGGGCCTTTTGCTAGCACCGTCAAGAACAGATGAAAGGTAGAATCTGGGGCGGTAATCTTTTTAGATTCATAGGCATACACCTCATCAATGCCATAGCCACTAATGGCCACTGGAGAAAAGTTTTGTTCTGAGGCGTCTTTTGAGGCTTTGAACGTGGCCAAGACTGCCTGGCGTTTGTCGCCCTGGTGGTTGACAAGTCCCCGCAGGGTGTCTCCGTTTTGGATAATGTAACCTGGTTTAAAATCTTTTTGCCCGAAGCTAGGGCTTATGGTAAGGAAAAGTAAGCAAAGGCAAGCGTAAAAATGTTTCATGGGTTTAGATAAAAGAACAGAATGGTTTATAAATATTGAATAAAGGCGCAAGCTATAAAAATAAGTCTGGCGGTAGCCAAAAGTAGGTTCAATTGTTTTTGGCCTGTTTTCTGGAAAACAAGCCAAAAACGCCGAAGCCCTTCATAGATTCATGACGGGCTTCGGCGTTTTTGGCGGTAGATAAAAGATAGACAGGCTAATGGGACAAAAATGGCTTATGCAATGCCCTAGCCACGGGTATTTGAAATCTATCAGGCGTATTAAGAGGCCATTTTTGACAGTGAAGGATGTTTCCTGGCTAGCCAAGCCTTTCTTAAGGAGAAAGCGTGAAGGGCATAGGCCAGTGGTACCAGAAACGTGGGCAGTACCATCACCGGAAACTGGGTCATGATGAGGGCACCGGGCGCGTCATGAAACGCTTGAAAAGGAGTGGGCAGGGTAAGGATGCCGTTTAACACAATGTTCAAGAGAAGTGCCAGTCCCAGCACATTGTATATGGTGGCCAACTTGTGATGATGACGGCCTGCGCCAAAACACAAGGTGGCAAACACCGGCCCGGCCAACCCAGAAAGGACATCCCAGTTGGTGCCTTCAAAGGTCATGCGCGCCGGCAAGGCATTGGCCAGAAACAGCCACCACAGAAATATCTCCACCGGCACTCTAAACACCTGCAATACCAATAGGCCTTTGGCCGGAAGATGATCAATGAAGCTCTGGGTTTTGGGGTGAAACGTCACCAGCAGAACGGCTATCAAGGGTGGTAAAATGGCGGGTATCATGTTCAAGGGGGCCAGTTCAAAATTGCCCATGAACCCAGTCAAGGCCAGCACTGAGACAACGCCCAGCCAGCCCACTAACAGGGCGGTCAAAACCCAGGTCTTTTGGGTAGCCTTTTGCGGGGAGAGCCCCATGCGCAAGAAAGTACTTTTAATGCCCATGCTTAGAAAGACCAGGCACAGGATGGTGAGCACGGCAAAGCCGGTCTGGGCGAGCAATAAATAATCTGCTTTCATAACTCAAGAGGTTGTTTCTACAGGACAAAGATGCAGCAGGGCAGGCGCTTTCTGTTTGACAAAAATTGCTAAGTTGACTGTGCCCTAAAGAGGGCCGGTGAGCAGCCCATCAGCTTTCTAAAAGTTCTACTGAAGGTGGAAAGGTCTGAATACCCGCACAACAATCCCACCTCGCTGACCGGCAGGCGTGAGAATCTTAACAAGGGGAGGCTTCTCTGAATACGATGCTGTAACAAGAATTGGTGCGGGGTCTGGCCATGTAATTGGGTAAAGGCCCTCAAGAAATGGAACTTGGACAGGCAGGCAATATTGGCTATCCGTTCTAAGCTAGGATTATCTTCAGGAAAGGCCAGTAGAAAATCGGTGGCCAGGGAAATGCGCCTAAACAATTCTAAACGCGCACTGGCTTTGGCTGCTTTGATGCGCTGCGTGCCCCGCTCTAGCTCTCTTTTTGTTTCTACTAAGGCATGTAACAGCGGCACCAGATTTTCTTCCAGTTCCAGTGCAGATACCTGGGTGGTTTTACTTAATGAGTGCAGCTGGGCCAATGCCTGGGCAAGAGCAGGAGTTTTGCGTTGCAAGAGGTTAAGTACGTCAGTGACACCGGTACCTAAAACTGGCACAAACGGATTGTCCAGCAGGTGCGTGGGCGTGAGGAGTTGCGCTTTTATGTAGTCTTCCCAAATATCCTGGCCCAGGTGTAGGTTAAAGGTTTCTACGGGTTTTGCCTCGCTGTCAATGTCCAGGGTATAAGGTTGGGCGCGGTTGGTCAGGAAGAAGCAGTCATCTGGCACTGCTACTTTTTTGCTTCCGGCGCTCACCAGCGAGGTGCCATTTATATTCGTGAAAATGGAAAACGGCCCTTTGATATCCGGCCGATGGCACTGCCGGGAATGGGTGTTCAGGATGACTAGCGGCCAGTCATATTTCTGGGTAGGCGCTTCCGTTGGATTAGGCGCGGTCTCTTCCTTAAAAGCCTTGTCTGCTCTGGCTTTTAGGTACTGGTAGTCTGGAAATTCCGTCAGGATCATGCGCCCGTCATTTACCTAAATGTAACGTAAAATCAGGAAAAATTGAAAAGCGATGAAGGGAGGATGCTGACCCTTAAAACGGAAATGCTTTTTTTGGTTTAGGGGCTTTTCTCACAGAGGACGCCGTGTAACCACCGTCAAACAGCCTTCCGTAATTAATCTTGAGCTTCTCTGCCAACTCCTCCTGGTGTCCACAGTTGGTATGCTCCAAAGCGCGTAAGGTCAACTCAGCGCAGGCATAAGAGTCTGCCGCCGCCCGGTGGTGCTTGAACTGGATGCCGTGTCCGTTGCACAGCGATTTTAAGTCATACTTGGGCAAGCCCTGCCACACTTGCTTAGAGAACTGCACACTGCAGGCGTACTGTAACTCAGGAAAGGGGAGACGATAGGCATTCAAGGTGGCCCTTAGCACGCTCATGTCAAAGCTGGCATTGTGGGCAATGACCAACTGGTTCTGCAACAGCGGTTGCAACTCGCGCCAAACTCCGTCAAACTCAGGACTGTTTTGGACGTCTTGCGGTTTTATACCGTGTATGGCTATGTTCCAGCTGTTGAAGTAAGGATACGACTTCGGTTTGATGAGCCAGGCCTGTGTGCCGGCAATTTGGCCGTTTCGCACAAAGGTCAAACCAATCTCACAGGGGCTGTCACGGTCTGCAGTGGCCGTCTCAAAGTCTAGGGTGATGAAGTTCATGGAGTAAAGTTACAGAACTCTTACCAAGGTATCCGAAAAGGAATGGAAACAAAAAAAGCCCCACCGCAGAACGGTGGGGCTTTCTCAACTAAACCTATTTTATGTTACTTAACTTCTTCGTAGTCAACGTCCGTCACGGTGTCGCTGCCAGAGGTCTGGCCGGCGGTTCCGTCTGAACCAGGTTGCTGGCCACCAGCAAAGCCTCCGTCAGCACCAGGCTGTCCGGCACCGCCGGTAGCGGCGTACATCTCCTGGCTGGCGGCTTGCCATGCGTTGTTGATGTTGGTCATGGCGCTGTCAATGGCGGCTAAGTCCTTAGACTCATGCGCTTTTTTCAGGTCAGCCAGGGCGCCTTCAATGGCAGTCTTGTTACCGGCAGAAAGTTTCTCACCGTACTCGCTCAATTGTTTCTCCGTCTGGAAAATCATAGAGTCCGCTTGGTTTACTTTTTCTACCTGCTCTTTGGCCTGACGGTCAGACTCAGCATTGGCTTCGGCTTCTTTACGCATTCTCTCGATTTCCTCTTCAGATAGGCCAGAAGAAGCCTCGATGCGAATTTTCTGCTCTTTGCCGGTGCCTTTGTCTTTAGCAGACACGTGCAAGATACCGTTGGCGTCAATGTCAAACGTCACTTCAATCTGCGGAACGCCGCGTTGCGCTGGAGGAAGGTCTGACAAGTGGAAACGACCGATGGTGCGGTTGTCTCTGGCCATAGGGCGCTCACCTTGCAATACGTGAATCTCTACGCTTGGCTGGTTGTCAGAAGCGGTGGAGAACACCTCAGATTTCTTGGTTGGGATGGTGGTGTTAGACTCAATCAATTTGGTCATCACGCCGCCCATGGTCTCAATACCCAGAGAAAGAGGAGTAACGTCTAGCAAGAGAACGTCTTTCACTTCACCGGTCAATACACCACCCTGGATAGCGGCACCAATGGCTACTACCTCGTCTGGGTTCACACCCTTAGACGGCTTCTTACCGAAGAACTTCTCTACTTCCTCCTGAATTCTTGGGATACGGGTAGAACCACCTACCAAGATCACTTCGTCAATGTCAGATGGCTGAAGGCCGGCGTCCTGCAACGCCTTTCTTACCGGCTCCATAGATCTGCGGATCAATGAATCTGCCAACTGCTCAAACTTAGCACGGGTCAGTTTACGCACCAAGTGCTTAGGACCTGTCTGTGTAGCCGTGATATACGGCAAGTTGATCTCGGTCTCAGAAGAAGAAGACAACTCAATCTTGGCTTTCTCAGCGGCTTCTTTTAAACGCTGAAGCGCCATTGGATCTGTGCGCAAGTCCATGTTCTCTTCAGACTTGAACTCATCTGCCAACCAGGCAATGATTACCTGGTCAAAGTCGTCACCACCCAGATGGGTGTCACCGTTGGTAGACAATACTTCAAACACCCCGTCACCTAGCTCTAGCACAGAGATATCAAACGTACCACCACCTAAGTCATACACCGCAATCTTCTGGTCGGCGTGTTTCTTGTCCAGACCGTAGGCCAAAGCAGCGGCAGTCGGCTCGTTGATGATACGCTTCACATCCAGACCAGCAATTTGTCCGGCTTCTTTGGTGGCCTGACGCTGGGCGTCGTTGAAGTAGGCAGGTACCGTGATTACGGCCTCGGTCACCGTGGTGCCCAGGTAGTCTTCAGCGGTCTGCTTCATTTTCTGCAACACCATGGCAGAGATCTCTTGCGGCGTGTACTCACGGTCGCCAATCTTCACGCGTACGGTGTTGTTGCTACCAGACTGCACGTTGTAGGACACGTGGCTGGTTTCGTCTTTTACTTCAGAGAAACCGCGGCCCATGAAACGCTTGATGGACGCGATGGTGTTTTGTGGGTTGGTGATGGCTTGACGCTTAGCAGGATCCCCCACTTTACGCTCACCGTTCCCGTTGTCCAGGAATGCCACGATGGACGGAGTAGTCCGGCGGCCTTCGCTGTTAGGGATTACCACTGGTTCGTTCCCTTCCATTACGGCCACGCACGAGTTGGTAGTTCCTAAGTCAATGCCTATGATTTTTCCCATTGTCTATAGTTTTATATTGTAGTTCCTTGATTAAACTTGTTTTGCTTCTTAATAACAAGACCTATGCCAAGGCCTTTTTGTATGCCATTTGTGACACAATGTCATTTTTGACGGAAGTTAAAAGTTTGTCTATACGAACATTCGGCAGGGAGTGGCAGGGTAGAATGCGTTTTTGGCTTGTTTTCTGGGAGACAGGTCAAAAATGGTTTTGCTTGGTGGTTGTCCGCCGCCGTTGTTGGTGTTATTACCAACGATCCAGACTACCGCTCCAGTTGCCTGTACTCTCTGGAGGAGACTTGGTGCACTTCCGTTGGCTGTTTCCTTGGTAATACCGTCTGTTCCGGTGCGCACTCTCTGCCTTGTTGCATTTTGTCTGCTAAGCGCTCACGGCCGCGGGGCCTCGTCTTGGCCCTTCGCACTGCTGTTGTACTCTGGGCCTTTGGCCCCGCCCTGACGGGCGACGAAACAACAGAGGCGCTCAGGACCAAGACTGGTTTCGGTCCCAATCCTGTGTAGGCTTATTGGTTATGTGAGTTAGTTGAAAGTAATGTCCGTTCCTGTCGCTGCAGAGGCATTCGTGCTAAAGCACGGTTGTAACTATCTGCTTGCACGTGGCCATGGTTCAAGTCTTCGACTTGGCCCCATGATGGCGGGCAGTTTGCAACTGCCCTGAAGCGCTGGCTTCCACCACGCATTGCGTCCCCCTTTGAAGTCGAAGATCCCGGACTTGTTCCGGGAGGGGTAGGGGGAGGACAAGTACTCCTTCAGACTCATGACTCGCGACTCAGGACTAAACAAGTAGCGTGCGCCAGCATCTGCAAGCGTATGCGCCAAGAACCGTTTTTGGCCTACTTTCTTGAAAACAGGCCAAAAATGAAAGTGCCTACCGCTTTCTGAAGTGCGGTTGATAGGGTGCTTTGGGTTTGGCGAAGAGTTGGAGCTGTTTCACTTCTTCTTCGGTGAGGGAGCGGGATTCGCCGGGTTGCAGGTTGCCAAGGGAAAGTTTGCCAATGGCCACTCTTACCAGACGCAACGTCGGGTGCCCTACGGCGGCGGTCATCTTGCGCACCTGACGGTTCATGCCTTGGCTTATCTTTATCTCTATCCAAGAGGTGGGAATGTTGGCCCTAAACCGAATAGGCTTGGAGCGCTCCCAGAAATTTACCTCGCCTAGCAATCTAGCTTTGGCGGGACTGGTTTTCTTGCCTTGAATAAGCACGCCTCTGCGCAGCTGCTCCAGCGCTTCTTCATTAGGAATACCTTCTACCTGCACCCAGTACGTTTTCTCAATCTTGAACTTGGGATCAGAGAGGCGGAACTGCAGCTTCTTGTCATCGGTGAGCAGGACCAGCCCTTCAGAATCATAATCCAAGCGGCCTACGGGGTAAATGTGAGGCACCGGCACAAAGTCCTTCAGGGTTTGGCGACCGTTCTCATCTGTGAACTGGGTGAGGACTTCAAAGGGCTTGTTTAAGAGAAAGTACTGCAAAGCGTATTAAATTTAAAGTGCAAAGATCTTAAAATGGAGTAATCAGTTGTTAAGGTTGCCTTTGTACTAAGCTGGCTATGTATATGAATATTGCTTGCAGAATGATTGCAACTGGTAGAAAAACAAAAAGGCTGCCGATTATAAAAGCAAATTCGAGCATTCCGCAGCGATAGCCATATGGCTGAGATTGCATTTGGCTTTTTAAACTTACTACAATAAAGGGGTAGCAGAGTAGAAGTACAGACGGAACTACCCAAATAAATGCCTTATCCTGTAAAAATCCTTTCACATAAAATGCAGTCATAAGAAACGGCACTAAGACGTAAGGTGCAAAAACGAGGATTAAATCCATGACTCAATTTTAAAGGTATTTCCAGAAAAAAGCCCAAAAACGCCTCTTGACTACTTCTGGAATACGTGATGGCACTGGTTGCAGGTGTATCTGTCTTTGGATAAGAGGGGCAGACTGAACGTGACCAGGGCCAGCAGAAAACCCATGAAGGATTTTAACCTGTTGCTGGAGTCATAGGCATAAGAAATGTTCTCTGAGCCGCACTGGGGGCACGTGATGACTTCATTCTGCTCATTGGTGTAAGGCTGGTCCTGCAAACTGCTCAACACGGCCTCTGCCTGGGCGCGGTCGCTTTCCAGGGTTTTGAGCTTGATGCCGCCTATAGAAATATTGTACAGCGGGTTCAGGGATACCATGTTCTCATCAAAGAGAAACGCCAGAATGCCTTCGCTCTCCAGCTTGTTTTTGGCCAGATGCGCGTCTATGGCGCTGGAGTACGTGGAGACGGTGACTAGTTCATCTTTCATGCAAGGGCAATTTAAGTAAGGTCTACGTTACAGCTTCCCGAAGTATCTTCTGAGGGTCCACTCAGAGAGGGCAATGCCCAGAATCAAAAAGTAAAACCAAAGCTGTTCCATCAGGTCTTTTTCTTCTTCCTTGCTTCTAAGGATGGTCTTGAAGTTGGCGTCTGTCAACTCTTTTTCCAGTTGTTGCAGTTGAGTTGGGTAGTAGAGCCTGGTTTGCGAGCGCTGGGCCAACTGGTCCAGCAAGGTATGGTTGGCCAACGATGAAAGCGCCTCCAATTGTTGCTGTTCTACAATAAATTCGCCGCTGTCACGGTACAACTTGTTCTCTACAGTTGCTGAGGCTGTGAATCTATACACACCCGCCGGGAGAGTGCCCAAACGCAGACCATCGCCGCCCTGCACGTGCTCAAACTGGTGCTGCGTCTTCTTGCCGCCGTCATGCGTGAGCGTCAGGAACACTTTTTGCCCGAAGATTTCTTCCTGCACTGCGTTGAAGGCATCTGCTTGGATGACGGGTTCCTCAGTGACGCCTACTACGTCTTTGATCGGGTACACGTGCAGGCGTTTCTGGTCTCTTCGGTTGGCCAGTAACTGTACCACGTGCGTCATGAGGCCGTCATAGATCTGCGGAATGCCGTGGTCGGCGGCCTCCGTGAGCCGCCACTGCCAACTGCCGTCCGTGAGCAGCACCGCGCCGGGAACCGGGGCCGATGCCTTGTAGACCAACAGTGGTTTGGTGGTGCGCACCGTGCCAACTTGCTGGTGCAGAATAATCTCAGTGCCAGCGCTCAAGCTCCAATTCCCGAAGGGCACCACCGCAGGCGGCCAGGCCGGAATCCTGGTTTTGGCCAGCGGTTCAGTGGAGAATCTCTGAAACTTGGTGTTGAGAACCGGCTGGACCTCGTCATACTGTCCTATGGCTCCCGGAAACTGCACGCCCGCTTGCAACCCGTTAAACGCCGCCATATTGGTCTGCGCGCCCAGCACATACAACGTGGGTACTTTGCCATCCCGCAGTCTGCGCAGCCAGTCGTTGCCGGTGCCGCTCATGCTGGGAATCTGGTGCAAGATGGCCGCGTCATACCTTTCTTTGAACCGTGGCGTCTGAAACGGCCCCAGGACTACCTCCACATTCAATAGCGGATTGGTGGCTAGGGCAGCTCTAAGTGCTTTGATGTCGGGGTGCGGCGCGGCGGCGGCCAGCAAGATGTTAAGCTTGCCCTTCACTACCTCCAAGTACACGTGCCGGCGGTTGTTTACCTGCGTGAATTCCTGGGCCAGCGGCTGCACCACTACTTCATAATGTTTCTTGCCCAGGGTAGAGGAGGAAAGCAGGAAGGTGGTTTCTGTTCTGCCGGAGCGGGGCAGCGCAAGGCTTTTACGAAGCAAGGTTTTGCCGTTCTCCTGCAAAAGGACGGTAGCATTGGCGCCCGTGTAGCCGCTGTGCTGTACAGTCACCTTGATAGGGAAAGACGTGCCCGAGTAATTGATCTTGTTGTATTCTACCTCGGTTAGCACCACGTCTTTTTTAGGAACGGTATCACCTAAAGCAATAGGGTAGATTTTGCTTCTATAAGATTGATAAGTAGGGGTAGGCCCCAGGTTGTGCACCCCGTCAGAAACCAGCACCGTAGCCACCAGGTTCTGATCCCTAAAGGCCTCCTGGCTTTGCTGTAAAAGGGAATGCAGGTTGGAGGTGGCCGCCGTGAATTTTGTCTCTGGCAAAGAGGCCGTGGCCAGAGAGTCATTAGAGGTCATGGAACGCACCTCTACCCGAAGCCCTTTTTTCTGCAACCGCTGCTGCAGACCATCTAAGCCTTGCAGGGTCTGCGTTAGCGTCTGCGCCGCCGTAAACAACTGAATGGACTGCGAATTGTCTACCGCCAGCACCACCGTGGGTTTGAGTTCTTCCTGCTTGATGATGCGCGTGTAGGGCTCCAAAAAAAGAAAAGCAATCAAGGTGAGTAGGGTAGCCCTCAAAAAAGCCAGCACCCATTTAACACCCCTTTGCCAGGGACCGCTGTTGCCGCGGTACAGGTACCAGGCAGCGCCTATGCCCAGCGCCAGGCAAAGCAGAAAGTACCAGGGAGAGTAAACGGTGTGTAATTGGAACGTGGGCACAGGCAGAAGATTAGCACAATTCTTATCTTTTAGCAAGATAGAACAAGTTCTATACAAGACATAAGACTTTTCTGTTGAACTTGTTTTGGTGGAGGTTATTGCCTTCCGTTTTTGGGCTGTTTTCTGGGAAGTAGGCCAAAAACGGAAATAAAGAAGGACTTGCTTTAAAAGCTCTTAAGAATCTGCTAATACGCTTTTGCGGTTCTTTGGTAAGAATGGATATAACCTCTAAGTTTAGGTAAGCATAAAGTGCAGATAAGCGTATGTTTGCGTTTATCCGGTAGTTAGCGGCAAGCAATAAAAAATGGGAAGCAGCTTTATTAAAATTAGAGAAAAAGGTTTCTGGGCAAATGATGGATTTGTTGAGGCAATGCAGCTTTGCCTTATAAATGAAATTGAGCAAAAGAAGTTGGATTCTGTAGCTTGGCTAAACGGATTTAAGCTTGAGCTATCCCTTCAATCTCTGCCTCTGATAAACGGAGGAATGTCCATGCAACTGGAAGAATTTCTAACCGACTTCCAGAGAAAAGAAACTATAATTGAATTAATCGACTCTATATGCGATAAAATAGAGACGTATAATGACTTCTTGACTGGCGAAAACCTGCATAGATTTAGGAAAAGAGCCATGGTACTACTTAAAGAATCTAGGAAAATTCAATTGGCCAATGAGAGCGACTTTACAGAAAGTGTGAATGAGGCAGGTTGGAAAGATTCAGCTATTCACGAAGTCAAGGAAAGATACCTTCACTCATTCAAGCTTTTAAAATCACTAATTAAGGGAAAGTTAGAGACAGGCTCTTCTTCACCCATAGACTACTGGAACTATTAAGAAAAATGCCTACCGCTAACATTGTATAAAAATCATGCTACGGCCGACAGCCTCGCTCGCTTTTTATACTAACCGTGAGCCTTGCCAATAAAAACTAAAGCCGGTGTCAGGATTCCCTAACACCGGCTTTAGTTTTTTACTAACAATCAACAATCAGCAATTACGTCAACATGCCGCCGTCCACTTGCAGGGTTTGCCCGGTCACGTAAGAAGAAAGGTCTGAGGCCAGGAACACGCATGCGTTGGCCACGTCCTCGGGTGCACCGCCGCGCTTCAAGGGGATGGCTTTTCTCCACTCGGCTACGGTAGCGGCGTCTAGTTCATCAGTCATGTCGGTTTCAATGAAACCTGGGGCTATGGCGTTGCTTCTGATGTTGCGGGAACCCAATTCCAATGCCACTGATTTGGTGAAGCCAATGATACCGGCTTTAGAGGCGGCGTAGTTGGCCTGGCCCGCGTTGCCTTTGATGCCCACCACAGAGGTCATGTTTATGATAGAGCCGCTCTTGGCGCGCATCATGTGCTTAGTGGCAGACTTGGTCAGGTTGAAAACAGACTTCAGGTTGGTGTTGATCACGGCGTCCCACTGCTCCTCAGACATGCGCATCAACAAACCGTCTTTGGTGATACCGGCGTTGTTTACCAGCACGTCCAGCTTCCCGAAGTCCTTCACCACGTTCTCCACCAGCTCTTCGGCTTGTTTAAAGTCTGAGGCGTCTGAGCGGTAGCCTTTGGCTTGAATTCCGTACTCGGCTAGTTCTTTCTCCAAGGCCTGGCCTTTTTCTACGCTAGACAAATACGTGAACGCCACGTTGGCGCCCATCTCTGCATATTTGGTGGCAATGGCGCGGCCAATACCTTTAGAGGCGCCGGTCACCAACGCAACTTTTCCTTCCAGTAGTTTCATAAGTCTTGATTTGGCGTCTGCATTCTAAACACATGCAGACAAGGATGTTCAGCCCCAAAGATACTAATTGCCGGCATTTGCAAAAGCACCTACTTAAGATTTAGGACAAGCCGTTTTTAGGCTGTTTTCCAGAAAAGAGGCCAAAAACGAAGCTTATTTGCAGAAACGCTGAACCGCGGTGCCCGCCTGCGGATTGCCCAACTCATACGATCGCTGCCAGTCTGCGCAGGCGTCTTTGCGCTTGCGCTGGGTATATTTGAGCACGCCGCGGTTGTAATAGGCCTCGTCCATCTCTGGATCCAGGGCAATGGCCTGGTCATAGTCTGCCAAGGCCATAGGGTACTGCTTCTGGCGCATGCGCAGGTTGGCGCGGTTCAGATAAGCCACGCTGTAATCTGGCTGCAGGGCAATGGCCTGGGTGAAGTCGGCAATGGCGCCTTTGGTGTCTCTTAGTTTAGCTTTGTTGAGGGCGCGGTTGTTGTAGGCCTTGGCGTAGTTGGGTTGAAAGGTGATGGCTTTGTTATAGTCGTCAATGGCGGCCTTGTACTGCTTCTGGTTCTGCTTGATGTCTCCTCTAAACTTGTACGACTCGGCGTCCTGCGGAAGCAAGGAGATGGCCTTGGTGAAATCTACCGTAGCCCCGGTGTAGTCACTGGACTCATATTTAGCGATGCCGCGCAGGCGGTACAAGTTGCCGTCATCGGGCTTTTTTTCAATGGCCCTGTCATATTCTACAATGGCTCCAATGTAGTCTTTTTTGCTGACGCGCTCCAGGCCTTCGCGCGAGTGGGTTTTGGCCGTTTTACAGCCTGCCATGGAAAGCACCGCCAGCAACGCCAGCAAGAATCCTTTGACCGTTTGCGCAGGAAATACAGTAGAAGAGAAAGTGGACATAAGGAAAGAGGTAAGATTGGTGCTACATACTCTTTTTAAAGAATATTGTTATACGTGTATATAGGCTAAGTCAACTAAATCTATGTCAGAAACCATGGTCTGGTGGTACAGGAATAGTTTGCTCTCAGCAGATTTTGAGGGAGCAGTACTATTAAAACGATGGGATTCCTGTATTTTGCCTATCACAAACCTAAAGACTATGAACAAACAGACCTTTTCCTTTCTAACCTTGGGCGCTTTAATGCTATGCCTGGGGTTGCTTATGAGTTGCTCTACCCAGACGGCCACCTCTGCCAGTAAAACCAATCCGTCAGAAACCACGGTGTACATAGTGCGCCACGGCGAGAAAGCCCCGCCCTCTGGCGCCATGACCGATGATCCTTCGCTTTCTGAGGCCGGCAGGACCCGCGCCGAAGCGCTAAGAACCCAATTGGCAAAAGCTCCCGTGAGAGGCCTGTACGCCACCAAATACAAGCGCACGCAAGAAACGCTTCAGCCATTAAGCCAAGCCACCAACGTGCCCGTGCAAATCTATGAGGCCTCAGATTTTGCGGGCCTTGCCACCAAGGTGAAGGACGCTCATGCCGGACAAACGGTGGTAGTAGCCGGACACTCCAACACGGTGTTGTCACTGGTAGAAGCATTTGGGGCGCAGAAGCCTTTTGCTGCCGTGGCAGATCATGAGTATGACTACCTATTTAAAGTGACTTTGTCCCCAGACAAACCCGCCATGGTAGAGGTCATGAAGTACGGAGCCGTTTCTATAGCGCCGGCCAAGTAAGAAGGCATTCATTACAAATGATGATAAAGCCGTTTTTGGCCTGTTTTTTGGAAAGCAGGCCAAAAACGGCTTTTTATTTAAATACCACTATTTGTTAAACAGGGTACTGTAGTATCCAACCTAGCGCGGCCGAAGCCTATAAGAATTTGGGAATAGACAGACCCGCAAACGTGGCGAGCAGCCCAATGAATACACTGGCGGCAATGTAGGTAGCGGCATACCCAAGTTGACCGTCACGCAGCAAGGCCACCGTCTCATAAGAGAAGGCAGAAAACGTGGTGAAGCCGCCTAATACGCCCGTAGCCAGAAAGAGGCGCCACTCATTGGATAAGTTTCCTTTCTCCGCTAACCCAAACACCAACCCAATCAAGAAACAGCCTATGAGGTTCACGCCCAGTGTCCCGAAAGGAAAAGCTAAACCAGCCTTAGATTGGATGGCTAGTGAAAGCAGGTAGCGGGAAATGCCTCCTACAAAACTTCCCAGGCCTATGGCCAATATCATCTTCATTGCTTGGCTCTTTGTAACTGTGTTTTTACCATGTATGGTTGTGGATGGCCCCTAGCAAACAAGGCATGACCAAAGGTAAAATTAAATAAAATGATTGCAGGCTTTTAGCAAGCTTATGTTCTGCGCTTGGCTTTTGTGTTTGGAGGTTCAATTTTCTGCAGGAAATAATCTCTCTCCAATTGTTTTCATCATTTTCCAGAGACTCAACAGACTGCAATACCCAATTGATTTTCAGGGTTCGTGAAATGTCAAATAGCAATGTAAAAGTCTGATGGTAATTGAACCTAACAACGATAGCCTAAGCCACAAAATTGATTCCGTTCTTAGCCTTCAAGAAAACATCAAGTTTAGGTCCTCTAAGGTGAATTGGTGTATGCCCTTCTTGTGGGTTTATAGCTGCCTACATCAATAGAGCTAACGATAGAATATAATTAAATCATAATATTCCTTTGGATGTTTCTAAATTGCCGGCTCCTGTTCTTACACCTGCATTGGTAATACCTTTCTATGAAACTTCTTTCTTATGTGTTGCTTCTATTGCTTTTTAGTGTTTCCTGTAAAGTCAAAGCTCCTTTAGCATCTTCAACACAGTCTTCTTTAGCCGAGGATGATGTTAAACTGATGGTAGATAAAAAAGCTTCCTGGCTACTAAGTCACCCAGAAATACATGCCGCCTCCATTGGAGTGTATAAAGGCGGCAAGGTGAGCATGTTCCATTACGGGGAGCTGGACCCAGGCAAAGGCAACAAGCCCACAGATTCTACCATTTATGAGATAGCATCCATTTCTAAAACCTTTACTGGTACGCTGGTAGCCCAAGCCGTGCTGGAGGGGAAGATGTCTTTAGAAGACGATGTCAGAAAACACCTGAAAGAAGCATATTCAAACTTAACGTTTGAAGGCAAGCCTATTCAAATAAAACACCTGCTTACCCATACCAGCGGTTTGCCACGCGCCTTGCCCAATGACGACCATATCTGGCAGAACCCCGGCGACAGTTTAGCCTTTAAGCTGCATGCCTTGGCAAAGGACTATTCTAAAGAGCAGTTTTTAAGGGACCTCGGCCAGATTAAACTAAGCACCTTGCCTGGCAGTGACTATGCCTACTCTAACCTCAACCCTAACTTGATAGCCCATATTTTAGAAAACATCTATGGTACATCATTTGATGAATTATTAGACCAGATTATTTTCAAAAAGGCAGGGCTCCAATCAACCAGAATGCAACTGACCTCAAAGGAGAAAGCACGATTGGCAAACGGCTACAATGAAAAAGGAGTGCTGATGCCTCATATGGAGAGTCCGCTTTGGGGTGCAGACGGCGGCCTTAAATCTACTTTGCCTGATTTAATGAAGTATATGGCGTTCCAGTTAGATAGAAGCAATGCCATGGCTCAGAAATCACAGGAGACGGTGGCAGGTTCTTCGCATGGATATTTTTGGACGGTGAGGGAAAGCAAAAGCACTAAAACAGTTTCTGGCCATGGAGGTGCGTTTGGAACCCAGACTTGGTTTTCTTTTTATCCCCAGCAAAACAATGGCATTGTGGTCATCACCAATGAATCTGGTCCTAACACGGCAAGTATTATCTCTGGCATGGTGCCTTGGAATTCCTTATACATAGACCTGTTCATGAAGTTAAAGCAAGAAGGCCGTGAAAAGACCATAGCCTTTTACAACTACCTCAAAACCAGTAAGACCAAAGAGTACCATTTTGAGACTGCAGAAACTGAACTAAATGAATTAGGCTACCATTTGCTGGAGGAAAAACGTGTAGAGGACGCTATCGCTATTTTTGATTTGAATACCCAGGAGTTCCCTGCATCTGCTAATGCCTTTGACAGTTTAGGGGAGGCCTATTTGGCCAAAGGAGATAAGAATCTAAGCCTTAAAAGTTACAAGCAAGCTTTAGCGTTAGATCCTAACAGTGATAATGCCAAGAAGATGATTCAAAAATTAGAGGACCCTTCCAAGAAATGATTTTTTTTATGACTCTGCCAAATACTACAAAAGTCACCAAACTTAATTGGAATGTAACCACAGAGAGGTATTCTCCATTAAGGGGCCGAGTTGAATATGTGTTTTAACTTAGGAGACAATTGCAGATAGCCGTCTTTAATATTCTTATCTAACGGTTAGGCTAAAAAGCGTTTTAATGCTTTTTAGCTGATGTTGTACCAAGTTTTTTTATTCAAAAAGTTCGATTAATTCTTTGGTTTTGGAATTTGCGGAAAGTCGCCTACCCAGTTCCCAAATATTATCTTCCCATTTTTTCCAAGGTTCACTTTGAGGATTATTTACTGTAATTGTTACATCTGAATTTAGAGCTATTACATGAAACCTGTAGGCCACACCATCAAGAGCTATTCCATTATTGGGCTCAAACAGGTCCCAGGATTTTAAATCTTTGATAATGTCCTTAAAGCTTTTCTGTTCTTCCTCAAAGTAAAATTGAGGTATTTGAGCCTGTTGTCCTGTTAAAAATATTCCTTGTACTAATCGTTCTGGATTTTTTTTCTCCCTAAAAGAATTTTCTTCAAACTTTAAACTAAAAAGCCCACCATTTCCAACAAAGGAGCGACTTACAGTAGCAATCCAAATGTATTTGATTCTTATTTCATTATCTCTCCAGCCTCTTTCATCCCTTATTATTTGTAACCCAGGCTTTAAGGTTGAAAGACCTAATTTAAGAGCTATTCCTTTCTCTATTCGTTGATGCCAACTAAACTCGTCTTGGTCCATTTGAAGCATCGTTTCATTTCGGTCCACTTTCTTTTATTTAAATTTGGTACAACGGCCTCGTATAAACGACGCGCAAGGCCGTCGGCCGAAGGGTGACGTTTATACAATGTTGGGCAAAGTTTTTTTTAATTGGTTATTATTGGGTCAATCTTCTGGCTTTCTATAAAATTTATTAATTTTTCAGATGTTATATTCTCTGTGAAAGTTTCAAGGTATTCGGGTCGATACACCTTTAGCTTTACCTGGTCATTGTTCACGCCAACCCAATTGTTCAAATCTTTCATACATTCATTTTCCTCTACAAATATCCTGTGCGAATCCTTGTAAATAAATCCTGCTCTTTTATTTGAGTCGATTATAACGTCACCGTTTTCTGCTTTATAATATATTTCTTGTAAATCTCCGTACCTGTCTTCAATCTCCATTGTTTGTAAACCTGTCCAGATAAGAAAAGCTAACCCTGCTATTACAAAAACAGAAATCCCTATTATTACTTTCGCTCGACTTTTCATTTATTAAATTTGGCCCAACGTACTTGTGTAAACGCCGGCGACGGCCGTCGGCCTAGCTGGCGTTTACACGTTGTTGTGTGTAGTGCTTTTTTATTTTTGGTACAATCTGAATGGATAATCTTTAATGAAATTCCAATTCTTGTCTTCTCTGGAGGTTACTTCTAAGTCTTTGTCCTTATGTCGTTCTTGAAGATTTTTAAATTTTGTGGAGTAGTCGGCAGTTGGTAATGTGAAGAACCAATAGTTACGACTTCCGCCAAAAGTTTCTATCAAAAAGATAATTCCTTCCTTTTTTGGGTCGAACAAACGAATAGTTTCTCCATCAAATTCGGAAAGTGAAGTATTATAGTCCGCTGTGGGTAGTCCATTTGAATTAACATGGTCTAATGAATGAGATAAGCGCACTATTTGAGTATAGTTATTTTGAAAGCTCCAGATATTCGGGTGATTGGGTTTTCTTAATAGTAAAGGGTAACCGTCATACTCAACTTCTGTGGTAAACCAGCTGTTTTCTTCCATTTTTCCTTTCTGTTTGCAAGAAGTTAAGTAAAAGGTTAAAATAAATACAATTAGTAAACCATTAAATAGGCTTTTCATTTTTCTATGCATTGCACACAACGTCTAGTATAAACGACGGCGAAGGCCGTCGGCCGAGATGACGTTTATACCTTGTTAGGTCTAGTTTTTTCTCTGCAAAGACTGCTCGTCTTTTTCTGTTTTTGGCCTGTTTTTCCGAAACGAGCCCGAAAACAGCTTGCCGAGCGTAATCAACTTTTCTTCTTTTTTCTTTTCCAGTCCGTCCGTTTTTGCCCTGATTTACGAAAAACAATCCAAAAACGCATTCCTGAAATCGGGCTGCACGCATTGAAGATAAATTCCTTTTGTACGCATTCAACGTCAATTCCTGCAAGCATTTTGCGTCAATTCCTCTTTTTCAACTTCTTCTGATTGTCGGGGAACGTTCCCGCAACTTTTGCTAAGCTAACTTTCTAATTTGGCAGATTCCAATTTTTCCACTTCTGCCACGCTTACCGATAATTTTTTCTGCACAGCGAGAAGAACGGTTCTTCATGTTTAAAATTAGACCTAACGGTCTCGTATAAAAAACGTGCTAGGCCGTCGGCCGTGGCATGGTGTTTATACAATGTTGGCATTAGTTTTTCTTAATTCTGTCAAATACTGCCTCAATATCAGATGGGTTTGCAAATGCTTTATTCTGCAAATAGATGCTTATTCCGTTCTCAGGCACAAGAATTAACCCTTTATCTGTTTTTACCGCGTCGCTGAAGAAATCCCATTTGCCATTCATTTCGGTGAACGGCCCGAAGGTCTGTATTCTTTCTTCTTCAAAAATCAAAGTTACTTTGGTGTCAATCATTTTACTATTCAGTCGACCTTTTAGCCACTTGGATTTTGACGAGTAATATTCATAAACCATTAGCGAGCCAAATACGAAAAGTCCGACAGATATGAAGATGAGTGAATCATCAAACAAATAAATTACCAACGAAGCTGTTAAGCTTATAAATCCGATTATGTTTTCCCATTTTTTGAACTTGCTTCTGAATTTAAGCCATTCAGAATAATATTCGTTGTAGTATTCTTTGTTTATATCTTGGCTTACTTGGATTTTCATATTTTATAAATTAATGCCAACGTCTAGTGTAAAAGACGGCGACAGCCGTCGGCTGGAGATGACTTTTACACAATGTTGGGTGTAGTCATTTTTATTCACATTTCACTACGCCAGCACTAAAATTGATTTTTGACACGATGGGGTCGGTTATGCTGTAAGTTATTTTGATGCAATCCCCAATTATTGGGTTTAATCCTTCTTCTGACTTTTGACTCCCTTCAAACTTTTGTCCGTCTACTTGATAGTCGTAACGGATATAAGAATAAAGCGAAACCCTAACTCCTTTTGAGTTTTGAAGATAGGTCACTATTCCAGTCGTTTCTGCTGAATCCTCAAAAGCTTTCTCTTTATATAGGTAATTGTTTACGCCCCATATTGTAACTGCTGAAAAGAAAACAGTCATTATCAATCGGTAAGTTGTAAACTCTATTCCTGCAATTTTAAACAAGTATCTTTTTTTCAATTCTCAATTTATTGATTACACCCAACGGTCTCGTGTAAAAGACGTGCTAGGCCGTCGGCCGTAGCATGACTTTTACACAATGTTGGTGGAAGCTTTTTTTTCTAAACTCTACAACAATTTTTTCCACCAAGGTTTTCTCTGTTCTTCTTCGTGACGCTCTGTGGCAGCCCTGTTCATCTCCTCCAACTCATAGTCCGCCCGTTTATCAAGTTCTGGCCAGTCAAGATGATTTTCCAAAGTGTATTCTTTGTACAGGAAGAGAAAGTCGGCTGTTTGTTGCTCTACTGATTGTAGATTGCCATAAACTTTCTTGTTGGCCATGTCAAAGTAGTCATCTATAGAATAAATGTAGTCTTTTTCAAGTTCGGATAGTTTTGCCTCATTTAGGAGCGAGTACATAGCTCTCACAATCAATTCAAGTTCTTGCCCTTCCGCTAGCCTTTTATGTAGCTGACCGAGGACAGCCTTCCCATTTGGATAGGATTCAGGTCTTAGATTTTCGCTGATGAGTGTAATAGCTTGATTATTTGAGTTAACGAGTGATAACTCTATGAAAAAAATATCCGGGTCTGATTCACTCAATATTATACCGTCTGCCCACTTCTTAACTTCATCTATTTCGATTAGTCCGACTGCCAATCCTACTTTGAATAGAGTCAATAGCTCTTTGAAATCTCTTGGGCTAAGCATTCAAATATATTTAAAGTTACCACCAACGGCTAGTGCATGAGGCGTGCGAGGCCGTCGGCCGTAGCATGGCTTATGCACAATGTTAGGGCAAGTTATTTTTTAGTCATTACCAGCTTAGATACTAGGTTTTTCCCTGGTGCATGGTTCACCTCTTCCTCAAAGGTTCTCCTTTTCACAAGAACAGTAGATTTGCCAGACCACATTATGTTCGAAGGGCCCCAGTTATTCCCGATTTCCAGCCTCCATTCCTCTGTCAGCGAATCGC
Source organism: Nibribacter koreensis (assembly GCF_039541795.1). NCBI lineage: Bacteria > Pseudomonadati > Bacteroidota > Cytophagia > Cytophagales > Hymenobacteraceae > Nibribacter > Nibribacter koreensis. The sequence goes on along the minus strand of NZ_BAABGX010000002.1, from coordinate 133,509 downwards.
CCTGCACTTTCAGGTACTCCATTCCGTTGAAGTTGTAGCCCGCCTCCAAATCAAAGCTGGCTGTGATGACGGATTGCCCGTCGGGAGAAAAGTGAGGCAGCCCGCATATATACTTCTTGAAACCGTTCTTCTTGTTTACCAACAGCCAGGTGTTTCCCTCTGTGAACGGGACATGCACCAGGTAATAGTTCTGGCGCGGGAAGAAGTGCTCCAGGTTGTGGCCCATCTCTTTCTCCTTGTCCCACTGTGGGAGGCTTACCGTTTTCCCGTTGTCCAGTTTCAGGACAAGCATGGAGTCCTTAATGCTGCAAAAGTCTGCCCACTTGGCTAGGAGCATCTTCTCCACCGCCTGAACTCCGTCATAATAGTCCATTCCCTTTGAGACGCGCTGCCTCTCCTTGAAGTCATCAAAGATTGAGGGGAAAGTCGTCTTCTGTGAAGGTGAGAAGTGGAGGATGTAACCCTTAAGGCTGATGGTATCCGTCTCTTTTACCGTGATTGACTTATCTGCTATTTCAGGTGAGGATGCTTGTAGGTCAGAAGAGGAGTCGGCAATAGGGGACGGGGTGGCGATTACCTCAACAGGTGCTACCGCTTTGCCCTCTTCTGTTTTATTGCCTTGGCAGGAAACTATGAAGGCACAAGCTGCCAATACAGGAATATATAATCGCTTATTCATTCTTATTAATTTGCCCTAACGGCTAGTATAAAAAACGTGCGAGGCCGTCGGCCAAAGCATGATTTTTATACCATGTTAGGGTGCGTTTTTTCTTCTTTAACTTTTTTGGCAGCTTCTACTGCTTCAATTGTAAACTTACCACTTGTAATTATCGTGTTAAGTTCCTCAATTGATTTCCATTGGTAGTTCTCTTTCAGTTTTTCAAATTTCTCCTCGTCGAGGTAGTAAATACCCGCAGGCGGTTCACTTGGAGCCTGGATGCCAAGAATCTCGACAATCCTTTTCCCGTTAAAAGCCATAAAAATCAAAAGTCCAATTAAGGAAAATGGCTGAAAAGTGACTCCTAACGATGCTATACTGATGTTTACTGTTGTAATAGATGGTGTAAACGCTAGAACGTTAAAGGTGCCAATCAAAAGTGTCGCGCCTAATACTTTCTTAAAATATTTAAGTTTGTATAAGTAAAGAGCACCTGTCGCTAACGCAAATAGGATTCCCAGGTAATGTCTCCAAGTTAGCCCAACATTGGAAGTTAAATATGCTATTGAAGTATAAATTAGTCCGCCAAAAAGAAGGATGAGTGGCAGTAACTGTTTTATATTTTCTTTTTTCATTTTTATTATTCAAAATGCACCCTAACGTACTGGGCTAAACGACGGGCGAGGCCGTCGGCCGAAGGTTGGCGTTTAGGTGTTGTTGTATGGCGTTGTTCTTTAGCGGTTGCCATGCACATTTCTCTTTTCTTTTTTTGGCTTCATTTTCGAAAACGAGACCTAAAACACAATCAAGTCTGTCCGTCGTTTTGCAAGCATTTTGCATTGATTTCTGCTCAAACGCAACGTCAATTCTTTTACATCAACTTTTGCCCCGACTGCTGGTCAAGGTCGGGCAACTCTGTTTTTAATGTATGACTTTTAATAATTGCGAATATTAGAAGCATTACAAAATGTAAAAGGAGGATAAAATAAAAATACATTTCCCAAACCAATGCGCCTCCATATTCAGAATCATAAATTCTGCCGTAGATGAAATAGATGGAATAAAGAAAAAGTATTAAGGCATTAATAATAAAAAATGTCTTCTTTCTTTTCCAATCCCGGAGAAAGTGATTTGAGAAAAACCAGCTTATCAGAATGAAAAAAGAAATAATGAAAGAGTCGATAAGTATTAGTTCTATTATTTCTTTAGCTGTCATTTATTCATTTTTTCTTACAATGCCATACAACGGCCTCGTGTAAAAAACGTGCTAGGCCGTCGGCCGACGCATGATTTTTACACAATGTTGCCAGAAGTTATTTTTTCTTAAGCTCTGAGTTGAAAATATTCTTTATCGCTACGTAGTCTTTCAACTCCTGCACGTCGCTGTAAAAGTTAGCATAAATTTCAGGGTTGCTAAAAGTAATTATGTTAGACTTGCCATTAATTATAAACTCTAAACTATAGCTATACCCGTCATTCACGAACAGGAGTTCTTCTGCTCTTCCCCGCTTTGTGTCTGTTGAGCCATATTTTTTCATTTTTGCCCTTAGCTCACTCTGGCTTGGTAGTCGGGTTAGGTTTTTCTGTAAAAGACTCTGAAATAATTCCTCGAATCCCTTAGCAGCTTCTAATGGAAGTTTCTGGATGTTGATTTTAGGGTAATTGGATTCGCTGTATTGGGTGCCTGTCCATTTGTTTCTCCGTTTCGATAATATCTTTAGGGTAGTTGTGTTGCTTATTTCTTCACGCTCGTAGAACCTGATTTCAATTTCATTTCTGGAATCCTTAATTCGATTAAGATTAATTCTTTTCTCGAAATCCTTGTTTGGAGATAGGTTGAGAGAGTCAGCTTGAAAACCTTTTATCGTTGCTATCCCAGTGTTTTTTACTTGAGAGATGCCTTTCATATTTGAAAGGAGCAAAAACAGAGTTAGCAACTTCAGATTTTTCATATTTATAATTACTGGCAACGGCTAGGCTAAGCGCCGGGCGAGGCCGTCGGCTGAGACTGGAGTTTAGGTGTTGTTATAGCGCGTTTTTCTTTTCTCCTTTAACCACTTTTGCCTCAACATCTTTAGGCTTCCAGTTTCTTAGAGTTTCTACTTCACGTTCATCCGTAAATTTTAAAAGGAGGCCAAAACTTAACTTATCAGAATTAATATTTCTGTTGTCGTGGACTGCTATTATTTGTCCTTCTTTGATTTGGCCATTGAAACTAAATTTCAGATTGTCGCCTGCGGAAACCATTCCGTCTAAAGCTTCTCCTGAAAATACTATCCCTCTATCCGTAATGTAAAATGTATCACGTATGATGAACCTTATTTCCTGGTTTTCTTCTTGACGGTTTTTCATTTCTTTAAATGCGCTATAACGGACTAGTATAAACAACGAGCAAGGCCGTCGGCCGTGGCTTGGTGTTTATACAGTGTTACCTGACGATTTTTATTTTTATTGATTCCAATATTTTTTGATAAGTGCTAGATTCAAGATTAGGCCCTACCATATTGATACTATAAACTACATTGTCGTGATTGAATACTACTGCGCGTTCAAATAAATCTCCTCTATGGCCTTCGTAACTTATTGCGTCCTTATCTTTTAATTTTATGGTTTTCAAGGAAATGAGGCGAAAATCATTTCTTTGACTTAAAGTGTTGTTAAGATTATTCTTAAGCGAATCTTGATGAAATGAGCTATCATTAGTTGCATCTTCTGAAAACGTAGCTATTGAAAGTCCATATTGCGTGACACCATTACTTGGCAATTTATTGCTTCCGATGCCCCTAGTCACGCAAAAAACATCTCCATTAGACAAATAAGAGGTGTCTATGGTTTCTACTGTATCCTTGGGTAATAGCAATTCAATATTGTCAAAAGAGTAGCGAGATAACCCATCATTCTCTTTCCCGATTCTTTTTTCTAGCAAAAATTGGTTCTTGAACAGAACTCCTAAAACTACGGCTACCCCAACAAGGATATAAAAGAAAGTTTTTTTATTCATTTCTAAATTGACAGGTAACGGTTAGTATAAACGACGGCGAAGGCCGTCGGCCGAGGTGATGTTTATACCTTGTTGGGTGACGTTGTTTTTTAGAGTCATTTGATAAGATTCTCACTTGCAGGAATCCACAGGTTATTTTTGTAAGGAATGTACCGATCAATCTCTTCTTGCAGGCAGTAATCCAAGACTTTAATGAAGTCACCATACTTAGATTTGCCAGTAAACACAATGTGGATTCCGTTTATCTGCCGTACTTTTTCATTGAACCCTTTGAGATAGTCTTTAATCTCTGCCATCTTAAGACTGTCGCTCTGTTTCACCCCCGTTAAACTAATCCTTTTGTAGTCACCATAAGTAGAATCGAATGGTAAGGAGTTTGAGGGGTTCCAGAAGTTTACGACAATCATGCCTTTGTTTAGGTTTTCTTCCTGGTTTTTGTACTCGTTATAGAGAAAGACAGACAATGCAATGATTGCTATGAAGAAGACTAAGTCAACTATCTTATTTGCCATTGCAGTCTTCAGCATAATTTACCTGTTATTCAACTTTCTAAGATTCTTACAATGACACCCAACGGCCTCGTGCATGAGGCGTGCTAGGCCGTCGGCCGTAGCATGGCTTATGCACAATGTTAGGCGTAGATTTTTTCACTTATTGAGCAAGCCTAATAATATGCTCTAATATTTCATTTATTGGCTTAAACCATTTTTGGTTAGTAATTAAAGTCCCATTAACATCGTATTTCTGGTCAATTACTTTTGTTTCACTTTTGAAGCTGGGAAGATTTACCCTGATTGTTCTATAGGGGTAATATTTTGGATGAGGGGCAACGAACTTTAAAGTCTTTTCAGATTCAACAGCATCTGCTTGAAATTGGGCTTGAGAGGTGAATGCGCTTTCCCGTTGTTTAAGCATTTTGAAAACGGAGGTAGAATCGAGCGATATGGGGAGGTGTTCTTTATCTTTCTCCAGCTTTTGAATAGTAATCTTATTGTCCGCCTCTGTCAATACATATATGACCTTATCATCAGGGTAGGGCTTGGGAGCGTACTCAATTTCACAACCTTGGCAGCCTTGCTCAACCACCACATATGATTCGATGTTATTTTTCTTTAAGCTTTGAAGATATAGTTTTAACTTTTTATCAATAATTGCGGTTTGCCCCAATGCTGTTTTCCCCAGCATTAAAAAGACCATTAACAGCATCAACTTGAAATTTTTCATATTTAAATTTACGCCTAACGGTTAGGCTAAACGATGTGCGAGGCCGTCGGCCGAAGCATGGCGTTTAGGTGTTGTTGTGGCAAGTTTTTTTATATTAAAGTTCCCCAAAGTGTTAGAAATAAGAATCCAATTAATGTAAATATGTAATCAAGTATGTTTGGTTTTCTGTAGTCATCGGGTGAGAACCAAGCGGCAACCACTAATTCCTGTCTTGTTATTAACAAACTAGTAACTCTGAAAATTAGAACCATTACCACCATCGTAAGCAAGCTTAGATGATTATCGGCATATGTTCCGTTCACTGCTCTAAAATCTGGGTTGCCTTTCAGTTGGTAAACAGTAATCATCTGCACAATTCCAATCACTGACCATAATAGCATTACTGATTTAATCCGTAACCGTTTGTAGTACATTAAAAACAATGAAACTGGCCCTCCCAAGGTGATGGCCATTAGCATTTGATTAATTTGTTCTTGGGGTAGGAATGAGAAGATGTAAGCAAGCCAAATTAACATGCCAACTCCAAGGTATATTGAAGCTAAAACATAATCTATGGTGTCAATTTTGGTCTCGTTCATTTTTAAAATTTGCCACAACGTCTGGATAAACTGACCAGGTGCGTTTATTTCAAATATAGTCATAGATTTTGGGAGGTACGTTTATTTCGTGAAAAATGCTTATAAGGCATTGGTTTACAGGTATTTGATATTTTAACAATAACCCTTCTCCTTTGAAATGTTATATTTTTAAATGGTCAAGCGGGCTTTTAATTTTTTCCATGCCCTTTCTGGTAATGTGGGTATAAAGCTCAGTGGTTTTGCTGGAGTGATGGCCTAGCAAGGATTGTATATACCTTAAATCTGCTCCTTGTTCCAGTAAGTGCGTGGCAAAACTGTGTCTAAGGGTATGAAGGGTGGCCTCTTTTTGAATGCCAGCCTTCAGGCAGGCGTTTTTAAAAATTTTTCGGGCGCTGGCATAGCTGTATGCCTCACCGGTTTGGCCTTCAAACAACCAAACCTTGGGTCTGTACGCCAGGTAGTATTGCCTAAGGTAGAGCAGGATTTTCTCAGAGAGTAAGGTAATGCGGTCTTTCTGTCCCTTGCCAGCTCGTATGTTCAAAACCTTTCTTTGCGAGTCAATGTCCGTCACTTTCAAGTTGATCAACTCGCCGGCTCGTAGTCCGGCAGAATAAATCAAAAGCAAAATGCATTTATGTTTAAGGTTGTCTACTGCTTGCATGATGCGCGTCACTTCTTCTTCGCTTAAGACTTCAGGTAGTGTCTGCGCCTTTCTGGGGCGGTCCAGGTAGTAGACGGTTCGTGGTCTTCTGAGCACCTTTTCATAGTAGAATTTGATGGCGTTCACCGCCGAATTCTGGTGAGAGGCAGAGATGTCATAGTCATCAATCAAATGCAACAGGTACGCTTTTATGTCGGCCTCCTCTAGCGTGGCAAGGTCACGGTCTGCATAGTAATTGACAAAGTCTAGGAACAGGCTTTTGTATTGCTTAACGGTGTTAGGGCTATAGCCTTTTAAGGTAAGCGTGTCCAGGTATTCTTTAGGGCAGGGTTTAAGCAATGCTACCTTTGGCTTGGCAGTTGCTGGTGCCGGGCCAGCTTCTTTGGGCTTATTGTATACCAGCAAGGGCAGGCCGTACTGCTCAAAATAGTGGCTTAGTTCTTCTATCAGGGCTTGGGCATAAGGGAGCGTCCAGACTTTTAAGGTGGTGTCCCAGAAATAATACGGAATGGACTTCATCTTCTTAAGATGCGCCGGGTGGTAAGGGAATCTCACCTCCATGCGCTTGTTCGCCAGCACCGTCACCGTGACCTGTTGCTTTTGAGCAGGAGGGACCGAAGGTTCAGGACGCTTCTCTGTGTGCAAGATGACCGCTTCTGAAGGCGCTTCAGGAATAAAAATGGGCGATGACTGGGAGGTGTCTGTTGTGTCCCTTGCCACTGGGGCTATTTGCAACGCTGTCCCAAAGCAGTTGGCAAGCCACGCAAAAGATTCTCTGCCATACGGTACGTGCCAGCAGGCATGCGTCTTGCTCCATCTCCTGCCAGGTATGGTTTTTATTTGAGCCGTATGCCAGGCAGTGGCCGGCAGGTCAACCCGTATTCTCTTCTCGTTTCTGTGTATAAGTAAGCTGGCTTTTACAGGGCCAGGTGCAGGTTGTGCCGCCATATGCTGTCCAAATGTTTCAACCGCTACAAGTAACCCGTGATTTTTGTTCCTGATAGCCAGTTGCTTATCATTTGCCAGAGGAGTTTATGAGCAAAGAGTTCTGCCGTTTTCAGCCTCTTTTCCAGAAAACAGCCCAAAAACGGCATCTTGCATTGAGACTTGGCAAAAGCGGGTTTATGATGTAGCTTTGTCTCAAGTAAAACCTTACATCCAGACACATGGCATCAACATATGATTTGATAGTGGTAGGAAGCGGCCCAGGTGGGTACGTGGCTGCCATCCGCGCTTCACAATTGGGTATGAAAGTAGGCGTGGTAGAGAAAGCCGAACTAGGCGGCATCTGCCTCAACTGGGGCTGTATCCCCACCAAAGCCTTATTGAAGAGCGCACAGGTTTTTGAATACATCAAGCATGCGGCTGACTACGGCATAAACGTGGCAGATGCCTCCGCTGACTTTGGCGCCGTGGTAAACCGCAGCCGTGGGGTGGCCCAGGGCATGAGCAAAGGCATCCAGTTCCTGTTCAGAAAAAACAAGATTGACCACATAGCCGGTTACGGCAAACTAAAAGGCAAAGGCCAGTTAGAGGTGACCTCTGAGGACGGCCAAGCCCAAATCTACGAAGCCAAACACATTATCCTGGCCACCGGTGCCCGCTCGCGCGAGTTGCCAAACCTTCCGATTGATGGTCAGAAAATCATCGGTTATCGCCAAGCCATGGTCCTGGAGAACATGCCAAAGAAAATGGTAGTAGTAGGCTCTGGAGCCATTGGCGTGGAGTTCGCGTATTTCTACAACGCCATGGGCACCGAGGTGACCGTGGTAGAATACCTGCCTAACATTGTGCCGGTAGAGGATGAGGAGATTTCTAAGCAACTGGAGAAGTCGTTTAAGAAATCTGGCATCAACGTGATGACCAACTCAGAAGTGCTATCTGTAGACACTTCTGGCGCGGGTTGCATAGTAAAAATCAAAACCGCCAAAGGCGAAGAAACCATTGAAGCCGATGTGGTTCTTTCTGCCGTAGGTATTCAAACCAACCTGGAGAACCTGGGTCTGGAGGAAGTGGGCGTGGCCGTTGAGCGTGGCCGCGTCATCACAGATGATTTCTACAAGACCAACGTAGAAGGCGTGTATGCTATTGGTGACATCGTGAAAGGTCCAGCCTTGGCGCACGTTGCCTCCGCTGAGGGTATCATCTGCGTGGAAGCCATTGCCGGTCACCACCCAGAGCCTTTGGACTACAAGAACATACCAGGCTGTACCTACTGCTCGCCAGAAATTGCGTCTGTGGGCTACACAGAGAAAGAGTGCAAAGAGATGGGCCGCGAAATCAAAGTGGGCAAATTCCCATTCTCGGCCTCAGGTAAAGCCAGTGCCGGTGGCGTGAAAGACGGTTTTGTGAAGGTGATTTTTGACGCCAAATACGGTGAGTTCTTAGGAGCCCACATGATTGGCGCCAATGTAACCGAGATGATCGCTGAGATTGTAGTGGCCCGTAAATTGGAAACTACCGGTCATGAGATCATCAAAGCCGTTCATCCGCACCCAACCATGTCTGAAGCCGTAATGGAAGCCGCCGCTGCTGCCTACGGTGAGGTGATTCACTTATAGAACATTCTTCTTTTAGATACCAAAGGCCCGAAGGAAACTTCGGGCCTTTCTGTTTTTGGCCTGTTTTGCGCAAAATAAGCCAAAAACAGAAAGCCGGTCTGCTTGTTAAACTATTTGAGGAACGGGCTGTCTAAACCAGAACTGCTTTGTGTTTTACATTTAAAAGGAGTACAAAATTTGATGGTACAAACGCCCGGTGGTAGCCGCCGGCAGTGTTGAAATGAAATGCGTGGGAGACAAGGCGGTGCCTGGTCTCTACGAGGCTTGCCATTTGTGACTTGCTTTTCGGGAGTTACGCTTGCTATTCGGGATTTACCAATCCCGAATCTATCTGTCGGGGATTTATCAATCCCCGTTTTGCTATAAAGAAGGGGATTGATAAATCCCCGACAGTGAACTTCCAGATTGATAAATCTGAAAGAGCAAATGAGTAAATCTGGAAGAGCAAGTGCTTCAAGTGCTTCAAGTGTTTGATAAGTCTAGAAAAGCTAATGAGTAAATCTGAAAGAGCGAGTCATACAAAGGCATGTAATATATCCTGTAGAGACCAGGCACTGACTTGTCTCCCACGCATCTTACTATCTACCGTGCGGGAGATTACCATTAGACGTTTGTGTAGATGTAATTTAAAAACGGCTTTTATTTCAATTAATATGTTTAATACGTCTTCTTCTGGTCTCTTACAAACACTACCAGCTATTCCACTAACTGGCTGTTAACCCCAGTTCCTCGTTACTATTAGATTGATCCTGAATTTTTGAACTTCTATTTCCCCTGCATGAAACACCTTTTTTCCTTATTCTCCCTTTTTATATTTCTTGTCTCCACTAGTACGGCGCAAGCCCAAGGCAAAGTCTCCGGCACCTTGCAAGAGGCGGGCACCAACCAACCGGTTGGCTTCGCGACGGCGGTGTTATTGTCTGCCAAGGACTCTTCTATTGTCACCAGCGCCTTGGTAGGGGCAGAGGGTACTTTTGTGCTGGCACCCGCACCCGTGGGACGTTACCATGTCAAGGTCTCCTTTGTGGGTTATCAGACCCGCGTCATTTCCAATATTGAGGTAACCGCCGCCAAGCCCGAGGTCAACCTAGGCATCATTCAACTAAAAGCGGCCAGCACTACCTTGAAAGCGGTGGAGGTGATGGGCCAGCGCGAAGCCGTGGAATATGGTCTGGACCGACGCGTTTACAATGTAGGACAGGACTTGTCTACGGTGGGCGGCACGGCGGTGGATGTGATGCAGAACGTGCCTTCGGTGACCGTAGACCAGGAAGGAACCGTAAGCATGCGGGGCACCTCCAACATCACCATTCTCATTGACGGTAAACCCTCGGCACTGAGCGGGTTGGGTCTGGATCAGATACCGGCCAGCTCCATTGAACGGGTAGAAGTGATTACCAATCCGTCCAGCAAGTATGACCCCAGCGGCACGGGCGGGGTGCTCAACATCATCCTCAAAAAAGAAAAACAGCAAGGCTTGAACGGCTTGGCCTCTGCCACCGCCGGACCCAACAATCGGTATAACACCTCGCTTAACCTCAATTATAGAATTGGCAAGCTCAACCTGTTTGGGAGCCATGATTTTAGAAAAGACCTGCGCAAAGGCGAAGGCAGGGTGACCAGAAGATTCACGCCTACCAATGAAAGCGTACGCCTGGAAGAACTGGAATCCAATAACGAGAACCACAACAGCAACCACAACTTCCGGTTAGGGGCAGATTATCAGTTAACTGAAACCCAGAGCCTGACCGGATCTGTACTGTACCGCATGGGCTCCCGCGACAGCGAGGGCGCTAGCTTTAGCCGGTTCATGCGCGAAAACGGGTCCTTGGACAGCACCTCTACCCGTCAAAACACCGGCTATGAGGACCGGAACCTTTGGGAATACGCGCTTAGCTACCGTAAGACGTTTACCAAGCCCGGCCAGGAACTCACCGCAGATGCTGTCTTTAACATAGAGCGTGAACCAGGTCAGGACCAAGTGCAAGAGCAGTTCAGGAACGTGGACGGCTCGGCTAGTCTGTACCAGCCTTTTAGGTGGCAGCGCAACGTCAACCTGGAGCAGGAGCGCGAGTTCTCCTTGCAGGCAGATTACGTGCATCCGTTTAGTGAAAAAGGAAAATGGGAGGCCGGTTACCGCAGTACGTTTGAGCGCAGTGATGAAGACGCCCAAGCCAGTGACTTCAATTTTAACGCCAATCAGTTTGAAACCAACATAGGCCGCACCAACCGGTTTATCTATGATGAGTGGGTGCATGCCGTGTATGGCAATTACGGGGATGCCATCCAGAAATTCAGCTACCAGGTGGGCGCCAGGCTGGAGCAAACCAACATTGTCACCAACCAGGTGACGCAGGTGCAGCGCAACAAGCAAGATTACCTTAACCTGTTCCCCAGCCTGTTCCTGACCTATGACTTCTCTGAAGAGCAGAAAGTACAGACCTCTTACAGTCGTCGCATTGACCGTCCGGGCACCTGGTCCTTGAATCCGTTCAGGGACGTGACTGACCCGCGCAACATCAGGCAGGGAAATCCCAACCTCAAGCCCGAGTTCATTGATTCGTATGAGGTCAACTACCTGCGTTTCTGGAAACAGACCACCCTCACGGCTGGCGTTTTCTACCGCAGGATGACGGACATTGTGCAAAGCTTCAGGACGCCCCTGGATGAGAATTCTACCATCACTACGTTTGCCAACGTGGGCAAGGGAGAGTCTTACGGGGTGGAATTGACGGGCACGGCCAACCTCACCAACTGGTGGAAGATCAACGCCAATGCCTCTGGTTTCAATTACAGCATAGACGCTTCTGAAGAAGGCGGCCGCGCCAACAGCCGCTTAAGCTGGACCAGCCGTTTAAACTCCAATTTTACGCTCCCTTTTAAAACCGAAGTGCAACTATCTGCCAACTACCGGTCGCCCACGGTTACGGTGCAAGGCGAGCGCTCTGGGTTCTTTAGCACAGGTATAAGCGCGCGCAAAGAAGTGCTGGGCGGCAAAGGCAACATCATCCTGCGGGTGCAGGACATCTTTAACACCATGCGTTTTGACTCCTATACCTTCATTGAGGATCAGTTTGAGGAGAGAAGCCGCTACAAGCCGCAGAGCCAGTTGGTGTTTGTGGGCTTCAGCTATAGGTTTGGCAACAACGGCCAGCAGAAGAAGGACCGGGAAGAGCGCACCGAGGAACCCATGGAAATACAAGAGGGCAACTAAGTTGTATTGACACCAGGCGTTTTTGCCCTCATTTCCAGAAAATAGCCTAAAAACGAAGCTATGCCAAACAAGAAGAGCCCGGCGCATGCGCCGAGCTCTTCTTGTTTTTGTAGGATGTATGCGGGAAAGGCGTTAGTCGTTGCTTTTCTTGGTGTATTGCTGGTGGCGTTTAGGGTCTTTCTTCTTGTCTTTTTTCTTGCCAATGGCTCCACCGGCAACGGTACCAGCCACGCCGCCAATCACGGCGCCTTTAGTACCGCCTACTACGGCTCCAGCGGCTGCGCCCCCGGCTCCGCCAATGACGGCACCCTTGGCTTTTTTACTCCAGCCTTTCTTCTCTTTCTTCTTGGTATCCTGTGCCTGCGTCTCTGTGATGCTACCGCCCAAAAAGAAAACGGAGCAAAGCATGACAGTGGCTATTTTTAACTTTTTCATAGTTTTAGGTAGTATGGGATATATTGTATTAAACGAAGTTGTTTTAATCAAGGTTGTATAGAGTGTATAAGGCTTTTGATTAGAATTTAATGCATTTAGGGGGTTAATGGAATAAAAACGCCTGCTCTTTAAAGAAAAGCAGGCGCTGTATAAATAATATAAATTGTATTAAATATAGAATATGTTTGTATTGTAAGGTCTATATAAATTTTACTTTTATAATAGTAGTAAGGTAGTCGTAGATTTCAGTGACCTCTTTGTCATAGAGAAAAGTGTTGTATTGGTCGGCTTCTACCTTGCACACCCGGCAACCGTTCTCTACCATCTGGTATACTACCTCACGTATGCGCAAGGGATGGCCGGCCAGGTTGAGCAGGCAGGTAGAGTCTGCAGCCTCTACTTGTAGAAAGAGGTGGTGCAGGGCGTGTTCGTCAAAAGGCTGTTGGTCTTGCAGGGTCATGGCCATCTGGTTACTTCCCCGGCTAACAATGTGGACTGGTGCTTAGTGCAAAACTGAATGAAAAAATTTAAGCTGGAAGGGCTGCTTTAGGCTTTGGCCTGCTTACCAGATACACGCCTCCAAATATCATTAAGGCAAAAACGGCCTTCTGCCAAGTAAACACATCCTTGCCCAAAGCTACGGCAATGAGAATGGCCAAAACTGGTTGTAAATAGATGTACACACCCAATAATGAAGGGCTGGCATAGGTCAATGCCCAGGCGTTTAATAGATAGGCCATGATGGTCACACCAATAATCATAAACGCAATGGCTGCCCATACATACACAGGAAAGGATGCGTAGTCAGGCTCCATGATCTGCGGCAACCCGAAGGGCAGTACCCCTATAAACCCCACCAAAAACACTCGGCTCACCACGGTAATGGCCTTGTAGCGTTGCATCAGTGGCTTGACAAGTACCAGGTAAATCCCATACGATGTAGCATTCACTAAGATCAAAATATCTCCCAAGGTATTGCCCTGTGATTTGGCGTCTGTCTTGCCATAGATGAGCAGAAACGCCCCCGCGCAGGCCAGCAGAATGCCGCCAATGCGCTGCGCCTCTACTTTCTCGCGCAACAGCACCGCGCTCATGACCAGTACCACAATAGGCGTGATGGTCATAATGAGAGAGGCGTTGATGGGTGAGGTGAGGTTGAGCCCGCCAAAAAACGTGAGCTGGTTCAAGGCAATCCCGAAGAACCCGCACAAGATGATCCTTCGCCAGTCGGCCCAGCCTTGGATCTGCTCTTTGGTCCTAAATAGCGACACTGCCCAGAAGAACAATACCGCCCCGCTCACCCGCCACAAAATCAAGGCGTACGGCTGCACGTACTCCGGCATCACTTCTTTGGCAATGCTGTAGTTGGCCCCATAGATGAGCGCCACCAAAAACAAGGAGCCGTGTACTTTTACCTGCTGGTTCATGCCGCAAAGGTAGGGGAGTGGTTGGGGTGGTTCCTAAGGGTTTTTCGTTTTTGGGCTGTTTTCTGGGAAATAGGCGGAAAACGATTTTGATTGTTGATGGTCAATGGCTGATTGCATTAGCTTTATTGGCATAGACCTAATTAGTCTGGTGTCTGGCGCGAGTCGTAATTTATCCTGAAGGATTTCAGGAGACCCGTGACGTTGGATGCGGCGAGTCTCCAAGCTCGCGGGTTTTATTTGTGGCAGGGTTCTATGGCGCAAGCGTCCGCTTGTGTCCTCACGCATGGCTGATCTTTCCTTCTATGGCGAGGATGTTACATCCATGACTTTGAGAGAGGGGATGTGCGCTAGCATTTGGCTGCTCACGCGTTGGCGTTCTCAACCCTCCCGCCGTTGTTGGTGTTATCACCAACGACCCGAACTGCCGCTCCAGTTGCCATTACTCTCTGGAAGAAACTTGAGGCACGCCTTTGGCTGTTCCCTTGGCAATGACGTTGGCTCCGGTGCGTACTACCAGCCTTGTTTCATCTTTTCTGCTAAGCGCTCAAGGCCGCGGGGCCTCGTCCTGGCCCTTCGCACTGCTGTTGTACTCTGGGCCTTTGGCCCCGCCCTGGCGGGCGACGAAACAACAGAGGCGCTCAGGACCAAGACTGGTTCTGGTTCCAATGCTGTGTAGGCTGGATGGTTGATTCTGGTGGTTGGAGGTAAATCCTGTCACTGTCGCTGCAGAGACATGCGTGCTGCGCACGGCTGTAGCCATCTCCATTCCCGTGGCCATGGTGCAAGTCTTTGACTTAGCCCCATGATGGCGGGCAGTTTGCAACTGCCCGGGCATTGCTATTTTACCACGCATTCCGTCCCCCTTCGGAGGGGGTAGGGGGATGACTGGAGCTCTTTCAGGCTCAAGACTCGCGACTCAGGACTCAGGACTAAACAAGTAGCGTCCTGCAGGGTCTGCGAGCGTCTGCGCCAAAGACGGTTCCAACCGAGGATTCTCCCCTTGAAGGGGGCAAGGGGGGTGGTACTATATCAGGCGGCTAAAGACAGTACGCACCATATTCGCAGTGCCCACAAGGGTAGCCTCCCGAAATCTTTCGGGGAAAAAACGGCTGACGTCATGAAAAACCGCCTCTCTGTTCAGCAGGGGTTGAGGTGAGCCTCAATCTAGGGAGAAGGACCTGGCTAGTCCGTTTTTGGGCTATTTTCTAGAAAACAGCCCAAAAACGACTTATTGTTTAATGATGGATTCACCGTGCAAAATGCAGGTTTCAACTATGTATTTTCGTCATTAACCAGAAAATTATAATCGCTATTGAACTAGCAGTGAGAAGTTTAAGTTAACCGGAAAATCAAATTTTAAATTTTATCCTCTAGTGTATGGCGATTAAATTTACTAGAAAAACGAGCTCTGCCACCTTTACAGTTTGGATGTTGGTATGGGCTTTTTCCATTTTCAGGTGTGGCTTGGTACAAGCGCAAACCTCTCCAACTTACTCTCCCGGTGATTACAGAACCGCCTCTGCAGGCACCCTCAGCCAGACTGCTGGCACAGCCTCATTAGAGCAGTTCAATAATGAGAACACCTGGGTAGCTACCTCTTATCCATTGCCGGCCAATGCAACCCTCTATGTGCAACATGCTGCGCAGGCAGAAGGCACCCTGGAGGTGAACAAGGTGATGATAGCTCCTTCGCAAACGTTCATTATTAAACCCACTGCCTATTTAACCACTACTACGCTTTTGTCTATTGCACCTGGCGCAACGCTCATGATGCAGGGAGACGTCCATGCTAAAGGGACCTTGCAACTAGATGCCAACGCAAAACTCACCATCAACTCTTCTTCCTATCAAGGGCAGTCCAACCTTTGGGCGGGTGTAGAGGAGATAGATCCAACCTCCGAAATCAAGATAGAAGACGCGGCGCCTGGTATGGCATTGTTTGTGCCGGGTCGTATGAGCCTACAAGCCAATGGCTATGCGCTGGGTAACCTTTCCCTCGCTTTGACTAAAACCAATACACAATGGGTTTTGACAGAGGCAAGCGCGAACCTGGCGGCTGGACAGGTTTCCATCTCGCTTCCGTCGTCGTCTTCTTTACTCTTTACTGGCGCCAACAGTCAAGTGGGTTTCGGGCAAAGCGTATTATTGGCGGGAGGGACGTACTATGTGCAGAATCAAGCCGGTGGTACATCTTCCTTGGTCATGGCCGGAGGATTGCAGGTTGGCAACAGCGCCGTGCTGCAGCTTAACCAAACAGGTAGTGCTTCGGCTTTGACGCAGGTAGACCTGAAAGGTAATCTAACGGTTGATCCAACATCGTCTATCATTAACAGCGCTACCGTTGCTTCCAATACCAGCGGCATCAGGCTGACCGGGACAGACTGGCAAATCATTCAGGTAGCTGGTGCTTTTCATCATGCATCCCTCACCGTAAAAGCCGGAAGCAAAGCGCGTTTAGCCAGTAACCTCACCATCAACCCCAACAACTCGGTTTACGCCGGTACGCTTACTGTTGAAAATGGTGCTTTCTTAGATTTCAATGCAGACGCCGCCGGAAATGGGTTTGTAGTAGCTGGTCAGGGACATTTCAGGTCTGAGCAAGGGAGTACCTTGTACATTACCAGCGCGCAGGGAATCAATGCATCAGGCGCATCTGGGAATGTACAGGTCACAGACACAAGACGCACGTTTAACCAAGTAGCCACTTTTGTGTACAGCGGTACGGTGCCGCAACAAACCGGAAATGCGTTCACAACTACGGCCTCCGGAAAAGTCCTGATCATTGACAATCCTACCTCTGTCACGCTTACGCAGAGTACAGGCATCTCTAACAACACTTCTATTTCTGCCACTGGCGGCCGACTGGAGATACTCCAAGGCAAATTCATTACCACCCCAACCGCAGATATTACCAGCACCGGCAGGCTAGTGATGCGAGGCGGCGTCTACCAAATACAGATGCTCAATACACAAGTGCCTTTGTTGACAGGTACCTATGACTTAACTGGTGGGGTCATAGAACTGGCAGGAAACGGCAACCAGACCTTGAAAGGTGGAACCTATCCTGCATTGATCATAAGCGGTAGCAACACGCTGGGCGTGAATGCCAAGACCATCTCTAGTACCACTACTATCACGCAGAACCTCACCATCCTGCCCAATGCTATCTTAGATGCCAGTAACAAGTCTCTCAAAGGAGATGGTGGCCTTACCATGACGGGAGGTACCTTACGCTTAGGTAGAGTCACTACTACTTTGCCAGAACTAGCGGGCGTCAACAATCCTTATAATTTGACAGGTGGTACCATTGAGTTTTACGGCACCCTAAGTGGGCAATATCAAAGTATTAAAGGAACCTATGGGGCTTCCAAGAAAATCACTTATCACAATTTGCAGCTCAACGCCGTGCAGGCAAGTGGCACAGACGGAGAAAGCAATATCACGTCAAGCGCCAATTTTGATGTGAGTGGTACGCTGTCTGTGAATGCGCCCACCGTCTTTCAGGTAGTCTCCAGTAGAACTATTGCCGGCACTGGTAGTTTTATAGTGCAACCGGGCGCTACTTTGCTGTACGGTTCTCCGCAGGGCATTAAAACCAGCGGAACCGGTACTCAGGACGGCAACATACGCGTAAGCGGTACTAGAACCTTCTCCCCAGAGGCCAGTTATGGGTTCATAGGCACCTCAGAGATGGTGACAGGCAATGGCCTGCCTGCTACCGTGGCCAATTTGTTAGTAGCCAAAACTAGTAATGGCATCACGCTCACCAATTCTGTGGCGGTGACGGGCACGTTTACTCTAAAAACCGGACTCTTTAAAACAGATACCAGAGAATTGTATGTGGCTAATGCCAGTCCTTCGGCGTTAGTGGTTTCAGACCCAGCCTTATACATTCAAGGTAACCTGAGAAGAGCCATGGCAACCACCGGCACCTATTCCTTTCCGGTGGGTAGCGCAGCAGGGAAGAGGACGTTGGATGTAACGTCTAATGAATTGGCAGGGAACGGCTTTCAAAGCGTCTTGGTAAGTTTCCAGCCCTTGGCTAACCATCAAGACAGTGATATGTTCTTGGAGGAGAACGATGCCTATTACACCAGCATGCAAGCCGATGGAGTCTGGCAGGTTGACCCCAACGCCATGCCTGCCACTGGAACGTACACTGCCGTGGCCTCTTTGCAGGGATTCTCAAACCTGACCGACAATCAATTTGCGTTGCTGGTTAGGCCCAAGAGTTCTGTTTCTGGCCGGGATTGGACGACCGGCGGTGGTATTTTAGAAGGCGAAAACAAAGAAGGCAGAACCGTTTTAGGTGGCTATGCCAAACGAAGCTTTATGACGCAGTTCGGGCAGATGGGCATTGGCAACGCTACCATGGGGGTATTGCCAGTAACCTGGTTGTCTGTAACCGGAAAGCGCCATCGTGATAGTAACGTCATAGAGTGGGCCACCGCTACAGAAATCAATAATGACCGCTTTGAAATAGAATATTCTCTGGATGGAAAAACCTTTAAACAGGCAGGAACCATCAAAGGCGCTGGCAATAGCAGCATGGTGCAGAAATACATCTTTACGCACGCTTATCCTTCTCCAAGGCTGACGTATTACAGAATCAAACAGATTGATGTGGACGGCGCTTTTGAGTTGAGCAAAGTGATAACTGTTAAAGCCAACAATGCTACACAGTCAGGACAGTTGACTGCCTATCCTAACCCAACGAGTGATGTTTTGCAGGTGGCTGGTCTAGTGCCAAATTCTTCCTCGCAGATAGATATTTTCACATTGACTGGGCAGAAGATTTATTCAACCTCAACGAATCCTGACGGTACATCTTCTAAGATACAAGTAAAGCATTTGCCCAGCGGCACGTATGTATTGCAACTGAGCCAAGAAGGCATTACCCAACGTCTGCGGTTCATCAAGCAATGATTCGTTTTTAGCCTATTTTCTGTAAAACAGGCCAAAAACGAAGCGGGCCAGTTCATATGAACCGGCCCGCTTCGTTTACTTTATAAAATAGTTGATGCTAAAAAATAGCACATCAGCACATTAAAAAATTAGCACATTAATACGCTCTTCCGTCGTTTTTCTCCATGTAGTTCATGAAGGCGCGGTTCACCACCTTGGTACCGCCCGGCGTTGGGTAGTTGCCGGTAAAATACCAGTCGCCTAAATGATTCGGACAGGCCTCATGCAAAGAATCTACCGTCTGGAAAATTACCTGCACCTCGGCTTGAATGCCTTTGGCGGTGACAATTTCGGCTACCTTGGCGCTCACCTCCTCATAAGAGAAGGCCTCATACAGCGCCTGCACAAAGTTCTTCTCTTTGAAGGCTTCAGTACCCGCGGCTTGGCGGCATTGCTGATACACTTCCTCAGCTAGGTTTTCTTTGTTGTTGTCTTTCAATAAGCCCATTAACGCTCTGAAGGCCACAAACTCCTTCATCTTGGACATGTCAATGCCGTAGCAGTCTGGGTACCGTATCTGTGGGGCACAGGACACGATGATGATTTTCTTAGGGCCCAGGCGGTCCAGCATTTTGATGATGCTTTTCTCCAGGGTAGTACCGCGTACAATGGAGTCATCAATCACTACTACCGTGTCTACGCCTTTTTTCACCACCTCATAGGTAGTGTCATACACGTGTGCCACCAGGTCATCGCGGTGGTCATTGTCGGTGATGAAGGTTCTGAGCTTGGCGTCCTTGATCACCAGTTTCTCTACCCGGGGTTTAAAGGACAGGATGGTTTCCAGTTTCTCTGGGTCGTTGCCGGCCTCTGTGATGGCTTGCTTGCGGTAACTGCGAAGGTAATCCTCAATGCCATCCATCATGCCGTAGTAAGAGGTCTCGGCGGTGTTGGGGATGTAGGAGAAAACGGTGTTCTCCAGGTCGTGATTGATGGCTTCCAGAATCTGCGGGCAGAGTAATTTGCCTAAGGCTTTGCGCTCCTGGTAGATCTCTGGGTCATTGCCTCTGGAGAAGTAGATGCGCTCAAAGCTGCATGATTTCTTCTCAAGGGCGGGCAACACTTCGCGCTCAGAGGTGGTGCCGTTCTTGTTGATGATGAGGGCGTGGCCCGGGGTGATTTCTTTGATTTGGCTGTAATCTACGCCAAAGGCGGTCTTGATGGCAGGTTTTTCTGAGGCCACTACCACCACTTCATCGTCTACATAGTAATACGCTGGCCGTATGCCGGCTGGGTCACGCACTACAAACGAAGCACCGTAACCGGTCATGCCCGCCATGGCGTAGCCACCGTCAAAGTCCTTGCAGGCCCGGCGCAGGACGCGTTGCAGGTCCAGGTTTTCTTCTATGAGGTGGGTGATTTCCTGGTTGTTGTGGTCGGGTTTGTAGTAGTCAAAGAGGCGTTGGTTTTCCTCGTCTAAGAAGTGACCTATCTTCTCTAGCACCGTGACGGTGTCTATCTTCTGTTTAGGATGCTGACCAAGTTCGGTGAGGACGCCAAAGAGTTCGTCTACGTTGGTCATGTTGAAGTTACCGGCCACGGCCAGGCTTCTGTTGCGCCAGTTGTTCTCCCGGAGCATGGGATGGCAGTTGTCTACTGAGTTTTCGCCGTGGGTGCCGTAGCGCAGGTGCCCCAGGTACACATCTCCTAAGAAAGGAAGGTTGTCGCGGAGCCAGTCTACATTTTTGGAGGCTTCTGGGTTCTTGCGGAGCAGTTTGCCATACTTCTCGCTGATCTTCCCGAAGATGGCGTCTATGGCCTTGGTCTTGACGGAGCGATAGCGGGCTATGTACTCGGTGCCGGGTTTGGTGTCAATCTTGATACTGGCCAACCCTGCGCCGTCCTGCCCTCGGTTGTGCTGTTTCTCCATGAGCAGGTACATCTTGTGCAAGGCGTACATGGGAGTCCCGTATTTCTGGGCGTAGTAGGAGAGGGGCTTGCGAAGGCGAATCAGGGCAATACCGCACTCGTGTTTTATTGCGTCACTCATAAGACTGAATCAATTAAAGGGAAAGCACTTGTTCCAGGACTTTCACCAACCAGTCTGCCTTAAAGAAGGAGAGCAGAACCGGTATGCAAAGTAAGCCTAAAAATAAGTAAGCCCCCAGAGGAAAAGCTATTTTCTGTCCGTATTCCTTTCCGCGCATGAAAAGCGTGAAGGGAACCTTGAGATAGTAATACAACACTACGGCGGTAAGCAAGAGTGCCCCTAATAGCAAAAGAAAAAATACTAATTGTCCGGTGACCTGATAACCCTCCCATAACTGGGAGAACACCAGCAGTTTGGCCAGAAACCCACCTGTGGGCGGCAAGCCGATTAAGCTGATGAGAAAGACCATGGCCAGCACGCCCACATATGGAGCCTTCTTCCCTAAGCCGGCCCAATCACTGAGCAAGGCAGAGCCGGTAGCGTTCTGCATTAATTGAATGACCAAGAAGAAGCCCATGTTGGAGAACAGCAATACCGTAGCATAAAACAGCACCGTTGAAACCGAGCTGGCACCGCCCCACAGAATGGCTAATAGTAAGAATCCCGCGTGCGCGATGGAAGAATACGCCATCAGGCGTTTGATGTCCTGTTGCAGTAAGGCCGTGAAATTGCCCAGCATCAACGTACCCACCGCCGCTACCTGCAACAGAATAAACAGCGAGGGATTGGTCTCTTGCAAACTTCCCGTTGTAACTCCACTGCCCAGGCAGAACCGAAGCAGAACCAACACCGCTGCGATTTTTGGAGCCGTGGAGAAGAACGCCACCACCCCGGTGGGCGCGGTCTGGTACACATCTGGGGCCCAGAAATGAAACGGAAATCCCGCTAGCTTGAATAGAATGCCCGCCAGCACCAAGCCCCATACTAAGGTCATAAACACCAAGGGCACCTCTGCCAAAGAAGCCCAGAAGCCAGGCTCCAAAAATTGAAGCGTACCCGATAAGCCGTACAAAAAGGAAATACCATAGAGCATGATGCCCGAGGCGAACATGCCATACAAAATGTACTTCACGCCTGCCTCCACCCGCTTGGGCGTTACGGAAGCTAGGAGTAGCAACAGGTAAGACCCGATAGAAACCAACTCCAAGGACAGGAAAAGCATGAGCAAGTTGCTGGACCGAACCAACAGATTCAAGCCCAAGACTACGGCAAATAATACCGCAAAAAACTCATTTCGGGTACTGGTCTCCAGTTCCTGCTTCCAGCCGAATTGCATCACCAGCAAGGATAGTACCGCCGAAAGACTGAACAGCCAACTTCCCCACAAGGCCAGCCCGTCCTGGTGCAGCATGCCCATGAAAAAGCTTCCGGTGGCATAAGGCAGAACCTGAAAGACCTGGAGGCCCTGCCAAACCGCTACTCCCATGAACAGCAGGAGCGAGAAGAAGGGAAGCTTGGCCCGGAGTTTTTGAGAAGGCAGTAAATCCAGCACCAGCACTACCAAAAAGCCCGTCAGCAGGAGACATTCGGGCCCGAGTTTTTGCAGGCTTTCTGCGGTTTGGCCCATAACGTCTAGCGGGGCGGTAAGGATAGGCGTCTGCATTAGGGAAGGAGGAGTGAGGTAGACGCCACCGGCTGAAATATCTTCAGATACTCGGCCACCGTAGCTCCTGATTTTTCTAAGAGCAAGGCTGGGAACAAGCCAAACAGCAAGACCAACAGCGCCAAGGGCAAAAGCATCAGCATTTCGCGCTTGGTTAAGTCAGCAAAGGATTTAGGCAAGTCGGGGCTCAGCCAGAACCGGCCGAAGAACATGCGTTGCAAGGTCCAAAGGTAGTACGCCGCCGACAGCACCAGGCCAATCGCCGCCGCAAGGGCCATCCACCTGGGCAAGAAACCACCGCCCGCCTTAGACCCAAAGGCCCCAAGCAAAACCAACAACTCGGCAATGAAACCAGAGAACCCCGGCAGACCCAATGACGCAAAGAAGGCAATCACCACAAAGGTGGTGAACACGGGCGCTACCATGGCCAGCCCTCTAAACCGATGGATGTCGCGGTTGTGCATACGGTCATAAATCACGCCGGCAATCAAAAAGAGCATCCCTGAGATGAGTCCGTGGCTGAACAACTGGAACAGGGCCCCGTTCCAACCCTCAGGCGTGAGCGCAGCCAAACCCAGCAAAACAAAGCCCATATGTGAGACCGAAGAATAGGCAATCAGTTTCTTCAAATCAGACATGGCCAAGGCACAGGCCCCACCATACAAAATGGAAATTACGCCCAAGAGGCCAATCAACCAACTCATTTCAGCGGCCTCGGCGGGGAACACCGGGAAGGCAATCCTAAACAACCCATAACCACCTACTTTTAGCAAGATACTGGCTAAAATTACAGAGATGGGGGTGGGTGCTTCTACGTGGGCATCGGGAAGCCAGGTATGCACCGGTACGCCTGGTAGTTTTATGAAGAATCCCAGAAACAAGGCTAAAAACGCCACCATACGCGCAGACAAACCAAATATTGAAATGCCCGACGCCGCATGCAAGATACTGCCCGGGATGAAATTGCGCGCGTCCAGCATGTCTGGGATGTTAAACGCATGCACCACCTGGGCAGAGGTCAATTGGCCGTTTTGCACTAGCGCCTGCACTTGTTGGATGCCTTGTGCACCGGCCGGTAATCCCTGTTGCACCGCCGTGGCTGCCGGGTCCATCACTGAAGCATACAAACCAATGAACGCGAGAAGAATCAACACCGAACCTACCAGGGTGTATAAGAAAAATTTGATGGCCGCGTATTCTCTTCTGGGTCCGCCCCACATCCCAATCAAGAAGTACATGGGCAGCAACATGAACTCAAAGAATAGGTAGAACAGGAACAAGTCCATGGCTACAAAACAGCCCATCACGCTCCCTAAAAGCAATAGGTACAAGCTCAAGTAGCCTTTCAGGGACTGGTGGATGCGCCAGGAAGAGAGGATGCCTATCACGGCTATAATGCCCGTCAGCAGAATGAGCGCCACATTTAAGCCATCCACGCCCAGCCAATAGTAGATTTTGAGTTGTCCCAAGGAACCCAATTGCAAAGCAATCCAGTCATGCTTCTCCTGAAACTGGAACGTTTGTCCTACGATACCGCCCGTGGTATTCTGAACTTGGAAAAAGAGCAGAAGTGAGAGAGCCAGTTCTAAGAGAGTAGCGCCTAAGGCTACATATTTCAGGAGGCCCGTTTTTTTAGAGGGCAGAACCAACAGCACCAGCGCGGCGACCAACGGAACAAAAATGAGACTACTGAGCAAATATGCCATGCGCTGTATGAGAGACCGCTAATAAAAAAGCCAGAAGAGCAAAGCCACCAGCCCTAACAGCGAAAATAGATAATAAGATTGAATGTTACCATTCTGGAGGCTTCGGCCCAGATGTCCTACTTGCCTGGAGGACCAGCCAACCACTTGCACTGCCCCGTCCACTACCCATCTATCACCCCAGGCTATCAGCTTTGAAATAGCCACAAAACCTTTACTAAAGGCGTGCAAACCATAATTAAGGATATGGTCGGTTTTCTCAGTAAGTCTGCCCAGCGCCAAGGTGGGTCTGACTACAACAAAGGCATAGGCCTCATTTAAGAAGAACTGATTTTTGAGCCAGTACCGCCAACCCATCACCGGTTTGGTGAACTGCTTGGCCCGCACCGCCTGGCGGGTAAAGAAGGCCAATGCTCCACCCAAGACAACCATTGCCAAAGAAAGATAGAGGATCCAGGAGATATGGGCTTGATGACCGTTTGCTGGGAAAAAGGAATTAGCGGCTAGCGCGGAGGCTATCTGCGGCACCAGCCAACTTTGCTCTGAAGAAAGCGGCGACCAGGAAAAAAATACCCACAGACTCAGGACCGTCAACAGCATCACTGGCGCCAGCATGGTCCAGGAGACTTCCTGGCGCGGACTGTACTTATAAGACTTCAAAGGCAGTTTCAATCTGGGTCTCCCGAAGAATACCAGTAACAGTTGCCGCGCCATGTAGTACGCCGTCAGAAGCACCGTCGCGAAGCCAAACCCCGGAAGGAGCCACTGCCAGCCAGCACCAGCCTGCGCCCATTGTACACTGGCCAAGAGCAAGGCCTCCTTAGAAAGAAAACCAGAGAAGAAGGGAAGACCTACCAGCGCGCCCGCCGAGATACCATAGCAGACAAAGGTGAGGGGCAACATCATGCGCAGTCCGCCCATGTTGCGCATGTCCTGCACGTCAATGGGCGCCTCAAACAGAATCTTGTTGGAATGATGGTGCCAGGCATGCTGGATGGCATGAATCACAATCCCTGAAATCAGGAACAGCGAAGCCTTGAAAAACGCGTGCGTAATCAAATGAAACAACGAAGCCTCAGGCGCGCCCACGCCCACGCCCATCACCATATAGCCCAACTGTGAGATGGTGGAGAAAGCCAGCACTTTCTTGATGTCCTGCTGCTGACTGGCGGCCAGCGCTCCTATAAAAGCCGTAAAGACCCCAATGATGGCCATGGTCAGCAGGACCTCGGGCAGGAAAAACGGGAAGCACCGCGCCAGCAGATACACGCCCGCCGCTACCATGGTAGCCGCGTGGATGAGGGCAGAAACCGGCGTAGGACCCTGCATGGCATCCGGGAGCCAGACCTGCAACGGAAACTGCGCAGACTTGCCCATGGCACCCGCCAGCAACCCGAAGCCCAGCAACAACATCACGCCTTGCTCGGCTTGCAAAGGCAAAGTAGCCAGCAACGCTTGCGCCGAGTTGATGTTGAAGGTTTTGAACACCGCAAAAAACGCAAACAAGGCCCACAGAAAGCCCACATCGCCAATTCTATTGACCAGAAACGCCTTGGTGCTGGCCTTTGCCGCCGCCTGCCGCTGGTACCAAAAGCCTATTAAAAGATAGGATAAAAAGCCCACCAGTTCCCAGCAAATGAAGAGCACCAGCAGGTTATCCGCCAGCAACAACCCCAGCATGCAGGCTGTGAAGAGGCTTAGGTAGGCATAGTAACGGGCGTAGAGCGCATCGCCTTTCATGTAGCCCACAGAGAAGACCATCACCAGCAGAGAAATGAACGTCACCAGCACCAGCATCACGGCCGTGAGGTTGTCCAGATAGACACCAGCCTGCATGGAAACTACTTCGCCGTTTGGCTGTGGTAGTAGAAACCAGGTAAATTCAGAATGTAGCGGCGTCTGTCCCCAGACTTGACTAAACAAAAACAACGCCCCTGTCAAGGACAATCCCATGAACCCAATGGCCAGCCAATCACCGTGGCGGGGAAGTTTTCTGCCAAACAGAAACAGACTCAGGAAAGACAAAAGCGGCATCAAGAGAAGACCGGCCACCGTCACCCGTTCCAGCAGGGAAAGGGATTGCCCCAACACAGGAGCCACCAGGAGCAAGGTTTGCAACTCAGCCATTCAGTTGGTCTATGTCTTGGAGATGGGCCGTCTTAAAATATTTGAACACCTGCAACACAATGGCCAAAGCCACGGCGGTTTCACAGGCGGCAATGAGCATCACAAACAGGCTGTACACCTGTCCCTGCAACCGGTCTGGGTCATACTGCGCGAAGGCCACCAGATTCAAATTGGCGGCGTTGAACAGCAATTCAATACCCATGAGAATGGCAATGGCGTGCCGCTTGGTCAAAACAATGGCCAGACCCAGGCAAAACAGGATGGCGCCCAGCACCAGCAGATGCAACAACGGAATGGCCATCATTTGCGCGAGGTTTGTTTGGTGATGGCCGCCGCGCCTACCAAGGCCACTAGCAACAAAACAGAGGCTATCTCAAACGGCAGGACGTAGGTAGAAATCAGTTGCTTACCCAACCCATGCAAGGACGTGTAATGGCCCAGTGCCGCTTGTTGGGCAAGGGCAGGAACAGCAGGGTAGTGGCCAAACGCGGCATCAAACGACTGTACCAAAGCCCAAATACCACCGCCCAGCAAAACCACCGCTAGTAACAAGCCAATGCTTCGGTTTACCGGTTCCTGCGCTACAAAACTGCCGGTCGCGTTGGAGCTCAACAGCAAGCCAAACAAGATTAACACCAACACCCCGCCCACATACACCATGATCTGCGCCACGGCTACAAAATCTGCGTACAGGAGCACGTAGATGGCGGCCAGTCCCAGCAAGGTCAATAGCAGCGCAAAAGCCATGTGTAACAGATTCTTGCTCAGCAGTAACCACACACCGCCGCCCACCGCTAAACCAGCGAAGACGTAAAACAGCACCTGTGGCAATGAAGGCATATGGTCAGGGTAAGAGCAAGAGCGGACAAGTTCGGAAAAGACGCTCTAACCGCCAAGCCTGATTTAGAAGGTTGGTGGTTGGTTGTCCGTTATTTGCTATGCGAGTGCATGATTTGTGGTTATCGTTTTTGCCCTATTTCCTGGTAAACAAGCCAAAAACGAAATAGCGTAGTCCCTTCTCCCTGAGGTAGAAGGCTATGATGAGGGGGGCGTTACAGATGTAGAGACCAGGCACTGCCTTGTCTCTGACGCATTGCTTTCTTCTGCTGATGTGTAAACACCCTCCTTAGAGCTACGCTCGATGCCTCAAACGCTCGTTTGGGCAGCCCTCAAAGGGGAGAATCTGTTCTAAGAAAAAGTCCTAGGCACAAACGCTCGCAGGTCCTGCCGGACGCTACAAGATCTTTTGAGCAATGGTAGTCGTGGTTTGAGCCATGGCGTTTTTGGCCTAATTTCTGGGAAACAGGTCAAAAACAGACTCAGGATGCTAGCCAAGTGAATAGTCTTTCAAATCAATGAGCAAGTGGCAACTTTGCCAAGCGCTACATTCCCAGCTCCCAGATAAAATCAGTAGGTTTGCAACTAGACAGGCAGGGGCGGAGAGAAGAAGGCTGACCCGGCGCAATGGACAGGCGTATGATAAGATGTTTCTATTTAAAAGACGGCGAGCTGACCTGGGAGAAAAACCCAGAGACGTTTGACGCGCCAGAAGACAAAGGCCGCATCATCTGGGTAGACCTGCAGGCGCCCTCAGACCATGAACAGCGCCGGGTAGAAGAAGCCTTCGGGATTGAGTTGTTCACCCAGCAAGAGGCCGCCGAGATTGAAAGCTCCTCACGTTATTTTGAGGACGAGGGCGGGTTCTTTGAAGCCAACACGGCCTTTGTCATGCACCAGGACGGCTCCTACATCACGCGCCAGGTGTCCTTTATTCTGCAAAGAGACATCCTGTTCACCATGCGCCGAACCGATCTAAAGTCCTTCGGGGAGACGGTGCGCAAGATGAAGACCTTCAAAGGCACCACCATCCGGGCCATTCAGGTCTGGTTGTTGCTATTAGAAACCCAGATTGACAACGACGCCGATTTTATTGAGCACCTCACCCGCACCACCAACGTCATCAGTAAGCGCCTGGTAAAAGAGCAGTCCATTGAAGAAGAGGTCTTGATTAGAATCACCGAACTTCAGGAAAATACCATTCTCATAAGAGAGAGCATTGTGGATAAGCAACGGTTGGTTTCTTCCTTGCTCAGATCTTTCGCTGTTGATGAGCCCGAAAAGGAACGCCTGCGCATTGTCATCAAAGACATTAACTCGCTTTTACAACATACCCAGTTCAGCTTTGAACGTCTGGAGTACCTGCAGAACACCTTTCTGGGTTTGGTGAACATTGAGCAGAACAAGGTCATCAAAATATTTACCGTAGTGACGGTAGTATTCATGCCGCCTACGCTCATTGCCAGCATCTACGGCATGAACTTTAAATTCATGCCCGAACTCAATTGGGTAGGAGGTTACCCGTTTGCCCTGCTATTGATGTTACTGGCGTCCATGGGCTTTCTATGGTATTTCAGGAGGAAGAAGTGGTTGTAGCCTTGAGGTGACAAGGCAAAATATGCAGAGGAGAGGAGCTGGAGCGGTCAAGGAAAATGGCCTAGTCCAGCTCCTCTTCTTCGTTTAGGGCTTCTTCGTCAAAATCCTCTTCTTCCTCGTCCTCTTCTTGTCCGTCTACGCCGCGCAGTAGCTCTTTCACCAACTCTTCTTGGGCAGGTTCATAGATGAGTTCGCCTTTTTGCAGGAAGCGGTTGATGTTGAGCATGACCTCATAGATGGGCGTGTGCACGTGCTTGGGAATTTTGAAGATGCGCTCGTCACGCTTGTCAAAGGGCGTTTTCACGTTAGAGTCAAAGAGGTACGGCACCAGAATCTTGGAGACGCTCATGCAAATGCGGTGCACCTGGTGGTCCTGGAAATACTCCTGCAGCCGTTCGTTGATGTTCTCAAAGAACTCCACCGTCTCGCCTAGTCGTACCCGTGAGCCCGCCCGGCTCTTGCCCTTCGTCTTGAGATGCTTAATTTGACTCTTGCCCTGCTTTTTGCGCACCATATACGCCCTGAATACTTTATGATTCAGGTTAAAGCCGTCCTCAAAATAGCCCATGGCGCAGCTTCCGCTCTGCACCAGCAGAATAACGTAGTGCACGCCTTCGGCTTCTTCATGTAAAGGCTGGTTGGGCGGCGGAAGGGTGATGGGCAACCGGAAGAACGCTAATTCCTTTTCCTGCGCGTCTACCAGCACCATGCGGTGTTTGGCATGGTCATACACAGACCTAACCGCCGATTGGTGAATGTTCTGAAGAATCTGGGCAGAGGCGTCTCTGTTAAAGAAGCGGTTCATGGCTGGAGGAAAAGCGTTTTTGCCCTAATTTCTGGAAAATACGCCAAAAACAGTGCGTTCTTTTATCTAGGGTTGACGGTGCGCATTACTTTATCTCCCTGCGGGTGCACTAAATGCGTGCAGTTGGCGGGGTCAGATTCATGTAAGGTTTTCCCTTCGCGGGTCATGTGGGAACAAGGCCAAGGATCTGATCTGTGCGCAAAATGTCTGCATGCCTCCAAATAGTAATTTGATTCTGCGTCAAGTTGGGCTATTCTATACTCTAACATCTTGATGCGCTCCAGTTTGGCAAGGTTGGTTAAATCTTCTTCTTCGCTCTTCCTTAGATAGTCTAGCATAGCCAAAAGGATGGTTTTATCTTGAGGATACAGCGTTTCAATGGCGTATTTGTCGGCGGCTATCTCCATGATGGTGTTCAGCTGGGCAATGGTCAGGTGGTTCTCCTTCTTTAGTTTTCCTTTGTTCATGTGCCCCCTGTGAAAGTGACCGTACTCATGGGCCTGATAATAGGCCGTCACAAATGGGCCCACTTTTAAGGCCAGCTCAGGATTGTATTCGATGACCACCGTTTTTAAGCTATCACTATGGGCCACTCGGGCAATGTCTTTCAAGGATGCGTTGGCCACCAAAGGGGCAGGCGGGAGCCACTTCTGAGCGAAGGCTCCTGAATTAAGCAATAAAAGGAATAACAGGGGGAAAAGTCTTGCAGGGTTCATTTCTGATGAATAGAATTTGGAATAGGATAGTTTCTAATAAATAAAATAAGGAAAGCCCAAGATTGCAAGTGATAACAATAGAGTAAATGGAATCTACTTAATATTTATGGAAGGTTAAGTTAAGGTCACTTTAAGAATATACTTTTAAAGATAGGATTACCCAAGGTAGAGGTAGTTAATAGGGAGGAGCATAAAAGCTTCGTTTTTGGTCTGTTTTCTGTAAAACAGACCAAAAACGAAGCAAAATGGTGATAAAATCAGAAGGTGATAAACCTAATAGAAATACCAGGTGATAAGCTGGGGCTTTAGACCATCAAAGCCTTGACCAGGGCAATGGCCGTGATGAGCAACCAGATAGAATTAAGCACCCAGCTGGCGTGCGCTTTCTTGTTGACAGCGTAAATAATGAGGAAGGCGCAACCCAGCACATTCAATAACAGGTAGGTCAAGGACTGACTGCTGATCATGTTGAGCGTGTTCAGGCTGAAGCCCAACAGCGAGCACAACGCCCCGGCCCAGCCAATCGCCTCTTTCAGGTACTTTCGTTGTAAAAGCATGCTTCTTTCCATATTGCAAAGGAACAGTGGGCGGTCTTCTTAAAAAATGCTAATCTTGGATTGACTAATGCACAAACCACATCACAGAACCCCTTGGACTTACAGCAGATAAAATACTTTCTGGCCCTGGCGCAGGAGCTTCATTTCTGGAACACCGCAGAGAAGATGTTCATCACGCAGTCTGCCCTCAGCCGCCAGATCAAAGCCTTGGAGGACGAACTGGGCGTGACTTTGTTTGAGCGGAGCAAGCGCAGCGTCAAACTCACCGAGGCCGGCGCTTTCTTGCGTGACCGCTGGACGCCAATGCTGGAGGAGATAAGCCGCACGCACCGGCAGGCCCGTAAAATACACGAAGGCGCCCTGGGGTCCATCACCATAGGCTATCCGGGCTCGGTGGCCTACGGTTTTCTGCCCGAAGTGGTCTCTCGCATAGCCCAGACCTTGCCAGAGCTGAAAGTAGAGCTGGTAGAACCCGTAGACATCAGTTTTGAGGAGCTCTTGCTGGACTTCCAGATGGATTTGTCCTTTAGGCGTGACCCCGCCGAGAACCCTTCCTTAACCTCACAGTGCCTGTATTCTGAGCCCATGGCCTTGATTGTACCCCAAAACCACTGGGTGACGCAAGAAAACTTCAAGGGCTTGCAAGAGTTGCAGGAAGAGAAGTTTATCCTGTCTGGTCTGCACCAGAAAACGCATTATGTGAATACGCTCAAGCAGATTTTCACGGAGTATGATTTTACGCCCAACGTACACATAGAGTCAGACTTCGGGGCAATGATTCTGGGATTGGTGGCGCGTGGTTTAGGGATATCCCTCATGCCCAGTTCCTATGCGTTTGGCGCGCCGCCCAATGTGCGCTTCATCCACCTTCCGCAGAAAGTGAACCTGTACATGACCTGGCGAAAGGATGATAACAGCCCTGTCCTCAAAAACGTGTTGGAACTGGCCCAGCAGATAGCCCTGGAGTTTGCCCAGGGCGGTAATCCTGTTTAGGTAAGTGACCAACCGTTTTTGGCCTGTTTTCTGGAAAGTAAGCCAAAAACGGTTTGCCATTTAAATGCCAATAGTCAGACCAGTTATATCTTGGAAAAGTAAAACGCCCAGGCACCGTTATCTTTAATGATATCGGTGCCTGGGCGTAATAGACTTGATTGAAAACAGCTTGCTTGATTAGGAGGTCTGGTTGCTGTTCCAGATGTCTTTCTGGATTTTCCACTGGTCGTGCTCCCGTTTCCAGACCACCATGTATTTACCGTCGTCTATGGAGGTATGGCCCTGGCCTCTGAGGGTATAGGTTCCTAGTTCTATGGCGGTCAGTTCCAGTTGCTCTACCTCTACCGTGTCTAGCGTCATTTCTGTGACGCCGTTGTCCCGGGTGCTCTGCCAGAACTTACCCACGGCTTCTCTGCCCTGGACGGCATCGCTTCCGGCGGGCATGAGCAGGGCCGTGATGGTGTACAGGTTGGCCACGCCGGCGGTGTCGCCTTGGTTAAAGCAAGAAACAAATTTTTGATTCAGGCTTTTGATGTCATCTGTGATGTCTGTGCTAAGTGCTTCCATAGAAGGGTAGAGAAAATGTGAGAGATAACTATACGCCAGTACTTCAAG
This sequence comes from Nibribacter koreensis, assembly GCF_039541795.1. Classification (NCBI taxonomy): domain Bacteria; kingdom Pseudomonadati; phylum Bacteroidota; class Cytophagia; order Cytophagales; family Hymenobacteraceae; genus Nibribacter; species Nibribacter koreensis. The sequence continues at coordinate 101,303 of NZ_BAABGX010000002.1, read as the reverse complement.
AGCCTTGCAGACAAGTAGATGCTTTGATATCTGCCTTACTCTTCGCCGAGGTGCCTGATGATGCCCTACCGGAAATATGCCTCCCGTAGGGAATGAAGCTAATACGAACAAGATAAGAACTAGTAAGCCTTTAGCCCTGTGGCGGTAATACAAGAAAGTACCCCCATTCTGGGCTGTTTTCCTGAAAATAGAGAAAAACCAGAAAAGTAAAAACCTTGAGCTGGAATTTCCTTTCAAGGTGTCACCAGCACCATTACGTTTTTGGCCTGAAACCTGGAAAACAGGCCAAAAACGGAAAAGCCAACTACTAGGACGGCAGTTTGACAATACTCAAGCGGTCACTTCAAAGAAACTACGTTTGCCAATCTTCACCTTGAAAGGTAGTTCTGTGCTAAGCATGGGGAGGTGGGCATCGGTTTGTTTTTGACCATTGACGGTGACACTGCCGGCCTCCAATAACCGTTTCAAGTTAGACTTGCTTTCTTCGGGCTTAAGGGCTTTACACAAATCAATCAGGGTGCACTGGGCGGGATCTGGCAGAAGCAAAGCGGCAAAAGAAACCTGCTCAAAGGCCTTCTCTTCAAAGCGCTTGTTCTGAAACTGGTTTTGGAAAAAGGTCAGGGCCCGCGTGGCGTCTTTTGCAGAATGGTACTGCGTGACCACGTTGGCGGCAATCTGCTTTTTAAGGTTCATGGGGTTGTCACCGTGCTGTAACTGGGTGAGCATTTCCTGTTTCTGCAGGGGCGAGAAATCAGTGGTCAAATGCAGGAACTCTTCCAACAGCGCGTCTGGTATGGACATGACCTTACCAAACATCTCATTGGGCTGGTCTGTGAGGCCAATGATGTTGTTCTCTGACTTGCTCATCTTGGCAGACCCGTCCACGCCTTTAAGCAAGGGCATGCATACCACCGCCTGGCCCACTTTTCCCATGCCTTCTTGCAACTGCCGGCCCATGGAACAATTGAACAATTGGTCTGTACCTCCCATCTCAATGTCTGCTAGTATCTGGGTAGAGTCAAAGCCCTGTAGCAATGGGTACATCAATTCATGCAAAGAGATGGGCAGGCCCTTCTCAAAGCGGTTGTTGAAGTCGGTGCGTTGCATGATTTGCGCAAGGGTCACCTGTGAGAGGAGCTTGATGGCCTGGGACATGTCCATGGAGGCCAGCCACTCAGAGTTGTAGCGGATCTGGCATTTGCGCACGTCTAAGATTTTAGAAAGCTGGTTGACGTAGGTCTGCGCATTGACGGTTACCTGCTCTTCGCTCAAGGGCGAGCGGGACTTGTTCTTACCCGTAGGGTCACCTATGCGGGCCGTAAAGTCGCCAATGATGATGACAATGGTGTGGCCTAACTCCTGAAACTGCCTGAGCTTCTTCAATACCACGGCGTGGCCCAAGTGCAGGTCTGGGGCGGTAGGGTCAAAACCCAGTTTGATGATAAGCGGCCGGTTTTCTTGGTGGGCCAGGGTGAGCTTCTCTGCCAGCGCATTGTCTGGCAAGAAAATCTCTACGTTTTCTTGGAGCAAGGATACTTGTTCTGCTACGGTCATGTGCGTTTACTTTTAAAATGTTTAAGGACACAGAAAGCACAGGGCAGGACCGAAGCGGGGTAAAAACAAAGAAGCCCAGGTCCTGGAACCTGGGCTTCTGTATGAAATTGGATTACTTCTAATTAAGCATACTGCTCCCAGGCTACGTCTATTGGGTAATAGGTAGAGTAGGCTGAGAATTTGTAAAAGGACAACTGATGAAGCGTCATCTTAGTTTGCTGTATTTTAGGCAAAGGAAGCGGGTTTCTTTTAGAAATGCAAATTCCCATTTTTAGGCTGTTTTCTAAAAAACAGGCCAAAAACGATTATTCCGCATAAAAATCGCCCATTGCCAACGTGATCTGTAGGGTAAGTTTTTTTAAGAAGAAACACGCTTTGCCAATTAACCAAGAGAGTTTTTAGCTGTTCCTTAGGGCCTCTGCTACGGTGGTAGACAGGCGAGTGGTAGGGTGGCCAATCAGTTTGGAGAGTTGGTGACTGTCATCATATAAGTCTCCTTGTGACGCCGAAATGTCCCAACCGGCAATGGCTTGGGCAAATCCTTCGGGCACGCCAAAGCTGGCCAGTGCCGCTGCGTATTCTTCCTGGGGCAGGTTTTTATAGGGGATGTCTTTTCCGGTCTGGCGAGAGATTTCAGCGGCCAGGTCATTGAGCGTATAGGCTTCGTCGCCGGCCAGCTCATAGACTTTGCCTTCATGACCACTGCCGGTGAGCACAGCTATGGCGGCGTCTGCATAATCTGCACGGGCGGCAGAAGAAATCTTGCCTTCACCGGCACTGCCTATAAACGCTCCTCCGGCCAGCGCCCCGCCCACAGAGTTGGTGTAGTTCTCGGTGTACCAGCCATTGCGCAAGATGGTGTGCGGGATGCCAGAATCTTTCAAGGTCTGTTCTGTGGCGCGGTGTTCGCCGGCCAGGCTTAGGGTAGAAGTGTCTACATGCAGTAGGCTGGTGTAGACAATCCATTTCACACCGGCGTTCTTGGCCGCGGCAATCACGTTCTGGTGCTGGGCGGCGCGTTTGCCCACCTCACTCCCCGAGATGAGCAACAAGGTGTCTACGCCTTGCAAGGCGCTGTTTAAGGTGTCAGGCTTTTCATAATCGGCTAGTCGGGTTTCAATGCCCAAGCCAGCGGCTTTCTCTGGGGAGCGCACCAGCCCGATGAGGGTATCTGTGGTTCCTTTTTCTTTTAGTTTCTGGATGACCAGGCGGCCAAGCTGGCCGGTGGCTCCGGTAATGGCTATTCTCTTCATAGTGTAATGGTTAAGTCAATGTTGTTTTTGTATGTACGAGTGCTTTGCGTCTTGGCTTTGTTTTGGAGAATCTGTTTAATGAGCAGGGCTTAAAGTCTGCTATTAGCGGAGGACGGAGGTATGTTTTTATTTATAAGTCAGCAGAAGTAGGAGCGAGGACTTACATACAAAGCACATGGATTTAGGTAGCTCGCTTTTTAAGTTAAATGAATTATCATGAGCATGGAAGCATCAGGGAGTGACGGTTGCTGCCTTCTTGAATGCCTTGACAAACGCCTCCGTCCGTAGCCCGTAATGTAAGGGATACACCGTTCATATAGTATGGCCTTTACCATTGAAGAGTTATTACTGGGAGCCTCCCTGTTATTGTTCCTAAGTATCCTTATCAGCAAGAACCTAGGCCGGTTCGGGATACCGGCTCTGGCTCTCTTTCTGGGCGTGGGGATGCTGGCGGGCTCTGAGGGGTTAGGCGGTATTTACTTTGATGATTTCGGGGCGGCGCAGTCCCTGGGGACCATTGCTTTGACCATCATCCTTTTCTCTGGTGGTTTGGACACGCGTTGGGAAACCACCAAACCCATTCTCTGGCGCGGCATTGCGCTGTCTACCCTGGGCGTCTTCATCACGGCCATGCTGGTGGGCGTCTTTGCCACATACGTCATGGACTTTACCTTGCTGGAGGGGCTGTTGCTGGGAGCCATTGTGTCTTCTACAGATGCGGCGGCGGTGTTCTCCATTTTAAGGTCCAGCCGGATTGGTCTTAAAAACAACCTGGGGCCTACGCTGGAGCTGGAGTCTGGTAGTAACGACCCGATGGCCTATTTCCTGACGGTCAGTTTCACGTTTCTGCTTACCAGCCAGGGAGCTAGTATTTGGGAGTTGGTGCCCATGTTCTTTCTACAGATGAGTATTGGCGCGGTGGCAGGCTTTGTGATGGGTAAAGCCATGAGTTGGGTCATCAATAAAATTAAGCTACAACAAGAAGGATTGTACCCGGCGCTCACCTTGGCCATGTTGCTGTTCACATTCTCATTCACCAACCTCATCAAGGGCAATGGGTTTCTGGCCGTGTATATCTCGGCGGTGTTGCTTGGCAACAGCAATTTTCTGCACAAAGGCAGTCTAACGCGTTTTTATGACGGCCTGGCGTGGCTCATGCAGATTGTGATGTTCTTGACGCTGGGCTTGCTGGTGTTCCCTTCGCATATTGTGCCGGTGCTGGGCGCAGGCCTGCTCATCTCTCTTTTCCTGATCTTTGTGGCCCGACCCATTAGTGTGTTTCTGGGCATGTCTTTCTTTAAAGCCACCTTCAAGGACAAGGTGTATGTGTCTTGGGTGGGCTTGCGCGGAGCGGTACCCATTGTCTTTGCCATGTACCCCTTGCTGGCAGGAGTGGAGAAGGCTGAGATGATCTTCAATATTGTCTTCTTCATTGTGCTCACCTCTGTCATGTTGCAGGGCACCACCCTCAAACTAGTCGCTGATTGGCTGAACCTTAGCGAAGAGGATAATTCATTGAGGACGTATGCCCTGGGAGCAGAAAGAGGCTATGCTTCTAAAAATTCTTTGGTGGAATTGGAGATGGGCCCTGGCTGGCGCTCTATTGGCAAACCCATTGTAGAACTGGGCTTACCCAGAACGGCCCTCATCGTGCTTATTGACCGGCACGGTTCCTTTGTGACCCCCAACGGCTCTACCGTGCTGGAACATGATGACAAACTCATGATCATGGTAGAAAACGACCAGGAACTGGAGCGGGTCCGGGAGGCTTTGCAGTAGCCGGTAGTAGTGATTGGACGGAGCTCGTTTTTGGGCTGATTTCTGGAAAAGAGGCTGAAAACGATTAACTTCTCAAGTACTCAACCATGATAAAGATGCCGTAAATCCAGCTGTTGTAAAGTAGTGTGTATACTAATCCGTAACCCATTCTTGCCATTACGCCAAAAAAGAGTCAAGACATGAGCTACAGAACTTGGATGATATCTATACTCACTCAGACCAGTTGATTAATACAGCTTTGAGCTATGATGTGAAGGCAGTTTCAGTGAATTAAAGGTTTAGCTTACTCCTCACGTAAAACCAGAACAGCCATCAGAATTGTCTCTGAGGGCTGTTCTGGTTTTAATAGATAGCTTTTACTTCAATCTTACTTCTCATTGAGTAGAATATTCTCCAAGACGGGTCCTACTTCTTCCTCACTTAAACCAATGCGCATGTCTTGGTGGTATAGAAGCCTGATCAGGTCTTTGTCCATTTGGGTGAAAGCGCTGTTGGTGTTTGCTCTGGAGTAGAATATGCTTTCGGGGTAGAGCGGGGAGACCTGTCCCAGGCCTATGGCGCCTGCCAACATGCCGCGTACCCAGCTTTTCTGCTGAGGGGCACTAGCTACTATGTTGTCTATAAAAATCACGCTTCTGTTGATCTCATTGCTGGCATTCCACCAAACCGCAAACGTTCTTAGGTTGGCTTTTGCTACTCCTTCTAGGGATGGATAAAGCCGGGAAAACTCGTTAGCATCGCCAAAGTACAAGGACAGGTTAGACTGGCTTTTATCTGTTACCACCTCTACAGAGAATCCATTGGTGGCTAGGGCGTTTATCTCGCTGCGTACCTTCTGGAATTCGCTTAGGTTCTCTGCCGTAGGCGTACCTTCTATGTACACTTTCACATCGGTTTGCCATCTTCTGGTGATCTCACTACTTCCCCCGAACTGAAAGCCTAAGGCAATCTCTTTAAAATAAGAAATGACGCTTTCATCATATTGCGTGAGCTCTGGCTCCACTTCTTCCTCATCTTTGGTAATACATCCTGTCAACAGGGCGGCAAACATCATAAAAAGGATAAACTGCTTTTTCATAGAAGCTGTGGTTAGGTTAGAGATTATGCTGAGCACGTCCAGAATGTGGCTGACTCAGTTTTAAGTGAAAGAAAATGACACTCACTATGGATTTTAACATCAGGTAAACCTGCGGGGATACAGGTCTGGAGGTAACTGCGTTACATCTAAAGTATAGCTTTTTAATATATAAAGTAAGTAATAATAAATTATATTTAAAAGGTGCTTTATGGATTGCGGCAAAGAGCCTGTTTATGCCACCTTTTGACATCAATCACCCCCTAAACTGACTTCTGTCATCTTTTTCAAGGCGCCTACGCATGACCTTTGTAACATCTCAAAGGAAAAGGTAGGCGCTGTACCTCTTCATTCACCGCTTCAGCGCCGGACCTGCCACTAAGAGAGCAACAAAACCCAGGAAGCGCTATGAACATCATCTACTTACTTATCTGCATCAGCCTGATCATGGCGATTCTGTTTTTAAGTGCGTTCCTAACCGCTGTGCGCAACGGCCAGTTTGAGGACGACTACACACCCTCCGTGAGAATCTTGTTTGACAACGAACTGACGCACACGCACATCCAAAACACTACTAAACCAATTACTATTTCTACTTCTAAACCTATGGAGGACACCGCACATGTTAGCTGAGGTTCTAAAAACACCCGGGCAGACGCTTAAGGACAGCGTCAAGACCGTGGAAACATTTTACTATGACAACAAGATTGTCAGAGACTTTACCTATGCCACCCTGTTCTGGGGGATTGCGGGTATGCTCATTGGGGTGCTCATAGCGTTCCAGTTGGCCCGCCCTGAACTGAACATGGGCACCGAGTATACCACCTTCGGGCGGGTACGTCCTTTGCACACCAATGCCGTGATTTTTGCCTTTGTGGGCAACGGTATCTTCATGGGCGTCTACTACTCGTTGCAACGCCTGTGTAAGGCGCGCATGTACTCAGACGTGTTGAGCAGAATCCACTTCTGGGGCTGGCAGTTGATTATTGTTTCTGCGGTGATCACGCTCCCTTTGGGCTACACTACTTCTAAAGAGTACGCCGAGCTGGAGTGGCCTATTGACATTGCCATTACCTTGATCTGGGTAGTGTTTGGTTGGAACATGTTCGGGACCATCATCAAACGCCGCGAGCGCCACATGTACGTGGGTATCTGGTTCTACATTGCCACCTTCCTGACCGTTGCGGTTTTGCACATTGTCAATTCCTATGAGATTCCGGTAACGTTCATGAAGTCGTATTCTGGCTACGCCGGGGTGCAGGATGCTCTTGTTCAGTGGTGGTATGGCCATAATGCGGTCGCGTTCTTCCTGACTACGCCATACCTGGGCATGATGTACTACTTCCTGCCTAAGGCCGCGAATAGACCAGTTTACTCTTATAGATTATCTATCATTCACTTCTGGTCCTTGATTTTCATCTACATCTGGGCCGGTCCTCACCACTTGCTGTACACTGCGTTGCCAGACTGGGCGCAGTCTCTAGGGGTTGTGTTCTCTGTGATGCTGATTGCGCCAAGCTGGGGTGGTATGATCAACGGTCTCTTAACGCTTAGAGGCGCCTGGGACAAAGTACGCACAGAGCCGGTGCTCAAGTTCATGGTGGTGGCGATCACCGCCTATGGTATGGCCACTTTTGAAGGACCGCTGTTGTCTTTGAAAAACGTCAACGCCATTGCCCACTTCACTGACTGGATAGTAGCACACGTACACGTAGGCGCCTTGGGTTGGAATGGTTTCCTGACCTTCGGGATTATCTACTGGTTGTTGCCGCGCATCTTCAGAACAGAACTGTATTCTAAGAAACTGGCCAACTGGCACTTCTGGTTAGGCACGCTGGGTATCTTGTTCTACGCCATCCCTATGTATTGGGCGGGTTTCACCCAAGGCTTAATGTGGAAACAGTTCACCGCCGAAGGTCTCTTGCAATACTCTAACTTCTTAGAGACGGTCTTGAACTTGGTGCCCATGTATTACCTGCGTGGTATTGGTGGCGTGTTGTACCTGAGTGGTGTGTTTGTGATGTTGTACAACGTCATTAAAACCGTGAAGAGCGGAAACCTGTTAGCCAATGAAGAAGCCCAGGCCGCCCCATTAATGCCTGCTGAGGTCATCAACACACCGGGTCAGCACAAAGGCCACTGGCACAGAATCATTGAGCGCAGACCAATACAAATGGCTGTTTGGGCCACCGTAGCCATCGCGATTGGTGGTATTGTGGAAATGGTGCCTACGTTCCTGGTAGAATCTAACGTGCCTACCATTGACTCTGTGAAGCCTTATACTTCGCTTGAATTACAAGGACGTGACGTGTACATCAAAGAGGGTTGTGTGAACTGCCATACCCAGATGGTACGGCCATTCCGCTCTGAAACCGAGCGCTACGGAGAGTACTCTAAAGCCGGCGAGTTTGTCTATGACCGTCCGTTCCTGTGGGGTTCTAAGCGTACCGGTCCAGATTTGCACCGAGTGGGGGGCAAATACCCAGACTCCTGGCACTACAACCACATGCTGGATCCAACCTCCATGTCGCCGGGTTCTATCATGCCAGCCTACCCATGGTTGATTGAGAAAGACCTGGACATGACAGACACCAAGGCCAAGATTGAGGCAATGCAAAGCATGGGCGTACCCTATGAGGCCGGCTACGGTGACAAAGCCAACGAGGATCTCATGAAACAGGCCACCGCCATTAGTGCCGGTCTCCGCAAAGAGAACATTGAGGTGAAACCTGAGAAGGAGATTATCGCCCTCATTGCCTACCTGCAACGCCTGGGTACTGACATTAAAGTGCAAGAAGAGAAGAAATAGATACTAGATGTTAGACGCTAGATATTAGATGCACACATAGATTATTCTAAAATGAAAAGTCTAGCATCTAGTATCTAACATCTAGCATCCAAAAACAAGAGCCATGTATAAGAACATACTTCAATCCATTGCCGGCATAGAGATTTATCCCATCATCTCGTTTGTCATCTTCTTCGCCTTTTTCATTGGGCTGTTGGGATATGTGCTGGTAGTCAACAGAGACCATGTGCGTGCCATGAAAGCCATGCCTCTGCAAAACGAAAACGGATTCAACGCTTTAGAAACAGAACTACGGTCATGAAACGCCTCATCAAAACTTTTTGGCTGGCCGCCTTACTAAGCGTCCATACCTTGTGGCAACCTGCCCAGGCGCAGGACGCCGTAAAAGGGAAAGCCATTTTTGACACCAACTGCGCCGTCTGCCATAGTGTAGAAGAGCAGATAGTAGGCCCCGCCCTCAAAGACGTGCACAAACGGCGCGATGAGAAGTGGCTGACCGGTTTCATCAAGAACTCCACCAAAATGGTCAACGCCGGCGACAAGCAGGCCGTGGAGGTGTTTGAGAAGTTCGGGAAGGTGCCCATGACTTCTTTTGAAGGCACTCTTTCTGAGGGAGACATCAAAGACGTCATCGCCTTTGTCAAAGCAGAAAGCGAAGCTCCCGCAGCACCTGCTCCCAAGGAGGAAGTGACCAAAGAAGGAGATCCTGCTAAAGTAACACCGGCTACCACTCCAGCCTTTAGCTTAAAGGACATGCCGGCCACTACGCTGGTGTTGCTCTCTCTGGTAGCGTTTCTGTTCTTGATAGTACTAGCTGTCTTGGTGGTTACTTTCTTCCAGGCGCTGCCCATCCTGAGCCATTTGTATGACCGCCCAGCCCTGCGCAATACCAGCATGGCCCGCATCATCGCTCTCTTGCGCGGTGACACCACTACCCTGGTTGGCCAGCACAAGGACATCTTGATGGAAGACCACTCCTATGACGGCATCCATGAATTTGACAACGACCTGCCGCCTTGGTGGAAGTACATGTTCTATGCCACCATTGTGTTTGGCGTGGTCTATTTGTTGAACTACCACGTATTAGGCAGCGGCCAATTGCAAGACGCAGAGTACCAGGCTGAACTCCAACAAGCTTCTCTCCTGAACCCGAAAAGCAGTGAAGGCAACGCCAATGAGATCACTAACTTCACGGTCTTGACAGATGGCGCGCAACTAGAGGCCGGTAAAGCCGCCTACATTCAGAACTGTGCCGCCTGCCACGGCGCCGAGGGTCAGGGAACCGTTGGTCCTAACCTCACCGATGAGTTCTGGCTACACGGCGGCGATGTAAACGCCGTCTACAAAACCGTGAAATACGGCGTGACCAGCAAAGGCATGGTGGCCTGGCAGAAGAAGCTAAGTGATGACCAGATTCTGGAAGTCTCTAGCTATATCTTGAGCCTGCAAGGCACCAAGCCCGCCAACGCCAAGGCTCCGCAAGGGGAGAAAGTAGAGGCGAAGAAGTAAAAAGATAAGTTAAGTTTGTTTGGTAGAAAGCCTTTCCTGCTACAGGAAAGGCTTTTTTTATGATGACGACTTGAATGCGTTTTTAGCTTGTTTTCTCAGAAACAGGCTAAAAACGGGTTTGGATTATGGAGCTTTTTCGTCCCCCTTTGAAGTCGTAGATCCCGGACTTGTTCCGGGAGGGGTAGGGGATGACGTACGGGTTCTGAGTCGCTAGTCCAGGGTTCTGAGTCATAAATTAATCATTTATCCGAACGTGGATTCTACCCTTGATGATTGCCCAAACGCGGATTCTCCCCTTGAAGGGAGCGTAGAGGGGTGTTTACCTCAGCTGGTCAATGCCGCCTGCCGTTGTTGGTGTTCTCACCAACGACCCAAACTGCCTCCCAAGCCGCTGCCGCCCAACTCCTACTTCTCAACCATCTCTTTTCTTACTTTCTGCCCAGGTTTGTCACTTTTCTCCTTGATGAGAAAAGTAACCAAAAGAATCAAGAGCCCCCGAACTCGCTGACCGCTCAGACAGGGCGGGGGCTCATAAAGGTGCACCGTGAGAAGCTATCTGTTTCATCGTGGGCTTACGCCATTGCCAATAGACACGTCACTGCTTTCTCCCTCAGGCAAAGAGACTTAAATTGACCAGTCTCTTTGCCCTCGGTCAAGGGTTGGCTTGCCCTCGGTCAAGGGTTGGCGGATTGGTATTGGAGGGGCTGCAATGCCTGCATGCGCTGGCGCGGCAGTTTCTGAGGTTAATGTAGAGACAATGGTACCGCCTTGTCCCTTGCGCGTTTCTTTGTCAGCCACCGCAATTACGGTTGCTCAAAAGACCTCGTAGCGTCCGCTAGGACCTGCGAGCGTCTGTGCCAAGAACCGTTTTTCGACTCTTTTCCAGGAATTAGCCCAAAAACGGAACAGCGCAGTCCCTTCTCCCAAGAGGGAGAAGGTTAGGAGGAGGGGGTTAGCGTTGAAGAACCAGCATTCCAGAGAATGTAGAGACAAAGGCATGGCCTTGTCTTTCACGCATATCAGATATAGCTCCCTTCCTAATTTAGGAGGGGCTGGGGGTGGTAATTATTCACCTGCGAGCGTCAGCCCCAACAGCCGTTTTTAGCCTATTTCCCAGAAAACAGCCCAAAAACGCTTCAAGAATTTTTACCCGACTCAGAACTTAAGACTCAGAACTCAGGACTCTTCCAAAAGATGAGATAAATCATTTTTGGGCATGACCAGCGCAATGGTGTACCCGCGGGGCTTGGGGTAATTTTACATCAGTTTCAAAGCTGGGGAGACACCTCTGCAATTGAGATGGAAAGTACAAGCTCGCTGCCGGGCGCACAACCGGTAAGAGACCATGAGTAACGTAACCACTGAGCCTGAAACCTTCCGGGATCACATATCCACGGTAGACAAAGACGGCAAACGGGTGTGGGTGTACCCTAAAAAACCCAGCGGTAAACTATACCAGTACCGCAAGTACGTGAGCTACCTGCTCCTGACCATGCTGTTTACCGGTCCGTTCTGGAAGGTGAACGGTCTGCCGGTGCTTATGCTCAATTTCCCGGCGCGTAAGTTCATCTTGTTCGGGCAGATTTTCTGGCCTCAGGATTTCTTCATCCTGTTGCTGGGCTTCATGGCCTTGGTGGTGTTCATCATCCTGTTTACGGTAGTCTACGGCCGCGTTTTTTGTGGCTGGATCTGTCCGCAGACCATCTTCATGGAGATGGTGTTCAGGCGCATAGAGTACTGGATTGAAGGCGATGCTCCGCAGCAGAAAGCCTTGGACCGCGCGCCCATGTCCTTTGAGAAATTCTGGAAGAAGACGGCCAAGCATACGCTGTTTGTAGGCGTGTCTTTTGTGATTGCCCATACGTTCTTGGCCTACATTATTGGCGTGGAGGACCTCTGGCAGATTGTGATGGACTCTCCTGCTAACCACATAGGTGACCTTGTCTCGCTTATTATGTTTACCGGGGTGTTCTATTTTATCTTCTCCCGGTTTAGAGAGCAGGTGTGTACCATTGTCTGCCCGTACGGTAGACTGCAAGGCGTGATGCAGGACAAGCAAACCATCACGGTGGCCTATGACTATCAGCGCGGCGAGCCCAGGGGCAAACTGCGTAAAAACCAAGAGCGCACCGAAGGCGACTGTATTGACTGTCACCAATGCGTGCAGGTCTGCCCGACGGGGATTGACATCCGGAATGGAGCCCAACAGATGGAATGCATCAACTGTACCGCCTGTATAGATGCCTGCAATAACATCATGGACCTTATCAACAAGCCGCACGGCCTGATTAGAACCACTTCTGAGGAAAGTATTGAAGAGAAGAAGCCCTGGAAAGTGACGCCCCGCGTGAAGTTATATACCATGGTGTTGGTGCTCTTGATGACGGCCTTCGGGACGTTGCTAGCCACCAGAAGCAACGTGGACGCGACCATTCTGCGCACGCCGGGCATGCTGTACCAGAAAACTGATAACGGCGGCATCAGTAACCTCTACAACATCACGGTCATCAACAAGACAGACGTGCAGATGCCCATCACTTTGAAGCTTATTTCACCGAAGGGCACCATCAAGGTCATCCGCAATGAGTTGGTGTTGCCGAAGCAAGGCTTGGCCGAAGGCGTGTTTTTCGCTGAAATCCCAAAAAACAGCCTGGAATCGGCGAGCTCAGAAATCACCATAGGCGTGTACAGCGGCGAGGAATTACTCACCACCGAGACTACCAAATTCCTGGGACCAGCCAACTAGTAATGTGCTGATTGTTTAATGTGCTGATGTGCTAATTGAATGTGAAGATTTGAAAATGTGGAGATGTGAAAATTCTCCTAATACATCAGAGCCAAAAAGTGAATTGAATACAGAAGTGCTACAAAAAAGTCTTACGTCTTGTGTCTGACCTCTTAAGTCTAACTTCTAGCATCTAATATCTAACGTCTATTAAAATGTCTATCCATACCAATACCCCCGCAGTACCTAAGAAGTCTTTTCTTCCTTACATCATCATCTCGGCGTTTTTGCTGTTCATTGCCTACATAGGCATGTTGGTGTACGGCACCATGCAGAGCGATGTGGACTTGGTGAGCAAGGACTATTATGCTAAAGAGCTGGCGTACAATGAGCGCATGCAACAGTTGAGTCATGCCCAGCAATTAGACGAGCCCATCCAGATTATTGCGGCGCAGGCGGCAGGGCAGTTGGTGGTTCAGTTTCCGGCGGAGTTGAAGCAGGCTACGGGTTCGGTGCTGTTTTTCAGGCCGTCTAACGTGAAGCTTGACTTTGAGGTGCCCTTGAAACTGAACGCCGACGGACTCCAGCACTTCACGACAGGTAACCTTGAGAAAGGCCTTTGGCGGGTGCAGGTGGTAGCTAAAGTAGGCGACAAGGAATATTATCAGCAACAAGACGTAACGCTCTAAACCATGTGGTGGGCAGGATTGGTCATAGGTTTTATCAGTAGTTTTCATTGCGTAGGGATGTGCGGCCCTATTGCCATGGCACTACCTGTTGGCAGGGGTACCGGCGCTTCCTTTCTGGGAGGCCGGCTCCTGTACAACATAGGCCGCTTATCTACTTATGTCCTGCTGGGTGCTTTGGCCGGAGCCATTGGCTCTACCTTGAATCTGGCGGGCTGGCAACAGACGCTGTCCATCGCCTCTGGCGTCATGATGCTTTTGCTGGTAGTGTTACCGGCGGCTACTTCTAATAAAATAAACCGATGGCTAGGCACTGAGAAATGGTGGAACGTCCTGCGCCGGGCCATGGCCAAGCACTTCGGGAATGGGTCGCCAAGGTCCCTGTACCAGATTGGTGTCTTGAACGGACTGTTGCCGTGCGGCATGGTGTACTTCGCGTTGGCGGGAGCCCTCAGTGCGCCGGGCGTGGGCGGGGCCATGTTGTATATGGCCATGTTCGGGCTGGGTACTATTCCTTTGATGTGGTTGGTGTCCCTGTCTGGTAAAATGATTCAGCCTAAGATGCGCTATTACATGCGTATCGCGGTGCCGTATGTGGCGGGCTGTCTGGCGGTGTTGTTCATCCTGCGGGGTCTTAATCTGGGTGTGCCTTATATAAGCCCGCAACTAGTAACCACTACGCAAGAAGCCCCTGTTTGTCATGTTCCTTAATCTAGCCTATAACCTATCAAACCAACAGACTATGACTTCGCCAAGAATTCTACTTCCTTTCAATTTCACAGACGCCTGCGTGACCGCTTTGCGTTATGCCTATCAAATGGCTAACCACCTAAGTGCAGACATTACGCTCTTGCATTGCACCGGCGCATTGCAACTCACGCCCACCTTTAAAAGCCAGTTACTTCAGCGCCTGAGAAGTTTTGCAGAGCGGCATGCGCGTCAGTTTTCTAGTGGTGTGGGCACTGAACCGCTTATTGAATGCACCATCAAAGAAGGCGAATTAAGAAAGCATCTGACCCAGGTGGTGGATGAGCTGAACGTTGACATGATGGTGTCTCCGGCCGACTATCTGTTGGCCGGTTTAGAGCAGCAACAAGTGGTGGCCTTGCCTGAATTGGTGAAGTGTCCTATCCTGTTAGTGCCCAGCAATGCTGTTTTTCAGCCGTTGAAGGAGATTGTCTTCAGTCTGGACGTGACAGATACCAACGAGGCGGTGATGAACCGTGTGCAGAAGCTGGCCCAGAAGTTCAATGCGCACCTTACCTTGCTGCACCTGCACAGCCAACTGGACGGCGTTAGTTTCTGCCAGGTGAAAAAGGCTGCCGCCGCCCTTAAAACGGAATTAACGTACCCCAATCTGGACATTGTCTGCCAGGAAGAAGATGATTTGCTAGAGGGCTTGAACAGTTTCTCCGGTAGGCTAACTCCAGATTTGTTTGTGCTGGCCACCAGAGACACGCATTTGTTGCAAGAGTATTTCTCAGGTGACTACCGCAAGACCAGCCCCGGCCATTTGCGCACGCCCTTGCTCAACCTGTACCAAGCCAGAAAAACCCCGTGCTCTGCCAGTTGCCGCCATTGTAACCATGATGTGCAAGAGGAGAACACTGCGTCAAAAGTTGGTTTAGCTACCTGAGGTGTACTTTCTTACCAGCGTTTTTAGGCTGTTTTCCAGAAAACAGGCCGAAAACGGCAAGTCCCGCCAGTTAATTCACTAGCGGGACTTGCCGTTTTTACAGGTTAGAGTAGTTTATTTTTCAGCTTTGGCTAGGTGGGCTTCTCCCTTAAGGGCGTCTTCTTGGTAAGCCATTTTCAGGTAGAACATCACTTCTTCGTTCACGTCTTCGGGTTCATAGATTCTGAGCCAGTGGTTGGTTTGCTTATCACCCACATGGCCAATCTTATGGAAGCAGAGCGTGTCATCATAGACTTTGCTAAGCGGCAGGTACACGTCCATGAAGTTTCGGCCCAGTGTGTAGATCATGCAGAAGCGCGTGTTCTTGGCCAATGACAGCATGGACTTAGACGGATGAATCCGGAAGTCGCCTATGGTGCGGTACTGCTCCAGGAAGTGATGGTACAACTCCAGGGTTTTCTCAGACTTGCCCCGCAAAAAATCGGCCTCGGTTTTGTCCAGGCAGGAGTGGGCTTGGTTGGTTCTCAGGAACTGTTGGGTACAGGTTTCGCAGGTCCACATGTGCGCGTGATAAAGGCGTTTTTTAGTTGTTTTAAGGAAAGTAGGTCAAAAACGGCAATCTCCCAAATCTGAGTAAATGGAAGTGCCGTTTCATAAAAAAGTTAGAACCGCAAGCCGCTTAGTTCACGGTCTGCATTAAGCGATTCCATCTAATCTTATCTGTGAGGTTGGCGGTAGAATCCGTGGACATCCAAACCAAAACCGCCTTACCTACAATGTATTCTTCGGGCACAAAGCCCCAGTACCTGGAGTCATTGGAGTTGTGGCGGTTGTCGCCCATCATGAAATAGTAGTTCTGTTTGAAGGTATAATGGGTGAGTTCTTTACCGTTTTGATAGAGTTTGCCGTTTTTGGCTTGCAGGTGCTCATTGTGCTCATACACCCTGATGGCTTTTTCATATAGGGGCAAAGTGGCGGGCGTGAGGGCCACCGTGGTCCCGGCCTTAGGAATGTACAGCGGCCCGAAGTTGTCCTGGTTCCAGGCGTGAATGTCGGGCGTTTGCGGAAAAACCTGCGGATCTGGAGTGCCGGGCGCAACTTTTAAGGCCACAACTTCTTTTATGAAGTCAAAGGAGCGGAGCTTTTCAGCTGTTTCTGGCGAGGTATGAATATAATACCCATCCTGTGCGCCCATCACCTCCCGTATGCCATGCTTCTTGAAGAATTTCTCTTGCACGTAGCCGTCTGTTTTAAGGTAATAGCTGAACTGTAGCTTGGCTGGGTTTTCGGCGGCGGTTCCGTTTAAGAATACCTGTCCGTCTTTGATCTGGAGGGTGTCACCGGCCACGCCAATGCACCGCTTAATCAAAAAGGTCTTGAGGTCAATGGGTCGCTCCACTTCTTGGGGGTGGTTGAACACAACCGCGTCATTGCGTTGCACCTCAGAAATGCCCGGCAAGCGGTAAGACGGCAACTGAATCAAGTCTGAGAAAGAGGGGATGTTGGTGCCCCAAAGCTTCTGGTGCGTAAGCGGTGCCTGCAAAGGCGTGATGGGCGTGCGCGAACCGTAGTGCAATTTGCTTACGTACAGATGGTCGCCGGTGAGTAGCGACCCTTCCATGGAAGAGGTGGGGATGGCATAAGCCTCAAAGGTTAACCACCGGATAATGGTTGCGCAGACCATGGCAAACATGAGGGCATCGCCCCATTCCCGCACCGCAGATTTTTTGACTTTAGGGGCCTGGGTTGTGTCTTTTCTTTTCCAGAAGTGATAGGCCATGAACATGCGAACTAAGTACAACATCAGAATATATGATAAAACTATATTCCAGTTGGATTATTGTACTTCCGCTTAGACTTTTGATGAACTAAGTGACCATTTTCCCTAATAGTGGCTCCCTCTAAAACTACTGAAGTTGGTAAGCCCCAGAAGGCAAGGAGATCACGATAGGCAGTCGCTTGTTTTGCTCAAAGTAGGAGTAGCCACCTTCCAGGTTCTGCCAGAAATCAAGGAGTTTGGTAGACTGCGCGTGTGTTTCTTTCAACTGCCCATATGCCGGTGAGGTAAACCTTACAGGAAAGAAATGCACCGGAATCTGGGTCTGGCCTTGCTCAAACGCCTCTACGGCCAGCACGTACACCACTTTCATTTTGTCATCTGTGATGGTGATGCAGCCAATGGTTTGGCAGTCGCCGTGAATGAAGATGTCGCCGCCTAGTTTGCCGGTGGGGTTGCGGGCCTTGTCTGTGTCATTGGGATAGTTGATGCCCAGAGAAAGGTAGAAATTGCTCTTTGGGTTGAACCGGTCAATGAAGTAAAAGCCTTCTGGTATCTGCCCGTCGCCCTCTTTGCGTTTGGGACCCAGCGTGCCGGACATGGCGCAGAATGGAAATGTGAGCAGTAGCTGGTACTGTGCGTCCTCCTTTTTCTTCGCCCAAATCTCCAACACCTGCTCATGTTTGAACGCCCGCATGTACAGCTCCAGGGAGTTCATATCCAGTTTCTTGGCTTGCAGAAACTTGCTCAGGTCTGTGTACTTCTGGGCATACGCGATGCGCACACGCTCATACTGCAACTGCTGTTGCTTGAACCGGTCTGGGGCCAGCAAGAAAACCAGACTGAAGGCCAGAAGCAGGTTCTTCATGATTTGGATGATTCTGAAATTGAAAACTGGGGGGGGAAGGCAAAGATGAAAGAATTTCTGAGTAAGTCAAAAGCCTTCAGGGGGCTGTGTTTAGAAACAATGTAGCAACTGGTGCTTCATTTTTGGCCTTTTTCCTGGAAAACAGGCCAAAAACAAAAAACCACAGCGCTTGGGCTGTGGTCTGGTTGGTTATCTTTTGCTTCTGAAAGGCCGTCTGTCATCTTCTCTTGGCCGATCTCTGTTGTCTTCTCGGTCTCTGCCGCCGTCTCTGTCTCTGGAAGGTGCAGAAACCTGCTTAGGTTTGTCTGAGGCTTCTTTCTTGGGCTCCATGGGGCCACGCATGTGAATGACCAGTCCGTTCAAAAAGTTGCGCAGCAGTTGGTCGCCGCAGGGCTGGTAGTTGGGGTGGTCCTCCTTCCGGAAGATGGCGCCCAGCTCGCTTTTGGTGACGTTGAAGTCTACCAGCTTGAGGATGTCTATGATTTGGTCATCGCGCAGTTGCAGGGCCACGCGCAGTTTTTTGAGGATATCGTTGTTGGTCATGGGTGTATATCTATGGGCCGTCTTCTGGTCATACGGCAATTAAGGCGTTCTGTGCCGAAACGGTAAAATTACGGTTTCTTTTCTGGTTTCAGTGACGGGCCGCCATTTTAGGATGCCCCCGTTTTTCTCTACTTTAGCTTCTCAAACAGAAC
Organism: Nibribacter koreensis; assembly: GCF_039541795.1. NCBI lineage: Bacteria > Pseudomonadati > Bacteroidota > Cytophagia > Cytophagales > Hymenobacteraceae > Nibribacter > Nibribacter koreensis. Next base: position 82,937 of record NZ_BAABGX010000002.1, on the reverse strand, counting down.
ACACCATGACACAATATTTAGTTACCGGCACAGATTATACCACAGAAGGCGCCTTGGACCACCGTATGGCTATCCGTCCACAGCACATTGACATGATGAAGATGCTCAAAGAGAGCGGCAATTTCCTCTTGGGCGGCGCTTTTCTAGATGAGCAAGGCATCATGCGCGGCTCCTCTTTGGTGTTGCAGTTTGAGACCGAGGGAGACCTGCAGAAATGGATGGCGGAAGAACCGTATATTTTGAATAAGGTTTGGGAGACAGTGGAGGTAAAGACGTATAAAATCGCCCAGATTTAAGCAGTTTGTCGTTTTTGGCTTGTTTTCTGGAAAATAGGCTAAAAACGCTTATCTGTTTTTGAGCTTTTGGTAAAGGGCTTCTTCGTTCCCCTTTGAAGTCGAAGATCTCGGACTTGTTCCGGGAGGGGGAGGGGGATGACGTACTAGTTCTGAGTCGATAGTCCAGAGTTCTGAGTCTAGAATCTGGAGTTCAAAAAAGCCTTTCTTTTCGCCCGCCGTTGTTGGTGTTATCACCAACGACCAGAACTACCGTCCAAGCTTTTACCTCCCAACTCTTAATTCTTAACTTTCAACTCTTAACTTTTCTACCCGGGTTTGTCACTTTTCTCCTTGATGAGAAAAGTAACCAAAAGAATCAAGAAGAAAAGAAACTCGCTGCCGCTCAGACAGCTTTTCTTCGGATTTCTGCACTTGGTCAAAGCTATCTATTTCATCGTTGGCTTATGCCTCTGCCAGGTGATAGGCCACTGCCCGGTCCCTGCCCATGCTCCGGGCGCACAGCCAAGGCTGCCCTGCGCAAGGTCGGTCGGTAGGCGGCTTGGTGTTGGAGAGGCGGCAATGCGTTCTTCGCTGGCGCGGATTTGTAGAGACCAGGCACTGCCTTGTCTCCTGCGCATTGTCTTCTTCCCGCGTTTTTCGCCTATTTCCTAGAAAACAGGCCAAAAACGGAGACGTAGCTTTTACTGGCCCATCAATAATAAGACAAGCAACATCACGGCAATCACAATGTGCGGGATAAACGTGACGCCGCCTTTCTGGCTGAGTAGTTCCAGGGCGGTGTCTTCGTTGGGTGTGGCGGCAATGGCATTGTCTACTTCGCGCTGGGCTTGGCGCATGTAGAAGTAATTGGCGAAGAAGCCCGTCACCAGTCCCCAAAAGAGCATGGCACCTCTTTCATACCAGAAAGCATTTGTTGTATTAATGTATTTCTGCTCCAATAGGTAACTCAGCAGAATGGACTGACCTACCACGGCAACCAGTAGAAACAGCGCAAAGCGGTTCATTTTGCGGTACAATAGCCAAGGAAGGCCCAGAAAGAAGGCGTAAAAGTTGAAGGTGAACTTCCGGCCGGCCTGGTACTGCTCCAGCTTGTCATAATAGTAATCATGACTCTGCCCGAAATAGGTGCGGTAATATATCTCTTTGTCTTCTTCGGACATGGTACTCAATTCTGAAGGATAATTGTAAGCAGTAGGCTCATGGCTTAACACCAGTACCTCTGCTATAAAGGTAACGAGAAACCGCCGTTTCCTGCCGAAATCTTATTTGTTGACATGCAAAATTGCTATATGAAGAGCAGGGAATGGGTTTAGCTCACCAAGTGCAACAGGTCCTGTTTGGATAGGGTGTTTAAGAAAGGCTCGTCTGTCTTAACTAGGTTTTTGGCCAGTTCTTTCTTGGCGGTCTGCAAGGTCATGATTTTCTCTTCAATGGTGTCTGGGCAGATAAGTCTAACTGCCACTACGTTCTGGTGCTGGCCAATGCGGTGCGCACGGTCAATGGCTTGGTTCTCTACGGCTGGGTTCCACCAAGGGTCAACCAGATAGACGTAGTCGGCGGCGGTGAGGTTGAGGCCCGTGCCGCCCGCTTTGAGGCTAATCAAGAACACCCGCACCTCTGGCTTGCTCTGGAAATTGTCTACCTTACTGCCGCGCTGGGTGGTCTGCCCGGTGAGGTATTCATACGGGATGCTGCGCTTCTCCAGCTCTGGCCGAATGAGATCCAACATGGACACGAACTGCGAGAACACCAATATCTTATGGTAAGGCGCCTTGTTCTCAATCTGCTCCAACAGCGCTTCAATTTTTGACGAAGAATCGCCATACGAGGCTTCATTTGGCAAGAGCGCCGGCGAATTGCAAATCTGTCGTAGTTTGGTCAAGCCCTTAAGCACGTGCATGCGGCTTTTAGGCAAATCGTCTTCTGGCTGGCCTAGTAAGAAATCACGCACCTCCTTGGCGTGGCTTTCATAGACCTGGCGCTGTTCCAAGCCCATCTCGCAGTAAATGACCATCTCGGTTTTCTCCGGCAGTTCACTGGCTACTTGTTCTTTGGTGCGACGCAACAAGAAAGGCTGGATTTTCTTCTGCAGTTCTTTGGCGCGTTTGGTCTCCTTGAACTTGTCAATGGGCGTGGCATAATGGTCCCTAAAGTAGCGCTTGTCGCCCAACAGCCCCGGGCACGCCAAGGACAGCTGGCCGTACAAATCCATAGTATTGTTCTCCACGGGCGTACCGGTGAGCACCAATCGGTTTCTGGCCTGCAACAGCCTAGCCGCCTTGTAGCGCTGGGATTCTGGGTTCTTGATGGCCTGACTCTCGTCCAGGAAGATGTAATGGAAGCGCACCTCCTTCAGGGCTTTTATTTCAGACAATAAGGTGCCGTAAGACGTTAAGACCACGTCCACCAAGTCAAATTCCTTTCGGCCGCGCGCTGGTCCATAGAAGGTGTGCACTTTTAAACTCGGCGCGAATTTGGCCAGCTCCTGTTGCCAGTTAAACAGCAAGGACGTGGGCACTACCACCAAATGCGGACCTGCTTGCCGTTTGGTTTTGAGCACCAGCATAAACGCAATCACCTGAATGGTTTTGCCCAAGCCCATGTCATCTGCCAGGCAGCCACCAAAGTTGAGGTCGTCCAGATGATTAAGCCAATTCAATCCCTGTTGTTGGTAGTTACGTAAGGTGGCCTGTAATTCTGAGGGTACGGGTACCTGCGGTAATTTGGCCTTGGGTTGCATCTTTTTCTGCAGACCGGCTAGTTCCTTTTTTACCTCGGTAGACAGGACTTCGTCTTCATACAATTCAGCAATGTTGGCAAACTGTACTTTGGGCGTGCGCAACTGTTCTTCCACTACATCGCCTAGCCTGAAGTAGCGCGCCAAACGATCCATCCATTCATGCGGAAGGATGCCCAAGGTGCCATCGTCTAACTGCACGTAGCGCGTCTTGTTCTTGACGGCTTTGGCCAGTTGTTTTAGCGAGGCTTTCTGCTTGCCGTAAAGTAAGTCGATGTGGGTATCAAACCAGTCAATGCCACTCTCCATTGAGATGGACAGCGTGCCTTTGAACGGACTGAACTTGTTGCCTTGTAGTTGATTAAAACCCAAGATGGTGATGCCTTGCGCACGCCAATTGGCAAAAGCCTCCAAAAACCAGTCTTCGTTTAAGAACTGGTCCTTGTGCAGGTAAAAACTGGTCTGCGTGACTTGGTTTTCCAGGTCTGGATGCTCTTGCAGTACCGCGCGCAGAAACGAAAGCTCCGCGTTCTTGTCTCTAGTCACCGTGAAGGCCTTGCCGCGGGCATCTGTGGCATAAATCTGCTTTTTAGACAAGACTGGTACCTCTGCCTCACCGTATTGAATGGCCGGCGTGAGCAACACATACGGCATGGATTCTGACAGGTATAAAACTTTCTCTAGTGGCTGGTCAAAGCCTTGTTCCTTCAGTTGTTTGGCCGTGGCGGGCCGCAGGAACGTGTAGGTGATCTTAATCTGGTGCTCCAGATTAGCCAAGACCTGCCCCCTGAATTCTTCAAACTTAGAAGCATGCAAAACCAGTTGGTTGTGGTGCTTTTTGAAAAACTCAATGACGCGCAAGACGCTTTCGTCCTCTACCAGGTACAACGTATTCTTAAGATGCAGAAAGTAGTTGAACTTGACCTGCAAATCTGGGAACTCATAGGCTTGGTCCTCTACCTGCAGGTGGCCCGTCACCTCGTAAAAATCATTCTGCAAATGTACCGTCAGCTGTAAGTTCACTGGCAGGGTTTTCACTTGTACGGGTGCTAAGGCGCTGGCCGTGACATTGGGTGATTTGTCGGTGTCGTGCCAGTAGAAGTCCAGGTGCAAGGGGTTTTTGAGAAGTGCTTTTAAAGCCTCCAGATCTGCCGACGACCTGACGGTGTTGTAATTGTTCTGGAATTTGGAGATGCCGCTGTAGAACTTAAGCTCCTCGGGATCCTGGGTCTGCCACAGATAATCAAACGGCGCCAAGACTTTCAAGGGATTCTTGATTTTACCGTCCCTAGTCAAAGGCGCCTCCATTAATTCTAGGTGCAGATGGTTGTAAAACCGATGCTTCCCAATGACCACTATTTGCGTGACTCCGTCAGAGGAATTAGGTGCTACGGGAAGCGACGGAGCGGATGGCGCTAATTCTTCGGCAATGAACGCGCTGGTGAAGGTATGGATGGGAAACAGTTCTTTGCGACGCGGTTCTATGTGCAGGGTTTTGTTGTTGTACTCCAGCTCAAAGAAGGCGTCCAGGTTAGGCTCGTTCTCCAGACCGTACGGCATGGCCGCTTTCTGCAGTTTCTGGTGTCGCAAGGCTGAGTCAAAGAATATGCGTATTTCCTCACGGTACAACAGGCACTGCAACACCTGCACTTGGTGCGTGCAGAGCTTGTCTTTGGGTGCGGGGCAGGCGCAGTCTAAACTCAGCCGTTGTCCCAGTTGCCGTACCACCACTGGCTGAAACACAATGCTGCTAAACGGATTGACAAACGACCCGAAGTCTACTTGAATGGACAACGGATGAATGTCTACGTAGCCCCTTGATTCTGGCAACACGCGCTCTGCGCTGTGGGCTTCCAGCCAGTCAAACGTGAGCGCGTTCAGGTCTATTTGCTCAATGACAAACTCAGTGGCAGAAGAAGACGCAGGTACGTGGTTAACCGATTGGTCAGGGGAGGAGGTCATGCAACAAGAGAATGATTTTAAGAGGCGCTTTGGGGCATGGGCGTGAGTTGAAGTTCCTCGGCGTGGGCTTGCAAGGTGCCAATGATGAATGTGATGTGTTCGGTTAAGTCTACGCCTAGCATTTCTGCGCCTAAACGCACTTCGCCACGGTCCACGGAGGCCGCAAAGCTGGCTTGCTTTAATTTCTTCAATACTGATTTGGCTTCCAAGCCGTCCAGCCGCTGGGGGCGTACCTGCGCGCAGGCCACCACAAAGCCGGTTACCTCGTCACAAGCCAAAAGCGCCTTGTCCAGCAGGGTATCATAGCTAACACCCCAGTGGCTGTAGTGCGCCGAGATGGCGTGGGCCATTTCTTCTTCGCCTTTTTCTCTGAGCAGGTTCACAATCACGTGCGGGTGACGGTCTGGGTGAGCCTCATAATCCGCGTCATGCAGCAGACCCGTATTCCCCCATTGTTCTTCGTCTTGATTGAGCTTCTGGGCATAGGCGCGCATCACTAACTCCACAGTGCGGGCATGGCGCAACAGGCTTTCGCCTTTGGTATATTCCTGTAAGATTTGGAGTGCTTCTTCTCTTGACATAATTGTAGTGACCAATGAATAATAAGTAATGGCAATTGATGAATGAATAATGAATGGACAGAAGTTAAAAATTAAAAGTTAATCATTATCCATTTTCTATTAATCATTAATCACTGGTCATTATTCATTAATGATGATGGTGGTGATGGTCATCGTCCTCAGGATTATGGCGCAGGTTTTGGATGGTTCCAAACACGAACAAGACGGCCCAGCACAAATACAAGTAGTTGAACGACTCAATGTCCTTGCCCAGAAAATGCAACAGCACATGGGCCAATAGGGACATGATGATGCCCGTGAGCGCGATGAATTGAAATGAATTCATGGCTTTGGGATTGAATACTTTAGACCATTCCATAAGGTGTCATCAAAAGGTGGAAGAGGCGTGCACTGCCAAAAAAGTGTATACGGGTATTTCTGGTGGAGGAGAGATGCCGGCGTAGTTTCCCTGCAAAGGTAGGCAAATGCTAAGAATAAGAAGAGAGAGGGATGCCGGGAGGAATAATCTCCTGTAAAAAGAAACGTCCCATTGTTTTTAGCCTGTTTTCTGGAAAACAGGCCAAAAACGATGGGACGTGCAATGGTAAAATTACTTACCCAATGAGGCCATTACCTGGCTTGGTTTGGTAAACTCTCTTCTGTTTTCTCTAAAGCGCTTGTACTGTACATATTGCTGGGCGTTCAATATCCCGAAGACGCGCTCATGGTATTCATGCTCCAACTGGCTTCTTTTTAAATCTTCCTGGCGCTGAGTGAGGTAAGGGGCCTGTTTTTGCAGGGCAGCCAACTTGGTGAATCGTTCCCGGTTATACTTGGAGAGTTGGATGATGTCGGCTTCATTCAGTTGCAGGGCTAGGACCATTTCCTTGGTGAGTTTATCTGCGGCCTTATGGACTGCATGAATGGGTGCTTGCGCTTGCGCTAGACTGCTGCCCAAGAAAAAAGAGAGCAGGAGCGTATACAGAGTAATTCTGTTCATAGAGGATGGGTTTGTCAATTGTCTGTCTAGATGTTGCCTGGTGTGGCACACAGGAGGATATACGCACTCAGGTATATTCTAGTTTTTACATGTTTCTAAGTAACCAATTGAATTATAAGAAGATGTACAAGTGCACGGTTGTTGGGGCGCACATGCGAAAGGCTGATGATGGGCACAAAAAAAGCCCCGCTTGTTGGGCGGGGCTTAAAAATAAAGTTACTGGTGCTTATTTTTTGGGGGAGGCCTTCAACTGCTGTACAATGGCCAAGTAGTTTGCTTCTGGTTTCTGCTTGAACTCAGCGTAAGCGGTCACTTGACGGGTATTGAGCATGTTAAATAATTTCACTTCAAACTCATCCTCAATCTCTCTCAGGCGCACATCGCGTTGCTCTGTGTCATCTGCGTACAGTTTGTCAGCCTCAGTGGCTTTTGATAAGCGCTCTTGGTTTAAAGCCTTTAGTTTGATGTACTCATCCTCGTTCAGGCCCATGGTTTCCATCATTACTCTGGTAAGGTTGCTGGAGGCTTGCTCTAGCGCCGGGTTAGAAGGCGATTTTTGAGCCGCCGCTGAGAAAACTAAAGACAAAAAGAAGAAGGCAGTAAGAGTAAAATTTTTCATAATGCTAGATGCTTGCGTAAAACAATAAGTATGCTTAGGGGGATGGAAGAACGTTGGATGGCTTAAAAATCTATCATTTCTGATATATGCTCTTTAACGGTTTGTTATAATCAGGGTTTTGCTAAAACTGTTAAAAACTGCGTTTTGTAGATTATTTATAATCACCTTCTTTTTTTAGTGCAAAAATTTGTAATAACTGGATTTCTTAATATTTATATTTTTGCGTATATGAATCTTGTTATATTTAGTCAATTGAATATTTGAGCCTACCAGTGCTTGGGTGAAATGAAAACCGGTATCTGAAGATTTACAAGGCCTAAATCTGTTTGCCTAAAGGAGCGCATTAAAAAATCAGGGTCGTTTTCGGCTTGTTTTCTAAAAAACAAGCCGAAAACGACCCTGTGCATTACCTTCTTACTAAGTAAATTATTTTACCATAGCCATTGCGGACAAATTAACCTGCTTTTATTCTGCAACTTGATGCCCACAATAAGTTCATGGCTTCCGGCGGTGGCTTTGCTCAACTCAGAGGTGGTGAGGTCATAGGAGTAGCCAATGTCCAATAAGTAGTTGATGTTCATGCCTGCCATGGCCGCCACCGCATCATTATGTCTGTAGGACATCCCGGCCCACACCCTGTTCATGTAGGTGGTTTTAAAGTTGACGTCTACTGCAATGGGACTTGGCTGGGCCATCTTCACCATAATAGAGGGTTCCAGAGACAAATCATACCTTAGCTTAAGACGGTAACCGCCGGTCAGGAAGAAGTGTGGTTGCAAATCTTGGGTGGCCACATACATGCCTTCGCCGTTGGTAGAACTTTTAGATACCAGTTGGGCGGCAGAGGCTCCCACGTAGAAGAAGTCTGAGTAGATCCAGGTGCCTAAGCCCAAGTCAAACTTAGTTCTGGCCATCTGGCCCGGCTGAATGGTAGGGTCATTGCTGTGATTCAAGCGCAAGGCATTGCCGTCTAACCTTGTTTGCTGTACACCGCCCGCTATGCCCACAGACATGTTCACGCGCCTGGTCAGGGGGTGATGATACGCGTAGGTAGCCGTTAGGTTGCTGGTGCTTAAAGGCCCCGTCTTGTCTGCCTGCGCCAAGGCGCCAAACCCATGGTGCGGTCTGGATTTGTGATACTTTGTGGTTCTGTTGTTGGCCGCCGCCATTCTAGGAATGAATCCCTTGGGAGCCGTGACCGCAGATTTACGGTCACTGGCGCCTAAAGAGGTGTGTCCACTTATATAGTAGGTGACGGGAGCTCCCTCCAGGCCCACCCACTGACGGCGCGTACCCATCCTGATGTCCGTGTAGCTCTCAATCCCAGAAAGCGCGGGGTTGAGGAGGTAGTTGTTGAACAGGTACTGGCTGTACTGTGGTTTCTGCTGGGCAAAGGCCGGAGCCGCCAGAAACAGAAAGAAGAACAAGTGTGCAAGCTTTTTCATGTGCGCTTACTTGATAATGGTTACGTTTCCGGATAAAGGTTCCTCTTTTCCGCCCAAGCGGATCAGGTAGTAATAAGTAGCAGCTGGCAAAGGCTGTCCTTTCATGGTGCCGTCCCAAGGCGTTTGATAGCCTTTGGATTCAAACACTTTGTTGCCCCAGCGGTTGAAGACCTCTACGTGTGCACCTGGGTACCCTTTCAAGGTTGGAATGTCCCAGTTGTCATTGATGCCGTCATTGTTAGGCGTGAAGCCGTTTGGTATTTCTACCGCCGGTAATACCGTAATCGTCACCTGGTCTGTAGACGTACAGCCTTCGGCGGTAGTCACCGTTACCGTGTAGGTAGTAGTGGTTTTAGGTTTGGCTACCGGATTGGCTATTTTATCATTGTTCAATCCGATGCTTGGCGACCATTGGTAGCTTACGCCGCCCGTGGCCGTCAACTCTGCAAACCTTCCATAGGCGATGGTCACGTCCTGTCCGGCGTTGGCGGTTGGCTCAGGTATGTTCACCCTCACTGGCACCCGCTCACTGGCACAGCTCTGCGACACTGTCTGCACATAATAGGTAGTGGCGCTTTGCAATACCGGCGTAGTGAAGCTTGCCCCCGTGTGTTGCAGTTTTCCTCCCTGCGCCTGGTTGTACCACTCTATTACCACGCCAGTAGCCGGAGCTGCTAAAGCGGCCGTCAAGGTGACGGTGTTGCCAGCGCACAAGAAGACGTCCTTGGCAACGGGCGCTTTTGGCAGAGGCGTCACTGTTACCTGCACGGCGTTGCTTACCTCACTGGTACACGTTCCTGACAAGACCACTCTTCTAAACCAGGTGGTTCTCACCAAGGCACTCGGCTCATAGTGCTGGCCTGAGGTAGGGCCCGTTGCGGTAGTAAAGCCTGTAGTGGCGCTGGTAGTGCTGCTTTCCCAAACGTAGGTGTAGCTGCCGCTTCCGCCAGTAGGCAAAGAACCCATGAGTTTGGTAGGGGCAGTGCCGGCGCAGACAATCTGGTTTGCTGAGATGGTGTTGTTGGCTACCTTATTAAAGACCTCCACCTTGATCTCATTTGAGGTAGTAGCTACGCCATTCACCACCACTTTTCTGCGATACCAGGTAGTTACGTCCAGTACGGGCACGTTAAAGTCTCTGGCCGTGGCCGGCGAAGGATTGCCAATCAAGACATACTCCGTGTTCTGTGTTTTCTTCTCCCAGTAATACTGCACATCTGTTAAGCTGCCGTCTGGCTCATTGCCTTTGATGACAAAGTTGGAAGGCTCTTTGTAGCAAACCTGGCCACCGGCCATGATACTGTTGTCTGTAAAGGCTTTGAACACCGTCACTCTGGCCGCATCTGAGAAGCTGGAGCAATCCACGTATTTAGACTTGGCCTCCCGCATGAAGAAGGTAGTCTCTTGTAGCGCGCCTGGCTGGTAATCTCTGGAGGTGGCGCCCGCAATCGGTTCAAAGTCGTTCATGCCCGCTGTCTTGTACCACCACTGAATAGTGTAGTCTGCCGGAATGGCGCTTCCTTTCAACAAGGTTGGCGTGGTGCCGGCCGCTTTTAGCTGGTTCATGGGAGTGATGTAATTGGTCCCCTCGGCTAATGGCATGTTCACCTTGATCTCAATCTCCTGACTGAAATCCTCGGCGCACTCACCGGCTTTGACGCTCCGCTTGAACTTGGTGTCAATGAGTAGCATCTGACCATGCTGGTAGTCTTTGTCGGTGGCGCCTGGTATCTCTTGGAAAGTGGTTTTGTTTTTGGCTTTGATAAACCACTGGTACTCATACTGACCATTGCCGCCGGTTGGCGTGCTTCCAATCAGCTTCTCAGGGATGGTAGCGTAGCACACATCAGCCACGCCCTGAATGGTATTCTGCCTGATTTTCTCTTCTACCACTACAGTTACGGCAGTGACAGGTCCCACGCACAAGGCCGGAGCAGAGACCACGCGCACATGGTATACGGTGGTAGTGGTAAGCACCGGGGTCTCGAAAACACCGCCAGATCTGGTAGTAAACAGAACGGCACCCGTCTGAGCATCCAACCACTGAATGGTACCGTCGCCGGAAGCAGTTAAGCGGGCTTTGGAACCAGTACAAATAGTCTGGTTCTGTGCGATAGGTGCGGTTGGGATAGGATTCACAAACACCTCTAAGACGTTAGAAGCTCCCGCCTCACAAGCACCCGACATCACCAGTCTTCTGTACTGGGTGTTGCCCAAGGTTGCACCAGGCTGGAAGGTAGCCAAAGTATCCTTTAACGATGTGTTGACAAACGGTTGTGATGCGTCTGTTCTGGACTGCCACTGGTAGCGGTAGTTCTTGCCGTCTCCACCAGAGGCCGGGCCGCCCATGGTAAGGGTAGGAGCCACGCCATAGCAAACCTCCGCAGACCCTTGGGTGATGGAAATGTTATTGGTGACCGGTACGTCTACCGTGATTCTTACTGGATTGGAATACGTCTCACAGTCCGCTGATCTTACCACTCTTCTAAACCAGGTATGCACGTACAACTCACCTGGCAGGTAGGTAGCCAACGTATCTTCATAGGATGTGTTTTTGAAAGGCTTGCTCAGGTCTGTGGTAGACTGCCACTGGTAATGGTACTGTCCGTTGCCGCCGGTTGGGGCAGTGGCTGTTAGTGGTTTGGTTGGGGCAGAACCCATGCAAACAGACTGCTCACCAGTGGCCAAAGACGCGCTTAGCAATGGTAATATTTTCACTGTAACAGCCACGCGGTCAGAAGATAAACAACCATCAGCCGTCTTGCTTTCTACATAATAGATGTAAGGTCTTGCTTCAGTCAAATCAGCAGCTGCAATAGGCAGGCTGTTGCCAGTTTTTAGCAAAGTGCCCGCCTGGTCAAACCACTGGAAGGTCACGCCTGCTTTAGGGATGGCATTTAAGGTAGCGCCACCGCCTACGCATACTTCCAAACTGGTCTTGGCTAGCACCGGCAAGGCTGGTTTTGGTGACATTTGCAACACCAGCGTATTGCTCTCTAATTGACAGCTTCCAGATACGGCTACTCTTCTAAACCAAGTATTAGGTTGCGTGATGTCTGTGGGTTGATAGGTGGCATTGGTGTTGTCTCCGGGCGCAGGGCCAAAGGTATCTGCCAGGGAGGTCTTCATTTCCCAGCGGTACTGGATGCCTTCTATTGGATCACCACCCGTCACGTCTCCTGTTCCTGCAAGCTGCGGAGGCGTGGTGCCTTCGCAGAATTTAAGCGCGGCTGGCAAAGCATTGTTGGCTAGGGCCGGTGTTACAACTACTTGTACCGTGTTGGAGTAAGACTCGCACGTTCCCAGTTTCACCTTGCGTCTAAACCAGGTGGTCTGCCCTAAGTTAGCGGCTGTATAGGTTACGCTGTTTTTGGTATTACCTGTAGCATCTTTGAAGACCTTCTCATCACCAGCGTCCAGGCTGTATTGCCAGGTGTACACTGGAGATCCTGTTCCACCAGCCGGTACCAATCCTCTAATAGAAGGAGATTCGCCGGCGCACACGCGGGCCACCTCCAGGATGGTATTGTTGGTGATTTCTGATTCTACCGTAATTTTAACGGCCGTTCTGCTTACGGTACAACCACCGGTAGCCTCAGACTGCACATAATAAGTCACTGTAATGGAGCTACCCGTGTTGTTGGTCAAAACCGGAGTGACAAAGGTGTTGCCTGTATGTAGCAAATTACCTTCTGTGGCGGCGTCATACCAAGAGTAAGGTCCGCTAGGTGCCGTGGCCTTTAGTTCTGTGGTGGAACCACTGCAAATGGTGCTTCTGGTGGCGCTTACCGTTGGAGGGAGTGACAATGGATTCACTTTGATTTCAACTGGCGCAGAAATACTCTCACAACCATTGATGATGACCTTGCGGTGGAACCAGCGGCTGTTAGGCAGAGCGTCTGGCTGGAAGGAAGTCAACGTGCCAGCTCCTTTGGCTAAGGTGTAGGTACCGTTCTCAGAGGCGCTGCTTTCCCAGATAAAAGTGGGCTCAGAGCCGTCGCCGCCAAGTAACGGGGCAGCTTCTAAGGCTGGTGGAACCGTGCCGGCGCAGATGAAGTCGGCCGGGGCTATGATTACGTTCTGAGTGATAGGCGGTACTACTGCAATCTTGATAGCCTCTGTGTTCTCAGTACAAGCGCCCAAGGTCACGGTTCTTCTAAACCAGGTAGTGTTGGTTAATGCCCTGGAGGGAAGGTTCTGCTTTGTTTCACCTGAAATGTCCGTGAAGGTCTGGCCGTCTATGCTCATCTGCCATTGGAAGGTTGGCGAGCCAAATCCACCCTTGGGTGCGCTGGCTACAATGATGCCTGTCTCGCTTCCCTCGCAGATGCCTCTTGACAAGGTGGTGATGGTGTTGCTGTAAATGTTTGGATGAACGGTCACCGTCACCTTGGTGCGGGTCAAAGATCTACAGTCGCCCGCTTCGGTGATGCTTCCTGCATAAAAGGTGGTGGTGGACGTGAGGAGCGTGTCCAGAATATTACCTACAAAGAAAGGAGCTTCACTAGTAGCTGATGAGAACCACTCAATTCTGGAGTTAGGTACAGCCGTTTCCAAGACCGCCCTGCTGTTGGCGCAGATAGCCGGATTACTGTTGATCACAGGCGCCACTGGTTGGTCTTGCACCGTCACTGTAACAGGTGTACGGCTAGAACTGGCACAGTCATTCTCAGACAAGGCCTCTACATAGTAGGTGGTAGTGGTTTGCAAGACCGGCGTGGTAAAGGTGACGCCAGTATACAAGGGAGAGGTAGCCGTTGCAGACGCATACCACTTGTAGGTAGTCACCTCGCCAGATGCTTCTAGGGTGGCCGAGGTTCCTTTGCAGACCAAGACCGGGGCCACCACGGGAGCAGCAGGAAGGGCGTAGATGGTCACCGTTTGGTTGGTTGCCACAGATTCACCGCAATCGTTCCAGGCTTGTACCCGTACTTGGTAAACGCCCGCCTTAGTGAAAACAATAGCTGGATAGGCCTCGCTGGCCATGCCCGGCTCCAGGAACTGCGCTCCGTCTTGGCTGTCTAGGCTCCACTGGTAGCGCGTGATTCTGCTTCCTTGTGCATTGTACACGGGTGTATGTGCGGCATTTGATGGGCCAAACACCAGGGTCTGCGGACCGCAGTACTGGGCATTGGCTGGTAAGGAAACCGTTGGCTTGTTTAGTACCGTGACATCTTCAAAATAAGTGGTAGTGCCGCAGGTATTCTTGGCCGTGAGCGTGATTCTATAGGTCCCTGCCTCTTGGAACGTGAAGGACGGGTGAGCAGACGTGGAGTTTCCTTGGGCGTATACAAATCCAGTAGCCGGAGTGACAGACCAGGTGTAAGCCACATTGGTGCCGGTGCTCAGGTTCTGCGCCGCAAAGGTGTTGGGCGCACAGCTGTTCAGTTGATCTGGTCTTAAGGTAAAGGCGGCTTTGGTTGGGTCTTCAATGGTGATCAACTCGCTGTGCTCATCTCCTGGACAAACGGCGCTGTTGCCTACCGGGGTGATGGTAAGGGTGATGTTGTACTGGCCCGAGGCAGTAAAGATAACCTCTGGCTCCTCAGAGAACTCATCAGTGTCATTGACAAAGCTCCAGCCGGTGGCGGGTTCAATCTTCCATTTTCGGTTGTAGCCACCGCTGTTGTTGGGGTTGTAAGGGTTAAAGCCACCGGTAGACGTGTCTTTTAATTTAATGATGCTGTCCACGCAACGCGTAGCCGACTTAAACTCAAACGCAGACTTAGGATTGCCAGAAACCACAAAGCCACTGATGGTGGCAGGCGTCTTGCGGTTGTAGCAGTCAATGGCCACCCCAGAAATGGTAAAGCCGTTCTCTTTTTTAGAAGAGGAAGATTCAAAAACATGCTCAATGCTGGCCGGAATGTTGTCTTGATTGAAGTACAAGGTGTCACTGCCATCATCAAACCAGATCTTGTAGGCCGTAGTGGGGGAGTTGTTGCTGGTACCCGTAATGTTGAAGGTGTAGGTGGCAGGCGCGCAAGAAGACGTGTTGCCAATGTTTTGCAGTCCGAAGCCCGGGTTGGTGCCATTGTAGACAGCATAGGTTTTAGAAGAGGTGCAGCCGCTCAGGCTGGTGACCGTCACCTTCATGTCAAACTTGCCTCTGGTCTTGTACAAGTGGGTGGCCGTAGAGAAAGACGCTCCGTAGGTGTTCTGGGAGCCATCGCCCCATTCAATCAGATAAGACTGGTTGGTGGCTTTAGTGGTGGAAATGTTCTTAACCGAAAGGTTAAACTCAAATGGCCCTATCACCGGACTACATTTGATGAAATTTTCCTTGTTGACATCCTCTAGCGCTGCGTTGGGCAAGTCTGGGCAGGTTTGCGCAAAAGAGGCAAAAGACAACAGGAGAAAGAACGGTAGTAAATTGAAATACTTTTTAATACACGCCATGGGGCCAGTTAGAGTGCTCACGGTGAAAAACTTTCTTAATTGGGCAGGCAAAAGCAGCAAGCTCTGGCCTATTCTTAAAATCTAGGCAGCTGTTGCGTTACCGGGCCGCCAGAAAAGCGGGGCGCACAAAACGGTTTTCCAAGGCAGTGGGACTGCTTATGGACATTAAAAGGCTGAGAAAAAGAGAGGGAGAGGGCTTGAAATATAATCTAACGGGCAAGTAAGAGTTTCTCATAGTAAACTTAAATTGTACTGTTCTTGTCAAAATGCCACTGGTGCTTTATAAGCCCTGGGTTTTTAAGATTAGAATAGTGATGTTAAATTAGATCATTTGAACGGCGTAACATCTAAAATTGAAACTTAAGTTCAGAGAGTTCGTAAAAACCTATCTTTTTTTAATTAATACCAAATAGGATTATTTTTCTGAGCTGCTTACTGGCTGAAACCTTAGATTTTTTTGATAAATTTTTTAGAAATCTATTGCAGGATAGAAAGGAATCTGATAACTTTAGAGAGTTGGTAAAAGGAAGGGGCAGACACCAAATGAAAGATTTGGTTTAACCGGAAAATGGAGTACTTCGGCTAGCAAGAGGATAAACTCACCGAATTTCAATAGCCGGCTTAAATTATCCCACTACCTTTGACACAGTTGAAAGAACAAAACGTATACAACAGGTAGACGTTCTTGATATAAAGGAGCAGCGGGGCACTTTTGCTTCGGCAAGAGAGACAAAGGTTCTGGCGCTTATTGGGGGATATGCTACAGACACTGATGACACTTGTTCCGCTGGCTCCTGTTTTTACAGCCCTTCAGATTCATTTCTGAAGGGCTTTTTTTATGCCCTTGGCCTATAGCCGTCCGTTACAGCATCTTTCGCGCCTTTTTTGTATCTTTGAGAAGAAAAGAAACACGCCCCAATGAAGCAGAACCTCACAGAGAACGAACGCGAAGTCATCAAGCTGATCACCTTTTTTAAAAAGCGGGGTGAGCGCTTGGCGCAGGAGGGAGCGTTGACCCAAGAGCACGAAGAACTCAACACCGCCTGTGAGCGCCTCACAGAGAAAATATACGCTCACGCCGACTTTAGAGAGCAGGTACAGGAGAAGACAGAGACCTTGCGCGGCATCATACAGGACCAGGCGCAGTGCCCCAACTGCGGCAAGTCTGACATGCTTAAGAAAGTAAGCGTGGCCACCAATGAACTGGGCTGGAAGTCTAACCGCTACAAATGCCGCCGCGACAATATTGAATTCACCTGGAACCGTCCTAACAACCCCTGGGACATGATTCCTTTCCTGGAACTCTGCCTGCAGGAGTTGGATAAAAATCTGCAAGGCACTGAGATGGATGAGGCTTTGAAGGAGCGTGCCCAAGGCGCCCGTGACCACATGGCCATCAGCTTGGAGCAATTGCGCACCGCCATTGCCTCTGCCGACGCTGAGCGCCTGAGAATGGAAGAGCAGGACGTAGAGATGAACAAGATGCTGCATGAGTTCAAGAAGTACCTCATGATTGAGAAAATCAAGATGGAGCCCTTCAGCGACAACTAATCACGTCCCGGATTAGGATATGCGTCCCGTTTTTGGCCTGTTTTCCAGAAAACAGGCCAAAAACGGGATTTTTTATTTACTGGTAAACGCAATGGTAATGATTTGGTAACTGGAGCAGGTTTACTAAAAGAGCTTGGCGTGCGTATAAATACTATATCTACACCTAACGCATAGAAACCATGCCCATTGACCAAGACATGATTACCAACTCAGACGAGAGCAAGAAACTGCCAGACAGCAACCCTTCGCCTACCACCGGCAACCACTCAGAGGCAGAGAACATTGCCAAGCCAGACATTGGCGGTGATCCCCTGCAAGCCAAAGAAACAGACTATCTGGACACCGAGCCAGAAGGCGAACAGTCTGAAGGGAACGTAGCCGCTAGAAATGAAGAGGATACGCATAACCTGGATGGCAGCAACGCTAATAACCTGAGAACCAAATAACTGCCTCCTGAAGCTAACGTGCTTTATCTGTTTTTGGCCTGTTTTCCAGAAAACAGGTCAAAAACCGGAAGCGCTTTGCCCTCGTTAAGCTATACTATTCATGTACCATAAACCTAGTTGAGTTATGAATAGAAATCAGGAGAATAAGGACTACGGGCGTCAGGGTAACCCAGGCCGCGTAGACGAAAATCAGTACCGCGGTGCCTACCGCTTTAGTGCAGAAGACAGCTACCGTGACCAGAACAGACGTCATCTGTCAGAGGATGACAGAGGGGCGGACCTGCCTGGGCGTCACGGCTACCCAACGTACCATGAAGGGCAATCTTCTTCCATGCGCTGGGAAGGCAGTCACCAAGACTTCGGCAGAGACTCTGGCCGCCAGGGAGAGCGCTATGACCACCCTAGGCAATTGTCCAATGAAAGCAACAGCAGTTTAGAAGGGGCCAGCCGCAATTACGGCAACATGGGCAGCTACGGCGGCGCCCAGGGCTGGGGAAGTTCAAGAGGTGGCTCTCACCAAAACTCCTCTATAGGTTTTAATTCTACCAGCGGCCATGGTGGCGGGCAGCAACAGCAAGGCCAGCGCCAGTTCTATGGCGCCTACCGCGACCATAACAGCTTTGCCCCCGGTGAACGTGAGCAGTATGACGGCACCAGCCGGTACGGGTCACAAGGAGCAGACAATACCAGAGGGTGGCAGCCCTCAGAGCACGT
This sequence comes from Nibribacter koreensis, assembly GCF_039541795.1. Classification (NCBI taxonomy): domain Bacteria; kingdom Pseudomonadati; phylum Bacteroidota; class Cytophagia; order Cytophagales; family Hymenobacteraceae; genus Nibribacter; species Nibribacter koreensis. The sequence continues at coordinate 65,208 of NZ_BAABGX010000002.1, read as the reverse complement.
GGGCTCCAGCGGGTCTGTCAGAAACCCGGGCACCAATGACGGGTCCCGCCGGGGAGATGACAGCCAGTATGAAATTTATGACTCTTCGCTGTCACATTACAACCGGGGCGAATACGGCAATATGATAGGAGGCGGATCTTACATGCAAAGCGGCTTTGACCGCCGTGCCCAGCGTGAGAACAGTTCCATGATGAATTACAACGCCCCAAGACGCGAGCACCACAATCAAGAGGGCGAAGGCAACAGAAGTGAGAACTACGGCAACATGGCCGGCTCGCTCAGCTTTGGTCACTCAGAAGACTATAGAAGCCAGGAGGGAAGAGACCGCCGTTTTGACCCCATGAGCGGGCACGTGCGCGGGCAAGGCGCTCAGCCACCATCCAGAGAAGATTTTAACTGGTAGCCCAGCGCAATCATTAGAAAGGCCATCCAAAAAGGGTGGCCTTTTTTTATCCTTTAAAAAGAGGGTAGGAAGGTGGTAGGACCATACCCGTCGTTTTTGGCATGTTTTCCAGAAAATAACCCAAAAACGGTGGGGTTTAAAACGCGTGCCTAGATAATCTCATGAAATCCTGTGCGTTCTAGAGATGTAGGTTCTACCTTTGCCGCATGTTAAACCTTTTGATGGTAAAAAGGATGAAAACAAATCACTGGCTTTTAGGACTGGGTCTGGCATTTTGCCTGGGCTGTGACCGCGGCAACACCGTTAAAGTAGAGAAGGCTCCGGAGAAAACCCAGGTAGACCTGCTCAAAGACGAAGTGATGGCCACCCATGATTCGGCTATGGCTAAATACGGAGAGCTGTACCTGGAGCGTAAACGCCTGTCACAACAGGCAGACTCACTGCCTAACGGCAACGTAGCCTTAAAAGAGCAATACGGTAAAACCATTCTGGAGCTCATCAAAGCAGATGACGCCATGATGCAATGGATGCGCTCCTATCAGGCACCAGACTCACTCTCTCAAGACGCAGCCATGCAGTACCTGCAAAAAGAAAAGCAGGAGATTGAAGCCATTCAGCAACAAATTCAAAAAAGCCTGGCCCAGGCCAAGGCTTTGGATCCTTCCAACAAGTAAACTCATGACCAAGTCTATTGTCTATGTCGGCCTGCTTTCCTTAGCCTTGGCCGGCTGTCAAGCTAAACCTGAAGAAGCTAAGAAGCTGCCTATTCTGGGCTCTCGTGAGCCCAAAGTGACCATGGTGGACGGTACGCCCAAGGTAGACACCGTCTACCATTCCATCCCTGACTTCGCGTTTTTCAACCAGGACAGCCAACGGGTGACCCAAGAAACGGTGGCCGGTAAAATCTACGTAGCTGATTTTTTCTTCACCAGCTGTCCTTCTATCTGCCCTAAGATGAAAAGCCAAATGCTGCGCGTGTATGAGAAGTACAAGGACAATCCTAACGTGATTTTGCTTTCGCACTCCATAGATCCCACCCATGACACAGTAGCCGTCTTGAAAGAGTACGCAGAACGTCTGGGCGTAGACAGCAAGAAATGGCACTTCTTGACCGGAGACAAAGACACCATTCTAGATATGGCCCAGAAGCATTACATGACCAGCGCGCTGGAAGACAAAAATGCGCCTGGCGGTTTCGCGCACAGCGGTGCCTTCTTGTTGGTGGACGGCCAACGGCACATTAGAGGGCATTATGACGGTACTATGGCACCAGACGTGGACAAGCTGATGAAAGACATAGATTTGCTCCTTCAAGAAGAGAAGAAATAAGCCATGTTCTTGACGAGAGCCTTGATAGTGCTGTGTTCTTTGGGCCTTGGGGCAGTGCTGGCCGGTTGTTTTACAGAAAGAGGTAAAGAAGGAAAGCTGTTGTACGGCCGCCACTGTGCCAACTGCCACCTGGACAACGGCGAAGGACTGAGAGGCGTGATTCCGCCGCTAGCCGGAGCGGATTACCTGGACAAGCACCGTGAAGAGCTAGCCTGCCTGATAAGAAACGGCATTAACGGACCAATTCAGGTGAACGGTAGAATGTATAACCAGGCCATGCCCGGTAACAGAGGCCTCACCGAGGCAGACATTACCAACATTCTTAACTACCTGCACAGCGAGTTTAAGAACCCGGCCACCCGCATGTCATTGGATGAGGTAAAGGCGCAGCTACAACAATGTCCATGATTTTAATAAATATGTAAAGTAGGGTTTCTATTACCCTCCCACATAAAAAGACAAGGCGACCCATAGGTATGGGTCGCCTTGTCTTTTTATGTCATCTATGCTTATCTGCCAGTGGTGCCAGCCGTAGTTCCGCCTGAAGTGGTACCTGTAGAGCCCGTAGTAGTAGCAGTGGTCCCGGTAGTGCCTGTGGTTCCGGTAGTAGTAGTGCCAGTGGTCGTGCCCATGGTAGTGCTGGTGGTTCCGGTGGTTGTCCCTGTTGTGGTGGTAGTGGTAGTGTCCATGCCCGTGGTGGTAGGCGTCTCCATGTCAGTGGTAGAGCTAGTGCCATTGTCCATAGCGCCATTGCTCACCGTGGGGTTGTTTGGCGTGGTGCCATTGGCCTGGTCTTCTTTGTTGCTCCCGCAAGAAGATAGCGCCATCATGGATACTAGTGCAATGCCTGCCAGCCAATTAAAATTGTTCTTTTTCATAGTTAGGTAATTTAGTAGTAACACATATAATACCCCCTCTCATACGGAAGCATTATAATTCAAGCCGAAGTGCACTCTCAAAAAAACAAGCGTTTATTGTCATGTTCTAGAGGCACTATTCACGCGTGCTTGTTCAAAAATGCCTTCCTTACCTTTGATTGGAATGCTCTTCTTCCTCAAATCAAGTATGTAAAAGAAAATTGCGTACAGGATTGACCTTCAATACGTTATTTGATTGCTAAAATATTTGGTTCTGTTTTGCTTTGACAAGTCTTTAAAAGCTAATAAATTTAGCTATGGAAGAGCAGAGAGGCCAAGTTGCGTCAGCACCTTTTAAAAACGCCGGGGCACAGAAGGGAAGAGGAGCGCAGTTCAATCCAGGTAATCCATACCTTCAACAAGAGTAGGTAGTAGAACACCTGGAGGGCCTAGACGAGGAGTGGCTGCCCCCGGCAAAGACGCAGTTTCTTGTAGAGAAACCCAAGAAGATTGTCAATGAAGTAACGTCCCCAGACTTAGGTTTAAGCTACTCCATGAACCCCTACCAAGGCTGTGAACACGGGTGTGTCTATTGCTATGCGCGCAACACCCATGCCTATTGGGGCCTGGGTGCCGGGCTGGATTTTGAGCAGAAAATCATAGTCAAGGAAAACGCGCCGCAGGTGCTCAAACAGCAACTGGAAAACCCAAACTGGAAGGTGCGCCCCATCATGCTGGCAGGCAACACAGACTGCTACCAACCCATAGAAGCCAAGCGCAAAATCACCCGTCAGTTGTTAGAGGTTTTGCTCCAGTACAAGCACCCGGTCAGCGTCATTACCAAGAACGCCCTTATTCTAAGAGACCTGGATATATTACAAGAACTGCACAAGCACCAGCTGCTGCACGTGAACATCTCCATCACCACCTTACAGGAAGAATTGCGTCAAAAAATGGAGCCGCGCACGGCCACGGGTATAAGAAGATTAGCCGTGGTGAAGACCTTGGCCGAGGCCGGCTTGCCCGTCAATGTCATGGTAGCGCCCGTCATCCCGGGCTTGAACGACCAGGAGATCCCGTCCATTCTGCAAGCCGCTGCCAATGCGGGAGCGCTCTCGGCGGCCTATACCGTGGTGCGGTTGAACGGAGTGATTGGGGAGATTTTTGAGGATTGGGTTATGAAGGCCTACCCAGACAGAGGGGCTAAAGTGCTGGACCAAATCAAGTCCTGCCACGGCGGATCCTTAAACGATAGTCAGTTTGGGCGGCGCATGCAAGGGGAGGGTCAGTGGGCTGAAACCATCAAATCTCTCTTCAAAGTCTACTACCAGAAATGCTTTTCGGGAAGGTCCATGCCGCCATATGACTTCACACAGTTCACTCCCCGGGCCGGGAAACAACTTACCATGTTTTAGCTAGTCAACTTTCAAACCCGCACACATCTTATAAAATGAACCTAAAGTAACACCTTAAAAGAGTGGTTCTAGAATATTGGATTATAGATTTCTATAAACACAGTATGACAGCCTGTCAGGTAGGTAAGAAGCTGGATGGATAAGATGTTTCTAGGTTACAGGCCAGCAAAACGACGACAGAGATGAGGAAAGCATGCTATCTACGCCGTAAAATGTCCTTTTCTTGTATTTAAAGGCTCAACTTAATCTTTTACCAACCTGTATTTAATCGCTAAGGGCTGCTTTTATTGCTTAAACTTCAGATTTACGATGTTCCACGCCCAGTCTTAATTCGGGTGGGTAAAAGTATACAATGGTATAAACCAGTGGCTTCACCGTTCTTATAGAAACATAAACTTTAAGTAGGGTAGAATAGAGACTGTTTGGATACTTGATTGGGCTTTTATCCCGTTCTAAACTTGTACGGGCGCTCAGACCAGAAGTTGATTTTTAGTAGTCTGCGATCCCGTCTCAGATTTGTAGTTTCTGGCAAGGAGCTTTCCGTTCCAACTGCAGTATGCGTATCTTTAAACCTGAGAGTTTCATCTTAACCTGTTGCGGTGGCTACCCAAAAAACCAGAAGGAGTTTTCTGTTTAAGCTGATCGTGCTCCTTAATATTGGAGTAGCGACGTGGCTGCTGTTGGCGCATATTTGCTCTTATATTAACCCGGGCGTTTTCTGGCCCGCCAGTCTGTTTGCACTTACCTATCCAGGGGTCTTACTAGTAAACCTGCTTTTTGTGGTGTACTGGTTGTTGGTGAAAAGCCGGGCGTTGTTCATCTCTTTGTTTGTTTTGTTGATTGGGTTGGACAACCTTCGGGCCCAGGTACAACTTAATCTGTTTCCGGCAGAGGTGCCTGCCGTGGCAGAACGAGTGCGGGTGCTTACCTTTAATGCCAGGCTCTTTGATTTGTACAATTGGACTGGTAACCCCTTAACCCGCGAAAAGATCTTTAAAATGGTGCAGGACGAGGCTCCCAGCGTGGTGTGTTTTCAGGAGTTTTATACCTCGTCCAAGGCAGGCCGCAACAACCTGGATACCTTGCTGCACCTTCAGAAGACCACCCAGAAACACGTAGCCTACACCGAGACCAAGCGCCAAACCGACCACTGGGGAATAGCCACTTTTAGTACGTATCCTATTGTTAGAAGGGGAAATATTATGTTTAATGAAGAGACGAACAATCTCTGCATTTACACCGACATAAAGGTGGGACAGGATACCCTACGAGTGTACAATGTGCACCTACAGTCTAACCGTTTTAAGCGTGAGGATTACGAGTTCTTGGGCAACCCCAATGCTAAGCCCACCAATGAGGAAAAGGTCACGGCCTCGCGCAACATCATCATGCGCTTAAAGGTGGGAGCCATTAAGCGGGCCCGGCAGGTAGAGGTGGTAGCCCGGCACATTCAACAGTCTCCGTACCCCGTCATTGTGTGCGGCGATTTCAATGATCCGCCGGCCTCGTTCACGTATAATAAAATTAGCAAAGGGCTGCAGGATGCCTTTATTGAGAGCGGTTGGGGATTAGGCAATACTTATGACGGCATGTTCTCTATTCTGCGCATTGATTACCTTTTGCATGACAAGCGGCTGGTGGGGAGCGGGTACCGCGCCATTCGGCAGAAGCTATCAGACCATTACCCCATCGTGAGTGATCTTTGGCTAAAACCTACGCCTAAAGCAGACAAGCAGTAGTTTGTTTAGGCAAACCGTTTTTTGGCTATTTCCTAGAAAACAAGGCAAAAACGAGATGCAGTATTTGTTGTCTCTCCATGATTCGTAGCGTCGCTCTGCGTAAAACCTAATGTCTCCGGAGATAAGATTTTACCCATTACCCAGACCCACCTACCCCGTGCAGTAGTAAGGGTGTATAGCGTGTTTCCTGGCGCAGACGCTCGCAGGCCCTGCCGTACGCTACTCGTTAGTCATGAGTCCTGAGCCTTGAGTCTGAAGGCGCCCCTGTCCTCCCCCTACCCCCTCCGGAGGGGGACGCAATGCGTGGTAAAGTAGCAATGTGCATCACTAGGCAGAAGGCCAACGGCAGTTGAAAACTGCCTGCATCATGGGTCCAAGTCCAAGACTTGAACCACGCGCAAGGGACAGCGGATGGCTACAGCCGTGCGCCAGCACGAATGACTCTGTTGCGACAGTACCCGTCGTTGCCTGCAAACACCAGAACCAACCAACAAGTCTGAGCAGCATTGGGACCAGAACCAGTCTTGGTCCTGAGCGCCTCTGTTGTTTCGTCGCCTGAAAGGCGGGGCCAAAGGCCCAGAGTACAACAGCAGTGCGAAGGGCCAAGACGGGGCCCCGCGGCCTTGAGCGCTTAGCGGAGGCTATGCAACAAGAAAGGTAGTGCGCACCGGTAAAGGCGGTATTGCCAAGAGAACAGCTCAGGGAAGTGCACCAAAGCAGTGGCAAGGGTACTTGCAGCTGGAGCGGCAGTCTTAGGCATTGGCGAGAATACCAACAATAAGAGACGTCTCAATTGGAAAGACAACCTTGTTTGTGGATGACCAAACCATCAACCACAAAAAGCAAACTAAAAACCAACAAGCCACCTTACCAATAGACAATTGAAAATGCGTTTTTGGCCTATTTTCTGGAAAACAGGCCAAAAACGCATCGCTTAAATCAACACATGCTTTTCATTTTCAATCACGTTCTCCAACGTCCATTCCACCCGGCCAATGAAGGCATTCTCCCGCACGTGGCAGTCTGCCTTGGTGCAGAGCTTGCAGCTGTCTGGAGGCAGGCAAGGGTCAAGGTGAACAAACAACTCCACTACGTCACCTAGCTCCTCGGTGATGATTTCTTGCAAGGCCTCTACCTCGGCGTGGGATTCCACCAGATTAAAGTACCAGGGCAGGGTTAGGTGACAGTCTATGTGCAGTTGACGGCCGTATTTAATGACGCGCATGTTGTGCAGGTCAATCCAGTTTTGCCTGCGGCGCTGGTTTAAGACAGAAATGATGCGGGTAATGAGCTCATGGTCTGCTTCGTCCATCACCCCAGAGATGGAGTTGCGCACCAGCCCATAGCCGGTATAGGTGATGATAGACCCAAAAATGATGGCCACCACGGCATCTAGCCAGACATACTCAAAGAAGTAAATGGCCACCAAGCCAATGATGAGGCCCACGCTGGTATAAGCGTCTGTGAGCAAGTGTTTGCCGTTGGCAATGATGGTAAGCGAATGCTGGTGGGTGCCGGTGCGCACCAGGTAGCGGCCAGCCAGGTAATTGGCCCCGCCGGTAACGGCCGTGAGCAGAATACCCCAATCCAGGCTTTCAATGGGGTGCGGATAGAGGAGGTTGTAAATGGACTTGATGATAATGGCCACGCCCGCCAATAAGATGAGGGTGCCTTCAAACCCAGAGGATAGGAATTCAATCTTGCCGTGGCCGTAGGGGTGGTCCTGGTCTTTGGGTTTAGCGGCTAAATAAACGCTGTATAAGGCAAAGCCCCCCGTCACAAAGTTGATGATAGACTCCAGGGCATCGGTGAAGATGGCATTGGAGTGGGTGATGAAAAAGGCAATGAACTTTATGCTGAGCAGCACAAAGGCCAGTCCTAACATAAGCGCCATTAACCTAATAGGAGAGGAGGACGAAGGTGTAGCCATAGAATCTGTTGGGCAAGCCATTCCAACCTATCAAACGAACGCAGGCAAATGGGGGTACAAAAGTACGCTGATTTTTAGCAACCCCTAGCGGGGCAGGGAAAAGAAAATAAGGCACACAAGCGTAGAATCCTGTGCAGGAAAGAAAAGGAGCGAAGGAAGGAAAAGACTACCCGAAGATGAGGTTCAACAACCAAGTCACCAACGATGCCAGTAAGCCTAGAAAGAAAAATAGGAATCCCAGAAATGGTTGCATGTCAATCTCTTTAACGTTCAAAGTAAAGGTAGTTAAAATTAATGATGCAACAAACCCTTAAATTATTCATATAATAAAAGGTTGTGAAAATAAAAAAGTAACCGTAGCTTCGTTGTTCCCCCTAGTATGTGGTTTCCCAAATTCTTTTGATTACACTCCTATGAGTATCACAGCAAAGAAAAAAGCGGCTATGCAGCCTATAGAGAAGCTATTAAAGAACAACATGCTTCTTGCTACAGATCCATCTACCATCAAAGACGCTGTTTGCAGGCTAAAAGAATTAAAGCAGGCCTACATCCAACAGACAGAAGTGGGTAACAATGTCTTAAGACTCTCAGCCCTCAATAAAAAATAACATCTAGAGGAGCTTGGTTTCCAAGCCCGTGTAAAACCTCCCTTGCAAGCAGAAGCCAGCGTCTTTAGGCGCTGGCTTCTGCTTGCAAGGGAGGTTTTGGTTTAACGCTTAGTCAATCAAGCCCTGCTGGATGGCGTATTTGATAAGCGTAGCCGTGTTTTTGGCTTTGGTCTTCTCAATCAAGTGCTGCCGGTGTGATTCTATGGTGCGCTTGCTGGCGAAGAGCTTGTCTGCAATCTCTGCGTTGGTGTATCCTTCTGCTATAAGCCGTAGTACTTCCATTTCCCGCTTAGACAAATCAGATGGTGTCTTGCCAGACCCCTCAGAAGGTACAGCCGGGCCGTTGTTGACGCGGTTCAAAAGGTTTAAAGCCACCTCAGAGCAAATGTAGGAGTTGTTGTCGGCTACGGTTTTAATGGCGTGGATGAGCTCGGTACGGCCCGCCGACTTGAGTACGTAGCCCATGGCGCCGGCGGTGCGTACTTTGGTCACATAACTATCCTGGTCTAGCATGGTTAAGACCAAGACTTTTACATGCGGATGTTTGGCCTGCAGGTGCGTGAGCGCCTCAAAACCATCCATGACCGGCATGTTCAAATCAAGCATGACCACGTCTGGGGTGTGGGTTTCTAGCAGTTCTAGTAGCTTAGCGCCATTCTCTGCCTCGCCAATGACCTGAATGGACCTGTCAGACTTTAGAAGTGACTTCAATCCATCTCTAATCAAGGTATGGTCATCTGCTAAAATAACTTTTATCATAGTATTTGGGGGTAAGCCTTTACGTTATGTGGGCGTTCTTGAGGTACAACCACAATCAATAATTAAAAATACAGCTTAGCATCTTCTCAAGCATCACTTCTCATACGTAAAATATGCCCCCGGGTGAAGAATGCGTATTTGTACTAGTTTTTATAGTATTTACCCATCTGTAAAGTTTCAATGTTAAATTTATATTTGTAAATAGTTGACTGCTAGGGTATAAAGAGGCGACAGGTATGGAAAGCAGAAATGAAAAAAGCGTGCAGGCAACCCTATTGGCGGGGCATACGCCATTGGTTATTCTTCACGGGAGCCTGGATGAAAAGTACGCCGAAACCCTCTTAAACGCCTTGCGGGAGGCCGCGCCCTTCAAGAGCTCCTTTGTTCTGGTGGATTTTGGAAGCATCACGCAGGTAACCCCCTCAGGCCTTAGGCTTTTATTACCCTACCTCTCAAATTTACAGGCGCAAAAGAAAGAGCTGGTGCTCTATAACATGCGCAAAGACATTCAAGCAACGGTGAGCAGCTCTGGCTTTGACTCTCTGGTCACCATAAAACCTACGCTGCAAAATGCTCTCCAGTACGTGCAACAGCCTGATAAACAAACATAAGGCACCTGCCCGTTGAAAAAGAGAATACTTTTTCTTATTTTCAAAAACAAAACCCATGAGGCCATGAAGATTGAAATAGAACAAGAGCAACAGGCCTACATCCTGCGCTTAGAAGGAGAGATGGATGCATCCACGTGCCTGGAGGTGGACCGCGCCATAGAAGATGCGCTCATTCGGCCTATCTCCCAACTCTGGATTGACTGCCAGAAGCTTCAATACATATCTTCTGCGGGCTTGGGCGTTTTTATCTCGCACTTAGGCACCCTGGATAGTCTGCACATTCCCATGGTGCTTTATGGCATGAGTGACCAGGTGCGCAACGTATTTGAACTGCTTGGTCTACATATGATCATGACCATAGTGCCTTCTAAAGAAGAAGCGGCCCTACAACTGAAATAGAAAGAGGCAAGCTTGCCTTTGGCGCCTTCGTTTTTGGCCTGTTTTCCCTAAAACAAGCCAAAAACGAAGGCGGTCTTATTTAGTGGGGATCTCAATGGTGACCGTGGTGCCCTCTGTGCCCGAAGAGTCAATGGTTAAATGGCCTTGCAGCAGATGAACCCGGCTCTTGAGTGTTTTCAAGCCCATGCCTTTTGCGTTGCTATCCTTTATTTGCTGGGTAGTCATGCCTTTGCCATTGTCCTCTACCCGTATGCGCACTTTTCTGCCCTGGTCTACCACTTGCACCAGTGCTTCGGTGGCTTGCGCGTGTTTCATGATATTGTTCAGGAGTTCCTGCACAAACCTGAAGATGTGCGTCTCAAGGGCATAGTCTGTAGGCGCGTCAAAGCCAGTGACAATGCATTGAATGGACAACGATCTTGAGGTAAGCCGGGTAGCCAGGTCCTTGAGGGCAGACTTAAGGCCCAAGTCCTGCAGCGCCCTGGGTATAAGCTCATGGGCCAGAGTACGGGTTTCTTTGATGGCGTCCTCTAAAAAACCAGAGACCCTTGATAGAGGCTTAAGGAAGGTGGAGCCGTCAGATACTTCGGTCTGTAGTTCTTCCAGGTTGAGTTTGGCGGCATATAGCAGCTGGGCCAGGCTGTTGTGGAGGGCCTCGGCAATGCGCTTGCGCTCCTCATTCTGGGTGGCCAGGACAGCCTCCATTACGGCTTTCTGTTGGGACAGCTCAAACTGGGTTTCTGCCTTCTGTTTCGCTTTTTGGGCAGTCACATCCCATACCACGCCCAAGACGCCCGCTACCTCTTTGTTGGGTCCAAAGAGCGGTGCCAGGTTTACCTCAAAGGACTTGTCCTGCGGAAGGAAGGGCAGGTGCCGCATGGTCACCAATGAGCCTTTTAAGACGCGTTTTAAATTCTGCTTAAGGCCTGACTGTTTCCCTTTGGCCAGAAAAGACTGGGCCGACTTGCCTAGCACCTTAGCCTTAGGGTAACCGGTAATCTCTTCCATCGCCTTGTTCCAGGCCGTCACGTTCAAGTCTTTATCAAAGGCTACTATGCCATTGATGTGCGTCTCCAGAAGGTTTTCAGAGAATTCCTTTTCCATGACCAGCTTCTCCTGCGTCTCATGTACGTTTGTGATGTCTATGCCAAACGCAATGCCCAGTTGCTTTTCCTTATCCAGGAATCCAAAGTTTTGAAAATAGACTTCTTTGCCTTGATGTGTAAATGAAGCGGTAAAGGTTTTCACCTGGCCGTCCAGTATATCCTGTATGTTGGCTTTAAGGTGAGGGAAGACCTCATAAAGGCTCTTCCCCTTTAAGGCATTGTCCTCTATGCCCACGGCGCGCAGGCCGGCTCCTCTAATCTCCTGGTAGTTTCCTTGCAGATCTAGGACCGCCAGTACCAGGGGCAGGTGTTGCAACAGCTGGTCCAGCACCATGTTGCGGTGAAGGACTTCGGCTTCGGCGGTTTTCTGTTCAGTCACATCCAGGCAGAAGCCTATGCCGTCCTTGGTTTCTGGGTCATAGACGAAGTAGTTTTGCTTATATACTTTCTGGCCGTTCACCTCAGACTCGCCTAAAAAAATGTCTGAGTTGCCCGCCAGCACAGAGGCGATGTTGGGAACAATGCTGGGGTTGACGTCTGTAATAAACTTGCCTTCCAGCTCATGGTCCTGGTAGCCTAGCCGCTGCAAGCCAGAACCCATGGATTCTAAAATGCAACCCTTTGCGTCAATGCGCCAGATGATGATGGGCAAACTTTCCAGAATGGCACTGATGGTCTTGTGCATCTGGCGTAGTTTCTGCTCTGCGCGCAGTTTTTCAGTGAGGTCCTGGGCGGTGCCCACCAGTTGAATGGGAATGCCATTGGCTCCGCGCTTGAACACCGTCTCCCTAAAGTGGATGCTTCGCCAGTCGCCTTGCTTGTCTTTAATGCGCACCATGTATTCCAAAAACTGCCCATCTGGCACTTCTTTATACCGGTTATGTCTGCCAAACAACAGGTGTGCGTCTTCTTGATGATAGAGGGTGTCCAGCAACTGGCGCGGGTGGCCGGTGATGTCCTGGTCTGTGTAGCCCAGAAAATGCAGGAAATTGCGGTTGTTGTAGACGTTGCGGCCCAGCTGTAAATCTTCTACATAAAGAAAATCTGGCATGGCCTCTGCCATCTTCTTGACCAGAAGTTGGCTTTCCTGCAATCGTTCATTGGCTATGCGCTGCTGGGTGACGTCCTCAGAGGTGAGCACCAGGCCATCCTCCAGTTTCACGGCCACGCAGTTAATCCAGCGGTCTTGCTTTTGCCAGGGCAGGTGGGCCGCAAACGTGGTGGGCTGTTCTCTTTCTACTACCTCTACCAGTCTGGAGAAGACCGGCTCTGCCATGAGGCCGGGCAAAACCTCAGAAAGGCGTTTTTTGCCTAATTGTTGCTGGGTGTAATCCAGAAAGACCTCTGCCGTTCTGTTGAGCAACACCCATTCAAAGTCTATGAGTTGGCCTTGGGCATTGCGCACGGCTTTTAATACCTGAATGGCGTTGAGCGAGTTGTTGATGACGGCAGACAGCAGAGTCTCTTTGTTAAACAGTTCTTGGTGCGCTTCCTTGCGTTCGGTCACGTCTACAAATGCCAGGCGGCATTGGTCCGTGTCATTGGGGCGCCGCAACAACAGGCCTTCTACCTGGGCATAAAAGGTACGGGTGTTGCCTGCCAATAACTGCAGTTCAATGGTCTGGGGCTTGTCTGATAGCAGCACGTTCCGGAAGAAGCCATAATAGGCGTCCAAGCTGTCTGGGTGGATGAACTGACTAAAGCGGCGGGCTACCAACCGGTCTCTGGTAGCTTCCAGCAACTGATTGCCTTTGGCATTTACCTCTTCAATGATGCCGTGTTCATCCAGGGTCACGTACCCAAAGGGGGCATGGTGGTAGAGGTCCTGGTATTTGCGGGTGGCGGCTTCTAGTTCTTGCGTGGCCAGGTGCATCTGATGGTTCTGCATTTCTAGCTCTACCTGGTGTATCTGCAGTTCCTGTATGAGCTGGCGCACCTCATGCGGAGACATGTTTTGGACATCTTCCTCGCTTACAGGTTTCTGAAGTTTCTCGGCCTCTTGCCGAAGCAGGGAGAAGTTCTGCGTCATGCTCATAGGTGTTTTTCTCTCTTTACTCATGTTACCTGCGTTCAGAACCTGTAAAAGCGGGGAGACCGCCTCCTTTGCCTTTATTTCTCAAAGACCTCCATGGCCAGAAGAATCTTGAACGGTTTGCTTTCTGTTTGCTCTACCCGGCGCGAGTTTAAAATCATTCTACGGTACCCCAGCACCGGAAACTCATGCTCTATTACCTCGTTCTTGATTTCCTGGTGTTCTTGTATCACTTTGGCCATCAACCGCCGCAAGGCCGGAATATCCCACTGGCCATTGCCCAGATGGAACAGCAGTTGCCCTGTCAGCTGCTCTGGTATTAACTGGAACGTGTCCATGAAGGCATTGCTGGCGCACTCCACGCGCAGGTCTCCATCCAGGACCAGGAGCGGTTGTTGAATGATGTCAATGATGTTGGCGGCATACTGGCTGGTAGCGGCTACGCTGGCCTCCAGGTTTTTAAAGCTGGTGATGTTGGTAAACGTGACCACGGCGCCGTCAATGAAGTTGTCCAGGGTGCGGTAGGGCAGAATGCGCATGGAGAACCAGTTCTGTTCATCTACGGTTTGCAGATGCACCTCTTTACTACGCAGGCGCTCCAAGACTTCTTGCACGTCTTCTGCTATGTGCTTGTATTTAAGGTTAGAGACAATGTGTGTGATGGAGCGGCCAATGTCTGCCCGTATCAAATTGAATACCTTGGTGGCCTGCGGCGTGAAGTTTTTGACGTTGAGTGCATTGTCCAGGAAGATGGTGGCCACCTCTGTGCTGTCCAGGAGGTTGCGCATGTCATTGTTTGAGTTGGTAAGCTCTTCTGCCTTGGTCTGGAACTGCAGGTTGATGGTCATGAGCTCTTCATTGAGAGACTGCATCTCTTCTTTGTTGGTCATGGCCTCCTCATTGGTGCTCTGCAACTCCTCATTGGCGCTCTGCAGTTCTTCATTGGTAGACTTGAGTTCTTCCAGAGAGGAGTTCATTTCTTCTATGACCGTTTGCAGGCGTTGTTTGGTGTACAGCAAGTCTTTTTCCAGCTCCTGTATGCGCGCATCCTTGGCAGAGGCTTCTTCTGGACTGTCTTTGCGGTTTTTGCGCACCTTGGGGGCGGGCTTGTCTTCCAAGACCACCATGAGCATGCCCGTGAGCGCGTCTGGCTCCTGGAGCGGCGTCACCGTCAGGTTAATGTACTTGGGGCCGGCATCTGTCTTTACCTGTACATCCTCGGTGCGCACAGACTCATTGAGCACGCAGGCTCTGGTGACCAGATTGTCCAGTTCAAAATGGAGGCCTTCGCGCGCCATGTCAAAGATGTTGAGGGTGGCTTGGCCCTGGGCAGGCTCTAAGTACCGCCCGGTGCGCCCGTGTACATAAAAAATATCCCCTTTGGGGTTGATGATGACGGTGGGCGGGGCAAACTGCTGTAAGAGAACGCGCTGGATGACACCGTTCATGTTAGATTCTTTCTTCACGGCAATAGGCGGTTCTGGTTGCGTTTTAATGGTTTCAAAGGAGTTGAAGGTGAACGGGAATTCTACCAGCCGCGCGAGTGGGATGTTGTTGTCTGAGCGGCGTGAGATTTTCCATTTGGTGTCCAGGGTGTTGAACATGTCTGGGAAGCCAGACAAAGTCTCAGACGAACCCAAAAACAACAGCCCGTTTGGTTTTAAGGAGTAATGGAACACCGGGAACAGCTTCTTTTGCAAATCTGCGGAGAGATAGATGAGCAGGTTGCGGCAGGTGAGCATGTCCAGCTTGGTGAAAGGCGCATCGCGGTTTACGTTGTGCACGGCAAACACCACCATTTCGCGCAGTTCTTTCTTGACGTGGTAGTAGCCGTCCATCTTGTTGAAGAACCGCCTCAGGCGCTCTGGGCTCACGTCTGCCACAATGTTCTCCAGGTAGCAGGCATCACGGGCCTTCTCAATGGCGTCTGGGTCAATGTCGGTGGCAAAAATCTGGGTTTTTAAGTGCAGGTTGAGCTTGTCCATGGTTTCCTGCAGCAGCATGGCAACAGAATAAGCCTCTTCACCGGTAGAGCAGCCGGCCACCCACACCCGCACCGTGTCACCCTCCTGCTTGTCCTGAAGCAGTTCTGGCAGGTATTTGTCCTGCAGAAGAGAAAAGGCCTCTGCGTCTCTGAAGAACTTGGTCACGCCAATCAACAACTCTTTAAACAGGAGCTCCACCTCCTGAGGGTGTTCCCGTAAAAAGTGCACGTACTCAGAGAACTGGACTATCTGGTGGCTGTTCATGCGCCGCTCTATGCGCCTGAAGATGGTATTGCGTTTGTATAGTGAGAAGTCATGGCCCGTCTTGTTGCGGATGAGCGAGAAGATTTTCTGCAGCATCTGGGTGGACTTGTGCGCTTCCTCCACATACTTGCCTTTGATAGGCGGCATCTGGGCGTAGGAGAGAAGCTTTTCGGGCATATCCTCTACCCGTAACACATGGTCAACAAACTCGGTCTTAATGGCGTTGCGGGGCATGCTGTCAAAGCGGGCGGTATTGGGGTCTTGCACCATCACCATCCCAAAGTTCTCCATGATCATCTTAACGCCCACCGCCCCGTCTGAGCCCATGCCGGAGAAGATGATGCCAATGGCGTGCTCGCGGCGGTTCATGGCCAGGCTCTCAAAGAAGAAGTCTATGGGCATGCGTTGGCCGTTGGGCTGGGCGGGCTGGTGTAGCTGAAAGACGTTTTTCTCTAGTGAGGTCTCTTTGTTGGAGGGTACTACATAGACATGGTCTGCCTCAATAGTCAAGCCATCCGTAACCTCTACTACGGGCATGGAGGTATAGCGCTGGATGATTTCGGTCATCAGGCCTTTTTGGGTAGGGTCCAGGTGCGGCACCACCACAAAGGCCATGCCTGTACTAGTACCCACATGCTGGAAGAATTGTTCAAACCCCTCTAAAGAACCCGCAGAACCGCCCAAGCCCACCACCTGAAAAGTGTTATGGTGCTTGTCTGCCGGGCGGCTTTCTTCGGGGCTTTTGGCAGAGGCCCCTTTTCTAGAAAAATCCTCTGTAATGGCAGGTTGTTCTATCTCTTCTCTCTCCATTGAATTGGTGTACGTAGCAGGCAGGCATGGGTCTTGCGCCGGGGCGTCAGAAAAGCAGGAGAGGACCTGTCTTAAACCACACACCAAGCCTGTGTTTTTGAATCCTACAAGGTACAAATTACCCCTCACACTCCACTAAAAAGAGGTCGTTCCAAACAAGAATACGGATTAATACGGAGGCCCGGGCCGTGATTTGGTCCTACAGGGGCAGGCGGTTAATTGCCTTCCTTGCATTACCTCTTGGTACCCATTGCTCGTATGAACAGGACAAGCCACCACCGCCACAAGATGAAATTTTTGCACCATGATATCATTGTCATTGGCACCTCTGCCGGCGGTATGAGCGTGCTCACCAGCCTGCTGTCCCAGTTGCCTGCCAACCTGCCTGCGTCCATTTTCATAGTCCAGCACCTGGCCAGAGAATCCAACTCCCAGATTCTGGTGGAGCGCTTAAGTAAATGCACGCCGTTGCAGTGCCAGGTGGCCCAGCATGAGCAGGCCATAGAGCACGGTAATGTGTATTTTGTGCCCCAAGACAACCACCTGCTGCTGCAAAAGGGAAGGATGCTGGTGACCAAAGGGCCTAGGGAAAACCTGTTCAGGCCCGCCATTGATCCCTTGTTCAGGTCTGCCGCCGCAGCCTATGACAGCAGGGTCATTGGCATTGTGCTCACCGGCATGTTGCAGGACGGCACCGTGGGCATGGAGATGATCAAGCGCAGCGGTGGCATCACCATGGTGCAAAGCCCCGCAGAGGCAGAATACCCAGACATGCCCCAGAGCGTGCTGGACATGATGGAGGTGGACTATGTGGTGAAAGTGGCAGAGATGGGCGAGCTGTTGAAGGAACTGGTGTATGTGCCGGCTTCCTCACAAGAAGTCATTCCCGAAGACATTGCCTATGAAGCCCAGATAGCCGAACGCCTCATGCTGGACTCGGGGGGAATAACAGACACAGAACTGATGGGACCCCGCTCGGCTTTTTCCTGCCCAGACTGCGGCGGCGCCTTATGGGAGGTAAGCACCGGGCATGTAAAGCACTACCGGTGCCACGTGGGGCACGCCTTCACGCAAGATTCTTTCCTGAATGCCAATGTAGAAGCACTGGAAGAGACACTTTGGATTGCCATGCGCATGCTAGAGGAGCGCCGCACCATGCTCCAAGCCATGGCTCAACAAGACCGGCGCAGAGGCCACCACTACTGGTCAGAAAGCCAACAGGAGCGGGCAGACGAGCTCAAACTGCACATAGCCCGCATCCGGCAGCTGCTTTTGGCCAACGCCAATTCTAAATACCATAAGAAAGACGGGCAGGAAGAAGAACGCGCCTAGCCATTTTTGGCCTGTTTTCCGGAAAACAGGCCAAAAACCACTCAGTCAAACTAAGTGGGTGCCCCTGGTTGAAATTGAGGGCAGGCGCTTAGTTTGATAAGTCTATTTAGATTTACGATTGCTGGGCTTGGTTGGCCAGAGCAATCTCTGGATGGCGGGTGGCATACCGACGCAAGAGCAGGTACCCGGTTAAGCCAGAGATAAAGGAGGCCACCAGAATTGAGAACTTGGCTTCTGTCTGGAACTCTGGGTTGCTAAAGGACAGCAAGGCCACAAAGATGGACATGGTAAAGCCAATGCCCGCCAGAAAACTCAAGGCCAGCACCTGCGTCCAGGTGACACCTTTTGGTAAATCACTAATGCCAAGTTTTACAGAAAGCCAGGATAGAGCAAAGATGCCAACCGGCTTACCCAAGAAGAGACCCAGAATAATGCCCAGGCCTAGTGAGCTGTACAAGCCGTCTACCATGTTTAGCTCTAAGGCTATGTTGGTGTTGGCCAGCGCAAAAATGGGCATGATGAGAAAGTTGACGGGCTTGGTGAGCGCATGTTCCAATTTCTCCAGCGGCGACTCTTCTTTGCCCGGCGTAGTAGGCAGGGTAAAGGCCGTAAGTACGCCGGCAATGGTGGCGTGCACGCCTGAGTGGTGAATGAAATACCACATGAACACGCCCGGCACCAGATAGAAGATGATGCTTTTTACGCCCAGCTTGTTAAAGGCAAACAGCAAGGCAAACACCCCCGCCGCATACAGTAGGTAAGTCAATTGCATCTCTTTGGAATAGAAAATAGCAATGACCAGAATGGCACCCAAATCATCAACAATGGCCAGGGCCGTCAAAAATACCTTGAGCGTGAGCGGTACGCGTCTGCCCAGCAAGGACAAGATGCCAATGGCGAAGGCAATGTCTGTGGCCATGGGAATGCCCCAGCCGCTGGCCGTATCCGTGCCTTGGTTTAAGAGACCGTAAATGGCTGCCGGTATTAACATGCCACCCACCGCCGCAAACACCGGGAAGGATGCCTTTTTCAAAGAAGAAAGCTCTCCCTCCACCAGTTCACGCTTAATCTCAAGACCTACCAGCAAAAAGAATATGGCCATGAGGCCGTCATTGATCCAGAGCAGCACTGAGTAGCGCAGGTCTAAACCAGATGATGCATAGCCAATCTCGGTAGCCAGAAGCGCCTCCAGCTCATCTCCCAACGGCGAGTTGGCGATGACCAAAGAAACAACTAAACAAACCATCAAGATGATGCCGCCAGCAGAGGCTGACCTGAAGAAATCGCGGTAGGGTCTTAAGTTAACTTGAAACATAGGCAAATACAGAATGCTTGTGTGGCTTTTATCAAAACGATATAAAGCCCGGATAAGATACTTACGGTAAACTTAGCAATTCTAACCTTAATAGAAGTGGCCAGCCCCTGTTTGAGATGTATTCGTTTTTGGCCCGTTTTCTGGAAATCAGGGCAAAAACGAACCATTAGTTTTATGAATTTTTAAAGAAAGTCAGGCTTGTGAGAAACACGTAAACGGGCCTGAAACGCATTAAATAGGGTTTTTTGAATTTAAATTATCCGTATAAATACTATTTTTAAGCAACATCCTGATTTCTGTTTCGTTTTAGACTAGGCAAATATAAGTTGAGCCTCCCCCGTATGAGAGAAGAAGATATCGTGCTGAAAGCTATATACAGGTTAGTGAAGGGAGATCCGTCACCGGTTCATTTACCCTTGTCACCAGACACCATCAGTGTCATGTCTGGCGTACCCCTGGAGCGGGTAATAGCCTGTTGCAAAGTATTGGAGTGCCATGGGTACCTGACCAGTTGCAACATGGCTAGTTTTACCAGTTACTATATTACCAAAGCCGCCATTGCTGAGCTTAAGAATGGTCCGGTAAAACTTGGCATGTACCATGTGCTCCCCAGCTCTTACAAGAGAGCGTAACGCATCCTGTTCCTATCCAAAATAAAACTATGAACCAGAGCCCTTCCCTTAAACCGGAAGGGTTTTCTGTTTTTGACCTGTTTTCCAGGAAACAGCCCAAAAACGCGGTTGCCTCTATTGGTTGCAACCGCTGGACAGTATACTAGAAGAGGCCCTAAGCCAAGAGGCAGACTGGTTAGAACATGTATGGCATTACCACCAGCCGTTTACCTGCCCGCCTTTATAGAAAACATAGGTGAAAAACATGAGCACCGAAGAGACCGCATAGCCATGGGCTAAAACCAGGTAAAGTATCTTTTTGCCTTCTGCCATCTCTTGCAGTTTTCTCAGCACCGCTTCATAATTGGTGACTCTAAAATACCGCACATACAGCGCCGGCATTAGCACCAAGACATATAGCGCCGTGCTGTATAAAGCTGCC
This sequence comes from Nibribacter koreensis, assembly GCF_039541795.1. Lineage (NCBI taxonomy): Bacteria > Pseudomonadati > Bacteroidota > Cytophagia > Cytophagales > Hymenobacteraceae > Nibribacter > Nibribacter koreensis. Next base: position 45,261 of record NZ_BAABGX010000002.1, on the reverse strand, counting down.
GCATAAATAAAGTTTTCTCCCCATCTACTGGTATAGTATGGCTCAAACACAAATACCAGCAACAACAGGTTAAACAAGAAAAGGGCACCCATCATAACGGCACCGATCGCCTTAAAAGAATCTGCTTCTCTTGACTTGTAAAAGTCACAGGAAATGAGGTAGACGCAGTCAAGCAGAGTGAGCATGGGCTGGGGTAAGTGACCGGCGATTACGGTTTCTGTCTAAAGAAGAGGAAAAAAGTCAGGTTGGGTTTATGGCTGAGGTTTAGCCTTCAAAGGCCACCATCTCTGCCCATAGCGTGTCAAACTCTATTAAGTAAGGCTTTACCAGTTGCGGGTCTGAGGAGACCAGCACGTTCTCATGGTTGTAGAGCGCGGCGCTTCTGGTCCAGTTGTAACTGCCCGTGAGCACGTGCTTCTGGTCAATGACCGCATATTTATGGTGCATGTGGTTGGGCGTATTGTCTACTCTAATCTCAATCCCCGCCATGGCCAGCTCCCTGATGTCTGAGCCCTTGTCAAACAGCTTCTCATTGTCCGTGAGCAGTTCTACGGCAATGCCTCTCTGGTAGGCCTGCAAAATAGCCCGGGTAATGCGGTCATCAGAAATGGTGAACACGCAGATTTTCAAGGAGGCGTTGGCCGCCAGAATAAAAGAGATGATGGCGTTCAGGCACTCTTCACCGGGACTGAAATAGACGCCGTTCTTTATTTTAGTAGAAGAGGGAGAGAAGAAGGAGTTCAGAGACATGGCGTAGGCCTAAAGGCTGATAAGTTGAAAAGTGAAGATAAGAGTTGAAGTGGGATTTAAGTGCAACTCCAACTCGTTTTTGGCCTCTTTTCCAGGAAACAGGCCAAAAACGGAAAGAGAGATGAGTTTCTTTTACTTTGCCTGCTCTGCTTTCTTTTGCAGTTGCAGTTCCTGTACCTGGTGCTCCAGCTTGGCTAAACGTGTTTCTATAGGAGTGGGTAAAGTTAAGCGAGTACTATACACGCCCTGCACCTGCCAAAGCTCTTTCACGTCTCCCATGGGTACCAACGCAACCTCGTACGCTGGATTATCCGCCTTTAAAAACAGCTCGTTATGGTGGCTCAGCCCCTGGTAGCGCCGGGTCACGATTTGGGTGGCCGTCACCACCACGTACACGGCTTGCGGTTGTAAAAGATGCGCATTCAAGGGCACAGAGGCCGCGTATAGAACATCACCTTCTAAAATGCCTTGCTGCTGGTATTCCATCTCTAGACCGGTATGCTCAAACGCTCTATGAAGCGTCTGCACCTGGCTAGGTAACTGAATAACGGGCAGGGATTGGAGAAACGTGGCGTCCTGTCCCTGTGAAAGATAGGCGGGCAAAGCTTGGGCCGTCACTAACACGGTAGAGGAAGCAGAGATTGATGGCTCTGCTACTTTTTTGAGCAGTTGGCTTTGGGGTAGATCTCGCTTGAAGATGTCAAACCCATACAAGTCATTGATGGTGAGTTCCTTTGTGATCATTAAGTCCAGGCTCACCCCAAAATGCCGGGCAATCTGTACCAGCGTCTCAATCTTAGGTTCAGAGCGGCCTTCTTCATAGGCACCCACGCTAGGGCGCGCCAGATCAAAGAGTTGCGCGAAACCGGCCTGGCTCAAATTCTTGACCGTCCTAATTTTCTTTATGTTCTTCCCGATGCACGACATAAAAAATATTTTTAAAAATAAACCTGCTACAATTTTGAGCGTATCTATTTTTTGTAGTATAATTGCCCTACAAACAGGGACAATATAGGGAGTATAATTGAAAATGCTGCTACATATATGAGCAATGCCCCAAAATTTAAGAAACTAGCCACTTTTAGGAGATTGAATAGAGAAGTATAACCATTGTCAGGATTTTGAGCAGAAAAGGAAACAAGGAAAAAGGAGCACAGACCAGCCAGAGAAAAGTTGTTAAAAGTGTAGATTGCAGTAGGGGAATGCCCCAAATAGAAAAACATGAGTGTAAAATAAGTAGTGTATACACTCAAGCTTTTCATCACCTTCATTTTGGTGACAGTGGTGAAGGCAGCCCTGGGGTTTGACTATCATGTTTTTAAAGAAGGCATTATCACGGGTAAGTTTCTGGTAGACTTACTTATCTGGGGCTTCATCTATTACCTGGTGCATTTTTTATTTCAAAAGATATACAATCTAAGGCCTGCTACCTATTCAGAAACAGAGCAATAGCATAAAGACATACTATGGAAAACAACTACTTCCTGAAAGTGAAAGATTACCTGCTGGAACTGGACTTCCAGATTAAGCTGGAAGACTCCAGAGACTGCGTGTTTGTGGTAGACAAGGAAAGCTTGGGCATCACCAACCTGGTTATTGGCTGTACAGACCCGCTCCTTATTATGGAGCAGTACCTGATGGACCTGCCCCAGCTGACCGTGGAAATCTGCCAAAGCCTGCTCCAGAAAAACCGGGACATCATTCATGGCGCCTTCGTGCTGGATGAGACCGGGCAGAAGCTCATCTTCAGGGACACCCTGCAAATGGCCCGATTGGACCTTCATGAGATTGAGGCCTCCCTCAACTCGCTTGCGCTTTTACTGAGCGAATACTCAGACCAACTCATTCAATTCTCAAAAAACTAAAGACCACGCACATGAATATTTTAAAACGCATCTTTAAGATAGGCCAGGCCGAGGCCCACTCAGCGGTAGACCAACTGGAGAACCCCATCAAGTTAACCGAGCAGGGCATCCGGGACATGAAAGAAGACCTGGACAAAAGCCTGAGAGGCCTAGCCGAGGTTAAGTCCATGGCCATCCGGTCGCGCAACGACGTGGAAACCTACCGCGCCAAGGCGCAGGATTATGAAAACAAGGCGGTACAACTCTTGCAACGGGCCCACAAAGGCGAATTAAGCTCTGCAGACGCGGATCGTCTGGCCGGCGAGGCGCTGGTGAAGAAAGAAGAGAACACGGCGTTGGCCGCTTCTGCGCAAGAAGACCAGGCTAAGTTTGAGAAATCTGTGGCCCAGATGGACACCAACATTAAGACGCTTAGGTCTACCATCAGCAAATGGGAGAATGAACTGCGCGTGTTAAAGTCCAGGGTGACCGTGAGCAACGCCACCAAGACCATCAACAAGCAACTGGCGCAGATAGACTCATCTGGTACGGTAGCCCTGCTGGAGCGCATGAAGGAGAAAGTGGCGGTAGAAGAAGCCTTGGCCGAGTCGTATGGAGAGATTGCCAACGAGAGCCGTTCCATTGACCAGGAGATTGAGAAGGCGCTGGAAAGCAGTTCGGCGCAGAAGTCTGCCAAAGAAGTAGAGGCTCTTAAAGCCAAGCTAGGCTTTGCCACGCCGTCAGAACCGCAGTCCACCACTGCCACGCCAGCAGAATAAGGAGCGTTTTTGGGCTGTTTTCCAGAAAACAGCCCAAAAACGACCACCAACCCTAAACTCATTCCTCTTAACTTTTAACTCTAGAAACGGTGGGCAAACTTGGGTTTATGTTTTTCGCGGCCATGGGCATTTGGCTGTTGACCACTCCCGCAGAAATGCAAATGATGGCCAAGGTACCGCCGGTGCAAATAGAAAAAGGAGCATGCTGACTAACCTTTGGCGTTCTGCTGATATAAAGGTAGACGCAAGGGGCAGAACGCGTTGTGAGGGCAGGCGGCAGGAATTATTTCTGTCCGTCGGCTTCAAATGCCAGAAGAATCAAAGGAGAATGTGTAGATTTATAGGAGAGATTCCACCCGCGTATGATTGAACTTTTACAAGCCTCTTTTTCCAGCGCAAACGCCTTTGCCTCTGGCTTGCTTCTTTTTGTCCTTATCTATTGGGTCATTGTGATTGTAGGCCTGCTGGACATTAGCTCTCTGGACATTGACTTAGACGCGGACGCTGACGGAATTGCCTCCATTGCCTGGTTGAACTCGGCTCTGGCCTTCTTTAACCTGGGCCGCCTGCCGCTCATGTTTTTTCTGTCATTCTTCGCGCTGCCGTTTTGGGCCTTGAGCGTGGGCGTGAACCATACCTTGGGCACACAGGACAGCTGGTTGGGAGTATTGCTACTATTTCCCATTGGGTTTGTGTGCTTGTTTCTGGCTAAGTTGCTTACCTGGCCTTTCGTGAAGTTGTTCACGGTCATGGAAACCGAGGAAGCGCCCAAAATGAACGTGATTGGCCAACTGTGCACCATTCTATTACCTGCCAATGAAGACCAGGTAGGGCAGGCCTCGGTCAAAACCAAAGGCTCGCCGCTGTTGCTCAACGTCAAAACTACCCAAGGCCATCTTGCCAAGAAAGGCGAAACCGCCTTGGTCATAGATTACCTCCCCGAAAACCAACTGTATTTAATAGAACCTTTTGAATCCCTTTAATTAATCAAGCTTATGTTTCAATCTCTTACTCTAGCCACCACCATCATGCTGGCGGTGATTGTCTTCGGGCTCTTTATTGTCATCATAAAGATGTACCGCAAGGCCATTCAGGGCGAAGCCATGGTGCGTACCGGTATGGGCGATACCAAAGTATCCTTCTCCGGCATCTTCGTGGTGCCCATCATCCACAAGCTGGAAATGATGGACATCACCCTCAAAACCATTGTCATTGCCCGCACCGGCACAGAAGGCTTGATCTGTAAAGACAACCTGCGCGCCGACATCAAAGTGAACTTCTTTGTGCGCGTGAATAAAACCGCCGAGGACGTGGTGAACGTGGCGCAGTCCATTGGCTGTAAGCGCGCCTCAGACCCAATGGCCTTAGAGAGCCTTTTTGATGCCAAGTTCTCAGAAGCCTTGAAGACCGTGGGCAAGCATTTTGACTTCGTGGACCTGTACCAAAGCCGCGACGAGTTCAAGCGCCAGATCTTGGCCACCATTGGAACAGACTTGAACGGTTATATTTTGGATGACTGTGCCATTGATTACTTAGAGCAGACGCCGCTTTCTAGCCTCAATGAGAACAACATCCTGGACGCCGAAGGTATCAAGAAGATCATTGACCTGACTGCCAAGCAGAAAGTACAGGCCAACCTGATTGAACGCGAGCGCGAGAAGACCATCAAAAAGCAAAACGTAGAAGCGCAAGAGACTATTCTGGAGCTGGAAAAGCAACTAGCCGAGAACCAGGAAAAGCAACGCCGCGAGATTGCCTCCATCAAAGCCAGAGAATCTGCCGAGATTGAGAAAGTAACCCAGGAGCAACGCATGATCTCAGAAAGAGCCCGCATTGCCACCGATGAAGAAGTGCAGATATCAGAACAGAACCGTGACCGCCAGATTTTGGTGGCCGAGCGTAGCAAGCAACGTACAGATGCCATTGAAACGGTACGCGTAGAGCAAGCTAAGCTGTTAGAAGAAAACGAAATGCAACGCATTGTGGCTCTGGCTCAGATTGAGAAAGATAAAGCCGTAGAAGAAGAGCGTAAGAACATCCAGGCCATCATCAAAGAGCGCGTGGTAGTAGAGAAAGCGGTGGTAGAGGAAGAAGAGAAAATCAAAGACACCAAAGCCTTCGCCGAAGCCGAGCGTATCAAATCTGTCGCCATCACGACGGCCACTATGGAAGCCGAAGAAGCCCTGGTGAAAGAGATCAAAGGTGCTGAGGCTGCCAAAGCCGCCGCTGAGTTTAGAGCTGAGCAGTTGTTGATTGACGCCGAAGCCGAGAAGACCTCTTCCATCAACCGCGCCCAAGCCATCAAAGTAATGGCTGAAGCCGAGGCCACGCAAGCCGCCGCCGTTGGTTTGTCTGAAGCCCAGGTAATGGAAGCCAAAGCCGCCGCCCGTCAGAAAGAAGGCGAGGCCGAAGCCAACGTAACCGAGCGCCAGGCCATAGCCACCGCTAAAGCCACCAAAGTTCAAGCAGAGGCCCAAGCCGAAGCCGACGAGAAACTAGGAATGGTAGCCGCCAAAGTAACCCAGGAGAAAGGCTTGGCAGACGCTTCTATCATCGCCAACCTGGCCTCTGCCGAGGAGAAGCGCGGTTTAGCGGAAGCCCGTGTAAGCGGAGAGAAGTTCACCGTAGAAGCCAAAGGCATTGAAGAGAAGGCAGACGCCATGAAGAAACTGGACGGCGTAGGCAAAGAGCACGAAGAGTTCAAGCTACGCCTGGAGAAAGACAAAGCCATTGAACTGGCCCACATTGACATCCAGAAAGAGATTGCCGCGGCCCAGGCCAGCGTGATTTCTGAGGCCCTCAAAGCTGCCAAGATTGACATTGTAGGCGGTGAGACCATGTTCTTTGATCAGATAGTAGGCTCCATCACCAAGGGCAAGCAGGTAGACCGCCTGGTGACCAACAGCGAAGTGCTGGGTACCGTGAAAGAAGCCTTCTTCCAGAAGGACGGCAACGGCCACATTGACTTCAAAGCCAACCTACAGCGCTTCATCACGCAGTTTGGCATGGACACCGAAGATGTGCGTAACCTAAGCGTTTCTGCCCTGCTCTTGAAGATGATGCAACAGAAGACCCTGGATGACGCCACGGCCAACACGCTCAAGGAACTGACGTCTACGGCCACGGCCCTGGGTCTTGGTGACAAGCCGGTGTATACCTTAAACTAAAGAAAACTCTTTCTAAGCGCCTCTTCTCCAAGTGAGAGGAGGCGCAGGAAGGAGGCTTGAGGGAAGAATCGTTTTTGGCTTATTTTCAGGAAAAGAGGCTAAAAGCGGGGGAGCGGTCGTTGTGAATGGTATTACCCTGGAAAAAAATTTGAAAAACCTGAGAAGAGTGGGCGTATGCTTTTACCCTTCACCGGAAATCAGTAGCTTTATTTTCAGAGGTAATATTTTTTGACTTTGATTTTATCCCCATGAAAGCTCTTACCCTTTCCCTTTTGTTTAGTGCTTCGGTCTTGACATCTGCCATGGCGCAAGCTCCAGCCAAACCTGCCGCGCCGGCCAAAAACCGGGCCGCCTATACCTTGCCACAACAGTTCAACTCCTTAAAGTTCAGGTCTTCTTCTTACTCAGAAAACGGCCAGGCCTATAGAGTAGTGCGGGAAAGCAGTTTTGATGCCTTATCTAAAAGCGTTCAGGACACTTTACGGGTAAGGGAACAGAGCATCAAGAATGCAGGCAAAGAAACCGCCGTGGCCCTGGCCAAAACGCAACAAGAGCTAGCCGACCAGAAAGCGAAGGTAGTGGCCTTACAGCAGGAGAACGCCAAGAAAGAGCAGCAGATTCAGCAAGGCGCCCATGACGTAGCCAGCCTTTCTGTGCTGGGCCTTGACATGGACAAGCAAGTGTACGTGTGGCTGAGCTTGGGCATCATTCTAGGTTTAGGCGTATTAGCGGCGGTTTTTGCTGTCATGTACAAGAAAAGCAACGCCGAGGCCCAGGAGAAGATAGACGCCTTTGAAGAAGTAAGCGAAGAATTCAAAAACTACAAGCAGGCCGCCCGCGAGAAAGAAATCAAACTTAAACGTGACCAGCAGTCTGAGGCCAATAAGGTAGAAGAACTGAAACAACAACTTGCCCAGTTGAAGAACTAAGGGGGGCGTTGCAGTAGGTAGTAACGGTAATTAAACAGATTGAGAAGCAAACCCAGAAGTAGATCAATAGATGGACGAGTAGTTGCCACGTGGGTAGCCATTCCATCGTTTTTTGTTGGTGTCTACTTGTTTGTTTTTCATGCTTACCATTATGACAGTTATATAACTGACTTGGGTATTTGGTTTCCGATTGGGAGTATTGCTGCTGTGCATTACTCTTGGTTTTATGTCATTCCCAAATCAAAGTGGAATAGGTTTGCTAATTATTGGATAGGTCTTCTGATTTATGCAGTTTTTTTCTTTGGGTTGATCCAGGGGCAAGATGCTTATGAAAGCTATCAGTTAGAGAAATATGGTGTTTCTGCCAATGGGGAAGTAGATTTGATCTATTTGAAACGAGGTTATAAATCCACCACTGAAACAGCTGTGATTCACTACTATATAAATACTAAAAGGTATGTGCAGGAAGTGAATAATGAGAAATACCATCTCAAAATTGGCGAAAGAATCCAATTGAGGTGCTCAAGTCAAGATCCTGAATTGTTTACTATGGTCTTCCCTCAAGAGAATAATCTGTATTAAACTTTTAGTTCAAGCCATATGCTAGGAAGTTTTAAACAATAAGTTAAAAACTGATCATTAAAGTGAGCCCACAAACTAAGCGACCATCCGCTGACCAAATTAGGCGAGTAAGAGAAATGATAAAAGCCCGCGAGGCTTCTCAAAACCGATTGATTGCGTGGGGATTAGCTTTGGCGTTTGTTATTGGTGTTCTCTTACATGTATTTTATTCTCATACATACGACAGTGTCCTTCCAAAAATGGCCATTGGTCTAGTGATGATAAGTACTATAGGGTTCGGTGTATGGCGCCTTCAAGTTTTTCCTGATAGTAGATGGGGTAGAATTAGTAATGTATTGTTGGGCGTTATACTCCTTTTCCTAATGTTTTTCTCACTTTTTGCAATTTCTACCTTTTACCAAAATGGACAATTGGAGAAATATGGCGAGGTGGTATCTGGAAAAGTAGAAACTATTTACATGAAGACGGGTCGAAACAGCAGGGAGTACGCAGTATTTCAATATACATTATCTGGAAAACAGTATCATCAGGAAATTTGGAATGATAAAAACCTCTCAATAGGTGATAGTGTGACGATAAAATGCTCAAGCCAGAATCCTGAAATATTTTCACTCATCTCTTATAAAACGAGAAAGTAGGTAGAGGCTACGCGCCTTATTCCATTGACTCGATATTGAGCCTCAGGATAAAGTAAAATTGAATATTGAATTCTTAATTAAACAGTCGTTTTTAGCCTGATTTCTCAGAAACAAGCCAAAAACGGACTTGTACCAAATTCTACTTCACCCAAATAAATTAGTATACTCTCATCTAAGAGAGGACTGGGGGTGAGGTACAACCTTTACCACCATGAGCACTATTACTTCTGAAAATAATACCTCTTCCACAACCAATCCAGTTCAACTAGAAGGCGGCACCTATGAGATTCTGCGTAACCGTCTGGCCAAAAGTGGCGGGGAGTTGCGCGGTCTGCTGGACCAGCTAAACCAGGAACGGAAAGAGGTCTTCGGAGCGATTGAGACCAAGTTGCTGGCCACCGAGCGTGTCACTACGGAGCACAACTGCGTGCCCTATGACATGGTGCCGGTGGGAAATTTCCTGCTGTTTGGCTACAACGTGCACCTGGGCTTAAAAACAGAAATAGAGCTGAGCGACGTGTTCAGTGTCTATTCTTATGAAGGGCACCAGTTCCATCACCAGCCACTGGACCTCATCCAGAACGCCGCCTTTCAGGACGAATTCCAGAAGCTGTACAAATACTACAAGAACACGCAGTTTGTCAAGTTTGCCGTCATGGGCGTGCACCTGTTCATGGTGTTCAGGATTGGCAAAGGCGTTAATGACATCAAGACCTTTAAATGGGCCATTCAGGGCGGTACGCTCACCTATCTGGACAACCGCTCAGACCATGAGTACCAGTTCCCCAATCAGCACGACTTCGCCTGGAAGCGCGTACCCCGCGAGGCCCAGCGCAAAGGCAAGCACCCGCACATCTCCATTGAGGACAAAGTCTTTGTAGAAACCATCAACGGCGACCTTACCATCAAGGTAGAGGACAACACTGACTCGGGCCAGGGCATTTACTCAGAGCCGGTGGAGGACAAAGACCAGACCCTGGACGACTCAGAGCTGTATTATTCCATCATCGGTAACCTCATTCTGCTCAAGATCAGGCCGTACCGCGAGAATGCCTACCGCTACATTGTCTACAACGCCAAACTGAAGGAAGCGCGCCGCATTGACGCCATCCAGGACTGTTGCGTGTTTTTGCCAGAAAGCCAAGGCATCATTTACGCGTATGGCTATTACCTGCAAACCGGCGAGTTCAAGTCTTTTGACAACGGCTTGCAGGAGATGTTGTTTGAGAAGCGCATAACCTCGCCCAACGGCGAAGATTTCCTGTACGTCTTCTACAACAAGGATTCGGGCGTGTACCTGCTGTTGAGCTACAACCTGATCACCCAGAAGATTGAAAGCCCCATCATCTGCCACGGCTACGCCATTTATGAGAACGGCGAGTTATGCTATTTCAGGGCAGACGAAGAACCCAAAAAGCACCATGCGCTCCAGATCTGGCAGACGCCGTACATTGGCTCTAACTTCAGCATACCAGTTACCAAGGACTCTTACCTATATAAGATAGGCAACAAGGAGATTGTGCAGGCCATGGCCGAGTGCACCGAGATTCTGACGCTGGTCAACAAAGAGGATTCCTATGACAACCTGTACCTGGACCTCATTAAAATTACTACAGACCTGCTGGACTCGTATCACTGGCTGAACCAGAAAGAGACGTTCGGTTTGGCAGAACCAGTAGGTGCCATCCGGCAGACGGCCACCGCCGCGGTGGAGGAGTTTGAGAAAGTCATCAGCATACGCAAAAGCACACAAGCGCAGGTAGACCAGGTGTTGGGCCTGGCTGGTGACTTGATATCCAAGCTGAAGGTCCAGAGCAACGGGCACATCAATGACTTTGTCAAGTCCCTGGCTGATCTGCGTGCCGTGCGCGGCGAGGTCATTTCTTTAAAGGAACTGCGCTACGCAGACTTGACGCGCATTGAAGACTATGAGGCGCAGTTGCAGGGCTTCAGTCAGGAGATTGCCAACCAGACGGTGGCCTTCTTGCTCAAGCCAGATGCCCTGGTGCCCTATGAAAAACGGGTAGGGGAGATCACGCAGGGCATTGACAAGATTGCCAAAGTGGTAGAAGCAGATGCCACCGAGAAAGAGATTGCGGGCGTGAGCAGTGAGCTGGAAATGCTCATTGAGATTGTAAGCAACCTCAAGATTGAGGACGCTACCCAAACCACGCGCATTGTAGACGCCATTTCTACCATCTACGCCTCCTTTAACAAAACCAAAGCTACCCTTAAACGCAAACGCCAAGAGTTGCTGAGCTCTGAAGGTCAGGCCGAATTTAATGCCCAAATCAAGCTCATCAGTCAGAGCGTCATCAACTTTTTGGACGTCTGTGACACGCCTCAGAAGTGCGAAGAGTACCTGACCAAGCTCATGGTGCAGTTGGAGGAGCTGGAAGGGCGCTTCTCTGAGTTTGACGCCTTTTTAGAAATCATTGCAGACAAGCGCGAAGAGATTTACTCTGCGTTTGAAAGCAAGAAAGTAGCCCTGCAGGAAGCCCGCAACAAACGCGCCACCACCCTGCAACAAGCCGCCGACCGCATTCTCAAAGCCGTACAAAGCCGCATCAGCAAGCTAGACACCGTGGCTGAGATTAACGGCTACTTCGCGTCTGACTTAATGCTGGAGAAGGTGCGCACCACCGTAGACGAGCTCTTGGCCATGGGCGATACCGTGAAGGCAGATGCCATCCAGAGCCGCCTGAAAACGTTACGCGAAGACGCCGTACGCCAGCTCAAAGACAAAAGCGAGCTGTTCGTGGACGGGCAGAACGTGCTCAAGTTCGGGACGCACCATTTCACGGTGAATACCCAGCCGCTGGAACTGAGCATTGTGCACCGCGAGGACGCCATGTACTACCACCTCACCGGCACCAGCTTCTTTGAGAAAATCACCGATGAGCGTTTCCTGAGTTACAGACCCGTTTGGGAGCAGTCGCTTATCTCAGAGAACAACCAAGTCTATCGTGCCGAATACTTGGCCTTCCAGATTCTGCAAGCCGCGCAACTAGCTAAAAATTCGTCTGCTACGGGAGAGGCCGCAGAAGGAAGTCTACGTCTATTCACCCTGGATGAACTGCATAAACTTAAAGCGGAGGAGCTGACGGAATACGTGCAGAAATTCATGTCCGTGCGCTTTAATGAAGGGTATTTGAAAGGCGTGCACGACCATGACGCGGTGCTAATTTTAAGTACCTTGGTGCGTTTGTTTAAAACCGCAGACTTGCTCCGCTACACAGCCGTTGACCGCGCCGCCGCCCGTTGTTTTTGGGCTGTTTTCATGAAAGAAGGCCAAAAACAACTGTTCCATCATCAGCTCAAAGGCGTGGGCGCCATTTTGCAGGTGTTCCCAGAAACGCATCAGTTTGACAACATCAAGGCAGATTTACAACGTGAGCTACAGGCTTTACAGCAGGAGACCGGTTTATTACCAGAAGCCAATGCCACCGCGGCCGGCGAGTATCTTTTCTTTGAGCTTACCCGCGGTGACCAGTTTGTGACGAGTGCACTGGCCGCCGAGCTGGTGCAGAACTTCCATCAGTACCTCACAGAGAAAAAGGCCTGGGCCATGTTTGAGGCATCTGCCGGGGCCTTAGAAGAGAACAAAGTAGAGCAATATGAACTGATGGCACATTGGCTGAAAGCCTTTGCCACTCAAACTAATCAAGCAGACGCAGAAGAATATGTGCCCGAGGCGGCGGTGTTGTTGCTCTTGCAGGAGTTAAAGCCCAAGCAAGTGGTGCACGCAAATCTGCGCGAGACCTTAGCAGGCATGCAAGGCAGTCACCCGTTGTTGCAGGAACAGCAATACCCGTTGCATTTCCATGGCTTCCAGCAGAAGTTGGGCCAGTATGAGACGCAGGTGGTGAGCCAGTTTAAAGAATTCCATGCGCTCAAGCACCAGATGACCGTCACGTTTGAAGAGGAACTGCGCCTGCAGGAGTTCAAGCCTCGGGTCATGTCTTCGTTTGTACGCAACAAACTCATTGACCAGGTGTACCTGCCGCTTATTGGCGCCAACCTGGCCAAGCAGATGGGCACAGCCGGCGAAACCAAGCGCACCGACCTCATGGGCATGCTCTTGCTCTTGTCGCCTCCGGGATACGGCAAGACCACGCTCATGGAGTACATTGCCAACCGTCTGGGCATCATCTTCATGAAGATCAACGGACCGGCTATCGGGCACCAGGTCACGGCGCTTGACCCAACCGAAGCCCCCAATGCCGCCGCCCGCGAGGAGCTGGAAAAGCTGAACCTGTCCTTTGAGATGGGCGACAATGTCATGATTTACCTGGACGACATCCAGCACTGTAATCCTGAGTTCTTGCAGAAGTTCATCTCCCTGTGTGATGCCCAGCGCAAGATTGAGGGCGTGTACAAAGGCCGAAGCAAGACGTATGACTTCAGAGGCAAGAAAGTGTGCGTAGTCATGGCTGGTAACCCGTACACTGAGACCGGCGACAAGTTCAGAATCCCTGACATGCTGGCCAACCGCGCCGATATTTACAACCTGGGTGACATTCTGGGCGACACCGAAGACGTGTTCAAGCTAAGCTATCTGGAGAATGCCATGACGTCTAACACCGTGCTGGCTAAACTCTCTGCCAAGAGCCAGAAAGACGTGTATGCACTGGTGAAGCTAGCGGAAACGGGCAACGGCGAAGGCTTGGAACTGGAAGCCAGCCACACCGCCGAAGAAATCAACGAGTACGTGTCGGTGCTCAAGAAACTGCTGACCATACGGGACGTGATCCTGAAGGTGAACCTGGAGTACATTAAATCTGCCGCCCAGGCAGACGAGTACCGCACTGAGCCGCCGTTCAAGATGCAGGGCTCGTATCGCAACATGAACAAGCTCGCCGAGAAGGTGATGCCCATCATGAACGACCAGGAACTGCACACGCTTATCTTGTCCCATTACCAGTCAGAGTCCCAGACCTTGACCACCGGCGCCGAGGCCAACATGCTCAAGTTCAAACAGCTCATTAACATTGCCACACCAGAGGAAATCCAGCGCTGGGAAGACATCAAAGTCACCTTTGTGCGCAACAACAAGCTCAACGGTTTTGGCGGAGCGGGCAACCAGGTAGGGCAGGTACTGGCGCAGATGGAGAACATTTCTGAGGGGCTCGAAGGAATAAAGCAAGTGCTGGGAGAAAAGAAAGCAGAGAGCAAGTTGATGATAGGAGAGAATTAAAACAGCAATTTTGTTTATTATAAGACTAGTCATTTAATCTAAATACTATGGCCGTTTTCCACCATGCATTTTCAGATCCATTCCAACCTGAAGAGGTAGATTTGGGCTACATAGAAGGTTATAAACTAAAACAGACGTTCTTGGAATGGCCATGGGAAAAATGGCTTCATAAAATGGAAGTGGCGGCAACTGATGATTTCCATTCTTCTCCCACGTTAAACATATCCCAAAGAGACCAGAAAAGGGAAATGCTTTTGTCTGCATTAATTGACAAGGGACAAACCATATTCTATGTCTTTTACAGACGTCCAAAAATAGTGAAGAGTCTGTTTGGCTTGGTCAAAAAGCATGATGAGAAATACACCACAGAACTACTTGACCAGACCAAAGAACAGGCAGCACAACTTCTAGAAGCCTTCGTCAATGGGGATGATGCGTACCTAGATGAAAGAATAAAATAGACTTAATTATTACAGGAAGCTCAAGAGGGTTTTGTTAAAAACGCACCAAAACTACTTATCAGCTACCCTATTTCTAACCTCTGCACTTATGGAATTAAACCAGGTTCTACTCAAAGAATTTACCCAGGAAGCCAAAAGCACGCGCCGGATGCTGGAACGGATTCCGGCAGATAAGTTTGATTGGAAACCGCATACCAAGAGCATGCCCTTGGGTAAATTAGCGGCACACGTGGCAGAGATTCCGGAGATGTTTGTAGCCACCGTGTTGCGTACCCAGGAGATGGACTTTGTCCAGCAAAAGTATACTCCGTTTGTGCCTTCGTCCACGCAAGAATTGCTGGCCTACCATGACCAAGTTGTGGCCAGCGTGACGCAGGCGCTTACCAGTGCCAGCACAGATGACTTTGCCCAAACCTGGACCTTGCGCCATGGAATGCACACTATCTTCACGCGGCCCAAAGCCGACGTAATAAGAAGCGTAGCCATGAACCACCTCATTCATCACCGGGGGCAGCTGTCTGTATATTTGAGGCTGTTGGACGTTCCGGTGCCGGGCATGTACGGCCCCACCGCAGATGACGTGCAGAAAGGGTAATCTCTAAAATCTTTTTCAATGATCCGTTTTAGGGCCGTTTTCCAGAAAACAGCCCTAAAACGGATTATGCATGTATAGCACTCGCCAAGAAGAATCGTATTTATTCTTGAACCAGTCACTTACAAGAAAAATATTTATAAAATTTCATCGCTTCAGCTAAGTCCAACTGCCTCTATAATCCGTATTTCTACTATGACATTAAAAGGCGTTTTTGGCCTGTTTTAAGAGAAATAGGCTAAAAACGGTGCGCTTCTAAATTAAAAAGTTACCCCATTCAAATGGCTGTTGAATTAAAACTTGCGTAGAAAGCGTTACCTTTAAAGTCAGTTATAGATATAAATTTGTGCCGAAGGCCTTTATTCATTCTGTAGCCTTCCCATCACCTAATTATTATTTATGGCTACGCCAAGATTTTTGCAACCCACTGGCTTTCACGCAGAGCTGAAAAACAGAATTAACCAGTATTTCACCGATCGTGGTACTTCTCCCACTGGTAACTATAAGCTTTACACCAAAGCGATCATCCTCATCTCCAGCTTAATCTTATTGTACGTGCACCTGGTGTTCTTCACCCCAAACGTGTGGGTGGCGCTATTAGAGTGCGTGTTGCTGGGCGGCGTAACGGCCGCCATTGGTTTTAACGTGATGCATGACGGTGGTCATGGTAGCTTCAGCAAGAAGAAATGGCTGAACGAGTTGGCCGGGCTTTCCTTGAACGTGATGGGTGCCAACATTTTCATGTGGACCACCAAGCACAACGTCATTCACCACACGTACACCAACATTGACGGCGTAGACGATGACCTGGACGCACGTCCGTTCTTGCGTCTTTGTGAGAATCAAAAGCATTTGGGCATCCACAAATACCAGCATTTTTACTTCTGGGGTGCGTATGCCATGCTGTACATCTACTGGATCTTCTTCACAGACTATGTGAAGTACTTTACTCAGAAAGTGGGCGACATTCCACTAAAGAAAATGAAGCGCGCCGACCATATCTCGTTTTGGGCGTTCAAAGTACAACACTTTATCATGTTTGTGGTGGTGCCTATTTACATGGTTGGGTTCTTGCCTTGGCTGGTAGGTTTCTTGGTGTATGGCATGTTTACCGGCTTAGTCTTGAGCATTGTGTTCCAGTTGGCGCATACCGTAGAAGACGCGCATTTCCCGGTGGCCACTGTTGAAACCAACAAAATTGAAGATGAATGGGCCATTCACCAACTGCGCACCACGGCCAATTTTGCCACTAAAAACAAAGTGGTTTCTTGGTTGACGGGCGGGTTGAACTTCCAGATTGAGCACCATCTGTTCCCAAAAATCTCACACGTGCATTACCCTGAGATTAGCAAAATCATCAAACAGACTTGCGCAGAGTATAAGATTCCGTATATTGAGTACGAAAAAACAAGAACGGCCATTGCTTCTCACATTTCACACTTGAGATACCTGGCCAAAGCTGCATAAGCTCCCATACCTGAACCTAACGACAAAAACGGCAAGGCCTGAATCTACCAGATTCAGGCCTTGCCGTTTTTAGGCTGTTTTCCAGAAAATAAGCCAAAAACACTATGTATTCCTTTACTACCGCGATTACTCAAGAGACCTCTTAGCGTCTAGAAAACCTGAGAGTATTTATACCAAGAACGCCTCAAGCCGGTGATTCTCCCCTTGAGGGGGGCGAAGGGGGGGTACACCAGAAGATGAAAAAGCATCTCTCCTTATTTAGGAGGAGATGGGATGGTAAAGTCAGCAGCAGAAAGCAATGCGCGTGAGACAAGGCAGTGCCTTGTCTCTACAATTAAATCACGCATATCGTCCCCCTATGAAGGCCCGGAATGATTAACGCATTAAGAGTAGAAGAAAGCAGATAAAGACAATGCGTGGGAGACAAGGCCGTGTCTGGTCTCTACATTATTACCGTCAACCCCCTCATCCTAACCTTCTCCCTCAGGGAGAAGGGATCGGGCTCTTGCGTTTTTGGCCTGTTTTTCAGAATATAGGCCAAAAACAGCAAAGCCGCTCCCATGGGAACGGCCTTGCTAACTCTACTTATTAATCATTCATCACTAGTCATTAATCATTATCTAAGGTATCGTTCAAAGAACTCATAAGTTCTTAGCATCTGGTCAATGCGCTGGCGGTTATTGCCCGTGCGCGTGATCTCATGGGTAGCGCCCGGGTGCCGAACATATTCTACTGGGCGGTTCAGGATTTTGAGGGCCTTGTAGAGCATTTCACTTTGGATGACGCCGGTGCGCAGATCATTCTCCCCATGGAAGATGATGAGCGGCGTGGTGATGTTCTGCACGTAGGTGAACGGCGATTCACTCTGGATGATGGCTTTGTGCTCGGCCTCCCAAGGGTAGCCGCCAAAATAGTTGGGTACTAGGCGCCAGGCATTTCCTTCGCCAAAAAAGGTAGTCAAGTCGTAGACGCCGCGCTGCGAGCAGGCCGCCTTGAACCGTTTGTCATGACCCAAGATCCAGGACACCAGGTAGCCGCCATATGAGCCACCCGTGATGGCAAGTTTGGACGTATCAGCCCAGCCTTCTGCCACGGTTTTGTCCAGCGCCGTTAAAACGTCACTGGCCGGACCAGCGCCCCAGTCCTTGATGTTGGCGCGCATGAATTCTTCGCCGTAACCCCCAGAACCGCGTGGGTTGGCATAGACTACGCCGTAGCCTTTGGCGGCAAAATACTGGTACTCGTGCCACATGCTGCCTTCGCCGGGTCCCCACATAGCCGTTGGCCCGCCGTGAATCTCCAGCAGCAACGGATATTTCTGACCAGCTACGTAGTTGGTGGGCTTCATGACCCAGTACTCTACGGTCTGGCCTTTGCTGTTGGTGAAGGTGTGCTTTTCGGGTTGGCTTAGTTTCTTGTCCTTCACCCAGTCATGGTTGAAAGAGGTAAGGCGCTTGGTATTTTTGGCATCCGTGTTAGCGCTATACAACTCATTAGGGTTGGCAACTTCGGTCTTTACAAACACCAACTGCCCCTTCTCTACATCAAAGCTGTTCACGCCGCTGTTAAAGTCAGTGAGCTGGGCGACTTTCTTGCTTTTTACATCGGCACGGTTCAAGACAAACCCGCCATTGGACGGAGAGACAAAATACACGGTGCGGTCTTTCTCGTCCCAGGTAAGGTTGCTCTTGGTACGGTCATAGGCTATGGAGGTCATGTTGGCAGCTGAACCGTTCACGGGCATCACTGCCAGCACAGGATTGGCCACTTGCATGACCGGGCTGTACTGGAAGGCCAACATCTTACCAGACGGGGATACACTCACACCGTTGTAAGAGAAGCCTTTTTTAGACACCAGGGTCTTTAGATTTGACCCATTAGCATTAATGATATAGATGGAATTCTCCAGTGCCCGGGTAGGATTTTCTTCGGCAGAAGCATCGCCTTCAAAGACCACCTGCTGGCCGTTGTTCACAAACTGGGCGTTGGAACTGGACACGAAGCCGGGCGTCAAATCCTTTGGTGTGGCCCCAGGTTTGGCATCCATGATGAACACATGCGACAGGTTGATGGATGAGGACGTGGTAGACTCCTCCTGAAAAGACAACTGGTTGATGACCTTGGCCTTGTTATCCTTTTCGTTCTGGTCCAAGTAGGTTCTTATCTCGGCCAGCGATCCGTCTGGGTTGGCTTTGGAGGTAGTAGGCTTTAAATGCTCGTTCTGAAAGAAACCCGGTTTCTCATACGACCATCTTGGCACATCACGGCCAGGGTTCAACAGCGAGTCTGCCAACAACTCCCTTAACGCAAAGCCCGAGGTGAACAGAATCTGCTGTCCGTTGGGGCTCCAGCGCGGTTGGCTGGCGCCGTATTTGAATTTGGTCAACTGGACAGGCTCGCCACCGGCAAAGGAAAGCAAAAAGATCTGAGCCTTACCTTCTGCCACGCGCACAAAAGCTAGTTGCTTACCGTCTGGGCTCCAGGTGGGCTGGGTAGAATTGCTGGTGCCGTAGGTAAGCTGACGTGCTGGTGCACTGCCATTGGTGGGTTGCAGGTACAGCTGCGTCACGTACTTGAACTCGTTTTTCTGGGCAGCGTCTGGCTCAATACTGGTCACGGTAAAGGCCACCTGCTTGCCATCCGGCGACAAAGCTACCGATCCCATCTGCTTGATCTTGAGCATGTCTGTGATCTGGACCAGGTTGCCATTCTGTTGCTGCGCGTAGCCATAGGAAAAGCTCACCCACCAGAAAAGCAGGAAAGCCATACATTTTTTGTTCATGTCAGGTTGGTGTGTGGAGGTTGGAGTACAGCCGGCTTTCTATAAGCCATTCTTTAAATCTAGAAAAATAACTTTAGTAACCACCTATCTCTTCTTGTGGAAAGATGAGCATGTTGGCGTAATTCAACCAATAATAACTCAGGTAGGATAATTCTTTGCACAATCCTTTTAGAGAGTCAGCTGTATAGACTTCATTAGGCCTATGATAGCTATTGTTTATTCACGAAGCAGGACTGCGTTGTAAATAAACACGGATAAAAGTTTTGATTTCTTTTTGGTGAGATTAACTTTGTAACGCAAAGTACTATGTAAAGTGATAGAAGATAAGGTCAACTATGGCCTTTTTTAATGAAAATTAACTTTGTAACACAAAGTACTATGCAATATAATAGTGTCGTGCACCTTACTATTCTCACCTATATGAAAAAGAAAAATTGGAACCTCCCCGTTGCCACCATTGCCTACAGTTATCTATTCTATAGCCAGACTGCGGGAGTTAATTACCTGCTGTTTACAGTGCTTTTGATTGCCTTACTCACTTTCCAGAAGGAAAGGAGGGAAATGCTTAACAGAAATTGGCTGATCACTGCTTTTGCCTGCCTTATCTCTGCCTTCAGCGTTGTTGTAGTAAATTCTGGCTTGTCTATTTTGGCTAATGTTATTTCCCTTGCACTTTTAGCCGTGTTTAGCACCGCGCCTTCTGCTTCCATCTTTTATGCGGCCCTATATGCTATCTGGTCCTTGATAGCGGCACCTGTTAAAGCATTGATGGTTTCTAAGGATTCTACCCAAGAGCAACAGCTTGCCACTTTGTCGTTTGTTCCAACCAGTAAACATCGGATTTCCGTGGTTGGGCTTCCTTTGGTGATATTCTTTCTTTTCCTGTGGCTTTACAAGAACTCCAGCATGGGATTTGAGCATGTACTAAGTTTTATAAACTTTGACTTTATTTCCTGGCCATGGGTGTGGTTTACTTTGTTTGGAGCGTGGTTGTTAGTTTGTTTTTTCAGGCCCTTGATCCTAACAAAATTGGCTAAGGTGGATGAGTTGGCACCTAATCATCTTTGCCGGGTCAAAAAATATGCTCAAAGGGTTTTTAATACCATGGCATTGAAGAATGAATTGAAAACGGGCGTGCTGCTACTGGCCCTGCTGAATGGACTCCTTTTTGTATTTATACTGTCCGACGCGTATTATCTCTTCATAGGTGACCTTCCTGAGGGCATACCCTATTCAGAGTATTTACATCAAGGCGTATATACTCTCATCTTCACTATCCTTTTAGCCATTGCCATTCTTTTATATTTATTCAGAGAAAACCTGAACTTCTACAGCAAGAACCAATCTTTAAAAAAGTTAGCCTACGTGTGGCTGGGACTAAACATGGTGTTGGTACTCCTTACGCTCACCAAGAATAGCATTTACATAACAGGTACTGGTCTGACTTATAAACGCATTGGGGTGTACACCTACCTCATCTTAACTGGAATAGGATTGATCTTTAGTTACATAAAAGTGTCCAAGGTTAAGACCAACTGGTATCTGTTTAGAATGAATGGCTGGGCAGTGTACGTACTTCTGGTGGTCTTCTCTACCGTGAACTGGGACAGAGTGCTTACTAGATTCAACCTGACCTATGCCAAGTCGCCAGACCTTGCATATCTATTCACTTTGTCTAATTCTAACCTCTCTCTCTTGAAAGAGGATATTGCCTTATCCAGGCACGCCTTCACTGACAATCAAAAAAAATCTTTGGCGGAATGGGAGCTGGAGTATTTGAGGGGAGAAGCGCAAAAAGAGTGGCAGTCCTGGAATTACAATGATTGGCGCCTGAGCAATGAGTTAAGGTGATGAGGGCATATCTCCTTCGGGAGGAACATCAGTTTTTTTGAATGGTTTTAATAGAAGTCCGTTTAGATTTAGACCATTCAAAAAACTCCCATAATCGTTTTTGGCCTCTTTTAATCAAAAGAGGCCAAAAACGATTATGGGAGTTTCCACTGCATATGAGTAGTGTGCAAGCTACGCTGGATATCTCAGGGAACGATGCTGTTACCTATTCTGCTCAATCTGTTGCACCAGTTCATCGTCTGATAAAGTGTCTAGCCAGTCTTTGGCAACTTCTAGCCGTACGGTTTGGGCCTGGCCGCTGGGAGTGCAGACTACGGTCACTTTGCCAGCGTCCGTCTCACTGAGCTCAGTGGCTTTTTCAGCGGCATCTCCCTCTAGGCCCGCATAGGCTTGCACGCACGTCCAGGTAAGGTTGTCTTTATCGGTTACTTCGCGTTGAACCATGTTCTTTTTGTAATTAGAAATTAGAAGTTAAAAATTAGAAATTGGTTTAACGGGAATGCGACGAAGAAGGAGAATGATAGAATGCGTTTTTAGCATGTTTTGGCCAAAAGAGACTAAAAACGGATTTATGTGGAGATGTGGAAATTTGAAGATGTGTCCATGGGGATTGTTTTCAAAATATGGAAGAGAATGCCATCAGAGACTATGAACTGTCTAGCCAACCCACAAGTCTCCCAAACCAAGCCCGCAGGATGTGCCACTTTCAGGGTGACAAAGTGAAAGGTTCAATTTAGGCATCTCCACATTTTCAAATCTCCAAATCTCCACATCAATCACTTAACCAGCAAAGTCAAATGCGTTGATGTAGCCGCTCATTTGCTGAAGGAACAGGTGTATGTGAAAGCCGTCTGCCAGCGCGTGGTGCAGGGCAATGCTCAACGGCAGGAAAACGCCATGCTCACGCTTTTCCAACTGCCCGAACGCTATTTTAGGAATACCAGCTTCTTGGTCATTGATCATAAACGCGTGCTCCATCCCTTTAAAGGGAAACCAGGGCAGGGTGGTGACATGCAGGTTGTCGGGGCCTTGGTAGCCGTGAAATAGTTTGGGGCTGGATTTTACCTCCTGACTAATGGCTTGGGCAGAAGCGCAGAATTCGGCTAAAGAATCCTGGAAAGGAAAATGTGCGAAGGCTATGGTCTGATTGTCTTTAAGCAACGTGGTGGAAATGTCCAGCCCCTCATACTTGACCGGTTGTCCGTTGTCCAGGCGGTACAAGAAATTGTCAGCGGTTCTGGCGGCCTGCAAGGTCACGTACAAATAGGCCATAAACACAGACGTCTGGGTGCGCTTACAATAAGTATAGAGCGGCGTGATGTCTATCTCTGTGTGCACATTGAAAAACGGCTGGGTGAAGCTTTTGAAAAAATTGAACTGCTCTTCGCGGTCCCAGCCCTGCACGGTGATAGGGTGTTTAGTGTATTTCGTGGTCATACGTGGTGATTCTTTTCTCAACTAGAGGTTTATGGATGTGCTGTATTTGGCTTCCTTTTACATGTAAAATTCCTTCGTCCTCCATCTGGCCCAGCAGGCGGTTTAGGTTGCGCTGCGAGGTGCCTAAGAACTCAGTGAGCAGGCTTTTGGTGACGTGGAGGTCCTGGACTTGGGAGAGTTCGCGCAAAACTATCAAAAGCGTGTAGTAGAGCCGGTTGGTGCTCTGGATGGAAGTTTGCAAAGAGGTATTAGCCAGTTTAGACGCTATGGCCTTGTGCACCAGCAAATTGAAGTCAGGTTCCTGAGCCAGCATCTGAAGGAATTGTGCCTGCTCCAGGTAATGGAATGAGCAGTGTGTGAGGGTATGCACTGTGCAGATGTAAGGCATGCCCAAAATGGCTTCTACGTCACCCTCCATCTCGCCGGGACCAAATACGCCCAAGGTAAAAAGTTGTCCGTTGGCGGTAGTGCGCGTAACCTTTACCAGACCCGAAGCCAATACATAAATGCCTTTGGGATGGGCTCCTTGTTGTAGAAGCACTTCTTGGGCATTTACCTGAACTTGCGTACTGTGGTACTGGGCCAGCAACATAGCGTTTGCCTGCAAGAACTGCACGATGCGGCTCCGGTAGTCAGTGAAAAATTGCTCTTCCATGCCACAAACTTACAGGCTTGCACACCGGTACCCAAGGACAATTGTCTTTCTCTTAAAACGGCTTGTATCCTTTGAGTCATTTTCGGGCTGATTTCCGGGAATGGAGCTAAAAACGACACCTGTTAACGTAACGTCGTTCCGCGGAACGACGTGCCCCCATGTAACGGGAACGCCTCTGGCAGAATAGAAACCTCTTTCTGGGAATGAATGAATCTTCTGTTTCAGAGAACAGTGCCAACCGGGATAGCGCGGCCAATGCTGCGTTGGACCACGTCGTTCCGCGGAGCGACGCTACAACCGGCAGTCGGCCGCTCTCGTGAACCAAGATAAAGCAAACCGTGCGCAGCACGAGTGACTCTGCAGCGACAGCAGCTGAACTTACATGCAAAAACCTGAATCTATCATCTAGTCTCAGCAGAAAGGGACCGAAACCAGTCTTGGTTCTGAGCGCCTCTGTTGTTTCGTCGCCTGAAAGGCGGGGCCAAAGGCCCAGAGTACAACAGCAGTGCGAAGGGCCAAGACGAGGCCCCGCGGCCGTGAGCGCTTAGCGGACAAAATGCAACAAGAAAGATAGTACGCACCGGAGCACAAGGTATTACCTAGGGATTAGCCAACGGAAGTGCACAAATGCACTACAGCAGTTAGAGAGGCAATCTTGGTCGTTGGTGAGAACACCAACAACAGCTAAAAATAATCTTGCCCTCCACCTCAGAAATTCCTAACAAAAAAACCAAACTACAGATACAAATCCTGCACCTCCATCGTCCCTAAATATGGCTCCACCACGTGCAAGGCATTAGCAGGTTCATAAAACGTACTGACGATGTGCAAGCCGCCCCGGCCCCAGACTTCTACAAAGCGGTTGTCAATGTAATAGAGTTGGACGGTCCAGTCCTTATGGTGTCTTAAAGCTAGGAAAGCGCCTTTCTGGGCCAACTCTTGCACTTGCATCCAAGGCGGCAGCTTTCTAAAAATAGAATATTCTAGCATGTGCGTCTATGGTATGGGGGTACCCTATAAAGTAAATATAAGGCAAATAAGTTTCTAGGAAGAGAGGCTGCTTTCATAAAGGAAAGCGGCCAAACGCCTGTGCGTAAGATTTATCTGTTGCCAGACGGTAATCCTTTCCTAAATTAGCAAACATGAAAACTATGATGAAACGCTATACCCATCACCTGCCCAAGGCCCTGCTGGCGGCCTTGCTCTTGTCTGCCCAGGTAGGGCAGGCCCAAACGCCCAACAACGCGCAGACGCAAGCACCTAAAAACCCGATGGTGGAAGCCATTGTGAAGGAAGCCACCGAGAATTCGCAGCTAGAGCGCCTGGCCTATGAACTTTTGGATAAAATTGGCCCGCGTCTGGTGGGCTCGCCCCAAATGAAGCAGGCCAACGACTGGGCCATTGAGAAGTACAAAGGCTGGGGCATCATGGCCCGCAACGAGAAATGGGGCGAATGGCGTGGCTGGGAAAGAGGCACGTCACAAATAGAGATGGTAGCACCTAGGGTAAAATCCTTAGAGGGCATGCAGCTGGCCTGGAGCCCGGCCACCAAAGGCAAAGGCGTCACCGCCGAACTGATTACCCTGCCGGCAGAAATCACCGACTCCGTTTCTTTCTTACAATGGTTGCCAAATGTGAAAGGCAAACTGGTCATGATCTCTATGTACCAGCCCACTGGTAGACCAGACTATAACTGGCAGGAATTTGCCACCGCAGCCTCTTTTGACAAAATGAAAGCCCAACGCACGGCGCAAACCGAAGCCTGGCGCAACAAACTGGCCAAAACTGGTTATACCACCCGCACCTTGCCCGCGGTGCTGGAGAAAGCCGGCGCCGCAGGTATTGTCATGTCCAACTGGTCAGCGGGGTTTGGCGTGAACAAGATTTTCAATGCCTTTACCAAGAAAATCCCTACGGTAGACATTGCCCTGGAAGACTACGGCATGCTGTACCGCATGGTAGAAGCCGGCGACAAGCCTAAAATCAACATCAAGGTGAATGCGAAGGAATTAGGCGTAGTGCCGGCCTTCAACACCATTGCAGAAATCAAAGGCTCTGAGAAGCCTGATGAGTACGTGATCCTGTCAGCGCACTTTGACTCTTGGGACGGCGGTTCTGGCGCTACAGACAACGGGACTGGTACCATTGTCATGATGGAGGCCATGCGCATCTTAAAGAAACTCTATCCTAACCCTAAGCGCACCATCCTGGTAGGCCACTGGGGCAGTGAGGAGCAGGGCTTGAACGGCTCACGCGCGTTTGTAGAAGATCACCCAGAGATTGTGAAGAACATCCAGGCGGTCTTCAACCAGGACAACGGTACGGGCCGCGTGGTGAACATCTCGGGTCAGGGCTTTCTGCACTCGTATGATTACATTGGCCGCTGGCTGTCTGCGGTACCGGCGTCTATCCGTCAGCCTATTGAAACCAACTTCCCGGGTACGCCGGGCGGGGGCGGGTCAGACCATGCCTCATTTGTAGCGGCGGGCGCCCCGGCATTTTCCCTGAGCTCTTTGAACTGGTCATACGGCACCTACACCTGGCATACCAACCGCGACACCTATGACAAGATTGTGTTTGATGATGTGCGCAGCAATGCCATCTTAACCGCCATCTTAGCCTACATGGCCAGCGAAGATCCAGCCAAAACATCCAGAGAGCGCATTGTCTTGCCGGTAAACCCTAGAACAGGGCAGCCGGGCACTTGGCCTACGCAGAACAAACCCACCCGTAAAGGCGGTTTGGATTAAGTGTAACCAGTAATGGCATTCTGATTAATAGAGCGCTGTTAACCTAATTGAACAAGGGCACCTTCTACGGCAGACCATCTGCACAGAAGGTGCCCTTGTTATTTTTGCCACGGTTATAAATGATTTGTATCTAGCCTAGATAATTTTAATCTATATTGATATTGTTAAATTTTGAAATAGACAATTGTTTAAACCAGTCTAACCTGGGTGGGATTCTTTTAAGGTTGATAACATTGAGTATATGACTTAAAATAGCCTTTAAAAATTGTTTATACGATGCTATTTCATGTTGCTACATTCTTTTTATAGTGCAATTAACTTATATCTATACCTAGTATCTTTGTGCCGGTTTAAGGCCGCTTAAGAATGATACGTAGCGTGACGGGAGTACGGGAGAAGATAAAGCAGACATGGGTACATTTGGTGGGTTCGGCTAAGGAATTCTCCATGGAGCAACGTGTTTACAACACCTTCTGTCTCATCACCATCATAGGCGTGGGGTATAACATTCCGTTCAACATCATCTCTGCGCTGTACGGCCCATTCTTCGTTACTATTTTTTTGCTGGGACTGGTGACCTATGCGTTTTATCTGTCCAGGTTCAAAGGCAGGTACCACCGCAGTTTTTTAATCCTGTCTTTGTCCGTGCATGCGGGTTTGGGCATTAATTACTTTTTCAATGACGGCATTACCGGCCCCACGCTGGTGCTGCTGTCCTTGTTTTTCTTTCCTATTCTGGTGGTGGCTACCAAAGGCCGCTACTGGGTTTGGACCAGCGTCAACGTAGGGCTAATTTTAAGTCTGGCTTTGGTGGAGTACTTGTACCCAGAAGTCATCCTTGGGCGCTACCTCAGCCGGGAGACCCGTTTTATTGACATGGTCACCACCTACCTCATTGTAATTGTGCTCATACGGGTGTGTACCGTCTTCTTGCTCAACCACTACAACAACGCCCGCCTGGCCACCGAACAAGCCAACAAAGCCTTGCTAAAGCTAAACCAGGAGAAGACCAAGCTGTTGTCCATCATATCACATGACCTGCACGCGCCCTTGGCGAACATTCAAGGCTACCTTCAGTTCTTGACCAAGGCCGAAATGCCCCCTGAGCAACGCCTGCAGATTAAAACGCAGCTCCTGCAGAATACCCAGACCACCCTGGACATGCTCACCAACGTACTGGCTTGGTCTAAAAGTCAGATGGACGGGAGCAAGAAGGCCTTGACGTCTATCAACGTCCACCAGGCGCTGTCTTCTACCCTGGAGCTGTTCAAGGACATTGCGCGCCGCAAAGACATTACCTTGACGTATGCGCTAGACCAAGCGGTCCACATCATCGCTGAAGTAGAGTTTCTGCAGTTAATTGTCAGGAACCTGGTCAACAACGCCGTTAAGTTCACCAACTCTGGCGGCACCGTGCAGGTGAGCGCCCAAAAGCAGGACGGCTCTCTGCTCTTAACCGTCACCGACAGCGGCAACGGCCAACCCGCGCTTCTTTCGCCAGACATTTTCTTGCTTAACAGCGGCACCACCTATGGCACCCAACAAGAGAAGGGCGTGGGCTTAGGCTTGGTGCTCTGCCGGGAGTTTGTAGAAGCCCAGAACGGCCGCATCTGGTTTGAAAGCCACCCTGTTTCTGGCGTGAGTTTCTTTGTAGAGGTGCCGTTGGTGCCGGAGGGACTTGTTGCTGCTTCTACCTCCCTTGTGGCAGTTGCTTAGCGTCTGCGTTTTTAGCTTGTTTTCTGGGAATCAGGCTAAAAGCGAGGAAGCCTTGCCTGAGGCGTTTGACATGGCGCCAGCGTCCGCTTGGGTCCGCAAGCAAATTAGTTCTGTTGCTTCCGATTTAGGTTGACTATCTCTCTGCCTGAATCCCAGTTGGTGGGTCTGCTTCTTCTCTGTTCTCAATTCTAGCCTGCCTTGGTTGGCGCCCTCACCAACGATTAAGATTGCCTCTCCAGTTGCTATACTACTTGCCTCTGCTGCGCCGCCGTGGTTGGTCTCTGCTGCTACGCTGCTATGCTGTTCGAGATCTACGCTGTTCGGGATTTCTAATCCCGAACTACTCTGTCGGGGATTTCCAATCCCCTGAGGCATGTGCCTCACCTTGCGTATGCATGGTCTATGCTACCGTCTGTCGCCGTTGTTGTTGTTGTTGTTGTTGTTGTTGTTGCATAGGACCAACTTACGCCGTTGTTGGTGTTCTCACCAACGACCCAAACTGCTTCTCTAGCTATTATAACTTTTGCCAATGCCTTGGTGCACGCATTTGGCAGTTCCCTGAGTAAGACCGCTCTTTCCGGTGCGTACTACCAGTCTTGTTGCATTATGTCTGCTAAGCGCTCAAGGCCGCGGGGCCTCGTCCTGGCCCTTCGCACTGCTGTTGTACTCTGGGCCTTTGGCCCCGCCTTTCAGGCGACGAAACAACAGAGGCGCTCAGAGCCAAGACTGGTTTTGGTCCCAATCCTGTAAGGGCTTGATGGTTGATTGGCTGATGGAAGATAATGGCGGTCTCTGTCGCTGCAGAGTCACGCGTGCTGCGCACGGCTGTAACTATCTCCTTTCCCGTAGCCATGGTTCAAGTCTTTGACTTGGATCCATGACGAGCGCAGTCTGCAACTGCCCGGGCATTGCTACTTTAACACGCATTCCGTCCCCCTTCGGAGGGGGTAGGGGGAGGACAGGAGCGCCTTCAGACTCATGACTCATGACTCAGGACTAAACAAGTTGCGTCTGCGCCATGAGCCTTTCATAACCGCAGACTTCCCCCTTGAGGGTTGCCCAAACGGAAGTTTGAGGCACCGAGCGTAGCTCTAAGGGGGGTGTTTACACCAGCAGATAAAACTAGCAGAAGAAGGCAATGCGCCCAAGACAAGGCAGTGCCTGGTCTCTACCATCATCCAACTCTTAACTCATAACTCTTAACTCTTAACTATACCCCCCGTTTTCAGCCTGAAATCCAGAAAACAGGCCAAAAACGATGGGCTTGCGGGAACTACGTAGGCGGGGTATATAGAATTTTCCTACCTTCCCTTTCTAGACGCAACACACCATGGCTTTAAGCTGGAATGAGATAAAGGACCGCGCCATCAGGTTCTCCAAAGAATGGCAAGACACCGCCCGTGAAGAGGCAGACGCCAAGCCCTTTCTGGTGGAGTTCTTCAACGTGTTTGGCATAAGCAGTAAGCGCGTTTCTACGTTTGAGCACAAGGTCAAGAAGCTGGGCGAACGGGACGGGTTCATTGATCTGCTCTGGAAGGGCGTGCTGCTGGTAGAGATGAAATCTAAGGGCAAGGACCTGGACAAGGCTTACACGCAGGCCAAAGACTATTTTGCCGGACTCAAGGAATATGACCTGCCCAAGTGCATTCTGGTGAGTGACTTTGAGCGCTTCAGGCTGTATGATCTGGAGGACGGCACTCAGCAGGAGTTTCTGTTGCAGGACCTGTATAAGAACGTAAAGCTGTTCGGGTTTTTGCTGGGCTACCAGACCAAGCATTATAAGTCTGAGGACCCCGTCAACATTCTGGCCGCCGAACGCATGGGCAAGCTGCATGACCGCCTGCAGGAGATTGGCTATGAGGGCCACGTGCTGGAGGTGTACCTGGTGCGCATTCTCTTCTGCCTCTTCTCTGAAGACACCAGCATCTTTGACAAGCGCCTTTTCCAGGATTACATTGAGCAGAAAACCAGTGAGGACGGCTCTGACCTGGCCGCGCATTTAAGTCAGCTGTTCTACATCTTAAACACGCCCGTAGACAAGCGCCTCAAGAACATAGACGAGCACCTGAACCAGTTCCCCTACGTGAACGGAAAGCTGTTTGAAGAGCCTTTGCCGCCGGCCGCCTTTGACAGCAAAATGCGCACGCAACTGCTAAACTGCTGTGCCCTGGACTGGAGCAAGATTTCGCCGGCAATTTTTGGTAGTCTGTTCCAGAGCGTCATGAACCCCAAGGAGCGTAGAAACCTGGGCGCGCACTACACTTCAGAGAAGAACATCCTCAAGCTCATAAAGCCGCTGTTTCTGGATGAGCTCTGGCGCGAGTTTGAAAGCGTAAAGACCAATAAGAACCGCCTCCCCGAATTCCATAAGAAGCTGAGCACGCTCAAGTTCCTGGACCCGGCCTGCGGGTGCGGCAACTTCCTCATCATCACCTACCGCGAACTCCGTTTGCTGGAGATTGAGATTTTACGGGCCATGAACAAGTCTGGGCAGATGATTCTGGATGTGCGCGAAATTATCTGGCTGGACGTGGACATGGTCTATGGCATTGAGTACGAAGAGTTTCCGGCGCGCATTGCCGAGGTGGCCATGTGGCTCATTGACCACCAGATGAACATGGCCATCAGTCAGGAGTTCGGGCAGTATTTTGCGCGCCTACCGCTCAAGAAATCTGCCAACATCACCCACGGAAACGCCCTGCAACTAGACTGGGAAACCGTCATCCCCAAAAACCAACTCACCTACATTCTGGGCAACCCGCCGTTTATTGGCAAATCAAACCAAAACGCTGGGCAGAAAGCTGATATGGAGAAAGTTTTTGCGGGCGTGAACGGTGCTGGCGTTTTAGACTATGTAGCCGCCTGGTATTTAAAAGCCGCGCAGTACATGCAAGACACCAAGATTAAAACTGCTTTTGTGTCTACCAATTCTATTGCCCAAGGCGAGCAAGTGGGTATTCTCTGGAACGAGTTATTTAATCGGTACAAGATTAAAATTCATTTCGCGCACCGCACCTTCAACTGGAAGAACGAAGCAAAAGGAAATGCCGCGGTTCATGTGGTGATTATTGGTTTTGCCAACTTCGATGTGAATGAGAAGTTTATTTATGAATATGAAAGTTACAACTCAGAGCCTCATGAATATGTAGCCATGAATATTACCCCCTACTTAACCGAAGGGAAAGATACTATAATCTCAAAACGAGGGAAGCCAATTTGCAATGTGTTTCCAATGCAAGCAGGAAATAAAGCAATAGATGGAGGAAATCTAATTTTTAATGATGAGGAAAAGGAAGATTTTATCCAAAAGGAGCCATTATCTGAAAATTACTTTAGAAGATTTATAGGTTCTGAAGAATTTATAAATGGTAAGTCGAGATGGTGCTTGTGGCTAGTTGATGTAGACCCAATTAAATTAAAGAATTTACCTTATGTTCTAGACCGGGTAAAAAAAGTCAAAGAGCTAAGAGAAAAAAGTCCTGATTCACAGGCTCGTAATTTGGCCAATTTTCCTACTACCTTTCGGGATAAGCATAATCCAGAGCATGCTATAATTATCCCTTTAGTTTCTTCTGAAAATCGAAGATATATTCCAATCGGATTTATAAACAAAGAAACGATTCCAAGCAATCTTTGCTCTTTTATTAAAACTGATTCATTTTTTCATTTTGGAATATTATCATCCAAAATGCATATGGCTTGGGTAAAAAATGTTTGTGGAAGATTAGAAAGTCGCTTCCGTTATTCAAATGACATCGTCTACAACAACTTCCCTTGGCCAGAAAATCCTTCGGAGAAGCAGGTCAAAGCCGTAGAAGTGGCCGCGCAGAAGGTGCTGGACGTACGGGCAGAGTTTACCGGCAGTTCATTGGCAGACTTGTATGACCCGCTCACCATGCCGCCCAAACTGGTCAAGGCGCACCAAGACCTGGACAAGGCCGTAGATTTGTGTTACCGTCCGCAGGCGTTTGTGAGCGAGGCCAAGCGCATGGAGTTCCTGTTTGAGTTGTATGCCCAGTACACCGCCGGTCTGTTTGCCAAAGAGAAACCCAAGAAAACCAGAAAGGCCGCCGTGGTTCCAGAAGCCTAAACAACCGGGGTTCATGCGTTTTCGGCCAGTTTTCCAGAATTCAGCCCGAAAACGGAAAACCACGTCAACCGCTTTCTGCTTCGCGCGTTCTATTCTCAACCAAATCACTGTTATGAAAACCCCTCAATTTTGGCACGTAGGTCTTGCGCTGTTCTTGCTTCTGGCAGGCACCGTCCCTAGCGCCCAGGCCCAGACCACGCCCACCTTCACGCGGCAAGACACGTTGCGCGGCTCCATCACGCCAGAGCGCGCCTGGTGGGACTTGACCCACTATGACTTGTCCATCAAGGTAAGTCTTAAGGACAGCACCCTGCAGGGCCAAAACAAGATCAGCTACAAAGTCTTGCA
This sequence comes from Nibribacter koreensis, assembly GCF_039541795.1. Classification (NCBI taxonomy): domain Bacteria; kingdom Pseudomonadati; phylum Bacteroidota; class Cytophagia; order Cytophagales; family Hymenobacteraceae; genus Nibribacter; species Nibribacter koreensis. The sequence goes on along the minus strand of NZ_BAABGX010000002.1, from coordinate 13,226 downwards.
ACCGCACCAAACTATGCAGATAGATTTGCAGGCGCCCATGCGCATTGACCGCGTCACGCAGAACGGCCAGAACCTGGTGGTACGCCAGGACAGCAACGCCTGGTTTATTCAACTGCAACAGCCGCAGGTGGCCGGCGCCCAGCACTGCATAGACGTATATTACAGCGGCAGACCGCAGGTGAGCGTAAACCCGCCCTGGAGCGGCGGCGTCACCTGGAAGCAAGACACGCAGGGAAATCCGTTCATCGCCACCTCGGTGCAGGGCGACGGCGCCAGCCTCTTCTGGCCCAACAAAGACCACATGTATGATGAACCAGACAGCATGATGATACGGGTGAACGTGCCCATGCCGCTGGTAGACGTCTCTAACGGAAGGCTGCGCAAGGTTGAAGAACACGCAGACAGCACCAGAACCTTCCATTGGGCCGTCACCAACCCCATCAACAACTACGGCGTCAACTTTAACATTGGCAATTACGTGTCCTTCTCTGAAGTCTACCCCGGCGAGAAAGGCCCCTTGGATTGCATTTACTACGTCTTGCCAGAGAACCTGGAAAAGGCCAAAGCCCAGTTCAAGGACGTGCCGCGCATGTTGCAGGCCTTTGAGCATTGGTTTGGGCCGTATCCGTTTTATGAAGACAGTTACAAGCTGGTAGAAGTGCCGTATCTGGGCATGGAGCACCAGAGTTCGGTGACGTACGGCAACCAATACCAGAACGGCTACCTGGGTCGTGACTTAAGCGGAACCGGCTGGGGACTCAAGTTTGACTTCATCATCATCCATGAGAGCGGGCATGAGTGGTTCGCCAACAACATCACCTATAAAGACATAGCTGATATGTGGGTGCACGAGGCCTTCACGTCTTACTCAGAGAACCTGTTTTTAGACTACCATTACGGCAAAGAAGCCAGCAGCGCCTACATTATTGGCGTCCGGAAAGGCATCAGAAACGACCGTCCCATTGTAGGCAAATATGATGTCAACTACGCCGGCTCCGGTGACATGTACCCCAAAGGCGCCAATATGCTCCACATGATCAGGCAGTTGGTGGGCAATGACATGAAATGGCGCCTGATTCTGCGCGGCCTCAACCAGGACTTCTACCACCAGACCGTGACCGGCGCCCAGATTGAGAACTACCTGGCCCAGAAAAGCGGCCATAACTTAAAAGGCTTCTTTGACCAGTACCTACGTGACACCCGCATCCCCGTGCTGGAATACAAGCTCAACGGCAAGACCCTGGAATATCGCTGGACCAACTGCCTGGACACCTTCTCTATGCCCGTCAAAGTGCTAGTAAGTGGCAAAACCAAATGGCTCAAACCCGTGGCCGGCACCTGGAAGAAAGCCACCGTCTCCCGCAACGCCGCCGAACTAACCGTTGACCCCAACTTCTACGTGACCAGCAAACGGGTGGAATAGTTTTGAGTCCTGAGTCTTGAGTTTTGAGTACTGGGTTATGGATCTTATGAACAGCCTACTATTACGTTTTTGGCTTATTTTCTGAAAAACGGGCCAAAAACGCAATGACCCAAGTCCCTTCTCCCTGAGGGAGAAGGTTAGGATGAGGGGGTAGGCATTGCTGAGTAAGTAGAGACCAAGCGCTGCCTTGTCTTTGGCATGCAACATCGAGATTTTACCACCTCCAACTTCTCCTAAAACAGGAGGGGAGCCTTTTTTGTAGAGACAACGGCACTGCCTTGTCTTGGGCCCATTGCCTCTTTCTGTCAGTTTTATCTGCTGGTGTAAACACCCCCCTTAGAGCTACGCTCGGTGCCTCAAACTCCCGTTTGGGCAACCCTCAAGGGGGTAGTCTGCGGTTGGAGCCGTCCTTGGCGCAGAAGATACTTGTTTAGTCCTGAGTTCTGAGTCCTGAGTCTGAAGGAGTACTTGTCCTCCCCCTACCCCCTCCGGAGGGGGACGCAATGCGTGGTAAAGTAGCAATGTGCATCACTAGGCAGAAGGCCAACGGCAGTTGAAAACTGCCTGCATCATGGGTCCAAGTCCAAGACTTGAACCATGCCCACGGGACAGCAGATAGTTACAGCCGTGCGCCAGCACGAATGACTCTGCAGCGACAGGGACGGACTTTACCTCCAACCAACAGGCTTAAGCAGCATTGGAACCAGAACCAGTCTTGGTCCTGAGCGCCTCTGTTGTTTCGTCGCCTGAAAGGCGGGGCCAAAGGCCCAGAGTACAACAGCAGTGCGAAGGGCCAGGACGAGGCCCCGCGGCCGTGAGCGCTTAGCGGAGACCATGCAACAAAGCTGTGAGTTCGCACCGGAACAAACGGTATTACCGAGGGAACAGCCAAAGCAAGTGCACCAAGTCTTTTCCAGAGAGTAATGGCAACTGGAGAAGCAGTTCGGGTAGTTGGTGAGAACACCAACAACGGCGGTCCTGATGGGAATGCTTTAACAATCAGCAATTGACAATCAGCCATCTATCAAAACGGCGTTTTCCGCCTGTTTCCCAGAAAACACGCCAAAAACGAGAATCCAACACAATCCTTATCTTTGACCTTCATCCAAACCCATCCCGCCATGGTCACCATTTACCACAACAACAGATGCAGTAAAAGCCGCGAGACGTTGGACTTGCTCCAGAACGCGGGACAAGACGTTGAAGTAGTGTCTTACCTGACTAATCCGCCCACGGCGCAAGAGTTAAAAGACGTATTGGCCAAACTGCAACTAGCCCCCGAAGACATCATCAGGAAAGGAGAGATGCTTTACAAAGAGCAGTACGCCGGCAAACACCTCACGCAGGACGAATGGATTCAAGTACTGGTAGAAAACCCCATCTTACTGGAGCGCCCCATTGTGGTGAACGGAGACAAAGCCGTGATTGGCCGTCCGCCCCAGAATGTGCTGACCATCCTGTAGGGCAGGAGGTACAGATGAAAAGAAAGGTACTGGCGGCAGGGATGCTAAGCGCGATAGGACTATGTGGGAGGCTCTGGTTGGGCGTGTACCACCATGACGAGTTCATAGACAGTTATTTGTTCATTAAACATCGGCCCACGTTTAAATGGACATTCTATTCCCCCAGAGGGCAGAGTGACCTCTATCTGGAAGAACTTAGCGCAGCAGAACAGCAGGAAGAACGGCATTTTGAAGAGTTTGTACGTGCCCATGGTATGAGCAGATAGAGGAAATAAGTAAGGACGGGTCTAGCGTTTAATAAGTAGGCTAGCCGAGCAAATAGCGTTCTAGTAGTACTCCCTTTAGAAAAGCATATAACTGAGCGGAGATTTAAGGGTGTTCATCTGGCAAAGGAGACTGTTCGCCTAATAAATAATAGGCAAGTGCTATATACGTGCATCTTTGCAGCAGATACACCAACAAACTATCTTCTGCTTTATGAATAGCCTTGCTCTTGCCCTTGTTTTGACCCTTTCTATAGCTACTTCTTCTATGGCGGGCACGCTGCCTACGGCGGTATCTAGCGCGTCTGCCGGTACTTTGGCCCGCGAGCTGGCCAACACCTTGCAGTTGAACGAGTTGCAGTACCTAAAACTAAAAGGGTTTGAAACCAAGAAGCTAGAGGCCATCAAAGCCGCTGAAACCGCGTTGACTGGTCAGGAACTGGTAGCCCAGCTAACGACCATTGAGTCTGCCTTCTCTGCCTCTGTCTTAGAAATATTGACGCCCAACCAGCAGAAGGCCTTTATAGGCATGAAGACCCTGGTGGATGTTGCACAAACCAGCCCGGCCAAATAAGAAACAGCTACCCAACAGTCCATAAAAAAAGGAAAGGCTCTCTTGGTAAAGAGAGCCTTTCCTTTTTTTGAATTAACAACTGCAAAAGGTATGACGCTTTTGCCCTTCATCGCAATCCCGAGTCCCAAAGTCACGCTCACTATAAGAACGTAACAGACCCAGAAGAAATCCCCGCTCTACCGGACAGGCCAAGCCTTGGGATCTGCCAGAGGAATTGTCTTACAGAGAATCAATCCAGGATTTAACTTCGTGTTTTCCCTTGCCTATCTTCTGCTGTAGTTTCCCGATCCATTCGTCTTCCTGACCTTCGTCATAAGTTAGATCGTCATCAGACAAGTCCCCGTACGCTTGCTTCATTTTGCCCTTGATTTCGTTCCAGTTACCGCGGGCTCTATATTCATGTTCGTGCATGGCTTCTCTATTTATAAGGTTACATATAGATATGTAATAATATACGCAGGCGCGGTTATAGAAGTTGAGGACAGCGGGCAGAACTACCCTCTTATTTTTGCGAGGTTTCTACATGTTCTTACTTGCCATTCAGCGCATGGTACTAAACCGAAAACAGAAGGTGTTCGCCTACTGGAAGTTACGCATTTGTTTTAAGAATTCGCGCAGTTGCAGGGGTTCTTGTAAAACTCTCAGCTCCAGGTCCAGTTGGCTTAACTCGTCCTTTAACTCTTTCTTCACCTTCCTGAATTTGAGGTCCATCTGCCGCTCTGTGCCAGCAAACCGCTGAAAGAAATTGGCCTGCGTTCCCGTCTGGAAATGCTGTAACTCACGCTCCAGGTCCTGGATCTGGTCGGTGAGCAGTTTCAGGTAGTAGGTGAGCTGGTCTTCGGGTACCTGGTCCAGGTGTTCTTCCTCCAGGTGCAGGAATTCCATCTGCAGCCTGAGCAACTCAAAAAAGTCGTCCTGGTTATAGGCAATGGTGATGCGCTTCATGGCCTCTTCCTTCCAGATTCTGGCCTCGGGGTCCAGTTCTTTGTCGGGGTGGAGGAGTTTGACCAGCGTGGTATAGATCTTACGGCTGGCCTTGGTGAGCGAACTCAGCTCCAGCTTTAGCTCAGAGGCCTTTTCTTTCTGCTTCTTGGCTTTCTGACGGGCTTTTTGCTGGGCTTCGCGGTGCTGTTGCTGTTGGGCCTCCCAGGCCTCATAATCTTCTATGTCGGGCGCAGGTTCTTCTTCTGGGATCTCTGGTACTTGTTCTTCCTGCGGGTCTGGGGCGAATGTGTTGGGGGCATACTGCGCATACAGGTCTTTCAGATCCTCGGCGCCGTAGGTGTCAATCAGGTCATAGGCCAGTTTCTGGATCAGGAAGGCTATTTTTTCTTTCTCCTGCTTCTGGAAGAACTCCAGATGATAGGCCCGATCCAGGAGATGCACGAAGGCGCGGCGTTTCTCAACCAGTTGCGTAATGAGCGGCTGTACTTCTTTCTGCACCCGCACCCTGGCCTGCGACAAGGCCGCCCGCTGACTGGCCAACTGCTCTTTTAAGAAGTTGATTCTGGCCACGTACTGGTTGAACTCTTGTTGCTTGGCCGTGCCGCCGCTGGTGCGCAAACCCGTCACCGAGGGTAAGTGTTCTGGGGCAGAGGCTTTGCGTTTGGCCATGGGGGAAGAGCGTTGGGTGGTTGCTAGGTTTACTGAGATGCAAAGGTACTGGTTTGTAAGGTTCGTTTTTAGGCTGTTTTCTAGAAAGGAGGCTGAAAACGGTTTTGATTGATGGCTGATTGTCAATTGCTGAAGCATTATCATCAGGACTGGTGTTGTTGGTGTTAGCACCAGCAACTCAATCTGCTTCGTCCCCTTTTGAAGTCGAAGATCCCGGACTTGTTCCGGGAGGGGGTAGGGGGATGACGTACGAGTTCTGAATCCTGAGTCCTAAGATAATTCGATTCATCGCCATTTAACAGCCCGCCGTTGTTGGTGTTCTCACCAACGACTAAGATTGCCGTCCAAGCCTCTGCCTCCTAACTCTTAATTCTAAACTTTCAACTCTTAACTTTTCTATTGGCGTTTGTTACTTTTCTCCTTGATGAGAAAAGTAACCAAAAGAATCAAGAAGAAAAGAAACTCGCTGCCGCTCAGACAGTCTTTTCTTCATTCTCTCTGCACCTGGCTGGTGTGATTCGTTTCATAGTGGGCTTACGCCTTTGCTGGTTGATAGGCCACTGCCCGGTCCCTGCCCATGCTCCGGGCGCACAGCCAGGGCTGCCCTGCGCAAGGTCGGTCGGCGGGCGGACTGCTGGTGGAGACGTGGCAATGCCTGTATGCGCTGGCGCGGTATTGTAGGGACAACGGCACCGCCTTGTCTCTAACGCATTGCTTGGCTCATTCCATTTTTAACCTATTTCCCAGAAAACAGGCTGAAAATGGAAGCGCCTTGCTCAACTACCAAGTTGAGCAAGGCGCTTCCATTACATAATATAAATTGTTTATGCTGCTTTTTTTGGCAGTTTTTGCAAGGTCTCTAACAAGAAGCCCCAGAATTTCTGGACAGAGCTAATCTGCACTTTCTCGTCTGGTGAGTGGGCGCCCGTGATGTTCGGTCCGAAGGAGATCATCTCCATGTCTGGGTAGTTGGTGCCCAGGATGCCGCACTCCAAGCCAGCGTGGCAGGCATTCACGTGCGGGGCGCTTTTGAACAACTCTTGGTACAGGCCGCTCATCAGTTTCACGATGGTTGCGTCTGGCTTAGGCGTCCAGCCCGGGTAGGCGCCTTTAAAGGTTACGTTGGCGCCGGCCAGTTCAAAGGTAGACTTGATGGCATCGGCTAGGTCTAATTTTTCAGAGTCTACCGAACTACGGGTAAGGCACTGCAAGGAGTATTCGCCGTCTTTTACCAGCACGCGGGCCAGGTTGTTGGACGTTTGCACCAAGCCTTCAATAGCCGGGCTCATGCGGTAAATGCCGTTCGGGCAGGCGTACAAAACGCGCAACAGTAGGCTCTGGAACTCCTGTGAAATAGCCAGAGATGGCAGGTCAATGTGTTCGCCTTTCACCTCTAAGTGAGCGTCGGTGATAGCATATTCGGCTTTCAGGATGTCAGCCTGCGTTTGAATGAATTGCTCAAACGCCTCAGCTTTCTCTTCGGGTACGGCCACCTCCGCGAAGGATTCTCTTGGGATGGCGTTGCGCAGGCTACCACCGTCAATGCTGTACACGCGCACGTTGAACTTATCAGCAGCTTGGTACAAAAGGCGGTTCATGAGCTTGTTGGCGTTGCCGCGGCCCAGGTGAATGTCCATGCCCGAGTGGCCGCCGGTCAAACCGGTAATGCTCAATTTAAAACCCGTGAAGTCAAACGGAATGCTTTCTGAGTGGTAGTTGCCCGTGGCTGTTACGTCAATACCACCCGCACAGCCAATGGTCAGTTCCTGGTCGTTTTCGGTGTCTAGGTTCAAGAGAATGGAGCCGTCCAGCAAACCGCCTTTCAAGCCCATGGCACCGGTCATGCCGGTTTCCTCGTCAATGGTGAACAAAGCCTCTAAAGCGGGGTGCGCAACGTCTGTGGAGGAGAGTAAAGCCATGATGGTGGCTACGCCAATGCCGTTGTCGGCGCCCAAGGTGGTGCCTTTGGCTTTTACCCAGTCACCGTCCACTTCCATCTGTATGCCTTGGGTATTGAAATCGAACTCCGTGTCGGCGTTTTTCTGGTGCACCATGTCCAGGTGGCTTTGCAATACCAGGGTTGGGCGGTCTTCCATGCCGGCGGTGGCAGGCTTCTTGATGATGACGTTGCCCACTTCATCCGTGATGGTTTCCAGGCCCAGGCTCTTCCCGAACTCCTGCATGAACTGGATCACGCGCTCTTCTTTTTTAGAGGGTCTTGGAACGGCGTTCAAGGCCGAAAAATGTTGCCACAGGGCTTTTGGTTCTAAAGATTCTATCTGACTGCTCATACTGTTTCTTTTGGTTAGCCCTGCCGCCCAGAGACAAATTCTTCTGGAAGAAGGGATTCTGTTTCGGGGGTAAAGGTAGTAAACGGTTCTGACTCCAAAAGGCAATTTACTCTAGATGGAGTCCTCGTTTTTGGCCTTTTTTCTGGAAATAAGGCCAAAAACGGCCGGCTCATATAGACAAGTCCGCAGCTTTTAACCAAAACCCTCATGAGAATTAGAGGTAAAACCAAGAGGGATTTTATAGCAAGGCCTCCAACTAATTGTAATTACTCACTCACTCACTCACTCACTCAATAATACTATGTCTAAGAAAAATAAAGCCGCTTATTATGAATGCTATGGAGATGCCGGCCAGATAAAAATAGGAGAGCTTAACCAGCAGGCCGTCCTGGAGGGCGAGGTCTTGGTGCGCATAAAAGCCGCCGGCGTCAACCCCGTAGACGCTGCCGTGCGCGAAGGTTGGCTCAAGGATTTTCTGCCTCTGAACTTTCCGGTGATACCGGGTTGGGACATGGCGGGCGTGGTAGAAGAATGTGGTTTTAGTGCCCGCCGCTTCAAGCCCGGCGACGAAGTGTACGCCTATGCCCGAAGACCCACCGTACAACACGGTACCTTTGCCGAATACATCGTCCTGCCCGAAAGTTACCTGGCGCTTAAGCCTAAGAACCTGAGGTTTGAGGAAGCCGCCGGTATTCCATTGGTGGGTTTGACAGCGTACCAGTCTCTGTTTGATGCAGGCCATCTACAAGCTGGGCAGACGGTCTTGATTCTGGGCGCCTCAGGCGGCGTGGGTAGTCTGGGCATCCAGTTGGCCAAAGACAAAGGCGCCACCGTCATTGGTGTGGCCAGCCAGAAAAACCACAAATTCATGCAAGACCTGGGCGCCGACCATACCCTTGATTACAAAGACAACCAAGTGGGCCAGGCCGTGAAAGCGATCTGCCCAGAAGGCGTGGACCTGATTTTTGACGCGGCCAGCGGCGAAACCCTCACCCAAAGTCTGGAAGCGCTCAAGCCCAGGGGAAAGCTAGTCTCCATTTTAAACCAAGGCCAGGACCTGGACAAGAGCCTCAACTTCCAGTACGTGTTTGTGGAGCCCAACTCCACTCAATTGGAGCATTTGTGCCAGCTAGCCGAAGCAGGGGAACTCAAGGTCCATGTGAGCGGTACTTACACCTTGGACCAAGCCGCCGAGGCCATGCGCCAGATAGAAACCCATCATACCACCGGTAAGATTGTGATTGTGCCTTAGCTGAAATCAAACGCAGAGAATGCGCTTACTTAGAGTAAACTACAGACGGATTCGTTTTTGGCCTCTTTCCTAGAAATCAGGCTAAAAACGAATCCTTTTTTTAGCGGCATCCTTCTATCTTTAGGCGGGACTTTTCCTGCATCATATTTTCCCCGCCATGAGAAAACTCTTCTTCCTCGCTTTCTTGTTCTTGCAGTTCTCAGCCTTTGCCCAGAAGCCGCCTTTTGACTTGGTGCGCTGGGTGAATCCTATGATTGGTACCGCTAAAATGGGCCATACCTACCCCGGCGCCACGGCCCCGTTTGGTATGGTCCAACTGTCACCAGACACAGATACCATACCCTATGAGATGGGCGGCAAGTACAACAAGGACGTGTACAAATACTGCGCCGGCTACCAGTATGATGACCCTACCATTGTGGGCTTCAGCCACACGCACTTTTCTGGGACTGGCCACTCAGACTTAGGCGATTTCCTGATCATGCCCACCACCGGCAAACTGCAATTGAATCCCGGCACGGAGGCTAAACCAGGGAGCGGTTTTCGGTCCAAGTTCTCGCATAACAATGAGCGCGCAGAGGCGGCCTATTACAGCGTTAAGCTGGACGACCACAACATTCAGGCAGAGCTCACGGCCACCAACCGCGTGGGCATGCACCAATACACCTTCCCGAAGTCAGACGAGGCGCACATCATCCTGGATTTGATGCACGGCATTTACAACTATGAGGATAAGAACACCTGGACCTTTTTGCGAATTGAAAATGATACTTTGATTACCGGTTACCGCATGACCAACGGCTGGGCCAGAACGCGCACCGTGTATTTTGCCATGTCTTTCTCCAAGCCCTTCACCAGCTACGGCAACAAAGACTACAGCAAAGCGCAGGTGTACAAAGGCTTCTGGCGCAAGTTTGACCAGACCAAGAACTTCCCGGAGATGGCGGGCAAACAGTTGCGCGCTTACTTCGATTTCAAGACAGAGGAAGGAGAGAAGCTGAAAATCAAATTCGCGCTGTCGCCGGTGAGTACGGCAGGGGCTTTGGCGAACATGCGTGCTGAGATTCCGCATTGGGATTTTGACCGCGTGAAGAATGAAAGCCAAGCGCTATGGAATAGGGAGCTTGGGAAAGTGCGCGCCGTGTTGCCAACCAAGGACGACTACATCAACTTCTACACTGCGCTGTACCACACCTTTCTGGGGCCAACCACCTACATGGACGTAGACAACCAGTACCGCGGCCTGGACCAGAACAACCACGTAGCCAACGGCTTCACCAACTATACTACCTTCTCGCTTTGGGATACGTATCGCGCCCTGCATCCGTGGTTTAACATTGTTCAGCCCAAACGCAACGCCGATATGGTTAGCTCCATGCTGGCACACTATGACCAGAGCGTACACAACATGTTGCCGGTTTGGTCGCACCACGCCAATGAAAACTGGTGCATGATTGGCTACCACAGTGTGTCGGTGATTGCAGATGCTATTATGAAAGGCACGTACACTGGCGATGCCAACCGCGCCCTGGACGCCTGCGCGGCCACGGCCCGCCAAGGCTATTATGACGGCCTGCAATACTACATGCAACTAGGCTACGTGCCCGAAGACAAGAATGGCTCCTCGGTGTCCAAGACGCTGGAATATGCCTATGACGATTGGTGCATTGCCCAGGTAGCTCAAAAACTAGGCCGTCAAGAGGTGTACCAGGAGTTCAGCAAGCGCGCCCAGAACTGGAAGAACGTGTATGACACCCGCATTGGGTACATGCGTCCTAAGCTGAGCGATGGCACCTTCAAGAAGGAGTTTGATGTCTTGAGCACCCACAACCAGGGCTTTATTGAAGGCAACGCTTGGAACTATAGTTTGTATGTGCCGCATGCGCCCGCCGAGATGATTCAAGTAATGGGCGGAAACAAGAAATTTGTACCGCACTTGGATTCGCTCTTCACCATGCACCTTCCAGATGAGTTTTTTGCCGACACCGAGGATATTACCCGCGAAGGCATCATTGGCAACTACGTGCACGGCAACGAACCTGCCCACCACGTAGCCTACCTCTACAACTGGACCGACCAGCCCTGGAAAACCCAGGAACGCGTGCGCATGATCCTCAAGAAACAGTACCAAGCCACCGTAGACGGCCTGGGCGGAAACGATGACTGCGGCCAGATGAGTGCCTGGTACTTGTTCAGCTCCCTCGGGTTCTACCCCGTAGCCCCCGGCTCTACGCAATATGCGTTAGGAAGCCCCTCCGTGAAAGAAGCCACCATAGCCTTGGAGAATGGAAAAACCTTCACTATTGAAGCCAAAAACCAAAGCGACAAAAACGTCTTCGTGCAGAAAGTAGAGTTGAATGGCAAGGCCCTTACGCAACCCTTCCTGAATCACGCTGACTTGGCCAATGGCGGCAAACTCACCTTTTACATGAGCAGTAAGGCAAAGAAGTAGTCTTGGTTAGCTAAAGGCGATAGTCTATAATTTTCAACTCTAGTAAAGTCCCTTGTCAAGTTCAATTGGCAAGGGACTTTGTTTTGGCGTGTTGTGCGGGAATAAGGTTAAACCTCACCCCAGCCCCTCTCCAATAGAGAGGGGAGCTTTTTCATCTGATGGTATAGACACCCCCTTAGAGCTACGCTCGGTGCCTCAAACTCTCGTTTGGGCAACCCTCAAGGGGGGAATCTGCGAATGGTTAAAGTTTTGGAAAGCAGAGGTGTCTTAGAAGGTCACAAGAAGATAAATCCCAGAACATGGAAGCGATTGGTAACAGTCCTTGCCAAACGCAACCAATCCAGTCTTTCCGGCGAGCCGCCTAAGCAGGTTGCCGCCTCTGTCCTGACAGCGGTCACGACAAGGCTATACTGGTTAAACCGGCAAGGTGGTGACCATACAAAGGAGGCAAACTGGTACAGCGCGAGGCGGGAAGACGGGGCCCCGCGGCCGCGAGCGCTTGGCGGTAAAAATGAAACAACGCGGCATAAGGGCACCGGAAGGAAGAACCTTCTCAGGAATAACCAACTGCGTGCACAAAAGCAGTAGCAGTGGGTAGAAGCTGAAAGCCCCCGAAAAGGACATTGTTTTTAATCTGATTTCCAGAAAATAAGCCAAAAACGAGAAGCGTTACAATTTATAAGGGTGGTAATACATTCCATCCGCCTAATCGTGTCGGCTTCTTTTAAAATGCCGAAATTTGTAGCATGAAAAGAGTTGTCCTCCTATTTCTAGTAGTGTTCAGTTTCACCGTCAATGCCCAGGTGTTAAGAAAGCGAACCGTCAAGTTAATGGGGAGTCGGTTTGACATTACCATCGTGGCGAAGGATTCTCTGACGGCAGAAAAAAGCATTGACGCGGTGATAGGAGAGGTGACCCGCATTGAATACCTCATCTCAGACTGGAAGGAAGAAACGCAGATTTCAGAGGTGAACCGCATGGCCGGCATTGCGCCCGTCAAAGTAGACCCAGAAGTTTTCGCCTTAGCCCAACGTGCTTTGTGCCTGTCTAAATTAACCAAAGGCGGCTTTGACATCAGCTTTGCCGCCATGGACCGCATCTGGAAGTTTGACGGCTCCATGGAAGAAATGCCCACACCCGAGGCCGTGAAGAAATCTGTAGAGAAGGTAGGCTACAAAAACATTGTGTTAGACAAGAAAAACTCCACCATTTTCCTGAAAAAGAAGGGCATGAAGATTGGCTTCGGGGCGCTGGGCGAAGGCTACGCCACTGACCGTTGCCGCGACTTAATGCTGGCCCGTGACATACCAGCAGGCATTGTGAACGGCTCAGGAGATATGAGCACCTGGGGCAAGCAACCAGATGGTACCGACTGGATAATTGGCATCACCAATCCCGTCCAGAAAGACAGTCTGTTTGCCGTGGTCCCGCTGAAGCAAAGCGCTGTAGTGACGTCTGGGAGCTATGAAAAGTTTGTAGAGTTTGACGGAAAGCGCTATTCCCACATCATCAATCCTGCCACCGGCTATCCGTCTACCGGCCTGACCAGCGTGACGGTCTTCGGACCCAGCGCTGAGATGGCCAACGGCTTCAGTACCTCCATCATGGTGCTGGGGCAAAAGAAAGGCCTGAAGCTCTTGAAAAAATACCCGCAATACAGTTGCATCATGATTACGGATGGCGGAAAAGTCATTTCCTCGCCTAATTTGGACATGAGTCAGTTTAGCCCAGAGCAGTAATTACCTCTTTTATATGGCGCGAGTCTTATGACTCGTGTCTATGGATGCTTGGAGTCTCCAGACTCCAAGCAATTACTCCTAGTCAGCCATAGTCATGGCGCTAGTTCTACTATCTATAAAGAGCCATGGCGCAAGCGTCCGCTTGTGTCCGCACG